>CAVQKF010000010.1:0-284569 GCA_963712955.1 uncultured Actinomycetota bacterium | reverse complement strand
ATCCCTTTCGCAGCGGTTGACTATGCGCATATATGGCCAGGGATCGACGTTTCGCAACGGTTATTTGGCCAACCAGGGAATTGCCCAGTATCATGACAGCGCAGCAAGAGATCGACCACGTTCTGGACATCACCCACGAGCCTGCCCGATGACCTTCGTGCGAACCCGCCTCGCACTCGACCGCATGCGGCCGGGCCAGATCCTGCTGGTGAAACTCAAAGGCGAGGAACCGGTGCGCAACGTGCCCCGCACCGCCACCGAACAAGGCCACACCGGGCAACTGTCGAACAGGAGACCGGCGCCGACGGCGTCACCCTGCTGCGCCTGCGCCGCGGCGGCACCTGACCCGCACATCGCCGGCGCTCGGGCGTCGGGTGTTGGGCGTCGGCGTTGGGCGGCGGCGTCGGGCGTTGGGCACTGGGCGTTGGGCACCGGGTGTTGGGCGTCGGCGTTGGGCGGCGGCGTTGGGCGTTGGGCACTGGGCGTTGGGCACCGGGCGTTGGGCACTGGGCGTTGGGCACCGGGTGTTGGGCACCGGCCGTCGGGCACCGGGTCTTCGGCGTCGGCGTTGGGCGGCGGCGTTGGGCGTTGGGCGTCGGGCACCGGGTGTTGGGCACCGGCCGTTGGATCGTCGGCGTTGCGCGTACCCTGCTACAGCCCGACTCTGCATCACCAGCGCGTCGACCCGTCGGCATAATAGCGCGGCCGGCGGCCGCCCTCGACAAACCCGGCCCGTTTGTACAGCGCGCGCGCGGCGGTGTTGCCGATCGCGACCTCCAGCACCATCGTCCGTGCGCCGCGCTCGCGCGCCGCCGCCATCGCCGCGGCCAGCAAGCAGCGCCGACGCCGCGGCGCCGGCGCTCCGGCACGACCGCCAGCGTCAGCACCTCGGCCTCGTCTCCCGCGACCGCGGCCAGGATCATGCCGCCGCGTGTGCACAGCAGCCCGAACACGCCGGGCATCGCGAGTTGCAGCGCGATCGCGTCCTCGCCCCAGGCTTCGCGCGGCGGGAAGGCATCGGCATGGATCGCCGCCAGTACGGCACATGCGCCACGTCGCGGCGGTTGCAGCGCTCTCGGCCCCTCACGCCACGGGCGCCGGGCGCAAGCCGCCCTGCGGCAGCCGCGCCTCGGGCGGATCGACATAGAGCGGCTGGGCGGCCAGCGGCGGCAGCGTCGCCGGCAGGCGGCGAGCGCCGACCATGCGCGACGTGGCGCGGGGTCGGCAGCCGGGCGTCGGTCAGCATCACGTCGGTGCCGCGCGCCGCCAGCCGGGCGGCGACCGCGACCGCCGCATCGCCCGCCACCGCAACCGCCCGTCCGCCCCGCGGCAGGCTGTCCAGCGCAGGCGCGGTGACCGCACCATCGCGCTCCAGGAAGACGCGGCCGCGTCGGCTGTCGATCGCCGACCATAGCTGCCGCCCGCCGAGATGCGGCAGCGCATCGGCCAGCGCCTCGCCGACCGTCACGCCGACCACCGGCACGCCGGCGCCGAGCGCGATGCCATGCGCCAGCGCCAGTCCCGCCCGGATCCCGGTGAAGCTGCCCGGCCCGACGGTGACCGCGATGAGGTCGAGTTCGCGCCGCCGACCCCGGCCTCATCCAGCACCGCCGCGCACCATCACCGGCAGCAGCGCGGCCTGGCCGCGGCCAGCCTGCTTGCTGGCGCGCCGCGCAGCAGCGCCGTCGGCCACCAGGCCGGCGGAGCAATGCGCAAGGCCGAATTCGAGGGCGAGGATCAGCATCCCCGGCCTCGCCTGTCCGACAGGCGAACGAGCGGCGCCGGCACTCCACGGGCCGACCTTACGACGCCCAACCATAACCGAATTGCCAGTGCGGCGCACCGGCGGCCTCACCGTCATGGCCGGACATGGCGCGGCCATCGGCGCGCGATTGATCTTGCGCGGGCGAAGCTGCCTCGGGCACGGATCGAGGGTAGATGGCTCGCCCAGGCCCGGCCATGACGGGTCGAGGCGGGCAGCCTGCCTTGCGGCAGCGCTTATGGCTGCCATCCCTGCGGGCAAATACCGGCCGTCTGCCACACCGCCTGTGCGCATCACCCGTGGCTCAGACCGCGCCGCCCTCCTGGTGTATTGTTCCCGATGCTCGATGCCCGTGTCGCCCCGTGTCATTGCGCGCCGCAGGCGAAGCAATCCCCGCAGGGGTGCGCACTTATGCGGGGATTGCTTCGCCTGCGGCGCGCAATGACATCCGGGCCCGGGCATCGACCGTCAGAGCCGGAACACTAGAGCATCACGCAGGCCTCGTCGAAGCTGCAGGCGCGGCGAGCGCGGGAACACGCCCGGCCCAGTCGCCGCGGCCGAGATTGACCAGGAAGTTCGACCGCCAGCCGCGATGGGCCAGGAACTCCTGGTCCACCTTGTCGTTGTCGAAGCCCGACATCGCCCCGGTATCCAGCCCCAGCGCGCGCGCCGCCATGATCAGGTAGGCGCCCTGCAGCGTGCCGTTGCGGAACGCCGTGGTCGCGGCCAGCGCGTCGTTGCTGGTGAACCACGACTGCGCGTCCGGATTGTGCGGAAACAGCTGCGGCAGCTTCTCGTAGAATTTCGGATCGTAGGCGACGATCACGGTGACCGGCGCCGCCATCGTCTTCGCCATGTTGCCCGACGACAACGCCGGCGCCAGCCGCTCCTTGGCCTCCTTGGTCCGCAGGAACAGGAACCGCGCCGGCGAACTGTTCGCCGAGGTCGGGCCGAACTTCAGGATGTCGTAAAGCTCGTGCAGCGTCTCGTCGGAGATCGGCTCGTCGGTGAACTTGTTGTGGGTGCGCGCCTCGCGGAACAATAGATGACACTGGACACGCTCCGGCCCGGAGCGCCCCTCCGCGGTTACCTACATCGTCGACCGGAGCCCCGGCCGGTGATCCGAGCGCACTGCGCGCCGGCCGTGAATTGGGGTGCGGGCTGGTTCCTGCGACTTCCCCCCGAAAACGTCGTCCCGGCAGGCGGAATGTCCATTTCTCGTGACGTTTTCGGGGGGAAGTTGTGCTGCTGGCCCGCGGGCGCCGGGACCTAGCCAGATCGCCCGAACTGGCTGCGGCAGCGGGCCGGGGCGATCAGCTGGACGCTGACGAACCAGCCCGGCCTGGCACACCACGGCGGGCGTGTCCCGGCCGGGCTGTGGGCCCGCGGCGTGCAGCGCCTGCTCGCGCTCAACGCCCGGCCTGGCACACCACGGCGGCGTGTCCCGGCCGGGCTGTGGGCCGGCGTCGTGGAGCGCCTGCTCGCGCTCAACGCCGCCATCTGGGGAGCCGCTCGGCAAGCCACCGCGACGTGCTTCCAGCGGAGCCGTTGACCGCGAGCACGAGCCCATCCCCTGCCGGGGCGGCGGGCGCGTCCTGCCGTGGCGGTATCGCGTCAGCGGGCCGTGTCGGGCGCAGCGGCCCCCAGCGCAGCGTCAGCGCCCCCGCGGCAGCTCCGATAGCGAAGCCCGCGACCACATCTGACGGGTAGTGCACACCCGTGGCAAGACGGGACGCTCCTACCGCAAGGGCAACGATGCCGACCGGTACGGCGAGCCCCGGAATCTCGAGCGCGACGCCGGTCGCGAACGCGGCGGCGGACGCGGAGTGGCCGGAAGGAAACGACGTCGTCGTCGGCGCGTGGACCAGCCGCCGCAGCACGGGGATCTCGCCGCCGGGCCGCGCCCTTCCTGTTAGGCCCTTCGCCACCACGTTGGCCGCCGTACTCGCGATCGTGACACTCGCCAGGCCGCGCAGTGCCGCCCGCCTGGCCCGCTTGTTACCTGTAGCGGCCATTCCAAGCGCGATGGCCAGCCACAGCACGCTGTGATTGGCCGCCTCGCTGACCGGGGGAAGTACGTAGTCGAGGACCGGCGATTCTGTCGACGCGATGCGCGCCATGATCTGCCGATCAAGGTCCTCCACGCGCCGAAGCGGCCTTCTGGAGCTCACCGCCAAAGATTATCCCGGCCAGGGCGGGGCATTGTAGACCTGCCATGACGGTCCCTGCTTCGCGCCGGTCGACAACTGCCGGTGACCCCCTCACCGAGTTCCGAAGGTGCTCCGCTCTGTCGGCGGGCCGCTCGGCGGCGCGGTGATCGCGTCCCCAGCCGGCAGAAGCGCGCGGTTAGCACGACCACTCCACCACGCCCGCGGGGGCATGCAGGCGCGTGTCCGAGCAAGGCGGCACATCGGCGGGAACGATCCGCCAGCGGTGGCCGGCGTGGTCCCGGAGAGCGGCGGCCGGCGTGGTCCCGGAGAGCGAAATGACCTACGTCACCGGTTGTGGGTGTGGCGGAGACCGCTGCCGTTTCGCCTGACCCGGCAGGTGACCGGCACAAGGTAACGGTTCCCGTGGGGCCAGGGGCGAGCGGGAAGGTTATGTTAACTTCGGTAACTTGATATCGAGATATGACCTTACTAAGGTGGGACCAGGCAAATAACTTGATATCGAGATATTTGACCATGGTGGTGACGCCCGGCGGCAGCCGTTGGGGGCGGTGGCGTGTCGGCCAGTCCGGCTAGGGCAGGATGCGGAGAGAACGGACATAACAGCGAGGAGGTGGGCGGCTGTGCCAGGAAACAGCTTCGGCAGCCGCGCCAGCCTGCGGGCCGGCGACGCAACCTACGAGATGCACCGCCTGGACGCGGTGGACGGGTCGGCCAGCCTCCCGTTCAGCCTGAAGATCCTTCTCGAGAATCTGCTGCGTAACGAGGGCGCCGCAGGCATCGCCGCGGATGACATCACCGCGGTAGCGAGCTGGGACCCGGCCGCCAGGCCGGACGCGGAGATCCAGTTCACCCCTGCGCGCGTGATCATGCAGGACTTCACAGGCGTGCCGGCTGTGGTCGATCTCGCCGTCATGCGTGAGGCCATGCGCGACCTCGGCGGCGACCCGGCGAAGATCAACCCGTTGGTCCCCGCCGAGCTGGTCATCGACCATTCGGTGATCGCGGACGTGTTCGGGCGGCCGGACGCGTTCCAGCGGAACGTGGACCTCGAGTACCAGCGCAACAGGGAGCGCTACCAGTTCCTGCGCTGGGGCCAGGGTGCATTCCGTCAGTTCAAGGTGGTGCCGCCAGGGACGGGCATCGTTCACCAGGTGAACCTCGAGCATCTCGCCCGGGTCGTGATGACCACTGAGGGCGACGGGCCGCCCATGGCCTACCCGGACACCTGCGTTGGCACCGATTCCCATACCACGATGGTCAATGGGCTCGGCGTCCTCGGCTGGGGCGTCGGCGGCATCGAGGCAGAGGCCGCCATGCTCGGCCAGCCGATCAGCATGCTCATCCCGAACGTCGTGGGCGTCCGGCTGACCCGCGAGCTTCCCGCTGGCGCCACGGCGACCGACCTCGTCCTGACTATCACAGAACGGCTGCGCAAGCACGGCGTGGTGGGGAAGTTCGTCGAGTTCTACGGCGACGGCTTGGGCGCGGTGCCCCTCGCCAACCGCGCGACGATCGGGAACATGAGCCCCGAGTTCGGATCCACGTGCGCGATCTTCCCTATCGACGCGGAAACCCTGACCTACCTGCGCCTCACCGGTCGGCCCGAGGAGCATGTCGCCCTGGTGGAGGCCTACGCCAAGGAGCAGGGCCTGTGGCACGACGCGGGCACCGAGCCCCGGTTCTCCGAGCGCCTCGAGCTTGATCTGTCCACCGTCGTCCCGTCGCTTGCGGGTCCGAAGCGCCCACAGGACCGTGTGGCCCTCAGCGATTCCCGCAACGCGTTCCGCGAGGCGCTCAGGGCCTACGTGCCGGCCGGCGCGACCCTCGACAATGGTATCGCCGGCACGTTCCCCGCGTCGGATCCGGTGGCTGACGAGGCCCACGCGCGCCCATCCTCGCAGGTGCAGGTGAGGCTGGAGGACGGCACAGAGACCTGGGTGGATCACGGTTCGGTCGTGATCGCCGCGATCACGTCGTGCACGAACACGTCCAACCCGTCGGTAATGGTCGGTGCCGCCCTGCTCGCCAAGAGGGCGGTGGAGGCTGGCCTGTCCCGCAAGCCATGGGTGAAGACCACGCTGGCTCCGGGTTCCAAGGTAGTCATGGACTACTACGAGCGGTCTGGGCTGCTCCCTTACATGGAGAAGCTCGGCTTCAACCTGGTCGGCTACGGCTGCACGACATGCATCGGCAACTCCGGGCCGCTGGCCGAAGAGATCAGCGAGGCGGTGAGTGCCAGCGATCTGGCCGTCGTCTCCGTGCTGTCGGGCAACCGGAACTTCGAGGGCCGGATCAACCCCGACGTGAAGATGAACTACCTGGCGTCGCCGCCGCTCGTGGTGGCCTACGCGCTCGCGGGGACGATGGACATCGACCTGACAACCGAGCCGATTGGAACCGGATCTGACGGCCGGCCGGTCTACCTGGCCGACATATGGCCGTCCGCTGGCGAGATCGAGTCCGTCGTCGAGTCGGCCGTCGCCACCGAGATGTTCTCCCGGGACTACGCTGACGTGTTCGCGGGGGATGACCGCTGGCGATCGCTGCCTGTCCCCGCGGGCGACATCTTCGAATGGGATCCGGGGTCGACCTACGTGCGGCGGCCGCCGTACTTCGACGGCATGAGCCGCGACCCGTCGCCGGTGACCGACATCCAGGGCGCGCGAGTGCTCGCGATGCTTGGCGACTCCGTGACTACCGACCACATCTCCCCGGCCGGGGCGATCAAGGCGGACAGCCCGGCCGGTGACTACCTGCGCGCGCACGGAGTGGAGCGCCGGGCGTTCAACTCCTACGGTTCACGGCGCGGCAACCACGAGGTGATGATCCGCGGCACGTTCGGCAACATCAGGCTCCGCAACCTGCTCGCGCCCGGTACCGAGGGCGGGGTCACGGTGAAACTGCCTTCCGGTGAGCAGATGACGATCTACGAAGCGGCCCAGGCGTACGCCGCCGAGGGGACTCCGCTCGTGGTGCTCGGCGGCAAGGAGTACGGGTCGGGATCTTCGCGTGACTGGGCGGCGAAAGGCACGGCCCTGCTCGGGATCCGAGCGGTGATCGCCGAGTCATACGAGCGGATCCACCGGTCCAACCTGCTTGGCATGGGTGTCCTGCCGCTGCAGTACCCGCGGGGCGAATCGGCCGCGTCGCTCGGCCTGACGGGGCGCGAGGAATTCTCCGTCACCGGGGTCGAGGCGCTGAACTCCGGCGAGGCAGTGCGTGAGGTGACCGTGCGGGCCGGCGATGTCGAGTTCCGCGCCATCGTCCGGATCGACACGCCAGGCGAGGCTGCCTACTACCGGCACGGTGGCATCATGCCCTATGTGCTCCGATCGCTGCTCGGATAGGAGCGTATCGTCAAGCGCCTGCCCGGCAGGAGTGACAGCCAGGCGGGGCGGACGCTGACGCGGCGGTCGCCGGCGAGGTGAATCCTGGCGCGGCGCTGGCCGACGCGAGGCTGACCGGCAGGGCGCCAGGCGCACAGCACCTGCGGGCGCGGTTGCGGATGCCGTGACCGCCGATGGTGTGCGCGGCAGGCGGCGGCTCGCGGCGGTGCTGCTCGTCACCGGGATCACCGCCCTGGCCTTCAATCTCCGGCCAGCCATCACCAGCCTTCCGCCGGTGTTTCCCGAGCTGTCCTCCAATCTTGGGCTGTCGTCTGCCGCGGTGACCGCGCTCGCCACGATCCCTGTACTGTGCTTCGGCGTGTTCTCCGGGCCCGCGGCGAGGCTGGGCCGCCGGTTTGGTGAGGAGCAGGCGCTGTTCGCCGCGCTGATCGTGCTGGCAGTGGGCCTGGCACTGCGCGGCGGCTTCCCCAAAGACGGGCTGTTCCCCGCGACAGCTCTCGCTGCCGCCGCTATCGCGATCATGAACGTGCTGCTTTCCGGCCTCATCAAGCGGCGGATGCCGGAGCGTGCGGGACTTCTGATCGGGATCTACCTGCTCAGCCTGTCGGTCGGAGCCATTGTCGGATCGCTGATCAGCGTGCCCGTCTATCAGGCCTCAGGCGGATCGGCGCGGCTTGTGCTCGGTCTCTGGGCGGTTCCTGCGGCGGTGGCGGCGGTGATGTGGCTGCCTCAGGTGAGTCGGCGGCTCAACGTAGCTTCGCCAAAGGTGGCTACGGACGCCGGGACGGGCGCGCGGCCGGTGCCGGCGGACGCAGGGGCATGCGGCCGTTCGGTGCCCAGGAGATCCAGTGCCGGGCACGCGGTGCACAGGCACTTGCTCGGGTGGCAGGTAGCCGGGTTCATGGGCCTGCAGAGCCTGACATACTACGCGACGCTGTCCTGGCTGCCGATCCTGTTCCGCGATCGCGGCGCGAGTCCCGAGCACGCCGGCGTGCTGATCTCGGTGGCGACCCTCGGTGGCGCCTTCACGTCACTGATCGTCCCTGTGCTCGCCCACCGCGCCGCAGACCAGCGCCTGCTGGTGGTCCCGACAGTCGTTGTGAGCGGCGTGGGCATCGCCGCGGCGCTGTTCGCGCCGATGAGCACGGCGACCTTCTGGATGTTCGTGCTCGGCCTGGGCCAGGGAGCGGCCCTCGGCCTGGCGATCTTCTTCACCATGGCCCGTGCCGCCACCCCGGCAAGCGGCGTCCCTGTCCTCGCTCGCGCAGAGCGCAGGCTATCTCCTGGCGAGCACCGGCCCCTTGCTTGTCGGGTTTCTGCACACGGCAACCAACGGATGGCCTGTGCCGATATTCCTGCTACTCGGGATCACAGGGATCGAGCTTGTCGTCGGCTACCTGGCATCCCGCGGGCGGGTCCTGTCCTGACGGGGTGTGTAAGGGCGCACGCGGGAGCGCCAGCCGTGCCGTTGATCCCTCCGGCAAGATCGTCAGGCATGCGCCGCGACAGGGATAAATGGGCACGCAGCGGATTTAATTGCGTACACTGCTTTGAAAACTGGCACCTTTCGGGCCCCAGCGATCGGCAGGGCGATCGGCTGAGCCATCGGCAGGGCGATCGGCTGAGCCATCGGCAGGGCGATCGGCTGAGCCATCGGCAGGGCGATCGGCTGAGCCATCGGCAGGGCGATCGGCTGAGCCATCGGCAGGGCGATCGGCTGAGCCATCGGCAGGGCGATCGGCTGAGCCATCGGCAGGGCGATCGGCTGAGCCATCGGCAGGGCGATCGGCTGAGCCATCGGCAGGGCGATCGGCTGAGCCATCGGCAGGGCGATCGGCTGAGCCATCGGCTGGGGACCTTGGTTGCGACCTGGCTCCCAAGGGTGGCGTGCCTGGCGGCGGGCCGCGCAGCGTAGGACCGCGCTGGGACACGTGGTGCAGTGCTCTAAAAGGGGAATGCAGCCAACCGTGAGTGAGGGTTTCGGATCCGATCCAGAGAGTTTCTGTGAGACTCCGCAGGCACGCGCCGACAGATTGTCCGCCGAGGCGCGGCAGGTCGCTGGTCGCGGCAATGGCGACGGCACGAGCCAGGAACCGCAGCGGGCCAGCGAGATCCGGGTGGTGGCGGAGAACGTGCGGTGGGAGCGTCCCACGGCGCGCAGTTTCTGGGACGCGCTCGCGGAGCCCGAGCGGCGCGCGCTCGACGCCTCGGGCATGGAGAAGGTCTTCCACGCGGGCTCGGTGCTCTGCCGCGAGGGTGATGAATCCTCGCAGGTAATGATCATCGATTCCGGGTGGGCCAAGGTCAGTGTCGAGGTCGGCGGCGGCGAGCAGATCTTCGCCGTGCGCGGGCCCGGTGATGTGGTCGGCGAGCGCGCTGCCCTGATGGCGCGGGTGCGCTCGGCCAGCGTGACCGCCCTTGATGAGGTCCGGGCCACGGTGGTGGCCGCGGAGCGGTTCACCGAGTTCCTGCTCGGTCATCCTCGCGCCTCCGAGGTGCTCGACCGCCAGGTGCGTGAGCGCCGGGAGGAAGACCGTGTCAGGCACTTCGCTGACGAGCTTGCCGGCGCGGAGCGCCGCCTGGCGTGGCTGTTGCTCGAGCTCGCGCAGAGCAGGGGCGGGTACCAGCAGGCGGCCCCGGCGGTCTTCACGCTGCCCATGTCGCAGCAGGAACTCGCGGACTGGGCCGAAGCAAGCCCGGACGCCGTCGCCCGGTTCGTGCGTTCGTGGCAGGAGCGCGGGATCGTGCGCACCGGCAGCAGGCAGCTGAGCGTGGTCGATCTGGACGGGCTTGCGGCGATCTGCGGCGCCGGCAGGGCGTCGCCGGCAGCCGGCCCGCGCCGGCAGCGCAAGGCCGGACTCCCGGGCAGCGTGCCCCCGGGCAGCGTGCCCCCGGGCAGCGTCCCCCCGGGCAGCGTGCGGCCGGGCAGGGCGATGCTCAGCAGCACAGCGGTAGCCGCGAGCACGGCAGGACCCACGAGCAGGCTGCTGATTACGAGCGCGACGGCGTGCAGGGTCAGTGGGGCGGTACCCGGGACCGAAGTGGTAACGGTGAGCGGGACGTTGCCGTGAGGCCGATGGGGATGGCGTTCGACTCGATTCTCAAGTCGTCGCCGAACTGCTCGATCTTCGTTATGGACGTCGCCGGTTTCGGGGACCGGCGCAGGAACGACAGCGACCGGCTGGCCGTGCGCCTGGCACTGTATGACATCTTGCGCTCGGCGTTCGAGGAGTCGGGCGTGCCGTGGGCGGAGTGCTATCACGAGGATCGCGGCGATGGTGTCGTGATTGTGGTGCCGCCCGCGATCGCCACGGCGCGGGTGGTCGACCCGCTGCTCGCGCTGCTCGCGGCCGGCCTCCGGCAGCACAACAGGCGCGCCAGCGATGTGGTCCGCATCCAGTTGCGTGCCGCCCTGCACGTCGGGCCGGTCGGGCACGACGCCGAGGGGCTTACCGGGCAGGCCCTCATCCACGCGGCCCGCATCGTCGACGCGCCGGTACTGAAGGAAAGGCTCGCCGCGGCGCGGGCGGACCTGGTGTTCGCCGCGTCGGCCTACGTCTACGAGCACGTCATCAGCCCGGGCCCCGGGCAGGTGGATCCCGCCGGCTACGAGCGGGTGGAGTGCGAGGTCAAGGAGTCGCACATCACCGCCTGGATTCAGCTGGCCGGGTCCGTATCCCCGCAGGCACCGCCCACAGCGCCGTCGCGGGAAGATCAGCCGGTAGCCGCCGCCCCGCCGGGCGCCCGGCGGGGCGGGACGGCGGATTCCCGGGGTCCCGGTCAGGTGGCGGCACCGGACGGGCCGGCGCCCGGGACTGGTGGCCCGGCGGCGCCCGGGGCCGATGCGCTGCCGGTGGCGGCACCGCTCGGCCGGCTTCCCATCGAGGTCCGGGGGCGTGACGGTCTGCTTGCCGAGTTGCGCCGCCCGCTGAGCCGCAGGCCGCGGCGGCCTGGCCGGGCGTGGGTGATCGCGGGGATGGGCGGGCTCGGCAAGTCGACGGCCGCGCTCGCGGTGGCGCGGACGGCGAAGGCGCGTGGCTGGCGGGTGTGGTGGGTAACGGCCGCGGACACGGCGTCGCTGACCGGCGGGATGCTTGAGGTGCTGCGTGAGCTCGGCGCGCCTGAATCGGTGACGGTGCCGGTGCGTGAGGGGGCGCCGACCGCGCCCGGGCGCGCGTGGGAGTTCCTCAACGGCGCGCACGCGGCGGGCAGGCGGTGGCTGCTCGTGTTCGACGGCGCGGATAACCCGGCCGTACTCGCCGCCGCGGGGACGGCAACCCCGGCCGACGGCACCGGGTGGCTGCGGCCGGACCCGGCCGGGATGGTGATCGTGACGGCCCGAAACAGGGATCCGCGGGTGTGGGGGACCGGGGTGGTGCTGCGTGAGCTCCGCCCGCTTGACGACAAGGCGGCGGCGGTGGTGCTGGGGGACCTGGCCCCGGATGTCGCCGACCCGACCGGTGAGCAGGCCAGGGAACTGGCCTGCCGGCTGGGCGGGCTGCCGCTGGCGCTGCACCTGGCGGGCGCCTACCTGGCGTCGCCTTTCGCGCGGTGGGCCAGCTTCGACGGCTACCGCGAGGCGCTGGACAGCGTGCAGCTGCCGGCGGCGCTTGGCGATATCGAGGAACCCGGCGCGGATGCCCGCGCCACCATCGCGCGGACCTGGGACCTGTCACTTGACGCGCTGGCCGCCGACGGGCGGCCGCAGGCGAGGCCGCTGCTGCTTGTGCTGTCGTGCTACGCGCCCGCCACTCCGATCCCCGCCTCGCTGCTGAGCCCGCGGCCGCTTGCCGCCCTGCTCGCCCAGGGGGCACGGGACACGGCGGCGCCCACCGGCGACGACCCGGACGCGCAGCGGCAACGCAGGCTGCGCGAGGGCCTGCACGGCCTGTCGGCGACCGGGCTTATCGACATCGCGGGAAACAGCGGTCCGGCCGGCCAGAACGCTGTCACGGTGCACCCGGTGGTCGCCGACGTCAACCGCGGCAGGCTAGCCACCCTGGACCCCGCGGACCGGGTGGCCGTCTGCGACGCGGCGATCGGCCTGCTCGGGGCGGCCGCGGACGGGCTCGACAGTGCCAGGCCGGCCGACTGGCCGGCCTGGCGGCTGCTTGTCCCGCACATGAACGCCGTGCTCGAGCTGCCCGCCGCCGACCTGTACAGCAGCGGCGTGCTCAGCCGGCTGCTGATGATCGGCGCGTCGGGCGCCGACGCGCTGCTGCACTGTGGGCGGCTCGCCGCGGCCGAGAAACTGGCCCGGGCGGGCGTGACGGCGGCGGCGGCGGCGGCGGCGGAGTTCGCCGTTACCGATGATCCCGCGAGCCTGACCGCCCGCGGCAGCCTCGCGGGGGCGCTCGCCCAGCTGGGGCGCAACAGCGAGGCCGAGCAGCTCTACACTGTGCTGCTCGCCGACAAGACCCGTGCCCTCGGTGCCGAGGATCAGGACACCCTGGCCACCCGGCGTGATCTCGCCCGGGCGATTGGCCTGCAGGGCAGGTACGGCGTGGCCGACCAGCTGTACCGCCGGCTGCTTGCCGACCAGACCCGGGTGCTCGGCGAGCAGCATCCGGACACCCTGGACACCCGGCACGAGCTGGCCCGGATGATCGGGCGGCAGGGCAGGTACGCCGAGGCGGCGCGCTTGTGCGGTGAGGTGATCGAGGACCAGCGGCAGGTGCTCGGCGACGCGCACCCGGACACCCTGGCCACCCGGCACAGCCTGGCCCGGATGATCGGGATGCAGGGCCGTTACGGCGAGGCGGAGGAAAGGTACCGCCAGGTGCTGGCCGACCGGCAGCAGGTGCTTGGCGCCGAGCACCCGGACACCCTGGCCACCCGGCACCGGCTGGCCCGGATGGTCGGCTTGCAGGGCCGTTACGGCGAGGCGGAACAGCTGTGCCGCCAGGTGCTCGCGGACCGGCAGCGGCTGCTGGGCGCCGAGCACCGGGATAACCTGGCGACCTGGCACCGGCTGGCCCGGATGGTCGGCTTGCAGGGCCGTTACGGCGAGGCGGAGGGGCTGTTCCGCCAGGTGCTCGAGGACCGGCTGCGGCTGCTCGGCGCCGAGCACCCGGACACCCTGGCCACCGGCCACAGGCTCGCCTGGCTGATCGGGCGGGAGGGCAGGTATCGCGAGGCGGAGGAACTGGCCGGCCAGGTACTCGGTGGCCGCAGGCATATGCTCGGTGACGATCATCCGGACACCCTTGGCGCGCGTGACACGCTCGCCTGGCTGGCCGGGCTCCGTGGCAGGTACGGCGAGGCGGAGCGGTTGTGCGGTGAGGTGCTCGCCGACCGGCGCCGGGTGCTCGGTGACGATCACCCGGACACCCTGGCCACCCGGCACGACCTGGTCAGGCTGGCCGGGCTCCGCGACAGGTACGGCGAGGCGGAGCGGTTGTGCGGTGAGGTGCTCGCCGACCGGCGCCGGGTACTCGGCGAGGACCATCCGGACACCCTGGCGTCGCGCGCGACGCTTGCCTGGCTGGCCGGGCTCGGTGGCAGGTACGACGAGGCGGAGCAACTGTGCGAGGGCGTGCTCACCGGCCGGCGGCGGGTGCTCGGTGACGAGCATCCGGACACCCTGGCCACCCGGCACGACCTGGCGCGGCTGATCGGGACGCAGGGCAGGTACGCCGAGGCGGAGGAACTGTGCCGTCAGGTGCTTGCTGACCGGCGCCGGGTGCTCGGCGACGAGCATCCGGACACCCTGCAGTCGCGCGCCACGCTCGCCTGGCTGGCCGGGCTGCAGAACCGGCACGGCGAGGCCGAGTGGCTCTACCGTCAGGTGCACGCGACCAGGCGCCGGGTCCTCGGCGTGGACCACCCCGATACCGTGGCCACCGGCAGGGAACTCGCGCGGGTGATCGCGGACCAGGGCGATGCCGCCGGCCGGCGCGGGCAGCCACCCGGCACGTAGGCGAGGAAAGCCAGCCCACTTCGCCCGCCTTGAGCAGCCCGGACGGAGTGCCCGGCCATCAGTATCTCACCACGGTCGTTCACCACCGGCGCAGCGGCGCCCACCCGGCAACAGCTCTTCCGCCTGCGCCCGATGCTCCGCTGCCGCCGGAATGCGGCGGCCTCAGCCGATCACTGCGCCGCGCGCCCCCGGCGGGCCAGGGTGTCCACGGTCACGGCGGCGAGCAGCACCAGCGCGGTCACGATGTCTGTCGCAGCCGCGCTCATCCCGAGCAGGCCGAGGCCGTTATAGATCGCGGCGACGACGAGCCCGCCCAGCAGGGCGTCCAGCATCTTGCCACGGCCGCCGTACAGGTGCGTCCCGCCGATGACGGCGGAGGCGACCGCGAACAGCACGAGCTGGCCACCATCGACGTCGGTCGAGATCGAGCCCAGTCTCGAGGCAAGGACGATACCCGCGGCGCCGGCCGTCAGCCCGCACAAGGTGAACGCGAGCGTCCTGATCGTGATCAGGTTGACGCCCGCTCGCCTGGCCGCCTCCGCGTTGCCGCCGATCGCGTAGACATAGCGGCCGAAGCGGGTCCGCGCGAGCAGGGCAGTCCACAAGCCGAGGAGGCCGAGCACGATGAGGACCACCCAGGGAAGCCCGCGCACCGGCACCCGCACGCCCCGGTCCGTGTTGCCTACGATGACCACCACGACGCCAGCGGCGGCCATGACCGCGACCTTGAGCGCGGTGACGCTGGCGGGCGGGGCCGCCAGGTTGTTTGCCCGCCGCCGGCGGTCCCCCAGGACCATGAACACGCCGGACAGGGTGACGATGACCACCATGACAATCCAGCTGACGGCCGGGCTGAGGTTGCCGCTCGTCAGGTCGTCGATAACGCTGTTGGAGATCGGGATCGAGCCGCCAGGCCCGCGGCCGCTCCGCGCGACGAGCACGATCATCAGGCCCTGAAGGCCGAGCAACCCGGCGAGCGTCACGACGAATGAGGGCAGCCGGAGCCTCGTAATGAGCGTGCCCCCCAGCGCGCCGATGGCCGTGGTCGCGGCGAGCCCGGCCAATATGGCGAGCCACCAGGGAAAGGTGAAGACCGCCCAGGCCATGACGACGGCGCCGATGGCGGCGTTGAAGCCAATGGACAGATCGATTTCGCCGAGCAGGAGGACGAATACCTCCGCCATGCCGAGAATGATGAAGGGCGCCCCCTGGATCAGCAGGTTGACAAGGTTGCCCGCGGAAAGGAACAGGGAGTTGCGCGCCTGGAAGTACACGATGATGGCGATAAGGCCGATCATCACGGGCAGGGCACCGCTCTCGCCGCTCCTGACCCGCTTGAACCTGATGCGGGCGTACTCGCCGAGCGAGCCAGCGATGAGTTCGGGGGCGGCGGACCCGGCGGCTTCCGCTGCCGCGGCGTCGCCTTCCGCGATTGCCTCGGGCGGCGGCTCGTGCACTTCGGTGCTCACTGGACCTCCCCTGCGTGGGTGCCATCGCCGACCCGTCCCTGCAGGCCGCCGCTTGTGCCGCGGGCGGGCCCGGCCGGACCGGCCGGACCGGCCGGACCGGCCGGCTCGGCGGGTTCGCTGCCGAGACGGCTCGATGCGCCCGTCGTCATCAGATCGACGATCGCCTGGGTATCAAATCGCGTTGCGGGCCCGACCGCCGCCAGGCGGCCGAGGTGGAGCACCGCCACGCGGTCCGCGATGGTCATGACGTCGTTGAGATTGTGGGAGATGACGACCGCGGCGATGTTTCTGCTCGCCAGACGGCCGATGAGGTCCAGCACGATGCGAGTCTGGGTGACGCCGAGGGCCGCCGTGGGCTCGTCCATGATCACGAGCCTGGCCTCTTGCATCACAGCCTTTGCCACCGCAACCGCCTGACGCTGGCCGCCGGACAGCGAGCCGACCGGCTGGCGGATCGACCGGACCGACATCACCGCAAGATCAGACAGGGTGCGCTTCGCGGTGAGTTCCATTGAGATCTCGTCAAGCTGCCAGTGCCGCAGGGCCTCGCGGCCAAGGAACATGTTCTGGACAATGTCCAGGTTGTCGCAGAGAGCGAGATCCTGGTAGACGGTGGCGATACCGAGTTCGGCCGCGTCCCTCGGGCTGTGCAGGTGAACCGGCCTGCCCATCCAGAAGATCTGGCCGCCGTCGGGCTGCCAGATGCCGGAGATGGTCTTGATCAGCGTCGTCTTCCCCGCGCCGTTGTCGCCGACGATGGCGGTCACCTTCGCGGCGGGAATGTCGAGATCGATATCGGCGAGTGCCCGGACGGGGCCGAAGTTTTTCCCGATTCCCTTCATGCGCATGAGCGGGTCTTGCTCCGTGCCGCTGCAGGAGGCCCGAGTCCGCGCCGCCGCCGACGGTGCCCGGCCCGCCGCAGCGGCCCGGGCACCATCGGCGCCGCTCGAGGTCGTCACCGCGAGCGGCCGCTTCCGCGCCAGGAGTTCTCGATCACGGCGTGATCCCATGCGCCGTGCATTCGGCCGCCTGCGATCCGGTGCACAGCTGTGACGCAGGCACGAAGTCATCCTTGACGACGGTCTCGGCCATGTTGGACGGCGTGACCCACTCAGGCGTCAGGAGCACCGAGGGAACAGCGATCTTGGCCGTCGAGTCGGTCACTGACCCGTTCACGAGCGCACTCGGCGGGGTTGCGTTGGCCCGCAGGTAGATGGCCAGCGCGGCGGCGGCCTGCGCCTCCAGGTAGATGGGCTTGTAGACGGTACCGCACTGGTATCCGGCGAGGATGTTCTGCAGGCCGACGAGCGTCGCGTCCTGACCGGTGGTCGGGAACGTTTTCGCCTTGACGTGCAGTGTCTGCAGGTAGTGGATGATCGGCGCGGCGTTCTCGTCGTTGGGCACGAGCACAGAATTAATGGTCTTGTGGGCCGTTAACTGCTGCTGGAACTCGGTCTCGGCGGTGGGCGGATCCCACGTTCCCGCCGCCTGGCCCACCTGGGCCCACTTGCCCGACGAGAAGTACGGCGCGAGCACGGCGTCATAGCCCTGGGCGAACAGCGTGGCGTTGTTGTCTGTCGGCGCGCCCTTCATCACGAGCACGCTCGGCTTCGTCACATTCCATGCGGTGACGCAACTGACCAGGCCCTGGCCGATCAGCTTGCCCACGTGCACGTTGTCGAAGCTGACGTAGTACTGGCGGCTGCCGCCGAGGGTCAGCCGGTCGTAGTCGATCACGGCGACGCCGTGAGACTTGGCGTAGGACTCGATCCGCGCCCCGACGCCGGAGTCGAGTGGGTCCATGATGAGCACGCTAGCGCCCTTGGTGATGGCCTCCTGCGCGTCGGTCAGCTCGGTGGCGTCGCTGCCCTGGGCATTCTGCACGGAAAATTGCGCTGACGAGAGTCCCGCTGTCGCGAGCGCCTTGGTCAGGTAAGGCGCATCGAATTCCGTGTAACGGGCCGAGGAAACCGTGTCAGGAAGGATGGCGGCCACGTTTCCCTTACCCTTGGCCGTCAGCGCCTTCAGCTGGGCCATCGGGGAGAAATTCCTCGTGAAGGAGGTAGCCGAGATTGACGGCGCAGCCGCGGAAGAGCTGGCGCCGGAACTGCTCGGGGTCGACGCGGGCGCGCTGCTTCCGCATGCCGAGATGACGAGACCCGCACTCAGGGCCAGCGAGGCCGTAACACTTTTCCTGGTCACCAGATTCAACTAAACCACCTCGTCGGTAGGCACGGCCGCAGCAAAGGACGCGGAACTTCCCGATGCCCGCTCAGGGGTCGCTGCTGCCACAGGCTTTGAGGCAAACCATAGGCTTCAGGGGATAAACGCGGCCTCAACATCACGGCCGGCCCGTAAAAATACCGTGAACGGCGGCGCGAGGAGCGGCCTGGGCACGCGGCGGTGGCGGAGATCACTCGGGAGTGAACCGGTAGCCTGCTCTCGGCTGAGTGAGAATCAGCGGCTGGCTTCCCTCGACTTCCAGCTTGGCCCTCAGGCGCCGGACATACACCCGGACGTACTCCGTCTCGGTCTCATACCCATGACCCCACACCCGCCTCAGCAGGTGCGCGTGTGTCAGCAGCTTGCCGCGGTTGGTGGCAAGTTCGCGCAGCAGGGCGAACTCCGTCGGGGTCAGGTGCACCGGCTGCCCGAGCCTCGTCACCTGCTGCGTGGCCAGGTCGATCACGATGTCCCCTGCCGTGACGACCGGGGGTCCTGGCTCAGGCGAGGCGGCAGGGCGGGTGCGGCGCAACGTCGCGGTGATCCGGGCAAGCAGCTCTTCGATGCTGAACGGTTTGGTCATGTAATCGTCGGCGCCCATGTTGAGCGCGGTCACCTTGTCCCGTTCACCACCGCGGGCCGATACCACGATGATGGCGACGGGTGAGCGCTCGCGTATCTGCCGGCAGAGCTCGAAGCCGTCGACCTCCGGCAGCATCAGGTCGAGCAGCACGATGTCCGGCCCTTCGGTCTCCAGGAGCTGCAGGGCCCTCATGCCGTCCACGGACACCACGGTGTCGAAGCCCCGCACGGCGAGGTTGGAGCGGATCAGATCCACGATGTTGGGATCGTCCTCCACCACCAGGGCGCGAGTGTTCCTCGCGTCCTCAGACATCGTGGCCGAACCGGTGCCTGGATCCGCTGATGCCCCGGCCGACCGCAATGCCGGCCCCCGTCCCCGTCCCCGCCCCCGCCCCCGCGGCCTCGCCGCTGTGGCCGCCGCCCTTTGGTTCGGCGTCGCTGCCGCACCTTTCTGCTGCTTCAACGGGGAGGTGGACACGGAAACACGTACCCGTCCGCAGGCGCTGCAGCTCGATGCGGCCGCCGTGAGCCTCGACGATGCCCCTGGCGATGGACAGCCCGAGCCCCGCTCCCGCGGCGCCGTCCGGGCCGGCCGGCCGACGGCGGGCCGGCCCGGACGGTGGGGCTGCCAGTTCCTCCGGCATTCCCACACCATCGTCGAGCACACTGATCACAACCTCGGCGGGCGTCAGACGGCCGTGCGCCTGACCCCCGGCACGCCCGTGATTCCCGGCACCCTCTTCTGCCGCACAGGGCACGTCGGTCGCTTTCGCCCCGGCGGTGACACAGACCCGTGTCCCTGGGGGATTATGGCTGATCGCGTTGTGCAGCAGGTTCACGAAGACCTGTTCCAGCCGGTCGTGGTCGGCCCAGACGGCGGGCAGGCCGGGATCGCACGCCGACGAGATGGTCGCGGCGCTTGCCTGTGGCAGGCAGGCGATGGCCGCTTCGAGTACCAGCGGTATGTCGCACCAGTCGCGCTGCAGCCGCATGATGCCCGACTCGATCGCGGAGAAATCGAGCAGGTCGTCCACCAGGCGCCCGAGGCGCGCCGACTCGGCCGCGATACGGTCGAGGAACCGCTGCTGGGAGTCCCCGTCCCAGGTCACGTCCGGTTGCATGAGACTGGAGGCGTAGCCCCTGATGGCCGTGAGCGGGGTGCGCAGTTCATGGCTCAACCGGGAAAGGAAACCCCGCTGGAGCTCTTGTGACCGGCGCAGGGCAGCCGCCTCCTGGTGCGCCAGGCCAGCCTCCTCCCGTTCAAGCGCCAGCCGGAGCGAGTGCGCGGCGTCTTCCATGAGCGCAGTGTCCTCCTTCGTGGCCCGAAGCTGCTCCCAGCTGGCCAGCAGGACGGTGGGGCCTCCGGGCGCGATGAAGGCCACCGCGAGGACCCGCCGGCCGTCGCCGCTGCTGAGCCTTCTGGCGACGCCGTCGCGGTGAGCGCTGCTCAGTGCCTTCTGCGCCGCGCCGCGCAGGCAGGGCGACGCGCCGGCCGGATCCGTTCCCTGCGGCCCGGCGAAGGCACGCCAGCTAGGCGCCTCGCCGTGCGGCTGGGTGAGCAGCGCCGCCTCGCGGGCCTGAAGGCCGCGGCGCAGCGACTGGACCGCCACAACGAGCCCTTCTGCGACCGGGATGGGCCCGGCCAGCGTCTCAAGCATCTCCCGGATCGTCTCGAGGACGCGGTTGCGCGCCGTCACCTGGTCGAGGAGCCCGTCGCGCTCCACGGCGCTCGCGGCATACCCCGCGTAGAGCGTGACGAGATCAAGTTCATCACGATGCGGCGCGCCGGTATCCGTCATGAAGACGGTGATTACCCCGGTGAGCCCGCCAGGGCCCATGACGGGAACCGACCAGCAGCTCGCGACCTTGGTGGCCCTCGCCAGGCCATCGAAGTCCAGCCACGCGGCGCTGACCCGGACGTCGTCCGCAACGACAGGCTTCCCGGATTCCGCAGCAAGGCCGGCCGGGCCCCCCGTTGACCCGAACGGCAGCCTTGACCATCGCGTCAGCTGTCCCGGCGCGAATCCGAGCGACGCGGCACAGATCAGGGCCTGGTCGCTCACCAGGTGGATGCACAGCCGCTCGGTGCCAAGCGCCGCGCCAAGCGCGGACAGGATCAGCGACAGGCTCGAAGAAGGGTCTGCCGACACGAGCCGGTCGGCGAGCCCGTGCAGCCGGGTGAGCTGGCGGCGGGCGGATGAGTCGACCTGCTGACCCGACAGCAGCGCCACCACATCATCGGGGTGCGTACCGCGCGGATCGAGGTCCGCCACGATCCTGCCCTGGCGCAGCACCACGATGCGATCCGCAAGCCTGAACATCTGGTCGATGTCGTGGCAGGCGAGCAGGATCGTGGTGCCCTTCTCGCGCAAGCCCGTGATCAGCTTTTCGACCTGAGCCGATGCGATCACCCCGAGTGAGGCCGTGGGCTCATCGAGCGCAAGCAGCCGTGGCTTGCGGCTCATCGCGCGCGCCACGGCCACAAGCTGGCGCTGGCCGCCGGACAGCGAGCCGACGCTGCGCGTGGTGTCCCTTATGGGGATTCGCAGGCTCTCGAGCAGCGAGGCCGCGGCCGCATGGAAGCGGCTCTGCGACAGCATGAGACGCCGCGACTCCTGCCCGAGCAGAACGTTGCCTGCGACATCCAGGTTGTCGCACAGAGCCAGGTCCTGCCAGACCACGGCGACGCCCTGACGCGCGGTGGCGGCCGGATCAGCGGACACACGCCTGCCCGCCAGGAAGATCTCCCCGCTGGCAGGGGCGATGTCACCGGCGATGCAGCGAACGAGCGTCGTCTTGCCCGCGCCGTTCTCGCCGGCCAGGGCGACCAGGTCGCCGGCCCGGACGCTGAGGTCGACTCCGTTGAGGGCATGGACCGGGCCGAAGCTGACAGCGAGCCTGGATACGGACAGCAACGGCGGCGCTGCCGCGGCCTGGGCCGCCGGGAGAGGGGCGTTCACTCCGTCATTGTGTGACCTGCGCGGCGTTCCTGGCCATCCGGGCCGCCATCGATCTTGCTCTGGCCAGCGATGTTCATGGAATGTTTATGGGTGGACAGAAATATTAACGGCCTTTTGATGCTCGGTAATTTTCCTTCCAGGTAAAATCCAGCCCGCCCTCGCTGCTATTCGCCCGGAGCAGCGATCACAAAGATGCCGGCGATCGCAGGTTGTGCATGACGCGTCCGCGGCAGCCGTTTAGGATAATGATCCGGAACGGCTTCCGCGCTGTTTCGCTCAGCACCATGTGACGCCTGTGCTGGCTATGATCTTGCCGCCAGAGTGCTGGATGCACCGCAAGGCGGCGGGCCGCCGCGGGCAGGCAGCGCCGGGGGAGCCTGCCCGCGGCGTCCCGGTCAGCAGCCGCCGACGCCCTGCCAGGCGGCGACGGTGTCACTGGCGGTATAGCTCGCGTCGGCGGTGTCGAAGCCGAACCCGCGGTTGGCGACGAAGCCGCACGAACTGGTCTCCTCTGTGCTTGTCCAGCTGCCGAGGGTGAACTTGTACTGGAAGGCCGCGATCGGCACGCCGGTGATGGTCAGCGTCCAGGCGTCCGTACCCGTGCGGATCATCGGGTAGTCGGTGGCCATCCAGTCGGCGGAGGAAGGGATGCCCGTGCCGAGGACGTCGTAGTTGCCTGACAGGTAGACGGTGTCACCGCTTGGTGTGCCCGACGGCACCGTCACGTCGATGACGGCCGTGGAATTCCCGCAGGTGCCCGGGCCGGCCCAGTTGGCGACGGTGTCGGTCACGGTGCCGCCGTTCACGCTCATGCTCCGGTTGCCGATGTCGGCGCAGCCGGCGTCCTTCTCGACATTGCTCCAGCTGCCGCCCAGGTCGTACTTGTACGACAGCGTGGCGTCGGCGGCCGCCTCGATGGTGGCGGTCCATTCGTTGGCGCTGACGCGGGTCATCGGGACGCCGTTTGCGGCCCAGTCCGGCTGGCCGAGGCCGAGCGTGGACAGGTTCCCCGCCAGGTAGACCGTGTCTGCCGATGCGTCGGTGTTCACCGGCACTGTCACGTTTACCGTCTCCTTCACCGAGCCGCCCCCCGAGCCGCCCACCGGGCAGGTGCCGTGCTGCACGCACTGGGTGACGACCGTAGGGGTGTCGGTGTCCTTGCCTGCGGAGATATCGATCGCGAGCCGTGCGTACTGGGCCATCGCCCACATCAGCGGGGTGGAGGAGTTGTCCGGCTGGCCGAATGTGAAGCCGCCGGTGCCGGAGGCGCCGCCCCAGACCTGCTCGGGGATCTGGTAGCCGGCATTGGCCGCGCCTGCCATGGTCGCGAGCATCGACTGCGCCCCGCTGAGGTTGCCGTTTGCCACGTCGTACTCGCCACGCTCGCCGGTGAGGACCGGCCACGGGTTGCCCACCCCGGACCCGGTGTAGTCGCCGCCTGAGGACGTCTCGCCGTAGCCGTCGAAGTTGTAGCGGTGCCAGATCGGGCCCTCCGGGGTGGTCACCTGAAGCTTCGAGTCGATCACGCTGATCGTGTTGGTGATGTCGGTCGCGCCCGGCGATTTGATGCCAAGCCGGACCAGCTCAAGGAAACTTGGGTCCACGACCGTGCGGTCGTCGTGGTTGCCGCCTCCGTTCTGGATGAAGATCGATGCCCCGGAATTCGGGCTGCCGTCCGGGGTGATCCGCAGGAAGTAGCTGCCGCTGCCGTACGAGCCTGTGGTGGTGTAGGTCAGGCCGTCCACCTCCGAGGCCCACGACAGGGCGGTCGACTGGTAGGTGGCCGCCTGGCTTGCCGCGCCGTTGGCCTCGGCGATCGAGGCCGCGCAGAGCAGCCCCGCGATCTCGGCGGCGATCGTGGCGGGAGAGTACCCGCTGTTCTCCTCCCAGCGCTCCTGCGGTGTGGAGGGGCCGTTGCTGACCAGGAAGTTCGCCAGGCTCTGCACGGAGGACCAGTCGGTCGAGCTTGTCGCGCCCAGCTGGTAGGCCAGGATTATCGGGTCCGCGACCTCGTCCATCTGCAGTGAGCCGAACACTGCGGTGCCGTTGAGGAAGGTGTTCTGCTTCACGGCGCCGTTCGGCTCCTCCTCGTACTTGAAGATGTAGCCAAGCGCGGCGCTGGCATCGGCGGTGTCGCCCGCAGCGAGCAGTGCGCTCGCCATCTCGTACTCGTCCCTGGTCCACACCACGTGGTAGCCGTGCACGCCTGCGTTGTTCGCGCTGGCGCTTGTGCCCCACGGGTCGGTCGGCGACGCCACGAACCCGCCCACGTAGGTTTTGTCCTCGTCGGCCTTGAGCTCCATCAGCGAGACGTCGTACTGCGTCTTCAGCTTCGAGCTGCCGGTGACCGACGCTGGCGGGGAGTTCAGGCCGGCGGCCCAGCCGTGCCAGCCGGACTCGAACGAGCTTTCAAGGGAGGGGAAGCCCGCGCTCAGCGAGGCGGCCGCGTCGGCGATCGCGGCGGACTGGCTGGAGTCGAAGCCGAGGGCGAGGGTGAAGGTGGTGGCGCCGCTTGCGGCCACGGGTATCTGCGCGACCTGGACGATGTGCCCGGCGGCCGACGCCGCGTGTAGGTGTCCGTCAGCGCGTGGCTGCTGGCCAGCTGCGCGCTGCCGTCGCTGGACGCCCCGACGTAGCCGGTGGTGGCCGGGCGAAGCCGGTCGAGGCGGCCAGCGCGCTTGACACGCTGCCGTTGGTCCCGACGAGGTCACCGCTGGCCGTGTCCGTGCCGCCGGTGTTGCCCATGCCGTCGTTGTTCAGCTGCGGTAGGTAGTCGGCGTAGAGCCGGAGCGGGCCGGAAGTCAGGTTGTCGAATGTGGTCTGGATGAGCACGACCGACCGGGACGGGTCGGCGATGTAGGTCTTGGTGATCGAGAAGTCGCCGTTGGTCGCGGTGTTCACCTGCTGCCAGACCAGCGAGGTCGGATCGGCGAGCGAGATCGCATGGGTCGTGCTTGCCGTCTCGGTGTCGGTGAAGGTCGAGCCGTCGGTGACGATGTACTGCAGGCCGAACGTGTCCGGGGTGTCGGTCTGCGGGTAGAAGACGTTCTCAAGCTCGCCGTCGCCGAGTGTGTACCACACCTTGGACGCCGAGCCGAGCGAGTCCGCGAAGCCCTGCAGGTGCGACTCGTTCCAGGTCGCGCCCGCGCCGGGTGCGCCAGGCGCGCTGCCCTGGGCGAGCGCGGTGGGAGCCTGGGCGACGGCGGCGGCCGTCGCGAGCGCCAGGGCCGCGGCGAACAGAGCTAATCGGGGCCTGGGCGGCCCCGTTATGCGCCTGGTCGCGGCCGTCGGCCTCGCTCCGGTGCGCTGTCTCCCCTGATCCCCCATGACCATCCTCCTGTCTTCCCGCCGGGCATCCGCGGCGCGGCCCAAGGCGCGGCCCAATCGGCGATCGGCGGCGCCGATTGCTGACTCGCGGCAGGCCCATGCTTTCCCGCATAAACATAGATTTCGCCGAATTGGCCGACTAGCACCTAACCCAGAAATATTCCGTTAATAATCTCAATATGCGCCCGTAACGTGAGCACAGGCCTGGCTTCCGGTAGGTGGGCCTGGCGGCTGGACCATCGGGGGCTCGGAGGCTCGGGGGCTCGGGGGCTCGGGGGCTCGGGGGCTCGGGGGCTCGGGGGCTCGGCGGCTCGGGGCTCGGGGGCTCGTGGCTCGCTGGCTCGGAGGCTCGCTGGCTCGGGGCTCGGGGCTCTGGCTCCAGGCGCCGCGAGCGCCTCACCCGCCCGCCGGGGGTGGCGAAGCGACGGGTTCACCGGTGCCCGGATCAAGGAACAGCCGCCCGGCCGCCGCGTGGTGGAAGTTGAACATCCCGGCGATGGTGCCGGACCGGGTGTCGAAGGATCCGCCGCCGATGCGGCCGAGTCCCCAGTTGTCCTCGATGAAACGGATGATCGACGACTGCGCGCTCAGTGCGTGGCTCACGAAGTTCACCCGGGAGTACGGGGAGATTACCAGCTCGGGGATCCTCGGGCCGTAGCCGCAGCGGTCCTGGAAACCGTCGGGCGGCGGCGCCGTGCCGCAGGCGCCCGGCGCGGTGAGGACATCCTGAGCCGACAGGGAGCCGTTCACGATCGGCGGCATGACGTGGTCGTACCAGCCGTCGGACTCGTCCCAGGTGATGACCACGGCGGTGGACCGCCAGCTCGGCATCGTCTCGAGATGGTTGATGGTGGTCACGAGGAAGTTCTGCTCGTCAAGTGGCTCGGAGCTCCTTGGGTGGCCCAGTTCGTAGGTGGGTGCACGCAGGAACGACACAGCGGGCAGATGGCCTGCGCGAGCCGCCGTCCAGAAGTCGGACAGGTCGTACTGGTGGTTGGCCTGGTCACCGAGACCGATCATGGCCGGTGCGGCCGGCGGGAGGTGATGCGGGTTGCCGGTCGAAGCGTAGTACTGGAACGGGTCGCTGCCGCCGCCGTAATCCGCCGTTGTGACGCCGGTGATGGACGTGTGGCGAGAGGCGCAGACGGGCGTCCCGTTCACCGTGGAGGTGGGCTTGAATCCGCCGTCGAACCAGCCCCAGGTGACGTGCCTGGCGTTGAGCAGATCCCCGATGTTCCGGCCCGTCATCTCGACTGTCGAGGCTCCGCCGTCGCCACAGTCGTTCTGGGTCGGGTTGATGTTCGCGATGAGCGTGCCACCCACAACCGCGGACGTCGGCGCGGACGCGACCGCGCCGGCGGTCTGCCCGCTGATCAGGTTGACGATCGAAGGATTGGACGGCCCGTAGGTGTCGTCGAAATTGTTGTCACTCATCGCGAAGTGCTGCGCGTACTCCCAGAGCGCTGTAACTGTGTTGCCGTCGTAGTGGCCCATGGTCAACGCTGGGCTGCAGCCGGCGCCCTTCGGTCCCACGGCCTGCACGAACTGGTCCACTAGCCCCTTGTCGTAGGCAGTCTGAATGGACGTGTAGGCGTGGTTGTTGTCGCACGTGAGCTCCTGGCTGCGGTCCAGCCGGAAGGGATTCGCCAGGTTGGGGTTGTGGTCGATCAGCTGCTCGGTCAGGCCGTTCACTCTGGGAGTGCCTGGTGCGGCATGGAACGCGGGCTCACCGGGGGGGTTGAGGGCGTGTGGATAGGTACCGAAGTAATTGTCGAACGAGTGATTTTCCTGGTAGATCACGACCAGGTGCTTGATCGGCGTCAGTGCCCGGGCGGCGGCGCGGGACCGGGCGCCAGGCCCAGCCGCTGCCGATGCGGGCTGGGCCGCCAGGGCAAACCCGATGGCTGCCGCAACTGTTCCCGTGCCGAATCTCACCCGGCGGGCCAACGCCTCCGCCCACTTCTTCCCCCATCGTCTCTGCCACTGCTGGTTCATCGGTCACGTCTCCTCGGTGCGGTTCCTTCTGGTGGCCGGAACCCGGCGGGCGCCCATGGCCAGGACCCGCTTGGCAGCCCGCGCTATCGGGATCCCCTGAGTGCCAGGCACGTCAGATCTCACTTTTCGTAACTGGAGCGATGCAATGAGTTAGAGTCTGTCGCATTCAGATGGGAGGCGCTCAGCGCTTGCCTGACAGACCTATGGGGGAACGGTGGGTAAGGGCGGGATCACGGGCACCGCGGTGCTGACCTGCGTGCTCATGGCAGTGGCATCCGGCTGCGGTGGATCGCGGGCGGTGGATCGGCAACCGGGGTCGGTGCGTCGCCTGCCTGCCGTGCTCAGCGCAAGCCAGCTCAAACAGCAGAACGCCGTCAAGATCACCGAATGTGCGGCCAATGGCGCTGAGGATCTGGAACTCGCGGGAACGGTAACGAACGTCCTGCCGAGACCGGTCGGGTTCGATCTGCGGTTCAACATCTATGACGCGAACGGCGTCCTGCTCGACGGGCCTGGTGCCTCGTTCACCTCCCCGGGCATCGCACGTATCCAGCCAGGCGAGACGGGTCAGTTCAGCGCCATATCGGCGTTGAACGGGCCGAGCACCGTTACCCCGGTCACGTGTGTGCTCGAAGGAGCCGTGGTCAAACGGCCGCGACCGGCCAGTACAAGATCACCCGCGGGCCACGTCCACGCGAATCCGGCGGCTTCCGCCAACGCAGCGGCTCGCGCTCGCCCGGCCGTGGTTTCCACCCCTGGCCCGGCTACCCCAATGGTTCACCCGGACATACCATGATCCGGGCATTTATGGGCGGGCAGAATGCTCACCGCACGATGACCGCCGGCGTCGCGTGGCGCTGTTCACAGCGAGGGCGGCCGCGTACCGGAACCGTTCGCGCCGTACGCGTCGCCGGAAGCAGCACACTCCGAGAGCACGCGGACCGTGTTCCTTCCGGCGTTCTTGGCCTGATAGAGGGCGCTGTCGGCGGCGGCGATCAGGTCGTTGAGATCGCGGTGCGAACCATTGAGGGTGGCGACGCCGATCGAGACGGTGACCCGCAAGGGGTATCCCTCCCGGCTTCCGTCCTCGATCGTGATGACCCGCTGACCGACCTGTTCAAGGATGCGCTCCGCGATCTGCGTGGCCCCTGCGGGGTCGGTCTGGGGCAGCAGGAGCGTGAACTCCTCACCGCCGAACCGGCCGACGATGTCGTAGTCGCGCAAGCTGCCCTGCAGCGCGCGCGCCAGTTCGCCAAGCACGCGGTCGCCGGCCAGGTGACCGAATGTGTCGTTGACGTGCTTGAAGTGATCGATGTCTGCCACCGCGACGGCAAGTGGCGTGCGGGTGCGGACCGCCCGTGCCAGTTCGACGGCCGCCTCGCGCTGCCACGTGGCCGCGTTGAGCAGCCCGGTCTTGGCGTCGATCCGGGTCTGATTGACGAGCTGAGTGTGGAGCAGGTGACGGCGATGCAGCACAAGCGAAGGCAACGCCAGCGTCATCAGCACGGGGTTGATCGCGACGAGCAGGCAGAGGGACACCGCGAGGCTGAGCTCGACTACGTCGCGGGTGAGGGACTCGCGGGAGGCGATCAGGCTGCGGAGCCGTGCACCCGGATCCGAGAGCCGGATCGCGAGGAAGAGCGGCGGGTGGTTGATGGCCCATGCCATCGTTCCGCAGGCCATGACGGCCGCTGTCCAGGTGACCGCGTGAACTCCCGTACCTGGTACGGCGCCTGCGACCGATCGCGGGACAGCGTGGAACGCCAGCGACGCGCACCCGTACGCGAGGCAGAGCGTCGCGTTGCTGAACACCCGGCGATAGACCACGCCCCTGGGCACCCGCCACAGCTTGTAGGCGGTCAGGGGCACCGGCGCGGCGAGCGCGAAGACGGGCGGGAGCGCGACCGCGATGGCCAGATACCAGACCGACTGCAGATCCCTAGTTACGGTGCCACGGGGCTCGTTCACCGTCCGGGTCGCTTCTATCGCGATCGCGGCGCACGCTACGAGGGCCGTGAACACGATTACCTGGCTGGTTCGCCAGTGCGCAGGCGGCACGGCCAGGCCGATCAGGGCAATGGTGAGCAGGGGCAGGGAGATGACGTAGGAGCGCAGCGGCTCTCGCAGCTTCCACACGGGCCACCGGCCGATGGCCAACCTGCCACGGCGGATACTCGAGCACAGACGGGTGGGTAAGCAGTAGGTCACGTTTACGGCGCGCATGGTGGCTCCTCGGCAGCTCGCGGAGCAGTGTCGCACCCACCGATAACGAGGGGTAAGCGGCTATCGCCACATCGTTACGGGAACCTCGCCATCTCGTCAAGAGATATCCCGGTGCCCTTGCGCAAACAGCGGCAAGATCTTCTATATAGGACAGAAGGAACAAATCGCATCCGTGGAGGAGGTTTGTGATGCGCAGCGAGTGGACCTGACGAGGGTCGTTGTGGCAGGTCAGGAGGGTGCCGATCGGATGTGGAGGAGGTTGTGTGATGCGCAGCGAGTGGACCTGACGAGGGGTCGTTATGGGGGTCAGGAGGTGCCGATCGGATGTGGAGGAGGTTGTGATGCGCAGCGAGTGGACCTGACGAGGGGTCGTTATGGGGGGTCAGGAGGTGCCGATCGGATGTGGAGGAGGTTGTGATGCGCAGCGAGTGGACCTGACGAGGGGTCGTTGTGGCGGGTCAGGAGGTGCCGATCGGATGTGGAGGAGGTTGTGATGCGCAGCGAGTGGACCTGACGAGGGGTCGTTGTGGCGGGTCAGGAGGTGCCGATCGGATGTGGAGGAGGTTGTGATGCGCAGCGAGTGGACCTGACGAGGGGTCGCTAAGGGGGGTCAGGAGGTGCCGATCGGATGTGGAGGAGGTTGTGATGCGCAGCGAGTGGACCTGACGAGGGGTCGCTAAGGGGGGTCAGGAGGTGCCGATCGGATGTGGAGGAGGTTGTGATGCGCAGCGAGTGGACCTGACGAGGGGTCGTTGTGGCGGGTCAGGAGGTGCCGATCGGATGTGGAGGAGGTTGTGTGATGCGCAGCGAATGGACCTAGCACACGGCTACCTGCGATCTGTCTCTGTTGCCAGCGCACGGGCCGGTGTGCTGGCTCGCTGCCGGCGCCAGCTCAATGTCAGGGCGATGGCGAGTGCCGCTCCCACACCGCCGCTCAGGGCGATCACCGCGGCCGGCGCGAGGGCTCCGGCGACCGCTCCCGCGAACACGAACCACAAGCCCTGGGTGACCTGCATTCCGCCGTTCGCGAGCCCGAACGCCTGGCCACGGCGGTGGTTCGGGACTGCGGAGACGAATGCCGCGTTGGCGGCCAGCTGATAAGCCGCGCAGGCCCCCGAGGCGATGAAAATCGCCAAGGATGTGAGCAGGCTGGGATGCAGCGCGCAGAACAGGAGCGTGGCGCAGCAGGCGACGGCAAGCGGGCCCATCCAGCGAAGGCGTCGTGACGGGTCCACCACGCGGCCGAAGACGATCGCGCCAAGCGCCGTCCCAAGCGGCCCCGCGGCGAACACAAGCCCGGCCACGACCGCGGTCGGCATGCCATGGAATCGTGCCGCATACGGGACCGCTAGGGCCTGGGGAACCAGATAGAAGGCGACCAGCCACCCAAGTAACGTCAGGGTGCGCAAGTGCCGGTTGGCGAAGACAAGCCTGATCCCGCCCGACATTGCCGCGACCTGCCCGCCGCCTTGTGCCCGCGCGGCAGCCGCCGGCCGTGCGTGGACTCCGGCCAGAACAAGGAGGGCCGACACCGCGAACGTGACCGCGTCGGCACCGAGCGCGGCCTTGGTGCCGAGAAAGGCCACGACGACTCCGCCGAGTGCGAACCCGGACACCATCCCGACCTGCAGGGTTGTCTGGGTGATGGCGGTGCCGAGCAGGTACCTGTCGCCGGCCAGGATGTCCGCGTACATCGCTGCGCGTGCGGACTTGAACGGCGAATCGAGCAGCGTGACGACGAAAAGCAGACCGACCATGGCCCATGTGGGCATCCCTGGAATGGCCATCGCGAGCACAAGCACGGCCCGTGCCACGTCGCACGTGACCATGACCACCTTGCGGGGCAGCCGGTCGGCAAATCCGGCCAGGGCAACCCCGCCGATCACCCAGGGCAGGAACGTGACGGCATAGGTGACCGCGGTCCAGAACACCGATCCAGTCCGCTCGAAGACCAGAACGGTCATCGCGATCCGGGCCAGCTGGTCCCCGGCCACAGAAAGCAGTTGCGCCAGCCAGAGAGCACGGAACTCGGAAACGGCGAAGACGTCGCCGAACCGCGCCCGCTCGCCGACAGCGCTCAAGGGATCTCCTCGGCCAGAAGCCGTCCACGCCAGTACCAGCCGACCCGCCCCACCCAGCTGACACCCGACTTCGGGTGACACGTACAAGACAGGTCGCTACTGAGGAACATAACAAAGCGTTCCGGTTCGGTCACATCCAGAAGTTGCGGCGATCATGTCGCGTGAGCATGCCGGGTGACCATGTCGCCGCGGCGGGCCACGCGGGCAAAAGAAGTGGTAGTGACGGAGGTCACGCAGGTTGCCACGGCGTGTTCTGGCCACGTGGTGGCGGCCCGGCGCGTATGCCGAATTAGACTCGCCTACGCTTGCCTTGCGCGACATCCGCGAGACTGCCGGACCAAAGGAGCACACCACGGTGACCCTGCTCGAGTCGATCGGTGGCCCGCAAGACGTGAAGCGCCTGAACCAGGAGCAGGTCACGCAGCTGGCCGGAGAGATACGCAACTTCCTGATCCAGGCGGTATCACGCAGCGGTGGTCATCTCGGCCCGAATCTCGGCGTGGTGGAGCTCACCATCGCGCTGCACCGGGTGTTCGACTCGCCGCGCGACCGCATCGTGCTCGACACGGGCCACCAGTCCTACGTGCACAAGCTGCTCACCGGCCGCCAGAGCGGGTTCGCCAAGCTGCGCCAGCGCGGCGGGGTGTCGGGCTACCCGAGCCAGCGCGAGTCCGAGCACGACCTGGTGGAGAACTCGCACGCCTCGACCTCGCTTTCCTATGCGGACGGGCTCGCCAAGGCCCACAAGCTGCGCGGTGAAAGCGGGCGGACGGTCGTGGCCGTCATCGGTGACGGCGCCCTTACCGGCGGCATGGCGTGGGAGGCGCTGAACAACATCGCCGCCTCGCCCGACAGCCGCCTGGTCATCGTGGTCAACGATAACGGCCGCTCGTACACGCCGACGATCGGCGGCCTCGCCAGCCACCTCGCATCGGTCCGGATGTCGCCGAGGTACGAGCACGTGCTCGACTACATCAAGACCACGCTGTCCCGCACGCCAGTGGTCGGCCCGCCGCTTTACGAGACCCTGCACGGCATCAAGAAGGGCATCAAGGACGTCCTGCAGCCCCAGGTGCTCTTCGAGGATCTCGGCCTGAAATACGTGGGCCCGATCGACGGGCACGACGAGGTCGCGGTCGAGTACGCGCTGCGGCGCGCCCGCAGTTTCGGCGCGCCTGTGATCGTGCACGTGATCACCCGCAAGGGGTTCCGCTACGCGCCAGCGGAGACCAACGACCAGGACTGCCTGCATCAGGTCGGCCCGGACACCGACCCGGAGACGGGAGTGCAGAACGGGTCGGCGGCACGCACCTGGACCAAGGTCTTCGAGGAGGAGATGGTGGCGATCGGCGCGCGCCGCCCGGACGTCGTGGCGATCACCGCCGCGATGCTGTACCCGACCGGCCTGGGAGTGTTCGAGGCCGCCTACCCCGACCGCGCCTACGACGTCGGCATCGCCGAGCAGCACGCGGTCACGAGCGCTGCCGGCCTTGCCATGGGCGGCATGCACCCGGTGGTCGCGATCTACTCGACGTTCGTCAACCGGGCGTTCGATCAGGTCATCATGGATGTCGCGCTGCACAAGCTGCCGGTCACTTTCGTGCTTGACCGCGCGGGTGTGACAGGTCCGGACGGAGCCAGCCACAACGGCATGTGGGACGGCTCCATCCTCCAGGTCGTGCCAGGCCTGCGGATCGCCGCGCCGCGTGACGCCACCCGCCTCGCAGAACTGCTGCGGGAGGCGGTCGCCATCGATGACGGCCCGACCGTGCTGCGCTACCCGAAGGCCACCATTGGCGACGACATGGTCGCGGTCGGCAAGATGGGTGGCATGGATGTGCTCGGGCGGCCGGAGGCCGGTCAGCCAGACGATGTGCTGCTCATCGGGGCCGGAGTGATGGCGGGGGTCTGCGTCCAGGCCGCCGCGAGGCTCGCCGATCAGGGCATCGGTGTCACCGTGGTGGACCCGCTCTGGCTCAAGCCCGTGGACGAGGCGCTTGTGGAGGCGGCGCGCGGCCGCCGATTGGTTGCGGTGGTTGAGGACAACGGACGGGAGGGCGGCTTCGGCGACGCGGTCTGCCGTCTCCTGCGCGACCACGATGTGGACACGCCGGCGCGCACGTTCGGGCTGCCTCAGGAGTTCCTCGGGCATGGCGACAGGCCGGCGATCCTGGCCGAGGCGGGCCTGACACCGCAGCACCTCGCGCGGCAGATCACCGAGATCGTAGCCCACGCCGCGCGACGGGCGTCATCGCTGCAGCAGCATTCGCAGGCGGGATGACGATGGCTGGGCCCGCTGCTCATTCCGCGCCATCCACGACCCCCGCAAGCCCTGCCCGGCCCGTCACCCACGCTGCGGCGCCGCGGAGCCTGCGGGTGGCGGTTGTCGGGTCCGGGCCGGCCTCTACACCGCCGAGGCGCTGATCAAGCAGGTGGCGGCGCGCGCGGGCGGGCCGGACATCGAGGTGGACGTGCTCGACCGGCTGCCCACCCCGTACGGCCTCGTCCGCTACGGCGTCGCACCCGACCACACGTCGATCAAGTCGATCGCCGGGTACCTGCAGCGCGTGCTCGAACATCCGCACGTGCGGTTCCTCGGCGGCGTGCGTCTGGGCACCGACGTGACCCGTGAGGAACTGCTCGCGAGCTACGACGCAGTCGTGTACGCGACCGGCGCCATGCGCGACCGGCGGCTTGGCGTGCCGGGCGAGGACCTGCCTGGCAGCGTCTCGGCCACCGACTTCGTCAACTGGTACTGCGGGCACCCGGACATCGACCCGGCCATGTTCGTCCTTGACGCGCAGGCGGTCGCGGTGATCGGGGTCGGCAACGTCGCGGTCGACGTGGCCCGCATTCTCACCAAGACCGCCGCCGAACTCAGCGCCACCGACGTGCCTGAGCCAGTGCTCGCCGCACTCGCGGCCAGCGAGATCCGCGAGATCCACATGATCGGCCGCCGTGGCCCCGCGCAGGCCAAGTACACCACCAAGGAACTACGGGAGCTCGGCGAACTGCCAGGCGCCGACATCGTCGTGGACCCGGCAGAGACCGATCTGGACGCGTTCGACCCCACCGGGGAGAGCGCCAGGCTGGCAGAATCCGACCGGCGCGTCCGCGGCAACGTCGCGGTGATCAGGGACTGGGCTGGCCGGACGCGCCGAGGCAGGCCGCGGCGGCTGTCCGTCCGATTCTGGCTGAAGCCGGTGGAGATCATAGGCACGCAGCGCGTGGCCGGGCTGCGTCTCGAGCGGACGAGGCTGGACGAATCGGGGCGCCTCGCCGGCACAGGTGAGTACGAGGTCCTGCCGCTGCAGATGGTGCTGCGGTCGGTCGGGTACCAGTGCGTCCCGCTGCCAGGTGTGCCGTTCGACGAGCGCAGCGCCACCGTCCCGAACGCAGAAGGGCGGGTGCTTGGCCCCGAAGGGACCGCGCGGCCGGGCGAGTACGTGGCGGGCTGGCTGAAGCGCGGCCCGACCGGCGTGATCGGCACCAACAAGTCCGACGCGGCACAGACGGTCCGCTCGCTGCTCGCCGACCTCGAGGGCGGGCCGCGGCCGGGTGCCGGATCCGCGCCGACGCGTCTGCGCGATGTGCTTGCGGCGCGCGGGGTGCGCCCGGTGAGTTACGAGGCCTGGCTCGGCATCGAGAAGCGTGAGCTCGAGCTTGGCGCCGAGCTTGGCCGCGGCGAGCGGGTGAAGCTGTGCGGCTGGGAGGCGCTGATGTCGGCCTGCGATTTCGGGCCCGCTGCCCGCGACGGCGGCTGACGGCGCCCCACGGGCATCACAGCACACGCGCGTTTGGCCGGTAAAGGACCTTCGGCCCTGCCCGAGCCTGCCGCCGCGCACCAGGCTGATTCGTAGATCTTCGACACGCGTCGGTACGCCGAGAGGCAGCACATCGCCGGGCTCCGGTTGCGGCAGGCGGGAGGACGGCGATGAATGTCGGGCTGCGGGAGCGGGTGCGGGGCGGCGTGGGCGAGAATGTGCCGCGCATCGACGGGATCCCTAAGGTCAGCGGGACGTTCGCGTACGCGAGTGATCTGCACATCGACGGCATGCTGTGGGGGGTGACCTTCAGGTCGCCGCACCCGCACGCGGCGATCCGCGGCATCGACATCAGCGGGGCGCTTGCCAGTCCCGGAGTGCGCGCGGTGCTGCTGGCCGACGACATTCCAGGCAAGAACCGCTTCGGGCTGAACTTTGACGACCAGCCGGTGCTCGTCGACGCGGTCGTGCGGTACAGCGGCGAGCCTGTGGCGGTTGTCGCCGCTGAGACGCCCGACATGGCACGCCGCGCCGTGTCCAGGATCGTGGCCGGCTTCGAGCCGCTGCCCGTGCTCGCCGACATGGAGGACGCGCTGCGCCCAGACTCGCCGAGGCTGCACGAGTTCGGCAACGTGCTGCGCCATGTGCACCTGCGCCGCGGGGACCCTGACGGAGCAGCGGTGGCCGAAGCGGTGCACGAATGGGTCGAGGGCTACTACGAGACCGCGATGCAGGACCAGGCACCGCTCGGGCCGGAAGCCGGTCTCGCGGTTCCGGCCGAGGACGGCGGAATCGATCTGTACGTGGCGACCCAATGGCTGCACGTGGACCGCGAGCAGATCGCGCCATGCCTCGGCCTGCCCCCCGGCAAGGTACGGCTGCACCTCGCCGGGGTCGGCGGCGCGTTCGGGTCCCGTGAGGACATCCACATGCAGATCCATGGCTGCATGCTCGCTCTGCGCACCGGCCGCCCGGTCAAGATGAGTTTCGGGCGGGAAGAGTCGTTCCACTCCCACGTGCACCGCCACCCGTCGCGGATCTGGATGCGCCACGGTGTCACCAGCGACGGCCGGCTGCTGGCCGTCGACGCCCGGCTGCTTTTCGACGGCGGTGCATACAGCTCGTCATCGCCCGCGGTGGTGGGCAACGCGACCACCTTCGCGGCCGGCCCCTACGAGGTGCCGAACGTCCGGGTCGAGGGCACCGTCGTTTACACCAACAACCCGCCGTGCGGCGCGATGCGAGGCTTCGGCGGCCCGCAGGTCTGCTTCGCGCATGAGGCGCAGATGGACAAGATCGCGGCCCGGCTCGGCATCGACCCGGTCGAACTGCGGCTTGCCAACGCGTTGCACACCGGCTCCGTGCTGCCAACCGGCCAGGTGCTCACGGGCGCGGCACCGGTACGGGAGATCATCGAGGCCTGCAGGGACCTGCGGCCGCCGCAGCCAGAGCCCAACAAGGGCCGTGACATCCTGCGCTACCCGGGCGGCACGGGGAATGTCACCCGCGGGGAAGGGCTGAGACGAGGGGTCGGCTTCGCGGTTGGCTACAAGAACGTCGGATTCAGCGAAGGCTTCGATGACTCCGCGGCCGCCCGCATCACGCTGAGCGCCGGGCCGGAGGGACCGTTGGCGGAGATTCACACCGCGGCCGTGGAAATGGGCCAGGGGCTTTACACCTTACTGACACAGATCGTCAGAACCGAGCTTGGCGTCGACCGCGTCGCCTTCCACCGGGCGGACACGCTTGTCGGCAACGCAGGCTCCACCTCAGCCTCCAGGCAGTCGATGATGGCCGGCGGGGCCGTTCAGCTGGCCTGCGCCGAGATCCGGGCCGCTGTGTTCGAGCGCGCACGGTGGCGCGGCGCCGCTGGCGGGTTCCCCCAGCCGGCCTGGTGCTCGAGGCTGGCAAGGTGCTCGCCGCCGACGGTCAGGTGAGAGAACTCGCAACGCTGCTCGGCGAGCCCATCGAACGACACGTTGTCTACCGCCACCGCCCCACGCAGGAGTTCGACTCCAGCGGCCAGGGCAACGTGCACGTGTCCTTCGCCTTTGCCGCCGAGCGCGCCGTGGTGGAGGTCGACGAGGAGCTCGGCCTGGTCCGCGTCGTGCAGGTCGCCGCCGCCGTCGACGCCGGGCGGGTACTGAATCCACTCGGCTTCGAAGGCCAGGTCGAGGGAGGGACCGCCCAGGGTCTCGGGCTGGCCCTGATGGAGCAGGTCCAGGTGCGGCAGGGGGTCATCAAGAACCCCTCGTTCACCGACTACCTGATCCCGACCATCCTCGACGTGCCGCCGATGGTTTCCGCGGCGGTGGAGCAGCCGGAGCCGGGTGTCCCTTACGGCCTCAAGGGAATCGGCGAGTCGCCGACGGTCGTCGCCACGGCGGCGATCGTGGCCGCGCTTCGCGACGCAACCGGGCGGGAGCTCAACCGCGCACCGGCGACGCCCGACGAGCTTGCGGGACTGCGCGGACCCGCGGTCAGCGCTGGGCCGCCCCCGCCTCCTGATGTGCCTGGCCAGCGGCCGGTCCCGCACTACCACGACTTGCAGTCCGGGCAGCAGAGGCTGATGTGACCGACATCCCGGTTCCCGCCGACCTCGTCATCACCGGATGCGCGATCGCGACCGTCAACCCAGCGGGCCGTGAATTCACCAGCGGGCATATCGTCGTCGCGGGCGATCGGATCGCCGCCATCGGCGCCGGGCCCGTGACAGGCCGATACGACGCTGGGAGGCGGATCGACGGTACCGGCTGCCTCGCCACCCCCGGGCTCGTCAACACCCATGACCATCTCTACCAGTGGGCCACCCGCGGCCTGGCGCAGGACGCCACCCTGTTCGAGTGGCTTACGACGCTGTACCCGGTGTGGGCGCACGTCGACGACGGCATTGTGGCTTCGGCGGCGCTGGCCGGCCTGGTCGCGCTGGCCCGCTCGGGCTGCAGCCTGTCCGCAGACCACCACTACGTCTTCCCGCGCGGCGCAGGCGACCTGCTCGCGGCGGAGATCGCCGCGGCGTCCAGGGTGGGGATCAGGTTCCATCCCTGCCGTGGCTCGATGGACCTGGGCACCTCCTCAGGCGGCCTGCCGCCGGACGAACTGGTGGAGGAACGGGATGCCGCGCTTGCAGCCACCGAGGAGGCCATCGCGCGGTGGCACGATCCGTCGCCATCGGCGATGGTGCGGATCGCGGTGGCGCCGTGCTCGCCCTTCTCGGTCTCCGCGGGGCTTATGCGCGACGCCACCGCGCTCGCCCGCCGTCTCGGTGTCCGGCTGCACACCCACCTCGCGGAGACCTTGGACGAGGACGCGTACTGCAGGGAGAAGTTCGGCTGCGGCCCCGTCGAGTACGCCGACAAGCTGGGCTGGCTCGGCGGCGACGTCTGGCTGGCACATGCCGTGCACGTCGGCGACGATGGCGCAGCGCAGCTGGCCGCATCGGGCACCGCGGTCGCGCACTGCCCGAGCTCGAATGCGCGGCTTGGCTCGGGCATCGCACCGGTCCGCCCGCTACTTGACGCGGGTGCGGCGGTCGGGCTTGGCGTAGACGGCGCCGCTTGTAATGAGTCCGCGTCGCTGGCCGCCGAGCTTCGCCAGTCGCTCTACCTGGCCCGGCTGCGCTACGGTCCCCACGCGCTCAGCGCGCGCGAGGCGCTTGCCCTTGCCACCGTCGGCGGTGCCACGTGCCTGGGCCGCGAATCCGAGCTCGGCTCCCTCGAGGTCGGTAAGCTCGCCGACATCGCGCTGTGGCGCCTGGACGGTTTCGGCTCGGCGGACATCGAAGACCCGGTGGCTGCGCTCGTGCTCGGCCCGCCGCCACCGGTTGCGCTGCTGCTTGTCGGCGGGCGGCCCGTCGTCGTTGATGGCGAGGTGCCCGGCTGCGGGCGCGACGAGGTGGCCCGCGGGCTCGTTGCCGCGAGCCGACGGCTGGCGCGGCTGGCAGGACTGGCGGGGAGATGACGCTGCTGCCCGCCGGACCTTGGCCGCTGGCTCGTCAGGCTGATCGGCCGGCGGCAGCTGTCCTGTCGTTCCACCCGGCAGCCACCGGAGGTTCAGCATGACGTTCCTGCAGCCGGTGAGCTGGCCGGAAGCACTCGCCGCGCGCGCTGCCCACCCGGACGCCGTCGCCGTCGCCGGGGGCACCGATGTGCTGGTCGAGGTGAATTTCAACCGGCTTCATCCCCCGGCAGTGCTCGACCTCGGCCGCGTCAGCGAGCTGCGCGACCGCTCCGGCGAAAATGGGGTCATCCGGCTGGGCGCAGGGGTCACCTATCACGACGTCATCACCGACCTCGGTGACGACCTGCCCGGCCTCGCCATGGCATCACGCACCGTCGGCTCGCCGCAGATCCGCAACCGCGCCACAGTGGGCGGCAACCTGGGCTCCGCGTCTCCGGCCGGGGACGCTCATCCGCCGCTGCTCGCCTCCGGCGCCGACGTCGAGGCCGAGTCGGCCCGCGGCAGGCGGCTGATCCCGATCGGCGACTTCTTTCTCGGGCCGAAACGAAATGCGCTTGCCCCGGACGAGCTGATCGCGGCGGTGCACATTCGCCGTGCCAGCGGGCCCCAGCTTTTCTCCAAGGTCGGCACCCGCAACGCCATGGTCATCGCGGTCTGCTCGTTCGCCCTGGCGCTTCATCCGGACCGGGGCCGGGTCGGCACCGGAATCGGGTCGGCGGGCCCGGTACCGCTCCGGGCCGGCGAGGCCGAGCGTTTCCTCGAAGGCGTGCTCGATGAGGAGAATCTCTGGGAGAGCCGCGGGCCGCTGCCAGGCAGCGCCGCGTCACGCTTCGCCGATCTCGTCGGGCAGGCGGCCCGCCCCATCGATGACGTGCGTGGGTCCGCCGCCTACCGGGTGCACGCGCTGCGTGTGCTCAGCCGGCGGACACTCGGCTGGGCCTGGGACGAGTACGGGAGGCCGGCGCGGCCATGAGGGTCTCGTGCACGGTGAACGGCCAGGAGCGGGTCGCCGACAGCGTCAGGGCGGACGAGTGCCTGCTTGAGCTGCTGCGTGAGCGCCTCGGCCTGGCCGGTACCAAGAACGCCTGCGAGCAGGGGGAGTGTGGCTCGTGCTCGGTTTACCTGGATGGCACGCTCGTGTGCTCGTGCCTGGTGCTTGCCGGGCAGGCCGACGGCCGCGAGGTGGTCACCATCGAGGGCCTGGGCGACGGCGAGGCGCTGCACCCGATCCAGCAGGCCTTCATCGATGCGGGCGCCGTGCAGTGCGGTTTCTGCACACCCGGCCTGATCATGGCCACGCACGAACTGCTGAGCCGGGTACCCTACCCGGCGGACGGCGAGATCCGCGAGGCGCTGGCAGGGAACCTGTGCCGGTGCACCGGCTACCAGAAGATCCTTGACGCCGTGCACCTGGCCGCTGGGTGGGCGCCGCGGCGCTAGGGCATGTCTCGCAGGCGTCTGAATGAATGATCCCTAACGGCTGCGCACGTGCCGGCCCGCGGGCGGTGCAGCTCTAACGGGCCCCGGACAGCGTGCTTAGCGCAGCGAGCAGGATGTCGGGTGAGATGTCGATGCCGTGGTAGTTCCCGGTGTCGGGATAGTCGATGAACAGCCGGCACATGCCGCCGGAACCGCCGGGCGAGCATAGTGAATGCACCTGCACGTGCATTCGCAAGGGTTTTATAGCTTGTTCTGTAGAACGCTTTCTCGACGACGGGTTGTGCGGTAGCCGGTGCGGCGCGCTGCAGTTTGCTTGCGGCCGGGACCGGGATCAGATACCGTCATCAATCGTCATCAATCGTCATCAATCGTCATCCAACGCGCCGTAACCCGGCGCCCCGGGCCAATCAACCTTGTAACCGGTTACCGGCATCCGAAGCGCCCGTCAGGTCGCTAAGTACGCCTTAGGGCGGTGGCCGCTTGCGGGACATGGCAGTGCTTTGTGCGGTACGGCTCGCCATGAATATCCGGGCACTCGTCATGAATGCCCCGGGAACGCGGGAGGGCGCAACCGGGGAGGCGCAACCGGACACTGGCACGGTGGATTTACGTGCTCTACACGTAAACTGAAGGGGAAATAGCGCATGTCCATTGAGGCGGATACGCGTCGGCCGGACGAGCAGCAGCAGAGCCTGAGTACCGCGGCGGCGCAGAACCTGGCGACGACCACCAAGACCGTGCCGCAGATGCAGGGCATCACCTCACGCTGGCTGCTGCGGATGCTGCCGTGGGTGCAGGTGTCCGGCGGGACGTACCGGGTCAACCGCCGGCTGAGCTACGCGGTGGGGGGCGGGCGGGTGAGCTTCGCGCAGACCGCCGGCCAGGTGCAGGTCATCCCGCCGAGCCTGCGCGAGCTTCCGCTGCTGGCCGGTTTCGCTGACGAGGCGGTGCTGGAGGCGCTGGCCGGGCGCTTCACCCAGCGGGACGTCGCGGCCGGTGAGGTCATCGCCGAGGCGGGCCAGCCCGCTGACCAGTTCTTCCTGGTCGCGCACGGCAAGGTGAACCGGCTCGGCGCCGGGACATACGGCGGCGACACCGTGCTCGGCGTGGTGGCCGACGGCGACCATTTCGGTGACCAGGTGCTCACCGGAGCCGGCGGCAGCTGGGAATCTACCTTCAGCGCCGCGACGGCGGGCACCGTGCTGGCCTTACCGGGGCAGGCGTTCGCGGAGGTAGCCGGCGGGTCGGCAGCGCTGCAGGCACAGATCCAGCAGTTCCAGGCCAGGGCGGGGGCCAGCCAGTCCAGGTATGGCGAGGCGTCCATCGAGATCGCGTCGGGACACGACGGGGAGCCGGTGCTGCCGGGCACCTTCGCCGACTACGAACTGTCGCCACGGGAATACGAGCTGAGCGTGGCGCAGACCGTGCTGCGGGTGCACAGCCGGGTGGCCGATCTGTACAACGACCCGATGAACCAGACCGAGCAGCAGCTCCGGCTGACCATCGAAGCGCTGCGGGAACGGCAGGAACACGAACTGATCAACAACCCCGGCTTCGGGCTGCTGCACAACGCCGACTACGGCCAGCGGATCCAGACCCATTCCGGCCCGCCCACCCCCGACGACCTCGACGAGCTGCTGAGCCTGCGCCGCAACACCCGGCTGTTCCTGGCGCATCCGCGGGCGATCGCCGCGTTCGGCCGGGAATGCAGCCGGCGCGGCATCTACCCCAACAGCGTCGACGTCCACGGCAGCGGGGTACCGGCCTGGCGCGGCGTGCCGATCTTTCCCTGTAACAAGATCCCGATCACCGACGCGCGGACCTCGTCGATTCTGGCGCTGCGGACAGGCGAGGACGATCAGGGCGTGGTCGGCCTCCACCAGACCGGCATTCCCGATGAGGTCCAGCCCGGCCTGAACGTCCGCTTCATGGGCATCAACGACAACGCCGTCATGTCCTACCTGGTCAGCGCCTACTACTCGGTCGCCGTCCTGGTCCCAAGCGCGCTGGGCGTGCTGGAGAACGCCGAGATCTCCCGGCCACGCGACTAGCGTCCCGCCATGCCGCAACCGTTTGAACTCCCGGAGTTCCACCTGCCGTATCCCCCCGGGCTGAACTCCGGCCGGGACGCGGCCCATACGCCGATCCGCATTAAGTGAAAGGCAGAAACGCTCATGCAGGATTTCACGCTGCCCGACCACTACATGCTGTATCCGGCCCGGATCAATCCCCATCTGGAGCGCTCCCGCGAGCACAGCACGGCCTGGGCCCGGCGGATGGGCATCCTCGACGTCCCCAAGCCCAGCGGCGGCGTCGTCTGGGACGAAGCGAAGCTGGCCACGATGGACTTCGCGCTGTTGTGCGCCTACACCCACCCGGACTGCCCCGGCCCCACCCTGGATCTGCTGGCCGACTGGTACGTGTTCCTGTTTTTCGTCGACGATTATTTCGTCGAGCAGTTCAAGCGCCCCGGCGACGTTGCCGGGGCGAAGGCCTACCTCGGTCGGCTGGATCTGTTCATGGGCGCCGATGGTGAGGCGCCGCCGGAACCGGCGAACCCGGCCGAGGCGGCATTGGCGGACCTGTGGGAGCGCACCGCGCCGGCGATGTCGCGCGGGTGGCGGCGGCGCTTCATCGCGAACACGCGTAACGCACTGTGGGGGTGGCTCTGGGAGCTGGACAACCTCGGCCGGGGCCGGGTGCCCAACCCGATCGAGTACGTGCAGATGCGGCGGCGGACCGGCGGGGCGACATGGTCGGCGAACCTCGTCGAATACGCGGTCCGCGCAGAGGTCCCGGACGCCCTCGCTGAGACCAGGCCGATGCGGGTGCTGCTGGACACGTTCGCCGACGGGTCCCATCTGTGCAACGACCAGTTCTCCTACCAGCGCGAGATCCGGGAGGAGGGGGAGACGTCCAATGCGGTGCTGGTTGTCGAGCGGTTCCTCGGCTGCCCGGCGCAGCAGGCCGCCGATCTGGTCAACGAGCTGCTGACCTCCCGGCTGCAGCAGTTCGAGAACACGGCGCTGACCGAGGTTCCGGCCCTGTTCGCCGACCAGGCCGTGCCCGTACACGAGCAGAGCGCGGTGGCCGCCTACGTCAAAGGGTTGCTGGACTGGCAGTCCGGCGCACACGAGTGGCACGCGGTATCCAGCCGGTACATGAACGACGGCGCCGCATCGGGCCCCGTCGGCGCGCTGGGCGGCCCCACCGGCCTGGGCACCTCCGCCGCCCGGTGGCCCTCCCCGGCACGGCTGGGCGTGCTGCGCCGGGCCCAGCAGCATCGCTACATGCTGTTCAGGCCGGTCGGGCGGTTGCCGCTGACCAGTTTCCACATGCCCTACCCGGTCCGCATCAACCCTCACGTGGACGCCGCGCGCGAACGCTCGATCGGCTGGGCACGGCAGATGGGCATGTTCGACTCGGTGCCCGGGGTGCAACTCGGCGGGATCTGGGACGACTGGCAGGCCCGCCGCCAAGACCACGGGGGATGTGCCGCGCTGGCGCACCCCGACGCGAGCCCCGAACAGCTCGACCTGACCGCGGACTGGTTTCACTGGGCCGCCTACACCGACGATTACTTCCGGGTGTTCGCGGCATCCCATGATCTCGCCGCGGCGAAGCTGTTCTGCGAACGGCTGTCCGCGTTCATGCCGCTGGACGCCGGGACCACCCCAGAGCCGGTCAACCCGGTCGAGCGGGGACTGGACGACCTGTGGCCGCGCACCTCGGAGCCGATGACGGTCCCTGCCCGCGGGCAGTTCCGCCAGGCGGTGGAGAGGATGCTGTCCAGCTGGCAGTGGGAACTGGCCAACGAGATCCAGCACCGTCTCCCGGACCCGGTCGACTTCATCGAGATGCGCCGCGCGACGTTCGCGTCAGATCTGTGGATGGGCCTGCTCCTGGCGAGCTCAGACGCGGTCCCCGCGGAGATCTACCAGACACGGGTCATGCATGAGCTGCACACCGCGGCGCAGGACTATAGCGCATTCGTCAACGACGTGGCCTCCTACCAGAAGGAGATCGAGTTCGACAGCGAGATCCACAACCTCGTCCTGGTCATAGAAAACTTCCTGGACGTGGACCGATGGACGGCCCGAGACATCGTGGCCGACCTGGCGAACACACGGATACGGCAGTTCGAGCACATCATCGCCCACGACCTGCCCGCGCTGCTCGACGAGTTCGCCTTGGACGAGCTGGCCCGCCGGATTCTCGCCCGCCGCGTGGACGACCTAAAGAATCAAATGTCGGGCTTCCTGGAGTGGCACCGGATATCCGGGCGATACGCCGAGGAAGACCTCCGGCGCGACTGGACCCGGCGCGCCTCGGCAGTTCTCTCGCTCGGCCCCACAGGGCTGGGTACCTCGGCGGCGCGGCTCGCGGCATCGGTGGGGACTGGCCCGCTTCGATAATCGGGCTGCGGCAGGTGTTCGTGGTCGCGAATCGTGCGTCGGGGGCAGCCCCGGGCGTGCCGGTCAGCCGAGCGTGATCCGGGTGCCTGTCTCTCCGTGCAGCGCGCGCTCGACGTTCGCCGGGTTGGTGATGATCCCCTCCGTGCCGCCGCGCTCCAGGTACTCGACGACCGCCTGGATCTTCGGCGCCATGCTTCCCTTGGCGAAGTGGATCCCCTCGGCCAGATAACCCTTCGCCTCGGCGAGGGTCAGGCTGGCGACCGGGTGCTGCTCCGGGGTGCCGAAGCCCAGCGCCACCTGCTCGACCGCGGTCATGATAAGCAGCAACTCGGCGCCGAGAGCGTTGGCGAGCAGCGCGGAGGCGAGATCCTTGTCGATCACCGCGGGCACCCCGGCCAGGTCGCCGCTTTCGTCGACGACGACAGGGATGCCGCCGCCGCCGACGGTGATCACCACTGTGCCTGCGTCGATCAGCCGGCGGATCGCGGGCAGTTCGACGATGCGCAGCGGCCGCGGTGAGGCGACGACCCTGCGATAGCCGCGGTTGGCGTCCTCGACGAGAACCCAGCCGTCCTGCCTGCGCCTGCGCTCGGCCTGCTCGGCATCCATGAACGAGCCGATCGGCTTGGTCGGGTGTGAGAAGGCCGGGTCACTCGCGGCTACCTCGGTCTGGCAGATGACGGTAGCGGCGTCCCTGTCCACGCCGTGGCGCCTGAAATCGTTGATCAGGTTCTGCTGCAGCGCATACCCGATTGCGCCCTGGGTGTCCGCGCCGCATACGTCGAGCGGCACCTCGTGTAGCTCATGCGCGGCCAGCTCGGAACGGCGGAGCACGAAACCGACCTGCGGCCCGTTGCCATGGGTAATCGCCACGTTCCAGCCGCCGGAGATCATCGTGACGATGTGGCGGCAGGTCTCCCTGGCCGCGATGTACTGGTCGCGCACCGTCTGGTGCATCCTGTCCGTTATCAGCGAGTTGCCGCCAATAGCGACGACCGCGGTACGGTCCCCCATGACTGTTCGCCCCCATCAGCTCATCGTGAGCGCCATCACGGCCTTCTGCCCGTGCAGGCGGTTTTCTGCCTGGTCATACACTGCCGACCGCGGGCCGTCGATCACGCCGTCGGTGACCTCGACGTTGCGGTCGGCCGGCAGCGGGTGCATGAAGATCGCGTCTTCACGCGCGGCCGACATCCGCCGCTCGTCGGTGATCCACGAGTCGTAGCCGCGGATGAGCCGCTCTCCTTCCGCCTCGTCGGTCGTCGTCATCAGGGCGCCCCAGCTCTTCGCGTAGATCACGTCGGTGTCGCGGAAACCCTCGTCGAAGTCGTGCAGGATCTCGAACCCCACGTGAGCACGCCGCGCGCTCTCCTTGGCCTCCTCGATGATCTCGGGCATCAGCGGGAACTCCGGCGGGTGCACCAGCCGGATGTTCATCCCGAACCTGGGCAGCAGCAGGGCCAGGCTCTGCGGCGCGCTGATCGGCTTCTGGTAGCTCGTGGCGTACGCCCAGCTCACCGTCGCCGTGCGGCCCCGCGGGTCGCCGAACCTCTCGATGATCGTCATCAGGTCGCCGAGCGCCTGGTGCGGGTGGTAGACGTCGCACTGCATGTTGAGCACCGGAACCCTGCTGGCCGCCGCCACGTCACGGATGTAGCGGTTGCCGGCCCCCCAGTCGATCATCCGGATGGCGATGCCGTCGGTGTAGCGGCCGACGATCTCACCGATCTCCTTGGCGGTGTCGCCGTGGGCGATCTGAGTCGTCCGGCTCTCGATGAACTGGGCATGGCCGCCGAGCTGTGCCATGCCCGCCTCGAACGAGACGCGGGTCCTTGTGCTCGGGTAGAAGAAGAGCATCGCGAGCACCTTGTCGCGCAGGTAGGGGTGAGCCCTGCCGAGCGCGCGGTCCCGCTTCAGCTCGAAGGCGACGTCGAGGAGCGTGTCGACCTCGTCCTTGGTCCACTCCGACAGGTCGATGAGGTCGCGGCCACGAAAGTTGGTCTGCATGTTCGCCCCTACTCGATGGCGCCGAGGACAAGCGAGAGCAGCGCCATCCGCATGACAACGCCGTTGAATGCCTCGTACCAGTACCGGTTGTGCCTGGTGCCGTCCACGTCAGGGGGCAGTTCGTCCATCCGGGGGAGTGAGTGCAGGATGATGGCCGAGCTCTTTGCCTTGTCCCGCAGCAGTTCGCGGGTAACCCGGTACGCCGCCGGGGTCATACCGCGCTCGCCGCCGGCCTCGACGCGCGATTGGGTGTAGTCGGCCTGCACGACCGGTTCCATGTAGATGACGTCGGCGTCCGCGATGCACTTCTCCACGCTCTCCACCTCGCGGTAGAGCACGTTGCGCTCGTCAAGCTCGGTCTTGAACTCGTCGAGCAGCGACATCGCGGGCGGCGAGACGACGAACGCCTCCATGTCGAACTGGGACATCGCGTACAGGATCGAGTGCATGGTGCGCATCCGCATGTCACCGACGCAGAGCACCTTGAGGCCGTCGAGCGTGCCCTTCGACTTCCAGATCGTGTACAGGTCGGTGAGGACCTGGGTCGGATGCTCCCCCCAGCCGTCACCGCAGTTGATGATGGGGACCGTCGCCCACCGCGCCGCCTCGTGCGGTGCGCCCTGCTGGTAATGCCGGATGGCGATCACATCACCGTAGTACTCCAGCATGTGGAAGGTGTCCTTGATGGTCTCCTGGTAGAAGTCGCCCGCCCTGGTCATCTTGGCGTCGGAGAAGCCGAGCACGTGGCCCCCGAGCCTGTGCATGGCCGCCTCGGTCGCCAGCCTGGTGCGGGTACTCGGCTGGTAGAACGCGGTGAGCAGGGTCTTGCCCTTCAGCAGGTCGCCATTGCGACGCTCTGCCGCATGCGGGGCGAGCCGGTCGGCCGCACGGAAAATCTGGAAGTAGTCGTCGCGTTCCACGTCCTTCAGCGACAGGATGTCCCTGCCGAGGAAGCTCCTCATGTCCGGTGTCCCCTCTTTATGCGATGCGGCGGCCGGGCCCCGATGGCCGGCTCTGGATGGCCTTTGAAAGCTCGTGCCAGTGCGCTTACCGGTGTGCTAATCGGCGGGCGCGTCCGGGGCGAACGTGTCGATCATCAGCTGCACGTCGTCGCCAAGCGGATACAAGATCGGGCAGGTCGCCCCGTTCGCGATGTACTCGCCGACCTTTGCCACACACTCCGCGGGCGTCCCCGCCGCGGAGATCATCTGCACCGCTTCGTCGGGGACAAGGCGCATCGCCTTGTGGATCTCCTCCGGCCCGGCCGGCCAGGTGAGGATCTTGCCTATCTCCTCGATCAGGCCCGGGTCCACGCCGCTCGCCTTCATGATGTGCGGCTGCTGGCCCAGGTACTGGGTGAGCAGCTCACGGGCCCGGTCCAGTGCGACGTCGCGGTCCTCATCGAGTGAGCAGACGACCAGTTGCGGCCGGTCGACGTCGCCGAAGGACCGGCCGGCCCGGGCGGCGCCTGCTGCAAGCGCCGCCATGGCCCGCTTGTTGTAGTCGGGGCCGACCATGTAGTTCAGCACGACGCCATCGGCGATCCCGCCCGCCAGCTCCATCATCCGCATTCCGGTCGCGCCCACGTAGATCGGGACCCGCCGAGGCGACCGATCACCGTGGACGACGTCGATCTCGACGTCATCGAGGTGCACGAACTCGCCGTGGTAGGTGACCCGCTCCATGGCAAGCAGCCTGCGGGTTGCCTCGACCGTCTCGCGCATGGCCCGCAACGGCTTGCGCCTGTCCACGCCGACCTTGGCGGCCAGTGGCTCCCACCATGCTCCGAGGCCAAGGATCGTCCGCCCGGGCGCCAGGTCGTCCAGGGTGGCGAAGGTGGCCGCGAGCAGGCCGACATTGCGGGTCCAGATGGGAATCACGCCAGACGCGACCTTGATCCGGCTGGTGACAGCCGCGTAGGCGGCCATCGGCACGGTGGCCTCCCGTACCAGGCGGCTCTCCGCCTGCCAGACAGCTTCGAAGCCGCGCTGCTCGGCGTAACGCGCGTACTCCATTCCTTCCCTGATCGGATGCTTGTCCTGCAGGTAGAGTGCCACCCTGCAGGTGGAAGGGACGGTCATCGCGTGGCGCCTCCCATCGGCACATACGGATGGGCGGGGACCGATTCGAGCCGGTCCCACAGGCGCCCGGCCTCGCTTGCTGTCTGCGCCGCGAGCTTGGCTTCGTCGACCCGGGTGGACCGCCGGCCGGCTACGACGAGGTCGCCGGCCACGTACACGTCGCGGACCAGGCGCGGGGACAGCCCGAACACCCAGTGGCCCGCCAGGTTCCCAGCGTCAAGGGGGGTCGGCGCCGGGTACTCGAGGACGGTGATATCGGCAGGTGCACCTGGTCGCAGCGTGCCGAGCAACGGCTCGGCGAAGACGCGGCCCGCGAACCGCGCGCCCTCGGCCAGCCTGCGGAGCGGCCAGTCCTGGCCAGCCTGCAGGTCCGCCTCCTTGGCGCGGAAGAAGCCGGCTTGCGACTCGGTGAACATGTCACCGTCGATTCCGTCGGTGCCCAACGCGGATCGCAGCGCGGGCAGCAGGCCACCGCGCCCGGGTGGCGAATGGCCGACCGAGTTGTTCATGTTGCTGCGCGGATTGGTCACCACCGTTGCCCCGGCCGCGGCGATGAGGGCCTGCTCCGCGCCGTCCACGTGCACGCAGTGCGCAAGCAATGACGCGCCGGTGATCGCGCCCGCGGCGTTCAGCCGTTCGACGACCCGCAAGCCGGACCTGGCGAGCGCGTCCCTTTCGTCGGCTCCATCCTCGGCCACGTGAATGTGAATGCCGCCCGCGCGTCGGCCGCGCCACCCACGCAGGCGGCGAGTGTCTCATCGGACATGGTGAACGAGGCGTGAGCGCCCATCATCCCCCGGGCGAGCGGTCGCGGCGCGGCAAGGAACCGCAGGTTCTCCGCGATGCCGCCGCGGCTCGCTCGGCGCCGTCCCTGTCGCTCACCTCGTAACAAAGGACGCAGCGCAGCCCAAGGTCGCGCAGGGCACCTGCGATGATGTCCAGCGACCCGTCGATGGCGTTTGGCGAGGCGTGGTGATCGACGATCGTCGTCGTGCCTGCGAGCAGTGCGTCAAGCCCGCCGAGAAGCGCGGAAAGCCGGACGGCGGGCTCGTCAAGGGCCCGGTCGAGCCGCCACCAGACCCGCTGCAGGATCTGCACGAAATCCGCGGGGGCTTCGAGCTGGTAGGGCATGCCGCGGGCGAGCGCCGAGTACAGGTGATGGTGGGAGCAGACGTTGCCCGGGATGAGCAGCGTCCCCGAGCAGTCGCGGCGCGCAGCGCCTTGCGGGGCGGTGCCCACCTGGGTGACCCGGTCACCCGCGATGACCAGGTCCGCGCGCACCAGATCCGGCGGGTCGAGCGAGACGGCGACCGTTCCGCCGCACAGCGCCACCGCTCCGGCTTGTGCCACGCCGCGGTCGCCGTTAGGGATCATGATCGGGCCAGTTTCGGTACGGCTGCGCGGGCTGCCACGGAGTCCTTCATCGGCAGCCGGGTTCTGCGGGTGCCTTCGAAGGCGTAGAGCGCCCCCGCGACCGCCGAAGCGGTGGGCACCAGCCCGATCTCCCCGATGCCCTTGGCGCCGTAGGGTCCTTCTGGCTGGTACTCCTCGACGAAGATGCACTCGACCGGCGGCATCCCGGCCGGGGGGATGATGCCCAGGGACTTCAGCGTCGTGGTCACTGGCCGGGCGCCAGAGACGACGTACTCCTCGGACAGGGCGTGGCCGAGGCCCATGTGGACGGCGCCCTCGACCTGGCCTTCGAGCAGGGTCGGGTTGATGACCTTGCCGACGTCGTGGGCCGCGATCACCTTCTCTATCCGGCCCTCGTCGTCGAGGATGACGCACTGGGTGGCCCACCCGTAGGCGAAGTGGGTGACGGGCTCACTGGTCGCGGCGCCCGGTTTGGTGGTCCAGTTGACGGACACCTCCCCGTAGAACTCCTGGCCGGCCAGCTCGCGCAGCGAGCGGCCGCCACGTTCGGCCGTGAGCTTGGCGGCGGCGTCGATCACCGCGCGGCCGCCGAGGACGGTGGCCCGCGACGCGGTGGTCTGACCGCACTCAAGCTCGCGCTCGGTGTCCACACGGACGGTGACCTGCGCCGGGCTCACGCCGAGCTCCTCGCAGAGGATCTGGGTCAAGACGGTGTGGACGCCCTGGCCCATCTCGGTCCACGGGTGGCAGAGCGTGACCGTGCCTTCCGCCTCAGGCCGCAGGATCACCTTGCCGTACTCGGTCAGGCCGTTGCCCACCCCGGTGTTCTTGACCGCGCATCCCATGCCCGCGTAGCGGGCCGACTTGTAGGCATCCCGCACCGCGAGCAGCGTCTTCTTGAGGCCGACGCCGGGGCCGAGCCGCTGCCCGGTACCGAACCGGTCGCCGACCTCGACCGCGTTGCGCCAGCGCATCTCCCAGCCGTCCAGGCCCACCTTCGCCGCCAGCCGGTCGATCATCCCTTCGATCGCGAAGTTGGTCTGGTTGGCGCCGAAGCCGCGCATGGCGCCGCACGGCACGTTGTTGGTGTAGACGGCCCGGGCCTCGATGTCGACAGCGTCGAACTTGTAGACGCCGCAGGCGTGCCCGGCGGCGCGTTCAAGGACCTTGTCGCCGACGCTTGCGTACGCGCCGGTGTCACCGATGATGCGGGCGCGGACGGCGAGCAGCCTGCCTTCCGCGTCGCAGCCGACCGTGTAGGTCATGGTCAGCGGATGACGCTTGACGTGGAAGCGCATGCTCTCGATGCGGCTCAGCGTCAGCTTGACAGGCAGCCCGGTCCCTGCGGCCAGTAGCGCGGCGTGACCCTGGACGTTCAGGTCTTCCTTGGCGCCAAAGGCGCCGCCGCTCGAGACCAGGGTCGCGCGCACCTTCTCGCGCGGCAGCCCGAGCAGCCCGGCCACCTGCCGCCTGTCGCTCCAGATGCCCTGGCCCTGGCTGTAGAAGTGCACGCCACCATCGGTGTCCGGGTAGGCGACGCAGGACTCAGGCTCGAGGAAGGCGTGTTCGATGTGCTGGGTGCGGAAGGTCTCTGTGACCACGTGGGCCGCTGTGGCGAGCAGAGACTCGGCATCGCCCCGTTGGACCCGCGACACGGACAGGACGTTGCCCGGTGCGCCGCGGTGCAGCGCGGGCGCCTCGGGCGCCATCGCCGCGACCGGATCGGTCACCGGCGGGAGTACCTCGTACCCCACGTCGACGAGCGTGGCTGCCTCGCGGGCCGCGTCCCTCGTCCGCGCTGCGACCAGGGCGAGCACGTCACCGATGTAGCGGGTCGTCTCGCCGACCGCGTAAATCTGCCGCCAGTCCTGTGTGAGCTCGCCCTGCGTGCGCTCGCCAGGCACGTCGTCCGCGGTGAGCACCGCGACGACTCCCGTGTGTGCGCGCGCCCGCGTCGTGTCGATGGACAGTATCCTCGCCCGCGGGTGGTCGCTGAAACGGATCGCGCCGTGCAGCATCCCTGGCAGGCTGAGGTCGTTGATGTAAGGCTTGTCGCCGAGTGCGAGCTCGGTTCCCTCGTAGCGGGCGGTGCGTGAGCCGACCCGCCCGCTGCGGTCGATCTCGGGCAGCGGCTCTCCGAGCTTCGCGGCCGCGGCCATCAGCACCGCATCGATGATCTTGATGTAACCGGTGCAACGGCAGAGGTTGCCGGCCAGTGCCGAGGCCACCTGCTCCCTGGTGGGCGTGGGGTTCTTGCCAAGCAGCGACTCCGCCTTCATGACGATGCCCGGTGAGCAGAAGCCGCACTGGGAGGCGCCGGCCGCGACGAAGCTCGCCGCCCACAGGTCGCGCTCGCCGCCGGACATGCCCTCCTGGGTCGTCACCTCCTTGCCTGCCACCCGCGACGCCTTGACCGCGCAGGACACCTGGGCACGGCCGTTCACCAGGACCGTGCACGCCCCGCATGAGCCCTCCGGGGCGCAGCCGTCCTTCACAGAGGTGATGCCGCACTCGTCTCTGAGCAGATCGAGCAGGTGCATGTCGGGTTGTCGCAGCTCAGCCGACATCGGCTGGCCGTTAAGCGTGAACTGCATCGGCGGGTCCTCGATCAAGCGTCGGGAGTCCGGTGATCTCCACGCTGATCCTGCCCTTGCCGGCAGGTAAGGGTCAAAGGTCCCGCCGCCATGTGAGCGCCTGCCCACGTCGCAGGCGCGGTCAGCGCTGGACGCCTGTGAACAGGACGGCGGCCCTGTCGCCCGGGCCGACGGCACCCGATGTGCGCAGGTCAAGCAGGCCGGCCAGGCCGGAAGAACCGGTTGGATCCACCGGGTACCCTGCGGCCTGGCCGAGCTTGTTGGCCGTGGCGAGCCGCTCCTCCGTCACCACGAGCGGCACGCCGCCTGTCGAAAGCATGCCGCCGACGACCGCCCGCCAGTCGTAGGTCTCGTCGTCGAGGATGCCGGTCGCGATGCCCGAAGGCGTTTGCTCCCATGGCCACATGTACGCGGACCTGTTGGCCGCGGCCCTCTTCAGCGCCTGTGCGACGTCCGCGGGCCGCGGCTCGGGCGGCAGCATCGCCCGCACCCTGTGGTAGGCCCGTTCGAGCGGGTGGGCGCCTGCCGTCTGGACGGTGTGGATCCGCGGCATCCGGCTGAGCCCGCCAAGCTCGTGCGCCTCGCGCAGCGCCTGGGCGCAGGCGCTCGCGAGAGCGCCGCCGCCCACCTGCACGACGATGTGGTCGAGCCCGGCTGTCAGCGACGAGGCGATCTCGTAGCCGAGCGTCTCACCCCCCTCGATCGCCAGCCCGTTCTCGTTGCCCTGGCAGGTGAAAGGGACGGCGCCGCGGTCGAGTGCCTCGCGCAGCCGCAGGTAGGCCGGGTCGCCGGGGGCGCCGGGCTGACGGGGGCACACGACGACATCGGCTTGCAGCCCGCGCAGGCTGCTCACCACGCCGGCCTCGGCGCCGGACGGTACGAACACGCGCAGCCGCCGCCCGCCGGCGCGCGCCACGACCGCCGCGGCCAGGGCGGCGTTGCCGCAGCTCGCAATCGCGAGGTCCGGGCGGTGGGCGGGGTCGGCGAACCCGAGCCGCTCGGTCATCTCGAGGTGCAGCAGCAGCCCCATCATGTGGCGGCCCTTGTGTGAGCCCGCGACATTGCCGGTCTCATCCTTCACCCACACCCCACCGGGCGCGGTGAACCCGAGCCGCGAGCTGAGCTCGGCGCTGCGCCGCAGCGGCGTCACCACGAAACCGCGCCCATCCACCTGGCACACGGCGCGGTCGAGCCCGCTGACCACGGCGCGGAAGTCGGCGTCGGCCATCCCCTCGCTGCGGGCCAGGTGGTAGGCGTGCAGCAGCCCGCGATAGCGCAGGAATGGCTCCATGTCCTCTTCGCCGGGGCCGGGGAACCGCACCTGTGCCTGATCAAGAATCCGGACAAGCACATGATCGATGTCGTCGGCGCCCGCTTTCCCGCAGCGGAATGGGTAAGGATCACGCGGATCGGCCGCGGTCCCGCAGCCCGAGCAGACGATCCGGCTGGCCAGGGCGTCGCTCACAGTTGCTCGCCCACGCGGGTCCGCGCGTTGAACTCCCTGATCATGTCGTCCCATACGGCAAGTTTTCCGCGCAGCCCGGTCCAGAACGAGCGGGCGAGCCTTGCGGTGAAGTCCTCGATCGGCACGCCCTGCTGCTCGACCCAGGTGTAGTAGCCGAGATTGAAGATTCGCTCACGGTCCTTGGGGGTGGCCTCGAGCAGGTGGTCGGCGCCGGCCCCGAGCATCCAGCGGCCGAACGTCTCCGCCGCCTCTGCCGCGCCGAAGCCGGCCGGGAAATCGCGGCCGGTGATGCGCACCCGCTCGGTTTCGTACATCTCCGCCCCGTCGGTGGCGACCGTCATCATCACGTCCCCGGGCCCCAGATCGAGGTGCCTGGCGGTCTTCACCGCGGCGACGACGTTGCAGATGCTCGAAAGGCCGAGGCCAGAAAGCCCGGCCAGCGTGGCCTCAGGGACACGGCGGTGGTCCCGCAGGTAGTCAAGGCCGGCCTGCGAGCTGAACAGCACGCCGAGGTGATCGGTGGCCCTGTCGGTTACCGCCGTCACGATGTCGGTGTTCATGACGTTGTGGATCAGCGGGATGTGCTTGTCACCTATGCCCTGAATGTTGTGCGCACCAAAGCCGTTGTAGAGCATGGTCGGGCACTCGAGCGCCTCGACGGCGACGATCGCGCAGCCGTAGCTGTCCTTGAGGCGGTCGCCCGCGCCGAGCGTCCCTGCCGAGCCGGACGCCGACACGAAGGCACGCAGACGCAGCTTGGGATCGGCCCGCCGCAGTTCCTCGAACACGGCTGCGAGCGCCGTCCCCGTGCAGAGGTAGTGGGCCAGGTGGTTGCCGAACTCGCAGAACTGATTGAAGATCACGTTGGCCTGATCGAGCGAGAGTTCGGCGCACTTGTCGTAAATCTCCTTGACGTTACTCTCGGTGCCGGGTGTGCGGATGATGTCAGACGGGCTCGCGACCCAGTCCTCCAGCCAGGCGAAACGCTCGCGGCTCATGCCCTCGGGCAGCACTGCCACCCCGTGGGAGCCCATCAGTCTGGAGACGGCCACCCCGCCACGGCAGTAGTTGCCTGTCGATGGCCAGATCGCGCGGTGAACGGCCGGATCAAACTGCCCGGTGACGATCCGCGGCGCCAGGCACCCGTAGGTGGCGAGTACCTTGTGCGCGCGGATCATCGGGAACCGGTCCGCGGTGGCCACCACGATCTTCGCAGGCACGCCGGTCAGTTGGGGCGGAAGCACCAGGTGGACAGGTACAGGCACCTGCTCGACCCGGTCCGGGCCGTTGAACCAGTGCACGCGGAACAGGTTCAGCGGATGCGGCTCGTCAGGCTTGACGCTTGCGAGCGCCGACCTGACGGCTTGAGGGATCCGGCGCGGGTCGGCAAGTTCGGCGAACGTCGGCAGCAGGATCCGGGCCTCGCGGAACCTGTTGACCGCCGCGTCGTACGCGCCCTGGTCGACGATGTCCTCTTCCAGGCCGACTGCGGCCATGTCGTGGCTCCTCTGCAACGTTGCTGGTCACCTTTGGTATCTCCAGTTTCAAGGGCGCGGCCACGCTGCGGCCGCGCGACCGGCGGGTCAGGGTCCGGAATGTCACGGCAGAAAGCCGCCCTGCCGCCGTGCCTGTCATCCCTGTTCGCGCGAATAGGGAACGCCAAGCGACGCAGGTGTGCCGAGCCGGCGCTTCGCCCACCCGGTGGAGGCGGCCACAAGCGCGACCACGGTCATCACGTAGGGGAGCGACGAGAAGAACTCCGACGGCAGATTCACGCCGCGTGCCTGCAGGGTGAAGCCGAGGCTGGCGAGCACGCCGAACAGATAGGCGCCGACGACAAGCAAGTCCGGCCGCCAGAAGGCGAAGATCACCAGGGCGATCGCGATCCAGCCGTCGCCGGCGGTGAGGCCGTCCGTCCAGATCGGCGCGATCGCGAGCGTGAAGTACGCGCCGCCGAAGCCGGCGAGCACGCCGCCAATGATCGTGTGGACGTACCTGTAGGCCGTTACGTTGATCCCCACCGCGTCCGCGGTCCGCGGTGATTCGCCGACCGAGCGCAGGTACAGCCCGGTCCGCGTCCTGTACAGGTACCAGGCTGCCACCAGGACCAGCGCCCAGGACAGGTAGACCATGGCGTCCTGGTGGAACAGGATCGGCCCGAGGATGGGGAGATTCTTCAGGCCAAGGACATTCAGCCGTGTGAACTGGTGCACCCCGTGCTGGCCCCCCACCTTCCAGACCTGGCCGAGGTAGGAGGACAGCCCGGCGGCCCCTGCGAAAATCGTGATGGCGAGGCCGGACACAATCTGATTGGCACGCGCGGTGACGGCGAGGAAGGCATGGATGAACGCGAGCAGGCCGCCCGCGGTGCCGGCCACGAGCAGCCCCGCGGCAAGCGCGATCCAGGCGGGGCCGTGGATGTGCTGCGAGACGGTGAACCCGCAGACCGCGCCGATGAGCATCATCCCCTCGACGCCGAGGTTCAGCACGCCTGAGCGCTCGGCGAGCAGTTCGCCGAGGCCGGCGAGCACCAGCGGTGTTCCGTAGGCGATGGCCGAGACCGCGATCGCGATCGCGATGTTGCCGTTCATCGCTCCACCTCGGTTGCGGCCCTGACCGCGGGCTTGTCGCTTGGCGCCGGTCCCGGGGCTGTTCCCGCGACCGTGCCCGCGGTCCCAGGTGTGACGCGCTGTGGGAGGTGGATCCGGTAGCGCGCGAGGATCTCGCCGCCGAGCACGCAGAACAGGATGATGCCCTCCATCGTCCCGACCAGCCCGGCAGGGAACGCGGGACCCTGCAGCGCAAACCCGGCGTTCGTGAGCGCCCCGATGAGGAAGGCCACGACGACGACGGCGAGCGGGTTGTACAACGCCAGCGCCGCCACCACGATGCCCGCGTAGCCGTAGCCCGCGTCCTGCAGGCCGCGCGGGTCGAGCACGTGCGCGAAGTCGCCGACCTGGCTCGCGCCACCCAGCCCGGCGATCGCGCCTGACAGGGCCATGACGCTCGACAAGCCGGCGCCTGGTCCGCATCCCCGCGTAGCTGGCGGCGGCCGGCGAGTCCCCGATCGCCCGCATCTCGAAGCCGAAGCGGGTGGACCGGATGACAAACCAGAGCACCGCGGCGACGCCGGTGCCGACGAGGAACCCGAGCGGTACCACCAGCGGGCCGATCGACAGGCCCGGCCAGAACGCGGCGGCCGGGATGAACTTGCCGAGCGGGAACACCCGCGCGGACGGCGAGGTCATGTCGCGCCAGTATGACGTGCTGTCGAAGATGAGATAGTAGATGAACAGGCCGGCCACGTAATTGAGCATCAGCGAGGTGAGGATCTCGTTGGTGCGCAGGTAGGCACGCAGCACGCCGGGGATCGCGGCCCAGAGCAGGCCGGCGGCCATGCCGGCCAGCACCATGGCGGGCATCACGAGCACGGCCGGCTGGCCGGACAGAACAAGCGCCGCGCCTGACGCCCCGACCGCGCCCATGTAGAGCTGTCCCTCACCGCCGATGTTCCATACCCTCATGCGGAAGGCGACGGCCGCGCACAGCCCGGTGAAAAGAAGCGGCGTGGCATAGGTGAACGTCGCGCTTAGCGCGCCGCGGGAGGTGAAGGCCGCGTGGTAGATCTGGTGATAGGTGGAGAAAGGGTTGTGCCCGGTGGCGGCGAGTACGATCCCGACGATGATGGCGGCCAGGACCAGCGACCCCGCAGGCACGGCGACCGGGAGCCATCGCGGGGTGTCCAGCCGGCGTTCGACACCGATCATGGCTTCCCTCCTGCCATCATCAGGCCGAGCTGCTCCACGCTCGCCTCGGCCGCGGCGACGACACCGACCACCCGGCCCTCGTAGAACACCGCGATACGGTCGGCCATCGCGAGGATCTCGTCCAGGTCCTCGCTGATCAGGAGCACGCCGACGCCCCGCCCTGCGGTCTCGTCCAGGATCCGCCTTACGTCCTGGGTAGCCGCCGACATCGAGGCCCCGGGTCGGGCAGGCGGCCACGAGCACCCGCGGTGAGGACGACAGCTCGCGGGCGAGCAGCACCTTCTGGACGTTGCCGCCGGACAGCTGGCGCACCAGCGTCTCGGGTCCGGGCGCGCGCACGTCGAACTGCGCCATCAGGGACTGTGCGTCCGCGGCGGCCTTCCTCATCCGCAGCACAGGCCCTGTCCGGTTCTCTGCCTTCCGGTACGACTTGAGGATCAGGTTCTCGGTGATGGAGAGATTCGGCGAGATGCCGGTTCCCATGCGGTCCTCGGGGATGTAGGCGACGCCGCGGTCGATCGCGGCCCGTGGCGTCGCCTGTGTGCAGTTGCTGACCGCCGATCGTGATCGGTCCCCTTGTCGGCAGGCCGCAGCCCGGCGATGACCTCGGCCAGTTCACGCTGCCCGTTGCCCGCGACGCCGGCGATGCCGAGGATCTCGCCGCTCCGCACGCTCGAGTGAGACATCGCGGAGCGCCTCGGTGCCCAGGTCGCCGTGGGCGCAGACCCCGGCAAGCTCGAGCGCCGGGGTGCCGGCCACGGCCGGGGCCCGTGGTGGTGCCCGTTCCCCATCACAAGCTCATGGCCGACCATGAGCCTGGCGAGGTCGGCGCCGCTCGGTGCCCGCCCGTCGACGGTGGCCACCGTCCGGCCATGGCGCAGGATCGTCACGCGGTCGGAGACCGCCGAGCACCTCAGGCAGCTTGTGCGAGATGAACATGATCGTCCCACCGCTGGCCGCCATTTCCCTGAGGCTGGTGAACAGCTGGTCGGCCTCCTGCGGGGTGAGGACGGTGGTCGGCTCGTCGAGGATGAGGATCCGCGCACCACGGTAGAGCGCCTTGAGGATCTCGACCCGTTGGCGCTCGCCCGAGCGACAGCTGCCATATCCGTAGCCCTGGGGTCACGTCGATCCGGTACCGCTCGGCCGACGCCGCCACGTCGCGTTCCACGCGGCGCGGGGAGAAGCGGATGCCGCCCGCCTGCGACCAGCCGAGCACCACGTTCTCCGCGACCGTCATGCTCTCGACCAGGCGCAGGTGCTGGTGGACCATGAAGATCCCGGCGGCTTGAGCGCATCCCTGGGTGAGCGGAACCTGACGGGCGTCCGCCGATGCGAAGCTCGCCCTCGTCCGGGCGGTACAGGCCGGTGAGGATGTTGCAGAGGGTGGTCTTGCCCGCGCCGTTCTCACCGAGCAGCGCGTGCACCTCCCCGACGTTCGCCTCGAACGTCACCCGGTCGTTCGCGACGACGCCGGGGAAGCGCTTCGTGACGCCCACCGCCGCCACCGCCGGTGTCACCGGCGGTGGCGGCGGTGGAAGGCGCCCCGGCCGCTGAAGAGCCGCGATCGTGCGTCACCATCTAGTAGCTCCTGAGTCAGCTCAGGAACAGGCACCAGGGTCGCGAGGCGCTCAGCCCTTCGGGTTGCCGATGACGCCCTTGACAAACCAGCTGATCGAGTACTTGCTCAGCGTGTTGCCCGCCACATACACGGGAACCGTTTTTCCCGCCGCCACGCCGATCGTCCCGTTCTGCTCGGTAGATCGGGCCGGTGAAGGGATCGAATGTGCCAGCCTTGATCTGGTCTTCCTTGGCCGTGATCGCGGCGGCGTTGGCGGCGGTGACCGACTTGCCGAACGGGGCCATTACGACGAAACCGTCAGCCGAGCCCGCCGTAGTAGAAGTGGCTCTTCCAGGTCCCGTTCATCGCGGCCTGGATCTCGTGGATGTAGTAGGGGCCCCAGTTGTAGGTCGTGGCGGTCAGCCAGGCGCCCGGGGCGAACGATTCCTGGTTGGAGTCGTAGCCGGTCCACTTGAGTCCGCTGGCCTGTGCCACCTGGCCGGTGGTCGGGCTGTCCTGGCCGTCGCCGAGCACGTCGACGCCCGCGGCGACGAGGCTCTCAGCGGCCGACCGCTCGGTCGCCGGGTCGAACCAGGTGTTCGTCCAGACCACCTTGACGGTGGCGTTCGGGTTGACGGCGCGGGCGCCCATGGTGAACGCGTCGATCTCACGGATGACCTCGGGGATCGGGTAGGGAGCGACAAAGCCGATCTTGTTGTTCTTGGCTGGCCGCGCCCGGCGGCCATGCCACACAGGTAGTCCCCGTCCTCACCCGCCCCGTAGTACTCGCCCAGGTTCGTGGCCATGGTCGGTGCCTGTCGCCTGCTCGAAGACACGTTCGGGTACTTCTGTGCAGCCGCAGCCATGGCCGGCTGGTAACCGAACGAGGTGGCGAAGATGATGTTCGCTGCCCGCGTTCGACCAGCTGGGTGATGACCTGGCTGACCTGCGGGCCCTCGGGGACGTTCTCCTTGTACATGGTCACGACCCTGCCACCGAAGTAGGTCTGCACCGCAAGCCGGCCCACGTCGTGGGCGTGGGTCCAGCCGGCGTCACTCGGAGCGCCGACGTAGATGAATGCGGCCTTGAAGGGGTGCGCGGCCGTCCACGCCGTTCCCGCTGCCGAGCCGCTGGATGTGGATGGGGACGAGGACGCGGCCGGCGTGCTTGATCCACAGCCCGCCGCGACGACCGACAGGATAGCGGCACCGGCGACCAGGGCGATCAGCCTCCATCGCCTTGTCATAACATTTCCCTCCCATTGAGAGAAGGCACGGGCGGTGCCGCTCGGCGGCCATCGGCGTGCTCAAGGGGTTACAACTGATCGCAAAGCTCGCATTTTCGCCCGAAGTGATCACAGAGCCATTCGTCCCTTGGCCGTGGGCACATGGGCCTGACCTGCGGCTCCGTCGGCCGCGAGCGTGACAAGGGCGAAGCGGACAGTGTCCAGCAGGCCCCGGTCCGTCAGCCTGGCCTCTGGGATCACGGAAAGCGCCAGGAACGACATCGTCATGAACGGGGCAGGCAACTGACTGCCCAGATCGGCCGCGGCGGCGCGCAGCCGGCGCACCTGCGCCGCCACCTCGTCGGCGCTGCGGTCCGAAAGCAGCCCGGCGAGCGGGAGTGGAACCTCGGCGAGAACCCGGCCGTCCGCGACCGCGACCTGGCCGCCGCCAAGCTCCGTCAGCCGGCCGATCGCCGCCGCCATGTCCGGGTCGTCCGCGCCGACGACGACGACGTTGTGCGCGTCGTGCGCGACCGTAGAGGCCAGCGCACCGCGGCGAAGGCCGAAGCCGGTGACGATGCCAAGCCCGACCCGGCCGGTGTCATGGTGACGCTCGAGCACGGCCGCCTTGAGCAGGTCGCGCTCGGGGTCGGCGACGAGTTCGCCGTCCCGCTCCGGCGCCGCCGCGGCGAGCATCCGGGTCACCAGCTCCCCGGGCCGCACCTCGATGACCCTCACCGGGCCGCCGGGAGCCGGGATCCGCAGGTCGGCGGCACCTATCGCGCGCAGGTGGACGCTGCCGCGCATCCAGTCAGGTGCGGGGACCTTTGTGACCGCCGCCGCCAGCCCGCTCTCCGCCACCAGCATGCCCCGCTTGTACACCAGGGCGGGGCGGAAACCGGCCAGATCGGGTACCGCGACGATGTCCGCCAGGTAACCGGGCGCGATCGCACCCATTTCACTCAGCCCGTGGTAGCGGGCCGGGTGCAAGGTGGCCATGACAACCGCGTCGGCCGCCGGGCAGCCGAGCGAGACCGCCCGGCGCAGGATCGCGTTGAGATGGCCCGATTCCACAAGCTCGTCCGGCTCCCTGTCGTCGGTGCACAGCATGCAGTTGGCCTGCCGCATCTCAGTACGAGCGGCAGCAGGGCCTCCAGGTTCTGGGCGGCCGATCCCTCCCTGATCATGATCCACATGCCCAGGCGGCGCTTCTCGAGCGCCTCCGTGTAGCTGACGCACTCGTGGTCGGACCGGATGCCCGCCGCGAGGTAGGCGTTGAGTGCGCGCCCGGAGAGCCCGGGCGCATGCCCGTCGGCGTGCCAGGCCAGCCCGGCGGGTGGCGAGGATCTTGTCGAGCACGGAGGTGTGCGCCCCGACCACCCCGGGGAAGTCCATGACCTCGGCCAGCCCGATCGCGCGGGGCTCGCCGGCAAGCAGCGCCGCCACGTCGGCGGCGCCGAGCGTGGCGCCGCCGGATTCGAACGGGCTGGCCGGCACGCATGAAGGCACCATCAGGTAATAGTCAAGCGGCACCAGGTCCGCGGCGCTCAAGAGCGCGTGCACGCCACGGGCGCCGAACACGTTGGCGATCTCGTGCGGGTCGATGACGGCGGCGGTCGTCCCGCACGGCAGCACCGCGGACGCGAACGCGTCGACCATGAGCTTGGTGGACTCCAGGTGCATGTGACTGTCGATGAAGCCAGGCAGCAGCACCAGCCCGGAGACGTCGGCGACCTCGCGGCCCTCGTAGCTGCCAAGGCCGGCGACGTGCTCGCCGGCGACGGCGACGTCCACGTCGAGAAGTTCGCCGGTGAAGACGCTGAGCACCCTGCCACCGGTCAGCACCACATCGGCCGGCTCGTCACCGCGTGCGACCGCTATCCGCCGTGCCAGCCTCTCTGTGCTTACGTTCCCGCCCATGGCCACCTCCGCAAGCCAAGCGTGTGGCCGGGCCTCCGCAGCGCCCAGGGACCTTGGTCCCTAGAGTTGATCTGGGCGGTGCCGGCGGGCGAGTCCCCGTCAGCTGCTCATCTTCATAGTTCGCGCGAACCTGTCACCCGCTGTGGGTGGCTCGATGGACTGAGCAGACGTGATACTTGAGATGAGGACGCGGACGTGTTGGCGACAGTCGGGAGAATCGGGGCATGAGCGTTACCGAGGTCAGCGAGCTCCCAGGCTCGGAGGACCTTCCACAGGACCGCTACCTCGACCGGGAAGAAAGCTGGCTGCGGTTCAATCAGCGGGTGCTTGAACTCGCCGAGGACGAGGCGGTACCGCTGCTTGAGCGGGTCAGGTTCCTGGCGATCTTCGCGAGCAACCTGGACGAGTTCTTCATGGTTCGCGTCGCAGGGCTCACCAGGCGCCTGGCCACGGGGCTGCCGGTAAAGACCGCGACCAGACGGCCTCCGCGCCAGGTGCTCGGTCGCATCCTCGAGGTCACGGGCGAGCTGATGCTACGGCACGCGGCCTGCTTCAGCGAGGCGGTCCTCCCGGCCCTGACCGCGCAGGGCATCGAAATTCTGCGGTGGGCTGAGCTGTCCGACACCGAGCGCCAGAGCCTGCATCGCCTTTTCCGTGAGCGGATCTACCCCGTGCTGACGCCGCTCGTCGTCGACCCCGCCCACCCATTTCCCTACATCTCTGGCTTGTCACTCAACCTCGCCGTGGTGGTGGCCGATCCGCAGACCGGCGTCAACATGTTCGCCCGCGTCAAGGTGCCGCCGCTGCTTCCGCGCTTCCTCGAGGTGTCGCCGCAGCGGTTCCTCCCGCTTGAGGACGTGATCGCGGCGCACCTTACCCAGCTCTTCGAGGGCATGGAGATACTCGAGCACCACGCCTTCCGTGTCACCCGCAACCAGGATCTCGAAGTCGACGAGGACGTCACAGAGGACCTCATGCAGGCACTGGAGCGTGAACTGCTCCGTCGCAGGTCCGGGCCTGCCGTGCGGCTCGAGGCCGAAGACTCGATCTCCGCGGGCGTGCTCGACCGCCTGGTGACAGAACTCGGTGTCGGCGAGCGGGCGGTCTACCGCTTGCCTGGCCCGCTCGATCTGGCCGGCCTGCACGCGATCGCGGACCTCGATCTTCCTGAACTGAAGTACCCCAGGTTCGTCCCAGCGGAATCCGCGCTGAGCCGCGACTCCAACGTGTTCGCCACACTGCGCGACCGCGATGTGCTCGTCCATATGCCGTACGACTCGTTCACCACGACGGTGGAGCGACTCATCGAGGATGCCGCCGCCGACCCACGGGTCCTGGCGATCAAGCAGACCCTCTACCGCACAAGCGGTGATTCTCCGATCGTTGACGCGCTCATCGACGCGGCCGAGGCGGGCAAGCAGGTGGTCGTGGTCGTCGAGATCAAGGCGCGCTTCGATGAGCGGGCCAACATCGCGTGGGCCAGAAAACTCGAGGAAGCGGGCTGCCATGTGGTCTATGGCCTTGTCGGGCTGAAGACCCACTGTAAGACCGCGCTCATCGTGCGTGAGGAGCCGGACGGGACGCTGCGCCGTTACTGCCACGTCGGCACGGGCAACTACCATCCGAAGACCGCACGGCTGTACGAGGACTTCGGTCTGCTCACGGCCGACACAATGGTCGGCGAGGATGTCACAGACCTGTTCAACCACCTCACCGGATACAGCCGCCGCAACTCCTACCACAGGTTCCTCGTCGCCCCTGTGTCACTGCGCGCAGGGATTGTGGAGCGCATCAACCGCGAGCGTGAGCGGTTCGTTGACGGTGGCGCTGCCCGGATCCGGATCAAGTGCAACTCGCTCGTCGACGAGGTGGTCATCGACGCGCTGTACGGTGCCTCACGCGCGGGCGTGCCCGTCGACCTGTGGATCCGCGGAATCTGTGCGCTGCGCCCCGGTGTCCCTGGCCTGTCAGAGAACATCCGGGTGCGCAGCATCCTCGGCAGGTTCCTCGAGCACTCGCGGGTGCTCGCGTTCGGGCCTGTCGGCGAGGAGGAGCCGCCGGATGTGTGGCTGGGCAGCGCGGACCTGATGCATCGCAACCTGGACAGGCGGGTGGAGGTGCTCGTCCGGGTCACCGAGCCCGCGATGCGCGAGGACCTGGCCTCCCTGCTCGACCTGGCGATGGATGAGTCCACCGCGTCCTGGCGCCTCGGGCACGACGGGCGCTGGACACGGCGGTACACCGACGACGCGGGCAAGCCGCTGCTCGACATCCAGTCGCACCTGATCCAGGCACGCCGGTGGCGAGTGGCCGATGGGTGACCCCGCGGAAACGGGCGAGATTCGCGCCGCGGGAGCCGTTATGTGGCGTGCCGCGGCATGCGGTCTGGAGGTGGCGCTCGTCCACCGTCCCCGCTACGACGACTGGGCGTTCCCCAAAGGCAAGGCGGCACCAGGCGAGCATCCGCTGCTTACGGCGGTACGCGAGGTGGCGGAGGAGACCGGCCTGCGGCCCGTGCTCGGCCGGCCGCTCACGCGCATGCTCTACCAGACCAACGGCCGGCCCAAGCGGGTGGACTACTGGGCGGCCACACCGGCGGTACCGGTGGCGGAGGGACTTAGCCGGGGCGGCGGCGGGAGCAGCCGCGCCCAGGCTGAGTGTATCCCGGCTGGCCAGCCTGAGTTCGTGCCGAACGACGAGGTGGACAAGCTGGAGTGGCTGCCGGTCGCCGCGGCCACGCAGCGGTTGAGCTACGAGCGTGACGTCGGGCTGCTTCGCGAGTTCGCCAGCGCTCCCGCGCCGACCGTCCCGTACATTTTCCTGCGGCACGCCTCGGCCGTGGAGAAGCAAGGCTGGCCGGATACCGGCCTGCTGCGGCCGCTTGACGAGGCCGGGCGCGCGGCCGCCTGGTCTCTCGCCGAACTGCTCGCCTGCTTCGGCCCGGCCCGTGTGTTCAGTTCGGCGGCCGCGCGCTGCGTGGAAACCGTGCTGCCGTATTCGGTCCGCCTCGGCGTTACCGCGGCGGCCGAGCCTGCCTTTGCCGTGGATGCCGCCGGTGGCGGGGACGCGGCAGGCTCCCGGCTGGACGAACTGCTCGCCGATGGCCTGCCGATGATCCTTTGCGGGCACCGCGAGACACTGCCGTCGCTTCAGGCGCAGGCGGTCAGGCATTTCGGCGCACGACCGCCCTCGGACGTGGCGCTGGCGAAGGGCAGCTTCAGCGTGATGCACGTCGCGCGGACTGTGGGCGACGGGGCTGCGGCCTGTCTGGTCGCCACGGAGCAGCACGACGTGGCGTATCCAGGATAGGCCGCCGGCCCGCGCAACGCAGATCCCTGGCTCATGTCCAGCCTTTGTGTCCCAGTCTTCAGGTCCCAGCCTTCATGTCTCAGCCTTCAGGTCCCAGTTTTCAGGTCCCAGTTTTCAGGTCCCCAGCTTTCATGTCCCCGGCTTTCATGTCCCGGCTTTCATGTCCCTGGCTCGACGATGACCTTCAGGCCGCCGCGCCGCGCGGCCGCCTCAAACGCGTCCGCTGCCCGCGGCAGCGGGAACCGGTCCGTCACCAGTCCCGCCAGATCCACCTGGCCGCTCGCGGCCAGGTGGATCGCGCGCTCGTAGACCTCGTTCATCCGCCGCACCATCGCGATCGTCAGGCCCTTACGGCGTGATACCGAGGCGGGGAACGTGATCAGGTCGTCGCCCGGGATGCCGCCGAGCACCACCCGCCCGCCTGGCCGTGTGGCGTGCACCGCCAGCTGGACCGCGTCGCCTGTGCCCGCCATCTCGAAGGCCGTATCAACCCCCGCGCCCACCAGGTCGCGCAGGCCGGAACGCCCGTCCGCGGCTGCAGGATCGGCGGTCACACTCGCGCCCGCCCTGCTGGCAGCATCCCGCCGATGCGGCAGCGGATCCACCGCCACCACCGAGCCTGCGCCTGCTGCCCGCAGAAGCTGCACGAGCAGCAGCCCGATCGGGCCGCACCCGATCACCGCGGCGGCTGCACCTATTCGCAGATGACCCAGATCCAGTGCCTGGATGGCGACGCCGAGCGGCTCAAGTACAGCGCCGTCCGCGTCGGTGAGCCCGTCAGGCAGCGCAACCAGATGCGCTGACGGCCATGTGAGGAATTCACGCAGCGCGCCGTCCTGGCTGCCGTGGCCGGCGAACCGTACCTGGGGGCAGAGGTTGCGGTAACCGGCACGGCATTGCGGGCAGGTTCCGTCCGGGATCGCCGGATCGATCGCGACCCGCTCGCCACGGCGGGGGCCATCTTCGACGATGCCGGCGGCCTCGTGCCCGAGCACGAGAGGCCGGTCCAGCTTTGCGTCGCCAATACCCGCGTCGGTCCACCAGTGCAGATCGCTGCCGCAGATCCCGACCGCGGTGACCCTGACGAGGCTACTGTTCGGCTCCGCGGCGGGTACGGGTTCATGGGCCACCCTGAGATCACCCACCGCGTGCAGTCGCGCGACATGCATGAGACGTGTCCCTGTACCGGTCATCCGGCGGTGCGGTGCCATGGTCACGACTGTATTGTCCCGGGGGGACGACCCCCGGTATCCCCGCGCACACCCCGGCGGCCCGCTCACTGCTTGATGGGAATCGGCCAATGCACGCATCAGCATGGGGACTGGCCGCGCAGCCGTCCGGGTGATCGAATAGCGTCATGGGGGGGCCTGCGGGTGGCGGCGCGGGCTTTCGGATCGGGGGATCCACGTGGGGTGTCATGTCGGCTGGTGTCATTGCGGCCGGTGTCTTGTAGGCCCGCTGCGGGGCGCGCTCGGTGCGGCCTGCGCGGCAGCGATCGTGTCCGTGCTTGGGCTGGCGGGCTGCGCGGCGCCTGGTCGGCCCGCCGCCGGGGCCCGGCCCGTCACCTCAGGCCGGCCCGCCGCCTCGCCGGCCCGCCTCAGGCCGGCCCGCAGGCCAGGCACGCCGCAGGCCGCCGTAGCGGCGCAGGGCTCCTTCACCACTGCCTACGTCGAGAACGGCCGGCTCGCCGATGTCGCGCGATCGTACTGGACCGCCACGCGCATCGTGCACGCACGGCCGTGGGCACTGCCAGCCGCCTACCTGGCCGGCGCCCTGCCGGCCAGGCGGGTTCGCGCCTCGCTGCGGGTGGGCGCGCTGTTCTCCCATAGCTCCGGCGGCGATCACTTCTGCACGGCCAGCGTGGTCAGCAGCCGCAGCCGCGACATGTTGATCACCGCAGCGCACTGCGTGCACGGCGGCAAGGGCAAGTCCTACAGGCGCGACATCGTCTTCGTGCCCGGTTACCGCGGCGGGGCGGCTCCCCGTGGGGTATGGGTGCCGCGGAAGATGTTCGTCGCACGCGCCTGGGCGCGATCGTCGGATCCGGCGCTGGACGTTGCCTTCATCGTGTTGCATCCCCTTGATGGCGAGAACATCGAAAACGTGCTCGGTGCCAACAGGCTCGGCGTCAACCAGGGCTTCCACCATGTGGTGCGGGTGACGGGGTACCCAGGCAATGGCGAGGAGCCGATCACGTGCGTCAACAGGACCAGCAGGCAGAGCCGCCGTCAGATGCGTTTCGCCTGCAAGGGATACTTGCCGGGCACCAGCGGCAGCCCATGGGTGACGCGGTTCAATCCGGTTACCCACACCGGCCTGATCATCGGGGTGATCGGAGGCTATCAGCATGGGGGCGACACCGCGGATGTGTCCTACAGCTCATACTTCGACGACAACATCGAGAAGCTCTATGACGAGGCCGCCAGCCAATCCTGACCGCGCCGCGTGCCTGAGCCCGCCGCGTGCCTGAGCCCGCCGCGTGCCTGAGCCCGCCGCGTGCCTGAGCCCGCCGCGGGCCTGAGCCCGCCGCGGGCCTGAGCCCGCCGCGGGCCTGAGCCCGCCGGGTGCCTGAGCCCGCCGCGTGCCTGAAACCGCCCGCGTCCCGCTACCCCAGCGATGGCCCATCGCTGGGGTCCCAGGCCCATCGCTGGGCCACCTGACAAGAAGCGCGCGCTACGCAGGTCGGCCGGCGCCGCCCTGGCCCCCTAACCGACGACGCCGGCCGACAACCCAATGATCGTCTAAGGCCGTTACAGTCCGTTGACCGGGGTAGGGTTTCGCGTCACTCTCGGTCACGGGCGTGCGGCATTCCATCGCGAAACGTAGCAGGTCGGCGCGCTTTCAGGCCTCATCGTCGTCCTGCAGGCGTTGGAGCGCACGGGCGAGCGGCAAGGCGGTGAGCTCGGTCTGCCATGGCCGGGCCCCGTAGGAGGCGAGCTCACTGCGGACCGACTCGGCCGTGGGCTCGGCAGGTGGGCTCCATGACAGCCGCCGGACCGCATCCGGCTGCAGCAGGTTCTCACTTGGCACGGCATGCTCGTCCGCGATGGCGGCGATCACGGTGCGCGCAGCGTCGAGCCGCCGTGCCGCCGCGGGATCACGCTCCGCCCACCTGCTTGCGGGCGGTGGACCGTCGCCGGGCGCCGCCACTTCGGGCAGCGTGTCCTCGCCGTCGCCGCGGGCGCGGTCAAGGGCGCGCAGCCAGATGGCAGTACGGCGCCGCGCGTTGCGGCCTTTGAATCCCGCGATCGCATTCAGGTCTGCCGCGGTCACAGGCGATGTTCTTGCCGCTTCGACGATCGCGGCATCCGGCAGGACCCGGCCGGGTGACAGGTCCAGCCGCCTGGCGATGTCGTCGCGCTCCTGCCACAGCTCACGCACCGCTGCGAGGGCGCGACGGGCCCGTATGCGGTGAATACCGGAGGTGCGGCGCCATGGATCCCTACGGACTCTGGGCGGCCCTGCGGCAAGCGCAGCGGCGAACTCCTGGTCGGCCCATTCCCTTTTGCCCGCCTCGTCGAGCTGCTGCGCGAGTGCGTGCCGAAGCTCTACAAGCACCTCGACATCAAGCGCTGCGTATTTGAGCCACGCGTCGGGCAGCGGGCGGGTGGACCAGTCGGCGGCCGAATGGCCCTTCTCCATCCTGAGCCCGAGGATCTCCTCCACCAGCGTAGCGAGCGCGACCCTGGGGAAGCCGAGCAGGCGGCCGGCCAGCTCTGTGTCGAAGATCCGTTTGGGCACGTATCCGACCTCGGCCAGGCACGGGAGGTCCTGCGACGCCGCGTGCAGCACGGCTTCCGTATCGGCCAGTGCCGCGTCGACGCCCGACAGGTCGGGGCAGCCGATCGGGTCGATGAGCAGCGTGCCCGACCCTTCGCGCCTGAACTGGACCAGGTAGGCGCGCTGGCCGTACCTGTAACCCGACGCGCGCTCGGCATCCACCGCGACGGGCCCGGTCCCGGCCTTGAGGTCGCTGATGGCCTGGGCGAGGCCGACGGCGTCCGACACCACAGCCGGGATCGGCTCGCGCGGCTCGAGAAGGGGCGCGCGTCCCTCCTGATCCATCACGCCGTCGCCGGATGTCACCTGACCGCAGGTCCCCTAGGGTCACTTCCGCCGCGGTCGCCGGGTCCGCCGCGCCCGCTCGCGGCCCGCTGCCTGGCGCCCGGTGGCGGCAGCGCGCTCACCCCGGGCTCGAGCGGTGCCACGCCGGCCGCAGCGCAGAGCGCGTCGCACCAGGCCGCCACGTGGCCTGCGAGGCTGGGCCGGTCAGATGTGCCATCGGGTTCCGCGGGGGACCAGGACGCGCGCAGCTCGAATTCGGTCGCGGCTGGATCGTCGCCCTTGGCGCCGAATCCCTCAGTGACGACCCGCGTCACCGTGCCGCTCGGCGCGGCGTACCGCGCGGAATGTGCGTCGAGTGCCTCGGTGAGCCAACTCCACCCGACGGGGCCGAGCAGCGGATCCGCGGCAATCTCCGGGTCCAGCTCAGCCTGGATCTGCGCGACGATCCGGAACGGCCCAGCCCAGCCCGGCTGGCAAGCCGGGTCGTAGAGCAGGATCAGCCGGCCTGTGGCGATCTCTGCACCGCCGGTGCGCACGGCCACCGTGAGCACCGCCGCGTAAGGCGCAAGCTTCTTCGGTGCGGGCACATCTTCGAACGTGAGCTCCGGGCGGAGGGCCGTCTGACGCTTCCGCTCGGCTTCGAGGTCTGCCGCAGCGTCGCGGAAGATCTCTGCCGCCTGTGCGGCCTGCCGTGGCGCCGCCCGGCCTACCGGGCTCATGAGGGGAGCGTATGACACTGCCGCGTGTGGGCAGTCATGCGGCACGTTCCGGGCTATGTTGCCTGAGAACGGCGACCGCCCGTGTGCCCACCGTGATCGGCACGGCGAAGCCGACAAGGAACGCTGTGCCGCACTCGATGCAGGCCAGCTCGGGGCACAGCCCGTCGGTGCTGTCGGCCCGGTCCGGGCACTCCGCTACGTCGTGCGGCCGTTCGAACAGTCGCTCTTCGCGACATTCGGGACAACGCAGTGTCATGAGGCTCATCGCACGCGACCTCCTCACTGGGGAACGTGCCGCGGGTCTCGCCCGGGGCTGTGCGCGGTGCAAGGCTGATCAAAAGGTGGCATACGCTGACGTCGAAGCGGTGGACGTCGCACGGCGTGTCACGAAAATGCCGCGTGGCCTGTGAGACCATCCCTAATGTGACCCCGGCAAAGGAAGACTCACCGTTCCTGCGAGCCTGCCGCAGACAGCCGGTGCCCTACACCCCCGTCTGGTTCATGCGCCAGGCCGGGCGCTCGCTGCCCGAGTACCGCAGGCTGCGGGCGGGCACCGGGATGCTCGAGGCGTGCGCGAGGCCCGACCTCGTCGTCGAGATCACCCTGCAGCCGCTGCGCAGGTATGACGTCGACGCCGCCATCTTCTTCAGCGACATCGTCGTGCCACTGAAGGCGGTCGGCGTAAGCCTGGATATCCGCCCGGGTGTCGGCCCAGTCGTAGAGCACCCGCTGCGGGATGGCGGTGATCTCGCACGGATGCGGCCACTGGTGCCCGGCGACGTGCCGTTCGTGACAGAGGCGGTACAGGCGCTTGTCGCCCAACTTGGCTCCCGGCCGCTGATCGGCTTCGCCGGTGGCCCGTTCACGCTGGCTTCGTACCTCGTGGAAGGCGGGCCGTCGAAGAACCACGAGCGCACCAAGGCCCTCATGTACGGCGATCCCAGGCTGTGGCATGCACTGCTCGACCGGCTCGCCGACATCACGATCTCCTTCCTGCAGATCCAGATCGCCGCAGGAGCATCGGCGGTGCAGCTCTTCGACTCGTGGGTCGGGGCGGTGAGCCCTGACGACTACAGGCGCAGCGTGCTGCCCCACAGCAGGCGGATCTTCGCGGCACTCGAGAGCACGGGGGTACCCCGCATCCATTTCGGTGTCGGCACCGGTGAGCTACTCGGCCTGATGGGCGAGGCGGGCGCGGACGTGGTGGGGGTCGACTGGCGGGTCCCGCTCGACGAGGCGGTAAGGCGGGTGGAACCTGGCAAGGCGCTGCAGGGCAATCTCGACCCTGCGCTGCTGTTCGCGCCGTGGGAGACCATCAAGGAGCGCGCCCGTGACGTTCTCGGCCGCGGCCGGGCCGCCGAGGGCCACATCTTCAACCTCGGCCACGGCGTGCTGCCTGGCACACATCCCGACGCGCTCGCACAACTCGCCGACTTCGTGCACACCGAGTCCATGCGCGCCCCCGCCTGAAGCCGGGCGCCGTCCCAGCCGTAACACTCGGTGGGCTGGAACCGTAGCCGGATCAGCCGCGGCCTGGCGCCTCGCTCCCGGACTCGACCTCGCCGAGTCTGGCGAGGTAGGCGTTGTAGGCAGCCAACTGCTCATCGTCGTCGTCTACGTCCCGGTGCCGGTCAGCGCGGCGAGTAGCGGACACTCCTGCCGCATTGGCGGCCGCCGCACCAGCAAGTGCGGTACCTGCCTGCGCCCCACTGGTTCCTTCAGCGGCGGCAGGTACGGCGGGTGCGCTAGCGGCGGCAGCGGCGCGCAGGCTGGCCAGCCTTGCCTGGCGGGCAGAGTCCAGCCAGCCAAGCCCACCGGCGGCCCCCCGGTCATCTCTGCTCCACGCGGCGAACACCATCATGATCAGCACGAGCATGATGGCGTCCCCGCCGATCCACATGACCGCACCGCCCAGGTGCACATCGTCCACGGGACTTGGTCCCCACGACCGTCTCATCATGCCGGCCATGCCGGTGTTTGAGTAGCCAAGCACCAGACCGGTGAAGGTATCCACGGGCATGATCACGATCAGTGCGAGGATCCGCATCGGGTACGGGATCCGCCAGCGGATGGGCTCGTGGCCGAGGATGGACAGGAAGAACAGGTAGCCGACGAGCAGGTACAGCGCGTGCTCGGCGTCGTGGGCCAGCGGGTCGGTCATCACCACACTCATCGCGCTGGTCAGATGGGTGCCGACGATCGTCGCCGCATAGGCGGCGATCGTGAACGGCGGCCAGGTGAGGAATGCGGCCACGCGCGAGCGCACCGCCCTCTTGACCCAGGTGTGCAGCGGGTTACGGCTCGCGTGCAGCAGCAGTGTGATGGGCTGGCTCAGCACAAGCAGGGGCGGTGCCACCATGATGAGCAGCAGGTGCTGGATCATGTGATCCCAGAAAAGTACATCGTCGTACGCCCCGATGCCGCTCTGGGTCGCCACCACGATGACCGCGAGCCCGGATACGAACAGCCACGTCCGCCACCATGGCCAGGGCCTCGCCGGGTGGCGTGAACCCACCCGCCACACACCCCACAGGTAGAGCACTGCGGCCACGACCACCAGGCCTGTCACCACCGGCGCGAACGTCCAGTGGTCCGCTACCTGCTGCCAGCTAAATGCCGGAAGCATCTGATCGCCGCCACCCACGCCGCTTCCCATCCGCTCGTGCCCGCACCGTCGTGCCGGCATCGTCGTGCCTGCGTGCCTCTGCACACATGGCCCGCCACCATTGTCGCCCGGATCGCCAGGGGAATTTCGCACACCCCCCGCGTGCGCCGCGTGCGCCGCGGCCTGCGCCGCGCACCGCGGCGTCGAAGCGCGTAACGTCTTCGGCGCTGGTGTGCTGACCCGCGGACCGGCACCGGACCCGCGGACCGGCACCGGACCCGCGGACCGGCGCCGGACCCGCGGACCGGCACCGGGCGCGCGGGCCGCACGGGCAGACGCGTGAAGTGGTCACCCGCCCTGGGCCAGCGGCGTGGACGTGCGGTATGCAGGACGCGTCCGCGTTTCCTGTGCTCCCGCATGCGCGCAGAAACGCGGACAAAGGATCTCCCGCACCGGCACCATGGCCATGAACGGGCCACGGATGATCGTGCGATCGCCAGAAAGCAGTGGATGCGATGTCCGGGATGGGTTCAGGCCTCCAGACGGGCAACTCGACGATGGTGGCCGCGTTCCGCGCGGCGCTCCTGCACCAGGGGATCCTCATCGCCGTAATATTCGCGCTGCTCGTGGTGGCGTGGATCAGTGTGCGCGAATGGCTGCCCGCCACCAGCGCGGGTGATGCCGGGGGAGGCCGTTCAGCCGTGCCCGCACTCGCGGAGCCCGCCGCGCGCCGGATGCTGAGGATCGGTTTCGGCGTGCTCTGGATCCAGATCGGAATCGGCATCTGGCTGCTCGTGGCGGCGCGAGGCACCTGGTCCAGGCTGGGTGGCCTGGCCAGCGTCGGGTGGGGACTGATCGTGTGGGTGTTCGGCGAGGCATTCGGCGGCGTGTTCGGCCATGGGCTGACCTGGCTTTTCGGTGCTCCAGGAGCCGTACTCCTCTCCTGCGTGGCGGGTGGCATGATCGCGCTGCCTGTCCGCGCCTGGGCCACGCCCCGTCTGGGTAGGCTCACCCTCGCTGGCATCGGCCTGTTCCTCGTCGACATGGCGGTACTGCACGCGTGGCCGGGCCGCGGGTTCTGGCAGGGCACGCTTCATGGGCAGCCTGGCAGTCTCACCAGCATGATCAAGGACATGGCACAGACATCGCAGCCGCACTTCCTGTCGGCACTGGTGTCGAGTTTTGCGTCATTCGTCGCGGCGCATGGGTTCGCGGTCAACCTGTTCGCCGTGATCATGCTTGCGGCAGGAGCTGAAGTCAGATCCAGGTCCAGGGACCGCGAGCTCGAAGTCGTCGTTCGCGGTCGTGCTCGCGAACGCGGCCGAGCATGCGCTGAGGTCGTCGTGACCAGCCAGCGCCGCACGGCCGCCGGGCCGCGCAGCGGCGCCGCGGCGCGGCAGAAAGCTGGGCCGCGCCGCGGCGCCGCGGCCCTGATTTGTGCCGCGGGAATCCTCACCGCTGGCTGCGGCGCCGTGCAAGCGGGACATCCGGCGGTCACCCCTACCGTGGCACCGCCGTCGCTGACCACGTCGCTTGTCACCACCGCGGGCACCTGGGCCGTCGTCCCGATGGGCGGGAGCCCGGCCTTCTGGCAGCTCGTCAGGTACCCGGCGGTGGGGTCACGAGCGACCGGCTGGTCGCTTGTGACCCCACCTGGCGTCGCGGACAACGGCGGGCTCGTTCTCGCGGACCTGGGCGGGCAGTCGCTCGTCGCCGGGTTCCGGCCAAGCGAGGACCTGGTCTACTCGCCCCTCGCTACCACCGCGGACGCCGGCAGAACGTGGTCGCCCGGCATCCTCGACGCCAGCCTGGCCGACGTTCCGGACGCGCTCGCGGCCGGGGCGGACGGTCACCTGCTTGCGCTGCTGAAGGACGGCACGGCCGAGCAGTCCGTGAGCGCGACAGGCACATCGGGCTGGTCCAAGCTCGACGAGCGAGCGCGGGCTGGCCGCATCACCGGCGGGCCAGAGGTGCGATCTCAGTGCGCTCACCGCGGCCGCGTTCAGCGTGTCGGGGGCCCCCTTGCTCGCAGGGAACTGCGCACGGCCAGGCACGGCCGGGATCTTCGCCCTCGAGGCGGGCACATGGCAGGCCGCGGGACCGGCGCTGCCACAGTCGCTCGCAGGCCGGACAGTCACCACTGTCCGGCTGGCCACAACCGGCGGCCGCACGGTCGCGCTCCTCGTGGCGGGCGCGGGCCGGGCCGCCAAGCTGGTCGCCGCGTGGAGCACTGACGACGGCGCTCATTGGACCCTCGCACCACCGCTCGCTATCGGCGGCGCACAGGTGCGGTCGTCCGGGCTGGGGCCTGGGGGCGCGATCTGGCTGATGCTCACAGGTGGCCGCGCGGAGACGCTGAGCGGTCCTGGCGGGTCGTGGCGGGCACTGCCAGCGCTGCCCCCGGTGACCGCGGCGCTTGCGATCGGTTCATCGGGGCAGTTCGATGCGCTTGCCACCCGTGGCACCACGCTGACGGACTGGCGGCTCGGCCGCGGCGCGACGGCGTGGCACAGTGCACAGACCATCAAAGTGCCGATCCAGTTCGGCTCATCGGGTTGAGAGCCATGAATTACATCACAGGCAACTGGTCCTTTGACCCATTCCTGATCGTCGCGATTGTCATTGTCATCTGGCACGAGATCGGTCTGCGGCGCCTCGCCCGGCGTTCGCGCCCGCAGCGCTCGCGGCAGCGGAGGCTGCGCTCGTTCTTCTTCTACGGCGGGCTCGCCGTGCTGCTCATCGCCGTCGTGTCGCCCATCGACTACTGGTCGGACGACTACTTCTTCGTTCACATGATGCAGCACCTACTGCTCATGTTCGCCGCCCCGACGCTCATCGTCGCGGGAGCGCCCTGGCAGCCGCTGCTCGACGCCTTGCCTGCCAGGTTCAGGCGGAGCGCGACGCGGTCCGTGCTGGCTGGCGGCTGGTCACGCCCGCTGCGGACCTTCCGCTCGGCCGTACTTGGACCATGGGCCGCCATCATCGCGTTCAACGTCGCGATGATCGCCTGGCACATTCCCGCATTGTTCGACCTTTCGCAGGAAAACCAGTACGTGCATATCTGGCTGATGCACGCATCATTCTTCGCGGCAGGCGTGTGGTTCTGGGCCCAGTTCATCCCCTCGCCACCGCTGCACCTGCGGATGTCGGCTCCCGGCAGTCTTGCCGCGCTGGTCACGACGAACGTGATCATGTGGTTCCTCGCGATGTCGCTCAGCATCTTCACGCAGAGCTCCTGGTATTCCCCCTACGGCCATGTGCCCGGTGTCACGCTGCCGCCGTTCGCCGATCAGCAGATCGGAGCGGCGATTCTGTGGGTCTGCGGTGACCTCTGGTGCTTCCCGGCGGTCGCGTTCATCATCATGGGAATGGCGGCGGACGATGGCGGCGTAGGTGCGGCCATCGAGCGGATTGTCCGCAGGGGCTCGTCGGGAGCCGGATGGGCGCGGGCGGTGCCGCATGGGGTGCCACCGAGCCCGGCGGTCGGACGAGCTCAGCCACCGCGCGGAACATAGCGTGAGATTTGTCCGTAACGGCTGCGCGACCTGGCACCGTTTCGCCAGGTGGCGCGCCAGCATGCGGGGTCGCCGCAGCCGGACGGCCTGCCTCATCCTGTTCAACCGTCGGGGACGTGATGCACGAAGCCAGAAGGAAGAAACGTGGGGCTGGAGGGAATGGAGTGAATGTGGCGTCGCCGCAGGGTGACGGCGGTGAGCCCGCCCACGCAGGGAAGCCCGAGCCCGCTCAGGGTGGCGAGCCCGCGCGGCCAGACGGGACGGCGCGGCCAGGCGGGACGGCGCGGCCAGGCGGGACGGCGCGTCAAGGCGGGATTGCGGCGCATGTCGCCATCGTGGGCGGCGGCATCGCCGGCCTTGCGGCCGCTTTCTTCCTGCGCGACGCGCAGGTGCGGGTGACGGTGTTCGAGGGTTCGCCCCGTGTCGGTGGCAAGCTCGCCGTGTCCGAGATCGCAGGGATCCCGGTCGACGAGGGCGCGGAGGCGCTGCTCGCCCGCCGCCCAGAGGGCGTCGGCCTGGTCGAGGCGGTGGGCCTGGCCGGTGAGCTCGTGAGCCCCGCCACGACCACCGCGGCGATATGGACGCGCGGTGCGATGCGCGGGTTCCCGGCCGGCCAGGTTATGGGCGTGCCCGGTGACCTTGCCGCGCTCGCGCGTTCCGGGGTGCTGTCCGTTCCCGGGCTCGCCAGGGCCGGGCTCGACCTCGTGCTGCCCGGGACCGGCAGGGACGGCGACGTATCCGTCGCCAGAAAGGTCGGCGCGCGGCTCGGCCACGAGGTCGTGGACCGGCTGGTGGAGCCGCTGCTCGGTGGCGTGTACGCCGGCCGCGCCGACGAACTGTCCTTCGAGGCTACGCTTCCTGGACTCGCCGCAGCGAGCCGTAACCACAGGACCCTGACCGCGGCGGCGCGGTCGGTGCTCGCCGCGCAGGCTCGAAGCACGCACGGCGCTGCTTCACCGGGAGCTTCCCGCTCGGTTCCCGATGCAGCTCCGCAGGCAGGTCAGGCCAATCCGGTGTTCACCACGCTGGCAGGCGGCCTCGGCACTCTCCCCGAAGCGGTAGCGGCGGCCTCTGGCGCGCACGTGCGGACCGGCGCGTCCGTCCGTGAACTCCGGCGCACAACGGCGGGCTGGCAGCTCACCGTTGGCTCCGCGGACGATCCCGAGTACGTGCGAGCGGACGCAGTGGTGCTCGCCGTGCCTGCCCGCCCGGCGAGCCGGCTGCTCCGCACCGAGGTGCCCGCCGCTGGTGCGCTGCTTGGCGAGATCGAGTACGCGAGCATGGCAATCGTCACGCTCGCGTTCCCGCACGGCGCGTTCCCGCACGGCGCGTTCCCGCACGGCGCGGTCGAGCACGGCGCGTTCCCGTACGGCGCGGTCGAGCACGGCGCGTTCCACGCTCGGCCGCGTGGGAGCGGGTATCTCATTCCTGCCGTGGATGGCCGCGCGGTCAAGGCCGTGACCTTCTCCACCGTGAAGTGGCCGCACCTGCTGGCCCGGGGGGATGGCCACGACGCGGCGATCGAGGCCGTCAGGTGCTCGGTTGGGCGCATCGGCGAGGAGCAGGTGCTTCAGCGGACCGACAAGGAACTCGTTGAGCTCGCTCACCGTGAGCTTGCCGCGGCCGTGGGTGTCGGCGGGCACACGCTCGCGACCAGGGTGACCCGGTGGGGCGGGGCATTGCCGCAGTACACGGTCGGTCACAGCGCCCGGGTGGAGCGCATCAGGGCTGCCGTGGCGGACCAGCCAGGCCTCGCCGTCTGCGGCGCGGCCTACGACGGGCTTGGCATCCCCGCGTGCATCGCGACCGCGCGGCAGGCGGCGGCGCAGATTCTCGCGCACCTGGCCCGGCGCGGGTCCGAAGGCGATGGGGGAGAATGAGCCCATGGCACAAGGTTCCGGCATGCGGGCGCGTGAGCTCAACGAGCTGATCAGGTACACGATGTGGTCGGTCTTCCGCGTCGCAGACGGCCCGGGTCTCGACGCCGCGAATCGCTCCGAGGTCGCGTCTGAGCTCGCCGCGTTGCTCGACGAGGCCGCGGGCAAGGGCGTGGTTACCAGGGGAAGCTACGACCTGCAGGGGCTGCGGGCGGATGCCGACTACATGTTCTGGTGGGTGGCACCGTCATCCGACGACCTGCAGGAGGTCTACGCCAGATTCCGCCGGACCAGGCTTGGCCGCGCAAGTGAGCCAGTCTGGTCGGTGATGGCACTGCACCGCCCGGCGGAGTTCAACAAGGGCCACATCCCCGCGTTCCTGGCCGACGAGGAACCTCGCGCGTACGTTTCCGTCTATCCGTTCGTCCGGTCCTACGAGTGGTACCTGCTCCCACCGCGGGAGCGCCAGGCGCAGCTCGCCGAGCACGGCAGGATGGCCCGCGAGTATCCTGACGTGCGCGCCAACACCGTCGCCTGCTTCGCCCTGAACGACTACGAGTGGATGCTCGCCTTCGAGGCCGACGAGCTGCATCGCATCGTCGACCTCATGCGTCACCTGCGCGGCGCGGAGGCACGCAGGCACACCCGCCTCGAAATCCCGTTCTACACCGGCCGCCGCAAGCCGCTCACCGAGCTCATCACAGCACTTCCCTAACTTGTCCTGACAGGTGAATCGGCCGGTTCCCATCTAGATCGTTGACCGGGAACCCGGCCCGTGATCCGGGCGTGCCTGGCGCTGACCGTGAACGGGTGGCGTGCGAGCGGGTTCCTGCGTCTCCCCCCCGAAAACGTCGTCGCTGCGGGTGGAATGTCCGTTTTCCGTGACGTTTTCGGGGGGGAAGTTGTGTTGCTGGCCTGCAGGCGCCGGGCCTGTCCCCGCGTCGGCGCCGCTAGACGGCCGCTGATGCCGCGGGGGTTCCTTGGACGTCGCGGCAGCGCCGGGGTGGCCGCGGCCTGACGGCGGCATGAACCGGCCAGGATCGGTCCGGCCTGGCACCTCGGGTACGCCGGTGACGACACCATCTCGCACCGTACTGTCCGATTGGATACTCATTCGCAAATCTTTCTCCGCAATGCGTCCAATCCGGCCGCGAGCGCGTCTGTACAGACGCAACGATATGCATGTGACTCCCCGTGAACCATTTGGACTCGAAGTGGCAGCGAGAAACCAGATCGCGCAGAGGGACGGCCGCAGCAGGCGGCCTGATACAAGCGGCAGTGTGGCCAGCGCGCTCGCCGTGGCGGCAGGCTACGGGCTGGCCATCTCGGCGCTCATCGTTCTGACCGTCGAGCGGATGTTCGGTACCAGGGGAATGGGCGCGCGGCTGGCCGTCCTTGGCATGACGGTGGCCGCACTAGTCGCTGGGGCCGCGGTCATGTGTGCGCGCAGGGCCTTGCAGCGCCGCCGCCCCGGCAGGGGGAAGGACGCGCCCCACGTAACAGTGCAGACGCCGCACCAGCGCAGCGATTCGCCCGTGCGGCGGGGGGATGAGCAGCACGCGACCGGCGCCTCCGCTGATGCTCAGCGTGGGTGACCGGACCCTGCGTGTCACCACGTACCCGCACTATTGCGTATTCGACGTGTTGCGAGTTCGGTGGTACTGGAAGTTCGCCGGGGGTTGGTCCGGCAGCCTCCGGTTGTTTCACGGCGAGCACTACGCCGGCCACGTTGATGTTCCCTGACGCCTGCGTGCCAAGGGTCCGCCACCACGACCCGGTTGGTCAGAGCTCTACCTGATAGTGCGCGACAGCGGCTTCGTCCCAGTCCAGGCCGTTGCCGGGGACATCTGGCAGGTGCAGTTCGCCGGAGCGGACCTCGAATGGGTGTGCAAGCACCGGGTGGGCCCAGTCCTGCCACTCCAGCCAGTGCCTACTCGGCGTGACGCGCAGCAGGTGGCCGGAGACCTCCGGGTACAGGTGGGAGGACATCGGGATGCACGTCGCGTCGGCGATCGCGGCGGCCCGCAGCCACCCCGTCACTCCGCCGATCCGCATCAGGTCCGGCATCACCAGATCGCAGGCCTGCGCCCGGATTGCCTCCTGCATTGCGCGCGGGCCGTAGAAGTTCTCCCCGAGCATGACCGGCGTGGCGATGTCACGAGCGAGCCGGGCGTGGCCGTCGAGATCGTCGTAGCGCAGCGGTTCCTCAATCCACGCAAGGCCCTCCGCGTCGAGGGCGCGGCAGCGCTCCAGCGCCTCGCCCAGGGCAAGTCCCTGGTTGTAATCCGCGAACAGGGTGACCCCGTTGCCGACCGCTTCCCTGACACGCCGGACCGCGGCGATGTCGTCGGTCCCAGAGTCCCGCCCGACCCGAACCTTCAGGGCGGTGAACCCGCCTTCCGCGAGCAGTTCCAGCGCTTCATCGCCAGCGCCGGCGGAGGGTATGAGCCCGAGCCCATTGCTGTTATAGGCGGGCACCGGTTCCAGGGTCCCGCCGAGCAGCCGGGCCAGGGGCAGCCCGGCCGCCTTGGCCAGCGCGTCCCACAGGGCGATGTCGAGCCCGGCCACGGCTGCCAGGGCCAGGCCCTGGTATCCGGCCAGACCGAACCAGCCGCGGGCTCCCTCGAAAGCCGCGGCTGGTGCGACCGGCCGGCCTCGCAGCCCGGCGCCGAGATCACGTACCAGCGGAAGCAACGCGGCGGCCGCACGGCTCAGGTAGGGGGCGAGGTAGCTGCGGCCGATGATGCCCTGCTCGGTGGTGACATCGATGAGCAACAGGGGCCAGCGGAGGAAATCCCCAACCCTGGTAGCCAGCGGCCGCCGCAACGGAACCACGACCGCCCGCACGGTGGCATCGGACACGACAAGCCCCGCGCCAGGACTGGTCACCGGGCCTCCCTCAGCCAGTCTCGACCACACTCGCGATCTCCATCACCCCATTCTGGCAGCGAACCTCCCGCCTGCGCCGCACCTCATTGCCACCAAATAGCCAGCGTGCTGCGGGCACGCACAAGCAGGCGGGCCGTGCCCTGCTCGCCGGCCGGGCGCGTTCTCAGCGGCTCGCCGGCCGCCAGCCGGGCCAGTTCGGGGAACTCCTGCCGCAACCGGCGCGCCGACACGCCCTTGAGCGAGTTGACGAGCCCGCGAGTGGACCTGCGCGGCATGTGGCACGGTACATGACCGGGACGTCAACGCGGCCCGGTCGGCTGCCCGCGGACATGGTCGTGATTGTCGCCTTCAACGGCCGTCGGATTCGCACCGACGCTCTCATCCGCCGTCGTTGAGGCGTTTCCATTCGATCCGCGCCTCGGCGGACCAGTGCTCGTGGCGATCGGCGAAGAGCCTGGCCGCTCTCAGGCCGCTCCACCGGGCAGGCAGGAGTTCGCGGGGCAGCGCCGGGTCAATGGCCGGGAACCGGCGCCAGGCGTGCACCGGCTCGACCTGCCGCGCCAGCGCGTCGCCCCGGCCGTGGTTGCCGAACTCGTCGATGAACTGCTCGTAGTCCCGTTCGATCGCGGCAAGGTCCCACGCCGCGCTTACCATGGCGCGCACGTCGGCCAGGCCGGACCGGGTCGCGACGAACAGGTGGGCATCGTCGGCGATGCCGGCCTCGCGCAGTACCTGGGTTACCTCGGCTTCTCGCTCAGGGTGCGTGCTGATCCACAGGCCCGGGCCAAGCGAGCCGAAACCCGCCCAGCTCAGCCGGTTGCGCACAACATGCCGGGCGCTGCGGTCACGCTCCGGGATGTGCGCCGCGACGAGCAGCCAGCGCCCATCCCAGTTCTCGGCCGGGCCGGTGAAGGAGTAGATACGTTCGGCGCCGTCCGTCAGCAGCCGGTGCGCGGCATCGGTGAGATGCCAGCGGGTGCGGCGGCCGACCTTCTCGGCGCAGAGCCAGCCCGCCGCGGCCGTGCGCATCAGCGCCTGCCGGGTCGCCTTGTCCTCGACGCCGAGCCGGGCGAATGCGGCGATCACCGCCGACGTCCAGGCGGTCCCGCTGCCGGTCAGCACGAACTCGCCGAGCAGGGTAAAAAGCAGTCCCCGCGCGCTCGGCGCACCCGCGGCGTGCCGCCGCGACAGGGTCGGCGCCGCGTCGGCCGCTGGCGGTCTCTTGCTCGGCATGGCACCTTCCGTTAAGCGGGCCGGTGGGACGGGTAGTGGGGCCGGTGGGATGGGTCGCGGGGGCGGTGGGACGGGGTGGCGGGCCGGTGCGGTCTCCCGATTCTCCCGCATCCCCAGCCACTTCGCAGACCCTCGCGCGGCGTGCCGGTGGAAATCTGCTACAGTTGATTAACTTCACTGGACTATTATGTAGAATATGGTTGGGTGCGTTGGGCACAGGAGGATTCGGCATGACGGCAGCCGCTTCAGGCAACCTGGCAACCGATGACGTGCACGAACGGCGGGGGGCGGCGCCCCACAGCCGCGCGGAGCGGGTCAGCTTCCAGGTCGAGCCGAGCAGCTACCGGCACTGGAACCTCAGCATCGACGGCGCGGTCGCGACGCTCGCGATGGACGTGGACGAGCGCGCCGGGCTGCGCGACGGCTACGAGCTGAAGCTGAACTCGTATGACCTGGGCGTGGACATCGAACTGTATGACGCGGTGCAGCGGCTGCGGTTCGAGCACCCCCGGGTCCGCACGGTCGTTGTGACGAGCGGTAAGGAGAAGATCTTCTGCGCTGGTGCGAACATCCGGATGCTGGCGCTGTCGCCGCACGCGTGGAAAGTGAACTTCTGCAAGTTCACCAATGAGACGCGTAACGGTATGGAAGACGCGTCCGCGAACTCCGGGCAGGCGTATCTGGCGGCGCTCAACGGCACCGCGTCGGGTGGCGGGTACGAGCTGGCCCTGGCGTGCGAGCGCATCTTGCTCATCGACGACCGCTCCTCGGCGGTGTCGCTCCCCGAACTGCCGCTGCTCGGGGTGCTGCCCGGCACGGGCGGCCTGACCAGGGTGGTCGACAAGCGCCGCGTCCGCCGCGACCTGGCCGACTACTTCGCCACGAAGACCGAAGGGCTCGGCGGGACGAAGGCGGCGCAGTGGAAGCTGGTCGACGAGGTCGTCCCGCGGCCGAAATGGGCCGAGACCGTCGCCGCGCGCGCCGCCGAGCTTGCGGCGCATTCGAGCCGTCCGGCCGACGCGCCGGGCATCACGCTGACCCCGCTTGTCAAGCAACGCGACGATGACCGCATCGCCTACCGGCACGTGACCGCGGAGCTGTGCCGGGCAGCGGGCACGGCGACGATCACCTTGACCGGCCCGGAGCAGGACGCGCCCGCGGACGTGGCCACGATCCACGAGCAGGGTGCCGCGTTCTGGTCGCTCGCGGTGACGCGTGAGCTCGACGACCTGATCCTCGACCTTCGCACGAACGAACTCGAACTCGGCACCTGGGTCTTCAAGACCGCCGGCGACCCGCGGCGGGTACTGGCCCACGACCAACTACTGCTTGACAACGGCGGCAACTGGCTCGTCAACGAGATCGTGCACTACCTCAAGCGCACGCTGAAGCGACTGGACGTCACCAGCCGCAGCCTGATCGCGCTGATCGAGCCTGGCAGCTGCTTCGCCGGGTCGCTGCTCGAGCTCGCCCTGGCCGCCGACCGCTCCTACATGCTGTCCGGGGTCTTCGAGGAGATTGACCCGGATGCCACGTCGGCGGCGGTCACGCTGGGGGAGATGAACCTGGGCCCGCTGCCGATGGGAAACGGGCTGACCCGGCTGCAGACCCGCTTCCTCGACGACGAGGCGCAGATGGCCGCGGTGCGCGATCGGGTCGGCGAGCCGCTTGAGGCCCGTCCCGCCGAGCAACTCGGCCTGGTCACCTTCGCGCCCGACGACATCGACTGGGACGAGGAGGTCCGCATCGCGGTCGAGGAGCGGGCCAGCTTCAGCCCGGACGCACTCTCCGGGCTGGAGGCGAACTACCGCTTCGCCGGCCCGGAGACGATGGAGACGAAGATCTTCGGCCGGCTGACGGCCTGGCAGAACTGGATCTTCAATCGGCCCAACGCGTCCGGCCCGGACGGCGCACTGCGCAAGTTCGGCACCGGGCAGCGTGCCCACTTCGACCGGAGGCGAGTCTGAGCAGTGACGACCACCGCTGATTACACCGAGAAGATCCCGAACAATGTCGACCTGGGCGAGGACAGGCGGCTGCAGCGGGCGCTTGAGTCGTGGCAGCCGAACTTCCTGTCCTGGTGGGAGTCGATGGGCCCGTCCCTGCCGACCCAGGACGTCTACCTGCGCACCGCGGTCAACGTCGGCCGCGACGGGTGGGCGCACTTCGGGCACGTCGCAATGCCCGACTACCGCTGGGGCATCTTCGTGTCGGAGCGCGATCCCGACCGGCGCATCGCGTTCGGCGAGCACAAGGGCGAACCGGCCTGGCAGAAGCTGCCTGGCGAGTACCGCGCTGACCTGCAGCGGCTGATCGTCATCCAGGGCGATACCGAACCCGCCTCGGTCGAGCAGCAGCGGAACCTGGGCGCTACCGCGCCGAGCCTGTACGACCTGCGCAACCTGTTCCAGGTGAACGTCGAGGAGGGGCGGCACCTGTGGGCGATGGTGTACCTGCTGCACGCCTATTTCGGCCGCGAGGGACGCGGCGAGGCCGAGGAACTGCTGCACCGTCACTCCGGCAGCGAGGACGCCCCGCGCATCCTGGGCGCGTTCAACGAGGAGACCCCGGACTGGCTGTCGTTCTTCATGTTCACCTACTTCACCGACCGCGACGGCAAATACCAGCTCGGCACGCTCAAGGAGTCCGGCTTCGACCCGCTGTCGCGCACCTGCGAGTTCATGCTCAAGGAAGAGGCGCACCACATGTTCGTCGGGACCACCGGCATCGACCGCGTCGTCGAGCGCACCGCGCAGCTGATGATGGAGCACGACACCGACGAAGTGGCCGCCCGCGGCGGCATCCCGCTCGACATGATCCAGAAATACCTGAACTTCCACTACACCGTGTCACTCGACCTGTTCGGCAGTGAGACATCGACGAACGTGGCGAACTACTTCACCGCCGGGCTGAAGGGCCGCTGGTCGGAGGAGCGGCGCCGCGACGACCACAAACTCACCAATGATTCGATCATGGTGGATGCCGTCACCGACGACGGGCAGATCGGGCGGGCGGAAGTGGCAGCGCTTGTCGGACTGAACGTCGACCTGCGCCGGGAGTACATCTCGGACTGCCAGAGTGGCGTCAACCGGTGGAACCGCATCCTCGCTGGCGCCGGCCTGACGCAGCAGCTCCGGCTGCCTCACGTGGCCTTCAACCGCAAGGTCGGAGCGTTCGCCGACATCGAGGCGACCCCGGACGGCGAGCGCATCTCGCCAGACGAATGGCAGCGCCGCAAGGGGGAGTGGCTGCCCGTCGATGTCGACAAGACCCACGTCCGTTCCCTGATGCAGCCGGTGCACGAACGCGGCAAGATCGCCGCCTGGATCGCGCCGCCGCGCAATGGGATCAACGGCAAGCCGTTCGACTACGACTACGTGCATCTCACGTGAGCCTGGGCCTGAGCCCGCGCTCAGCAGGCATGACCGGTCTTCAGTGCTACAAATGCGTTTCAGAACATCTGAAATAGTCGAATGATTGTGTTCGTGATGGCCCGTTGAACCGCGGGCGAGGGTGGGAGAGGGTTGTGACTGCCGAACTTGACATGCCGCTGTTCGCGCGACCGAGCATCGCTGGGTGGGAGCGGGCGGACGGCTGCGTGCTGCTGCGCTCCACCGACCCGTTGCGGGACTATCCGGCCACGGTCCTGCACAGCGTGCGGGCGTGGGCGGCTACCGACCCGGACCATCCGCTCGTCGCCGAGCGCATTGCCGGCGGGCAGTGGCGCACCTACAGCTACGGCGCGGCTGTCGCCGCCGCGGCGGCCATCGGCCAGGCCCTGCTTGAGCGGGGCCTGGGCCCCGACCGGCCGCTGCTTGTGCTGTCAGGCAACAGCATCGACCACCTGCTTGTGATGCTCGGCGCGATGACCGCCGGCATTCCTGTGGCCCCGGTCAGCGTGGCCTACTCGCTGCAGAGCCGTGACCACGCCCGCATCCGGGCAATCGCCGAGCTGATCCGTCCCGGTGCGGTCTTCGCCGATGATGCGGAGCACTTCGCGCCGGCCCTGGACGCGCTTGGCCCGGTGCCGGCGATCGTCAGCACTGGCAGCCGCGACGGCGCCGCCAGGCTGGCCGAGCTCGCGGCAAGCACGCCGGGCCAGCAGGTCGCCGACGCTTTCGCCGCGCTGAGCGGCGACACGATGGCGAAGATCCTGTTCACGTCCGGCTCGACAGGTGCCCCGAAGGGGGTGCTGAACACGCACCGGATGTGGGCGGCCGACCAGCAGATGATGCGCCAGGCGTGGCCGTTTCTTGCCGCCGAGCGGCCGGTGATCGTCGACTGGCTGCCGTGGAGCCATACCTTCGGCGGTAACCACAACCTGGGCATGGTGCTCGCCGCGGGCGGCACGCTCTACGTCGACGTCGGACGTCCCACCCCTGACCTGTTCGGGCAGATGATCGCTAACCTCACCGACGTCGCGCCCACCATCTATTTCAATGTCCCCGCGGGCTTCGCGCAGCTCGTCCCTGCGCTTGAGGCGGACCCGGAGTTCGCCCGCAGGTTCTTCTCCCGGGTGCGGCTGCTGTTCAATGCCGGGGCCGCGATGCCGTCCGGCCTGCGTGACCGCCTCGGCGAACTCTCCGCCAGGGCGGGCGGCCGCGAAATCCCGGTCACTGGCTCATGGGGTACGACCGAGACCGGGCCGGCGGTGACGACAGCGAACTTCGACTACACCGACGCCCGGTGTATCGGTGCCCCGCTGCCCGGTACCGAGGTGAAGCTCGTCCCGGCCGAAGGCGCCTACGAGATCCGGGTGAAGGGCCCGATCGTCACCCCGGGCTACTTCGGCCGGCCGGACCTGACCGCCGAGGCGTTCGACGAGGAGGGTTTCTACCGCACCGGCGATGCGGCCACGCTCGCCGACCCCGCCGATCTGAACGCCGGGCTGGTGTTCCGCGGTCGGATCGCCGAGGACTTCAAGCTTGGCACCGGCACGTTCGTCCGCGTCGGTGCCGTGCGTACCGCGCTGCTGTCCAGCATACGGGTCCTGTCCGACGCGGTGATCGCTGGCGAGCACCGCGAGTACCTGGGCGCACTGGCGTGGCTGAACGTGGCCGAGGCGCGCACGCTGATCGGCGAGGACATGCCTGCCGACGGCGAGCTGATCGTGCACGAGGTCCTGCACAGGATGCTCGCGGAGGCGCTGGCCGACCACAACGGCGCCTCCGGATCAACAGCGCGCATCGAGCGGCTCATCGTGGTTGCGCGCCCGGCGGACCTGGACGCCGGGGAGATCACCGACAAGGGCTACGTCAACCAGCGGCAGATGCTGAGGAACCACTCGGCGCTCGTCGAGATGCTCTACAGCGAACCGCTGCCGGCCGGCGTGATCGTCGCGGGAAAGATCGGCTGATGCGCGCTTCCGCCCACAGGGAGAAGATCACGCGGTAGGCCCGGCGGCCCGCGGCAGCCGTTATGTATCGGCCGCCCGTCACCTCCCCCTACCCCGCGCCGCTGCCGATGATGAATGATGTCATAGCGTTCCGTCACGGGATGACGCTGCGTGCGCTGACCAGGCCGCGCATCGTCCACGTTGGGTGAATCCCTGGAAGATCGGAGGGGCGATGAAGCCGATGCCGGAGGACTGGGAGCGCGCGGTGGCCGCGGTCGCGCACCCGGATGACCTCGAGTACGGCGCCGCCGCCGCCGTCGCCCGCTGGACGGGGCAGGGGCGTGATGTGTCCTATGTGATAGCGACCCGGGGAGAGGCGGGCATCGAGGGGATACCACCGGACCGCGTCAGCCCGATCCGCGAGGAAGAGGAGCGCCGCAGCGCGGCCGTGGTCGGAGTGCGCGAGGTGGTGTTCCTCGATCACGCCGACGGCCTCGTGGATTACGGCATACGGCTGCGGCGCGACCTGGCTGCGGCGTTCCGCCGCCTGCGGCCGGACGTGGTCATCACCATGAACTTCGATCTCACCTGGGGCGACAGCGGGTCCGTCAACCACGCCGACCACCGCGCGGTCGGTCTTGCCGTGCTCGACGCCTGCCGCGATGCGGCCAACCCGTGGCTGTTCACTGACGCGGGACCGCCGTGGTCAGGCATCAGGCACGCCTACGTGGCGGCGAGCAATGAGCCGACGCACTACGTGGATGTCAGCGCCACGATCGAGGCGGGCATCGCGTCGCTGCGCGAGCATTCCGCCTACATCGACGGCCTCGGAAGGGACTTTGACCCCGACGAGTTCCTGCGCAACATGGCCGGCTTCGTCGGCCTTGCCGCGGGCTGCGAGTACGCGGTCGGTTTCCGCCGCTACGAGACCGGATAGGGCCGCAGGCTCCGCCCACAGCCCGGGCTCCACGGCGGGCGGGTCAGGCGGGGTTCTCCCCGCCGCTGCCAGCCCTCTCCTTGAGGTGCTCGTAGGCCGGGTGCCTGGCAATCCAGCCCGCCATGAACGGGCACAACGCGCGCACCGCCTTGCCGCGCGCGGCCGCGTCGTCGAGTGCGGCGCGGGCCAGCGCACCGCCGACCCCCTGACCTTCGAAGGCGGGATCCACCTCGGTGTGCGGGAAGACGATGACATCGTCGCACCGGATGTAGTCGGCGAAACCGGCGAGCTTGCCGTCAACCCACACCTCGAAGCGGCGACGGTCCCGAGCGTCGGTCACGGTGAGGTTCATGTCCGTCCTGCCTGTCCCGGATGCCCTGTCCCGGATGCCCTGTCCCGGATGCCCCGGTCGCATGCCCTGTCGCGGATGTCAGGGTGGCGGCTGGCGCACGCCAAGCTCGTCCAGCCAGGCTGAGCAGGTCGGCCGGATCGGCGTATACACGGAACGCCCCGGCCCGTTCGAGTTCTTCCCGCCCGTACCCGCCGGACATGAGGCCGATGCCGAGTGCGCCCGCGCGCCTCGCGGCCAGCAGATCCCACACGCTGTCACCGACGACCATCGCGTGCGTGGGATCGACCCCGAGCATCGTCGCGGCCGCGAGGAAGAGATCGGGATCGGGTTTGGCGTGGCGCACCATGTCGCGGGTGACCATCGGCGTGTCCTCTCCGAGCCCGAGCATGCCGAGCGCGGAACGCGCGGTCGCCGCATAGCCGCTTGTCGCGATCGCCCAGGGAACATGCCGCTCGGTGAGCGCCATGAGCAGGTCGGTCGCACCGGGCAGCGGGCGCACAGACTCGCTGCGCTTTCCGTACTCGCTGGCATGCGAATGCTGCAACTGCTCGATCTCCGCCGCGGAAAGCGAGCGCCCGGTCTCCCGGAGCAGGGCGGTCACGAAGAGGCCGCCGCTCATCCCGATCCGCCGGTGGATGCGCCACACAGAGAGGTCGATGCCGAGCGCGCTCAGCGCCGCGCGCCATGCGAGCACGTGCTGGTAGACGCTGTCGATCAGCGTGCCATCGAGATCGAAGAGGAACGCGGGAGGCGGTGTCTCGGGGTACGGAAGCTGCGCCGTCACGTGATCAGCATGCCCTACCGTCCCGGTGAGTGTCCCGCCATGCCCGGTCGTGCGGTCAGATTTTGGCGAAGTGGTGGAAGCACTCGTAGTCGACTCCGCGCGCCGCGAACGCCTCGGCCTCGGCCCGCTTGACGGCCAGGTAGGCGCGCCTGCGCAGCGGGCCGAGCGCCTCCATCAGCAGTTCGTCCGCCTCAAGGGCGTCCAGGGCCGCGCCGAGCGACTCGGGCAGACGGTGTGCCCCGGCGCGCAGCCGTTCGGCTTCGGTCATTGTCGCTGGGTCAACGTTGACGGCCTCGCCCGGGTCGAGCTTGCCGCGGATCCCGTCAAGGCCCGCGTGGATGTACGCGCCGAGTGCCAGGTACGGGTTGGCGCTCGAGTCAGAGGGCTTGAGCTCGAGGTTCACCGTGGCTTCCGTGTTACCGCGCATGGGCGAGCAGATCCGGATCGCCGCCTCACGGTTGTCCATGCCGTAGACGGTGTAGGCGCTGGCCCAGGTCTGCGGCGTGAGCCTGCGGTAGCTGTTCACGCTGCCGCACGTCAGCGCCGTCAGCGCGGGCAGGTGGGCGAGCAAACCGCCGATGAAGTGGTAGGCGGTCTGTGACAGCCCGTACCGGTCACCCGCGGCATGGAAGAGGTTGCGCGTGCCCGGCTGGCCCGGGTGCGCAGCGTGCGACCCGGCGAGATCCCACAACGAGGCGTGCAGGTGCGCACCGTTTCCGGCCTGGCCGGGGATGGGCTTGGGGGCAAGGCTCGCCCAGAGCCCGTGACGCAGCGCGATCCCCCGGACGGTCTCCCGGTAGATCACATGATTGTCCGCAGCGCGCAGGGCGGGCGCGTGCCTGATCGACACCTCCTGCTGGCCGGGACCAAGCTCGGGATAGTAGTGCTCGACCTGAAGGCCCTGCGCCTGGAGCGCGCGGACGAGGTCGATGGCGTAGTCGTGCGCGAGATGGAATCCAGTCGCCGAATAACACAGGCTGTCGTCGATCGGCACCAGCCGGTCAGGCCCGTCCGCAAGGCCGGGTTCGCGGCGGCCGAGGGTGAACTCGGGCTCGAACGCGGCGGACATCGCGTAACCCGCCGCGGCAAGCTCGGCGATGGCCTGCTTGAGGAAGGTGCGGGCGCACGCCTCCCACGGCTTCCCGTCCAGCCGGATCAGGTCGGCGTTCATCGCACCCGCGCCAGGCGCGTAGGGGAGCACGACGAAAGTCCCAGGATCGGGCACGATGCGCACCTCGCCGACCGGTCCCATGCCCTCGACCGGCTGCAGCGTGTCGAGCATGGACATCGCCATCATCGCGCCCGTGTGCCCGATCCCGGTGTTCAGCCGCTCGGCGAGCATGGGAAGTGCGGCGGCCTTGCCGCGGATGATCCCGCCGTGGTCGGCATAGAGAAACCGGACAAGTGAAAGCCCGTCAGCTTCGGCCAGCGCGAGCACGCGGCGGGCGTCCTCGCTGATGCCAGAAGAGCCCGTCATGCGTCAGGCGTAACACAACCGCGGCGCTCCGTACAGCACCGCGCGGCAAGTCAACGATCCAACGATCTAGACTTCGGGCTCCTCGCCGCGCCGGTCCTGCTGTGCGAGAAACTGCTGGAACTGGGCGGCGAGTTCATCGGCTGTCGGCAGGGCGACCGAGTCGTCGGCAAGCAGGTTCTCACGCTGGCCCGCGGCGTAGGCCTCGTACTGTTCCTCGAGGGCGTGCACGAGAGACTTGATCTCATCGGATCCCTCCACCTGCCGGGTGATCTCGGCATCAGCCCGCTTTGCCCGCTCGCGTAGCGGGCCAACGGGAAGCACGAGCCCGGTCGCGGCGATGATCGCGTCAAGCGCGGTCACCGCGGCCGCGGGATACGGCGCCTGGGCCAGGTAGTGCGGCACGTGCACCGCGAACCCGATCGCGTCGTGGCCGGATTCGCCGAGCCGAAGTTCGAGGAGGGCGCTGGCGCTTCCCGGCACCTGCACACGGTTCAGGAACGGCTTGTAGCCGGTGACGAGCTCGGGCCGGGTCGCATGTGCCGTCAGGCCAAGTGGCCTGGTATGGGGAACGGCCATCGGTATGCCATGGAAGCTGACGGCGACCCGGACGTCCAGCCGCTGCACAAGGCCGACGACGGCGGTGAGGAAAAGCTCCCATTCGTGGTCGGGTTCGGGTCCCGTGAGCAGCAGGAACGGGGTGCCGTCCTCATCGTGCACGACGTGCAGAACCAGCTCGGGTGTGTCGTAGCTCTCCCAGTGATCCTTGACGAACGTCATGACGGGCCTGCGGGACCTGTAGTCGATCAGCCGGTCCACGTCGAAGGACGCAAGTGCCCGGTGCTCGAGGGCGCTGAGCAGGTGCTCCGTTACCAGTGCCCCTGGGGCGCCAGCGTCGATGAAGCCGTCAAGGCTGTACAGCAAGACCGGCTTCGCCAGATCAGGCTGGTCGTCGTCAAGCGTGTACAGATCTTCTGGATCCGGCAACGCGATCACAGCCTTCCCTTGACCTCCGCGCGCCTCGTCGTCGCGGCGCTCCTGCACCTAAACAACGTAAGCCCTGGAATAATTCGGTCCGCACCCCAGCGAGTGCCACGCCGCGCCACGCCGCGCCAGCCGCTGCGCCAGGAGCGGCGGCTCGTGCGCTTCTACAACGAGCCCTCCGAACGCGGGTTCGACGGCGGCGGGATGACGGCACGCGGCTCACGGATGAGTGGCACGCCAGACCGGAACAAGAACTCCGCGTAGGTGTCTGGCGCGCGGTCGGGATCGGCCCGGTACATGTCGGGGGACAGGCGCAGCTGCATGGCGCGCCGCTGCGCTTCATTGCATTCACTGATGATGGCGCGGGCCCGCCGCATCAGCCTGAGCACGGAGGTCGGAAGGCGGCCGCTCGTCGTGCTCTGAAGGGGGTTGCGCTTGCTCATACCACAAGCCTCGCTCGCCGGCGGCCACGCCGGAAGTGGCAGTAACGACATCTATGCGCGAAATCCTGCCAACCCCCGTGTTAAGCTGCGGGCGTGCTCCACAACGTCGCCGCCGTCGTACTTGATGGCTTCTCCCCGTTCGAGCTGTCCCTCACCTACGAGATCTTCGGTGCCGGCCGCACCGATGCCGGCGTGCCGGCCTACGAATTCGCGCTGGTAGCGGGTGAGCCGGGGCCGCTGCGCGGCTCTGGCTCACCCGCGACGCTCACGGTTGAGGGTGCGGCCGGGCTTGAACGGCTCGAGCAGGCCGACCTCGTGGTGATGGTCCCCGCCGATGAGCACGTTGGTGGCGCCCCCCGCAACGATGACGTGCCGCAAGCGCTTCTTGCCGCGCTGCGGCAAACCGTGCAGCGCGGTGCGCGGGTGCTGAGCGTCTGCAGCGGCGCGTTCGTCCTCGGTGCGGCGGGCCTGCTTGACGGGCGCCGCTGCACCACGCACTGGCGGTACGCAGAGCAACTCGCGCGCCGCTATCCGGCGGCGACCGTCGATCCGTCGGTTCTCTACGTGGACGAAGATCCCGTGATCACCAGTGCGGGCACCGCCGCGGGCATCGATGCCTGCCTGTACCTGGTGCGCAAGGAGCAGGGTGCGCAGGTGGCCAACGGGATCGCGCGCCGCATGGTCGTTCCGCCACACCGTGACGGGGGCCAGGCCCAGTATCTGGAACGGCCCGTTCCCCAGGCACCGGCCGACACGCTGGCCGAGGTCATGAGCTGGATGGAACGCAATCTCGATCGTCAGCTGACCGTCGGCGAGCTTGCCGGTCGTGCGCACATGTCGCCCCGCACCTTCGCCAGGCGATTCCGCCAGGAAACCGGGACCACGCCCAAGAAGTGGCTTACCGGCCAGCGCATCCTGTTCGCGCAGCACCTGCTTGAGAACACCGATGCGGGTGTCGACACGGTCGCGGCGCGTACCGGCTTCGGAAGCGCGGCGGTCCTGCGGCACCACTTCCATTCCTGCCGCCACATCACCCCTGACGCGTATCGCCGCACCTTCCGCGGCAGCAAACGGCTGCCGCGCGGTGTCGCGCCCGCTACCGTGCCCGCGCCTTAGCGGCCGCCTTCATCTCCTGCTTGTGCGCCCGTACCTTGCCGAGCGATTCGTCGTCTTCGATGTCGGCGACCGAGTGAAAGGTGCCTTCCCCACCGAAGGGCCCCGCCGCGGCACGCCAGCCGTCCGGCCGCACGCCGAGCTGCTTGCCGAGCAGCGCCACGAAGATCTGTGCCTTACGCTGTCCGAAGCCGGGCAGCGCGGCCACCCGCTTGAACAGATCCTGGCCGGTGGCAGCGTCGCGCCAGACCCGATCGGCGTGGCCGTCGTAGTCCGCTGCGATCATCTGAGCCAGTTCCTGTACACGTGCCGCCATGGCGCGCGGATAGCGGTGCAGCGCGGGCCGCTCGCTGAACACCTCGGTCAGCGCCTCAGGATCATAACCCGCGAGCTCCTCGGCGGTCGGCTCATGCCCGAGCCGTTGGGCCAGGTCGTGCGGCGCGCTGAACGCGCGTTCCATGGGAACCTGCTGATCGAGCAGCATCGCGATGAGCAGCGCGAGCGGGCTGCGCGCAAGCAGCGCGTTGGCCTCAGGATCGATGGGCAGACAGAGCGTCATGTGAGCCTCCGGGTTCCGCAGTCCATCATGCCTGATCACTGCGGAGCCCGAGAAGGAGGGAGCTGGCTGATGGGATTCTTGCGCCGCGCCAAGCGGAACGGATCTGATGAGCAACGACCAGCGGCTGGCGGCGCCGCTGGCGAGCATCGGTCCCAGCGCCCCACCCACAGCCGCCGACAAACCCGCAGCTCTTAAACGGCAAGCTAAGGCAGGCCGATCAGGTCAGGAGCGGTAGGCGTTACGTCGGTGATCTATGTCGAGGATGTGGATGGTGCTGGCGTCATCGTCGATCGCATAGCGGATGCGGTACTCGCCGCGCCGGGCTCGCCATTGTCCCTCGAAGGGCTTGCGCAAGGGAGCGCCGACTCTGCGCGGCTCTTCGCTGAGGGGGCCGCGAATGAACTCGAAACAGGCCCACGCGACGGCTCCGGGTAGCCGGTCGTGAAGCTGGCGAGCTGCGGTCGGAGCGATGGTGACCTGGTAGGTCACGGCCGACGTTTCCCGAAACGTTCTTCCAGGGACCGCGCCACTTCGGCGATGGACAGGCCCTCTCCGCGAGCGATCTCGTCACGGGATTGGGCGATGCGCTCTTGCGCCGCTGGGTCGGACAGTAGCTCGAGCGTCGCCTCGATGGACTCAAGATCTTCAGCTGCGAGCAGGACGACGTAGTCTTTGCCGTTCTTGGTGATGTGGACTCGCTCGTGGGTGCGGCCGACTTCGTCGGCAATCTCCGAGAGCCGGGCCTTCACCTCAGACAAGGGCAGCACTGTCATAGACCAGAATTATAGTCGGTACTGGCTGGGAGGCAAAGTTAGCGCGGATTTCCGCACCGGTACCTCGGCCCTCGGCCCGTGGGCTGTCAGGTGAATTCGAAGTGGAGCCGGCGTCCGTTCCACCAGGGGATGGTGGTGTCGGCGGGCAGGTCGGCGTGGCGGAGGACGGGTGAGTAGGCCCGGCGGTTGATCTTGACGGTGATGCTGGCGCCGTTGTTGATGATCTCGCCGGGGGTGCCGGGGAAGCGGCGCTGGAGAGTGTCGGGGGTGGCGTGGTCTGGTGCTCGGCAGCGGTGGGCATGCTTGGCGGTGCCGGCTACATCATCTAGTCTAGTCGATCATCGGCGCCTTTCTCGTCGTCGCTGCCCACTTCGCCCTCCGCCGGTGGCGAGGCGGATCGACAAGCTGCCCGCCGGCGTGAGACCGAGGTCGAGACCCCCTACCGAGGCGCCCGCCGTCCAGGTCCTCACCCGAGACGACTTCGTGCTCCGCGCGGTCCGCAGCGAAGACCTCGACCCCGGCGGCGGACTGGCCGTGGACGGCGCGGGGCCGATAGTCTGCCTGCCGAGGGAAGGGGGGTGCCATGCCGCAGATGACATATCTCGAGGCTTCGGTTATCGGCCTCATTCAGGGCGTGACGGAGCTGTTCCGCCAGCCGCGAAATGCGCCGCGGCCGTACCGCTGATCACCCCGCCCATGGTGCCACAACCCGGCGGCGCAGACAGGTCGGCGCAGTTCTGTGCTCGGCAGCGGCGCTACCGTCACGCCGACCAAGGGATGACGGCCCGGGGACGAGCGGGACCGTGCCGAATCCTCGCCCGCCAGCATAGGCCGCGCCCGAGGATTTGGCACCGTTCGCAGATCCTGGTGCAGGGTTTTTCGCCCGGATCGCAAGTCGGCGGAACGTTGTTTCCGCACCATGGCCTTGCCGAGTTTGCGCGGGCGTTTCCGGTAGAGCCAGCGCGTTGCCTCGCGAGAACTCCCCGCACCAGGCCGGGTAAGGGGCTTTGGCCGTGGGCGCAGGGTGGCGGTCATGGCGGAGCCGGACCGCGAGGTCATGACCCGCCCCGCACCCGTACCGATCCAAGTGGTCACCCCTAGCGCTCTGTGGTCCCGGCGCGGGCTGCGGGTCGCTCCCGTTCCGGGCCGCCTTTGCCGGGTTCTGGCTGGTGCCGGCGGCCCGGCACCGAATCGAATCGGATCGACACAGAAGGAGCTGCCATGTGCTCGGAACCGCGAACCGCTCCAGCGCCGCCAATCATGCACCCAACTGTCCTGGACGCCCCCTATGAGGGAGAGCTGATCCCCCTCGAACCGGTCGACTCGGTGGCGATCACCACGATCTGCGACAACACCGTTGACATCCTCATGCTCGACGAGGGGCCCGCGCACCGCCTGCTTGGGCGCCCCGGCAAACCCCCGACCATCGCCGCGCCGACCCTCGAGGAAGGCAAGGTGGTGGACTCTCCCCGCGCTGAGCACGGCTTCTCCGCACACGTGGCAGTGACCAAGGGCGGCAAGGTGCACCGCATGCTGTTCGACACCGGGCTCAGCCCGGCCGGGTGCACAGAGAACCTGGCCAGGCTCGACCTTCGGGCGTCCGACCTGGAGGCCATCGTGTTGAGCCATGGCCACTTCGACCACACCACCGGGCTCTCGGGACTGGTGAAGACTTTGGGCCGTGCTTCGCTGCCGGTGGTTATTCATCCCGAGTTCTGGAGCCGCCGGCGCCTCGTGATCCCCGGGCGCGAACCGATGAATCTGCCCACCACGAGCCGCCAGGCCCTCACCCAGGCCGGCTTCGAGATCATCGAAAAGCGCCAGCCCTCATTCCTCTTCGACGGCTCGGTGCTGGTGACCGGCGAGGTGGACAGGAGCACGGCCTTCGAGACCGGCTTCCCGATCCACCAGGCATATCGCCACGGCGCCTGGGAGGCTGACCCGCTCATCCTCGACGACCAGGCCCTCGTGCTGCACGTGGCGGGCAGGGGCCTTGTGGTCCTGACCGGGTGCGGGCATTCGGGCATCGTGAACATCTGCCGGTACGCCCGCCGCCTCACCGGCGTCGAGCGCATCTACGCGGTGCTCGGCGGGTTCCACCTGAACGGGCCGCTGTTCGAGCCAATCATCGGTGCGACCTGTGACGCGCTGGAAGAGATGGCGCCGGAGGTGATCGTTCCCAGCCACTGCACCGGATGGAAGGCCACCCACGCCATAGCCGCCCGGTTCCCCCGCAGCTTCATCCAGAACTCCGTCGGGACGACGTTCGACCTCGGGCCGGCGCAAGCCGCATGAGGCGCTCTTGACGATGGGTTACGCGATGGGGTTACGGCGCGGGTACCCGGCCCCGTTCAGCCGCAGATCGAGGCGCTGGCCCGGAAGGCTCTTGCAGGCCGGGGCGATCTTGAGGTTTCGCGCCCGGCTCAGCCTTGGCGCCGGAGCGCGGTCCGGGATGTGATCGCGAGGCGCATCTGCGGCATCCGGCCTGAATCTGCGCATCTGTCACGCACGTCTCCGGGGTAGTCCTGGGTTAGTCCCGTACACATCCGGGTTAGTCCCGTACACAAGGGCGCAACCCGGCGAGGCTGGTCTTTTGCCCCTGCAGTCCGCGCCACCCCGGCCTGGAGGGGCCGTCAGGGTTGCGGGTCGAGCCCGTGGTCCGGAAACACCGCCGCCCGGGTCGCCATGATCGCCCGATCCACGTGATCGGCCGGATCGTAACCACTCTGGAACGGTGTGAACACGGCGGGTTCCCCATCGGTCATGGATTCCGGCGCGCGCTCACCGGTCCGCGACTCGGCGTACTTGCGCCAGGCCGGCGGTGTCTGCGCGCCGGCGTCGACCGGCCGGCCGCCTCGGCGAGCAGGTGCGTCCAGGCTCTGGGCACTACCTGCACAAGCATGTAGCCGCCGCCGCCGATGAGCACCCAGCGGCCGCCCGCGGTCTGGTGCGCCAGCCGGTGCACCGCAGCGTAGGCGACCCGCATCGCATCGACGCTCAGCCCGAAATGCGCGAGCGGGTCGAGCCGGTGGCCGTCGCAGCCGTGCTGGCTGACCAGCACCTGCGGCCGGAACTCCCGCACCAGCGGCGGGACGACCGCATCGAACGCCCGCAGCCAGCCCGCGTCACCGGTGCCCGCAGGAAGGGGAACGTTGACGGCGTAACCGGTGCCCGCACCCGACCCGGTCTCGGCCGCAAGGCCGGTGCCGGGGAAAAGAGTAAGCGGATGCTCGTGCAGGCTGATCGTCAGCACCCGGGGGTCGGCGTAGAAGGCCTTCTGCACGCCATCGGCGTGGTGCACGTCGAGGTCGACGTAGGCGATCCGTTCGGCGCCCTGAGTGAGCAGCCACGTGATCGCGATCGCGGGATCGTTGTACACGCAGAACCCGCTGGCCGCGTCGCGCATCGCATGGTGCAGGCCGCCCGCCAGGTTGGCGCCGTGCCCGGCCACGCCACCCCAGACAGCGCTCGCCGCGGCGACGCTGGCGCCGGCAACCAGCGCGGACGCGTCGTGCATCCCAACGAACATGGGATTGTCCGGTGTGCCGAGGCCGACCGCGCGGTCGGGCATCGCGGCTGCCTGGCTCGCGCGCCGGACGGCCGCGATGTAGGCGGGGTCGTGCACGAGTTCGAGCAGCGCGTCGCTGGCCGGCTCGGGGACGGCCACCGACACCCCCGGGGCATCAAGCACGCCCAGTCTCGCGGGCCAGCGCCATGGCCAGCTCGACACGGACCGGGGCGAGCGGATGGCCGGGCCCGAAGTCGTAGGCCGCGAGCGCATCGTCCCAGACCACCTGGAGCTTTTCGCCCATTGCGCCGCCCGCCAATCCCGGCTACTCTTGCGCGCCCAGTTCGCGCGGCCTCGATGGCTGGGACCACCGCCTCCGCCGTCTGTGAATTGGAGAAACACCGCGGCGACAGCGTGTTCGACATGATACGGACCACAGGCAGATCATGGCCCGCCTGCTCTCGATGAAGCCCTGAGTGATACCCGCCCAGTCACCTGGGCAGTTTATCCGCCGGCCCGTTGACCGCCGGTTTCACCGGCACCTCCGCGGCCAATGCTGTTAGCACAGCCGTCCCAGTCAGCCCAGCCCGTCAGCCCGGCCTTCGATGAGGCGGACGTACTCGCCGGCGGCTGCCGCCGCATGCCGGGCTCCGTGGTGTCCTCACCCAGGTGATCGAGGGCGACAAGCAGGCCGTCCCCGCGCAGCCGGTTCGGTACCTTTTACCGCCTCCGCTGCGCGGTCTCACGGCACGAACCGGGCGACTACGTCCCTGGTGTACGGCGCGGCGGCGATGAACCGGCGGATGCGCGCGCTTGCGACATCGCCGGCAGGCCGCTGGCATCTGCGGCCGCCCCGGCCCGCAGCGGACATAGCCTGCTTAAAAAGAAAGTTCTGTTACGGAACTATATCCATCGGGCTAGTGGGAAAGAAACGTGGCCGGTCGTTCGGGTATCGGATGGCATGCCCGCCTGCGGCCGTTGCTACGGGAGCGGCCACGCCCGGCTGGTGTCCGCGAGCTGCGGCAGGCTCCCTGGCTGGCGGTCGTCAGCGTGTGCTTTGGCGCGTTCATGGGCCAGCTGGACGCGAGTATCGTGACGGTCGCCTTCCCGGACATGAGCCGTTCGCTGCACGCGCCGGTGGCGGCGGTGCAGTGGGTGGCGCTGGCCTACATGGTGACGCTGGTCGCGCTGCTGGCGGCTGTGGGCCGGGTGTCGGACGCGGCGGGCCGCAAGCTGATCTACGTGTACGGGTTCGCGGTGTTCACGGTCGCGTCGGCCGGGTGCGGGCTGGCGCCGGGGCTGGGCTGGCTGGTGGCGGCGCGGGTGGTGCAGGCGGTGGGGGCGGCGATGCTGCAGGCCAACAGCATCGCCTTGATCACTACGACGGTGGCGGGCCGGGACCGGGTCCGCGCGCTGGGTGTGCAGGCGTCGGCGCAGGCGCTCGGGCTGGCGCTGGGCCCGTCGCTTGGCGGGCTGCTGGTGGCGGCGTCCGGGTGGCGGATGGTGTTCTGGGTGAACGTCCCGGTCGGCGTGGTGGCGCTGGTGGCGGGGCAGTACCTGCTGCCGCGCAGCCGCGAACGGCATCCGATCACCGCGTTCGACTGGGCCGGGGTGGTGCTGCTCGCCGCCGCCGTGGTCGCGGTGCTGGCGGCGCTGTCGGGGTTCTCCGGGCTGGGCCTTGACGCGGCGGCCGCGGCGGGACTGCTCGGCTGCGGCGCGGCGCTGGGGGCGGGTTTCGTGCTGCGGGAGGGGCGGGCGGTCAGCCCGCTGGTGGAGGTGGCCCTGCTGCGCAGCAGGCCGTTGCTGGCCGGGCTCGGCGCGGCGTTCGCCGGCTACCTGGTGCTGTTCGCCTTGTTGTTCGCCGTCCCGCTGGTGCTGGACGCGCGCGGGGTGCCCGCCGCGGTGACCGGCCTGGCGCTGACCGCGCTGCCGGCCGGGTTCGCGGTCGCCGCGGTCGGCAGCTCGCTGCTGCCCGGCCGTCTGCCCGCGGCGGCGCGGGGCGTCGCCGGCCTGGGGTCAGCCGCCGCGGCGCTGCTCGCGGCGGCCGCCGTGCCCGGCCTGCCGCCCGCGGGCCTGGCGGGAGTGCTGCTGGCATGCGGGCTGGGGCTGGGGCTGTTCACCCCGGCCAACAACGCGGCAGTGATGGGCGCGGCGCCCGCCAGCCGGTCGGGGGTGCTGGGCGGCTTGCTCAACATGAGCCGCGGCCTCGGCACCGCTCTCGGGGTGGCGGCCACCACCTTGATCCTGCATCTGGCGGCCGGCGCGCATGATCAGCTGAGGCCGGTCGCGCTGGTGCTCGCGGCGGCTGCCGCGTGCGGGGCCGTGCTCAGCATCCGCCGCCCCGCCAGCGGCGCCCGGTGCGCGCGCCAGGCGGTCCCGCCGGGGACTGACGATGACGGATCCGGCAGGAGGCCATGGCCGGGCCGACCGGCGGCGGCCGGCGCAGCCAGGAATACCCCGCGGAGTATCATGCGAACCGGGGAGGAAGGTTGCGAGATGGGCTATGGGATGACGGTCCGGCTGGACCGGCCGTTCGCGGAGACGGCCGCGCGGGCCCGGGCGGCGCTGAAGGAGCAGGGCTTCGGTGTGCTGACCGAGATCGATGTGCGGGCGACGCTGCGCGAAAAGCTGGGTGCCGAGATGGAGGACTACCTGATCCTCGGCGCCTGCAACCCTCCGCTGGCCCATCGCGCCCTGGACATTGACCGGCGGATCGGGCTGCTGCTGCCGTGCAACGTGGTCGTCCGCGCCGACGGTGACGCGACGATCGTCGAGGCGCTCGACCCCCAGGTGATGGTGGGTGTCACCGGCGAGCCCGGGCTCAAGGCGGTGGCTGATGAGGCCGGCCGGCGCCTGGCGGCCGCGTTGGATGCCCTCGCGGGTTAGCCCGCACGCACGGCCCAACCGCGGCCGGCCAGGCCGGCGCCGGCCGGGCTCGCGGGGTCGTGCGTGATGCCCAGCGAGGAAGGTCCCGGGAGATTGATCGGAGAGGCGGCCAGGGGTGGATAGCCGGGAGTGGGACCGGCGTTACGCCGGCACCGAACTGGTGTGGACGGCCGAACCGAACCGGTTCGTCGTGGCCGAGCTCGCGGACCTGCCGCCGGGGCGGGCGCTCGACCTCGGCGCCGGCGAGGGACGTAACGCGGTATGGCTGGCCACCCGCGGCTGGCAGGTCACCGCGGTGGACTTTTCCGCCGTCGGGCTGGACAAGGGCCGGCGCCTGGCCGACGCACGCGGTGTCGCGGTCGACTGGGTGCGCGCGGACGTGCTCGGCTATCAGCCCGAGGCTCAGTCGTTCCAGCTTGTGCTCGTCGCCTACCTGCAGCTTCGCGCGGCCGATCTGGACGGCGTGCTGCGCCGGGCCGCAGCGGCGCTCGCGCCCGGGGGCGTGCTGCTGGTGGTGGGCCACGATGTGACCAACCTGACCGAGGGAGCCGGCGGCCCGCCGGATCCGGCTGTCCTGTACACGCCCGAGTCCATCACCCGCTCCCTCGCCGGGACTCACCGTGCTGCGCGCGGACCGGGTTCGCCGCCCCGTCGCCGCCGGCGGAGACAGGGACGCGGTGGACACCCTGGTCCGCGCTGTCCGGGCCTGACCGAGGGCGAGCGCTGTGCCCCGGCCGGGCCCGGGACCGGCGCCGGCGCGGGCGCGCTCAGTGAGTGGCGCCAGCCTCGGTTCAGCCGGCCGCTGCTTCCGTGCCGGGTGGTGCGGTCCGGCTCCTGCTGCGGGGGCTGCAGCCAGCGCAGATGCTCGCAGTCGCCTTGCAGCTGCAGCCGCCGCGAGAGCACGGCCGTGGGCGGGATCTGGCTGGCGTGCATCAGGGCGGCCCTGCGCTGCCTGGCCCGGTCCACGCGGACGCACAGGTCAACGCGATCGGGCGGCTGGCCGGTGGATGCCTGGCCGGTCTCGCTGTGCAGCTGGCTGGCGATGGTGGCGGGCCGGGTCCAGGCGAGCACCGGCAGCGCGGCCGCGCGGCCTGCCCGCGGGGCGGCAGCTGTGGCGGCCTGGTGGTCGGGGTGGCCGGTGACGCCGGTGTCGTCGAAGACCAGCAGCCCGCCGGGCCGGTGGCGGGCGGCCAGCCGGGTGACGTGCGCGGCCAGCTCACCCTCCGGTCGTGCGGGCGAGGCGGCCGTCGGGGTAGCCGGGCAGGGTGATGGTCGCGGCCCCGAGGGCGCTGCTGGCCTGCCGCAGCTCGCCGGCTCGTGCCCGGCGGAGGCTGGCGCCGGTCTCGTTCAGGGTGGAGGCCTCGCCGCGGGTGTAGCACAGCAGGTGGACGGCCGCGCCGCTGGTGGCGGGCCGGTCCACGACGGCGCCGAGGCCGAAGGTCTCGTCATCGGGGTGGGCGACGACGGCCAGCACGGCCCGGCCAGGCGGGATGCAGGCGTTCGGGCCGGGAGATCGCGCCGCCGGTGCGGGCCGGTGCCCGCCGCCCGGCCGGGTCCGGTCCGCCGGGCCTGGCCTGGCCGGGTGCGGCGGGCCCGGTCCGGTCCGGGCCTGGTCTCATTGCCGCCGGCCTGGGTTCACCGGGCACAGAACGGGGCCTTCAGCAGCGGCGCGGCCACGCATACTGTGGCCGCTCCCGCCGCGAGCGGCGCGTATCGCTCCCGCTCCTCCCGACGAGGCCGATCAGTGCCAGGACGAGGCTGCCGCTCCCGCCGGTGAGCGCACCGAGGATCAGCGCAAGACCGGCCGCCGCCCGGGCGGCCCGTCCTGCCGGTGATTCTCGTGTTCATCAGCTGGGCAGCTTTCATCACGCACCTCCTGCTATCAAATACCCCCATGGTATCTGATGCCTGCACCGGGCAGTGGCCCGCGGGTATTCCGCGCCCCGCGCGAGCCGGGCCGCCGCGCCTTCGCGCCCAGTCACCAGGGGTGCCGCCGGGGTGGCCTGTCATCTTGGCGTCCAGCGGCGGCCGGCGGAACGCGCGGCGGGGGAATGTAAAGGCGCCACGCATGGCCTTATACCCCAGTGGGTATCAGAGCGGTGCCCGATGGGACGTGGAGGTTTGCCATGGCCACGGTGGAGCTGACGCCGGACAATTTCGCCGCGCTGGCGGGCGATGGGCTGGTGCTGGTCGACTTCTGGGCGGCGTGGTGCGGACCGTGCCGCATGTTCGGCCCGATCTTCGAGCGCGTGTCGGAACGGCATGCGGACGCGGTGTTCGGCAAGATCGACACCGAGGCGCAGCCGGAGCTGGCTGGCGCCTTCGGCATCTCCTCGCTCCCGACGCTGATGGTGATGCGCGACGGCGTCGTGCTGTACGCGCAGCCCGGCGCGCTGCCCGAGCCAGCACTGGAGCAGCTCATCGCCAGGGCCCGCGAGCTCGACATGGACGAGGTCCGCGCGCAGATCGCGGAACGCAGCGAGTCCGCCCCGTCCGGGGGCGGGTGAGGCTTCCGGAACAGGCCGGCAAGCAGCCCGGCAGGCACAGGGCGTCAGCCCGGTGCCGGGATGCGGGGCGGGCCGCCGGCGGCACGCGAGCGGGCCGGCATGGGAGCGGTCACCGCGATGAGGAGGCTGGCATGAGCGCATCCAGACCAGGCCGCGGGGTCTCAGCGGCGGCGCGGGCCGGGCCGGTGTCGCCGCTGCTGGAGCGGGTCAGGCGCGGGATCATCGGTGAGGGCGAGCTGATGGACGGCCCGTTCGGGCCGCGCCGGGTGACCTACGCCGACTACACCGCGTCCGGCCGGTCGATCGATTTCATCGAGGACTTCATCCGCGATGCCGTGCTCCCGCTGTACGCGAACACCCACACCGAGAGCTCCGGGACCGGCCTGCAGACCAGCCGGCTCCGCGAGGACGCCCGCCGGATCATCCGCGACGCCGTCGGCGGCACCGAGGATGACCTGGTCATCTTCTGCGGCTCGGGTGCCACCGCCGCGGTGAACAAGCTGATCGGCATCATGGAGCTGCGCATCCCGGCCGGGCTGGACGAGCGGTATCACCTGGCCGCGCAGATCCCGGCCGCGCAGCGGCCGGTGGTGTTCGCCGGCCCGTATGAGCATCACTCCAACGAGCTGCCGTGGCGGGAGTCGATCGCCGACGTGGTGGTCATCGGGGAGGACGCCGACGGCCACATCGACCTCGTGGACCTCGAGCGGCAGCTCGCCCGGTTCGCCGGCCGCCCGCTGCTGATCGGCAGCTTCTCCGCCGCCTCCAACGTCACCGGCATCCTCACCGACACCAGTGCCGTCGCCGAGATGCTGCACGCCCACGGCGCGCTGTCGTTCTGGGACTACGCGGCCGCCGCGCCGTACGTGCCGATCCGGGTCGCCCGTTCCACGCCAGACACCGCGGACCACAAGGACGCGATCTTCCTGTCGCCGCACAAGTTCCCCGGCGGCCCGCAGACACCCGGCGTCCTGGTGGTCCGCCGCGACCTGGTCCGCAACACCGTGCCCACCGCCCCGGGCGGCGGAACCGTCGCCTTCGTCGACCCGATCGGCCACCGCTACCTCGACGACCCCGTCGCCCGCGAGGAGGGCGGCACCCCGGCGATCGTCGAGTCGATCCGCGCCGGAATGGTCTTCGGGCTCAAGCAGGCCATCGGCACCGACGTGATCCAGGCCAGCGAGGACCGGCTCTTGCGGCACGCGCTGGACCGGTGGGAGCACAGCCCGGGGATCGAGATCCTCGGCAGCCGCCGGTCCCGGCGGCTGGCCGTCGTCTCCTTCCGGATCCGCCATGGCGCGCCAGTACCTGCACCACAACTTCGTCGTCGCGCTGCTCAACGACCTGTTCGGCATCCAGGCGCGCGGCGGCTGCTCGTGCGCCGGGCCGTACGGGCACCGGCTGCTGGAGATCGGCCCGGCCCGCTCACACGCGCTGCGCGACGAGATCGGCCAGGGCTGCGACGGGGTCAAGCCCGGCTGGACCCGGGTCAACTTCAACTACTTCATCACCGGCGACGCCGCTGACTACATCATCGACGCGGCCGGGCTGATCGCCGCCGGCGGCTACCGGCTGCTGCCGGACTACCGCTTCGACCCGCGCACCGGGCTGTGGCGGCACGCCGCCGGCGCCCCGCGGCCGCCGCTGCTGCTGTCTGAGGTGTCCTACCGCCCGGACGGTGAGATGGCCTACCCCCGGCGCCGCGCCCGGGCGGGCGAAGAGGGCTTCCCCGGCTACCTGGAGGAGGCCCGGGCGCTGCTGGCATCGCACCCCATCAGCATCGACGACGGGCCAACCGGGCTGAGCCCGGAATTCGAGGCGCTGCGCTGGTTCCCGCTCCCGCCGGCCTGCCTGCAGCCATGGCCAGCAGGTCACAGCCCCGGTACCGAAGATCACGCACCGGACCGGCCAGCGTCACAATGACCGGCGCGCTACGGCTGGCCGCCGCCACCGGGGAATCGGTGCCCGGCCCGGAACGTTGCACTTCATATACCCCCGTAGGTATTCAGATCAAATTAATGATCCGGAACGGCTGCGCGCGGCGGACCGGCCGCGGCCTGCGGGCCGGTCCCGGGGGATGAAGGAGGCACACGATGGGGATTGAGGCATCCGATGCCGGCGGCGCAGCCGGACATCAGGGCTTCCGGACGACGTGCGGACGGCAGGTGCGAGCGGGACGGATTGCCCTCGGCGACACGCGGCACCCGGCCCGGCGCGTCAGCCTGGACATCGGCCAGGCGCCGGACGGCCACGATGGCACCTGGGCCGCACTCACCGTCGCGGAGGCACGCCGCCTCGCCGCGGCATTGCTCACCCAGGCGGCGGCCGCCGAGCGCGACGACGAGCCCGGCGACGCCGGCCCGGCCGGGGCGGGGCGGATCGAGGTCACCCACGCCGGCGGCGAGGCGTATGCGATCACCACCCGCGGCCACACGGTCGTTGTCGATCAGCCCGCCGACGCCGGCGGCGGGGACGCGGCCGCCACCCCGACCGAACTGCTCGTCGCCTCACTCGCCTCGTGCGTCGCCTACTACGCCGGCCGCTACCTGGCCCGGCACGACCTGGACCGCGGCGGGCTGCGCGTCGTGGCCGAGTTCACCATGGCCACCGACCGGCCCGCGCGCGTCGGCGCCGTCCGGCTGCGCATCGCGGCGCCAGGCGTCCCGGCCAGGCGCCAGCCCGGCCTGCTGGCCGTCGCGTCGCACTGCACCGTGCACAACACCCTGCGGCAGGAGCCGGACATCACCATCGCGCTCGCCTGACCCCGCGGCCGCCGGGAAAGCACGCCAGGCGAGATATACCCCCAGGGGTAACATGAGACGGATGCCACAACAGGGAGGGCCGCTGATGAAGGTCGACGAGGAGGCGATGGGCGCGGTGCTCAACCGGCTGCGCCGGGCCCAGGGGCAGCTGGCCGGGGTGATCGCGATGATCGAGTCCGGGCGGGACTGCACCGACGTCGTGACCCAGCTCGCGGCGGTGTCAAAGGCGCTGGACCGGGCCGGGTTCAAGATCGTCGCGAGCGGCATGCGGCAGTGCCTCGCCGACGGCGGGGATGCGCCGATGAGCCAGGAGCAGCTGGAGAAGCTGTTCCTCGCGCTTGCCTGACCGCGGGCCCTGGCCAAGGCTGCGGGCCGGGCGCCCTGACCGGGGCGAGGACCCCGCGCCGGCCAGGTGACCCGGTGGCGCCCGCCCGCCTGGTGCGCCGGGCCCGCGGCGGCCGGATTGGTGGCCTGGGCGCAGCCGGCCACGCTGCCGAGGGCGACAGCCGCGACAAGGATGACTGTCGCGCCGGTCATCAGCTTCGCCTTGCCGCTGGGTGCGGAGAAACCAGCCGAGGCCGGACAGGGCAAGTGTCCAACCTGGCCGCGGGCATGCGCGCCTGGGCCCGGGCGGCCTGGCGGTGGTCGCCGCAGGCGGCCGCGCCGGGCGTGTCGCATGACCGCGCGCGCCAGCCCGGTGACAGCCATCCGCGCCGGCCGCAGGCGAACGGAGGTGCGGTCCGCGTGCTCGTCCTCGCCATCCCGGCCGGCCTGCTGATCGGCCTGTCGCTCGGCGCGCTCGGCGGCGGCGGGTCCATCCTCACCGTCCCCGCCCTCGTCTACCTGCTGCACCAGCCCGCCCACGGGGCCACCACCGGGTCGCTGCTGATCGTGGGGATCACCGCGCTCGCCGGCATGGCCGCGCACGCCCGCGCCGGGCACGTCCGCCTCGCCCAGGGAATGCTCTTCGGGCTGCTCGGCGTCGCCGGATCCTACGCGGGTACCCGGCTGTCGGCGAGCGCCGACCCGCACCTCCTCCTCACCGCGTTCCCCGCGCTATGCTAGTCGCGGCGGCCGCGATGGCGCTCCGCCGGCGCCAGCCCGGCCCCGCCCACGCCGCAGGCGCGGGCGGCACGGCCAGCGATACGGCGGCGACGCGGCCAGGCCCACACCTGACGAGAGCGGCGGTGACATCGCCGGCCAGGTTGATGCCGTGGGCGGCGGCCACGTGCGCAGCCCGGACGGCCAGCGAAGCTCCACCGCTACGCTCGCCCGCGCCGCAGGCGGTTCCGGCCGTCCCGCGCCGCGTCACCGCGCGCACAGCGATCAAGATCGTCGCCGCCGCGACCGCGGTCGGCCTGCTCACGGGCTTCTTCGGCGTCGGCGGCGGGTTCGTCATCGTCCCCGCGCTCGTCCTCGCCCTGGGCTTCGACATGCCCGTCGCGGTCGGCACCTCGCTGCTGGTCATCGCGATCAACAGCGCCGCCGCACTGCTCGCCAGGCTCGGCGGCCACAGCCACCTCGACTAGCCCCTGCTCGCGGTCTTCACCGCGGCGGCGATCGCCGGTTCCCTCGCCGAGCAGCGCGGCGCCACCCGCACCCATAACCCGCCCGGCTCACCCTCGCCTTCGCGGTCCTGCTCACCGGCATCGCCGTCTACACCGCCGCCCGCAACATCCCCTATCTCGTGTAACCCGCCGCCCGCCGCAGCGTTGACCCCCGACCCTGCCGCGGGCACCCCGGCCCGCCCGTCCACGACACTGAACGCGACGCGGGTCATCTGGCGGTTCTTCGCCGCATGCACGCGCCAGCGCCGATGACGATCCTGCCATGCCATGTGGCCGGGTCCCAGTGACCGACACTGGCCTTATGACCACAACTCACACCGCCCGCGGCGCCGGCGTAGCAATTGGCGGCCAGCGGGTGGCGATTCTGGACCGGGCGCGGATCTACGCATGCGGGATCACCCCGTACGACGTGACGCATCTGGGCCATGCCGCGACGTTCGTCTGGGTTGATGCGCTGGGGCGGACGCTGCGCTTTCTCGGTGTCGAGCCCGAAGTGTGCCGCAACGTCACCGATGTGGACGATGTCCTCGAGGCGGCGGCGCAGCGTGCGGAGGCTCGCTATGACACACCGTTCGCCGCTATACCAGCAGCTTCACTTCGACCGTGACATGACGGCCCTGTCGGTGCGTTCACCGCAGTACGAGCCGCACGCACACCGCTACATCGAGCAGGTGATCCGGCTGGCGTCCGGGCTGCTGGAGGTGGGTGGCGCCTACGCCAGCGGCGGCAGCGTCTACTTCCGCGGCCGTGCCGTGGCCGGCCGGGCGGGCCTGGGCCAGGCCGAGGCAGTGCGGCTGGCCGCGGAGTACGGGGACCGGCCCGATGACCCGGCCAAAGACTATCCGCTCGACGTGGCCGTGTGGCAGGCGGGCGAACCGGGTCACCCGGCCTGGGATTCTCCCCGGGGCGAGGGCCGGCCGGGCTGGCACGCCGAATGTGCCGCGATGGCCTTGTCCGTGTTCGGCGTCGGCGTGGACATCCACGCCGGCGGCGCGGACCTGCGGTTCCCCCATCACGCCTGCCATGCCGCGATGGCCGAGGCCTTCACCGGGGTGCGGCCCTACGCGCGGGCGTGGCTGCATGTCGGGACGGTCACCATCGATGGCGCCAAGATGGCCAAGTCGGCCGCCAACCTGGTGCTGCTGCAGCACCTCCTGGCCGGGCATTCCGCGGCGGCCGTGCGGCTGATGATCCTGGACCGGCGCTGGGGCGAGAGCTGGGACTACACACCCGCGCTGCTCGGCGCCGCGACCGAGCGGCTGGAAGACCTTTACAGCGCGGCAGGCCGCGGCGCCACCGCCGCCCACCCGGGCGCCCTCACTGAGATACGGAACCTGCTCAGCGACGACCTCGACGTGCCCGCGGCGCTCAATGTCGCCATCGAGGCCGCGGAGCGCCGGCCCGCACCCTCGCCGCCACCCTCGGGCTCACCTGAGCCTTCCCGGACTTTGCGCCGGCGTGGCATCCGGCACTCGTTGGTGGCGATGTGGCGCAGCCACGTCCGCAGGCTTGCCTCCCCAGCGGAAACCCTCGAGGTGCTCAGCCGCCTTCAGCAGGGCGCTGTGGGTCACGTCCTCCGCGTCCTCGCGGTGCCGAGCCGCCACACATCCTCGCGGTACCGCCATACCGCATCCGCCGGGACCCCCGCCTGCTCCACCGCCCCACGTAACCCGGGCCGCAGGACCCAGGGCAGGGCAGGACCGGCTCCGCGCTAGGCCTTGACCTCTCCGGTCGAGGCCTAGCCACCGCGTTTCAGCCACTACTTGCGCGTGCCAACGGCCCTGCCCGTTGACCCGGACACTTCGACCACCTCCCGGGCCGCTCGGGTGGCCGAGGCCTATCCCACGGCGGCGAGGCCGCATGCCGGGAACGCCTCCCACGGAGCCTTGAGTTCCTGCAGGCAACGGGACGTCACGCCCTCGCGGTTACCATCGTCGAGAAGGCGCCGTGGCCCGTATTCGTCGCGGCCGGTGCAGTGATCGGGACACTCGTAGGGCCCTTCGGTGTCGGCCGTTCGTCGATCGCCACCCCGCTGCTTTCCGTCCACGGTGTGCCCGGCCTGCTCGCGGTCGCCTCACCCTTGCCCGCGACAATTCCTGCGGCGCACTCGGCCGCCGTGCCCTACCTCCGCCGCCGCGGAGCCAGCCCCACGCCGCTGCCTGGTCGCTGCTCGGAGGCATCCCCGCCACCGTAGCCGGTGCCTTGCTCTCCACAATCGTGAGAGGACCCGCGCTGCTCATCGCGTCGGGCGTCGTTCTCGTGATCGTCGGGCAGCAGCGCTGGTTCCTCGTCGTCTGCGGCATCGCGTTCGTCGTCTACCGGCTCTTGTAACGTGTACACCCGCCTCCCGGCCCACGGCCGCAGTCACGAAGATGCGGCGAATCCCGACGCGTCCCGCGATGCGCGCCATTTTCCTGCGCCACCGCCGTAGGAGCGGGTCGCGGCGGGACCTTCGCCCCTGACGGGTGGCGGGCAGGAGCAAGATGCTGGGCTCGTCACCTGGGGCGATGGAAGTGAGGCCGGGCTGATGGACATCAACGAGATCATTGCTGGCCTAAGCCGATCGGAGCTGGAAGAGTTGCGGCGGCGTCTGCCGAGGGGCCCGCCGAGGACCAAGTAGGCGACCTCGGTGAACGCGTGGCACGCCTCGAACAGCTGCTAGGTGCCCGGGGTCTGGGCCCAGTGGCGCGGCCCGGTTATGGCCACGGAACAGGCTGTGGTCACGGGGGTCACGCGCACGGCCACTGCCCGTGTTGCGGCTGGTAGGCGCTCAGTCTGAGCGACAGCGGCTCAGCTCCTCGCGGCCCGTGCGGCCAAGCGTAGCGCTGAATAGTCCTTCGGGGCTGCGGTCAGCAAGGGCGCTCATCTGCTTTCGTTAGGCCGCGCATTCGGGCTGTGTCCACTGCCGGCGCGATGCTCCGGTGTCAGCATGGCCTGGTGGCTGAGACGGCAGACCCGCCGCAGACCAGGTCGCGGGGTCGCCGGGTCGCCGTGTTGCCGGGACCGGGAAGCTGTCTCGTTGAGACGCGAGTTGGCCCGTGCCGCGCTCGCCACAGAGGCCGATGCGAGGTCGCGGAGTACACCGACCTGGTGGCCGGCACGGTGATGCCCATCGCGCCGCCACATCCTCGGCGTACAGCCAACGCCATGCTTGAGCAGTGCCGCAGTGAGTGATGAGGGCCAGTTCGGGCGCGGCCACCCCCTCGGCAAGCAGAAGGCGGTCAACACGGTGTTCGCGGCCGGGCCCCCGTGGTGGCGTGCACCTTTTCGCCTGCTTGTGCATCCATGCGGTAGAGCGGGGCGGATCGGGCCCGATTGAGGGGTGAATGAGATGACCGGCCTGGTGGAGTGGCCTCCTGGAGGCTGGGCCGGGGAGAAGGATGCGTGGCATGAAAGGCAACGTAGGAGCCGCCGACCCCGGGTGCTGGTGGTGCTCGCCGGCTGGCCCGCTGGGCCCGCCGTGGCCGGCTGCGGCCTGTGCCGGGAGGCCCGCGAGCTCGCCGAGGATTTCGCCGGTGCCTCCGGCCGGGTCCACCTGGAGGTCCACGACATCCTGGCCGGTGACGACGTGGTTGCGGACCCCGCAGCCGCCGAATACGGGATCGAGGGGATCCCCGCGCTCTCTGTCGCGCCAGCAGGGTCGAACGTCCCGCCGGTTGGGGCGGTTTGCCTTCCCGCAACAGGTCGAGGTGCGGTTGACCGGGCCGTGATCCGCATTTACGTTTCAATTGTGATTGATACAAGAGAAATTGAATCGATTGCGGGCACGACGGGTGAAACGCTGGCGGGCCGGGCCGATGTGTCGGTGTCGTTGCTGGCGGCGGTGGCCGATCCGATCCGGTGGACGGTGCTGGAGCGGCTGGCCAGCCAGCCGTCGTGCGTGTGCAATCTGCAGGAGCACGTCCCGATCGCGGCCAACTTGCTCAGCTACCACCTGAAGGTGCTGCGCGAGGCCGGTCTGGTGACGACGCGCCGGCGTGGCCGGTGGATCGACTACGCCCTGGCCGACGACGCGCTTGACCGGCTGCGTGCCGCCCTGCCCGGGGTCCTGGCGAGTAAGGTGGTGCCGTCGTGAGCATCGCCGAGCGGCTGCCGGCCTCCAGGCGTGGCCGGTGGCTCACCCTGGCCGCGCCGGCCGCCGCGTGGGTGGCCGCCTACTGGGTGAACGGCTGGTTGTGGGACCGGTTGCTGTATGACGCGCTGGGGATGGCGCCGGCCGCCCGGCTGACCGAGACGATCCACTTCTTCCTCTACGACACGATCAAGATCGCCCTGCTGCTGGCCGGGATCATCTTCATCGTTACGGTGCTGCGCTCCTACATGAGCATCGAGCGCACCCGCGCCATGCTCGGCGGCAAGCGCGAGGGCGCCGGCAACGTGATGGCGGCCGGGCTCGGGGTGGTGACCCCGTTCTGCTCGTGCAGCGCGGTGCCGGCGTTCATCGGGTTCGTCGCCGCCGGGGTGCCGATCGGGGTGACGCTGAGCTTCCTGATCGCCAGCCCGCTGGTCAACGAGATCGCCATCGGGATGTTGTTCAGCCTGTTCGGCTGGCAGATCGCCGCCCTTTACATCGCGGCTGGGCTGGTCATCGCGATCGCCGCCGGCTGGGTCCTCGGCCAGATGGGTGTGCAGAGGTGGGTCGAGCCGTTCGTGTTCGAGACCAAGCTCGGCGGGCAGGTCATCGACCCCGCCGCCGGGCTGACCTTCGACCAGCGCATCCAGATGGGCGTCGAAGAGGTCGCCACGATCCTGCGCAAGATCTGGCCCTACCTGCTTGCCGGCATCGGCCTCGGCGCGATCATCCACGGCTGGGTCCCCGCCGCCTTCTTCACCACCTACGCCGGCCCGGGCAACGCCTTCGGCGTCCTTGTCGCGGTCGCGATCGGGGTGCCGCTGTACTCCAACGCCGCCGGAATCATGCCGATGGTGCAGGCCCTCTACGAGAAGGGCCTGCCGATGGGGACCCTGCTCGCGTTCATGATGAGCGTCGTCGCGCTTTCCCTGCCGGAGATGATCCTGCTGCGCCGCGTCCTCAAGCCCCAGCTGCTCGCCGCGTTCGCCGGCGTCGTCGCCGCCGGCATCATCGCCGTCGGCTACCTGTTCAACCTCGTCCTCGCCTGACCCCAGGCCCGAACTGAAGGAATACTCATGATTATCAAGGTGCTCGGCCCCGGCTGCGCCAACTGCAAGAACCTCGAACGCGTCACCCGTCAGGCCGTCGACGCCCTCGGCCTGGACGCGACGATCGAGAAGGTCGAGGACTACCCCACCATCGCCGGTTACGGGATCATGTCCACCCCCGCCCTCGTTGTCGACGACAAGGTGGTGGTGTCCGGCCGCGTGCCGACACCCGCGCAGGTGCGCGACCTGCTCACCCCGCTGGCCGCATAGCCAGCGACGCGAAGCCAGCCCGGACGACGTACCCAGGCCCGCCGGTCTGGGCTGAAAGCGGCAGCGCCTGGCTTTCGTGCAGGCGGGGGAGGGCCCGCCCCCGTCGGGTACCCGGTGGGGGCAGGGGCTGTCCGTCCCTGCCGGATAGGACTCACGGCTCTACCTCCGGCCGTCGCCGGGTGGGCATGTTGAGTGCGCGCTATCAGTGTTCAGACGACAGAGAGCACCCGGAAATCAGCGCCAGGTGCCGTTGGTGTGATCGGCGGCGCCACCCAGGTGCGGCCATTCTGATGCGGTCATGAGCGGAGAAGGATAAGACGCAAGAAGGCGTGACATGGCAATGACGATCTACGCGGTGACCGGGATGACCTGCGAGCACTGTGTCCGCGCGGTCACACAGGAGCTGAACAGACTCGGCGGTGTGCGCGGGGTGACGGTCGACCTGGTCCCCGGCGGGGAGTCCCGGGTAACCGTGACCAGTGACGCACCGGTCACCGGCCAGGCGGTCGCCGCGGCGCTTGACGAGGCCGGCGACTACCGCATCGTCGCGGCCTGACCGCAGCGCGACGATTTGGCGGTATCCAGCCGCCGGGGCGCGCGGCGGGCCCGGGGCAGCAGTACCGGGAGTGAGGAATGAGCCGATGAGCACGGTTACCGATGACCGGCCGGCCGGAGCGCCAGGTGACGGTGAGCAATGCGTGGACCTTGCGATCGGCGGGATGACATGTGCGTCGTGTGCGGCGCGGGTCGAAAAGAAGCTCAACAGGCTCGACGGCGTCGCCGCGACGGTCAATTTCGCCACCGAGAGGGCGCGGGTGAGCTTTCCGGCCAGCGTCAGCACGGATGAGCTGATCGCGGTCGTCGAGCAGGCCGGCTACACGGCGGTCCTGCCTGCTCCCCGGCCGGCCGGGGCGAAACTGGAAGCTGGCGGGCGGCCCCCGACCGGGATGAGGCGGCCTCGCTGCGCCAGCGGCTGCTGGTGTCGGCGGCGCTGGCGGTGCCGGTGGTGGTGCTTGCGATGGTGCCCGCGGCGCAGTTCCGCAACTGGCAGTGGCTGTCGCTGACCCTGGCCTCGCCGGTGGCGGTGTGGGGGGCGTGGCCCTTCCACCGCGCCGCCTTCATCAATGCCCGGCACCGCGCGGCGACCATGGACACCCTGATCTCGGCCGGGGTGAGCGCCGCCTACCTTTGGTCGCTGTACGCGCTGTTTTTCGGCAACGCCGGGCAGCCGGGCCTGCATACCAGTTTTGCCCTGCTGGCACACGGCGCTACGGCGGACGCCATCTACCTCGACGTGGCCGCCGGGGTGACGGTGCTGATCCTCACCGGCCGCTATTTCGAGGCCAGCGCCAAGCGGCGCGCGGGCGCCGCGCTGCGGGCGCTGCTGTCGCTGGGCGCGAAGGATGTCGCGGTGCTGCGCGATGGCCGCGAGGAGCTGATCGCGGTGGAGCGGCTGACGGTCGGTGACCGGTTTGTAGTGCGGCCGGGGGAGAAGATCGCGACCGACGGCGTCGTCGAGTCGGGCAGCTCCGCGGTCGATACCTCGATGCTCACCGGTGAGCCGGTGCCGGCCGAGGTCACGCCCGGCGACGCGGTGGCCGGCTCCATGCGTGAACGCCAGCGGCCGGCTGGTGGTCCGGGCGACCCGGGTCGGCGCCGGTACCCAGCTGGCCCAGATCGCCGGGCTGGTGACGGACGCGCAGAGCGGTAAGGCACCGGTGCAGCGGCTGGCCGACCGGGTGTCGGCGGTCTTCGTCCCGGTCGTGATCGCCGTCGCGGTCGTGACGTTGCTGGCGTGGCTGGTGGCCGGGCAGCCCGCGGTGGCCGCGTTCACCGCCGCGGTCGCCGTGCTGATCATCGCCTGCCCGTGTGCGCTGGGGCTCGCCACGCCGACGGCGCTGCTGGTCGGCACGGGCCGGGGCGCCCAGCTGGGCATCCTGATCAAAGGGCCGCAGGTGCTGGAATCCACCCGCACCATTGACACCGTGGTGCTGGACAAGACAGGCACGATCACCACCGGGCGGATCAGCCTCGCCGGCGTCTTCGCCGCGCCCGGCGAGGACCGGCGCGAGCTGCTGCGCCTGGCCGGCGCGGTGGAGCACGCCTCCGAGCACCCGATCGCGGCGGCCATCGCCACCGGCGCCCGCGAGCGGCTCGGCGGCGACCTGCCCGCCGTGGAGAGCTTCGCCAATCACCAGGGCCGCGGCGTCTCGGGCGTCGCCGGCGGCCACGCCGTGCTGGCCTGCCGCCGCAGCTGGCTGGAATCGCAGTGGGCGCGGCCGATCCCGGCCGGCCTCGCCGCGCGGGCCGAAGAGGCCGAAGCGGCCGGCCAGACCATCGTCTGCGCCGGCTGGGACGGCCGCGTCCGGGGCGTGTTCGCCGTTTCTGACACCATCAAGCCGACCTCGGCCGAAGCGATCGCCAGGCTACGCGGCATGGGGTTGCGGCCGGTGCTGCTCACCGGCGACAACGCCCGCGCGGCCAGGGCAGTGGCCGCGCGGGTGGGCATCGACGAGGTGATCGCGCAGGTGCTTCCGGCGGGCAAGGTCGACGTGGTGAAGCGGCTGCAAGACGCCGGCCGGGTGGTCGCCATGGTAGGCGACGGCGTGAACGACGCGGCCGCGCTCGCCCAGGCCGACCTCGGGCTGGCGATGGGCACCGGCACCGACGCCGCCATCGAGGCCAGCGACCTGACCCTCGTCCGCGGTGACCTGCGGGCGGTTCCCGACGCGATCGGCCTGTCCCGCCGGACCCTGCGCACGATCAGGGGAAACCTGTTCTGGGCGTTCGCCTACAACGTCGCGGCGATCCCGCTCGCCGCGTTCGGGTTGCTCAACCCGCTGATCTCCGGCGCCGCGATGGCCTTCAGCTCGGTGTTCGTGGTGTCCAACAGCCTGCGGCTACGCCGCTTCCGCCCGGACGCTGGCCGGCCGCACACCACCGAGGCGCATATCACCCCCGTAGGAAAGCGCGCCGACCTTGAACGCGACCCAGGCCACCGAGAGCAGGATCCCGGTGCCGATCGCGCGGGCGGCGAGCAGCGGGACGGGCGCGATTCCGGCGGCGCTCGTGCCACGGCGCCGGGCGCCCTGGGCGGTCAGCTCGATGCCGCCGCAGCCCACCAGGACGAGCACCAGCCACGGGCCGATCGTCGCGGCCGCACCGCGCCGGCCGCGAGGTAGGCAAGCCAGCGGGCCGTGCTCGCGTGCTGCGCGCGGCGCCAGCCCACAGCAGGCCGATCAGCGGGCCGGTCGCCACGAGGGTGAGAGCGACGCGGCGACTCCCTGGAAGCAGCATGAGGACCATCGCCCCGAAGGTCGCTCCGATGCTTTTCGATGTGCCACAGGCGCGCCGTGTCCGATTCTGGGAGCAGAATGGGAGCGGCGGTGCGCTGGCAGGTGCGGTGATCGTGACCCTATCAACGCCTCTGAACTGCGGGAACGTCTTACCGCAGCGACTTTGTCAGTTCGCGTGCTTGGTTCGCATCGAGGGGTCAGCGGATCGAAATTCCCTCAGATCGAACCGGCGCGCCGTTGCGCCCCGGCTTGAGGTTCGAGTCTGGCCGGTTACTTCTCCTGCGCGCGAGCCTCGTCCTTGCTGTCGGCGAGGATCTGGTAGACCGACTTGCGGCTGTCGGCGAGGATCTTGCGGGCCTGTACCTGCTGAGCATCGGTGCCCGCGGCCGCGACCTGGAAGGCGGCATCGCCAGCTGGCCCGTAAGGGTCCGCATCTGGATCGCGGCGCTGCCGGTCCCCCCGCCGACCACGTCCCACCGGGCGCGCGGCTCGTCGGGGTGGGCGGCCGCGTACTCGCGGCCGGAGTCGGTGAGCAGGTAGCCGTGGCGGCCTGCCTCGCCCGGCTCTGCCTGGATGAGGCCCTCGTCCTGGAGCTGCTGCAGCCCCGGGTAAACCTGTAGTCGGGCCGTAGACGGGCGGTTACGCTGGCCGCGATGAGCACCCGAGTGGTCAGACGGCTGGACGAGCAGGCGCACCGGCACCGCGCGTTCGCGTGGAGCTACGCGGCGCTGGCGCACGTGGCGGTACGGACCTCGATGGCGCGGCTGCGCGCCGGCACCCCGGCCGAGGCGTACGGCCCGACTGCTTGTGCTGGGCGCCGGGCAAGGTCACGATCTGGCCCACCTGCCGGTCACCGAAGTGATCGCGATCGAGCCGGATGATCTCTGCCGCCGTGTCCAGCGCCTTCGGTCCTCGGACCACTCCAAGATCACCGTGAACGACGCCTCGCCCTTGCCGCTGACCCACGATCGCACGATCCACGTGGATCGGCCGGATCGTCACCATGCTGGAACGGCGTGTACACGGCTGGTTCCCAGTCGGTCATCCATTCCGGCGCGCTCACCGGTCCGTGACTCGGCGTACGCCCGGCAGGTGCTGGAGGAGGCGGGTTCAACACCGCGGGCCAAGGCCGAGACTGCCAGCGGCCCCGCTAAGGTGATGGCGGACACCGCCTCCTAGGCTGATGGGACCGGGCCGCGGGGGTGGAGCGGGAGAGTGAGGACGAAGGTGGCGCCGCGCCCCGGACCGGCTGAGGATGCCGTGACGTCACCGCCGTGAGCGCGGGCGATGTTGCGGGCGATGGTCAATCCGATGCCCGAGCCGCTGGAGCGGTGCGGCTGCCCGGGCGCGCGGTAGAACCGCTCGAAGACGCGTTCGAGGTCCTCGGCGGCCAGGCCGGCCCGGTGTCGGTGACCACGGCCTCGGCCCGGTGGCCGGCCGCGTGCGTCTCGACGGTGACGGTGCCGGCCGCGGGTGTCGCGGCGAGCGCGTTGCCGATGATGTTGGTGAGGACTTGGGTGATCCGGTCTGGGTCGGCCCGCACGGGCAGCGCGCCGGCCGCGTCGACGGTGAGGATGACGTGATCGTCGCTGAACTGCGGGGCCAGCCGGGCGGCGGCCCGGCGGGCGAGGTCTGCAAGGTCAGCGTCGGCCGGATGAAGCTCCAGCCGCTGTTCCTCGGCCCGGGAAAGCGCCGACAGGTCGTCGGCCAGCCGGCGCAGGCGGCGCAGCTCGTCGCTCGCCGCCCCGAGGATTTCCGGTTCCGGGGCGAAGACCCCGTCGATGAGGCCCTCCATATACCCGTCGAGCGCGGTCAGCGGGGTGCGCATTTCGTGCGCCACCTCCCCAAGGAGCCTGATGCGGCGCGTTTCGGTGCCGGCCAGCGCGGTCGCGAGCGTGTTCACGTCGGCGGCCAGCGCGGCCAGCTCCGGCTCCCTGGGCAATGGGACGCTGGCCTGATAGTGACCGCAGGCGATCAGCCGGGTCGCCGCCCGGACGGCGTTCAGCGGCCGCAGCAGCCGCCGGGTGACGAACGCAGCGGCCAGCCCGGCGACTGCCGCGCTGGCCAGCACGCCGACCAGCAGCGCGGTGGTCAGCGCGGACAAGAACGCCGAGTGCACGCTGCTGCCGATGCCGGCCTGCCGCCCCGATCCCTGGCCCATGCCCTGACCCATCTGACCACCGCTGAGCATGGCCATCCGGTGATCGAACAACGGCGGAGCGAGCAGCCGGACCGTCACATACGCCACGGCCGCGCCGGCCACGATCACCAGCGCATAGGAGGCGAACAGCCGCAGCGGCAGCCGCATCCTCATACCGGCCGTCCCACGAACTTGTAGCCGACCCCGCGGACGGTCGCGATCAGCCGCGGGTTCGCCGCATCATCGCCCAGCCGGGCACGCAAGCTGCGGATGTGCACGTCGACGACCCGCTCGTCACCGAAGAAGTCATAGCCCCACACCCGCTCAAGCAGCTGGCGGCGGGAAAACACCCGCCCAGGCGTGTCCGCCAGCGCGGCGAGCACATCGAACTCCAACGCCGAAAGCGCGACCGGGGCGCCGTCCACCCGCACCTCGCGGGCATCGCGGTCCACGGTCAGCCCCTCGAACCGCAGCACGGCCGCACCGGCGTCCCGCAGCCCACGGTCCCGGCGCAGCACCGCCTTCACCCGCGCGGCCACCTCCCGCGGGCTGAACGGCTTGGTCACGTAGTCGTCCGCACCGACGCCCAGGCCAACCAGCTTGTCGACCTCTTCGGCGCGGGCCGTCACCAAAATGACGTACACGTCGCTGAAGGCCCGCACCTGCCGGAGCACCTCAAGCCCGTCGAGGCCGGGCATCATCACGTCCAGCAGCACCAGGTCGGGCGCGTCCTCCCGGAGCCGGCGCACCGCAGCCTCGCCGTCGGCGGCCTCGGACACGGCGAACCCGTCCGCTTCCAGGTATCCGCGCAGCACCGCGCGGATGTGCGGTTCGTCGTCCACGACGAGCACCCTGCGCATCGCTCACCCCTGCCCAACGCTACGGCCCAGGCCCACCGGCCCGCCTGGCCCGGGCCGCAGCCACCGCGCCGTCGCCGGACCACCCACCACCAGCACCTTCTTGATGCTCACCGCAACCCTCCCAGGACGATCCCCCTCAGGCCACCGGCCACCTTCAAGCATCTGACCCGCGGATGAGGGCACCGGCGCGGCGATCGTGAAGGCTCCATGAAAGCTGCCGGAGGTGAACCCCCCGGCCACAGCTTCCGCATCGGCCGCAACGCCTCGCCCGCAGCATGGGAGCGCTCATCGAAGCGATCACCGCCATGACGCGCCTATGGCCCGCGCCCCGGATCAGGCCACCGCCGCCTGCGCCGCCCCGAAAGCCTGGACACCGCGTTCACCGGAGCTTCATGCGGGCGCCGGTCATTGCATCACACCAGGCCGCAATGCTCGAAGCATAGGAACATCCACAAGGAGCTGATCGAGATGAAGCTGAACCGAAAGCGCGTGGTGACCGGGCTTGTCGCGACCGGGCTCGTGGCCGGAGCACTCGCCGGCGGCGGCGCGGCCCTGGCGGCGACCGCCGCGACACCGGCGCCCGCCACATCCACCTCGGCGGACCCGCCCTACGGTATGGGCGCCGGCCACTTCGGCGGCATGCACGACAGACACGGCATGTCGTGCGGTCAGCAGCCAGGTCTCGCAGCCGCCGCGGACTATCTCGGCCTGAGCCAGACCGAGCTGCGCAGCCAGCTGCAGGCAGGCAAGTCGCTCGCGGATGTCGCCCAGGCCCAGGGCAAACCGGTGTCCGGCCTCAAGAATGCGATCCTCGCCGCCATCACCAGCCGTATCAACGCGAACAGCACGCTGACAGCCAGCCAGAAAGCGGCGATCATCACTCAGGTGAAAAGCCACCTCGACACGATGGTGAACATGACCCATCCGGCCGGTGCGGGCATCGGCCCGATGGACGCGCCAATGCGCGGGATGTGGCAATAGCCCCCGACCGGGCCGGGCGCGCGGCGGACACGCCCGGCACCGTCAGGGACCGGCAACGACGGCAACCTCGCCGAGGTTACCGCAGGCCCTCAAGTGAGGGCCGGTGACGCCCTCCTCCGGCACCGCCGCCCCTGACGCGGCGGCGCCAGCCCGAGACTGGTCACGTGCCACGGGCTACACGGCCGCGTCTCCCCGAGGTCCCGCGCGGCCTGCAGGAGACCCCGCCGTGCGAGCCGTTCTGGATAATCAACGCCGTCAGCGGGCCTGCCCGGCGAGCAGCGCGCCGATCTCGCCTCGCCGGGGCATTCACTGCGCGCTGGCGCGGGTGACGGTGAGGCGGCGGCGGAAACGGTGCTTAGTCGCGTGCCCAGCCGCCCCGCCAGTCGCGCAGCTGGGTGAGTTCGGTTTGCCGTTCGGTGAGCATGCTGCGGGCCAGGGCCCGTGCCGGCGGGTTCGTACCGGAGCGCAGCTCGGCTGTGCAGAGCGCGATCTCCGCGGTGTGGTGGCCGATCATTGCCTGGACCCAGGCGGTGTCGAAGCCGCGCCCGTGCATGTGGCCCATCTCGTGCCAGTTCTGGGAATCTGTCATGCCAGGGCCCATGCCGGCCGGCGGGCCGGCGCCGGGCGAGTACGGCGGGGGCACGGGTTGATGCCAGTCGCGCATCCCTCGCCCGGCATCTCGCCGCCGGCCTGCGCCGCCCCTGGGAACGCCCCGCCCCGCCCCGCCAGGCCGGCTGACCACGGCCCGGGTCCGCCGCGGATTCCGGAACATCCGCGCGATCACCGGCTGCCCAGCCGGTGCGCCGATACCTGGCGAGCCCGGCCCCGGACGGCCTCCAAGCGTGAAGAACCGCCGCCTGGCGGCGCGTCATGACGTCGGGAAGTACCCCAGAACGGACACAGCTAAGACAGGCGGCACGAAGCAGCCAGGTTAAACGGCAAGCTCAGATGGGGACGCCGGCCGCAGCCAGCCGCTTCCCGGCCGCGGCGCGCTGCTCACGGGTTCGGCGCCACGCTGTGCTCCATCCGCACTTCCCGGCCTGGCGCCATGGTGCTGGAGCTGCCAGACTTGGTAGCGCCGCCGAGGCTGCCAGGTGAGGACGTCGGCGGTCAGCCAGTGAACATGCCCAGCTTGCGGGCCGAGGCGGTGCCGCGCGTGCTGCATCCCGGCCGCCGAGATGTCGAGAACGGTGATGTCGCGGAATCCGCGGTCCAGCAGGGCCCCGGCTAGCGGCGATGCGCCTCCGCCCACATCAATCACGGCGTCGGCGGCCGAGACCCCGGCGGAGTCGAGCATCCGGAGCGACATGTCCGGTTCTTCCTCGAACCAGCTGCATGTGGCCTCACCCAGGGCATCGCATCGTCCCAGTGCGCCACTGCATCTGACCTACCTGCCATCTAGTCATCATGCTCTTGCCCGGGCCAGCCCACAGGCAGCGGACTCCAATCACGATCCCGGAGACGGCCACGGGCCCGGTTTCTGCGATCTGACCCCGGCCTGACCCGCCCGCATAGCATCCGCATATGGCCATGACGCAGGATCCAGCGCGCCACTCCGGTCGAGAACGCCGGACCGGGCACCTGGTGACCGCGCGCCCAGAGACGGCCACGGACCAGGCCCTGGAAGCCGAGCCCGGCACCTGCCTGCGGGCGGTGCCCGACGCGATCGGCCTGTCTCGCCGGACCCTGCGCACGATCAAGGGAAACCTGTTCTGAGCGTTCGCCTACAACGTCGCAGCGCTGCCCCTGGCCGCATTCGGGTTGCTCAACCCGCTGATCTCCGGTGCCGCGATGGCCCTCAGCTCAATGTTCGTGGGGTCCAGCAGCCTGCGGCTACGCCGCTTCCGCCCAGCCGCTGGCCGGCCGCGCACCACCGAGCCGCGCACCACGAGCCGTAACCCGTCCACCGCGGCGAGGATCACCGGGCGGACCGCTGTGCCATGTATTGCAGCTCAGCGCGGCGGAATGGCGCAGGCTCTTCAAGTTCTTCGCGGACCCGCCGTAGTTCGTCCTCAAGGTCGTGCAGGTATTCGGCCAGGTCCTCCTCGTCCGGCGCCTGGCGCCTGCACGGCGGCGGCGCGTACCCCGCTCATATGCCGGGCTGTACGGGGTGGCCCATAACCGTTAGCCCGCTCCGGGTCATTGAGGCGTGAGCGGGCTCTTGCCGCTGCCCAGCAGTGCGACCGCGAGCGCGACCAGGGACACCACGGTCGCGGCGATGGTGATCGGCAGAAGCAGGCGGCGCCGGTCGCCGGCTCGCCGCCGGCCGGACCGGCGTGCTAGGCATCCCCTCCGGCCTCGCGTCGCGGATCGTTCGCCTGGCCGGAGCCTGAACGAAATCCGGACGCCCCGGCTTGTGACGGGGAATGCCCCGGGCGAGGCCCACGTTGCTACATATATACCCCGGTGGGTATCCAGCAACGGGTGGAGGAGAGCGCGAGATGGTGGAGCAGACGGTGATGGAGCAGCGTGCGTTGCTGGGCTCTCGGACCGAAGACCAGGGCGTGGACGTCGTCCCCGCCCTGGATGTCGTGACCCTCGAGACACCGAACCTGGGTGACCGCTCCTACCTCGTCGCTGTCGGCGGCCTGGCGGTGGCGATCGACCCGCAACGCGACATCGACCGGGTGCTCGCCGTGCTCGCCGAGCGCGGCTGGCACCTGACGCACGTCTTCGAGACCCACATCCACAACGACTACGTCACCGGCGGCCTCGAGCTCGCCCGGGTCACCGGCGCCGTCTACGTGGTGCCGGCGCTGGCGAGTGTCTTCTTCGCGGCCACGACGGCCGGTGACGGCGATGAGTTCGAGGCCGGGGCGGCGCGCTGGCGCGCGATACACACTCCGGGTCACACCCCGCACCACATGTCCTACGTGGTGAGCATCGACGGCGCCGACCGGGCCGTGTTCACCGGCGGTTCCATGCTTTTCGGCAGCGTCGGGCGACCTGACCTGCTCGGAGCTGGCCACACGATGGGTCTCGCGCATGACCAGTGGCACTCCGTGCGCCGGCTCGGCGAGGAGGTCGCGGGCAGCGCGCAGGTGCTGCCGACCCACGGGTTCGGCTCCTTCTGCAGTGCCACCGAGACGGTCGGCGTAGCCTCGACCGTCGCCGAGCAGCGCGAGGCGAACCCGGCCTTCCGGCTCGGCCAGGACGAGTTCGTCGTCGAGTTGCTCGCCGGGCTGGACGCATTCCCGGCCTACTACGCCCACATGGGGCCCGCCAACGCGGCCGGTCCGGGACCGGTCGACCTGTCGCTGCCAGCGGTCGCCGGCCCCGCTGAGCTGCGTGAGCGCATCGACGCGGGGGAGTGGGTCGTCGACTTGCGCTCCCGGCGGCTGTTCGCCGCCGGTCACCTGCGTGGCACGTTGTCGTTCGACGGTGAGGGCAACGCGGTCACCTACCTCGGCTGGCTCATCCCCTGGGGAACCCCCGTCACGCTGCTCGCAGCCTCGGTCTCCCAGGTCGGGCAGATGCAGCGTGATCTGGCCCGGATCGGGATCGACCGGCCCGCTGCCCACGCCGTCGGCACCGCCGCCACCTGGGCGCTCGATGCCGCAACTGATGTGGCCAGCTTCCGCCGGGCCGGTTTCCCCGAGCTGGCGGCAGCCCAGGCGGCGAATCCCGCACTGCTCGTCCTCGACGTGCGCCGCAACCTGGAGTGGGCCGGCGGGCACGTCGCCGGGGCCCATCACGTGCCCCTGCACGAGCTGCCGGTACGCATCGGCGAAGTCGTTGCCTGGTCGGCCCGGGCACGCGAAGCCGGACAGGACGCGGCCGTCTGGGCGTACTGCGGCAGCGGTTTCCGTGCGGCCGTCGCGGCGTCGCTGCTCGAACGCGCGGGTGTTCCCGTGGTCCATGTCGACCGGGACTACACCGACGCCGCCCGCAGCGGAATCGCGATCACCGGGCCCGATGCCGGGGCGCTTCGCCTGGGCCCGGCGACCACCGCCTGACCCAACCCGGACCGAGACGGCACACCGAGCGATGGAGACAGCGATGGGATTCATGGACATGTTCGCCAAGGTGCCCTCAGTGGACGGCGCGACCGCACGGGACCTGGTCCGCGAGGGTGCTGTCCTGCTGGACGTGCGCGAGAGCGGCGAGTGGAACGCCGGGCATGCACCGCAGGCGGCGCACCTTCCGCTCGGCCGGATTGCCGAGGCGTCCAAGAAGGTCCGCGACGGCAGGCAGGTGGTCGTGGTCTGCCGCAGCGGCAGCCGGTCCCGGTCGGCCACCAAAGCCCTGATCTCGATGGGCTACGACGCCCTCAACCTCTCCGGCGGGATGCACGCCTGGGCGTCAGCAGGCGGCCAGGTCGTCGACCGCTCGGGCCGCGCCGGCTCGATCTGAGCACGCCATGTCCGATCCGCTCGTCCTCATTGCCGTCGGCGCCATGCTGGGCCTGGTGCTCGGCATGCTCGGCGGTGGCGGTGGGATCCTCGCGGTGCCGGCGCTGGTCGCGCTCGGGGAGCCGGTGCTGGTCGCCTCGACGATGTCTTTGGTGATCGTCGGCACCGGAGCGGCTGCGGCGCTGGTCCCGCACCACCGTGCGGGCCGGATCGACTGGAAGGTCGGGCTCACGTTCGGCGCGCTGGGTTCGGCCGGTGCGGTGCTCGGTGCCCGGGCAGCTCTGGCAGCGAGTGCCGCTGTGCTGCTGGGTGGGCTGGCCGTCATGCTCCTGGCCGGCGCTGTCGCGATGCTGCGGGCGGCCCGGCGTGCCCGCCGGGCGCCGGCCGTTCCGGAGCCGGCACTGGTGGTCATGGCAGGCGGGGCCGCGGCACCTTCGGTCCCGTTGGCACTGCCGGAGACGACGGCAGGTCAGACGTCGCGGACGCGGATCGTCACCTTGGCGACCGGGGTGGGTCTGGTCACCGGATTCTTCGGCGTGGGCGCCGGTTTCGTGGTCGTGCCGGCCCTGGTGTCGGCGATGCGCATGCCCGTCAAGCGCGCCACGGCCACGGCCCTGGTCGTCATCGTCATCAACTCCGCGGTCGCGCTCGCAGTGCGCCACAGCAACCTCGGCCCCCCGGCCCACACCGCGGCGCTGGCCGCCGCGACCGCGGTGTTCGCCGTGGCCGGGGCCGTCGTGTCGCACCGGATTCCGGGCTGGCTGCTGTCAGCTGCCTTCGGGATGCTGATGGTGGCCGTGGCCGTGTTCACTGTGGCCCGCGCCATCGGCGGGGTCTGACGTAGCTGCGGCCATCCCTGCAGCGGCGAGCCCGGCGTGGAACTCAGAGAAGGCGGCGAAGGCCCGCGGACCGTAGATCGTGGCGGGGCCATCGTTCATCAAGATGGTGACGCCGATCGCCTCCGCGGCCTCCTGGAGCGAGGCACCGTGGCGCACGGCAGCGTGGGCGTGCGTGGCGATACACCCGTGCATTCGGAGCTGACCGCGATGGCCAAGGCGATGAGCTCCTTGGTCTTTTGGTAGAGCGCACCATCGACCAGGGCGGCGTAGTGGTCGCGGCGAAGCCCTTGTAGACCCCGGGGATCATGCGGCGCAGCTCGCGACCGTCGGGTGACCGTCGACACGGAGACCAGCCGGGGCATCGATCAGGGTTACCGGAGGAAGCGGCGTGATCCGCGGGCCCTACTGTGGTCCTCGCCCGGGAGAAGGCGGGAATCTGACTGGTATGTCCGCGACAGATGCAGCTCGCGTCTCATTTGCCGGTAGGTGCGCAAAGGGGCCTGTGCGGGGAGTCCTTGGCGGCGAGGTGGCGCGGGTCTGTTCGGATGGGCTTTGCGTGGAGTGCCGTGTCGCCGGCGTCGCGCCGCTGTGCTTTTGCACTGGCTTCGGTGATCAGGTGGCGGGCGTCGTCGATGGCGGCGGCGCGTTCGAGCAGCGCTGGTTCGGTGATGTTGAGGTTGCGGAGGGTGCGTTCGACCTGGCCGGGATGGTGGCCGGTGTCTGCCGCCGAGGCTGTCAGAACTGTCAGAATGCCTGGGTGACGGGGGCAGGTGGACGGTTCCGGGTGACACGATCGTGCGCTGGAGTTAGACGGCGACGACGCAACGGACGCATCCCCAAGGCGGACGGGGGCACCGCCGGGAGAGTGATCCAAGCGCGGACGGGGGTACCGCGCCCCGCTGCGCCGTCGCACATAAACATCATACAGGCCCGCGGGCACCTGGCCTATGGATAAGAGCCAAATACACCAGTTTGCCCAGAGGACAGCAGGCGCCGGGCAGGCGCTGCCGCGCGAGCTCATCGGGGCCGTACACGTGATGCGACAGGCGACGTCACAGCTTGAACACCTCCTCGGCGTTGCCGCCGAGGATGCGGGCGGTCACGTCGGCGGGCAGCCCGAGGTCCCTGACGACGGCCACGTTCCGCGCGATGCCAGGCGCACCGGGCCAGTCGCTGCCGAAGATGAACCTTCCCGCCAGCCTGGGGAGGTTGTGGCGCGCGTAGTAGTCGGGCAGCCGCCGCGGCGGCAGCCCGGCGATGTCGATCCAGACATTCTCGTAGCTCAGGGCGAGGAAGGCCGCCGTGTCGAAGGACCAGCCGCGCCCGCCGTGCGCGAGCACGAACGTGCAGCCGGGAAATTCCCTGACGACGTCGACAAGGTGATCGAGGCTGGCGAACCGATTGCGCGCGCCCTGGAACGTGCTCGTCCCCGCGTGCACGATGACAGGGAATTGTTCGGCCTCGCAGTACGCGTAGACCGGGTAAAGCTCGGCGGAGTCCATCGCGAAGCCCGCGTGCACGGGATGCAGCTTGAGCGCGATCGCGCCGAGGTCACGCTGGCGGCGCAGTTCGGCGAGAAGAGGGTGGTGGATGTGCGGGTTGATGTTGGCGACAAGCCGGAACCGGTCCGCGTCGTAGGTGGCGAAAGGTACGGCGTCCTCGATGACCTGCCAGCCGGTGACCCGAGGGCTGTACTCGCTGAACAGCAGCACGCGGTTCACACCCTCTGCGTCGAGGTGGCGGGCGAACACGTCGGGGCGCGGGCTGCCGTCCTCGCCGTACAGGCCCGGGAGATCGCTTGCGGGGAAACCGGCACGCCAGACATGCATCGGCACCTTCAGGCCGGGCAGGGCCGCGACGTGCACGTGGGCGTCGATCACCTGGGTGGTCATGCTCGCGCGGTCCCGCCGTCACCGCCAAGGACGGCCGACGAGGCGATGTTCGCCAGCCGGACCTCGCCACGGGCGAGTTCGCGCCCGGCATCGTCGGTGATCACAACCTGCCACAGTTGCTGTGTCCGGCCACGATGGATCGGGGTGGCGACCGCGGTGAGGCGGCCGGATCTTACGGCCCGCAGGAAGTTGGTGTGGTTGGCGACGCCGACGACGTGGCCGCGGTCTCCGAGCCACAGCGCGGCTCCGATGCTGGCCGCCGTCTCCACCAGAGAGCAATGCACGCCGCCGTGCAGGATCCCGTATGGCTGAAGCAACTCGGGCGTGATCTCACAGGTCAGCTCGGTGCGATCGGCACCAAACTCGGTGAATTCGATGCCAAGGGACTTCGCGAAGCCGGCGAATTCATCGGGCAGTTGCATGTCTCTCCAACCTTCTCCATAACGGCTGCCGCGGATACGGCAGCCACTGATGCGGGGGGACTCCGGGGGGTCGCCACCCGGGGCAACACAGCCCGAACGGCTGCCGCCACCTGTCGCATGCGGCGAAGCGGCCACCAGTCCTGTAAGTGTCCACCATCGGCCGTCAGGGCCGAGCCGCGGTGCAGGCTGAGCCACGAGTCGCCCGCCCGTGATTTCGGTGGAACGTGGCCATGTCAGAGGGCGCCAGATCGCCACCCACGGCTGGAACCGGAAGCCGCGCTCGTGATTCTCGCGCCTCCGCGGGAGCCGTTCGGGATCGCCATCGTTGTCTTCCGCGAGTACCCCACCCGCAGCGGCGGGCTGGCCCGGGTCACCCTGCAGCGGCGGGCCCGCCCGGCTCACCCTGCCGTGTAAGGGAAGAATGGCCAGCATGGGAGAGGTCTTGGTGGGGACGGCGTCGTGGACAGACAAGACGCTTCTCGAGTCCGGCTGGTATCCGCAGACGGCGCGCACTCCGCAAGAGCGGCTGGCCTACTATGCAAGCCAGTTCCCCCTTGTCGAGGTGGACTCGACGTATTACGCGCCGCCCGCCCAGCGCACCGTGCAGCTGTGGCGGGACCGCACCCCGGCGGGGTTCACCTTCAACATCAAGGCGTTCTCCTTGCTCACGCAGCACCCCACGCGGCCTGGGGCACTGTATAAGGACATACGTGAGGAGTTGGGGAACCCGCGGAAGAATCTCTACCTGCGCGACGTCGCCCCAGCCGTCGTCGACGAGGTCTGGAAGCGCTTCCTTGACACACTCTGGCCGCTGCACGAGGCGGGCAAGCTTGGCGCGATCTTGTTCCAGTTCCCGCAGTGGTTCGTGATCGGCCGGGCCAGGAAGGAGTACCTGCTGGAATGTAAGGCGCGGTGCGATCCGATCAGGGTATGCGTCGAGTTCCGTAACCACACGTGGATGAGCGAGCAGAACCGCGACGAGACCCTGGAGTTCCTGCGCAAGTACGGTCTGCCGTATGTCTGCGTGGACATGCCGCAGGGCTATCCGAGTTCGATCCCGCCTGTGGTTGCCGCGACAGCGCCACTTGCCGTGGTGCGGTTCCACGGTCATTCCGGCAAATGGACAAGCAAGGATATTCACGAACGGTTCGGCTACCTGTACTCGGAGGACGAGCTGCGGGAGTGGGCCCCCAGACTGCGGCGGCTGGACAGCGAGACAGCAGCCACCCATGTGCTGATGAACAACTGCTACAGGGATTACGCGCAGGCCAACGCCCGGCAGCTCGTGGAGCTGCTGGCCGGACCTGCTGGCCGGACCTGAGCAACGTGATCCGCCGCGTCGGTGCCGATGTCCGCGCGCGAATGTGGCGTGCGGGCAGGTTCCTGCGTCTTCCCCCCGAAAACGTCGTTCCTGCGGGCGGAATGTCCGTTTTCCGTGACGTTTTCGGGGGGGAAGTTGTGTTGCTGGCCTGCAGGCGCCGGGCCGGTGGGCTGCTCAAATTTTCCGGTCAACGATCGATCTAGCCGTATACGAACCAGACGCCGACCGCGGGACGCGCGGCGTCGTTGCGGTAGCGGTGCGGCAATGAGGACACGAAGCTGACGGACTGGCCTGGCGTCAGGCGCCGCTCTTCGTCGCCCAGAGTCAAGATCAGCTCGCCTTCCATCAGATATCCGTACTCCGCACCCGCGTGCCGCATGACCGGCCGCTGCTCGACGAGCTTCCACCAGGCGCGTAGGTGACCAGCAGGAAATCGACCTGGAAGCCGGGCACGTGGCCGAGCCGTTCCCAGGTCACGCCCGAATCCAGCCGGAGCACCTCGCGCTCGTCTGCCCGGGCCACCGGGTTGGAGCCGCGCGCGGCCGTGAGCACGGCGAGCGCCGCTTCCGCGGATAGCGGGGCGTTCGAGGACCCCGTGCTGGCCGGGGATCTTGCGCCGGGGGCCGAGTCCGGGGCGGTGAGAAGCCCGGCAGGCGGGGTGCTCGCAGGCTCAAAAACATCCTCGATCGAGACGCCGAGAGCCATTGTGATCGCGTACAGGGTGCTGACGGACGGCTGGCACTTGCCGGTCTCGATCTGGGAGATGAGGCTCGCTGACACCCCCACATCGCGGGCGAGGCCCCGCAGGCTGATACCACGCTTGTTCCGCTGCTCACGGATACGTTGACCAACTGGCGGATCTGTGGCGCGTGCCACGGGCACCTCCTCTCCACAGCACCGTATAGCCTGCCGCCGGGCAGCACGTTCCCCGAGGGGTTTCCGCCAGCATGCCGCGCGAGCCCGCCGCGAGATCTAACCGGGACAGCGCAGCAGCGGACGGGGCCGTCGTCACGCGACGGGATAATCAGATGTCAGGCCGCGTGGCCACCAGCCGGACCGGCGGAGGAAGGCATGACGAAGCGATGACGCTCCTGCTCCCGGACGCCGATGGCGTCGCCGACCACGTCCAGAGCCGCCTGCCCGGTGTGCCGATCGTCAGGTACGGCGACGTTCAGGGTGCGAGCCTCGCCGACGTCACTTTCTACTGCCTGCCCTACATGGGTGACGGCGCCAGCGCCGCGCTTGTCGCCCGGCTGCCGCGGCTGCGCGTGCTGCAGAGCCTGAGCAGTGGTGTCGATGACGTGCTCGGCGCGGTGCCACCCGGGGTGATCCTGTGCAATGGGCGCGGGCTGCACCACGAGGAAGGCACCGCGGAACTTGCCGTCGCGCTCATGCTGGCGAGCATGCGCCAGTTGCCGCTGTTTGTCCGGCAGCAGTCCGGCGCCCGCTGGGGGCATGTCCGTACGGAGAGCATCGACGGCAAACGTGTCCTCCTGGTCGGGTATGGCGCGATCGGCGCCGCTATCGAGCAGCGGCTGAGCCCCTTCGGCGCGAGCGTGATCCGGGTATCCCGCAGCGCCCGCGAGGGCGTCGCGCCGTTCTCGCGACTCGCCGCGCTCGCGGCGACTGCCGACATCATGGTGGTGTGCATCGCGCTCGCCGACAGCACGCGTGGGCTGGTCGACGCGCGGGTCCTCGCGGCGCTGCCCGCGGGGGCGCTCGTGGTCAATGTCGCGCGTGGGCCCGTCATTGACGCGGCCGCCCTGACCAGCGAACTGGAGAGCGGTCGCATCCACGCTGCGCTCGATGTCACAGATCCGGAGCCCCTCCCGGCGCAGCGGCCGGAGTGGACGCTGCCGAACGTGCTCGTCACTCCGCACATCGGCGGTGACACCTTCACGTTCGCGCGCCGCGCGGCGCAGTTCGTGGCCGATCAGGCGGTGCGGCACCTGGCTGGCGAGGAGTTGCTCAACGTCGTCCCCGTGCCGGCCGCTTGATCGGCGCTGCGCCGCGCATCGCCCGGGAGGCGGCGCGCAAGACGGCGTTGCTCAGCGGCGGTCGGTCGTAAGCCCTGAGCCAGCGCAAGCTCCACGCAGGCCGTCGCAATGTCATTCAGCGGAAGACGGGCTGTCGGTCTGCTTGACGATGACCACAGGGCACGGAGCCGAGGCCGCGCACCCCTGCGAGACGGAGCCGAGCAGGAGCCCCTTGAACGGGCTGCGGCCCCTGGTCCCGAGGACGAGCAGGTCTGCCTTTTCTGATGCCTTGATCAGTACCTCGGTCGGATCACCCTCTGCCACATACGACGTGAGCGGCACCTCAGGCGGCGGCGTGACGGCGCTGATCACCTCGAGCAGAAAGTGCTTCGCCCTTTCCTCGAGTTCGCGGCGGTCAAAGGCGCCGGGTACCGACAGGAGGGGCAGCTGCCAGGCGAAGACCGCCGTGACCTCTCCTGCGAGTGCCCCAGCAGGTCGCAGCGCCCATCGCAGTGCCGCGAGCGATGACGGTGAGCCATCCACGCCAACCACGATGCGTGCGCTCATCGGCAGGGCCGCCTTCCGCTCATCATGAGGCGAGCATGACGGGGAAAAGGTATGCGCCGGCGAAGGCGCAGCGCCCCCACGGCCGACGCCGCAAGGGTGGCCGAGTTGAGCAGCGACACCTGGCTCGTGGACAGCTGCCATTCGGGTTTGAGCAGCGCTACGACGACACCGATGATGAACAGGTCATACGCGTCGGTAAAGAAACCCATCCCCGAGATGAGCATGATCTTCCACTGAAAGCGCGTGATCTTGCTCTCGTCGAGCGCTTCGAGCACGCCGCCGGCACCGGACGGCTCGAGGGTTTGGGTCATGGTCCAACTCCCGGCCATCGCGGTGAGCGGGCTATGACCTCACACGGACGTAGCAATGACCGTTGCGTGAACATTTATCAAACAACCCAGCTCAGCTGGAGCTAGTACTACAGCCGCATGCTGTGATGGCGCCCGGCGTGGCGGCGTGACATGAGGCGGCCACCGCGGGATCTTCTCGGGTGTGTGGAACCTCGAAGATGCGGTGGCCGTGGAGCCCACGTTAGACCAGTCGGTGTGGGCCGAGTCGTTTAATGAGATGTTCGCGCTGGTGGCGGGTGAGTTCGCGCAGGCTCAGTCGCGCTGGCGGGCGCGTGGGTACCTGCTGGGGCTGCTGTCCCAGAGCGAGCGGAAGAACGGGTGGACGATCGCGGAGTTCGCTGGTGACCGGTCCCCGGATGGGATGCAGCGGCTGCTGAATTTTTACGCCTGGGACGCTGATGCGGTCCGGGACGCGGTTACCCGTTACGTGGTGGCGCGGGCCGGTGACGCGGGCGGGGTGGTGGTCGCCGATGAGAGCGGGTTCCTCAAGAAGGGCCGCCGGTCGGCCGCGTGCAGCGGCAGTACACCGGCACCGCGGGCCGGATCGAAAACTGTCAGGTGGGGGTGTTCCTCGCCTATGCCGTGCCGGGGCGGCGGTTCCGGGCGCTGATCGACCGGGAGCTGTACCTGCCGGAGTCGTGGGCCAGCGACCGGCCGCGCTGCCGGGAAGCCGGGATCGGCGACGATGTGGAGTTCGCGACGAAACCGGAGCTGGCGCGGCAGATGATCGAGCGGGCTGTCCGGGCGGCGGTGCCGTTCTCGTGGTTTGCTGCCGATGAGGTCTACGGCCAGAACCCGCACCTGCGGTCCTGGCTGGAAGGCGAGCACATCAGCTATGTGATGGCGGTCCCGTGCAGCCAGCAGGTCACCACCGCCGCCGGGAACAAGCGCGCCGATGCGCTGGCCGCGCTCGTGCCCGCCCCGGCCTGGCAGACGCTCAGCTGCGGGGATGGCGCCAAGGGGCCGCGGCGCTATGACTGGGCGCTGATCGCCACCGCCAGCAAAGATCACCAGCTGCTGGTGCGCCGCTCGCTGACGCCGGGCGAGAAGGGCGAGCTTGAGCTGGCGTACTTCCTGTGTTACGCCCCGCGCGGCGCCACCCTGGCCGAGCTGGTGGCCGTGGCCGGGGCCCGCTGGGCGGTGGAGGAGTGTTTCCAGGCCGCCAAGAACGAGACCGGCCTGGATCATTACCAGGTCCGGCTGTATCACGCCTGGTACCGGCACGTCACGCTGTCGATGCTCGCGCACGCGTTCCTCGCTGTCACCGCCGCCGCGTGCCGCCCCCCGCCGCCCGGCCAGCAGCAGCCGGGCGGGCCCGCAGCCGGTGGCCCCGCCACAGAGGGGGCCCGCCCGCCAGCACACACAGTGACACCACACCACCACGCTGTGCCGGCTACGTCCTCCTGCACGATGGCACCGGCCCGCTGATCCCGCTGACCGTCAACGAGATCCGCCGCCTGTCCGCCAGCTGGAACCAGCCCGCCCGCCGCCCCGGCCACCGCGAGCATTGGTCACGCTGGCGCCGGCGTCACCAGGCCCGCGCCCAGCTCAGCCATTACCGGCGACGTAGACAACCCGAGAATCACAGGCTGCGGCTGTAGTACTAGGCCGTGGGTACGCAGCGCCGCCGCTCAGACGCAGCGCCGCCGCCCAGATGCAGCGCCGCCGCCCAGATGCAGCGCCGCCGCTCAGATGCAGCGCCGCCGCGCGGACGCAGCGCCGCCGCTCAGGCGCAGCGCCGCCGCTCAGGCGCCGCGCAGACGCAGCGCCGCCGGACGGGCTGTGGGGACACCGCGCAGCCGTTCCGGATGGGTATGGAGTTCTCCGCCGTTCTCCGGTGTCACCGAAACGGAATCGTTTGTCAGAAGTGTTATCAAATGCGAATCTGTCGCATTACCCCTTGTTGATGTTCGGATTCAGTTGTCGGATGCTAGGTTGGTGGACCGGGAGGACGCAGATGCGAATCTTGGTTGTTGGCGCGGGTGGCGTCGGCAGCGCGGTCGCCGGGATCGCAGCCCGCCGCGATTTCTTCGAGCGGTTGGTGGTCGCCGATTACGCGGCGGACCGTGCGCAGGCGGCGGTCGGGCGGCTGGGCGACCCGCGGATCATCGCGGCACAGGCCGACGCGTCCGATGCGGCCGGGATCGCGCGTCTGGCCAGCGAGCACGGTGCCACGCACGTGCTGAACGCGGTCGACCCACGCTTCGTGCTGCCCGTGTTCAACGGCGCCTTCGGCGCGGGTGCGGACTATCTCGACATGGCGATGTCGCTGTCCTCGCCGCATCCGGAGCGGCCCTACGAGCTCTGCGGTGTGAAACTGGGCGACGAGCAGTTCGCCGTGGCGGAGCAATGGGAGCGCGAGGGACGGCTCGCGCTCGTCGGCATGGGCGTAGAACCTGGCCTGTCGGATGTCTTCGCCCGTTTCGCGGCCGATCACCTTTTCGCGGAAATCGATGAACTGGGTACCAGGGACGGCGCCGACCTGCAGGTCGAAGGCTACGACTTCGCGCCCACGTTCTCGATCTGGACCACGATCGAGGAGTGTCTCAACCCGCCGGTGATCTGGAGCAAGGACCGCGGCTGGTACACCACCGCGCCGTTCTCCGAGCCGGAGATCTTCGACTTCCCCGAAGGTATCGGGCCTGTCGAGTGCGTAAACGTGGAGCACGAGGAGGTGCTCCTGATGCCGCGCTGGATCGATGCCGGCCGGGTGACGTTCAAGTACGGTCTTGGCGGCGAGTTCATCGACGTGCTCAAGACGTTGCACAAGCTCGGCCTGGACGCCGCGCAGAAGGTGAGCGTGGGTGGCACGCAGGTGAGTCCGCGCGACGTGGTCGCTGCCTGCCTGCCCGATCCGGCCACGCTCGGCGACCGGATGCACGGCAAGACCTGCGCCGGGCTGTGGGTCACCGGCACCGGCCAGGACAAGCAGCCCCGATCCACCTACCTGTACCACGTCGTGGACAATGAGTGGTCGATGCGCGAATACGGCTCACAAGCCGTGGTCTGGCAGACCGCGGTGAACCCGGTGGCGGCGCTGGAACTGCTCGCGCTCGGAACCTGGTCAGGGGCGGGGGTGCGTGGCCCGGAATCATTCGACGCGGTCCCGTTCCTCCGTCTGCTCGAGGATTACGGCTCGCCGTGGAGGATACGGGAGCAACCCCCCGGCGCGCTGAGCGGACCGGGTGGTGCCCCGGAATTACCAGAACGGCTGCGCGGGCAGACGTCACCCCTCAGCCGGCCGGGCGCCCAGCACGGCAGGGCGGCGCGTAGGGCACGCCAGGGATGTACCTGCTCCATTCCGCGCGGGTGAGCGGGTTGCCTGCCATGGCGCACACCGCGGCGGCCGCGGTCCCGGGTCCGGTGTCCCACAGCCGTACCGTGCCGTCGGCGCTCGCCGCGGCAATGGCCCGCCCGCCCGGGCTGAACACCACCGAGTACACATGCCCAGCCGGTCCTGACAGGTCCGCGCGCTCGACCGGCGCGGAGTCGCCCGGGGTGTGCCATAGCCAGACGGTGCCGTCGGTGACACCTGCGGCAAGCGTCCGCCCGTCCGGGCTGAACATCAGCGAATACACATACCCGGCTGGGCCGGTGAGCGGCTGGCCGGACGAGGTCGGCCTCGCGGGGTTCGCGACGTTCCACAGCCGGACGGTCTTGTCGGCGCTTCCCGCGGCGAGAAGGCGCCCGTCCGGGCTGAAGGCCACCGAGCGCACGTAGCTGCGCAGGCCGGTGAGCGGCTGGCCGAACGAGGTCGGCCTCGCCGGGTTCGCGACGTTCCACAGCCGGACGGTCTCATCGGCGCTCGCAGCCGCGAGAACGTGCCCGTCCGGGCTGAATACCGCGGAGGACACGTAGGTGCCCGAGTCCCTGATCACGGCGAGCGGGCGCGGGTCCGCCAGGTCGGAGACATCCCATAGCCGCACCGTCCCGTCAGTGTCGGCTGTGGCGAGGGCCTTGCCGTCGCGCCGGAAAGCTACGAACTCGACCGCACCGGTGGGCGGCGTGCGCAACGGCGGGCCGAGCGGTAATGGCGCGCCCTGCCCGGCCGCGCGCCAGAGCTGGACAGAGCCGTTACCGTACCCCGCGGCGAGCACTCCGCCGTCCGGGCTGAACGCCACCGCGTCGACGAAGGTGCCCCGTACGGTGGCGCCGCCGATCCGTGTACGGGTGGCCGTGTCCCACAGCGTGAGATCGTCGGCGCCGACCGCGAGTGTGCGGCCGTCAGGGCTGAACGACACGCTGTTGACCGGGCCGTCCGCGACGAGCACAGGCGGCGGAACCGCCCATAGCCTGACCGTGCCGTCCGCGGCGCCGGTGATCAGATCATGGGTGCCATCCCAGGCGAGCGACGTCACGGGCACGGGGTGCGGCAGCCTGAAGATGACCGCGCTGGTTGCCACGTTCCACCCAAGCGCTGTGTCGTCCCTGCTTCCTGCTACAAGCACCCGTCCGTCCGGGCTGAAGGCCACCGCGTTGACCCAGTCGGTCGCACCCCTCAGCGGTGCGCGGGCACGGACCGGCCGCGCTGGATCGGCGACGTTCCACAGCCACACGTCGTTGTCCCGGCTGCCAGCGGCCAGGGTGCGGCCGTCTGGGCTGAACGCGACCGCGTCGACCATGGAGGCCGGCCCTGTGAGCGGCGGGCCGGGCGCGCCGGGACGGCCGGATCCGGCCAGGTGCCACAGCCGGACGCTGCCGTTGGCGCTCCCGGCGGCAAGCGTCGTTCCGTTTGGGCTGAACGCGACGGATTCCACATACCCGGCCTGCCCGGTCAGCGTCGCCAAGGGCCTGGGATGGCCAGGGCCGCCCGTATCCCATAACCGCACGCTGCCATCGGCGCCGCCCGCCGCGAGCACGTGGCCATCAGGGCTGAACGCGAGGCCGTAGACGGTATTTGCGGGCCCGGTCAGCGGCGGCCCGACCTGCAGCGGTCTGCGCGGGTCGGCGGTATCCCAGAACCGGATCTTATGGTCCGCGCCCGCGGCGGCGAGCAGCCGCCCGCCCGGCCCGAACGCGGCGGTGTCGAGCGCGCTCGGAAGCCGGGCGGCGGGCGGCCCGAACGGGGATGGCCGCCCCGGCTTGGACACGTCCCACAGGCGCAGCGTTCCATCCTCGGCGGCGACGGCAAGGACTCTGTGGTCAGGGCTCAGTGCGACGGCCTTGACCACGCCGGTCGAATCGAGCAGCCGCGCGGCCGCCGGGGTGCCCGATGATTCGAGGAGGCTCGACAGGGCCTCCTCGGTGGGGGAGATCCGGTAGGCGGCCAGGCCGAGTTGTGCTGCGACTGAGACATCGTTGCCGCGGACCTCGTTGGCCTCGGCGGCCACCTCGCGCGAGTCCGCCTGGTTCAGCGCGGCGCTGGCCTGCTGGCGCTGCTCGAATGCGTAACCCGCCAGCGTGGCGCTCGCGAGCACCGCCGCGCCCAGTGCCGCCGCAAGGCGGCGCAGGCGCCGGGTACGGCGCCTTTCCGCGTCCCGTTCCGCCCGCTCGTGGGCCATCCCCGCGTCGAGAAACTCCCGCTCGAGCCCGCTCAGCCGCCCGGCCGACCGGGTCGGCCGAGTCCCTGGCGATGGCGAGCGGCCCCCCCCGCAGCAGGCCGGTGACGTCACGGCCGCCGTCGCGCCACGCGCGTGCCCCCTCACTGACGCGGCGGCGCATGCGCAGCCAATCGCGGTCCGCATCGATCCACGCGCGCAGCCGGGGCCAGGCAGCGAGCAGCGCCTCGTGAGTGATTTCCGCGGCGTACGCGTCGACGGTGATCAGGCGCTTGTCGACGAAGGTGGCGAGCACGTCGGCGCCATTGCCGTGGCGCGCTTCGTCGATGGGGACCCTGCGCCGCACGGCCACGCCGTCGGTGACCTGAACGAGGCGCAGGAGGAGCCGCCGCGCGTGGACGCGCTGATCCGCCGCGAGTTCGCTGTAGGCGTCTTCCGCGGTCCGGGCGATCGCGTCGCGAATGCCGCCGCTCGCCTCGTATGCGGCGACGGTGAGCAGCCCGCCGCGGGATCGCTCCCAGGTCGCGAGCAGTGCGTGGGAAAGCAGGGGGAGGGTCCCGGCTTCGTACGCCGTGCCCGGTGCGCCGCTCGATATCGGCGACGCGAGATCGCGCAGCAGCAGCTCGACGAGCCCGTCCTCCACGTTCAGCCTGGCCAGACGGGCTGGTTCGACGATCGCCTGGCGTAGCTGCGCCTCGTTCATGGGGCCGACCACGATCTGGCGTACCTGCAGGACCGTGGCGAGCTGCGGGAAGGTGAGTGCGCGGGCATAGAAATCGGCCCGCAGTCCGAGCACGACCAGGGCCGGCGCGGGAAGCGCGCAAAGCGCCGCGATGAACGCCTGCCTCTCGTCCTCGTCCTCGCAGTCGGTGAAGATCTCCTCCAACTGGTCCACGATGACGGCCAGGCCAGGCGGCCTGATTTTACCTGCCAACTGCGCGCAGCGCCCAGGGTCCGCGCGCAGCGTGGCCTCGGCCGCGTCAGCGTCTTCTGGCACGAGCTGCTCGGCCAGTGTGCGAAGCGGGCGCGATCCCGGGCTGAAGAGCAGTAACCGCAGGCCGCCCGCGCCCGCGCGGGAGCGGCCGCGTGCTCGCAGCGCCGGGATCAGCCCCGCGCGTAACAAGGACGACTTGCCGGCGCCAGAAGGCCCGACCACCACGAGCGGGATGTTACGTGCCACGCTGGCTCTGGCCGTGCTGGCGCTGGCTGTGCTGGCGCTGGCTGTGCTGGCGCTGCTGGATCCACCGACGCCTGCATTGGCTCTACCAGCGGTGCTGCCCGCGTCTCCCGCACGGTCGGCGGCCAGGTCCACGAGCAGCCGGGTAAGGTCGTCGCGGCCGAAGAACCACTGGGCGTCCTCAGGCGTGAAGCTCGCCAGGCCGCGATAGGGCGGCGGTGCACCCGCGGGCCGTCGGCCTGGGGCCCTGCGTGCCCGCATCAGCGCGTCCATCCACTGCCCGACGACCTCAGGGTCGGTTTCTCCGCAGGCCGTGAGGATCCGTTGCAGGAGGGACCTGGCCGAAGCCTGCGGCAGATGGCTGCCGGTGAAATAGTCGCCAGCGGTGCTCGGCGGGATGCCCACCTCGGCTGCCACCTGCCGGATCGTCTTGCCCGCCCGCTCCCTGAGCCGCGCGAGCTCCCGCCCGAAGTCCTGCTGGTTGGCGATGCGCCCGGGATCGGGCCTTCCAGCACGAGCTGAGCTGTGGTCCGCCACGGGCCTCCCCCAAACCCCCACGAGACAGTTTATCAAATAAGGACTGTACGCCTAGTATCCAGTGAAATGCGGTGAGTTAGTGGTGGACGTTCCGTCACGCGTCGTGGTGTCCGAGGTTGTCCGGGGAGTGGCCTTGCTATTCCGGGTAATCCGTTGCGCACGTAACACTGACCAAATCAGCGAAGGCCCGGGTGCCACGGGCCTTCGCTGACCAAGGCCCGTGCGGCAGGTGGCGCGCATCGGCATTAGCGACGCTGCGGGGGCGGCGTCCGCGGGGGCGGCGCTGCGGGGGCGGCGTCCGCGGGGGCGGCGCTGCGGTGCAACTGCGGGTCTGCGCACGCGAAGCTCACTGCCTCGGTCCGCCCCATCACCTGCCGGCGACCGGCTCGAAGCACGCCAGGGCAGGTGATGGCCTGGTGCGGTGAGGTGGGCGCCCTGGCGGGTGTGCGGCACTCGCGGTCATAATCTGCCCATGGGCTTGCGGCGGTGGCACGTGACCTGCCGCGGCACCGAGGCGGGAGCGCAGGCCGAGCTTGGCCGAGCTACCCGGGCCATGGCACCGGATGACACCCTGTCGAGCCGCCTCCCAGAACCGAAGGCAGGCGGGAGTTGAACGTGATTACCTGGTGGCTCGCGCGCACCGAGCAGAAACTGCCCACGCCGGGCGGATGGCTGACCGACGCCGAGCGCAGCCGTGCCGACAAGCTCCCCTACTCCAAGCGGCGGATCGATTTCCTGCTCGGCCGCTGGACACTCAAGCTCGGCGTGGCACGCGTCCTCGGCTGGCCTGACGACCCGGCCACGCTCGCGCGGATCGAGGGCCGCTCGGCCCCCGACGGCGCGCCGGAACTTCACGTCGACGGGCGGCGCGCTGCGCAGGGGATCTCAATGAGCGACCGGGCGGGCTGCGCCGTCTGCCTGGTAGCCGCCGGGGTCGCCGACGTCGGCTGCGACATCGAGATCGTGGAACCGCGCAGCGACGCCTTCGTCCGCGACTACCTGACCGAGCCCGAGGCAGGCTTCGTCTTCGCGGCAGGACCCGCGCGGGATGCCGCGGCCAACCTGCTCTGGTCGGCGAAGGAGAGCGCGCTCAAGGTGCTGCGGACCGGCCTGCGGCGCGACACCCGCTCGGTCGAGGTGACCGTGGCGGACCTGGGGCCGCCAGAAGGTACCTGGTCGCCCCTGTCGGTCCGGGCCACGGAGGGCGCCGTCTTCCCCGGCTGGTGGCGGCGGACCGGGCCTTTCCTCTTCACGGTCTGCGGACGCGAGGAAGGACCGTCGCCAGCCGCGCTCGAAGCACCCTCACCACTCGACACGGCATTGCCCTCGCACGGCTGGATGGACCGCCCGCTCGCGTAGCCGCGGCCGCGCGGCGGGAGCCGAGGTCGCGCGGCGGGAGCCGAGGTCGCGCGGCGGGAGCCGAGGTCGCGGCCCGCCGTCAGTGGGCCTCCGCCGCCGCGACCACGGGGGGCGATGCGGCGGCCAGCCGCCGCTCTATCGCGCCGATGATGAACGGCCGTAGCTCTGCGGCCGGGATGATCTGATCGACGGATCCCACCCGCATCGCGCGCTTGATGTCGTGGATGGCGTCGAACTCGTCGGCGGCCTCCTTGAGCTTCTCGGCCCTGACAGCCTTCATGGTGTCGGCGAGTTCCTCGCTGAGCTCCGCCACGGCGGCGCCTGAGGCGGCCGCGAGTTGCTCGCGCAGGTTCTTCACCCTCGGATCCTTCTCGGTCCTCTTGATGACATCGCGCACCAGCACGACCCCGGCGGCAGGCGCACCGCCGATCACCGAGGCGTAGGAGCCGACTACGGCGGCGGAGTCCATGTTGTCCTGCAGTCGCTTGGAGAACACCACGAACGCGCCGCCGTGGTAGCGGGACACCACGACGAAGACGATCGGGCCGCGGAAGTTGGTGATGGCCCGGCCGATCTCCGCTCCGTACTCGAGCTGCCACTTGCGCATGCTCTCGGGCGAGCCGTCGAACCCGCTGAGGTTGGCGAGGATGACGAGCGGGCGGTTGCCGTTTGCGGCGTTGATGGCCCGCGCCACCTTGCGCGAGGACTGCGGGAACAGCGTGCCAGACGACCATGACGAGGGTCCGTCCGCCGGCAGGAAACCGGCGCGGGCAAGGTTCTGAGACTCAAACCCGATAAGGCAGACCGGTATCCCGCCGACGCGGGCCTCCCAGACAATGGCGTTCTCGGCGTCGCGCCACCGCGCCCAGCGCTCGAACGGCTCGTGGTCGGTGTCCGAGACTGCCCGCATCACCGAGCGCATGTCGAACGGCTTCTTGCGATCGCCGTTCAGCTCGGCGGAGAAGACGTCCCCGACCCGCTCGAAATCCGAGCCGTCGACCTTCCTGTGCGGCGAGGCGCACACATCACGGTCGAACGGATCGATCGTGGCCGCCCGGCGGGGATGCGCCTCACCAGGGACGACATAGGTGTGGTCGTAGTGGCGCAGCAGCAGCGCGCACGCGTCGGCTAGGGTAGGCGCCCAGTACTGCCCCTGACCGTTCGGGCCCATGATCCGTTCGAAGCCGCCGATACCCAGGTTGTCCTCCGCGGATACCCCGCCGGAAAAGTCGAGCGCGCCCTTGCCCGTCAGCACCATGGCGCTCACGGGCGTCATGATCAAAATCCCCCGCGTGTGCATGACCATCGTGGCCTCGGCGTCCCAGTAGGGCTGTGCGCCGACGTTGATCCCGGTGACGACGATGTTGACCTCGCCGCCCGACTGCGTGAACTCGACCAGGCGGCGCAGCACGGCGGCGATCCAGTCCATGTTCTCTGTGCCGCTGTCCCAGGCGATGCGGGCGCCAGAGGACAGCGCGAACCATTCGACGGGCACCCGCAGCGTGGCCGCGAGATCAAGCGCGGCGAGGATGCGCCTGCACTCCGCCTCGGCGAGGTTGCCAAGGCCCATCGTTGGATCCCCGAGGATCGCCACCCTGCGCATGCCCTCGGGCACTAGCTCGGTGTGATTGCTGATCACTCCGACGACGATCGCGGACTGGTTCTGGCCATACTGCCGGTCGATAGGGACGAGGCGCTCGCCGGTGTCGTCGAGGTCGTACTCGGTGAACTCCCCTGATGGGAAGTCCGCGTCGGCGCCCACCGGCGGTGTGAGCATGCGGATGAGCTCGTACGGATATGGTGCGCCGATCCGCAGTGACCGCAGCAGCTTCTGCTTGTACTCGGTCACCGGCCGGATGGGTCGCTCAAGCCGCGGCCGTACCCGCACCGTGACCGCCCTGTCCGCCACGTTTTCTATATCGAGCACCGCGTCGCGGGCTTCGCCGGTCGCCGCGTCCGCCGTCCGGATCCGTACCGATACCTTCTCCAGGCCGAGGCCGATGGCCATCGGCGCCAGTTCATGGGCGAGCCTCCGCCAGGTTCCCGTGGGGATGTTCCAGGTCGGGCGGACGTAGAGCACCACCCGGTTGCTCAGCGGCCGCTGCTTCGGCGGCCGGCGGACGAGCGCGTGGCGGATGTCGGCGAGCGCCTGGGCGAGCTGACCCTCCAGGTGGGGGATGCCGACGATCCGGCCCGCCGAGTCAACGGCCGGGGTGAGGTCGCGGACCTCCGCGATCGCGATCAGCCGTTCGTCCTTCGGGTTCTGCTGCGCGACCGCGTCGTACAGATAGACGTCCTCGGCGCTCGGCAGCCGCTGCAGGTTGAAGTTGGACAGCCGCCACAGATTGAGACGCTCCGCGAGCATCGGATGCAGGTTGCGGTAGAGCATGTCCTCGGTAAATCCGGCTTCAGACCCGTTGTAGGTGAAGTGCTGCGTCCGCAGATGCTCCTCGGCGTGCTCCGCGTCCGCGCTCTCGCTCGTGACGGTGATGTCGAGGCGCTCAACCGGACGGCCGAAGTCGGCCTGCGCCAGCAGTCCCGCGATCTCGGCGGACATCGCATCGGCATCGATCCGCGGGCTGGTCCGCCAGGACTCGACATCCACGACAACCCGCTGGTCCGCGGGGATCGCGCGGAGGTGGGTCCGCAGTTCACCGGCGAACGCGGGCAGGTCCGCGAGCGGGACGTACGCGCTGACCAGATTAACGTCGGCGCTGCCGGTGTCGCCGGGGCCTTCTGTTCCCTCGAGGTAGCGGGCCACGCAGGTCAGGTACCGCCCGAAGGTTTCGCTGCGCAGGCTGGTCAGGTCCCTGATCCGGTAGAACCGGCGCGCCCGGACCTCGAGCAGCCGCGCCCGGGCCGCCGCGTCCGCGGTGCGGTAGCGGTCCCGCAGCACCGCACGCATCGGCTGCGGGCACTCGACGAGGCGGGCGGTCAGCTCGCTGTGCCGCTTGTGGGACGGGTGCCCGGCAAGCTCATCGAGGTAGCCATCCATCTCCGCGTACACCTGGTCACGGGCCTGCTTTATCAGCGGCGCGTCGACGTAGCCGAAGCGAACCTCCGTGGCCAGGTCGGCAACCTCCTGTTGGCGGCCACGGGCCGATGCGATGAGCCGGTTGAGGACGGCAAGCCGCTCGTCGGTCATCACGGCCGTCAAATGCTGCTGATGCCGCCGCCATCGCTCAAGTATCGCCATGATCGCCGGAGCGACGCTCTGCAGCCGTTCGAGCGACCGGTACATGCGCAGCATCGCCTGCTCGAGCTCGGGCGTGCGGTCCAGCGACGTGACGCCGTAGCGCGCGAGTGCTTCCCGCAGCCGGTTGAGGGCGTAGTCGGGCAAACCGCTGCGCTCCTCATCGAGGAAGGCCAGATAGGTGCGGAAGTACTCCTGGTCGCTGCGGGCATGCTCGTCCTCGGGGTCTTCAGGCTCGCGCCGCGAAAGCTCGGTGATATCGGCGAAGATCTCCAGCAGGTCCTGCTCGTCCCGCAGCAGGTCCGGGTCGGCAGGGTCCGCGGTGTCCAGCAAGGATTCCTGCCGCCTGCTCAGCGCGCGGGCGGTGGCCTCGTCGAGGTCGTAGCCCAGCAGGTAGGCACGGAGCGTGGCGCCACCGCCAGCGCCGTCGCCGCTCGCGCTGGCCGCTACCAGGCTGGCGAGGTCGACGCTGGGGGCGCTCGACACACTATCCAGCTCATCAGCCGGCTGCAGCTGGACCAGCGGTGCGCCGGCCTCTATCTGGGTGTTCAGGCCCGCGGACACCGACCGGACTGTCCCCGCGTACGGAGCCGCGATGGTCGTCTCCATTTTCATGCTTTCCACCACGACGAGCGGATCGCCGGCCCGCACCGTGTCGCCTGGCGCGACACGCACCGCGACGACGAACGCGGGCGCGCTCGTGCGGACCTGGCCGCCGTCGTCGCGTGCAACGGTATGCGGAACGCCGTCCACCTCTACCATGAGCCGGGGACCCTGCGAATCCGCGACGACACGGTAACGCTTTCCGCCGCACGTGGCGGCCCGTTCGTAGCGCCCGAGATGGCGCACGTTCACGTCGACGAGGCCCTCGCCGGTGTCGACGCGGTAATCGTCGGCGCCGAGGTTGTAGACGTGCAGCCGGTAGGGGTTGCCGCCAAGGCGCAGCTCCATCACGTGACCGACGGTGTCGGGCAGTTCCGGGCGGCCGCGGGCTGCCGCGGCATAGAAGTTGGTCTGCACGGCAGCCTGGTCGGCGTCCGCGGCTTCGATGGCGGCCAGCAGCAGCGCCATCGGGTGCTGCGGCGGCTGAAGGTCCCCGGCTGCCGTCAGCCGGTCGAGCCACTGGTTGTCGTAGCTGCCCTCGGCCACCTCGGGCCGTCCGGTCAGGGCGAGCAGGAACGCCTTGTTGGTCGTCCCGCCATCGACGACCACGATCGACTGGGCGAGCCCGCGGTGCAGCCGGCTGAGCGCCTCGCGCCTGTCACTGCCCCAGGCAATGATTTTGGCGATCATCGAGTCGAAGTCGGGGGCGATCGCGTCGCCTTCTGTCACACCGGTGTCGACCCGGATCCCGGTGCCTGTCGGCAGCCGCAGCGCGGATACCCGGCCCGGTGCGGGAGCGAACCCATGCTCTACATCCTCGGCGTTGAGCCGTGCCTCGATCGCATACCCGCGGGTGGCGGGCGGGGTCCCCTCGAGCGGCTTGCCGGACGCGACGTGCAACTGCATCTTGACCAGATCAAGCCCGGTGGTCAGTTCCGTGACCGGGTGCTCGACCTGCAGCCGGGTGTTGACCTCGATGAACATGAATTGCCTGGTCGCCGGGTCGAGCAGGTACTCGACCGTGCCGGCGCCCCGGTAGCCCGCTCCGGCGCACAGCCGCACCGCAGAGTCGCGCAGCGCCTGCTCGGCGTCGTCATCGAGGAGCGTGCAGCCGGACTCCTCGATGACCTTCTGGTTCCGTCGCTGGATGCTGCAGTCGCGTACACCGACGGCCCAGACCGTGTCGAAGTTGTCGGCGATCACCTGAACTTCCACGTGGCGCGCCGCCGCGAGCCTGCGTTCGATGAAAAGGGTGGGGTCGCCGAACGCGTGCAGCGCCTCCGCCTGAGCGGACGTGAAGGCGGCGGCAATCTCGCCAGAGGATGCCACCCCCCTGATGCCACGGCCGCCGCCGCCCGATGCCGCCTTGACCATCACCGGGTAACCGATCAGGTCGGCGGCGATCGTCGCGCTCGCCGCATCGTGGACAGGGCCGCCGCTCCATGGCACGACAGGAACCCCGACCTTCTCGGCGAGCCGCTTGGCCGTGACCTTGTCACCGAGCGACCTGATGACGTCGCTTGGCGGCCCGATGAAGGTGATCCCTGCTTGCTCGCAGCGCTCAGCGAAGCTGGCCGACTCTGCGACAAAGCCCCAGCCGACCCAGACCGCGTCGGCGCGGGTCTTCGCGAGCGCCGCCATCACCCGGTCCAGGTCCAGGTAACTGCTGTTGCGGCTGCCGTCCGCGTCCACGAACGTGGCGGCCCCGAGCGATACCGCCTCGCTTGCCTCACGGACGAACCATGACGTCGCGTCGGGCTCGGTATACAGCGCGATCGTCGTGATCGGCTCGTCGGACTCGGCGTTAAGCTCGGCGACCGCGGACAGGCAACGCATTGCGGCCTCGCCCCGGTTGACAATGGCCAGCCGGCGAATGGTCGGCACCTTGGCTCCTCTGGGTTGGTCGGTGGTGCGCATCAGGCGCGCATGGCGGTGCGGATGGGCCGCTGCTGATCTTCAGGCAGCGCGCCAGGGACGGGCACCGTACGGTAACCGTCCATCCTGACAAGGACGTCGCCGCTCGAGTCCACGACACGGCAATCCCAGCTGCCCTTGCCGGCCGGATGAGCGATCGCGAACAGCGGCGCGCCCGGCTGCGGCCTGCCCACCGTGGCGATCAGGTCGGCGTGGGCGGGCAGCGACATCTGCCCGGTGTTACCGATCTCCCAAAGCCCGGCCGTCTGGAAGCAGAGCTCGGCGAGCCGCGGCTCGGTCGTGGTTGGATCGGTCTCTGGCAGGTGGCCGGCCGGCAGGTCCGGGGCGAACCTGCCGACGGCGCCACCGTCGTACTGCCATCCCTCGTCGATCACCTGGTACGCCGGGCCATGGAAGAAAACGTGGTAGATGTCGGCGTGGGCAGCGGTCACCTTCGGCTGCTTCGTGGGCGTGTCATCGCGCCCGGGCTGGGGCGGGTCTGCCGTGAGCCTGACCCTGCCCGTGAAGTGTGTCGTCCAATGTGGTGTGTCGTCGCCCTTGATCGTCCGGCTGGCACTCAGCGTGCAGTCCGCCACCAGGTCGGCCTCTTCTGGCCTGATCACGGCCCGCAGTGTGAGCGTGCGGGGCTCGTCGCGGTAGAACTTCACCGGTGCGAGGAAGTCCATCTGCTCGACGCCGGCCACGTGCATGTCGGGAGCGGCGAGGCTGGCGAGTGCGGCGAAGGCCTCGATGCCCATTACCCCGGGCAGCACCGGCGTGCCGTCGATCCGATGGTCATACAGGAACGGCTGCGCCGCGGGATCCAAGGTCGTCTCGACTGTCAGCCCTGCGTAGAGGTCCATGCCCGTGACCTGCCCGATCATCGGGCTGGTGCCGCTCGTGTCGACCGCTGTGACGTCGAGCCCGCCTGTCGGGTCGAGCTCGGCTACCATCATGCCGAGCCTCCCGGCGACGACGACCTCACCGCGGAACGGGCCGGCCGTAAGCTCCCGCCCGATCCAGGCGATTCCCGCCTCGGGAGGCAGCATGTCTATACCGGCCGCCTCCATGATCTTGGGGATGGAGCCGCGGGTGGCCATGCCGATCCCGCCCCACGCCGTCCAGTCGAGCGCGATGCCGCGCGTGCCTGGCCTGGTGGTGCGGAAGCTCGACGTGATCTTGCACATCAGGTCGTTGGCGGCGCTGTAGTCGGTCTGGCCGTTGTTACCGAACCGGCCGGCCACGGAGCTGAACACGACCGTGGCGCCGATCGGCAGATCGCCCGCCCCGTGCAGCAGGTTGAACCAGCCGTCACTCTTCACGTCGAAGACCAGGTTGTACTCCCGCTCTTCCTTGTCGGCGATGTTGCGGCTGATCTCCAGCCCGGCGGCGTGCACCAGGACGTCGAGGTGCCCGTGGCGCTCGCGGATATCGTCCATGACGGCCGCGACAGCGGCGGGATCGGTGAGATCGAGCGCGTGATAGTACGCCTGGCCACCGGCCTCGCGCACAGAATCGATCGCGATCTGCGCCGACTGCAGCCGTTCGTACTGGGTCAGCTCCCGCTCGATGAGGACAGGCGTGGGCCGCTTGCCGCTCGCGGCGATGCGTTCGGCAATGATTGGCTTGAGGCTGTCGCGGTCGGTCTGGAACCGGGCCAGGTCCTCGTCGCCCGGATCGGGCTCCGGGGTCAGGTCGAGCAGGTGGAAGATGCCACCGCCACTGGCCGCGGCCAAATCCGCGACGATCGCCGAAACGATGGCGCCTGCCGCCCCGGTGACGGCGAAGACCGTGTTCTTGCCGAGGGCCATGCCCTCGCCGCCCTCGCCGTCGCTGCCCGCACCGAAGGCCACCTCACGAAGGCCCACCGCCCAGCGGCGACCGTCGGCCCGGCCGATCTCGACCGCGCCCGGGTCCGTGCGGGTCTCCTCGAGGAGGGCGTCGGCGAGCGCCTTCTTCTTCGTGCTGGCAGGGAAGTCGACGGCCTTCACGAGCATATCGGGCCGTTCGCGCCCGTAGGCCTTGGTGAAGCCGGTCACGGCACCGCCAAGGGGCTCCTGCGCGCCCGCCTCGTCGTAGCCATGGTAGCCGCCGAGGTGGGTCGCGGCGACGAGGAACGTGCCCTGGGGCCCGAGCTGACCGCTGCTGTCCAGGTGGCGCACGGCGGCGTGCAGGTTCTTCACCCGTCGCCGCAGTGCCTCCCGCCAGCCCGCGAGGTCAAGGTCGGCGATCGGCGGTTCCGCATCGAGCGCCGCGAGCCAGTAGAGCCCGTGCACCGGCCCGTCAGCGATCCATCCGGTCAGCTTTCGCTCCAGGTCGTCCCTGCTGCAGTCGGCCTGCAGGACGAGCGTGGTCACGCGGAGCGCGCCGAGCCGCTTGACGAGCGCGTCCCCGACACCGCCCTTGTCGGCCATCACGATGACGCGGCTGGTCTTGTCGAGTGTCACGCCGGTCGGCTTGCACCACCCGGCAGGTGGCCGCAGCACAGGAACCGGGATCCTGCGCGGCATCCGTTCGGCTGCTGCGACGTCACCGGTGAATGCGGGCACGGCACGGGGAGCGGCGTGGGGTACGGCGGCCGCTTCTGTGGTGCCGGGTTGGTCGGCCACCGCCTCCTCGGCGGCGGGCGAACCCGCGGCGGCTGCGCTGGCCGTGCGGTCGCGGGCGAAGGCGATGACGTGGGCGAGGGTCGGGAAGTCGCGGAGCTTCATGTTCTCGTCGCGGGGGATACCGAACTGCGCACGGACGGCCGCGAAGACTTCCGCCTGCTTGACCGTGTCGACGCCGAGGTCGGCCTCCAGGTCCAGGTCGGTGTCGAGCAGGTCGGCCGGGTAGCCGGTCAGCTCGCTGACGATCTGCACGATCTGGGTGGTGATCGCATCGATGTCGGCCGGCCCGGCCGCGGCGGGTGCCGCGACAGCCTCGGGTGCCGCGGCGGGCGCCGCGGCGGGCGGCTGCGCGGCCGGTGCCGGTGCGGGTGCCGCAACGGGTGCCGCCGCGGGTGCCGCGGCGGGCGGCTGCGGGGCCGGCGCTGCCGCAGCAGGCGCTGCCCCCTGTGTCCGGTCGCGGGCGAAGGCGATGACGTGGGCGAGGGTCGGGAAGTCGCGGAGCTTCATGTTCTCGTCGCGGGGGATGCCGAACTGCGCACGGACGGCCGCGAAGACTTCCGCCTGCTTGACCGTGTCGACGCCGAGGTCGGCCTCCAGGTCCAGGTCGGTGTCGAGCAGGTCGGCCGGGTAGCCGGTCAGCTCGCTGACGATCTGCACGATCTGGGTGGTGATCGCATCGATGTCGGCCGGCCCGGCCGCGGCGGGTGCCGCGACAGCCTCGGGTGCCGGGGCGGGTGCCGCAACGGGTGCCGCCGCGGGTGCCGCGGCGGGCGGCTGCGGGCCGGCGCTGCCGCAGCAGGCGCTGCCCCCTGTGTCCGGTCGCGGGCGAAGGCGATGACGTGGGCGAGGGTCGGGAAGTCGCGGAGCTTCATGTTCTCGTCGCGGGGGATGCCGAACTGCTCGCGGACGGCCGCGAAGACTTCCGCCTGCTTGACCGTGTCGACGCCGAGGTCGGCCTCCAGGTCCAGGTCGGTGTCGAGCAGGTCGGCCGGGTAGCCGGTCAGCTCGCTGACGATCTGCACGATCTGGGTGGTGATCGCATCGATGTCGGCCGGCCCGGCCGCGGCGGGTGCCGCGACAGCCTCGGGTGCCGGGGCGGGCGCCGCGGCAGGCGGCTGCGCGGCCGGCTGGGCGGGTGGCCCTGCGGCGGGCGTTTCCGCCTGTGGCGCTGCCCCTTGTGTCCGGTCGCGGACGAAGCCGATGACGTGGGCGAGGGTCGGGAAGTCGCGGAGCTTCATGTTCTCGTCGCGGGCGATGCCGAACTGCTCGCGGACGGCCGCGAAGACTTCCGCCTGCTTGACCGTGTCGACGCCGAGATCCGCCTCCAGGTCCAGGTCGGTGTCGAGCAGGTCACGCGGGTAACCGGTGAGGCGCTCGACGATGCCCACAACGGCTGCCTCGACCGGATCCCCGGCCTGCTCTGCGGAAGACGCGGGTACGGGTGCCGCGGCCGGCACCGCTGCGATGGTTGGCTCTGCCAGGTCCAGTGTCCGGTCGATGACGAAGCGGATGACGTGGGCGAGGGTCGGGAATTCGCGCAGCTTCAGGTTCTCGTCCCGGGCGATGCCGAACTGCTCACGGACGGCCGCGAAGACTTCCGCCTGCTTGACCGTGTCGACGCCGAGATCCGCCTCCAGGTCCAGGTCGGTGTCGAGCAGGTCACGCGGGTAACCGGTGAGGCGCTCGACAATGCCCACAACGGCATCCGCGATCGCGGCAGGATCGTCGGATTGCATTTCGGAAGGCGCGGGCTCGGGTGCGGGTGCGGCGGCGGGTGCGGGCGCTGGCGCGGGAGCAGCGGCGGGTACGGGTGCGGGTGCAGCGGCGGGTGCGGGCGCTGGCACGGGTGCGGGTGCAGCGGCGGGTGCGGGCGCTGGCACGGGTGCGGGTGCAGCGGCGGGTGCGGGCGCTGGAACGGGTGCGGGTGCAGCGGCGGGTGCGGGCGCTGGAACGGGTGCGGGTGCGGGCACGGGCGCTGGCACGGGTGCGGGTGCTGGCACGGGTGCGGGCATGGGAACGGTCGCGGCCGGCTGGACGGTCGCGGGCATCTGCGCAGGGTGCACGGCTGGCGCAGCCAGCACCGGCGGGCCGTCGTCGACGACGCGCAGCCGGCGCGTCACGACCTCGAGCCGCGGATCGTTGCGGCCGCTCACCCGCGCAAGCCACTCCTGCCACACCGCCTTGTCGGCGACACGGTAGGCATAGCCGAGTTCGCTCGGCGCGTGGCGCATCCCGTCGGGCGGCTCGACCCAGCGCAGCAGCGCCATCGCGATCTGCGAACCGAAACCGGCAGCGAACCTGAGCGCGTACGTCACGGGATAGGAGCCGCCGAGGGACAGATTGAGCGCACCAAGCTCGGGGTCGATCTCGCGGAAGTTCGCCACTGGCGGGACGAGGCCCGTTTCGAGCGCCTTGACGGCGACGACCTCCTCGATCCCCGCGCCCATCGCGTGACCGGTGAAGCCCTTCGTGTTCGCGATGACGAGCGAGTCCGCATCCGGGCCGAAGATCTTGCGCAGCCCGTTGATCTCGGCGCTCGCGCTGCCGCCGCGCGCGGGTGTGTAGGTCTCATGGGAGATGAACACCGTGTTGGCCGCGATCGCGTGGCGGTCGATCCCGTACCGCTCCGCCTTCGACATGAGCTGCTCCATGACCAGGCCGATGTGGCTGACATCGAGCCTGGTGCCGTGGAAGGCGCTGTTGGCGGTGACCCCAGCGAGCATCTCGCAGATCGGGCGGACGCCGCGTTCGCGTGCCGCCTCGGCTGACTCGACGACAAGTCCCGCCGTACCGGAACCGAGAATCATCCCGTGCCTGCGGCGGTCGAACGGCAGGGCCGCATCTTCGACCCGCTCGTCGGTAGCGGCCGCGCCGGTGGCGAGGAACCCGGAGCCGGTCCAGGGCATCGTCGTCTCCGACGCGACGTCGTCAGCCGAGACGATGATGACGCGCCGGCAGCGGCCGGCCCCGATCCAGTCCTCGGCGATGCTCAGTGCCTGTGCGGTGCTGGCGCAGGCGGCGTTCACCTGCGTGTTGGGTCCGCGCGCGCCGATCACCTCGGCGAACTGCGAGTGACCCATTGGAAGCACCCTGAACAGGTAGCGGCGGTCGAACGTGAACGGCTGCGACTCGATCGCGTGCTGCAGGTCGGTGATGCGCCTGCCCACCTCGGCGACGGCGGGGTCCGCCGCGTTCATCCTCGCGCGCACATCCTGCAGGGTCGCGAGTTCGTGCCTGCGAGCCCGGTCCTCGTGGTAGAGGTTGACGTCGTTGATAACGGAGTCGATGCCGGGGAACGCCGACGCGAAGATCACGCCGGTCTCGTCCCGCAACTCGTCGGGCAGCCTCCAGGGGCCCGGAAGCTGCGTCCCGAGCGTGGTGGTGTGATAGCTGTGCACCAGCGGGATTCCCGCGTCGCGCAGTGCGTCAATCCCCGCGCCGATCGCCAGCCTCGTGACAGGGTCGAGCGCGAGGTCGCGGTCCTTGTTGATGCCGAACTCCTCGACCAGGTCGAAGGCGCCGTACTGGCCGGCCAGCTTGACGACGTCGTCCTTACTGTCGATGACTTCGAACACGGGGTCGCCGCCGTCGCCTTTGACCAGCCGGGTGATGTGCTTGTCCGCCATCGCGCGGCGCATCTCGTCCGGCACGGCCTTGATGAACTGCTGCCCCGACAGGATCCTGGCGACGTTCTCGTCGTCGAAGACCCTCGCTACGCCAGGCAGGCCCATCGCGGCACCGGTAATGACAACCGGCTCCATGAGGGCTGGCTCGCGCAGCGGCGAGACGGCCCGCGCTGATGGCGCGGCACCCGCGGTGCCCTCCAGGACGTCACGGTTGCGGTCGACGAGGTCAGCGACCATGTGGCCAAGTTCGGAGTATCGGTCAGCGGGCATGGCTGCTCCCGTAACTGTGGGTATTGGGAGGTGAGCGGCGGGCTCGGCGGCGGGCGCGGCCCGGTCTCCTGCCGAGGGCTGTGCCAGGGTCGCCGCGGGGGCTGCTGCCTGGACGGTTGGCTGTGCTTGCGCCGCGGCGGCGGAGTATCCGAAGCCGGAAGCGTACAGGCCGCAAAGCGCGGTGTTGAACGAAGGGATGTCGCCGAACTTCGGGTGGTTGGTGAACAGCGCGAGGACGTCGGCGTCCGCGCCGAGCACGTCTTCGGCGAAGCCATGCAGTGCCTTCTTCGGCCCGACCTCGACGAACACGCGCGCCCCAGCGTCGTACAGGGTCCGCAGGCCCTTGATCCACTGGACGGGCGACGCGACCTGGCGGCCCAGGATGTCGAGCATCTGGGCGGTCACGTCGGGGCCCGTGACCGGATAGAACTCGCCGTCGACGTTGGCCACGATTGGCAGGACCGGCGGCCTCAGCCCGAGCCTGGCGAGCTGCCGTCGCAGCGGCTCGCTGATCGGCGCGACGATCGACGTGTGGAAGGCCATGCTGACCGGGATGCGCATGGCCGTGCGCCCGGCCTCGACGAATTTCGCGACCGCCTGCTCGACGGCCGCGGTCGCGCCGCCGATGACGGCCTGATGGTTGCTGTTGATGTTGGCCATGACGACGTAGCCGTCCGCCGACGCCAGCGTCCGCTCGATCTCCTCCAGCGGTGCCATGACGGCCGCCATCGCGCCGTTGTCTGGGATATCCAGGTTGGCCATCTCGCGGCCGCGGGCGCTGACCGCCTCCATTGTGGCCTCGAACGACAGGGCGCCCGCGGCCATCAGTGCGCCGTACTCACCAACGCTGTGACCCATCACCATGTCCGGCCGGATGCCGTACGCGGCAAGCAGCCGGGTCAGCGCCAGGTCGGCGGCCATCACGGCCGGCTGGGTGATCTCGGTCTGCAGAAGCTGCTGCTCGAGCTGGGCAACGGCGGCCGGGTCGTTCTGGTCGATGAAGATGTAGCTGGTCAGCGGCTTGCCGAGGATTGGCGTCATGAGCCGGTCCGCCTCGGCGAACGTCTGCTCCACGATCGGCTCGGTCTCGCACAGTGCGCGCAGCATGTTGACGTACTGCGAGCCCTGGCCGGTGTAGAGGAAGGCGACCTTGGGCGCCGGGCCGTGGCCGATGAAGATGCCGCGGGCACGCAGCATCTTCGCAAGCTGCGGGCTTCCCTTGGTCAGTGCCGCCGCGGCGCGGCCTGCCTTGTCCGCGAGCTCAGCCGCGTCGCCGTAGTCGATGGCGGCGCGCACCTTCGCCGTGGCCAGGGCAGGGTCCGGCGGCCTGGGTTCGGGCGCCAGACCCTTGGCGGCCTGCTCCTGGATCGATGTCAGCTGGGCGGCCAGGTCCGCATCGCTCTCGCCGCCCACCACGAGGGCGCCGCGCAGCGGTGCCCTGACAGCCGCTGCCGCCGGGCCCTGGGTAGTGGCGCCGGCTGCGTCCGGGAGTCCCGCTGTCGTCGCGGTGGCTGCCTGCGTGTTGCCTGCCGCGGTGGCTGCCTGCGTGTTGCCTGCCGTGGCAGTGGATCCTTCCGTGCTCCCCGTCACCGTCGCGGTAGTGTCCGCGCCCGCGGAGGTCTGCTGGTCATGGCTGTCGTACCTGCCGGGGATGTACTCCTCGAGCACTACGTGGAAGTTGGTGCCGCCGAAGCCGAAGGCGCTGATGCCGCCACGCCGCACGCCGCATGGTGGTGTCGGCCAGTCACGAAGCTCCGTGTTCACCTGGAACGGTGAGGTCGCCCAGTCGACGTTCGGGTTCGGGTCGTTGAAGTTCAGGCTCGGCGGCAGCACCTTGTCGTGCAGCGCCATGGTCATCTTGAATAGCCCGGCGGCGCCCGCCGCGGCCTTCAAGTGACCGATGTTCGACTTCACCGAGCCCAGGGCGATCGAGCCCGGGGCGGCGCCGGCTCCGCCGAAGACGGTGGTAAGGCATTCAAGCTCGGAGGCGTCGCCGGCGCGTGTCGACGTGCCGTGCGCTTCGAGACAGGACACGGTCGACGGGTCGACGCAGGCGTTGCGCCAGGCCCGTTCCACCGCCAGCTTCTGGCCGACAGGATTGGGGGCGGTGATCCCCTTGCCCTTGCCGTCGCTCGACCCCGCGACACCGAGCAGCACCGCGTAGATCTTGTCGCCGTCGCGCTCGGCGTCGGCGAGCCGCTTGAGCACGAACAACGCCGCGCCCTCACCCATGACGAAGCCGTCGGCCCCGGCGTCGAACGGACGTGTCCCCGTCGCGGAGAGCGCTCCGATCTTGCAGAACTTCACGAACCCGCTGACGGCCATGTTGCGGTCCACGCCGCCGGTGATCGCGGCGTCGAACTGCCCGTCGAGAAGCCCCGTCGCGGCGGCGTTGAGGGCGGCCAGCGCGGAGGCACAGGCTGCGTCGGTGGTGAAGCCGGCCCCGCGGAAGTTGAACAGGCTCGCGATCCGGCTGGCGAGGATGTTCGCGAGCTCGCCCGGCATCGAGTCCTCGGTTACCTCCGGCAGCTGGCTCTTGAACGTCTTCGTGGTCTCCTCGACGATCATGTCGCGGGTGCTGGCGGGCAGCTCGGCGAACGCGGGCGACTGGGCGAGGTCCTTGAGGAACTCAGGGAGGTGGACGCGGAGGCTGGTCGCGTAGTGCTTGTCACCGCCGATCGCGTTGCCGAGTATGACGGCGACCCGCTCCGGGTCTACCCCCCATTCCGGCCAGCCCGCGTCGGTGAGCGCCGCGCGTGCCGCGGAGACAGCCCACTTCTGGCCGTCGTCCATCTGCTCGGAAACCTTCGGCGGCAGCGCCAGCCGCCATCCGAAGGGATCCCACGGGAAGTCGCGGACCCACCCGCCGATGCGCGAGTAGGTCTTGTCGGGCGCGTGCCGGTCCGCGTCGTAGTACAGATCCGGGTCCCACCGGTCCTTCGGGACATCGGTGATGCAGTAACGGCCGTCGGTAATGTTTTTCCAGAACGCCGCCGCGGTGGGTGCCTCGGGCATGATGGCGCCCACGCCGACGATGGCGATGGGCCGCGGCTGACCAGGAGCTGGACGGTTTTGGGATTGCTGGTTCGTGGTCATAGCGCTCAGTTCTTGGTCTGGGAAGCGGAGCCGGAGCGCCCGTAGAGGGCGTCGGCAACTTGGTCCATGTCGGCTAGAAGCCCTGCCTGGGCGGCGCGTACCGCGTCAAGTCCGAGGCCGGTTTCGAACGGGGTGCCGCCGCCTCCGGCGCCGATCACCCATTGCATCCCGTCGCTGGCCACCTTGTTCGCGGCGTCACGGGCGAACACGCGGCTCATCGCGGCAAGAGCCGCGGGAGCGAACCGGTGGTCGGCCTTCGCGGGAAGGACGCCGTCGAGAGCTGCCGCCGCGCGGGCCGCGAAACATCCGGCGCACTCCGCGTACGCGATCAGCTCGCCGAGCCGCAGCAGTATGTGCTGGTTCCTGGTGAGGCGGCCTGTGCGGCAGGCTTCGAGCACAGCGCCGAGCGCCTGGCTGGCGAGGGCCGCGGTATCGGCGCCGACGTCCGGGTGTCTCGCGTGCAGCGCGCGAAGCTCGGCAGCGATCTCCGGGTAGTAGTGGCCGACGGACTTCAGGTGCTGCTGCCACCGGTCGCGCGCGATCGTCATCTCCATGATCTCGGAGGTACCCTCATAGATCGTGGTGATCCGGACGTCGCGCTTGATCTTCTCGACCATGTACTCACGCGTGTAGCCGTAACCACCATGAGCTTGGATGGCCGCCTCGGCGGCAGTGTTGCCCGCCTCCGTCGCCATGTACTTGGCGATGGCGCCTTCGGTGTTGAGGGCCCCTTCTTCGCCTTCACCCGCATTGATCCGCCGCGCGGTGTACTCGATGTAGGCGCGTGCGGCCTCCAGCCTGACGACGTTCGGGACGATGAGCTTGTGTGTGTAGCCCTGCTTTTCTGACAGGGGCGCGCCCGCCTGGATGCGGGTGGTCGAGTATGGGATCGCGCGGTCGAGCGCGGACCAGCCGCCGCCAAGGCCGAAGGACGCGACCATCAGCCGCGTGTAGCCGAAGACCTTCTGCGCCTGCACGAGGCCCTGCCCTTCGACCAGGCCGATCAGGTTCTCAGCCGGCACGTAGACATCGTCGAGGAACAAAGCTGCCGTATTGGACAGCCGGATGCCGTGCTTGTCCTCCGGCTTGGCCGGGGCGAAGCCCTCGGTGTCGCGGTTGAGCACGAACCAGGTCGGCCCGGCGGGCGCCATGGCCAGGATGGTGTACTTGCCGGCGATGCCGCCGTTGCTGATCCACTGCTTGCGGCCGTTCAGCTTGTATCCGGTGACCTTGCCGCCTTCGACGACGGGCGTCGCGGTGGTCTTGATCGCGCCGAGGTCGCTGCCCGCCTCCGGTTCGGTGGCGCCGTACGCGTACAGGATTCCCTGCTCGGCAATCTCGGAGAGCCACAGGCGTTTCTGGTCAGGTGTGGCGCCCATGTAGATCGGGTCACTGCCAAGGAACGTCGCGAGCACGCTGGTGGCGAGGCCCAGGTCAAGGCGGGCCATCTGCTCGCACACCCGGTAGACGTCCATGGTGCAGCCGCCCATCCCGCCGTACTCCTCGGGGATGAACACCAGCTGGATGCCCAGCTGGTCGCTGGACATGCCGTGGACGATGTCCTCAGGGCAGACATCCTCGTGGTCGAGCTTGAGCTGCCGGTCCGGGGGCATCGCGTCTGTGACGAAGTCGCGTATTGCCTCGAGCGTCATCTTGAGGGTGTCGGCATCGAGGCCGATGCCGGTTTCCGCCTCGGCTGGGCTTGTGGTCAGCGTCATGTTTCGTACCCCTCTTTTTCTCCGAACCTTCCTCCGGCCCAAAGGTGAGTGTCAGAGGAAATAGGTCCCTAGAACAAGGGGCTATCGCCAGTTACTCACTGGTAATATGTTGGTAATCTGCCGATGCTCAGCAAGGAGTGGCCAGCGGATGGCGTGGCGCATGCGGCGTGCGTCGGTGGGTGGGTAACAGCGGGCCGGATGAGACCACGCTCGCCGCTGCGCTCCGCCCCGCCCGGCGGCGCCCGCGCGCCCGCTGGTTGAGGTGTCTCCTACCGGCGGGCGGCGCGGGCCAGTGCCTCCCTGGCGATCACGACCTGCTGCACCTGGCTCGTGCCCTCATAGATACGGAACAGCCGGGCATCGCGGTAGAAGCGCTCCACGGCCACGCCACGCATGTATCCGGCGCCGCCGTAGACCTGTACCGCCCGGTCGGCCACCCGCCCGACCATCTCGCTTGCGAAGTATTTCGCACACGAGGGGCCCATCCGCGTGTCCTCGCCGGAGTCGTACGCGGCAGCGGCCGCGAGGACCAGCGAGCGGCCCGCGTACACGTCGGTCTGTGAGTCGGCGATCATGCCCTGAATGAGCTGGAACTCGGCGATCGGGTGGCCGGACTGACGGCGCTGCAGCGCGTAGGAGACCGTCTCCTCGAGCAACCGCTGAGCCATCCCCACGCAGATCGCCCCGATTTGCAGTCGGCCATGTGCCAGGCAGCGCATGGCGAGGTGATAGCCCTCGCCTTCGATGCCGCCGACAAGCGCGTCGGCCCCGACAAGCACGTCATCGAGGATGACATCGGCCGTCCACGCGCCATGCTGGCCCATCTTGGGGTCGCGCGGCCCGACCCTCAGCCCCGGCGTGCCCGCGGGCACGAGGAAGGCAGATACGTCCCTGGTCGCCTTCTGTGCCGTGCCATGCCGGGCGAAGACCATGAACAGATCGGCGATCGGGGCGTTGGTGATGTAACGCTTGCTGCCGTTCAGCACGTAACCGCCGCCGGTCCGCCGTGCGGATGCCGTCAGGCCCGCAGGATCGGAACCCGCTTCCGCCTCGGTCAGCGCGAACGACGTGGTCCACTCGCCGCTCGCGAGCCGGGGCAGGCACTCGGCCTTCTGCTTGTCTGTGCCGCCTTCGAGCAGCACGTGGCCGGCGACTCCGTTGTTGGTGCCGAACAGCGAGCGGAACGCCGGGGTTGTGTAGCCGAGCTCCATCGAGAGCCTGGCTTCCTGCGTTGCCGACATGCCGAGCCCACCATAGATCTCGGGGATCGCGAAGCCGTACAGGCCCATGTCGGCCGCGGTCCGTCTGAGCTCGGGCGGCATCTCGTCGGTCTCGTCGATCTGCTGCTCGAGCGGCAGCACCTGCTCGCGTACCAGGCGGCGGGTCGCCTCGATGATTTCCCGGACGTCGGCCTCGTCCACGTGCCCTCCTGAATGGTCACTGCCCGTCGGCTTTCCTGCCCGAACTGGCCTTGAACACGCGGGTGACGTGCTAGCAGCTAGCGCCAGCTAGAGGACCGCAGCGGCCTGGCGGGATGACCCGGGTGATCCGCGCCCCTGGCCAGGCCCGACCGGGATCACGCCGGCCGCTCGAAGACGGCCGCGAGGCCCTGCCCGCCGCCGATGCACATCGTTTCCAGTCCATAACGGCTGCCGCGGCGATCCATCTCGTGCAGCAGCGTCGTCAGGATCCGGCATCCGGTGGCGCCCACCGGGTGCCCGAGGGAGATGGCGGATCCATTGACGTTCAGCCGGTCCATGTCGGCGGTTGTCAGCCCGAACTCGCGGACGCACGCCAGGACCTGTGCGGCGAAGGCCTCGTTGAGCTCGATCAGATCCATGTCGCTCAGCTTCAGGCTGGCGCGATCGAGGGCCTTGGTGGTCGAGGGGACGGGCCCGATACCCATCGTGCGCGGCGGCACGCCGGCCACCGCCCACGACACGAGCCTGGCCAGCGGCCGCAGGCCAAGGCGTCTCGCCTGGTCCGGGTGCGTGACCACGCACACGGAAGCGGCGTCGTTCTGCCCGCTCGCGTTGCCCGCGGTGACGGTCGCCTCCGGGTCGGCCGCGAGCATGACGGGACGCAGCGCGGACAGCGATTCGAACGTGGTGTCGGCGCGGGGATGCTCGTCGGTGTCGACCACGACGGCACCCTTTCTGGACTTCACGGTTACCGGCGCGATTTCCGTTGCGAAGATCCCCGCGTTCTGCGCGGCGACCGCCCGCTGATGGGAGTGCAGCGCGAGTTCGTCCTGCTCCGCGCGGCCGATGCGGTACTCGCGGCGCAGGTTCTCCGCGGTCTCAACCATGCCGCCGGGCACGGGAAAGTTCCTGCCTCCCGCGGTGGCGCGCCCACGTGCGAGCGTGTCGTGCAGCAGGACGCCGTCGCCCCGGGCACCCCAGCGCATCGACGTGGAGTAGAAAGCCGCCGAACTCATGCTCTCCGCGCCGCCGGCCAGCACAAGGTCGCTTGCACCCGTCTGCACCTGCATCGCCGCGTAGATGACAGCCTGCAGGCCGGAGCCGCACCTACGGTCGAGCTGCAGGCCGGTCACCTCGATGGGCAACCCGGCGTCGAGCGCGGCGACCCGCCCGATCGCCGGCGCCTCAGCCGTCGCGTAGGCCTGGCCGAGTAGCACCTCGTCGATGTCGCCGGGGGCGAGCCCGGTCCGCTCGATCACCGCGCGCACGACTGTCGTCGCAAGCTGGTGCGCGGGCACGTCCCGCAGAGCGCCGCCGAAACGCCCGATCGGGGTCCGCACCGGCTCGCAGATCACGGCGTCACGCATCTCGCTCCTTCACGTGCGACCCAGTTTCCAACTTCGAACATAGTATCAACCGTTTGGGCGCGATCGCCGCTTGCTCACGTTCATACGCTAATGGGCGCCTCGGATTTCACACGGCCCTCCTGCCCCTCAGGCATCACAGATCTGGCAGCCTGCGCGGCATCGGTCATCGCATTCGCAGCCATTCGCGGGCGGTCTGCCCGGCCATGTAGAGGGCGGCGAGCAGGAGCAGCACGCCCACGCCCGAGCGCAGGTTGCCGAGCACGATGGAGACCACTGCCCACACCAGGCTCACGGCCACGAAGATGGCTGCCGCGGTGGTGAGTAGCGCCAGGAGCCGACGGCGCAGCGCGGCCTCCACCACGAGCATCACCCCCACCGCGAACAGGACCGGCTGGAGCACCCCAGACCGGCTGTCGAGCAGGATGAGCCCGAGTACCGCGTAGAGGATCGACGCGGAGGCGGCCGTCCAGAGGCGCCTGACCCGGCCCTGACGCGCCGAGGTGTTCACGTTGGGCATCGCGCGGTGCCTCAGGTGACCGTGCACGTCGTCGCGGGGTATCGGGCCCGCGAGCCCGCGGCCGGCGACCTCCACGTCGCTGCGCAAGGCCGCCTGGCGATTCCGCAGTTCTGCGACGTGCTCGCCGATCGAGCCGACCGCGGCGCTTGGGTGACGCGGCGAGCGGCCGTTCGCCCGGTCCACCGCGCGGGCGCCGCGCAGTTCCGCGCGCGCCTCTTCGAGTTCACGGTTGACCTCGGCGAGTTGCTCGAGCAGTGCGGCCGACCGCGCTCGCAGGCGCGCCTGCGCTACCTCGTCGGTCGGCGCCTCCTTGTCCAGCCCGGCCCAGGCCACGGGCTGGCCCCAGGAAGCACGGACCGTCTGGTTCCGCTCGTACCTCGGTCCTGCGGGCGCTCGTTCGCCGCCGAACGGATCCTTGGTGTCCAGGCCCCACAGGCCGCGGTAGGCCGCCGCCCATGGTGTGTCGTCGCCGATCCGCACGGCCGTCCACTGCAGTTCCTGGCCCGGCCCGACACTGGCGCCGTCACCGCGGCGGTAGTCAATGTAAGGGATCCGTATCACCGACGACGCCGGCTCCGACCACGGGATGATGCGGGCGACATTCATGGCGATCCGGTTGACCTCGGCGGGAAGCGGCGGGGTCACGGTGATCAGATATTCGCCCTGGAGGTAGGCGCCGCTGTGCGAGCCCGCACCCGCGTACACGACCGGGTGGTCGCCAACGCGTTCCATGTCCGGGTCGTCCCAGCGGCGGCGCAGGTCATCGCCGGTTTCGTCGTGGCTGGAGAAGGCCACCCAGGCGGGTGTGGCGGCCCAGGCGGGTGTGGCGGCCCAGGCGGGTGTGGCGGCGCGCCCGGCGGCACTCGCGCCCGCAGGCGCGCCGATGGCCTCGTGCTCGGCCAGGAAGATCGTCACCTGCTCCCAGTCGGCTTCGTGATCGTTGACCCCGCCGAACGTGGAGCGCCAGTCGTTCATCGGGTAGAAGTACCAGTACTGCAGCACGACATAGCCGCCGTCACGGCTGACATGGCCGTAGTAGTGACAGTGCCCCGCGGTCTTCGCGGAGTTCGCCTTCACGTGGGCGGCGGCCGCGTAGCCGCGTGGAACCTTGCCGCGCAGCAGCAGGGTCATCCTCATGACCGAGTCGATGAGCCTCGCGAGCAGGCCGACAGCAGCGAACCTGCTGCTTGGCGTGAACTTGTCCCTGTCCGGCCGCTTCCGCCACTTCCTGTAAGCCCTGGCGCCGAGCGGCTGATCGACGAACTGCAGATAGAGCGGCTCACCATGGTGAGCGCGGCCGAAGGCGGCGAGCTTATCCTTGTCGAGCGACCCGGGCGCCGCAAGTTGCTCGGCGGACTTGCCGGTGCGGCGGTAGAGCGCCGCTTGGGCGAGGTAGCCGTCGATGGCACAGGGGAGGAACAGTTCGCCGCGGTTGTACCTGATGATGGGCTCGTATCGGCGCAGCAGCCGAAGTTCCTCCTCAACGGTCACGCCTGCACTCCCCGTTGCTACCTGCTTCCGGCTACCCGTCGTCGTTCGGGTGAGCGTGCCAACTAGAGGCCGAAGAAGGCATCACCCGGAACGGGTGAGTTCCCGGCTCGGCCATGTGTCCGGGCCGGACGCCCGCCGCTTGCCGACGCGCCTGCCCCCGGTCACAGACGGCGCGCACCCCGACGCGTGAACACGGCAATGATCGTGACGATCATCGCGAACACGATGATCGGTGCAAAGAAGATGATCCGGTCACCGAGGATCATGATCGCGAGCCAGGCGAAGGCGATCGGCAGCAGCGGCGACGGCCCACGCGGCCGCGAGGACACCCGGTGCGCCTGTGGTGGTGGCACCGGGACCCGCTCGTCGGCGAGCTGCACGGTGACCGGCAGGTCCTTGACGAGGCCACGGAGGTCGTCCCATGTCTTCGCCGTATAGGCGGCGCCGACCCGCTCATCGAGCTCCTCGCTGGTCAGCCCGCCCGCGACCATCTGCTCACGGAGCACCGCGACGAGACGTTCCCGATCCTCATCTGACGCACGGAACGACCGGTCATCGACCATCGGACCACCACCGCTGCGATCGGCTCGGCACGAGCCCCGAAGGCTCCGGGCCCCTGAGGCTCACTGTAAGCCGGTAGTCCGCGTAGTCCAACCGGAGCTGGCGAGAACATGGCTGGCGATGTGGCACCGTCCTGGTCGCTGTCCTGGTCGCTGTCCCGGTCGCTGCGGCGTGCCGCCCCAGCGGGGGCGGCGGCTCCCGCACCGACCATGTGATCTCGAGCGCCGCCCGCGCCGCGCCACGCCACGCCGCGGGCGCGAAAACGGGCCGGCGGCGGGCGAACCGATCCCAGGCGCAGGCAAAGTCCGTCGGCACGCCGGCTCACCAACCTGGTCCCCCCGGGCTGCGCCTGGTCCGGCTCAGGCGACATCGGCGTCGGTGCCTTCCGTGTCCGGCCGTAACGGGTCCGGCCGTAACGGCCGGAGGACCCGGCGCCGACCATCGGCCAGATCGATATATGGCCGACGGCTTGACCACGCAGGTCCATGATGGTCACGGGTTCGTCACTTGACGACCGGTCAGCGATAGCTTGCCCTCAACGCCAATTGTGCACCACGCAGTCAGGCTAAAGGCCCAGATCGCGGCCGCAACATAGGCGGCAAGCTCCAGCAGGAACATCAGTGCGAGGTTCGCGTTTTTTACGGTGGCCAGCACCAGCATTCCCAAGATCGTTGACCGGAATGCCGGCGTGAACCGAGCACGGCGCGCCGGCCGTGAACTGGGGCGTGCAGGCTGGTTCCTGCGACTTCCCCCCCGATAACGTCGTCCCGGCAGGCGGAATGTCCGTTTCTCGTGACGTTTTCGGGGGGGTTGTGTTGCTGGCCCGCAGGCGCCGGGACCTGGTAGTGCGCGGGCTTGCCCTGCTGGTTGGCCCACGCTCTGAAGGCGCTGTCGAGTGAGTTGACAAGGCGCGAATAGGTGGCGTCCACGGAATGCGGCAGCCCGAGCCCGTCTGCTGCTTCGAGGGTGACGAAGCCGTGCCTGGCGGCGCGCAAGCAGCGGATCGCGTCGATGGCGTCGTCGCCTGTGATGCCGTAGCCCGCGAGGACCGCGAGCAGGACGCCGATGACGGCTTCCGCGGCGGCAAGGTGTTCAGCATCGCCGGGCCTGGTGCCGCTGCGGCGGCTGCGGCGCGGTCCGGGTGGGCCGGTGCGCAATGCCGGATCGCCGGGCCTGGTGCCGCTGCGGCGGCTGCGGCGCGGTCCGGGTGGGCCGGTGCGCAATGCCGGATCGCCGGGCCTGGTGCCGCTGCGGCGGCTGCGGCGCGGTCCGGGTGGGCCGGTGCGCAATGCCGGTAGGCATCGGCGAGTGCGTGCAAGGCGTCGCGGCCGGCCCTGCCTCACCGTTTGACTTGCAGGTTTCACGGTTCACGGCTGGTTGTCACTGCGCCGTGGCAAGATGCTGCGCGAGCCGGAGAACGGGAGGCGCCGTGGGAAAGGCGAACCGAGAGCGTCGTCGCGCTAAAGAGCGCGCCAAAGAGAAGGACAGGAAGCGGCGCCATGGCGGGCGGCGCGTGCCTGACATGCGGCCAGGCGGCCCTGGCCTGTGGTCAGGCGGCCCGGCGTCCGCGGCCTCGCAGATCCCGCCGTCGCTGCTCGCCGCCCAGCTTGTGGCAGACGCGCTGCAGGCCAGGTCCAGCATGGACGACGGGGCCTTCAGACGGTGCGTCGCGCAACTGGCGGAGCGGCCACCCGTCACGGACTGGTTGCGCTTCACGGAGACCGCGCTGACGGCCGCAATTGAGAGCGGCGTCACGGCCGCGTGGCGGTTCGGCTGGCAGCCAGCTGATGTTGTCCGTGCGGTCGGCAGGGAGCTTGGCGGCGGGCATGCACGCGTCGCCGGCGACGCGATCGCGGCCGAGATGCGTGGGTACGCCGCGGCGACGGTTGATGATCGCTGGCGGGCACAGCTCACCACGCTCGACGCTCGGGTGTGGTGGGCAGGGGGCGACGGCTACCTTCAGGCACGGGGTGACCGTGATGGTCTCGGCCGGGCCGCTGTGATCACTCGTGCACTCGAAGTGATTTTCGTACTTGGCCGCCTTCCCCGGCTTCCCCCGCTGTGCCCGCCGCCGGGCACGGCGCGCCGCGGCACCAACGATGCGGCCCGGCCGGGTCCGTCACGGTCGCGGGCGGTGGATGAGCGCATGCTTACCCGCATCCGCGCGCTGCTGGCCAAGGCGGAGTCAACCGAGTTCCCCGACGAGGCGGAGGCACTGAGCGCGCGGGCGCAGGAGCTGATGGCCAGGCACAGCATCGATCGGGCGCTTGTCGACGCGGGATCGGGCGGCTCCAACGAGCCCGAGGGGCGCCGCCTGCCCGTCGAGAACCCTTACGAGGCACCTAAGGCGCTGCTTGTGGATGTCGTCGCCGCGGCGAACCGATGCCGATCGGTATGGCACCGCAAGCTCGGCTTCTCCACGGTGTATGGCTTCGCGGCCGATCTCGGCGCGGTTGAGTTGCTTTACACGTCGCTGCTCGTGCAGGCGACCACGGCGATGGTGCGCGCGGGTGCGCGCCGCGACCCCTATGGCCGATCACGCACCAGGTCATTTCGGAGCTCGTTCCTCGCCGCCTACGCACAGCGCATCGGCGAGCGGCTTCGTGCCGCCGCCGATGAGGTGACCACCCAGGCAGCCGCCGAGTCGACGGGTAAGGATCTCCTGCCAGTGCTCGCCGCTCGCGATCAGGCCGTTGACCGGGCCGTCGAGGCGATGTTTCCTGAGCTTGAGGAGCGCAAGCTCGCGGGCGCCCGTGACTACGAGGGATGGATCTCCGGACGCGCGGCCGCAGATCTGGCCAGCCTCAGGCCCGCGTCCGGGATCACAGGGACAAACGGCTGACCCGCGAGGCCAACCACAGTCGTGCCGTCGAGCACATCGCCATCGCGCGCGGAACATCCGGACCGCTGGTAGCGTTGGCACCTGCGACGGCGGAATGCCGTTGCTGTCGCGGGCGAGCCGCCCGCGAGGTCGCATGCGTGAGTAGTTCGCTTCCCGGTGGGCCGTGTGAGCCCCCGTTGTTGACGCCTCGATCATGACGCGGCCACTCAAACACCTAGGGAGCTCATTTAATGCCTCAGCCTGCTGAGCGTCAGCCTGCCCGCCGCGGCGCCGCCGGTCACCAGGGCGGGTCCGCCGGCCAGGGCCGTGGGCCCACTGGCCGCGGGCCGACTAGCCAGGACGGCGGGTCCGCTGGCTTCGGCGGCAGGCCCGCTGGCCGTGGGTCCGCTGGCCGTGGGTCCGCTGGCCGTGGGTCCGCTGGCCGTGGGTCCACTGGCCGTGGGTCCGCTGGCCAGAACGGCGGGTCCGCCCGATCGGCCCGCGGTGTGGCCGGCAACAACCGCAGGACCGTTGCCCCGCCCCTCCCACTGCGCCAGCGCGACGAGTCCGACCTGGACCGGGCGCTGGCCGTCTCGCTCAACGCGTCTGTCCCTGACGCCGCCACATTCGCGGATCTCGGTGTCTGCCCGCCGCTGGCAGCCGCGCTGGCTCGCGGGGGAGTGACGGCGCCATTCCCGATCCAGGCGGCAGCCGTGCCGGATGCGCTTGCCGGCCGCGACATCCTCGGCCGCGCGCAGACCGGGTCGGGCAAGACGCTCGCGTTTGGCCTGCCCATGCTGGCCCGCCTCACCACGCCGGCGCAGCCACGCAAGGCCAGGACGCCACGCGGGCTTGTGCTCGTGCCCACCCGTGAGCTCGCCGGCCAGGTTGCCGCCGTGCTCACCCCGCTTGCGCATGCCGTCGGCCTGCGAGTCGCGACCGTTTACGGCGGCGCCTCCATCGGCCGCCAGATCGACCAGCTAGCCCAGGGTGTCGATGTCGTCGTCGCCACCCCCGGGCGGCTGATCGACCTGCTTGAGCGCTCAGCATGCACGCTCGGCGCCGTCGAGGTGACGGTCATTGACGAGGCGGATTACATGGCGGACCTCGGCTTTCTGCCCTCGGTGACGCGCATTATGGACGCCACGCCGGCCGGCGGTCAGCGGCTGCTGTTCTCTGCCACCCTCGACCGCGGCGTTGGCGGGCTGGTGCGCGCCTACCTCAGCGACCCAGCCATCCATGCCGTCGCGCCCGCGGCCGCGCCAGTCGATGCGATGGACCACCGCGTCTTCGTGCTTCCGGCCAGCGACAGGGTCGCGGTCGCGGCGGAGATCGCCGGGCGTCCTGCCCGCACCTTGTTCTTCGTCCGCACCAAACACGGCGCGGACCGCCTGGCCAAGCAGCTCAACCGGACCGGGATCCCCTCGGCGGCCCTGCACGGCAATCTGAACCAGAACCAGCGCCAGCGCGCCCTCGCCGCATTCACCGCGGGGCATCCGCGCGTCCTGGTCGCCACCAACGTCGCCGCCCGCGGCATCCACGTCGAGGACGTCGACCTGGTCGTTCACTTCGACCCACCGAATGACGACAAGGACTACCTGCACCGATCCGGGCGCACCGCGCGGGCGGGCGCACGGGGAACCGTCCTTGCCCTGGTCTCACCCGACCAGGTGCGCGAGGTAGCGCGTTTGCACCATGCGATCGGGGTTACCCCCACCAGTCACCACGTGCAGACCGGGGACCACACGGTCAAGCAGATCGCCGCGTCGGGTACACCGATCCCTGCGGCCCAGCCAGCCCACCACCGGGCTGAGCACGCGCAGGCCTCCGGGCGGGCGCCGCGCCCGCGGGCCGCGCCCAGGCGAACCCAGCGATCGGGGGGGCGTCCCGGCCAGGGCCGCCGAAGCGATCGCAGGGACGGCCCTGGCAAGTAAGCGGCCGAGACCGCGGGCGCTGGTAACATCCCGGATCTGGCGAAGCTGGCTGATCAAGGACGAACAAGGCGTCAGAGCACCGGGGGGACGGCGCTGCACCCGTCGTGCATGTCCAAGATGGGCACGGACCCGATGTCCGTCGTGGATCCCGCGAGCATGCGGGTCCACGGCCCCGCGAGTGGCCGGCGGATCAATGGTCGGCGGAGTCGATCGCGCCGCGACCCCGAAGGGGGCCATGATTGCCCCGCGCGATGGTACGGTCGCTCGCAGTGGCAGCGCACAGCCTGCCCGCTTCCGAGCTATCGACCGGCCCGCGCCGTGGTGGCAACGAGGACAAGGGTCCACGACTCGCGTGCATCTTCGGGTCGTACGCCTGGGCGGGCAGACGCGGGCAGACTCGCCAGGAAGAGATGATCATGACTCGGAACAAAGCCCAGAAGAATGCCACCCGCCAGCGCATGATAGAGACCGGCGAGCCTTACAGCGTTGCCAGGCGTGCGATCCGGGCCGGGGAGGCGGGGGCAGATGATCCGGACTACACCGAGATGACTCCCGAGGAGCGGTACGCCCGCGAGGCCGAGGCGGCGGGTATCAGCCGGGCGGAGCTCCTGGCACAAATAGCCGCCGCCCAGGCACAGGACCGAGCCGACCAGGCACAGGAGGCCGCAGAGCAGGCACAGGAGGCCGCAGACCAGGCACAGGAGCGAGCCAACCAGGCGCAGGAAGTGGCCGAGCAGGCAGAGGAGCGAGCCGAGCTGGCGCAGGAAGCGGCCGAGCTGGCACAGGAATGGGCCGACGAGGACGAGCAGGAACGAGCGCAGGAACGAGCCAACCAGGTGCAAGAGGCTGCCGCGCGGGCGCAGGAACGAGCCGACCAGGCACAGGAGGCCGCCGACGAGGCGCAGGAGCGAGCCGACGAGGCGCAGGAACGAGCCGACCAGGCACAGGAGGCCGCCGACGAGGCGCAGGAGCGGGCCGACGAGGCGGAGGAACTGGCTGCCGGTGGGGTCCCCGGCCGTTGGCCACACCCGCGGCCGGGCATGCCCCGACCCCCGCGGCCGACCCGACCCCCGCAGCCGCCCCGACCCCCGCGGCCGCCCCGACCCCCGCAGCCGCCCTTCGCACCGCGGGCACCCGAGCCGCCCAGCTGAAAAGCCGCCCCTCGGCGCCAGCAGCGTCCCTGCCTACCGTGCGGGTCAGGCCCCTCAGTAACTGAAGGTTGTCGCTCCGTCGTCGCCGGTCCACTCCCACAGCTGGACGGTGCCTGCCAGCTCGGCATTGTCAACAGGCTGCCCTCGTCGAGCTGCTTGGCGTTGGAGCAGACCGGGCAGACCATGAACCGCCCGCTAGCGCTAGCCTTCTCATACGGACGAGCAGATCGGCGAGGGCGGGGCATCCGTGGCAGGCGACACCGGTGCCACCCCGCCGAGGGCGAGCCCGATGGCTTCCTTGGTCTGGAACATGAGGGTCGGCCGCCCGGATTCTGCGGCGCCGACGCGACGAGGAACGCCACGGTCACCTTCTCCGGGTTGGCTCCAAGCAGGAACTGCAGTTGGCCACCGTGGAGGAGGCGGGCCGGATCTTCCAGGAAGAAGTCGTGCAGCCCGCCCTCGCGGCCCCTCCCGGCCTGGCCCGGCTAGCGGCGCTGTGCGAGGCATTCTTTGATCACCTGCAGCGCCGCACCTTCGCCGGCGGCTGCTACATGGCCAGCGCGGCGCTTGGCGCTGACCGTGAACTGGTGGCGTGCGGGCGGGTTCCTGCGTCTTCCCCCCCGAAAACGTCGTCCCTGCGGGTGAAATGTCCGTTTTCCGTGACGTTTCGGGGGGGAAGTTGTGTTGCTGGCCTGTAGGCGCCGGGCCGGTGGGCTGCTCAGATTTCCCGGTCATCGATCGTTCTAGAACTCCACAGGCGCCAGAACGCGGGACAGAAGGAGAGCCAAGCAGATCCGCCTTAGTGGAACTGGAAGTTCGCCGGGGGTTGGTCAGGCAGCGTCCGGTGGCACGTCCGGGAAAAAAACCCCGGCCTGTTCAGCCATGACGGGTGAACCGGCGTGTGGATCATGACGTGGCCCGGGGAGCGGCCCCGGGGGCTTTGATCGCCTGCGATGTGGCATTTGAGCGGTAGTCTGTCGTCGCGCCCGCGAGATCGCGGGCCCTCGCCGAGCACAGGGAGCTGGGCATGGGGACACCCGGCGCGACCGATGGCGCCGCAACGGCAGATGATCCCCTCCCCCAGGCCATTGCGCTCGCGAGCGGTGCCGCGGATGCGGGCCTTCCGCTGAAGCTTCTCGGCGGGCTTGCCGTGCGCGTGGTCTGCCCCGACTTTCCCCCGCGATTCCGCCGGGACCAGGATATCGATTTCGCCTGCCTGTCCAGGGGGCGCACGAAGGTGGCGGCGTACCTGGAGCGCAGCGGGTGTGAGCCGGACCGCAGGTTCAACAACCTGAACGGCGACAGGCAGATGTACTTCACTGCCCCCTCCGGGCGGGCGATCGACGTGATGGTGAACCGCCTCTCCATGTGCCACACCCTCGACTTCAGGAAGTCATTCGGCGGCTCCGCTGACGCTCGACGTGATCGACCTCCTGCTGTCCAAGCTGCAGATCGTCGAGCTAAACGAGAAGGACGCACGTGACATCGTCCACCTGCTGTGCGCGATGCCTGTGGGCGGTGAGAGCAGGCTTTCCCTCGACGTCGACCGGCTCCGCGGGCTGCTCGGCTCCGACTGGGGATGGTGGCGGACTGTCACAGGCAACCTGGCGAAGCTGCCCGCGCTGATCGGGGAGCGCCCCGATCTCGCGCCCACCAACGCTGCCTTCGACCCGGTTGCCCAGGCCAAACTGCTGCTCGAGCAGGCCGAGGCCGCACCGAAGGGATTGAAGTGGCGGCTGCGGGCGAACGTCGGCGACCGCGTCCGCTGGTACGAGCTTCCCGAGGAGGTAGATCACTGACGTGATCGGTGATCAGCATTGACGTCGGGTTTGGGCTGATGCTTTGACGTTGCACGGAACGCTCCCGGGTTGCCTGGAGCGCATTGGGAGGGCGGCGGTCGCATGAAAGTCTTCTTCGCCACCGACATTCACGGCTCGGAGATCTGCTGGCGGAAGTTCCTCAATTCTGCTGCCTTCTACAAGGCCGACCTCGTCGTGCTCGGCGGGGATGTCACCGGCAAGGTGATGGTGCCGATTACCGTGCACAGCGGTCATTGGCTGGTCGTGATCAACGGGGAGACGCTGCGCCTGGAGACCAAGGCTGAGCTTGAGGAGGTCGAGCGCCAGATCCGCAACCGCGGCTCGTATCCGACCATCCTCACCCCTGATGAGCTTTCCTCCTTACACGAGGAGGACGGCTCGATCGACCGCAGGTTCACGGTGGAGATGATCCGCACCCTGGACCGGTGGCTCGACATGGCCGACGGGAAGCTCAGGGGTGGCGAGATCCCGTGCATCGTGAACGGCGGCAACGACGACACGCTGGAGATCGACGACGTCATCGAGTCATCCCCGTGCGTGAGCTTTGCCGAGGGGAAAGTCATCGACCTCGGCGGCTTCCCGCTCGTCTCCATGGGCTGGACCAACCCGACCCCGTGGAACACCTTCCGTGAGGCCCCCGAGCCCGAACTTGCGGCCAAGATCGATGCTGTGGCCGGCCAGGTGCCCGACATGGGACGGGCGATCTTCAACTTCCACGCCCCGCCCTACGGGACGGGCCTCGACGAGGCGCCGGCGCTCGACGCCACGCTGCGGCCGATCCACGGGGGAGCGGTGATGAAGCCGGTGGGCTCCGTCGCCGTGCGCGAGTCCATTCTCAAGCACCAGCCAATGCTTTCTGTTCATGGCCATATCCACGAAAGTAGGGGAATTTGTCGGCTCGGGCGGACGCTGGCGATCAATCCCGGTAGCGTCTACGGCGACGGCGTCCTGCAGGGCGCCTTGCTGGATTTGGACGCGAAGAAAGGGAAGGTCGCCAAGTACCTTCTCGTGAACGGCTGAACGCTGCTGACCGGCGGTGGGGGCAACGCGGCAGGGCGCGGCCCCCGGAAACCCCGCAAAGTGGAGGCAGATATGGCGACAGGAGCAATCGGCGAGGAACGGCCGGCGCTCTTCCTTCGTAAGGCAACGGGTCTGGTCCGTGGCTGGTCCGTCAGGGACTCGATGATCTACGCTTGCCTGGCTACAAACTTCGTCACGCTCGGGATCTACGAGTTCACCTTCGCCGGCCCGGCCTTCCCCACGGGTCAACTGATAACGGCAGTGCTGATCTCCGGTGTCTGGGTGTCGTTCCTGGTCATCGCCTATGCGGGACTCATCGTGACGATTCCGCGGGCGGGCGGCGACTACGTCTGGCAGAGCCGGATCCTCGGCAGCGGCCTCGGCTTCGTCATGGCCGCCACAGGGTGGTGGTTCATCCTCTGGCTGTGGGCGCCGATCTATGGCAACATTCTCGCCGTCCAGCTATTCGAGCCGCTGTGGGCAACGCTCGGCTGGACCTGGCCCGGCGGAGGGGCCGTCTGGTTCGGCACCCACAACGGGATCTTCGTGGTGTCCCTGATCACGATCGCGCTCGCCGGGATCCTGGTCTCGATCGGGATGGCCGGATACGCCAGGATCCAGAAGTGGTGTTTCATCGGCGGCATGATCGGATTCGCGGTTATCGTGCTGCTGCTCCTGGTGAACTCGCACGCCAGCTTCGTCAGTTCGTTCAACCTCGAGGGACAGAAGATCTTCCATACCAGCGACGCGTATCAGGCAACCCAGGCCGCGGCCCACAAGATCAAGTTTACACCGAGCAGCCTGGGCTTTGGCCCGCTCGGGCCGACCATGCTGCTCGTCCCGTTCATGATGTTCTTCATCCTGTGGCCGAACTGGGGCGCGACGCTCTACGGCGAGATACGCGGGGCGAGCGACTTCAAGCGGGTCTTCAGCGGCATGTTCGCTGGGCTCTGGATCACGGTGGTGTGCACGGTCATCTTCCTGCTGCTGATGGCGAAGACCTTCGGCTGGGACTTCTACCAGAACATCAACGCGCTGGATAACAACCTCACGCCGACGTTTGGTATCTGGCCGTATCCGTTCATGTTCGCCGGCTGGCTAGTGCACAACACCGCGTTCCAGGTCATTCTGATCCTGGTAATGAGTCTCTGGTTCTTCGGCTGGGTGGGGACGCTGTTCCTGTCCTCGACCAGGGTGATCTTCGCGGCTGCGTTCGACCGGGTGCTGCCGGACCGGGCCGCTGAGGTCTCCGAGAAGCGGAAGGTTCCGTTCTACTCGCTGGTCCTGATGCTGCTTCCAGCGGTGGGACTGAGCGCCCTGTACGCTTACAGCGCGACCTTCGTCACCTACACGCTTGACGCGACCCTGGTCATTGCCGTGACGTACCTCTTCAGTGCAATCGCGGTCGTCATCCTGCCCTGGCGCAAGCCGGAACTCTGGCGGGCATCGCCAGCCAGCAGAATCAAGTTACTTGGCGTGCCCATCGTGCCAGTGTCTGGCGTGATCACGATTGGCCTGCTGGCATTCAACCTGTATGAGTGGCTTCACAACGCTTCGTACGGAGTGAACAAGGGGCCGTCCCTCGTCTACATGGGTGCGATGTACGTGCTCGCGATCGTCGTCTTCGTGGTGGCCCGCATCGTGCGCAGCAGACAGGGAATCGACCTCTCGCTGATCAACAAGGAGATCCCGGTCGAATAGGCAGAGCCGAACAGGCAGAGCCGAACAGGCAGAGTCGAACAGGTGGACCGGCATCGGCATAACGTCGGTTCGGCCGGCCCCGTCGCCCGCGTCTCCTGGGCGGCGGGGCCTCCGCCCGCCGGGGCCGTTGCCCGCCGGGGCCGCCTGCTGCTGGCCATCCGGTGCTCGGGGAGATGCCGGAGGTCGCGGGCCTGCCAGCTCCGGTACATGCTCGGCGGCGAGCCCATCCTCACCCCGGACGGCGGCCCGCTGGTGGACGCGAAGGGCCGTCACTCCTACGTCACGAGCGCGGGCTCCGGGCCCTCTGTCGGCAAACATCTGCTGATGGCCTACCTTCCGGCCGAGCATGCGCACGAAGGCGACCACCTTGCCGTCGTGTACCTTGGCGAGCGTTACCCGGTCACGGTCGCCGTAGCCGGCGCCAACCCGCTGTTCGACCCGGCGGGCAGCCGGGTCAGAAGCTGACCGCCCTTGCCGCGATACGGCGCCATCCGCCGGATGCCAGGTTCAATATCTGATCATCCAATCAGCCTTGACGGGCTGCTGGCGGGCTCTGTAGCTTGTCCACTGCCCTGGCTACACACCAGGGCGGCAGGCAGCGCAGCGAAGTCCGGTGAGGTCCCGGCACTGTCCCGCAACGGTGAAGCCCTCTTTGAGGGATGAGTCCGGTCGCCTGGGTTGCCGTGCCGACGAGACCAGTCCTCGGAGGAAGGGCGGTTCGTGCGCGGCCGGCTCGGCCCTCGCAAGAGCTCTCTTCGTCCTCCGGCCATCAGGAGGATGAGCAAGTGGAACGCACGGGAGGCCGCCTGCGGACGGCGCGGAGTGCCCTGACCCCGGTGGAGTGGGGGCGCTTGTGCGGGATGGCGCTCGTGATCGCGGCGCTCAACGCGGCGGGCTGGGGGATTTTCGTCCTCGCCATCCAGCCGCACCACGTCCGCTACCAGGGCCTGGGCCTCGGGCTGGGAGTGGCGCTCACGGCATGGACGCTCGGGGCGCGCCATGCCTTCGACGCCGATCACATCTCGGCCATCGACAACACCACCCGCAAGCTCATGTCCGACGGGCGCCGCCCGCTCGGCACCGGGTTCTTCTTCGCCCTCGGCCACTCGACGATCATCGTGGTGGTGGGTGTCGGCCTGGGCGTCGCCGCCAAGGCCGTCTTCGGCGCCGTGGTGAACCCAAGCTCCGGGTACGAGACCATCGGCGGGGTGGTCGGGACCTTAATGGCCGCCGGGTTCCTCTACCTGATCGCGGCGCTCAACGTCGTCGTGCTTGCCGGGATCTTCAAGGTGTTCCGCGGCCTGCGGGCCGGCATGTTCGACGAGGGGGAACTCGAACGGCAGCTCCAGGCACGGGGGATGATGTGGCGGTTCTTCGGGCGGCTCATGCGCTCGATCACCAAGACCTGGCACATGTTCTTCGTCGGGCTGGTGTTCGGGATCGGCTTCGACACCGCCACCGAGGTCCTCCTGCTTTCCGCCACCGCGGCGGCCGCCACCGAGGGCCTGCCCTGGTATGCGGTCCTGGCCCTGCCCTTGTTGTTCTCGGGCGGGATGACCCTGTTCGACACCCTCGACGGGTGCTTCATGAACTTCGCCTACGGCTGGGCGTTCGCCCGCCCGGTCCGCAAGGTGTACTACAACCTGGTCATCACCGGCCTGTCGATCGCCGTCGCCTTCCTCATCGGCACGATCGAGATCATCGGCCTGCTCTCCAGCGAACTGCACATCCGCGGCGGGTTCTGGGACTTTATGGCCAACTTCGACATCAACCGGGCTGGGTTCGCCATCGCCGGGTTGTTCGTCGCGGTCTGGGTCGCGGCCATCGCCTACTGGAAGTTCGGGAGCCTCGACCAGCGGTGGACGCGCGCTCGGGCGGATCAGGCCACGGGAACCGAACCGGCCTCCGACCGATGACCCTCGGCCCCAGCCAGCGGATCTGTCGGCCTGCTCGCCGGTACTGACCACAATTCGGGGCCCTCATAGCCGTTCCCGTCGGCCCGGGCGCCATCGGCCTGGGCACCTGGGGTCGCCGGGTGCAGGTGGCCGCCGCTGACGAACGACCTCGAGGGTCAGGCGCTGGACGCGGTCTCGAGGCTCTCGCGTACCGTTTGGGTCATCGGATGGTCGGGGCCAAGAACCCGTTCACAGTCGGCGAGCGTCCGCTGGAAGACCGCGATCGCATCGCTCGTCCGCCCGGCCGTGTGATACGCGTGGGCGAGGTTGCCGCGCGAGGTCAGCGTGTCGGTGTGGGCGGGCCCCAGGGTCCTTTCGAAGTCGGCGAGGGTGCGTTCGTACAGAGGAACCGCGTCTGCTATCCGTCCCGCCGTGTGGTAGGCGGAGGCGAGATTACCGCGTGCGGTAAGGGTATCGGGGTGGTCGGGACCCTGAGCCCGCTCACGGCCGATGAGGGTCTGCTCGTACAGCGGGATCGCTTCCTTCATCCGCCGCGCCAACTGATAGGCGTAGGCGAGGTTGCCGCGTGCGGTGAGGGTGTCGATGTGGTCGTGGCCCTGGACCCGTTCCCGGTCCGCAAGGGTCCGCTTGTACAGCGGAATCGCGTGCTTCATCCGCCCTGCTAACCGGTAGGCGTAGGCGAGGTTCCCACGTGCGGTGAGAGTGCTGGGGTGCTCAGGGCCCTGGACCCGTTCACGGTGCGCGAGCGCGCGCTCGAAGATCGGGATGGCTTCCTTCATCCGGCCGGCCAGGCGGTAGGCGTGGGCGAGGCTCTCGCGGGCGGTGAGGGTGTCGGGGTGGTCGGCGCCCTGGACCCGCTCAAGATCGGTCACGCAGCGCACATGCACGCCGATCGCGTCGTCCGGGCGACCGGCGGCCTCGTACGCGGCGGCGAGGTTAGCGCGTGAACGGACGGTGTCTGCGTGGCCGGGGCCCTGGATCATCTCATGGTCTGCGAGCGCCTGCTCGAAAGGGGGATCGCCTCGGTCAGCCGTCCCGCGCTCTCGTAGGCGGCGGCGAGATGGTCAAGCGCGAGGACGGTGTGGGCGTGGCCCGGGCCAAGGACCGTGTTACTTGTGTCGATCATCATCTGCCAGTAGGCGATGGCGGGGCCTGTGAGCCTGGCACTGTCCAGGCTCTGGCCGGCCCGAAGCAGTACGGGGTGCACCCCGGGGGCCCACAGCAGCGTGCCCGTTGATTGGCGGAGCGTGGCCGTACAGTCACGCAGCGCCTGAGCGAGAATCGGCTGAAGGTCACGCTGCGGCCACGCCTGGACAAGCGCGTACGCCGCGGACAGGCCGGCCTGTTCGAGCACCCCGGGGGAGAGGTAGCGCAGGATCGCGGCGTGCACCAGGGCGTGCACCCTGACCGTACGCTCCATGCTGGTGGGATCGATGGTCACAACGCCAAGGCGGGCGAGGTTATACAGCGCGGCGCGGGTCTGATGCTCGTCGGCGGGCGTGCCCGTGGCACTGCGGCCTGTGATGTAGGTGCACGCGGCCTGGCTGACCAGTACGGGAGCCGGGATGCCGTTGGGGTCGAGCAACGCGGCCAGAGCGAGGGCAGGCCAGGCCATGCCGACCGGAGCAAGCTGATCGGCGCAGTCCGTGGAAAGCGACCATGTGGCCGCGACGGTTGAGCCGTAGCCGCTCGTCGCTGGGTCGGCGAGGCGCTGCTTCCTTTCCGCGAACAGGATCCGGTACGCGCGGCAATCGAGCCTGCGGTCGGCCATCACGGCGGCGGCGTGTGCGAGCGCGAGCGGCAGGTAGCCGAGATCCTCGGCGACGTCGAATGCCCCGATCCGCTGATCAGGGTCTTCGCTGAGTCTCGCGGTCAGGTAGTTCAGCGCCTCGCGGCGGGTGAAGACGCCGACCTGGGCGATCCGCCTGTTCTGCCCGCGCAACGTGGCGTCGTCCCGCCTTGTGGTGACAAGGACCCGACCCGCCTGGCCCTGCGGCCACAGGCCCTCCATGTCGGCAGGGTCTGCGAGGTCGTCGAGCACGAGCAGCCATGGCCGGCTGGCACCGGCGAGCCAGGTCAGGAACTGTCCGGCGGCTTCCACGCAGTCTTCGCCCGGCTCGGCGGCGCCGACGTCGGCAAGGGCCTGTGCGTAGCCGGTCATGACCGCTTCCCTGCTGGTGGCGGAGATCCAGGCCACCAGGTCCACCGCGCTGGCTTCCCAGAGCGCGTGCGCGAATCCCGCAGCGATCTGTGTCTTGCCTGTGCCGCCGGTCCCCGTGACCGCACCCGTCCCTGCCCCTGTGCCCATCCCCGGCTGCCCGGGCGACACCTGCGCGGCGTCGCAGAGCACGACGGTTTCGCCGGGGTGCAGAGTGCCCGTGAGGGCAGGCCCCGGTTTCGGCTCTCGGGTTGTAGCAGTCCGCGAGCGGCGGCACGACCCCGGACCGGATTGGCCAGGTTACCGCTGCGCTTTCACGTTGACAACACTTTCTCCGGACGACCAGGGCGTCGGTGGTCCTGCGGTCACCAAAGTGCGCGTCTGCGCACCCGGGGCCTCCTTGTTGAGGTAGTCCCAAGTGACAGGAATCACCTTATGGCGACCGGTGAAGTGGGCACGCGTTCACTGCGCCTTCTTTACTGGGCCTTCCGGCATTCCGCGATGGACGCCCGATGACGGCCCGATCGCGGTGAAGTCAGTTTCCGCTGTTACTCAGCGTCGAAGCGGGAGCGCCGCCCGAGCCGCTCAATCAGCAAGCGGCGCTCAGGGGCGCGACGTCGCGGGCGAGCAGTTCGTCCCACCTCTCGCGCCGGACCACAAGCGGGCCTCGCCCTCGTCGGCGAACACTACGGGGATGCGGCGTGCCCCGTTGTAGTTGTTCGACATGGTGAAGCAGTAGGCCCCGGTGACAGGGACCGCGAGCAGGTCACCGACGTGCGGGTCGCGCAATGGCACGCCCTCGCAGAGCACGTCACCGGATTCGCAGTGCCTGCCGACGACGGTGACCATCTGCCCGCCGCCGACGCGGTCGGCGATCGTCGCCTCGAAGCGCTGGCCGACCAGGGCCACGTCGAGGTTGTCGCCCATGCCGCCGTCCACGGCGACAAAGGTCGTCCCTCCTGGCTCGGTGGCCCGCTTGACCGTGGTGACGCGGTAGACGGTGATCGCGTTTGCGGCCACGATGCTGCGGCCCGGCTCGATCAGGATGCGGGCCTGTGGCGGCAGGTGCTCGCGGGCGGCGCCGATCAGGGCGTCGAGATAGCCGTCGAGGCTCGGCGGCCGGTCCGCGTAGGTGTACCTGGCACCGAGGCCACCTCCCAGGTCGTAGACCGGGTACTCGCCGAGAGCCGCCACTGGCGCGACCGCCGCGGCGAGTTCACCCGCGTCAAGGATCTGCGATCCCACATGAGTGTGCAGGCCGTCCATGCGGAGCCTGCCGCTGGCCTCGATTCGCGCGATCGCCTGCCTGGCGGCGGGTGGCGGCAGCCCGAATTTGGAGCCCTCATGTCCCGTCGCGAAGGCCGCGTAGGTGGAGGCCCGCACCCCGGGGATGACCCGGACCAGGCAGCTCTGCATGTGGCCGCGTGGGACGATGGCTTCCAGCCTGTCGATGTCATCGAGGTTGTCGACGACCACCGTGCCGACACCGCAGCGCACCGCAAGCTCCACCTCCTCGTCCGTCTTGGCGTTGCCGTGCATCACCAACGTTGCGGGATCAGTGCCGGCGGCAAGGGCCATGACGATCTCGCCGCCTCCGGCCACGTCGAGCCAGAGCCCTTCTGACCCCATCAGCCGCAGCACCCCGGTGCAGGGGAACGCCTTCGACGCGAATGCGACCGCCGAATCCGGCCACCTGGCGCCCAGCCGCTCCCTGTAGGCGCGAGCACGCCGCCGCAGCGCGCCTTCAGCGACCACCATGACGGGCGTCCCGTAGCTCGCGGCGAGCCCGTCAAGCCTGCACCCCCCGACGACCAGCATCCCGTCGCCGCCCGTTGCCGTGCCTGGCGGGAAAAGACCAAGCAGTTCGCCCATTTCTGTCACCACGCCTCCCCGGCCATCATGCCCGGCAGTCGGGGGCGCCGCACATCTCGATCCACCATCTCAAGATCAATGTGGGCGCCGCGCCAGTCTCTCGGTCGTGGCAGACGGGAGTCGGCTGCGGATGCCTCGCCACAGCCTCCAGCCCTGCCCGGGGGCTGCACCGTCCCCAGCGCGGCCGAGGTACCCGCGCCGGCTGAGCTTCTGGCATTGGGCCATCTTTCACGTCAAGGTGGCAGGCTATGTGGCTGGGGTGATTAGCGAGGTTCATGGAGCCGCCGCGTTGTCACTGGCCACACCGGCGTGCCCGGTGAACATCGCGACCGCGCCGGAGCAGGTGATCCGCACGTCATCGAAACCGGCCGCCCGCAGCCAGTCGTCGAGTTCGCCCTGGTGAAATGACGGACCGAAGGCGTTCACGCGGCGGAGCACCCATGTGACGGCATCATGTCGGCGTCCGGTTCCTGCGACGATGGTGGTGCCACGCAGGACGCCGCCCGGCCGCAGGACCCGCGCGTACTCGCGGATGGCCGCGCCGGGTTCGGGGAAGCAGTGCAGGCCGTTGTAGCTGAGGCACAGGTCGAATGCGCGGTCGGCAAACGGCAGCGCGGCGATGTCGGCCTGCACGAGACCGATATCGCCGCATCGCTCGTCCGGCGTACGCTCAGGGGCCTGCCCGCGCGCCTGGTCTGTCCCATCCTTCGCGCCCCCGGCGCAGACCCGAGCGCCGGCCCGAGCGCGGGCCCGCCCAAGCATCGTGGACGAGATATCGGCGGCGATGTAGCGAGCCTCTTGCCCCGGCCGCAGGCCGCGCAGCGCGATACCGCCGCCGCTCGGCATGTCGAGCACGACGCTGCCCGGTGCTGCCGTGGCAATCTCGTTAATCGCGCCCCAGGCATCGCTGACGTTGTATCCCCACAGCAGCCGCGCTCCGACGCGCACAACCGGCCCGCAGTGCACGGCCGAGTCGTATCCGGCGGCGAGCAGGTTCCGCCGCCGCCACGTCCCCCCGCCGTGGCCGCATCCTGTCGGCAACCCGCGCCGGCGCCAGCCTCCGGCATGATCGTGGTTCATCACAGAATCCACCGTACAAAGGGATGTAGACGCCACGGGGGCTTGTCTTGGGGCTTACGGGATTCGGGGCGGACGGTGGGACGGATCGGACGGATCGGACGAGACGATCACGCCCTGACACCGTCACCCGTCAGACGGCTCGACGTAGCGCTTGAAGACGTCGTCGAACCAGGGCCGCTCGTACAAGCGCAGCCATACAGCGCCATCCACGTCCTCCGGCACCATGAAACAACCCCGTGCTGCCTCAGTCAGGCTGAACGAGCCATTCTCAAGATCATCCTCGGCCCGGCAACATCATTCCCCGCCCAGACAGCCCAGGACGCGGAAGTGTCAGACCCAAACGTGAAGATAACAGCAGGTCAAACGTGAAGACCTCCATGTGGAGCCCAAGGGACTCGAACCCTCGCGCCTTAGCCTCGACAGTGCCGACGCGCACCTGGAGGCGGGCCTGCGTCAAACGGCACCGCTCTCAAGGCTCTATTATCCGCCAATCTTGTGCCGGGTCCGGGCAAGCAACTGCTGCACTCTCTGGAAAGAGAGTTCCATCAGCTGCGCGATGTCCCGGATCGAGGCATGCAGCGTCGTAGCCAGCGTGTCGGCAGCCCCCTGTGCACGGTCGGCGTAGGTGGCCTGAGCCTCTGTCAGCCTGAGCCTAGACTCCTGATACTGCCTCAGCTTCTTCTCGGCATCTGGCGGCAGGTCGTACTCCCAGTCCAGGCCGAAGCTGTGCGCCGCCTGCTTGTATGGCATCCGCAGATCTGCATCGGTGCGCAGCACGATCAAGTCGCGGATCTCGTCCTGCAACCCGGCGATAGTGCGGCTTTCCGTGGCCGCTCCATGCTCGGGCAGCCCTTCACCATAGGCCGTTGCGACCCACCATGGATCCTCACGGGACACCACAACCCGGCAGGTGCTCATCGGTCCATCCATCCCTCGCCAAGGAGCTTCTCGAAGTCGGCCTCGAAGTTGCATCATGGCGTTCCCATCACCGACTGCGGGAGCACGCTGCGCTTGCACCTCTTGGTGGTGCTATCCAAGGAAGCAAGTCCGCTAAAGTGTCCGCTGAGGCAGAGGCCGGGCAAGACCGGCTGGCCGGGCTCAGACCTCCGGTAATCGGGATCGACGAAGTTTCCTGCAGGCGGGGCACAAGTACCTGGTCGTGGTTGTCGATCACGGCACTGGGCAGCTGGTGTGGGCGGCACCCGGGCGGGACAAGAAAACCGTGCGCGTTCGTCGACGCCCTCGGCCCGCGGCGCTGCGCGGCGCTCACACACGTCTCGGCGGACGGGGCGAGCTGGCGAGCAGGCGGCATGATCTGTAATCGTTAACCACAGATAGGGATCATGAACATGGCGCAGGTGCAAAGCCGACGGTACGTGAACCAGGTCGTGTGGGTTGGCAGGCTAGGCTGGAACATCCGGCATGATGTCGCTTCTATATCGCTGGCGCGCGGGTGGGTTGGCAGGCTAGAACATCCGGCATGATCTGGCATCTCATACCGCTGGCGCGATGGCGCTCCGCGCCGGGTTCTGTGCTCGTTCCAGGCACGCAGGCGGCCGGCTTTGTGCACGCGTCGCCGGACGAGGCGACCACCCTGGCTGTCGCCAACGCGTTGTACCGGCAGGCGGAGGAACCGATCGTCGCTTTGCTCCTGGATGAGTCGCGGCTGTCGGCCCAGGTCCGCTACGAGCTCGCGGATCCGGCGCCGCCGCCAGATGTGCCTGCGGACACATTGTTCCCGCATGTGTACGGGGCGGTGGAGACGGCGGCGATCACGGGCGTGAGGTTCCTGCGGCGCGACACCTCCGGGCGCTATTCCGGGCTGGAGGTGCGCCCTGCGACGGCCGAGGCACTCGATCTGCTGCCCCACCCGGAAGGCGGGTGGTACCGCCAGACCTGGTGGGCGGAACCCGGGTTCGAGCCACCTGGATACGCGGGCCGCCGCGCCGCCGCGACGGCGATCTATTTCCTGCTGCCGGCCGGCACACAGTCGTGCTGGCATGCGGTCCGATCCGACGAACTCTGGCTGTGGCACGCCGGAGGGCCGCTGACCCTGCTGCTCGGCGGCGTCGGTGACGCGCCCGGCGGCGAGCCGGCCTCGGTGACGCTCGGCCCTGACCTGGCCGCCGGGCAACGGCCGCAGCATCTGGTGCCGGCGGGTCACTGGCAGGCGGCGTGGCCCGCAGGGGCGCGGGAGGTGCTGGTGACCTGCGTGGTGGCGCCAGGCTTCGAGTTCGCGGACTTCACGGTCCCGCCCGCCGGCCCCGCCGATGCGGGCGGCTGATGAATAAATCAGCGGCTGGATGCCGGCCAGCCCGATCCCAAGCTCCTGGCGGCTGGCGGCGGTGACCGGCGGGCCCCAGCGCTCAGTCCGTGACCGCGCCTGGGCTGGAAGGGATCTTGAAGATATGGATCGACTGGTCCTTGGCGCGGCACCTGTGGCTCTGCTCCGGTTTCGCCTTGTCCGAGACCACCACGATCTGGTCGGGCGCGATCCATGACACCCCTTCGGCGGTGCCGTAGATGATCTCACCCTGTGCGTCCCTCGGGAAATCGTGTGTGGTGCCCTCGTCGGTAACGTCCCAGGTCGACGGCGCGAGCCCGCCGGTCCACAGCGCCGAGGTCACCTGGGACACGACGGCGATCCTGTCGCCGTTCATGGCGATGCCACTGTAGTCCTCGAACAAGAGCGTCTTCGGGAGCCGGATCGTGCTCACGTGGTCCCAATGGTGCCGGCCGCGGCGGAAGACCTGTATCCGCCCACCGCCCGGGATGCGGCCCGTCGCGCCTCCTTCGCACCGGTTACCCTCACAGAGCCCAAGAAGGTAGGTCTGCCCCTGACGCTGCACGCACGTCAGGCCCTCAAGGCCCTTGTTGGGCCGGTCGAGCGGGAAGTCAAGCCATGCGGCCGATAAATAGCGAAACTCGGCGTCGTATTCCTGCACCTTGGCCATGAAGTGCCCCGGCCCGCGAGGCAGCGACTCGATCAACACGTAGAAGCGATCGGAGCCGTAGTCGTATGCGATGTCCTCGAAGCCCCGGTGGTGGCCGTGCTGCTGCTCGATGAGGCGATTCATCCCTGGAGCCGCCGAGATCTCGCCACTTATGCACGCGATGTGGGGCATGTTGTCGAAGATGACGTAGAACAGGCCGTCCTTGGCGAGGACGCCGCTTGCCTCGAGCCTGGGATCCAGGCGGCCGCCAAGCACGTCATGAATCTTCGCTTCCTTCAGCAGTTCCAGCTGCTGAACCAGCGGTTGCGCGGTCATCATTTCCCTGTTCATTTCCGGGTCCCCTGCAGGCGACGACGGCACGCGATCTCCTCACGCCTGTCTCGGCAGCGTCTCCATCTCCGCGGGGAAGGCCGCATCGTCTGTAACGCGCGGCATCGTCTTCCTCAGTTCCTGCAGTTGGTGCCGTGCGCTGTCACGCCGCATGCGGACGTAGTGGACGATGCCCTCGGATGTCTCGTTCGCATGGCGCAGCTCGTACTGCCTGCATCCGCTCGAATAAACCTCGTCGTTGGTGAACTGCCGGCCGGTGAACGGCTGGCCATAGGGTGTGGTGGATTCCAGGTAGGCCGCATGGCGGACCCGGTCCCACAGGCCGCCCGCGCCCTCGGCCCCAATGCGGGCTGCGATCGACTCCGGGTTGAACTCGGTGTCGAGCATATGCTCGAGGAAATCCAGGTAGTACTGACGGTAGTCGTGGTTGCCAAGCAGATTCTGCACGAGCGGGATGCGCGAGGTGGCATGGTTATGCCAGTAACGTCTCGTGTTGCTTGGCCAATCGAGAATGTCCGTGTATTGCCATTGCGTGCCCACGTAGTCGATGCCCAGGCAGTTGTCGTAGTCCCACGGGATGAACGTGAAGTAGGGTGAGCCGACGAAATCGCCCTCCGCCCCGCGCCGCCCGGAGTTGTAGAGATAGTAATTGGAAGGCGTCGCGAAGTAGTTGTCCCAGCTGCCAAGCAGGAGATTGACGACCGCCCACCGCAGGAAGGCACGTGCGTTCAATATGTCGTCCACCGACGAACGGAAGGCGTCGGTGTCGAACCGCTGATCGCCGCCTCGAAGCCCGCTCCCGTTGATCGCCGCGATGAAGCGGGCAAGATCGTCGTAGGTGTTGGCTTTGGCGTCGTCCTCGTTGGTCTTGAGGCGGTAGGTGCGCTTGTCGGGGGCGGCCCTGAAGTACTGGTGGCCACTGTCATCACCATCATGGCCGATCCGGCGTTCGAGTGTCGCGCATCCGACGTCGCCGCAGTACGCCTTGTAGAGGTTGCCACGGTCGTTCTTGCCGAAGTGATCCCTCAGGAATCTCTTGTCGACCTGCTCGATCACGGAGAAGAGGCCGCTGTAGGTGGCGTCGAAGGCCAGCTTTGCATAGGTGTGCTGCGCCGACGGCACTCCGGCCTTGCGGAACAGGCGCCACGCAAGCGCCTCGCGCATCTGCGAGGGGTCGTTGTACATCGACTTGAGATTGACGCGAGCCATTCCGGCGAGTCGGCCGCCACCTTCTCCAGGCTCGAAGTTTATCTTCCATGACGGCTTGGGCGCGTACAGCGTCCGGTTTCCGCTGTTCATCAGCGAGAAGGCCGACGTGCCGAAGAGGACACCTTCATGGCTGGGCGGCGGAATATGCCGGTCGTCGTCTCGGTCGGTGCGCCACATTTCGAGCCGGGCGCCGTGCGGCGCCTCGACCGCATGTTCCAGGACCCCACTCTGATGGGGAAAACCCGTGATATGGAACATGTACATGTCCGTGTCGAAGAATTCGGGCTTGCCCTCCGATGCCCTGACGTAGTCCTCGATCGCACGCCCGGCGGCGGTCGGCCGCCCGGAATCATCGAGCAGCACTAACTCGGCGGGCCGCGTGACCGCACGGCCGTCTTCGAGCAGGAGGTCGAAGAGGGCCAGATACTCGGCCTTCGTGCGCAGCGAGGCGTCACCGCGCCCCGCGGCCTCATTGGCCCGGTTCGCCAGATCCCTGCTGTGACCCGCAGGGACGTCTGTGACCACGACCGCCCGGGCCCTGAACATCTGGCAGAACCGCTCTTTGCCCACAGTTGCATCCATGGCTTCCCCTCGCGTCCACCCGGCAGTATCTCCCTATTTATAGAGCAATCAGCGCCCCGCGTGATACGGCCCTGGCCGGTTCGGCCGCTCCACGTGGCCGAGCCTGGGCCAGCGACGCCCGGAATGCCCAAGATCCCGAACGGCGTTGCCTCGTGGCACACCAGCGGCGCGGTGACGCAGGCCCGGCGCCAGGACGCGGCAGCCGTTCGGGAACATTGGGGGTGACAGGATTTCAGCCGTGAGCCTTTTCGACCGGTACGTCATGGTCGACTGGAGCGCCGCAAGCAGGCCGCGCGGCGGGACGGATTCGATCTGGATCTGCTGCCTCGGCGCGGATGGTGAGTGCGTCATCGACAACCCGCGCACCCGTGGCAGGGCCAAAACCATCGTGACTGACCTGCTGGTGACGTCGGTCCGCCGCCAGGAGCGTGTGCTGGTCGGGTTCGACTTCCCTTACGGCTACCCGGCGGGGCTCGCCGCCGCGCTTGGCCTTGAAGGTGAGGCATGGCGTGCCATCTGGGACCTGCTCACGGCCGAGATCGCCGATGATCCCGAGACCAACGAGAGCAACCGGTTCGAGGTCGCGGACGCTGTCAACCGCCGCCTCGGCGGGCACGCCGCCTTCTGGGGCCGGCCTGGGCGGCGCCTTCTCGGGCATCTGCCCAGAACGCGTGACGTGACCTACCGGGCCCCGGGCGCTGCGGCCGGGCTGGCTGAGTGGCGCGCCGTGGAACAGTTGCTGCGTGACCAGGGCCAGCGGCCGCATTCTGTCTGGAAGCTGCTGGGTGCCGGCTCGGTCGGCGGCCAGGCGCTGACAGGCATCCCGGTGGTCGCCGCATTGCGCCGCGATCCGGCGCTTGCGGCCGCCAGCCGCGTGTGGCCTTTCGAGCTGACCTCGGCCGAATTGCCACGGGGCGAACCGGCCATCATCCACGCCGAGGTATGGCCCAGTATGTACGACTTCCGCCAAACGGCCGGCACGTGCACGGACGAAAAGCAGGTCAGGCATCTGGCCGGGGAGTTGTGCCGTCTCGACCACGCCGGGGCGCTGGCGGACATCATGCGCCGCGTGCCTCAGCTCAGCAAGGAGGAGGGCTGGATCCTCGGCGCCGGGACGCGCTGGATCGGTAGCGAAGACTGGATCGGTAGCGAAGACTGGATCGGTAGCGAAGAATCGAAAGGGGCCTCGTAACCTGAGGAGCCAGAGGTGTCACACCCGCCGATCGCTCGACACGGCCACCGAGCGGGCCCGGGGCGCGGTGCCGGGATTGCTCCCTGTCCGTCCCCGGGCCTCTCGCCGGCGCCTCACGCCGCAACCGCGATCTTGGCCAGAGCCAGAACCGGTTCCTGCGCGGCGTCAGCAGGATGCTGCCGACGCCGGCGCCCTTTGGGCCACCGACCCAGCCGGCTTCGCGCAGGTTGAGGCGTTGTGCTCACGAGCGGACCGCCATGCCCCATCGGCGGTGCTGCCCGGAACCATTCAGGGCCCGTTCGGACCGGTATGCCTGTGCCCCTGTTACGGGCAAACAGTCCTGGGCCCTGTGCGCCTGGTCCTCGGTCTGCGGCCACGCGCTGCCTGGCGGCCACGCGCTGGCTATGGGTGCGAGAACAGGTCAGGTCTCGACGGAGCAGACAGCGAAGGCCAGCCCCCTGGCGGACCCGGAGACCGCGCTGACGGTCCAGGAATATGGGGTGCTGCGTGCCACGCCCGCGGCATCGCGGGTGATGGTGGGCGCGGCGGCATGCGCCGCGGGAGCGACCGCCGCTAAGCCGATCGCGGTCAGCGCGACGGCCAGGATTCGGGTGGCTCTGGAGGTGAGAAGTGCGCGCATCCGTGGGTTACCTCTCTCTGGGAGATCAAGCCGATGACGGTCGCATCTGCGTGCGGGCGCTGGCGCCTGCCAGCGTGATGGGACCGGTGGATTGCCACGGGAAAGGGATCACCTGAGGTCATGAGCAGCGAAGCTTTGTCACGCTTTGATTATGACACTCTACTGAGAGTGAGAGCAACCCACCGGCTTAGTGTCCATCTGGTCAGATCCGGCCCAGCCTTAAGCAGGTCCGGAAATCTGGCGGGGGAGTAGTACCATCTCGACCGCGCCCTGCCAGGCCTTCATGGACCGTCGAACCCATTCACACGCCGGACCCATTCACACGCCGATGTCGATGCTCCCTGCCTGGACTCCCCGGATGAATGCTGCCCACCCCGCAGGGGTGAAGATCAGCTTAGGGCCGTCCGGGTCCTTGGAGTCGCGCACGGCGACGATGCCGGGGAGGTTACCGGCGACCTCGACGCAGTTCTGGCCTTCAGGCGAACTCCGGACGCTCTTGCGCCATACGGCGCGGGACAGATCTGGGTGGTGGGCGGCCATCCCGCACCTCCTTCGGGTGGATCGTGACGCTGATCATGCGATGCGGTCGGCTAGACCAGCGATCATGGTTCGTGACTCGTCCGGTCCGAGTGCGCGGGCGACGAGGTGGTTGAACCTCAGCGTATATCGCTCGATGTCCGATGGTTCCTCCAGATACAGGCCGTCGGTGGCTGTCTCCAGGTAGACCACGGGCGGGTCTTTGGGGCTCGGGAAGCTCACGATGACGAACGGGCCGTTCATGCCCGGGTGAGCGCCGGCCGATAGCGGCAGTACCTGCAGCGTGACGGTGGTGTTCGGCCGCATGCTGGCCTCAATGAGGTGGCGCAGTTGCGCACCCATGACCGCCGGGCCGCCAACCGGTCGGCTGACGACGGGTTCGTCGAGTACCGCCCAGATCTCCGGTGGGTCAGGCTGAGTGAGGATATCCTGGCGGGCCATGCGAGCGGCGATACGCCGCTCCAGGGAATCAGGGTCGGGCCGGGGCTGGCCAGCGCGGATGACAGCGCGCGCATAGTCCTCGGTCTGGAGCAGCCCGGGGACACACTGGGACTCGTAGCTGTGAAGCCCTGCGGCGTCTGCTTCCAGCCCGACGTAGGTGCCGCTGCCAAGCACGTCGGTATAGCGGGTCCACCAGCCACGGCGGCGGGCTTCGCGGGCGAGTTGGACCAGTGCCTCGCAGGTGGCCTGGTCGGTAACGCCGTACACACCGAGCAGGTCTCGGACGTCGCCGGTCTGGACACGGGACTGGCCGGTCTCGATTCGGCTGAGTTTGGAGGCTGACCACTCCAGACGGTGCGCGACCTCGGTATGGGTCAGGCCGGCTTCTTCTCGCAGACGGCGGAGTTCGTGGCGGAGTCTGCGGCCCCGGGCGGTCGGGCTGGGAGTGCTGGGCATCGGCTGATCACTCAAATCTGCATTATCTGAAAACAGATATTGCATGTTTGGAGGATGCGGGTGCAAACTAGGGATGAGCATGCCACGCACTGGCAGCGGATGGTGGCGGAACGCGCCGACAGGCGGCAGTCGAGATGGCACGGGTGGTTGTGGCGAATGAGCGGCGGCATCGGCACTGTCTTCCTGGTTCGCGGAGAACCGGTGACTGATCAGGGATGGCCTTTTACAGACGTATCTGGAGCTGGGCGCGCTGCCCACCGCGGTCGGGTGTGCCCGCCTGCACGCCAAACAGGTGCTCTGGGAGTGGGGCATGGCAGCGCTCGCCGACACCGTCGAGTTGCTGGTCTCCGAAATCATGACGAACGCGGTCGCGGCCTCGTACCGCGCGTCGAAGGGCGCGCCAGGCGGCCTGGACGACCGGTGGGAAGCGGACGGCGCCGCGTCAGTGCGCTTCTGGCTGGCCTCCGACCGCCGCACCGTCCTCATCCAGGTCTGGGACGCCAACGACCAGATGCCGGTGCGGCAGAACCCGGAGCCCGAGGCCGCCGGCGGGCGTGGCATCATGCTGGTCGAGCAGTTGAGCACGGACTGGGGCTCATTTGTGCTCGCCGGCCTTCGCGGCAAAGTGGTCTGGGCCACGGTCGCCGCACAGTGAAAGCTCGCGTCGGCCGTGGGCGGCGCTCTGGGCAGACCCGCTTTCATCATCGCGGTAAGTTCTGAGCGGCCGTTGACTACGGCGCGAGCCGTGGCGGGAGGCTACCGGCGCGCCACCGACCAGGCCACCGACCAGGCCACCGGCCAGGCCGGCGTGTTGATAGGTACCGGCGCGAGTGGGCAGGGCTCGCGCCGATCCCAACCTCCTACACGCTGGGCGGTGGCGTCCGGTTCAGCCGTGCCGCACCTTTCCGTTGGCGCCGCATTTCCATCGGCACGGTGCCGCATCGGGTGACAGGCGCCCACGATAGATACCTGCACGGATGCCGCGCCCAGGGGATGATGAGCCAATCCGAACCCGCTGGAAGCGGAGGTCATACGGTGCCGGATTCTCGTGAGGGCCGGCCTCGTGGGGGTCGGCTGCGTGCGAGCCGGCCGCCTGGGGGTCGGCTGCGTGCGGGCCGGCCGCCTGGGGGTCGGCTGCGTGCGGGTGGGCCGCGTGGAGGTTGGCTGCGCGGCTGGCTGCACCGCTGCCTGCACCCCTGGCCGGTGAGCGGCTGGGCAGTGATGCCCGGGCTGCTGCCCATTCACAGGTCCCAGGTGCCTGCCGACGTGCTCGCCGGCCTGACGCTGGCCGCGCTCGGCATCCCCGAGGTCCTCGGGTACGCGAAGATCGCTGGGATGCCGGTGGTGACCGGCCTGTACACGCTGCTCCTCCCGATGGCCGTCTTCGCCGTTCTCGGCTGCTCGCGCCACCTCGTCGTGGGCGCGGACTCCGCCACCGCTGCCATACTCGCCGCGGCCCTTGCCGGGCTCGCGGCCGCCGGGTCGGCGAGGTACGTCAAGCTGGCCGGGCTCGCGGCCCTGCTCGCAGGCGGGCTGCTGCTGCTGGCCCGGCTGGCCAGGCTCGGGTTCCTCGCGAACTTCCTCTCCCGCACCGTCCTGGTCGGGTTTCTTACCGGCGTCGGCATTCAGGTGGCAGTAGGACAGCTCCCGGACATGCTCGGGGTGACGGCGGCGGGCACGCACACCCTCACCAGGCTCACACGCACCGCGCGCGCGCTCCCGCACCTGCACCCCGCAGACGTGGCGGTGTCGGCCGGAGTCATCCTGGTCGTGCTTGCCGCACGCCGCATCACCCGCAAGATCCCCGGACCGCTGATCGCGGTGATCGTCGCGATCATCGTGAGCAAGACCGCGCATCTGGCGCTGCGCGGCGTGGCCATACTCGGCCCGGTCCCACGCGGACTGCCCCACCTGGGGCCGCCCGCCCTCGGCTTGCACGCCGCCGCCGCGCTCATCGGCACCGCGGCGTCCATGTTCGTCGTCATCCTCGCCCAGAGCGCGGCGACCTCACGTGCCTACGCCGTCAAGTATGAGGAGGACTTCAGCGAAGACACGGACCTGATCGGCCTGGGTGCCGCCAACGTGGCCGCCGCGTTCTCCGGCACGTTCGTCGTCAATGGCAGCCCGACCAAGACACAGATGGTCGACAGCGCGGGTGGGCGCAGCCAGCTCGCACAGCTCACGACCAGTGCGGTCGTCCTGATCGTCCTGCTCCTGCTCACCGGGCCGCTCGCCTACCTGCCGATCGCCGCCCTCGCGGCGGTGGTCTTCCTGATCGCCGTCGAGCTCATCGACGTCAAGGGGATGCGGCGCATCGTGAACGTCCGACGCCACGAGTTCGCCATCGCCCTGCTCACGGCGGCCGCGGTTGTGGCGCTGGGCGTGGAGGACGGCATCATCCTCGCCGTCGTCGCCTCGATCATCGAGCACCTGCGCCACAGCTACCACCCGCGCAACGGCGTGCTGGTGAAGTCACCGGCCGGGCACTGGCGGCCCATCCCCGTGGCACCGGGCGCACGGACCGAGGAAGGGCTGGTGGTCTACCGGTTCGGCACCAGCCTCTACTACGCCAACGCGTCCAGGCTCGGCGATGACGTCGCGGCGCTGGTCCGGCACGGAAGCCCGCTGCGGTGGATGGTTCTCGACGCGGCTGCCATCGGCGACATCGACTACACCGCGGCGGCTGTCCTCACCCGGGTCATCGAACTGCTCGACAAAGGGCACATCCGCTTCGCCATCAGCACCCTCCTGGGCCCGGTTCGCGAGCAACTCGACCGCTACGGCATCACCGCGACTCTCGGCCCGGACGCCTTCTACGACACACCGGGCGAGGCACTCGAGGACTTCCACGCCCGCGGCGGGGTCGTCGGCGATTAACCCCGTCAGGCCGCGCCTGGCCCGGGAACCCCCGGCCGCCACGTAGAGTGCCGTGTGGCAGTCATGACGGCGGGAGACGGACGCAGGCCGACCAGGGCGGACCTCGACGCCGCACGCGACCTCACGCTGCCTGACGTCCTGCCGGAACGCGGCGCCGCATTCGCGGTGCTTTTCTGCGGGATCAACCCGGGCCTGTACTCCGCTGCGACCGGCTGCCACTTCGCCAGGCCTGGCAACCGCTTCTGGCCTGCGCTGCACCTGTCCGGCTTCACCGCCAGAAGGCTCGCGCCGGGGGAGCAGGGCCTGCTGCCCGCGTCCGGCCTCGGCATCACCAACCTGGTCGCGCGGGCGAGCGCCCAGGCGGCTGAGCTGACGGCCGCCGAGCTTGAGGAGGGCGGCGCGCGCCTGCTCGAACTCGCCGCGCGCCACGGTCCCCGCGTCGTCGCGGTCGCGGGGGTGACGGCATACCGCACCGCGTTCGGCCGGCCGGGCGCGCGCATCGGCCCGCAGGATGCCACCCTCGGCCCCGCGCGGCTGTGGGTCCTGCCCAATCCGAGCGGGCTCAATGCGCACTGGCCGCTGGCCGCGATGGCGGAGGAGTTCGGGCGCCTGCGGACGGCCTGCAGCGGGTACACGACCCATGATCCCTAACGGCGCCGGCGGTGGCACCGGCCTGCCCGGTGTCACCGGTGACGGCGGCGTTCTTGCCGGCGTCGCGCGCGACATGCCAGGCTGCAGATGAACGACGGGGTTCCACCGAGGAGCGGACATGGCAGAAATCGTCAGGGCCGGGCTGGTGCAGCAGAGCTGGACCGGTGACAAGGACTCCATGATCAGCTTGACGGTCGGCGCCATCTCGTCCGCGGCTTCGCAGGGGGCCCAGGTGGTGTGCCTGCAGGAACTGTTCTACGGTCCGTACTTCTGCCAGGTTCAGGACGCCGACTACTACTCGTTCACGGAGAGCATCCCCGGCGGGCCGACGACGAAGCTGCTCCGGGAGGTGGCCAGGCAGCACCAGGTCGTGCTGATCGCGCCGATGTACGAACAGGAGCAGCCCGGCCTCTACTACAACACCGCCGCGGTGATCGACGCGGACGGAAGCTACCTCGGGAAATACCGCAAGACCCACCTGCCCCAGGTCAAGGGGTTCTGGGAGAAGTTCTACTTCCGGCCGGGCAACGTGGGCTATCCGGTGTTCGACACCGCGGTCGGCAGGATCGGCGTCTACATCTGCTATGACAGGCACTTCCCCGAGGGCTGGCGGGCGCTTGGGCTTGCGGGCGCGCGGATCGTGTTCAACCCGTCGGCGACAAGCCGCGGCCTGTCGCAGTACCTGTGGCGGCTCGAGCAGCCCGCGGCGGCGGTCGCGAACGAGTACTACGTCGGCGCGATCAACCGCGTCGGCCTGGAACCGCTCGGGGACAACGACTTCTACGGCCAGTCGTACTTCGTGGACCCGCGCGGCCAGCTGGTCGGCGACGCCGCGTCCGACGCCGAGCCAGAGGTCGTGGTGCGCGACCTGGACATGGACAAGCTCGTCGAGGTCCGCGACCTGTGGCAGTTCTACCGCGACAGGCGCCCCGACGCCTACGAGCCGCTGGTCAAGCCCTGACCAGGCAGTCCTAGCACGGGCGGGAGGTAACCATGCGAATCTTGATCAGCGGTGGCACGGTGGTCACGGCCACGGGCACGATGGCCGCCGACGTCCTCGTCGACGGTGAGCGGATTGTGGCGCTCGCCGCGCCTCGCACGGATGTGGCCGATGCCTGGCTGGCCGGCGCCGACAAAGTGATCAGCGCCGCGGGCAAATATGTGCTGCCTGGCGGCATCGATGTGCACACGCACATGGAGATGCCCTTCGGCGGCACGGTCTCCGCTGACAGCTTCGAAACGGGTACCCAGGCGGCGGCGTGGGGCGGTACCACCACGATCATTGATTTCGCCGTGCCGCCCAAGGGGACGTCGCTGCTTGCGGCGCTCGACCGGTGGCAAGCCAAGGCGGAAGGCAACTGCGCCGTCGACTACGGGTTCCACATGATCATCTCCGATGTCAGCGAAACCACGCTGAAGGAGATGCCGTCATGCATGGACGCGGGCGTGAACAGTTTCAAGCTGTTCATGGCCTACCCGGGCGTGTTCTATGCCACCGACGGCGAGATCCTGCTCGCGATGCAGCGCGCCGCTGAGATCGGCGCCACCATCATGATGCACGCGGAGAACGGCATCGCGATCGATCAGCTTGTCGCCCGCGCGATCGCGGAAGGCAAGACCGAGCCTGTGTACCACGGCCTGACCCGGCCTCCCGAGCTTGAGGGGGAGGCATCGAGCAGGGCCATCACGCTGGCCCAGGTCACAGGAGCACCGCTGTACATCGTGCACATGACCGCCGCGCAGGCGCTCGACGCGGTTACCGAGGCCAGGGACCGCGGGCAGAATGTCTTCGCGGAGACGTGCCCGCAGTACCTGTTCCTTTCACTCGATGACCTCGCACGGCCGGATTTCGAGGGCGCCAAGTTCGTCGCATCTCCGCCACTGCGGTCAAAGGAGCACCAGGCATCGCTCTGGCGCGGCCTGCGCACCAATGACCTGTCCGTGGTGTCCACCGACCATTGCCCGTTCTGTTTCGCTGAGCAGAAGGAAATGGGGCGCGGGGATTTCACCAAGATTCCCAATGGGATGCCGGTCGTGGAGCACCGGATGGACCTGCTGCACCAGGGGGTGGTGGCGGGCGAGATATCGCTGTCCCGCTGGGTGGAGGTCGGGTCCACCACGCCGGCCAGGATGTTCGGGCTCTACCCGCGCAAGGGCACCATCGCGCCCGGCAGCGACGCCGACATCGTTATCTATGACCCGCAGGCGCGGCAGACGCTGTCGGCGCGGACCCATCACATGAACGTTGATTACTCGGCCTTCGAGGGATTCGAGATCACCGGTAAGGCGCAGACGGTGCTGTCGCGCGGCCAGGTCGTGATCGAGGCCGGCGAGTTCCGCGGCGCGCCGGGTCACGGCCGCTTCCTTGAGCGGCAGTTGTGCCAGTACCTGAGGTGATGAATCACTGGGTCATTGGCACGTACCCGAGCGCGGCACACGCGGAAGAAAAGGTGAGCATGGATTTCGGTGTGGTCTTACAGACCGATCCGCCCGCGCAGGCTGTTGTGGACACGATGCGCGCGGCCGAGGATCGCGGATTCCGCTACGGCTGGACCTTCGATTCGCATGTGCTGTGGCAGGAGCCTTTCGTCATCTACTCACAGATCCTGGCCGCGACGTCCAGGCTCATCGTGGGGCCGATGGTGACCAACCCGGGCACCAGGGACTGGTCGGTGACCGCGTCGATGTTCGCCACGCTGAATGACAGGTTCGGCAACCGGACGGTGTGCGGGTTCGGCCGCGGCGATTCCGCGCGCCGGGTGATCGGTCAGCAGCCGGCTTCGCTCCGCGCGCTGGCCGACGCCATGCATGTGATCAAGGAACTGGCCGAGGGCCGCGAGGTGGAACACCACGGCACCGTCATCCGGATTCCCTGGGTGCGCGACGGCAGGCTGGAGATCTGGATGGCCGGTTACGGGCCGAAGGCGCTGCGCCTTGCCGGGGAGCGGGCCGACGGTTTCATCCTGCAAACCGCCGATCCGGACATCGCGCGGTGGACGATCGGCTCGGTCCGTGAGGCGGCGCTCGCCGCGGGCCGTGACCCGGCTCAGCTCACGATGTGCGTGGCCGCCCCGGCCTATGTCGGCACCGACCTGGTGCACCAGCGGGAGCAGCTGCGCTGGTTCGGCGGCATGGTCGGCAACCACGTCGCGGAACTGGTCGCCCGCTACGGTGACAGCGGGCTCGTGCCGCACGCGCTCACCGGCTACATCAAGGGCCGTGAGGACTACGACTACTCACACCACGGCCGGGCAGGCAATCCGTCCGCCGATTTCGTGCCCGACGCGATCGTCGACCGCTTCTGCCTGCTCGGACCTGCCGGCGCGCACATCGAGCGGCTGCGCGAACTCGCGGAAATAGGCGTCGGCCAGTTCGCCCTCTACCTGATGCATGACCAGGCGCAGCAGACCCTCGACGCTTACGGCAACGAGACCATCCCTGCCCTGAGCTGATCCGCGGCGTAAGCGGATCAGCTGCCCAGGGGTCACGATCCCGTACTCGTGGATCTTGCGGTAGATCGTCGCACGTGACATCCCGAGCGATTCTGCCGCCTTGACCTTGTTGCCCTCGTGGTCAAGCAGGCTCTGCACGATGGCATCGCGCTCCATCGACTCCAGCGGGCTGAGCAGCCTGCGGCTCACCGTCCAGCATTCCGGCGGCAGGTCATGCGGCTGGATCGACCCGGTGCGCCGGTGCTGGACGACCTGTTTCACGACCTGCCAGAGCTGAGCGGTGTTGCCAGGCCACCTCGACCGCAGCAGCAGCTGCATCGCCTCCGACGAGCAGACCAGCCGGCCGTGCTGGTTGAGCTTGGCGAGGAAGAACGGCACAAGGTCATTCAGGTCCTCGATGTGATGCCGGAGCGGCGCAAGCTCCACGGTGCTCGGGAAGAACCGCAGGAATTCGGCCAGATGCTCGCTCACGGGTCCCTTTCTCAGGGTAACCGCGACCCACAGCGACTGCTTCCTGCCCGCGGCCAGAGCCTCCTCCAGCGCCGTCGACAGTGCACGCAGCCGCCGGAAGTTGAGCCGGTCGACGTGCCGGATCACCAGGTCGCCTTCGCCCTCGAGCAGCTCGCGGCGCGCCGCCGCCAGCCAGCCGTGCTCGGTGGCGTCCGCGGCGTCAAGCACATGGAAGCGGCGGGCGGGATTACGTCGCTGGTGCACCGACCTGACCAGGGCCAGCTTGCCGACCCCGGGTTCGCCCTGGAGCGCGAGCCACTCGGCTGAGGTGTAGACCGCGTCGACCTGGTGACACCCGCGCAGCCACAGCGGTCCGGAGCCGACGAGGCCGGGCAGGAAAATCCGCGCCTGTGCCGCCGCCTCCGCAGGCCGGCGGTCCACCTCGATCAGCTTCACATGCACGACACCGCCGGCAATCGGGCCCCCGCCGTCCATGGGCCTGCAATACATCCGTGCCGAGACACCGGTCGGCAGCTCGACCACGACCGCGCCGGTCTGGCGGCGGTTCAGTGCCTCTGCCGCCTGCCCGAGCAGTGCGACCTGGTCGCCAGGATCGAGCACCTGCCGGGCATATTCGTTCATCATCACCATGTCGTTGTTGATCGCGATCACGATGCCGCCCGTGCGCCTGCACGCCCGCAGGTATTCCTGCAGCAGCTCGAAGTCGCGCGCGCTGCTGTCGGTCAGCAGTGCCTGCGTGATCTGGTCGGCGGTGGTCTTGGCGAGCGCGATAAGCAGCGGGTCGGCGTTCTTGCGCCAGCAGGTCAGGTCCACCGCCCCGAGGGTCTTGCCGGAGATGGGGTCGTGGATCGGGACACCGGCGCATGCGAGGTCCTCGAGGTGCTCCGCGTAGTGCTCATGGCCGAACACGTGCATCGGCCGGCCGCCCTCGAGCGCCGTGCCGATCCCGTTGGTACCGACCGACTTTTCGGAGTAGCTGAAGCCGGGAGCGAGCTTGACGCCGTCGAGGTGGCGCTCGAGATCGTGGTCGCCCGTCAGCCGGGTGAGCACCACGCCTGCCGGGTCGGTGAGGATGACGCTGACCGGCTGGCCCTCCAGATGCTCGCGCAGGTGCCTCAGCACGGGCACGGCGTTGCGGGTCAGCGGAGTGTCGAGGTCGGGGTCGCGGACATAGCTCAGGTCGATGTGGTCGGCGGAAACGTTCCACCGCTGTGAGCGCGACCACGACGCCAGGATCGTGTCGCGCACCCGGTTCGGCTCGATCGTCTCCGCGTTGAGGAACCGCTCCCTGACCTCGGCCAGCCGAGCGCCGTCAGTCAGGGCCGGTGCCGGTGTTGCTGCCTGCGGCATGGCGCCTCCCTGTACCGCTCCCCGCAAGCCGCGTTGAGCTGCGGGTCACGTCGAGGTTTGCGTCGAGGTTTCTGTCCTGTATCTCCCGTGTATCACCCCAGGTTAAGCATGACTTTGCGGATATCTGTCTCATGTTGAGACCGTTGGCTGGATTTGGGCGTCGTTTGATGCCGTCAGGCCGGCTGCCTGCCCCTGCGGGTAGCTTGCTGGCTCCTGCTGCGCGTAGGGGGACACCGCAACCGCGAGGAGGTGCCTGATGGACCGCACGAGTGACCTGCCGGACGAGACCTTCAACCCATGGAGCGTCGTCAATCTGGTGTTCCATCATCTGGCCGACCACGGCCTGCATCCCATCCTTGGGGGTGCGGGCGATCCGGGCGCGCCAGCCGCCGAGTTGCTCCGGTCGCTTGGGATCCAGCCGGCGCCCGAGGGGAACCATCAGGTCTCGCAGAATGTGCGGCAGCATCTCGCCGAGATCCGGGCCGCCGTGTTCGGCGATGGCTGATGCGCCGCCGCGCCGCCGGGTCCTTCGCTGACGTCGCTGTGGCGCTCATATTGGCGCTGTGATCAGCCGTTGTCTCATCTTGAGAACCCATGACCTCGCACTTTGGGTTGTGATTCAGCACATGAGGGTTTCGGGCGTACCGGGGTGGCGCGCTCGCCGGCGGGGTGGGGCGCCGGCTCAGGAAACGATGATCATGACCGCAAGCAGACCGTCTCAGCCGACCCGAGTGAAGGGCAAGGGGTGACTATGAGTCGCCAGAGTGTGGCCAAGGCCCACCAGAAGATCCAGGAACTGTCCTGGGAGCCGCAGTACCACGAGCCGGTGGCACAGTACGGAACCGACTACACGTTCACCAAGGCTCAGAAGAAGGACCCGCTCAAGCAGGTCCTGCGCTCGTACTTCCCCATGCAGGAGGAGAAGGACCACAGGGTCTACGGCGCATCGGACGGCGCCATCAGGGGCAACATGTTCCGCCAGGTGCAGGAGCGCTGGCTGGAATGGCAGAAGCTGTTCCTCTCGATCATCCCGCTGCCCGAGATCTCGGCGGCGCGGGCGATGCCGCTGCTGTTCCGGACGGTTCCCAACCCGGAACTGCACAACGGCCAGGCGATCCAGATGATCGACGAGGTCAGGCACTCGACGATCCAGCAGAACCTCAAGCGCCTGTACATGAACAACTACATCGACCCGGCCGGCTTCAACAGCAGCCTGCGCAACTTCCAGAACGACTACTGCGGCACGATTGGCCGGCAGTTCGCCGAGGGCTTCATCACCGGTGACGCCATCACCGCGGCGAGCATCTACCTGACGATCGTGGCCGAGACGGCGTTCACCAACACGCTGTTCGTGGCCATGCCCGCCGAGGCGGCCGCCAACGGCGACTACCTCCTGCCGACGGTGTTCCACTCGGTGCAGTCCGACGAGTCGCGGCACATCAGCAACGGCTACGCCACGCTGCTCATGGCGCTCGCCGACGAGGGCAACCACCAGCTGCTCCAGCGCGACCTGCGGTATGCCTGGTGGAACAACCACCGGGTGGTGGACGCGGCCATCGGCACGTTCATCGAGTACGGCACCAAGGACCGCCGCAAGGACCGTGAGAGCTACGCGGAGATGTGGCGCCGGTGGATCTACGACGACTACTACCGCAGCTACCTGGTCCCGCTGGAGAAGTACGGCCTGGTCATCCCGCACGACCTCATCGAGGAGGCGTGGAACCAGATCTGGAACAAGGGCTATGTGCACGAGGTGGCCCAGTTCTTCGCCACAGGCTGGCTGGCGAACTACTGGCGGATCGACCCGATGACCGACAAGGACTTCGAGTGGTTCGAGTACAAGTACCCGGGCTGGTACGACAGGTACGGCAAGTGGTGGGAGAACTACAACCGGCTGTCGACGCCGAACGGGCATCACCCGATCGTGGCCGAGAGCGTCGACTACCAGTACCCGCACCGCTGCTGGACCTGCATGGTCCCCTGCCTCGTCCGCGAGGACATGGTGATGGACGAGGTCGACGGCCAGGTACGCACGTACTGCCACGAGGAGTGCCGCTGGACCGACGTGGAGGCCTTCCGGCCCACCTACCAGGGCCGGTCAACCCCGAACATGGGTCAGCTGATCGGTAAGCGCGAGTGGGAAACGCTCTACCACGGCTGGAACTGGGCCGACGTGGTGTCCGACATGGGCTACGTGCGCGACGACGGCAAGACGATGGTCGCGCAGCCGCATCTGAACCTGGATGATCCCAAGAAGATGTGGACGCTGGATCACCTGCGGCGGATGGCTCCGCTGCAGAGCCCCAACGTCCTGCTCAACGAGATGTCACCGGCGGAGCGGGAAGCGTTCCACGCGAACTACGTGCGCGGCGGCCCCGCTGGCCGGCCCGCGCCCGCGGACGGCTGACACGGCCGAGCGGTAGGCGTTCACGTAAGCGGACAGGAACGGGAGGGCCTGCGGCCCCGCCTCCGGCCCTCCTTTCCTGCCCGGTGGCGGCGCGCGGCCGGAGAGGGAGCTATGGCCGACAAACATGTCGTCCGATTCGAGCCGGTCGGTATCGAGATCGAGGTCGACGAGGACCAGACGATCCTGCGCGCGGCGGCGGAGCAGGGAATCATGCTCATGCACGGCTGCAAGGAGGGGCAGTGCTCCTCCTGCAAGTCGTTCGTTCTTGACGGCGATGACATCGAGCTTGACAAATACTCCACCTTCGCGTTGCCCGACTACGAGCTTGAGGAGGGCTACACGCTACTGTGCCGGGCGCACCCGTACGAGGACGTCACGATCGAGCTCCTCAACTACGACGAGGACATGATCCGCTCTGGGCTGCCGATCCAGGAAGCGGTGGCCGAGGTCATTGCCAACGAGGCGGTCACCCACGACATGCGGCACCTCGTGCTTGGCCTGGTGGAGCCCAAGGAGATCAAGTTCTTCCCTGGGCAATACGTCGATATCGCCGTCCCTGGCACCGAGGCCACGCGCTCGTTCTCGATGGCGAACACCCCCAGCCGCGACAGCGGCCAGCTCGAGTTCGTCATCAAGATCTACCCGGACGGGCTGTTCTCGCACTTCCTGGACACGCAGCTGTCTGTGGGCGACAGGCTCAACCTCACGGGGCCGTTTGGGGTGTTCACCCTGCGGGAGGGCGACGACGTCGATTTGATCTTCGTCGGCGGCGGGGCGGGGATGGCGCCGATCCTGTCGCTGCTGCGGTCGATGGCCGAGCGCGGCATCAGGCGCAGGGCAACGTACTACTACGGCGCCCGGCGCCGCCGGGATCTGTGTTTCGAGGAGGAGCTACGCGGCCTGGAGCAGTCGCTCACCGGCTTCCGTTATGTACCTGCACTGTCCGAGCCGGCCGCTGACGACGCCTGGGACGGTGAGGTCGGCCTGATCACCGATGTGGTGAAGCGGCACGAGTCCGACCTGAAGGCCGCGCATGCCTACCTGTGCGGCCCGCCGCCGATGGTGGAAGCGGCGATACCCACGCTGTCCGTTCTCGGGGTTCCGGACAAGCGCATCTACTACGACAAGTTCACCACAACAGGCGACCCAGGCGAGCAGTGAGGAGCGATGGACTCGCGTTAGCACGGCAACAGGCCCCGCCTGGTAACGACATCGGCCTGAACTCTTAAGGTGAAAAGGGGAGAGAACTGTATGACTACCGCGCCAGAACGCAGCGTTCCGAAACCGGTATTCACCGACGCAGAAGCCGGCGCCCAGGAGTTCCCGGACTCGCACTCGCGCAGGTTCAACTACTACTCACCGCAGAAGCGTAAGCAGACGCATTACGAAGATGTGACCGTCGAGGTCCAGCCTGACCCGAGGCACTACCTCAGCCAGGGCTGGCTGTACGGCTTCTCCGATGGCCGGGGCGGGTACCCGCTGGACTGGACGGTTCTCAAGGCATGGGGATCGGACCGGCCGGAGCCGGCGCGCTACCCCGGATCGGGCGGCAAGGGGTACGACTGGCCGGCCCACGGCTGGCATGAGTTCCGCGACCCCAACGAGGAGTGGGAGCTCACGCTTTACCGCTACAACTCCAACGTGGTGCGGCAGCTCAACCAGAACATCGAGGCAGCCAGGCAGGCGAAGGCATTCGAGGACTGGAACCGGAACTGGGTGCATTTCGTGGCGCACAACGTCGGTGCCTGGATGCACGTCGATCACGGCCTCGGGCTGTACCTCTTCGCGAACGCCAACCGCCGGGCGCCGACGAATATGCACAACAACGCGATCTCGGTGAACAGCATGCACAGGATCAGGGCCGCACAGGACCTGGCGCTGTACAACCTCACGCTGACCGAGGAGATCGACGGATTCGATGGCGCGGCGCACCTCGAGGCATGGAACAACGATCCGGCGTGGCAGGGCGTCAGGAAGACCGCCGAGCAGCTGACCGCCATCGACGACTGGTGCGAGGCGGTCTTCGCCGCCAATGTCGTGTTCGAGCCCCTGGTCGGCGAGCTGTTCCGGAGCCAGCTTGTGCAGCACGCGGCGGCGCGCAACGGCGACTTCGTCACGCCCACGGTCGTGGGGGCCGAGGAGTACGACTACGCCGAGCGGGACCTGCGGTATACGAGGGCGATGTTCGAGCTGCTGACCAATGACCGCGAGTTCGCCGACCACAACAAGACGATCATGGGCCAGTGGCTCTCCGCCTGGGTGCCGCGCGCCATCTCCGCCGCACGGACGCTGCAACCGCTGTGGTCGCAGCCCGACGCGAAGCCGCCCAGATTCGAGGACGGCCTGGACCGCGCGAAGACCCGCTTCAGCGGCATCCTGTCCGATCTGGGTATGGAAACACCGAAGGAGCTGGCGCAGTGACCACGTTCAAGGTAGCGGAAAGCCCGTTCAAGTCCGACCACACGGCGTCCAACAAGTGCGGGTTCACCCTGATGAACAATCAGGTCGGCGAGGTGGTGGCCGAGGTGATGGGCACCAGGCCCAACGTAACCCTGACACCGCTGCCCTCGATGATCCGGGTCGACGCGGTCGGGCGCATGGACGTCGTCTACGACGAGATCTCCGAGGCGCTCGGCGAGGAGCCCGGCTACTTCGACGCCGCGGAGTTCGAGGAGAACATGTCGACGCACTACGGCCGCATGATTCACGAAGACGACCGGACGATCATGGTCGCGAACCCGGAAGACGCGGCAGAATCCCTCGGCTTCGACCTCACGGCCACGTCGAACTAGCGCCGCCACGAGAAGCACTCGATCCAGCCCTGCAGGAGGCACCGTGTACGAGAAAGATGGCGAAAAGTATTTCGTGGTCGACAGCCATATGCACTACTGGAACGCTGCCCCGGACAACTGGGTGCAGGGAGCCGAGCAGTATGCCAAGGGCTGGATCGAGTGCTTCCACGCCTATCAGAGCCTCGGCCCGCCAGAAACCCACTGGCCCATCGAGAAGTTCCAGAAGTACTCAGAGAACGACCTGATGAAGGACGTCTTCGCGGACGGTTACGTGGACGTGGCGATCTTCCAGCCGACGTACCTGACGGAGTGGTACAAGGAGGGCTTCAACACCACCGAGCGCAACGCGGCCATGGGTGAGAAGCACCCCGGCAAGTTCGTCTACAACACCCGCTGGGACCCCCGCGAGGGCGACGACGGCCTGAAGGCCCTCCGGGCCAATGTCGAACGGTACGGGTCCAAGGGCGTCAAGCTCTACACCGCCGAGTGGAGGCAGGGCTCGCGCGGCTGGACGCTCAAGGACCCGGAGGCCTACCGGTACCTGGAGGCATGCCAGGAACTCGGGATCAAGAACATCCACGCGCACAAGGGCCCGACGATCTGGCCGCTGGACAAGGACGCCTTCGACGTGTCCGACGTCGACCATGCGGCGACCGACTTCCCCGACCTGAATTTCATCGTCGAGCACGTCGGGCTGCCGCGCATCGAGGACTTCTGCTTCCTGGCGACCCAGGAGCCCAACGTGTACGCGGGCCTGTCCGTCGTCATCGGCGCTCTCATGCACGCCCGGCCGAAGTTCTTCGCCAAGGTCATGGGTGAGCTGCTGTTCTGGGTCGGCGAGGACAAGATGACCTTCGGCAGCGACTACGGCATCTGGGAACCGAAGTGGCAGGTCCAGGGCTTCGTCGACTGGGACTACCCCGACGAGGAGGAGTTCTCCGACTACCCCCGGGTCAATTCTGCGACGAAGAAGAAGATCCTCGGCCTGAACGCGGCCAGGCTCTACGACATCGAGGTGCCGGCCGGGCTCAGGCTCGACCCCGGTGAAGGGACCCCGGCGGCGCAGGACGCCGCCAAGGGGGTCGCGGTGGCATGACGGGCACCGTGACCGGTGCCCGCGGTGCTGGCCCGGGGGGGCCACCTCCCGGAGCCATCCGCGTGCTCGCCGCGCTTGAGGCGGTGCGCGACCCGGAGCTTGACGAGCCGATCACCTCCCTGGGCTTCGTCACGTCGTGCACTGTCTCCGCGGACGGGGACGCGCAGGTCCACCTGCGGCTGCCAACCTACTTCTGCGCGCCCAACTTCGCCTTCCTCATGGTGGCCGACGCCTACGATGTGGTGTCCGTCATGGACGGCGTGCGCAGGGCGGAGGTGGTCCTTGAAGACCACTTCGCCGCCGATGCGATCAACGGCGGGGTCGCTGCCCGAGCGGGGTTCGCGCGGTCCTTCGACGGCGAAGCCGCCGGTGAGCTGCACGAGCTGCGTACGGACTTCCTGCGCAAGGCTGTGCTGGCCGGTACGGATCAGTTGTGCAGGCCGCTGCTCGCCGCCGGGGCCCCGCCGCGGGCGCTTGCCGGGATGACACTTGGCGAGCTGCCTCCTTCCAGGGAGCTCGAGCGGCTGCGGCAGCGCCGTGCCGAGCTCGGCCTGCCCGCGGGTGACGACGCCCCACTGCTGATCGAGCCGGCGACGGGCCTGCCAGTTGGCGACGACGCTGCACCCCTGCACCTGCGGCGGGCCCGCACGACGCGGGTCAGCGTCGAGGCGAACACCAGCATCTGCCGTGGCATGCTGCGGCACAGGTACGACGCCAAAGGACAAGGCGAGGAGGACCAATGAAGGCCGTCCGGCTGCACGCATACCACGACCATCCCGTGGTCGAGGACGTACCTGAACCGACCATCAAGGGCCCGCTCGACGTCATCGTGAAGATCGGTGGCGCCGGGGTGTGCCGCACCGACCTGCACATCATCCTGGGCCAGTGGGCCGCGGCGATGGGCGTCGAGCTGCCATACACGCTCGGCCACGAGAACGCAGGCTGGGTGCACGAGGTCGGATCCGCGGTCACCAACGTGCGCGCCGGCGACACAGTGATCCTGCATCCAACTCCCACCTGCGGGCTGTGCCGTGCGTGCAGGGCGGGCCAGGACATGCACTGCTCCAACAGTTCCTTCCCTGGCCTCGACAGCGACGGCGGGATGGCCGAGTACCTCCTCACCTCGGCTCGGGCCTGCGTCAAGCTCGAGCCCCAGACCCGGCCGCAGGACGTCGCGGCGCTCGCCGACGCGGGCATCACCGCCTACCACGCGGTCCGCAAGGCCATCCCCCTGCTCTACCCCGGCACTACCTGCGTGGTCATCGGCGCGGGCGGGCTCGGGCACATCGGCATCCAGTGCCTCGCCGCGCTCACGGCTGCCAGGATCATCGTGGTCGACCGCAACCCGGATGCGCTCAAGCTCGCCGAGCAGCTTGGCGCACACCACACCGTGGTCTCCGACGGCGGGCAGGTCGATGCCGTGGGTGAGCTCACCGGTGGAGAAGGCGCCGAGGTCGTGCTCGACTTCGTCGCGGAGCAGGGCGCCGAGCAGGACGGGTTCGCGATGACGGGCCGCGGCGGTTCGTACTACGTCATCGGCTATGGGGGCACCGTGAACATCCCGACCCTGGACATCATCTCGACCGAGCGCAACATCGTCGGGAACATCGTCGGGACCTACAACGAGCTCGCCGAGCTCATGGTCCTCGCACAGGCCGGGAAGGTTACCCTTCATACAAAGACCTACCCGCTGGACACCGCGGCCCTGGCCATCCAGGATCTCGACGCGGGCCGGGTCCGTGGCCGCGCCATCCTCGTCCCGTAGCCTTTAAGACACCTGACGTCCCAGGAGGACCCGATGGCAAAGGAACTACGTTTCGGCGAGGACGCCCGCGGCATGCTGCTCGCCGGTGTCGACCAGCTGGCGGAGGCAGTCAAGTCGACGCTCGGGCCCAAGGGCCGCAACGTCATCCTTGAGAAGATCACCGGGTCGCCTGTGGTCACCAACGATGGTGTGACGATCGCACGCGAGATCCACCTCAAGAACCAGTTCGAGAACATGGGCGCCCAGCTGGTCAAGGAAGCGGCGATCAAGACCAATGACATCGTCGGCGACGGCACCACCACGGCGACGGTCATCGCCCAGGCGATCATCAGGGAGGGCATGAACGCGATCGGTGCAGGTGCCAACCCTGTGCTGGTCAAGCGGGGCATCGACCTCGCCGTCGAGCGCCTGGTCGGCCACCTGCAGAGCGTCGCGCACCCGGTGGCCACCGAGCAGGACTACGGGCGGGTGGCCGCGATCTCGGCGAACGACGACGAAACGGTTGGCGCCGTGATCGCGAAGGCACTGCACACCGTTGGCGACGGCGGCATCGTCACTGTGGAGGAGTCGGCTGCGAACGGGATGAGCGTCGACTTCGTCGAGGGCTTCGAGTTCGACAACGGGTACCTCTCGCCCTACATGGTGACAAATCCGGCCAGCCTTGAAGCGATCATCGACGACCCGTACATCCTGCTGTGCAGCGAGAAGATCTCCAAGGTCCAGCAGCTGATGCCGCTGCTCGACAAGATAATGCGCGCGCCGCGGCCGCTGGTCATCCTGGCGGAGACCGTCGAGGGCACCGCCCTGAGCATGCTGGTGCACAACCATGTCAACCAGGTCTTCCAGTGCGTCGCCGTGCGGGCGCCAGGCTTCGGCGACCGCAGGCTGCGCAAGCTCGAGGACATTGCCGCGATCACCGGTGGCGCGGTGTACAGCAAACACTCCGGTTTCACCCTGGAGACGATGACCATCGACCAGCTCGGCAGGGCCGCGCAGGTGCGGGTGACCGAGGACCGCACCGCGATCATCGGGGGCGGCGGCTCCGCGGACGAGGTCGCTTTCCGTGTCACCCAGCTGCGGGCGGAGCTGCAGCGGGCCACCTTCGGGATCGATGAGGACGTGCTCACCGAGCGGATCGGGTCGCTGTCGGGCAAGGTCGCCGTCATCAGGGTCGGCGCGCCGACCAACGCCGAGCTGAAGGAGTTGCAGCACCGGGTCGAGGACGCGCTTTCTGCCACGAGGGCCGCGATGGCCGAGGGTATCGTCGCCGGTGGTGGGGCCGCGCTGATGCACGCGGAGGGTGCGCTTGATGACCTGCAGGTCAAGGACGACTACGCCATCGGCGTCGAGATCGTGCGCCGGGTGCTCACCGAGCCCGCCTACCTCATCGCCGCGAACGCTGGCTACTCCGGCCAGGAGGTTGTGGCCCAGATGGCGCAGATGGGCGTTGACGAAGGGTTCGACGCCCTGCTTGGGTGCTACGGCAACATGATCGAGATGGGCATCATCGACCCGCTGCGCGTCGCACGCTCGGCGCTGCAGAACGGCGCCTCTGTGGCCGGGCTGCTGCTCACGACGAACACGCTGATCGCCGAGGAGCAGACGCCCTGGGGCGGCAGCCCAGCGCTGATGACGGAGTACGGCGCCCTTGACGAGGGCCTGCATCAGCCGTCTCCTGACTCGAGTACGCCGCAGTCGCTCGGCCTCGGCCCGTCGGTCGGCTGAGGTTGGGGCCGCCCGCCGGGGACTCGGCGCTGCGGCTGCCGCTTGCCGACCCAGCGCTGCAGCCGTCGCTGGCCGGCGAGCCGGCCCTGCGGCTGCCGCCGCCGGCCGTGACGGCGGCGCCTGCGGCGGCCGAGCAGAGCGGGCTGCGCCTGCTGCGTTCGCGTGGGCGGATGCGCGGTGTCGTCGCGCTGCTCGGCCCGGCGTTCGTCGCGGCGGTCGCCTACATCGACCCAGGCAACTTCGCCACGAACTTCTCCGCTGGGGCAAGGTTCGGCTACGCGCTCGCCTGGGTGATTGTGGTGGCCAACCTGATGGCGATGCTGGTGCAGTACCTGTCCGCCAAGATCGGCGTCGCCACCGGACGCGACCTGCCTGAGCTGTGCCGCGAGCATCTTCCCCGCGGGGTGTCCGGCGGCCTGTGGGTACAGGCAGAGCTCATCGCCATGGCGACCGACCTGGCCGAGTTCGTCGGGGCCGCCGTCGGGCTGAACCTGCTCTTCCACCTGCCGCTGTTCGCGGCAGGCCTGATAACGGCGGTCGTCGCGTTCGCGATCCTGGCCCTGGATCAGCGCGGCTACCGCCGCTTCGAGCTGGCGATCGCCGCTCTGCTCGGCATCGTCTCCCTTGGGTTCGTCTACGACCTGGTCGCGGTGCGGGTGGCCCCAGCGGGCATCGCGGCGGGACTGGTCCCCAGCTTCGCCGGCACCGGCAGTCTGGTGCTCGCGGCGGGCATCATCGGGGCGACCGTGATGCCGCACGTGGTCTACCTGCACTCCGCCCTGACGAAGTCCAGGGTGCTGTGCCGCGACGACGCCGAGCGCCGCGAGTTGCTGCGCTTCCAGCGGCTCGACGTACTCGTCGCGCTCGGCGCCGCTGGCCTGATCAACCTGTCGATGCTGTTCATTGCCGCCTCGCTGTTCAACGGCACGGGAAGGCATGGCGTCAACTCGATCGAGGCCGCGCACGGGGGGCTCGGTCAGCTGGTCGGAGGCGGTGCCGCGCTGGCGTTCGCGGTCGCCCTGCTCGCGTCGGGGCTGTCGTCGTCGAGCGTGGGCACCTACGCCGGGCAGGTGGTCATGCAGGGTTTCATCGGCCGCAGGATCCCGCTGTTCGTACGCCGCGGGCTCACCATGCTCCCAGCGCTCGTGGTGCTCGGGCTCGGGCTGCCCGCCACCCAGAGCCTGGTGATCTCGCAGGTCGTGCTGTCCTTCGGCATCCCGTTCGCCCTGGTGCCACTGGTGATACTCACTCGCCGCCCGGACATCATGGGGGTGCTCGTCAACCGCACCGTCACGACCGTGGCGGCCGGCTGCGTCGCCTCGGTGATCATGCTGCTGAACGTGTGGCTGCTCTACGCCACCTTGCTCGCGTGAAGGCCCTCGTTCAGGATTGGGGCGTTCAGCAGCGGGGCGTTCAGCAGCGGGGCGTTCACCAGCAGGGCGTTCACCAGCAGGGCGTTCTGTGCCATCACGGACAGCCAGTTGTTCATGCGCTCGGCGTTGGTGGTATTCGCCCAGCGCCGGAAGATCGGCGCGGCGTCGCCGAGCGGCAGGCGGCCTTCCACCTGGTGGATCTCGAGCGTGAACGACAGCAGGTCAAGGCCGCACGCCTCGGTCGCGGCCGCGACGATCGCGGCGAGCCCAGCCTGCCCGTACAGCGGGGCCAATGACTGGCGGTCCTCGTAACTGAACGGAATCGGCAGCCGCATGAGGAAGGTGAAGTGGTCGGAAAGGCCCCCGACGAGGGGATGCCCGTCATGGAGGTGGAAATGCAGGTGCTTGCCGAGCCGCCCGATCGAGCGTGTCATGTCGACCACGTCCTGCAGCGCACTCGCCACGGCGCCCTGGACGTCGGCTACCAGGTCGGGCAGGCGCTTGTCGTCCGGGCTCAGGCTCCGCAGGCCAAGGCCCGGATGATCGCGCGAGAACCTGGCGGAGGCCTGCCTGATTCCGACGTGGCCCACATCGATGCAGCAACTGATCCGGCCCGCGTCCTTGAGCCGCTCCGCGACCTCGACGAACCAGCCGGGCTCCAGGCCGGCCGCGTATTCGAGAAACACGCGGGGTGCGTTCGGCCACTGGGCCAGGCGGGTGTCAAGGTCCCGCAGGCCGGCGAGCAGGCCGGCGGTCTGTCCGGCCATGTCCGAATGGTCGTGGACGACGATGCCGGACAGCCGGCCGGCGAAGTGCGACGCGAACTCCTCGACCACGCCGCGGTCGCGCTCCCGGAGCAGGTTCAGCCCCCGGTTCAGGTGCACCGTCGGCAGCCGCGGATGCGGCGGCACGAAGCCGAGGACGCGGTCAAGCTGGTCCGGCGTGTCCGCATACGCCTCAGCGGCGAGGCCCGCTTGGGCGAACCGGAGCCGTGCGAGCTTGAGCAGCGCCTCATCACCGGCGACGCGCTGCTGGAACAGCGCGTGGATGGGAGGCAGGGAACCCCGTCCTGTGCGATCCATACCACTCCCTCGGCCGTACCGTCCTTGCCACTGTAGTTCCCGGGCAACAGCGCTTCGCCTAGGTGCGCCGTGCCCGCAGCGTGGACAGCCGATGGCCGGATGCCTGGCCCAGGGCGTGCGACGCCCGCGTCAGCCCCGCAGGACCGGGCGGCCCAATGGGAGCGCCTTGCCGCCGGTGGCCAGCGAAGCCGCGTTGAAGAAGAGGTACACCCCGACCGCTGCGAAGGCCAGTACGACATAGCCCGCGGTCTTCAGCAGGCCGGTCGATGTCTGGGCGGTGCCGAGGAGTACCAGCAGGAGTGCGATGTCGACGAGCGCGAACACCACCGTGAAGGCCAGTGGCAGCCGCAGCGTCGCCAGCGTGAGCATCACCATGACGATCAGCCAGCTTGTCAGGAACAGCTCCTGGGTGGAGGTCAGCGCGCTGGCGGCGATGCCGAACCAGCCGTGTGTGAGGCCGAGCACAAGCACCGCGTAGCTAAGCCAGAAGCCGCCGAAGATGCCGAAGATGCCCGCTACCGCGCTCTGCCCGACGGCCGCGGCCCAGATCGCCGCAATGAACAGGCCCACCGCCGTGGCGGCCAGGATGATGGGCAGGGAGGCGCCGACGGCGGTGGCCGGAACCACGCCGACAAGCACCAGGCCAAGTGCTACGGAGCCGGCGACGAAGGTCGGCAATCCGAGCATGGACGGGTCGCCGAGCGCGAATCCCGATACGGCCCCCTGTGCCGGTTCTGCTTCGTCCGGATGTACGTTGCGCTGGGTCTGCTCACCACCGGTTGCATCGAGCGTGGTCATTGCTGCTCCTCTTCTGGATGGCTCCAGGAGCCCAAGGACTGACGTGGGCCACAAGACATCTCTACAGCTCTTGCGTAACGCCGCCGCTCTCACTTTGAGTCAGCTCCGGCGCAGGTCAGCCGCTCGGTGGTACGGCCGGGGAGCGGCCAACGTGGCGCGAAGGCCGCGGATACTGAGGAACTCACAGAACAAGGGACTTTTGGCCGCAAGGGTTTCATGTCATCCGGTGCGATACTTGGGCCTCAGTGACAGGGGTCTTGAAATCAGGCGTCACGCTATCGGTGGCGCGAGAGGGCCTGACCGTAGTGCGAGCTGCCTGGTCAGCGGTGGCTGGCAGCTAGCGCTCTGGGCGGGTGCCGATGGCCGGGCACGCAAATGGGAGTAGGAGTTCCTCCGATGACAGATACGTCGCGGATTCAATCCAAGGATATCGCCGCCAAGGTGATGTCGGCCGAAGCGGCTGCTGCGCTGATCCCGATGGGCTCGACGGTCGGGATGAGCGGATTCACCGGGTCCGGCTACCCGAAGGCGGTGCCTGCCGCCCTAGCTCGCCGCATCACAGAGGTCAACTCGCACGGTGGCCGGTTCAGCGTGGGTGTATGGACCGGTGCTTCGACAGCGCCCGAGCTTGACGGGGTGCTCGCGGCGGCCGACGGCATCAATCTGCGCATGCCTTACCAGTCCGACCCCGTGACCCGCGCCAAGATCAATACTGGCGGCATGGAATACATCGACCTGCACCTGTCACACGTGGCCCAGATGGTGTGGGAGGGATTCTTCGGGCATCTCGATACCGCGCTGGTCGAGGTCACAGGGATCACCGCAGACGGCGAGCTGATCCCGTCGTCGTCGGTGGGCAACAACAAGACGTGGCTCGATCTGGCCGACCAGGTGATCCTCGAGGTGAACTCCTGGGAGCAGATCGAGATGGAGGGCATGCACGACATCTACTACGGCACCGCCCTGCCGCCGAACAGGAAGCCGATCCAGATCCTCAAGCCCGACGACCGGATCGGGGTACCTTACCTGCACTGCCCGAAGGAGAAGATCGTCGCGATTGTCCCGACGGACGCCCCTGATCGCAGCACGCCGTTCAAGCCAGTCGATAGCGATTCGAGGCGGATCGCTAGTCACGTGCTGGAGTTCCTGAGCCATGAGGTGAGACACGGGCGGCTGCCTGCCCAGCTGCTGCCGCTGCAGTCCGGCGTGGGCAACGTCGCCAATGCCGTGCTCGCCGGGCTGGACGACAGCCCCTTCCGGCCATTGACCGCTTACACCGAGGTGATCCAGGACGGCATGCTGGACCTGCTGCGCTCGGGCACGCTGGCGAGCGCGTCGGCGACGGCGATGTCCCTGAGCGAGGCCGGGCTGGGCCGAGCTTCGTGCCAACATCGCGGACTACCGCAAGCGGATCGTTCTTCGCCCGCAGGAGATCACCAATCATCCGGAGGTCGTCCGCCGGCTTGGCTGCCTGGCGATGAACGGCATGGTCGAGGCCGACATCTACGGCAACGTCAATTCCACCCACCTGATGGGATCGAGCATGGTGAACGGGATCGGGGGATCGGGCGACTTTGCCCGCAACTCCTATATCTCGTTCTTCATGACGCCGTCCACAGCGAAGGGCGGGGCGATCTCGTGCATCGTGCCCATGGTCAGCCACGTCGATCACACCGAGCACGACGTGGACGTTCTGGTCACCGAGGAGGGCCTGGCCGACCTGCGTGGCCTGGCGCCGCGTCGCCGTGCCCAGAAGATCATCGACGAATGCGTGCACCCGTCCTACCGTGATGCCCTGCAGGACTATTTCGACCGGGCCATCGCGGGTGCTCCCGGCCTGCACACACCCCACCTGCTCAATGAGTCGGCGGCCTGGCACACGCGCTTCATACGTCACAAGAACATGCAACCCGCTGAGGCCACCGCCCTCGCCCCCACCCCCCCCGCCAGGCGGAAGACGCAGGCGCCTGCCAGTCCCGCGTAACCCGCTCACCCGCCGCGGCAGGTCCGTCGGCCCCACGGAAGGCGCCTGCCAGTCCCGCGTAACCCGCTCACCCGCCGCGGCAGTGAGGTGCCCCGTCGGTCCCACGGCTCGCCCTGACCGGCATGCGCCGGCCTTACCCTGACGGGCGAGCCGCTGGGCAGCCGGGCCTTCGGGCCCGGTCACCATGAGCCATGCGTCTGAGCCGTGCCCCTGAGCCATGCCCCTGTTGCCCGGTGCCCGGGGGAACGCGTCGTGCGTGCCGCGGCCCGCGTAGCCGTTATGGATAAGGCCGGGTACACGGTCACCACGCGGGCGGCGGCCGGGCCATTCCGTGAGATCCTGCGCGAGCGCGGGGAGGCATAGCGAGGATCCTGTCGAGCGCGACATGTAAGTGGTGGCTGCGTTGGCCTACGGTGGTGTGGGTGCAAGACACGTGTTGGTGGGCAGCCCTCAGCCAGACGTTGCGCCCGCCGGATTTAGATCACTATCGAGGTAGGTTCCATGGCCCTGCGTAACCAAGGATCCCTCGAACGTCAGGACCTCGTTGACCAGACCGCCCCTCTGGTTCCGGTAGTTGATCACTAGCGTGTCCACCCCGAGGTACATGCCGACGACCTCGAAACGCAGGTCGGGGATCCGCCGCAGGCCCTCGCGCCAGTATTCGCGCGGCGCGGCCTTGCCGCGGATAACACCGTCGCTGTCGCTGAGCAGCTGCGCAGCCACTGGCGAGGTGAAGACGATGTCCTCAGAAGAGTGGCCGAGCACCCGCTCGAGATCGTGGGCGTTCCAGCCTTGCACCCAGCTGTCGACGAAGTCCTCCGCTTCCCGGCGTTCCATCCCCCGATCCTGGCACAGGATGGTGCGCAGCCACTGCTCGACGCCCCGCAGAATCCCGGTGACCAGTCCGAGGTCGCCGCGTCCCGGCACGAACAGGAGGTCGACGGTGACGCCGAGGGACTCCGCGCCAGCAACCCCGCCGCCACGGCCGGCGGTGGATGCGCTCTACGACGCCCGGCGAGATGTCTACTACACAAAACCGGTCCTGCGTGGCTGGCTGCACCTGGTCTGGTTCGAGGCCTCGCTGGTGTTCGGCGCGCTGCTGCTGGCCCGGGCGCACGGAGCGACGCGGATCGTAGCTGGCGCTATCTACGCAGCCAGCGTCAGCGCGTTGTTCGGGATCAGCGCGCTGTATCACCGCGGCAACTGGACTGCCTCGTGGCGCCGGCGCCTGCAGCGCCTGGACCACGCGATGATCTTCTTCCTCATCGCGGGCACGGCAACTCCCGCTTTCCTCCTCGCCATACGCGGTGCCTTCGGGCTGGTCTGCCTGCTCGTGATGTGGACACTCACGCTCGCAGCTGCTGCGATCCACATGGCGTGGATGAGCGCACCAGAGCTTGTGGTCGGCGCGACGTTCGTCGGGCTGGGCTGGGTTGCCGGTCTTGCGCTGCCGGGGGTGTGGATCCATGCCGGCGCCGCGCCGGGAGCGCTGATGCTCGCGGGTGGCCTGCTCTACACCGCCGGAGCGCTTTCCTATCATCGCCGCCGGCCCGACCCGTGCCCGTCGGTGTTCGGCTACCACGAGGTCTTTCACGCATGTGTCTGCGCCGCCGCGGCGTGCCAGTATGTCGCGATAGCGCTGTTCATCATCTGAGACGTTCTGCTTAGAATTCACCCGACAGGTTGTGCAGGTCAGCCGCGTCCTGTTGTTCTAGGCGCCCGTGTGCGCATCTGGAGCAGTGAACGATGACGAGTGCATCTCAGGCCAGGGCGTTGCCCGGTGCGGCCAGCCTCGATGTCTTGGGTGAGATTGAGCGCCGGGTGTTGTGGTTGTCGACGGCGGTCATCCATCACGCGAACCGGGTGCGGCCCAATCGGTCGGGGCTGAAGGTGGGGGGCCATCAGGCGTCGTGCGCGTCGATGGTGTCGGTCATGACGTCGTTGTGGTTCCGGCACCTGCGCCCGGAGGACCGGGTGTCGGTGAAGCCGCATGCCTCGCCTGTCCTGCACGCGGTCAACTACCTGCTCGGAGAGCTGGATGAGTCGTATCTGACGAGGTTGCGACAGTTCGGCGGTCTGCAGAGCTATCCAAGCCGGATCAAGGACCCGGATCTTGTCGATTACTCGACCGGGTCAGTGGGGATTGGGGCGACCGCGCCGATCTGGGGTGCGCTTGCGCGCCGGTATGTGGAGAGCACGACCGGCGGGGCTGGGAGTGGGCGGCAGTACTCGCTGCTTGGTGACGCCGAGCTCGACGAGGGCGCGGTGTGGGAGGCCATCCTCGATCCCGCGGTGGCGGAGCTGGGGGAAGTCGCCTGGATCGTGGACATGAACCGGCAGTCGCTTGACCGCGTGGTGCCGGGGATCGCGGCAGGGAAGCTGCGTGGAATGTTCAGCGCGGCAGGGTGGCAGGTGCTCACGCTGAAGTACGGCCGGTTGCTTGAAGAGCTGTTCGCCCAGCCGGGCGGTGACGCGCTGCGCTCCAGGATCGATGGGATGCCCAACCCCGAGTATCAGCGCCTGCTGCGCTGCGGCGCGGACGAACTGCGGCGCCGGTTGCCCGGTGGCAGCGCGGCGATCGCGCGGCTGGTGGCCGAGCGGGACGACGCGACGCTGATGGCGGCGATCCGCAATCTGGGCGGGCACGATTTCGGGGTCCTTGACCAGGCCTTTGAGTCCATCGACGGTTCCCGGCCGACGGTGATCTTCGCGTACACGATCAAGGGCTACGGCCTTCCCACCCAGGGACATCCGCAGAACCATTCCGCGCTGCTGACGGCGGAGCAGATGTGCGACCTCGCGGCGCGGCTTGGCACGGATCCCGGCAACCCCTGGGCACGGTTCACCAAGGACAGCGTCGCGGACCGGATGTGCGCCGATGCCGCCGGGCGGCTGCGCAGGCACGCCCCGCCGCACAAAGCGCCACCAGGGGTGCCGCCAGACATCGGCCGCACACCGGCGGGTACGGGCACCACCCAGGCGGCGCTCGGGCGGGTGCTACTCGACCTGACGAGGGAGGCACCGGAGGCGGCCGGGCGGGTGGTGACGGTCAGCCCGGATGTCAGCTCGACGACCAATCTGGGTGGCTGGGTGAACAAGGCCGGGGTGTGGTCGGCGCGCGAGCGGGTGGACTGGTTCGCCGACGACGCAGAAACGATCCTGCACTGGCGGGAGAAACCGACTGGCCAGCACATCGAGCTTGGCATCGCCGAGACCAACCTCGTCGGCCTGCTCGGTGAGCTCGGTGCCACCTGGAGCCGGTGGGGCCAGCCGCTGCTGCCGATCGGGGTACTCTACGACCCGTTCGTCGAGCGTGCCCTCGAACCGTGGTCGTTCGGTATCTACGCTGGCGGGCAGTCCATCCTGGTCGGCACCCCCTCGGGAGTGACCCTCGCGCCAGAGGGCGGGGCGCACCAGTCGATCACCACCCCTCCATCGGGCTTGAGCAGCCCGGCTGCGTCGCCTACGAGCCGGCCTTCGCCATCGACGCCGAATGGTGCCTTCTGGCCAGTCTCGCCCGGCTCGGTAAACCGGGCGGCAGCTCCGCGTACCTGCGCCTGTCCACCCGCCCGGTCGACCAGAAACTCGCTGCCGTGCCTGCCGACCCCGCCGCGCGGGACCGGCGCCGCCGGCAGGTGGTCGCGGGCGCATACCTGCTGCGGCGCGCAGGGGCGCCAGCGGTGACCATCGCCGCGATGGGCGCGGTGGTGCCAGAAGCGCTCGCCGCCGCCGAGCGGCTGCAGCAGGCCGGTGTCCCCGCTGACGTCGTCTGCGTGACAAGTCCCGGTCTGCTGTTTCAGGCCCTGCGCGCCAGGCGGGGCCACGAGGAAGGCCCCACCTGGATACTCGACCAGGCCTTCCCAGCCTCTCGCGCCACGCCACTTGTGACCGCTCTCGACGGCCACCCCCACACCCTGGCATTCCTGGCCACCATCAATCACATCCCGCACACGGCGCTCGGCGTTACGTCATTCGGGCAGTCCGGGGATATCGAGGACGTCTACCGCCACTACGGCATCGATGCCGACAGCATCATCGGCGCCGCCCTCGACCTCACCCAGTAGCGCCACGAGCCTTCAAGCACGCTGCCGACGTGAGCTCGGCTCACCCACCGGTAGCGGGGCTTCAATGGTGCCGGAGTTCCGGTCGCTCCGGATGATCTAGATCATGTCCGTGACGTGTTCGGCTGGGACACCGCCGGTGAGGTAAAGGCGCAGGCAGAAGGCGGGAGCGACACCGCGGATCTCCGCTAACGTGGTCAGGGGTCAGGTCGCAGGCTCCTGTTGCCCGCGAACGTACTCGGCGAGGCGTGTCAGGCCGGACACGATGCGATCGCGGACGCCAGCGTCGGCGATGATTCCGTCGTCACCGATCATGTCGCCGGTCACCGGGATCTCGGCGCACGCGGTCTCGACGATCCCAGCCCCCGCGTAGCCCAGCACCTTGCGCAGTGACTCATGGGCGGCAACGGCCTTGCGGGGTGCGGCGTTGATCCACGCCACCGGCTTCTGGTAGATCGACCCGGGCTGGTTGTCTCCAATGGTCCAGTCCAAGAGGTTCTTGAACGATCCGGGGAGCGCCCCTGCGTACTCGGGAGTCGAAAACACCACGGCGTCAGATGCGTGGATCTGGCGGCGCAGATCCACGACGGGTGACGGTATCGGGTCGGTGTCGTCGTCGGGGTTGAAGTGCGGGAGATCAGCAAGACCCTCGTAGAAGACGGCGGCAACACCTGGTATGGCAACTGCGCAGGCCGTTCGCATCACGGCGGTGTTGGTCGACCGGCGCCTGAGACTTCCCGAGATCAGCAGCAGGCGGCAGGCGCGGCTCACACTAGGAGACTGCTGAATAACACCTTTTGCGGTCACTCCACAGGGCTTTGACCTGCGAACTTATAAACGCAATCGGTCGAATTTGGGCCTTGTTCAGCAGGCTCCTAGGCTCAACCGGTGGCACGGTTCTGGTCTTCCCGTCACGGATCACGCACCCCCGCGCCCGTTGACCCACCGGCAAGTCGCGTCTCAGGCCTAGGATCACGAACGTGACGATGCTGGCGACGCCGCGTCTGTTCCTGCTCCCACTCGACCGCACAATGATGGCGAGCCGGATCGAGGCCGACGATTTCATCTTGATCTGTGAGACGCCCGACGGGTCACGCGAAGTCCACTTCGGGCCGGAGTGGCCGGGCGAACCTTTGGTGATCTTCCCGGTGTTTGTTAGTGGTCTCGGTGACACCGACGCCGTCGAGGGCTCCTTCGCCGTCGTCCACCGCGAGTCCGGCGAGGCCGTCGGCATGGTCGGCACCAAGGGCGGCGGCCCCGACGCCTCCGGGGTCGTCGAGATCGGCTACGGCCTCAACCAGGCGGTGCGGGGCCAGGGTCTGGCCACTGAGGCGACCGGCGCCCTGATCGAGTATCTGCGGACCACCGACGGCATCAGCGGAATCACCGCCGAGACTGCGGTAGACAACCTCGCCAGCCAGCGCGTCCTGGAGAAAAACGGGTTCCAGCGCACTGGTACCTCGTGGAGCGAAGATGACGGAGATCTCATCATCTGGTCGGTTTCCCGCTCACCGGCGTAGGGCCGGAACAGGCACCATCAACCTGGCGTAAGTTGATCTTGATTGTGGGCATGTCGTTCGGCGGTGGCCTGGAAGCCAGGCCGGCAAGATCACGGCGTATGACGGCCGCCCCGATCGTAGGCCAGGGTGTGATCTTTGTCGCACCGCGTGGCGGGCCGCCGGCAGCCAGGGAACGTGCAGGTCCGGTCCCGGATTTCGATCAGGTGCCGCAGCCGCGGGGTCGGCTGGTAGCCGGCCGTCTCCCGCTCGTGGGCGCAGCACCCGACGGCCAGCGGATCGATCTTGATCAGCAGGGCCCGGCCGCCCGGCACCCCGTCACCGCCGGCACCCCGTCACCGCCGGCAGCGCCACCGCCGGCAGCGCCACCGCCGGCAGCGCCACCGCCCGGAGCACCACCGCAGGCAGGGACAACGCCAACGGCGCCCGCGCCAAGTCCGGCGGGCGCGTCATTCCGGTCGGCACGGAGCTGATCAGGCTTTATGCCGATTACCTGCACGACGAGTACGGCGGCATCGGCAGCGACTACGTGTTATCTGGACGTCCAGATGACACGTAGTCGCAGCCACGTGCGGGACGGCACGCCTCCCGCTCGTACCAGTAGCTGTCGCGCACCTCGGTTGGCAGATAATCATCTGGCGCAGTTGGGGCGGGTCGCCCACGACCTGCACCTCGCTATGCTTCCGCTGGATGCCTTCCGGTCGGCGGCAGCCGGTCCATCAGGCCGGCCACGGCCTGCCCGGTACCCTCGCCGATCAGTGAGCCGACCACGGCGTCGCCTGGGTAATGCACTCCGGTGTGCACCCGGGAGTACGCGACAGCCGCCGCCAGGAACCGCAGCGCCAGGCCGAGCCAGGGCTGCTCCCGGCCGATGGCCGAGGCGAAGGCGAACCCCGACGCCGCGTGCCCGGATGGGAACGACGTGGAGGCCGGCATCCGCACGTTCCGCTGCTCCGGGACTCCGGCGCCGGCCCGGTCAGGGCGCTGCCGGGACCAGAGCGACTTGACACCAAGGTTTATCAGCGCGGAGGTGACGCCGATCGCCAGTGTTCCGCGCACCGCCGCATGTCGGCCGGTCCGGCCGCCCGCCACGGCGAGCCCGGCCGCGATGGCCAGCCAGAGGCGGGAGTTATTGGCGGCGTTGGAGAGCCGGCGCAGCGGTTCGTCGAGGGACGGGGTGGGCGTGGACGCTACGGTGGAGTAGATCGCCCGGTCCACGGACCCCAGCTCGCGCAGCCCTTCGGCAACCTGCTGGCGGACCGGCCCGCCCAGTTGCGCGAGCCTGTCAGCCAGGCGCTCCGCGATCGCCTGGGCGGCGCCATCGGCCTCACGCGCGGCACCTTGTGTTGCCATCGGCGAATGGTAACATCCAGGCCGAACGGGCACGCGGGGAGGGTTTGCCAGTCAGGGGAGGATCAAGTGCTGGTGCAGCACGCGGTGGTGCGGGCGCCGCGGTGGCTGAGCGCGGGCTGGCGGCCGTGGCCGCCCTCCTCTTCATCGCCATCGCTCCCCATGTGGTGGCCGTTGTCCTGGCGTTCGTCTCCCTGCTGATCTGCGGCACCGGCGGCTGGCACGCGGTGTCGAGGCGCGGCGTGGTGCGGGTGATAGCCGTGGTTGTGGTGGTGGCATCTCTCGCGGCGTTCGGCACCGGCGTCTTCTTGGCTGGCATCAGCGCCTGGGTGAGCCTCATCGTGGTCCTGGGCGGCTTGTCCGTGCTGGCCGCGCGGTACGCGCTTCAACGGACTCGCAGGCAACTATGCGCCGATCCGGCCCACCTCCTCCAGGCCGAGCGCCCGGCACATCCCGCTCTGATCATGAATCCTAACTCCGGGGGCGGCAAGGCGGAGCGGTTCCACCTCGCCGAGGAAGGCCGGAAGCGGGTCGGCGAACCTGGGGGTGGTCCGCGTAGGTGGCCTTCCGATTGGCTGGCGGTGCAGCACGAACTGTCTTGGCTTGCGCGCCCGTCCCGGTGGCTGAGGCAGGATGTGGCCGCGGGCGAAGTAGCGGGATAGGTGCCGGGCGGTCAGTGACTTGCCCTTGACCGGGAACCGCTGCCCGTCCGACGACGACAGGGTGCCGGTGCCGGACGCCTGGGTCATCGGCAGCCGGTGGTGGTAGTTGACGATCGCGGCACTGGCCGCCTCGAGCGTCTCGGCTCGGCCGGCACGTCCTCAGCGGTCAGCGGCGGGACCACCAGATCCCCGTCCCCGGTGAGCCGGACCTCGCCCGGCCCGCCGCCCCGTGCGAGCTGCGTCTCCAGGTCCGTCAGCGCCGCGTGCAGTTCGTCGTTCGCCAGGGTCAGGGCGTCGGCCGCCGCCGCGGGCTTGCCGGCCACGTGGCAGAAACTCCAGCCGTTGCGGCTCCCACTGCAGCGGGGTGAGCAGGAACGAGGCCGGGTCCGCGTACCGGCGCGACCCGGGGACGTAGACGTCGCCTGAGCGCAGCCCGTCGCGCAGGGCCATCAGCACGCACAACTCCCAATAGTGCCGGTAGGCGGTGACGTCGCCGTCCTTCGCGGCCTTCTCGAGGTAGCCGGCCCAGCGGGCGGGCACGAACCCGCCGTGCGAGCTATCGGGAACCTTGCGGGCCCTGGTCGCGTACAGCCCGGCCAGGATGGTGACGGCCTGGAGCAGGTCGTCTGTGCCGGGGCCGCCGGCGAACCGGACGGCGGCCAGCACGTCCGGAACGAACTGGCGCAGGTAGGCCATTGAGGCGTCCATCATCGCCAGGTGCCCGTGATCGCGGGGCAGTCGCTCGCGGCGGGCCTCCCACGCTGCCCGCATCCGCTCGTGGCCTATATCCTCTGCCCGCGCGGCTGACTCCCGGCCGGACACGCCTGGTCGAACAGCAGCAGGCGTTCGTCCAGCACGTCGACCGCGGACTGCGCGAGCAGGGTGAGCAGGATCGGGTACCGGCGGCGGGCTCGCGCCGTGCCAGGTGCTGCGGCGTCAGCCGTCGGCCCACCCCTGCCAGGAACCGCCGCCGCTCGCCGGCAGCACCGACAGGTCTAGCGTGTCCGCGTCCAGCCCGCGCAGGTAGGCCAGCTTCTCCAGCTCGCCCTTCACCGCCGCCGGGGTCGCCGCGACGGGCCCAGTCCCGAGCCAGGACAGCCGCGTACGGCCGAGCACGGGATCGACCGCCAGCATCTCGTCAAGCTCGGCCTGCCGCCGCGAGGTGAGCAGCCGGGCGACCCGCGTCCAGGTCTCCTCCCGGGCCCGTTCCCGCCCCCCGGCCGGACCAGCATGGACGAGGACAGGTACTCACAGGCCTGCCGGAACAGCAGCTTCGGCGAGTCGTGCTCCATCGCCCGCGCGAACAGGAACTCCTCCAGGTCCTTCCAGCGCGGCCCGTCGACCGTCCGCCAGCCCAGGTACCCGGCGACCTCGCGCAGGTGACCGGTGCGGGTCTGCTCACGGGCGCCGTAACCGCGCAGCGCGCCGACCGGGATGCCCAGCTTCTCCGACAGCCGCGCCACCACGGCGGCCGGGGCGGCGGCCACGTCGTCAGGGACGAACCCCAGCCACGGCAGCGTGCACAGCTGCACCGTCACGCCCATCACGTTGCCTGGCCCCGGAACTTCCGGACGAACGCCTCATCAGCCGGCGCGAGCGTGAAATACCGGATCAGCTCAGCACGCGCAGGCTCCGGGAAGCCCCGCAGCTGCGCCAGCTCATCCTCTGAGAACACGTCCCTGCTCGCCCCTGTGCCGATTGACATTCGCTTGACTGTCAATAGCATTGACTGCTGAGGCATACCTGATACTCTCGCCGTGTGCGGTCTCCACATGCTGACAACGAGATCGTGATCCCCGCACTGCTCCGGGCGGCACGTGTCGCCTACGGCGAGGCCATCCGCGTGCGCCTCGCGGCTGCGGGGTTCGACGACCTGCCCCGCAACGGCCCCTACGTGCTGGGTGGAATGGCCAACCGCGGCGGATCGGCAGGCGAGCTGATACGGGAGCTCGGGGTAACCAAGCAAGCAGCCAGTCAGCTGATCGACACCCTGGTGGTTCGCGGCTACCTCGCGCGCGACGTCGACCCGGGCGACCGTCGCCGGATGACGATCGAGCTCACCGACCGAGGGCGTGCCGCCGCCGCTTCGGTGCGCGCCGGGGTCGAGGCTGTGGACGCGCAGCTGGCCGAGCTGTGCTCACCGGCCGAGATGGACGGCTTGCGTGCAGGACTCGTGGCACTGACCGAGATCCGAGAGCGGATGGAGGACCGATCATGACCGCACGTGCCGCCGACCTCACCTGGTTCGAGCAGGTCCGCCCGGTCAAGTATCTGCGCTGAACCCTTGATCACAACGCCTCGCTGGGGATTCGGGACCAAGCCCTACGCCAACGGCGACGAGTGCGGCTTCGCCCGATCGCGCCGGCCTCGCCCTGCCCCACTATCCCATGGTGCTGCACTGCGGCGGGTTCCCTGATGGCAGCTGACAAACGGAACAACTCGGTCAGCCCGCAGCCGCTGCGGATCATCCAAGGTCCGGCGGTCCGGCCGTAGAGCCCCAGCATTTGGCCCCGGCGCTGGAGGCCTCACGGCTCGTTGGTGGGCCACCGGGGACCGTCGTCAGGTCGCCACGGTCGCTTGGTGGATCGCAAACACGTCGACCTATAGCTTCATGACGTGCTCACGTCAGGAGTCCCGATCCTTGAGATCCGCCGTGTCGATGTCTGACCGGCCGGGGGCCGAGCAAAGCTTTGCCGCCATCGCCGACGCGCTGTCCGGCAGGGAGGGGTGGCCGTCGGTTCGGGCCAACGTGGTTTCGGCTCCGACCCCCTGCAAGCCAACGGGCGGATCTGCTCGCAGCATTTGGCCAGCCTGCGGTACCCAAGCAGGTGTTTGCCGGGCCGTTCGGATCAGTCCCTGGCATGATGGCGCCGCACCTGCGCACCACCGAGGTACTCGTCGATGGCTCGGACCTGGGCCGAGCCACCGGCCAACCCGCGGCAGATCCCGACGACCTCGCCGAGCAGGAGCTCGCATTCAGCCGCGACAAGCTCGGCCACGTTCCATCCGGCCGACGACCCTTCGCGGCCCCCTCAGTCCGTGACTGAGGACGCCCCGGCGATCGACCGGCTCGGCGCCTGCCCCGGGCGGAACGTGAAGGCCGACCGGCTTTCGGACGGGAGTGGATTGTGACCACCCTCGGTCACAACCTGCACATAGTTTCGCTGGACCCTTCGTCGGCCAGAGCGCGTGACCGCGCCGCCATCGGCGAAGGCCGACCGCAGCCTCGCCAGGTCGTCCTTCCCACTGATTACTTACTGTCACTCCGCCACTGGACGACGGACTCCTACCGCGCCGCAGGACGAGTGTCGCCCGGTACGCGCAGCATCTTCTCGACCTCTGCAACGTCCAGCTCTTCAACGCGGATCATCTGGCGTGCGAGCTCTTCGAGCGACACGCTGCGCCCCTCGGTCAGTGCGAGGAGTTTGCGGTATGCATTGACGGCACGGCGCTCGTGCTCGAGCATTTCCCGCAGCATGTCGTCGACCGAAGAATGGCGGGTATCCACGAGCTCGCCTATGCCCAGTGAAACATCTCCGCCGAGTGTCGTCACTTCTTCGCCCGCTTGCGTAGCGTGCGCAAGCGACTCCAGTGCCTGCTCGCGCATCCAGTTCGTGATGGGAATCCGTGAATGACCGAAGATCATGAGCGAGTACTGGGTATAGCGCACAACTCCCGCCAGTTCGAGCTCAACGATCTCGTTCAATACCTTCAGCGTGCCGTCGTAGTCGATCTCCATGTGTGGTCCTTCCTCGCGGACATCCTCAGCGTTCTCGCCTCAACACGATGTCTCATTGAGGCCGCACCCGGCATATCATTCTGACGTGAACGGCCCCCGGGGAAACGGCCTCGGGGTCCGGGGACATCGCCGACGACGCCTTCGGCGAGGGGCACACTCGCCCACGTCGCTGCCAAGGTCCACTCTAGGTTGTCCGAACATGGATTGACACGTGCCCATGGACCGACTTAGGGCCCCGCCACCACCGTCCGGGACTTCGTTCGCAAGATCCATAACGGCGTTGCGCCGTGGCACACGATCGACAAGTGCCTCCGCCGGCGGATGAGTTCCTCGTGCCCGATGCGGGCGGGGTTCAACGGGCGGGGTTCAGTGGGCGCGGCGGGCTTGAAGTGCGGCGATGAGCGCCAGGCGTACCTGTTCGACGACCGCGGCGGGGCTTTCGGCCGACAGGACGGCTTCGGCGGCGGCAAGGTTGGCGGCGAGCGCGCTGTCGCGGAAGACGCCGGCTACCCAGCCGGAGAAGTCGTGGCGGGGGCAGTGGTGGCGCAGGACGCCCCGGTCGCAGCGGACCAGCTCGGCTTCCAGTTCGGCGAGGTTGGCGGCGACCGCCCCGGTGGGGGTGTCGGGCTCGGTCCCGGAAGTAGAACCGGTGGGCGGGCTCGACGCCGGACTGGCCGTACTTGTGCTCGTGCCGCAGATGGGGAGTGATCCGGGTCCCGAGGGTGAACGCCACCGCCTCGCGGGGGTGCTGCCGCCAGGCCAGCACCGCGCGGCCGGTCGGCCCGGCGAGGAGCCGGGCGATCTCGGCGCGGGGCATATCGGCCACCGCCGCGGCGAGGTCGACGAACCGGCTGGCGGGGTGAGGTGAGCCGAGGGCGATCACGGCGTCGAGGGCGACGAGGGCGTCGGCCGACAGCTCCTCGGGCCGCCAGGTGACGAGCAGGTAGCCCTTGGCGGCGGGGTCGAACATGCGGCGCGTGGTCGTGTCCCGCCCGATGGGCCCGTGGGCTTCGTCGACGACCACCCACTGCGGGAGGCCGGTTGCCGCCCGGTGGGCTTCGACCTCGCCGGCCAGGCCCGCCGCGTAGGCGGCCCGGCCGGCGGCGTCGAGGTGGGACAGGTCGATGACCACGGTGGCGTGGCCGTGGCGCAGCAGGCGCACGACCTCGGCGGGGTCGGCGAGGCGGCCCTCGTGGCCTCCGGTGACGAACACGCCGCGCAGCTCGCCGAGCCCGAGATGGTCGCCTTCGGGGTCGAAGACGACCAGGGAGTAGCCGAGGCGGACCAGCTGTTCGCAGATCAGCCCGGCCAGGTACGACTTGCCATGCCCCGGTGCCGCCACAGACGGCGACGTTGAGCTGGGAGGCGGGCAGGGTTACCGCCTCGCCGCGGTCGTCGATGCCCAACGTGATCTGCCAGCGGCGGGGATGGAGCGTGGGCGCGCCCGGCGAGCAGCGGTCCGCGCAGCAGCTCGGCCACCCCCTGGCCGTCCGGCAAGGCCAGCACGACATCGGCGTGCGCGCGGATGGCGTCGACCGCGTTGGCGACGGCCACGCCGATCTCGCAGACATCCAGCAGGCTGTGGTCGTTCTCGGCGTCGCCGACGCCGATGGTGTTGTGGTGCGAAAGGCCCAGATCGCCGAGCGCCTCGAGCAGGCCGGTGCCCTTGGTCACCCCGGCCGGCAGGATCATCAGCTCGCCCCGGTTGCGGACGAGCTGGCAGTCCAGGCCCAGCTCGCGGATCACCTCCGAGACGGCCGGCTCGTCGGCGGCGGCGCAGGCGACCAGCACCTGCCCGTTGCGGTGGGCGACACCACGGGCGGCCAGCGCCGCGCTCACGGCGCGGCCGATCGGGGGCGGCCACCTGGCGGACCCCGACCGAGGTGACCACCACGGCGCCGTTCTCGGCCACGACCGCGTCGACGTGGTCATCCACCTCAGGGAACACGGCCCGCAACTCGCTCATGATCCGCCCGGTGACCAAGATCACCCGGATCCCCCGTGCGCGTGCCTCGGCGAGCGCGGCCAGCGTGTCGGGCGCGACCGTGCCCTCAGCCAGGGTGCCGTCGAAGTCGGTCGCCACCGCACGGAAGTAGGTGCGCGCTCCCTCAGCAATGCCCTCGACCAGCAGCCCGTACGGCTGGCCGACGCCGCTGAGCGCGAACACCTCCTCGCCGTTACCGGCATCGATGACGAGGGCGTCGAAGCCGCCGGTCCGGATGGTGCGCAGCGTGTCTCGTGCCTCTTCGAGCTCCCGCCGCAATTCTTCCAGGCGGCGGCCGGCGCCGCTGAGCGGGAACACCTCCTCGCCGCTGCCGGCGTCGATGACGAGGGCATCGACTCCGCCGGTCCGGATGGCGCGCAAGGTGTCTCGTGCCTCGTCGAGCTCCCGGCGCAATTCTTCCAGCGGGTCCCCGGGCGTTGCCGCCCCGGGGTCAGTCGTCGTCACGGCGAACCCGGTGAGGCGCAGTCCGCCCGTCGAGACCGACCCCGGCGAGCAACGCGCTCGGCGGCAGCCTGCCCACGAAGGCGCGCCAGCAGCTGCGGCTGACGAGAACCTTCGTTGTGTCGGGGCGATCCCCCGCTGATTGCGGCGGGCGGCGGCAGGTGCCGCACAAGCGTCGAGGCGGCGATTTGTGGCACACGACAAGCGGGGGCAGGAGATGCACGTCGACGACCTCCAAGACGACCTACCCGGCGAGCTCCTCGTCGCAGACGCGCCGCACGGTCTCGATCGCCCGGATCGAGCGCGGCGACGCTCCGCTAACGTAGAGCGTAAGCGACCCGCGAGGATGCGCAACGACGTCGGTCACGTTCCCTCGCCCTTCCGCGGTCGAAGCTGCAACCCGACGAGGAGCCGGTCGGTGTCGGAGAGGTCGCCGACGATCTTTCTGATGGGCGGCGGGAGCTTACGGACAAGCGTGGGCACGGCCAGGATCTGGTCGTCGGCCGCCAGCCGCGGGTTCTCCAGCAGGTCCACGACCTCGATGTGGTACCGCCCGGCCAGGTGCTGCTCGCAGGCAAGACGCAGGTTCTCGATCGCGCGGACGCATTTGGGCGAGCGGCCGGTCACGTAGAGGCGTAGCTCCCAGGTCTCAGGGGGGATGCCGGCTCCGAGGCTCCCGCATCGGCGGCGTGCGGTCGGGTCATCGTCGTCACCCTCCTTCGTCGCGCGGGACTTCGTCGCGCGGGACTTCGTCGCGCGGGACTTCATCGCGCGGGGCGTCGTCGCGCAGGGCTTCATCGCGCGGGGCTTCGTCGCGCGGGGCCGAGTCGGCCCAGCGCCGCGCGGCCATGGCCGACCGGGCCGCCTCGGCGTCGGCCGCCTGACGCCGTTCGCGCCCGTCGATCCGCTCGAGCTCGGCCCTTTCCGCGGCGAGCTCGTCCTGCAGCACGGCGACCTGGGCCTCGCCCTCAACGATGCCCCGCCGCAGCTCGCGCCGGCGCCGCGTAAGGTCCTCACTCCGCTGCAGCTTCGCGCCGCGCTCCTTGGCTTCCTGCGCCAGGCGAGCGGAGCCGGTCACGACGCCCGCCGGGCCCACATACACGTCGACGAGCTCGACGCCGCGGTCGGTGAGCACGAACTCCCGCACCTGGTTCGAATGGGCGGTGCCCCGCGACTTCAGCACGAACAGCAGCCGGTTGCGCTCGCCGTCCGAGTCGACGTTGCGCAGCAGCAACCAGGTGTCCACCAGCGAGGAGATGCCCACCATGCTCGTCTCGTTCTCTTGAGCCAGCGTCGTCGCCATCGCGGTGATCCCCCGGACCTTGAGCTGGTCGATCTGGCGGGCCACCATCGAGGTCACCTCGCCGCCGGTGGGCCCATGGGTGAGGCTGGCGATCCCGTCGAGGACGGCGACGGACGGCTCGGCCTCGTCGATCAGCCGGGCCAGGATCGCCAGGTGGGTTTCGAGCCCGAACACTGTCGGCCGGGCCGCCCACATGCGCAGCAGGCCCGCCTCCACCCAGCGCCCCAGGTCAAGCCCCACCGATCGCATGTTGCGGATCAGCTGCTCGGGTGACTCCTCGAACAGGACCAGCAGCGCCCGCTCACCCCGTGCGCACGCCGAGTCGACGAGGTGGGCTCCGAGCGTGGTCTTGCCCGTGCCCGCCGTTCCGCTTACCAGGACGGTCGATCCCCGGAACAGGCCGCCGGCCAGCATATGGTCGAGGCGGGCCACGCCCGTCGAGATTCGCTCGTCGGACGCGCCGTAGTCGAGGGCCACCGAGGTGATCGGCAGCACGACGAAGCCATGGGCCGAGATCAAGAAGGGGTACTCGTTGGTTTCGTGCGCCGACCCACGGTACTTGACCACTCTGAGGCGGCGGGTGGAAACCTCCTCGCGTATGCGGTGGTCGAGAACGATCACGCAGTCAGAAACGAACTCCTCGATCCCGTGGCGGGTGAGGGCGCTGTCACCCCGCTCGCCGGTCACGATCGCGGTGACGGCCCGGTCCTCGAGCCAGCGGAACAACCGGCCGAGCTCCGCTCGCACGATCGCCTGCTCACGGAACGCGCCGAACAGCAACTCGATGGTGTCGAGCACGACACGCTTCGCTCCGATGCGCTTGATGGTGTCGTCGAGAAGGAGGAACAGCGGCTCGAGGTCGAAGTCCCCCGTCTCGATGACCTCAGCGGGGTCCACGCGGAAGGAATGCACGACGAGCAGCTGGTCCCGCTGGAGCCCGTCGAGGTCGAAGCCAAGTGAGGTGACGTTGGCGCTGACCTTTTCTGCCGACTCCTCAAAGGTGACAAGGACGCCTGGCTCGTCGTACTGCCGGGCGCCCGCGACCAGGAACTGCAACCCCAGCAACGTCTTGCCGGATCCCGCGCTGCCCGTCACCAGCGTCGACCTGCCCTGGGGCAGCCCGCCCCGGGTGATGTCGTCGAGCCCAGGGATCCCCGTCGGGGCCTTCGGCAGCGCCGGACCCGCGGCAGCCTCTACCAGGTCTGACGCCAGACCGGTTCCACCATGATCGGACGCCATACCCCTCCCAAGGCCGCTTTATGCGGTCCATCCTCCCAACCGCTGCATGCCAGGGCAAGCAGTCCCCATTCAGCCGATCGCAACTCCGCACTTCCCGGTCCTGCACCTGTTCGCGGCGGCAGAGGCGTGAATGTTAGGACGGCTGGGCGAGGAGCAGGACGAAGGAGCGCGGGCTGACGGTCACTTGGCCGCCTGCGCCCACGCCACCTGCGCCCACGCCGCCTGCGCCCACGCCGCCTGCGCCCACGCCGCCTGCGCCCACGCCGGTGCCGCCTGCGCCGACGTCAGCCGCGTCAGCCGCGCCGGGCGCGGCGTCAGGGGCCGGGGTCGCGCCACTGGCGGCAGCCGTATGGGACTTTGCTGTGTCAGCGCCAAGATCGAAGCTGTCCACCTCCGTTCGCCAGCAGCATCGTTTCCCGACGTCGGGGATGATGAAGGTGACCGGGTCCGGCGATCCGTTGACCAGGGTGAGCAGGTCGTCGTCGAGCATGGGCCGGCCGCGTGCATCGAGGTCAGGCGCGACCATGCCGTCGACATAGACAGCGAGGGACTTGCTGTCAGGGGAATGCCAGTCGGCGTCGGTCATCGCGCGGCCTTCCGGGGTGAACCAGACGTTGTGGCCGGGATCGGCCATGTAGGCGCCGCGGCGCAACGCTGGGTGCGCGCGGCGGAACGCGATCAACTGGCGGGTGTAGGCGGTCAGGCCGGTGTCGGCGCCGTCCCAGTCGAACCAGGACGTCGGGTTGTCCTGGCAGTAGGGGTTGTTGTTGCCGCCCTGGGTGCGGCCGAGTTCGTCGCCGCCGAGGATCATCGGCACCCCGCGGGACAGCAGCAGCGTGCCGAGCAGGGCGCGTGACAGGCGGGCACGCAGCGCGAGGATCTCCGGGTCGTCGGTCGGGCCCTCCACGCCGCAGTTCCACGACCGGTTGTCGTCGGTTCCGTCCCGGTTGCCCTCGCCGTTGGCCTCGTTGTGCTTGCGCTCGTAGGAGACCAGGTCGCGCAGCGTGAACCCGTCGTGGGCGGTAACGAAGTTGAGCGAGGCGATAGGGCGGTGCCGGGTGGCGCCGTACAGGTCGGAGGACCCGGAAATCCGGGTGGCGAATTCGGGCAGCACCCCGTCGCAGCCGCGCCAGAAGTCGCGGACGTTGTCGCGGTAGCGGCCGTTCCACTCGCGCCACAGGGCCGGGAACCGGCCCACGCTGTAGCTGTCTGGCTGGCCCACGTCCCACGGCTCGGCGATCAGCTTGATCTGGGAGATCACCGGGTCCTGCCCGCAGATGTCAAAGAACGCGGCCAGCCGGTCAAAGTTGCCCCGCTCCCTGGCGAGCGTGGTGGCGAGATCGAAACGGAAGCCGTCGACATGCATCTCGCTGACCCAGTAACGCAGCGAGTCCATGATCATGCGCAGGCACGTTGGGTTGTCGGCGTTGACCGAGTTGCCGGTGCCCGTGGTGTCCATGTAACGGCGGAGGTCGCCGGGCACGAGCCGGTAGTACCCCGGGTTGTCCACCCCACGGAAGCACAGCGTCGGGCCCATGTGACTGCCCTCAGCCGTGTGGTTGAACACCACGTCAAGCAGCACCTCCAGCCCAGCCGCATGAAGCGCCTGGACCATCGCCTGGAACTCGGCGATCTGGCCGCCCACACGGCCGGCCCGCACCGCCGCGGAGTAGCCGTCATGCGGGGCGAAGAAGCCGATGGTGTTGTAGCCCCAGTAGTCGGCCAGGCCGCGCGCGGCCAGATGCCTGCTGGCGACGAACTGGTGGACGGGCAGCAACTCGACCGCGCTCACCCCGAGGCCGACCAGGTACTCCACCACCGGCGGGCTCGCCAGCCCTGCATACGTTCCCCGCAGCGCGGGCGGCACGTCACGGCGCGTCTGGGTGAACCCCTTGACGTGCAGCTCATAGATGACAGTGTCGCGGTACGGCGTGCCGGGCCGCCTGTCCGCGCCCCACGCGAACGAAGAGTCGGCGACCAGCGAGCGCGGCATTGACGGCGCGGAGTCGAGGTCGCTCCGCCCGTCAGGGTCACCGGGCGGGTAGCCAAGCAGGCTCTCCCCCCACACCAGCTCGCCGGCTGTCGCCTTGGCATTCGGGTCGAGCAGCAGTTTCGCCGGGTTGCAGCGCAGTCCGCGCGCCGGGTCATACGGTCCGGTCACCCGGTAGCCGTAACGCTGGCCGACACTGATTCCCGGCACGAACCCATGCCACACGCCGTCATCGAGGGCTGGCAGCGGCAGACGCGTTTCCGCGCCTCCCGCGTCGAACAGGCACAGCACCACCCGCTCGGCTATCTCCGACGCCACCGCGAAATTTGTTCCTGACTCGTCAGGCGTGGCGCCCAGGGGGAACGGCCGTCCGGGCCAAATCTCCAATGCGACCTCCCGCACATCCCGTGCCGCCACGGCGACCGGCTGGAAAGCGCTGCGAGCGGCCCGGTGGTGACGTTCGGCACAATCCGCAAGCAGGCGTGCGCAATCCTGCGGCAGCCGACTCGGGAAGCTGGCCCGCAGGCGGGCCGGGCGCCGGCCGCGTCACCCCATCATCTCGTCATAGCGGGCCCTCGCCAATGGGCCCTCCGGCCTGAGCTGGCCGCCCACGTCGTCCCCCGCCCGCGACGATCTTGCCTCGCAAGGCCTGGCCCCACTGCCGGTCACCCCCGAACTCTGGGATGGAAACCCAGGTGGGATGGAAACCCAGAGATGTTCGCGCGTGCGCGAACTCGTATTCGCCGCGATTTCACCGGGAGGCGCTATGAAGCACTCATGAGATCTTCGCTTGGATTGGTTTGGCACCGCAGGACCATCACCGCTGCGGGCGTCGGGGTCATGATGTTCTCGGCGCTCCTTCTGTCGGCCGCCGCGGCGGCCGCGTCGCCCGCGGGAAACCAGATCTCGGATGGACGTGGCGCGGACGGCCTGGGGATCCAGCCAGGCAAGATCAAGCACGTCTGGCTGATCATCCTCGAGAACAAGTCCTACGACGCGACCTTCACCGGCCTGAACAACAACACCTACTTGTGGAAGACGCTGCCCGCCCAGGGCGTCCTGCTGAAGAACTACTACGGGACCGGGCATTTCAGCCTTGACAACTACATCTCGATGGTGAGCGGTCAGGCAACCGAGCCCGACACACAGGCGGACTGCCCGTACTACGACCAGTTCTCTGGCACGACCGACACCTCGCGCACGCTCCTGACGAACCCGGACTACGGGCAGTATGTCTCCGCCAAGGGTCCGAACGCCGCGCCCGGGTCCAACGGCTGCGTGTACCCGGCCAGCGTCCCGACGCTGTTCAACCAGCTCGACGCGGCCAGGGTGAGCTGGAAGGGCTACGCACAGGACCTCGGCAACATTGACGCGAGCGGCTCAGCTCATTCCGCGGGCGCGCAGTACTGCGGCGCGCCCTACGCCACGCCTGGCCCGACCGGCAGCACGGCCCAGCCCAACCCGGGCAGCGCCAACGCGACCGACCAGTACGTGCCGAAGCACTTCCCCTTCCCGTGGTTCGACTCGCTGCGGCAGTCGGGCGACTGCGACTCCGCCCACATCGCGAACCTCTTCGACCCAGGCAACGGTTTGTACCGCGACCTGCAGAGCGAGGCGGCAACCCCCGCGTTCAGCTGGATCTCGCCGAACAACTGCAGCGACGCCCATGACGCCGTCTGCCACGGGAACAACCTTTCCGGCGGCTTCGCCGACCCGAACACCCCGAACCCGCCAGTGAACTACACGGGCGGTCTGTACGCCTCCGACCTGTTCCTCGAGCATGTCGTGCCCGAGATCGAGAAGTCACCCGCGTTCAAGGACGGGGGCCTCATCGACATCACCTTCGACGAGGCCTTCCCGCCGTTCACCTACACCGGCAACAGCTTCTCGAACTCGACGATCGTCGCGCCAGACGCGGCAACGTCGGTCGCGTCGGACTCGGCCGCCGAGACACTGTTTGGCCGTCCCGTCCACTACGAGCCCACCGGGCCGAACACGCCGCTCGCCAAGGACGCGAGCGGCAACGAGCTCTACCCCGGACCCGGCGACAACGCCTACGTCGACCGCCCGGGCGACTGCGTCGCCCAGACGGTCCCGTCCCAGCCCGTGGGCACCTGCATCCTCGGCGGCGGCGCCGGCGTCCCCGGCCCGCGCACTGACGCTGGGGCGACGGCTGCGGCCGGTACCTCGACGATCACGGACAACGCGATCGTTGCGACCGACACGGGCCGTTCGGTTACAGGCAGCGGCGTCCCGTCCGGCGCGCTGGTGGGTCAGGTGACCAACACCCCGAACACGCCGACCGTCCCGAGCCAGGGCGGTGGCCTCGCCGACACCGGGTCGTTCACGCTCGTCGGCGCATCGGGCCAACCGGCCCAGACGACGGGCCCGGTGAGCGGGGTAACCCTCGGCGCGCGTTCGCCCGCCACCGACCCCCTCTTTGACGCGACCGACCCGACCACGGGCGGCGGGGACACCGGTAGCGTGCTCATCAGCCCCTATATAACGCCTGGGACTGTAAGCAGCGTCTACTACAACCACTACAGCTGGCTGCGCACGATGGAGGACCTGTTCAACGTGCGGCGCGCCGCTGCGGGCCTCGACGGGCTGGGTCACCTGGGCTACGCCGCCCAGCCCGGCCTCGCGCCCTTCGGCTCCGACGTGTTCGATAACCCGCGCGGCCAGGGTGGCGGCCACGGCGGGGCTGGACCGGCTTTGTTGGCCTTCCCGGTGACCGGGCTGATAGCCACCGGCGTAATCCCGCTCCTGCACCGGCGCCGGCGCCGCGGAGCGGGCATCAGGTGAGGACGGTAACTTCTCGGCGCGGGGGCCGCGTCTTCGGGCCCGGCTCCCGCCGGGTCCGCCGTATCGTTGTCGCCGGCCTCGCTGTCGCCGGCCTTGCGGTGGCCCTCGCCGCCTCGGCCGGTGCGCTTCTGGCGCGCTCCAACGGGTCGTCGGCCAGGTATGGGGGTCTGCCGGGCTGGCTGCCGAAATCCACGGTCCCCGTCGGCCGCGTGGCCCGGGCGAGCGCCGCACATCCGTGGCTGGCCGTCGAAGGAGACATGGTCTCGGTCCGCCTGGCCCATGGGCAGGTCCTTGCGACGGCCGTGGGGCCCGCGGTTCCTGAAGAGGGCCAGTTCCCCGTGCCTGCGACCAGCCAGTGCACATTCACTGTCACCTTCGCACGAGCGTCGGGGCTCGCCCCGCTCAGCCCTGCCGCGTTCACGATCCTCGACGAGCTCGGCCATCTCCACCATCCTCACGTAACGGTCCGCGGCGGCGGGCCCCCGCCTGCGGACGTCGCGCCTGGCCGGACGGTAACACTCACCGTGAAGGACGTGCTGCCAACGGGCAACGGCCAGCTCCGGTGGGCACCGGGGGCAGCCAGGCCCATCGTCTCGTGGGACTTCGACGTCGAGATCGACTAACTAAGGAAAGAATTCACCTGGCGTATCCCTGGCAGTGGCCTTTAGGCCCCAACTACTTCATGTGCTGCTACGTAACCTCACGTCATGAGCGGACTGGCTGCACCCAACCCGGCGCCTGGCGGTCTCACCGCGCTCGATGACGCCAAGGTGACCCGGTTCCAGTGGAAGATCATGTTCGTCTCTGGCATGGGCTTCTTCACCGACGCCTATGACCTGTTCGTGATCGGCATTGTGGTCGCGCTGCTGAAGCCGGAGTGGAACCTGTCCACGAGCCAGGTCTCGCTGCTCAACTCCATCACTCTCATCGCCTCCGCGGTCGGCGCGCTGGTCTTCGGCCGGGTCGCCGACATCCTCGGGCGCAAGCGCATCTACGGCTACGAGGTCCTCATCCTCGCCTTCGGGGCGCTCGCGTCCGCCTTCGCGCCGGGCTACACCTTCCTGCTCATCTGCCGCGCGATCCTGGGGATCGGTATCGGCGGCGACTACCCGGTATCAGCGACGATCATGAGCGAGTACTCGGGTAAGCGGTCACGGGGGCGGATGGTCGGCCTGGTGTTCGCGATGCAGGGGCCGGCCTGGTCGTCGGACCGCTCGTGGCCTCGATCCTGCTCGCCTCCGGCATCTCGAACGACACCGCCTGGCGCATCCTGCTCGCTCTTGGCGCCATCCCCGGGCTGGCCGTGTACTACCTGCGGCGGCAGATCCACGAGACGCCCCGTTTCGCCATGGCCGGCGGTGCGACGGACGAGGCGGAGGCGGCAATCGCCGCCGCGACGGGCTCGAAGGCGGTCGCGGGCCCGATCGCCGAGTCGAAGGCAAGGCAGCCGCAGGGCGTGCTCGATGGCTTCAAGGTGATCGCCCGCAGCCGGCGCATGCTGCTGTGGATCATCGGCACCGCAGGTTGCTGGTTACTGCTGGACTTCTGCTACTACGGCAACACCATCTCCTCACCGGAGATACTCAAGCTGATCAACCCGCACGGCAGCCTGCTCGCGAACACGCTGCTCCAGCTGGCGATCTTCGTGGTGTTCGCCCTGCCGGGATACGCCGTCGCGATCCTGCTCCTTGACAAGACGGGGCGCAGGAGCATCCAGATCCTCGGCTTTGGCATGATGGCGCTGGCGTTCCTGCTCATCGGCCTGATCCCGGGCGTCACCGCGCGTGCGGCGCCGTTCGTCATCCTGTACGGCGTCAGCTATTTCTTCACCGAGTTCGGGCCTAATACGACGACGTTCATCTACCCGGCGGAGATCTTCCCAACGGAGGTGCGCACCACCGGGCATGGCATCTCGGCGGCGGCAGGCAAGATGGGCGCGTTCGCGGGCGCCTACCTGTTCCCCGCTATGCTCGCCGCCTCCATGGGCCTCCGCGGGGCGATGATCGTCTCAGGCGTGGTGGCGGCCGTCGGGCTGCTGCTGACCATGGCTGTGCTGCCCGAGCCGAAGGGCAAGAGCCTGGAACAACTGGAGGAAGAGGCCTACGCCCCTGAGCTGAGACTGGAGCACGCATGACGTATCGCATCGTGGTCGGAGTCGACGGCTCGCCGCACGGCCAGGTCGCACTCGAGTGGGCGCTCGACGTAGCGGAGGTCCGCCGCGGCGCTGTGGTGGCCGTGTTCTCCTGGCAGATGCCGTTCCTCGCCTTTCCCGGGGCCTTCGACCGCGAGGAACTCGAGAAGGCGGCCAAGGATTTTCTCATCGAGACGGTCACCACGATCGCCCCGTCGCCCAAGGTCCCGCTCCACCCGGTCGTAGCCGAGGGGGACCCGGCCGAGTCCCTGATCGCCGCATCCGAGCAGGCCGATCTGCTGGTGGTCGGCACCCGCGGCCGGTCGCCGTTCGCCGGACTGATGCTCGGCGCCGTGAGCCAGCGCTGCGCGGCAGCCGCGCCGTGCCCGGTCGTCCTGGTCAAGCTGCCTGGCGAAAAGGCAACCGACAACGTCGGCAGGCGTCCAGCGAGGCGGACGGCCGGCATGGGCTAGGCACGGGCCGCGGCTCGTGATGGACGGCCTGGCGGATGAGCATGTGCCGGAAGCTCAGCACGCTGCCGTGCTCGACCAGCGACCCGGCGCCCGTGGCCTCTGGATCGTTGACCGGAATCACGGCCGGTGATCCGAGCGGCCACCGGATATCCGGTCCCCGCCGTGACCGAGTCCGGGTCGCTGCCCGACGGCGTGAACTTCACCGACCACGGGAATGGCACAGCCGCCATCGCGGGGACCCCGGCCACGGGCAGAGGCGGCAACCACCCCATCACCGTGACTGCGGCCAGCACGTCGGGCACCGCCAGGCAGGCCTTCACCTTGAAAGTCGATGAGCCGGCTGCCATCACCAGCGCTGATTCGGCTGGGCTGTCATCGGGTACACGCTCTTCGTCCCGGTCACCACCACGGGCTATCCCGCTCCCAGGATCACTTAGTCTTCGGGAAGGCTGGCGGCGGGTGCGGTATACCGGAGGCGTGATTCTCGTCGGCCGGCGAGCGACGCCCGGCAACCGCCGCGACTTTGCTGACCGGTCTTCCGCTTCCATCCCAGTGCTCGGATGGGTGGCATTATCGCGGTGGTCGGTCGCCTTGGATGGCTGCTAGGACGGCATCGGTGTTCGTGAGGTCCGCAAGTACCGTATCTGCGCCGGCGTCGGCGAGGTCGTCCATGGTGTCTCTACCAGTGGCCACAGCAATGACTCGCGCCGAGCCGTCGCGTGATGCCTTCACGTCGTTCGGCGTGCTGCCGATCAGGACGGTGGAGTCGCGGTCGAACTGCCCGCCGTACGCGCTCGCGGTGCGGTGACGTGCGATCTCGACCAGGTTGGCGCTTACGTCGTCGTCAGTACCGTAAGCGCCGATGCTGAAATCGAGGTAACGGTCGAGGCGGAACACCTTGAGCTTGATGCGGGCCGACGGGCGGGTGTTCCCGGTTAGCACGGACTGGATCACATCGTTGCGGGTGGACAGGGCGCGGAGGGCCTCGGCTGCACCGGGAAGCGCGCGGCCTCTGGTGCGTAGCTCGCCGGCTCGTTCGGCGTAGACGCGGGCCTGTTCCTCGGCGAACCGGTCGTACAGGTCGCCCGGGTCGTCCATCCAGTGGAGCTCCAGCGTCTCGCGGAAGATCACGGGCTCCGTGCGGCCGGACATCTCGGCCATGTGCTCGAGACGTCGGCCAAGGACCTTCTCGAACGCGGCGGCGTAGACCTCGCCACCCACATCGCCGATATCGATCAGGGTGTGATCGATATCCCATAGGACGAGCGTGGTAGTTGGCATGGCCGTCTCGTCTGCCTCTGGTGTCCGTCCGCATGCTCCAAGTCCTTACGTCCTACCCTGAGATCGGCCGACCTGTCGTTTGCTCGTGTCCTGAGTTGCAGGTTCGCTAAATAATTCAGTCAAGACTTGCCCATGGATGCCATGTCATGGCTGCACGTGACCGGGAATGTCACCAGCGTTGCTGGCATGGCGAGAACAGGACGGCCCAAGGCCTAGCGGACCGTGGCGGATCAGGAGACAGAAACCTGCGGCGGTGGGCGCGGCGGCCCAAGACCGCCCAGCAACTGGCCCTTGCGCGCTGATCACCAGCCCGGTGGCGGTGTTGAGCGCGGCGCACAGTGTGGTGGTGCCGTAGCGGACGTACTCGTGAGTCCGCTTCTCCGGCACGGGCCGAAAGGTGGCACGGATACCAATCCCGCACGCTGCGCGTGTCCAAAACGAGCGGAACCCCGGTCGACCGACTTCAGCTTTCGGGTGTCGGCCGAGCCGTCAACGGCGCCTGTCGGGTAGTGAAAAGAGCGTCAAGCTCGTCGCGCCCCGCCACGGAGCCGATCTCGTAGAAGCGCCGGCCGACCTCGAATCCCGCGAGCAGGCCCTCGTCGGCCAGCCCGGCGCAGAGAGGGGCGAGGTCCGCCGACCTGTTGGCCGGGACTCGCTCGCCGATGACCCCACGACGGAATGCAAGCAGCCCATAGTCGATCCAGCGCATCTCGGGCGGGGGAGCGGCCAATCCCTTTGCGTAGCGGGAAATGCGCGTGTCTTTGAGCACCACGTTGCTGGCGTCCCAGCGCCCATCGTTACGGAAGACAGTCATCAGCCCGGGCTCGCGGCGCTCGCGTGCCGCCCGCAGCACTAGGGCAGGATCGATCTGCAGCCAGGAGTCGCCGTAGAGAACAAGGAAGTCCTCGTCCAGCGCACCCTCGTCGTAGGCGAGTCGTAGCGCACCCGCGGTGCCCCGGAGGAGGTCGCCCTCGTCGACGTAGCGAACCGACAAGCCCCACGAGGCGCCGTCGCCGGCGTGTTCGCGGATCAGCTGACCCAGGTGTCCCACGCAGTAGACGACCGAGTCTATCCCGGACCGTGCCAGCCACGACAGTTGCCATGTCGCGAATGGTGTCCCAGCGATGGGCAGCAGGTGCTTCGGGATGGTCTTGGTCTCAGGCCACATCCGGGTACCGAGGCCGCCGGCCAGGATTACGCATTGCATCGTGGCAACCTAGTCGCGAGCGAGAACGGTGCTGCCGTCGTGATCGAAGGAGAAACGCACTTCGGTGAGTCCCTCGGCCGCCATAGCCTGGCGAAGTGCACGCTTATCACGGGTGTAGAAGAGCAGGAAGCCGCCTGCCCCGGCACCGACCAGCTTGCCGCCCAGCGCGCCACTGTCGCGGCCGGTCTGGTACCAGCGGTCGATGCTGGTGTTCGACATCGAAGTCGACCGCTTCTTCTTGTGCTCCCAGTGCTCGTGCATGAGAATCGCGAAGCCATCTGTGTCGCCCTGTTCCAGGGCCGCTTTGCTGCGCAGGCCGAGTTCCTTCACGTAGTGAAGGTTGTCGATCATCTGCGTGTCGCCACCCTCGGACCGGGTCTTCTGCTCGACTAGAACTCTGTCAGCGTCTCGCGAGTAGCCAGTGAAGAACATCAACAGGTGTTCCTCGAGGTCATACAAGGTGTCTGTGGCCATGGCCAGCGGAGACACGACGACCTGGCCGTCGGGACTGAAGTCGAAGCACCTGACGCCCCCGAAGGCGGCCACGTACTGGTCCTGCTTGCCAACCGCTCTGCGCAGGCGAGCGATCTCGATGACACAGGCCTCATTGGCCAGCTCACCTGCAGTCACGTGGTCACGGCTGAAAGCGTAAACAGCGCGCAGCAGTCCCACGGTGAACGCTCCCGACGAGCCCAGGCCGGTGCCGGATGGGATGTCGGCCATGCTCACGATTTCGACTGACGGGCCGACATCATGGGCCTGGAGCACTTCGCGGACGATCGGATGCTCGATTTGCTCGGCACGTTCGACGCGTTCGAGCGCGGAGTACTTCAGGAAGTAGTCGGGTGTGAACGTCCGGTTGATCGTGATGAAGATATGTTTCGAGATGGCTGCGGATAGCACGAATCCCCCGAACCGCTCGTAGTACGACGGCAGATCGGTGCCACCGCCGCCGAGGGTGATCCGAAGCGGTGTGCGGGTGATGATCATATGCGGTCCGCCCCCGGGACGCGCGCGACTGCCGCCATCTGCCAGCCGAGCGGGAAGTCGTCGCGATTGTGCCTGCATCCCATGTCGAAGAAACGCGTTGCGGCCAGCTCGGCTTTCGACGGCGTCGTACCCGGCGTGCGGCCCTCGACGTCGGCAATAAGACGGCGACCTCGGGCGATGACGGCAAGCTTGTAAATATTGAAGAAAGGAAACCCCGCGCGGAGTACCCGTTCGACGACATATCCCGCATTTGTGAGCACGCCACGCAGGTCTGCGGCTGTGAAATGCCGATGATGGCCGATGTGCCGGTCGAAGGCCGAGCGCGGGCCTCCCGGCACGGTGACGACCACCCGGCAGCCTGGCATGAGCAGGCTCTTCGAGTTGCGCAGCAAAAGTACCGGATCTTCGACATGCTCCAGCACCTCGGAGCAAAGGGCGTACCCGGCAGCCGGCTGACCGGGGTCTAGGGTCACCGGCTGCAACAGGTCGAGCCGGGTAAAGTTCACCTCGACTCTGCGCGCGGCAGCAGCGGCACGACTGCGTTCGACCCCGGAGGCACTAAAATCGACTCCCCACACTGCGACGTCCGGGTACGTCTCCCGCAGGTGGATGGCGAGTTCACCCTGCCCACTGCCAATGTCTAGCACCGTAGCGCCGGCGGCTGGTCTGCCGAGCAGGCTCATGATCAGCCGACGGCGGTACAGGTTGGCCGGGTTGCCCTCGGCTGCTTCCCCATAGGCGTCCCAATGATGGTCCCAATCGTCCGGATCCGGAGCTTCCGGACCGCCCCCGCGGATCGCGCGGTCCGCGGCGCTCAAAGGAGGAAGCCCGCGGTCGCGGCGTCGTGGTGAAACATGCGAACCGTCTCCAGCGAGAAAGCGTCGAGGTCCCGGCCGTATAACGCCAGTTTCTTCAACAGGTCGTGCGTCACAGTGATGATGTGCACGCCGAGGTCGTCCGCCTGCCGCACATTCAGGATCTCTCGTGGGCTGGCCCACAGCAGTTCGAGCTCGGGATAGGGCGCCATCGTCTCAAGTGCCGCCTTCATCAGCGGGATAGGATCCCGGCCAGTGTCCGCCACGCGGCCGGCGAACACCGAGAGGACGGCCCCGGGACCACCGGCGATGGCCGAGGTGACGACCTCGACCTGCGTCATCGTCATGAGCGCGGTCACGTTCAGGTGCACACCCGAATCGGACAACTCTCGGACGACTGCGGCTGTGCTTTTCCCGTGCGTGTCGGTGACGGGGATCTTGACGTAGACGTTGCTGCCCCACGACGCGATCAGCCGAGCCTGGCGCAGCATTTGGTCGTGCTCGTCGGCGAAGACCTCGAACGAGATCGGCCGGTCGGTGATGTGTTCGAGCAGCTTGCGGGCAAAGCCTTCATAGTCACTGACGCCGGATCTGCGCATCAGGGTCGGGTTCGTCGTAAACCCGGCAACGTATGGCTGATCGGCCAGTTCGAGGATTGCTTCGGGGTTGGCTCCGTCCGCGAAGATCTTTACGGTCTTGAGTCCCAGATCAGACATAGCTGTGGCCCTCCGGTGCCCACTTCTGCCGTTGAATCCACGCCGCGGCTTCGGGCAGATTCGCAACGGCGACATGCGCGCCGACAGGCGCCGGTTCGTCATAGGGACGCTCAACGTACACGGCTGTCACGCCGGCGCGCCGCGCGGCTTCGATGTCCCGCCATCGGTCGCCAACGCTGGCGCTGCGCGCCAGATCGAGGTCTAGCCGCTCCGCGGCATCCAGCAGCATGCCCGGCCGGGGCTTGCGACACGCGCAGGCGTCGCAGTCGTCGTGCGGGCACACGCAGACCTCGTCCAGCGGCACCAGGCTGCGCAGCCGTTCGTGCATCCTGTCGACCTCGGCGCGTATCTGCCGACCGCGGGCGATGTCCGGCTGATTGGTGACGACGACGAGGATGAAACCGGCCCGCCGCAGGTCGGCGCACGCCTCGGCGACACCTGGCAGTATCCGGAACTCCGCAAGCGATCCCGGAGGCGTTGGCACGCCGTCCGAGGTGAACGCCTCGTTGAGCACTCCGTCCCGATCGAGGAAGACGGCTGGTCGACTGCGTGCCGCGATCAAGCGTCGAACCGCCCGTCACGCGCATCGACGAACATCGATTCCATCGATGCCCGCAGAGCCTGCCGCCCGGTGCGCTCATTCTTCCAGCCCAGCGCACGGATGCGGTCGGTATTGATGCGAACGACAGGCACATCGCCCCGCCAGCCGCGGTCCCCGCCTGTGTATTCGAACTGCGTGCTCCCGGCGGGCAGGCCGACAACGTCCACGGCGAGTCCGGCGATCTCGGTGACCGTGACGTAGTCACCTGTTGCGACGTTGAACACCGCGAACGCTTCACTTGCCAGGCGCGCCGCATGCAGGACGGCCTCGACGACGTCGTCGACATAGATGTAGGACTTGCTCTGCTGACCGTCACCAAGTATGCGCAGGCGGTGCGGGTCGTCGAGAAGACGACGGATGAAGTCGAAGCCCACGCCGTGTGTCTGGCGCGGCCCGACGACATTGCCGAATCGGAACACCCGCGCAGTAATGCCGAACATGGCAGCGTAGGACGCCAAGAGGGCTTCGCCGGCGAGCTTGCTCGCTCCGTAGGTCGATACGGGAACCAGCGGCCCGTGATCCTCGGTCGCCTCGCGTTCGCCGAGGTCTCCGTACACGCCGCTGCCGGAGGCGTAGAGCACCATCTCGACGCCGACGCGGCGGGCGGCTTCCGCGACGTGATGCGTGAGCAGCGTCCCCTGGTCGAAGTCCACCGCCGGGTCGGTCATCGCGCGTGCGATATCTGGGTTCGACGCGAGGTGGATCACTGTGTCGTGCCCGTCCATTGCGGCCACGAGATCTTCGAGATCCCGCACATCGCGCTTGATCACGTTCAGTCGGGTGTCGGTCTGATGAGCCGCGAGATGCCATTCGCGACCGGACGATAAGTTGTCGTAGACCGTGAGTTCTTCGGTCGCCTCGCTTGCGAGGAGACGGTCGACGAAGTGCCCGCCGATGAAGCCAGCACCGCCCACGACGCAGATCCGCCTGATGGCCGGCTGGGTCATCGCAACGACTCCCATCGGGTCGCCAGCCGGGCCAGGGCCGGGTGCGACACGAGCAGGTGCCATACCACGGCGCACAGACCCTCGGTGTGCGGCGTGATGTGGTCCGCGTAGAGCGGCGGAATGACGACGCAGGCATCGGCGAGCTGGGCCGTCATCCCTCCGTCGCGGCCCACGACGCCGAAGATCGAGGTTCCGCGCTCGCGCCCCAGTTGCAGGGCGGCTACCAGGTTCGTCGAAACGTTCTTCTCCGCGTTACCGCCACCGACGGAGAAGACAAGCAGCGCGTCGCGGCCGGAGAGCCGTGACCCCTCGAGCCACCCGACAAACGTGGTGTCCCAGCCCTCGTCGTTCGCCCGCGCGGTGAGTTCCGACACGTTGTCGGTCGGCGTGTACGCCTCGAAGCCGCAGATCTTGCGGAAGTCGTTGACGGCGTGGGACGCGTGGCCCGCTGAACCGCCGACGCCCAGGATGAATAGGCGACCATCCCGTTCACGGACGGCCGCCAGGCCGTTGGCTAGCTGCTCGACCATGTCAGTGTTGATCGACGTGAGAACATCGACGGACTCCTCGACGAAGACCTTCGAGAATGTCATTTCAGGGCTTCCGAGATGGACGACCACAAGTATTGGCGGCCTGACGGCCAGACGGCGGCGCGATCGACGGCCGTGGTCCTGCCCTCCTGGCCGAAGGCCGTATCCCGTGCGAGATCAGCGCCAGGCATCGTCCTTCCCTCCGTAACGCACCTCGGTGGCGTGCAGAAGCAGGGTAAAACAGAACGTCGAAAAACCGATGATCATGAACAGGAGCCCGACGATTCCAAGATGGTCAATAACGGAAGACGGATTCGGTAGCGAGAAGTCGTGGGTCACGTAGTGCACGAGCACGGTCGCGGAAAGCCCGAATCCGAGAGCGAAAAGCAGTCCGCTGACAACGACCGTGCTTGTATAGCGGAATAAGCGCCGCCAGCGTTGTCGTGCGCCACCCGTGTAATCGAGGAAGATGTGGGCCAGGCAGCCGAAGTAGATGCTCTGCAGCCCAAGCACCGACAGGGTCAGACCGATGAGCATCCAGTACAGGTTGAACGTCAGCGGCCCGATCGTGATCCCACCAAAGCTGAGGGGCAGGGTGAGCAGTAGGCCGAGGGCGAACAGCACGATGCCGGGCTTGAACAGGAAGAACTCTGCGCCGTGGATGAACATGGCGCGCAGGTTGATCCACGCCGCGTGGAACGGGGAGAACCAGCCCGAACGCTTGTGATGCGAAAGGCGGCCGTCCCGGTCCTTGTAGAAGGTGACCGGGACCTCCGTGGTCCGCAACCCCATGCGGACCGACTTCAGCACCATCTCGGATGCGTACTCCCACGACTGGGACACAAGGCCCATGTGGCAAAGCGCGTCACGGGTGACGCCGCGCATTCCGCAATGGATATCGCTGAAGTGGCTGCTGTAGAGACGGTTGAGGATCCAGGTCGTGACCGGCGTGCCGAGGTATCGATGCAGAGCGGGCATCGCCCCGGACTCGATCGAGCCCTTCCAGCGCGAGCCCATCGCGTACTCGGTGCCGCTGCGCATCGCGTCGACGAATGGCGCGAGCTTGCGGAAGTCGTACGTGCAGTCGGCATCGCCCATGATCACGTATTTGCCGCGCACGTAGGGTAACGCGTCGATGTAGGCACGGCCGAGCCCTCGCTTGGGTGTCTTGAGGACACGCGCCCCGCCCGCGAGTGCGAGCTCGGCTGTACGGTCGGACGAGCTGTCAACGATAAGTATCTCGCCCACGGCGCCGGCGTCGCGTAGTCCTTCGTGGCACCATGCAACGAAGTCGGCGATGGTGAGCTGCTCGTTCACCGCCGGAATGAGGATTGTCACCTCGGGCGATTCGATATCGTCTGCGGGCAGCAAGAGGTGGCTGTCGCGGATCACTGGCCAACGTGACGTTGCCGTTGCTCACGCCGAGTCCCATAGCGGAAGCGGGATCAGCCAAGCGGTTATCGACCATCTCCCAACCTCCCACCTCGTCTAAGATCGCTGGACTTCCATCAGCGACGGTATCGGCCTTTTGCCTGGAGTTGTCCCAATGTTCATGGAACCTTGAGAGTGGCGGCCATGCGCTGGAGCCTACCGGGTGGTGGGCCACGAGTGGACGGAGTTAGGAACAACCTGACAAAGGGAATCGTCGGGATCTACCGGGCCCGCACAAGCGGGAGCCCGCCGGGGAGCGTGTCGCGGCATGTGCGCTCGTTACGCTGCGCCGGCGGGATCGGTGCTACGAGCCCAGCCACCGGGCTCGCTGGAGCGCAGGCACGTGACCTTGACTGCGGATTCGCGGCAGCGCGGAACGGCACGAATACCAGCGCCGAGTCACCGCCTTCGAACTGGACCGCTACGTGCCCAGCCTCTGACCAGCCCGCGCGTCACCGCGAGCCCGGTGGCGCTGCCAGCTGTCCCGAACGGCTGCCGCGCCCCGCGTGGGGCCCGGACAAGCCGCCACACTCACGGGACAGCCACGTCAGGCGTGCACGCCGTCTGCTCTTGTGCGGGCCGGCCAGGGTCGGCGCGAAGCGGTCCACGATCTCCTTGGCGCCGATCGCGGCCGCCACGCACAACGAAGGGAAACCATACTGGACGTACCTGACGTCGATGCCTGCCGTCGCGGCCGCGACGACAATGAGCACAACACCGGTGAGCCAGGGGAGCACGGCTGGCCCGCCGAACCGGCGCCATGCCGCGACGATGCCGATCAGGCCGGTGAGGGTGATCAAGCCGACCAGCGGGCCAGGGACCACGGAGAAACGCTGGTAAACGCGTATCCAGCTACCGTAGGGCTCGACGAGATGAGGGTAGGGGTCGCCGATGTTATACGCCCGGTTGGTCCGATCGTAGTAACCGCCTGCAGGCGGCTGGCTCCATCGTGACCGCGAAGGCGTAGTTGCTGTAGTACGGGTTGGGATCCCGGCGGAGCTGGAAGGCCTGGAAAATGTCGTGCCATACCGTCGCGAGGTAATCCAGCGGCTGGGTCCTGATCGCGCGCACCGCGAAATCGGTGCCGAGCCGGTTGGCCAGATTCCCGAATTCGCCGCCGGGGATCCTAGCCATCGTCGAACTGCTGTGCCATACGTAGTACTGGGAATAATTGCGCTGGCTGACCGGTACCTGAAGACAAAGGGTGCGTTCGTCGGGGGTGGCTTGATTTTGGCGCAGTCGGCGAACGGGGCTACCCGAGAGTAAAGGAAAGCCCCACTGCTGGTGGTGAGCTGGAAAACGCCGTTCTCGCGCTGGAACCATGAGGTGTAGCCGAGCACCGGGATGGCGAACGCGGCGCCCGTCGCGAGCCCGGCGGCCAGCGTCCGCCAGCCGCGGAATCGGGTGACCAGGTACGCAAGAAACGGGATCGCCAGCGGAAGGGCTTCCGACCGGACGAGAGTTGCCGCGGCGAGCAGCAGGCCGGCCAACGCGCACATCCACACTGTCGGCACCGGCCGCCACAGCACGAGCGTGATGGCGCACGTGATCAGAAACGTGAACAGCGTGTCGCTGATCAGGTAATGCTCGACCTGGATCCCGAAGGCGGAAAGGAGCACGGGGAGCGCGGCCAGCGTGGCGCCCCAGCCTGGCAGCCGGAACCGATGCCGCAGCAGCGCGTAGACCATGATGCCCATGGCCACGCCCATGGCGTGCTGGATTCCCGCAACGAGGACCAGGCTGTGGAAGGGCTTCAGGAGCGACAGCATCGCTGGGTAACCGGCGGAGCGCACCCGTGAGGGCGCCAAGTGCATCGCGGTGGCGAGATAACTCCAGCTGTCAGGTATCCACCGGATGGGCGGGTACCCGAGCATCGCGACGATCCGCGCGGCGACCGCGACCAGCAGCACGATGCCGATCAGCAGGTGCCGTTTAGTGAACGTGCTCAGCCGACTAAGCCATGGCCAATCGCGCAGCCGGGCGAGGTTAGGTAGGTTCATAAGTTGCCACGATATTGTCTGATATGGCTCGGACCGTGCGTAACCGCACAAGAACAAGGAGTCCTCATCGGCGGCCCTCAGGCTACTCCCGACCCAAGACCTTCGCGGCGCCTATGCAGCAGTTCGAAGAGCGGATGGCGCCGCGCGCCCAGCAGGCCGGCAAGCTGCCGCAGGAAGGGCCGGGGTGAAGGGGCCGGGCCTGAATTGTCCGGCCCGGCCGCCCGCGCCTCAACGGCGCTTTGCGTCCCCTGCGGGGACCGGCCTGCCAGGCGGCCGTTGACCCGCGGGCAGCGCGCTACTCCCAAGAGGAGTTCATGGCCGAGTTGCGCAACTGCGACTTCGACTTCAGCCGCTTGTCGAACCAGCTCGCCAGCCGGGACGCCGAACTGCCAACCGGCGAACTCGTCGCCAACCTGCGCTCTGACGTTATGCACCACTGGACGCCCCCGCGCGGTGGGTACCACGGCGCCCTCAACCATGTGGTAATCCACGGCGCAATGAGCGAGTGCTGGGGGTCCAAGACCAGCTCGGCCTGGCCGCAGCGGCGCCCCGGAGTACGCCAGCCAACGACACATGGTGTGGACCTCCTTGACCCCGCACGGCCTGCCGTATATCAGGTTCGACACTACGCGCATGCTCGGCGGGCGGAGGGCAGTCCGTGATCCCGCGGCGGAGCGGGCCGACGGCGCAGTGTCCGAACCGACACCCCGCCGCGTGGGCCCTCGACCACAGTGACCACCCCGCGGCGGCAGGCTGGTCCGCCGACGGTGATGAACCGGAGCTCGCTGTGCGCGCCGCGCACAGCGAGCTGAGAAGCTGGAAGGCGTCTTCGAGGAACGCCCGGTGTACTCAGCCTGCCAGCGTGCGGAAGCGCCGGGGCGAGACCGGGGGCTTGCTATGTGCGGGAGTCAGCGATGGCCTGTCTGGCGGGGTCATCGTTCCAGCTCGTGAGCGCGGCGCTGATCAATCATTGCCCGCTGCGCTGCGGATCGGTGTCGGCGATGCCCGGGGGGACGACCTTGCCCTGCTCGATTTCCTCGGACAGTTTCGCCTTGGCGGCGAGGGCTCCGTCATCCAGCACGCCGGAGCCCGCGGCACGCGAGATAACGTCGCCGCCGCGGCCGCGCAGCACCAACGCGAAGCCGACGGCGATCAGCGCACCGGCGACCGGCCCGACGATGTACACCCAGTAGCTCGTCCAGTCGCCGCTGACCAGGGCGGGGCCGAAGGAGCGGGCCGGGTTCATCGAGACGCCGCTGACCGGAGCCGCCCACAGGCCGGCCAGGGCGATGTAGCCGCCGACGCCGAGCGCGGCGATCGCGCCGACGTTCTGCGCGGCGGATGCGGTGCCGAGGATCACGCTCACCAGCAGCGCGGTGAGCACGATCTCCATGAGCAGGGCCTGCCAGTTCTTGTACCCGGGGCCCGGCAGCGTCGCGCCCAGATGCTCGACGTTCCCGAACACCCACCGCAGAAACAGGCAGGCCAGCGTCGCGCCGATGAGCTGGATGATGATGTAACCGGGGACCCGCCGCCACGGGAAGTCCCCGCGCAGCGCGAACGCCAGCGACACGGCCGGGTTCAGGTGCGCGCCGGAGACCGCGCCCATGAACAAGATGATCGCCATCACCATCAGGCCCGGCGCGACGACCGCCGCGGCCAGGCTGATCTGCCCCTTCGCGTGCAAAAGCCCCCCGCCCGCGGCGGCCAGGACCAGCGCGAAGGTACCCAGCAACTCCGAGAACAGCCGCCGCCATTCCCGGCGCGGGTCATCGAAGTCCTCACGGTCCCCGAACTCAAGCCAGAGCACGTGGTGCGTGCGCGGGAACGCCGTCCCCAGCGGCGCCGGGTCGACCTTCTGGGCCGCTGCGCCGCTCACCGCGCCCCGGCGCGGTCCCGCGCTTCCCCGGACCGGCCTTCGGCTCACCGGCACCCTGTCTGTCACGCCCCGGTCCTTCCCGTCAACAGCACCGAAGAGGCTTCGCAATCAGGACCGTAAGCCCGCGCCCCATCTTCGCCCGCGCGACACCAGCGGGGCCGGCCCCTGCCGTCCTCGCGCTGCCGCGCGACGTCAGTCCTCAGGCCCAGTCCTGTTCCAGTTGCCCTCAATCGTCTTGCCGGGGCGCCCAGCAGGCCAGGGACCAAGGTCCCGTCGCGGAGCAGGTTCGGGCAAGCGGCCCTTGGTAGGCAGGTCCTGCTTCGCGGCCTGGCACAGGGCAGGCGCGGCAGGCTTCCATGACCCCCTCAGCTCGCAGCCTCCGAGATGATCAGCGTAACTCTGCTACGAAGCCGCCGTAGATCTTGGATTCGTTGGCGCCTGTTCATAAATCTGACTCGCTGGCGGTCGGCTGAAGCCCCCGGCAATCGCGAAATCAAACCGCTGGTGGCCGGTATCTGGGTCATCGCCTGGCGGCGAGTCCGGCCCCGGGTAGCGGCCTGTCGATTCGACCGGGTCCGCGCCAGCCGCGACCGGTGCGTTGATCTTGGCGTCGCCTGCGGCCGCCGCACGGAGCGGATGTACGGCCCGGCCGGGCCGCGCGAACCCGAAGGCCCGCCGAGGCGGCGACCACGGCATCCAGTCTGCCTTGAGCCACGGGCGAACCCGGTGGCGACGCGCAGCGGACACTGGCCAGCGCGGCCAATCAGGCCTTCCGCGCGGTGCTGAACACCAGGACGTACTCCTCAACCGCGCGGATCACGCATTTCGTCGCTTCCACGGCGTCGGCATGGATCGCCGCGCAAGCACTGCGGCTGGCGGCGAGCGCGTCCGTGTCCTGCCACACGGTCTCGCTGATCAGATGCCCCGACGCACGGTCGGCGAACAACAGCGCGCTGCAGAAACCCGCGGTTTCCGCCAGTGACGGGACCGCGGTATCCCCGAACGCCTCTACAGCGTCGTCGACGGCTTTGGGCTGGACGTCCATCCGCGTCAGCCGGGCCCCTTCTCCGCCACGGAGAGGTGCCTCCCGCTCGAAGACGGGTACCCCGAAGCGCTCGACGGTGACCGTTCCTTTGGACCGCCGGATCACTTCGCTGCGGATGGGCCCCGCTGTCCCCTCGCTGTCCCGCAGCGCATTGTGCGACGCCCAGAACGACTCGGCAATCGCGACGCCGCGTTCCGGGTTCGCCTGCAGCGACATTCCCAGGCTGCCTGGCTGGCTCTCGACTGCCGGGCGAACCTCGCCCTCGATGTATCTGACGCAATCACCCAGCAGCTGCGGATCTGCGGTGATCAGATCAAACTCGACATGCAACACGGCAACCCCCACACGGGCTCTCAGCGATCTCTGGAAAAGGCGCGGTTGCCCTCCGTCGATCGCATCAGTAGATGCACCACCCCAATACGTTTCCCTTGCAGCCGCGCATGTGTCAAGCCACCTGATCATGCTGGCGCGATATGCCCGCACGCCGGGTGGCTGCGGGCCGGGCGGGCGTCTCGTCGGAGCCGTTGACGTCGAAGACCAGCCGCCGCCCGGCCGAGCCGACGCCGTGGCCGCGGCCGTGGGTGGGCCACCACCGTGCCGGACGAGCGCGAGCACGCCTGGGCTGGGCCAGCCAGTGGTCTCACAGGCCGCGTTCGGCGGTTATCCGTCCCGATGCGACGGCGTCGACAAGAGCCTTGTAGTCACGCTCATTCTGGTCGGCGTACGCGGTGGCGAATTGCGTGATGGCCTTGTCGAACACATCTGAGCCGCCGAGGTAGGCAGCGACGGCGATCCGGTCCCCGGACCGGGCGTGCGCCCGCGCCAGCGACCAGCCGCACAGTTCGCCGTAGATACGCGTGCCATCCGGCGGCAGGGTCTCGGTGTCCACGGAGTACTTCCAGTCCCGCAGCTGGCGGACGTAGAAGTCACGGGATTTGCCGTCCAGGCCGGCCTCGACCCGCTGCCAGCCCAGGAAAATGTCGCTTGACGCTTGCATCAGCCGCTGACCTGCGACGACCCGCTGGCCCTGGTTGGCGTACGTGCTGGCACCGACGAAGGTGGCCAGCACTGACTTATCTGCCTCCTTGACCTGCAGGAACAGCGGATCGGACTCGTCACGGCCGAGCAGCAAGACGATCCAGCACCGTGTTCCGACGCTGCCGACCCCGACGACCTTGCGGGCCATGTCGGCGAACTCGAACTGCTCGAGCAGGAACCGGCGGTCGGTTGCCAGCGTGCTCCGGTACGTGGCGAGCAGGTCGCTCAGCTGCGTTTCCATGCCGGTCCTGTCCATTTGGTCCGGCAGCAGGTCGGCGATCGGGACGATCAGCGGCGGATCGGCGATGATCTTTGGCCGGCCGTCGACCAGATGGGTCAGCTTGGCCACTTCCTGCATGCTGTCCCGGGTCCGCGCCTTGGCCAGGCCCTTGTCCACCACCTTGCGCTGCCGTTTCTTCATCTGGGTGTCAAATGCTGACCGCAGCCGGTCCATGTCGGCGTGCGCGTACCAGACGTCAAGGTTGGTCATCCCGGCGAAGTCGCGCATTGCCTGCCGGTACCGGGCGACTGCGGCGGTGACGATCTCGCGGCGGTCGTTGGCGGGGAACCCGTTGCCGCGTCCGGCCACTTCGAGGCTGGCCGCGAGCCGCTTGACATCCCATTCCCACGGGCCGGGCAGCGTCTCGTCGAAGTCGTTGACGTCGAAGACCAGGCGCCGCTCGGCCGACCCGAAGACGCCGAAATTCGACAGGTGCGCATCCCCGCACGCCTGCACTGCCAGCCCGGACACCGGGGTGGTGGACAGATCGCTGGCCATCGGCAGGGCCGCGCCGCGGTAGAACGTGAACGGGGACACCATCATCCGGCCGTACCGGACCGGCACCAGCTCCGGTACCCGCGACTTCCCCTGCTGTTCCAGCAGGCCGATCGGGTCGGGCCGGCCCGGCGGCGGGTCGAACACCGCATGGCTGTCACGGGGCACCGCAGCCCGTGCTTGCTTACCCCGCTCCGCGCGCTCCGCCGGCGTCAGCCGCCCAACCCCAGAATCGAGCTGGTACCCCTGCCTGCCCCGGGGCGGAGCCCCCGTCACATCGCCCATCACCGGCTCCTCCTTATCCGCTGCCCGGCGCACTGGCCAGGCGCTCTTCACTGGCATTTCCTGACACGGCGTTCTGCAGCGCGGCTGCCGAGTTCTTCACTTGGGTGACCGATGAGGCGACCGCCGCAGCCGCGGCTGCGGAGGCTGGCCCTGCGCAGACTTGATCGCGGTGTCCGGCCGGAGAGGACCGGGCCAGCGGCCAGAAGCCGCAGCCACCCGCGCGGGTGGCTGATATCCAGGCCGCACATCCTCCAGGGGCCCTGGCGTTCCGGCAGGCAGGCCCGAAGCCGCCACGCCGCCCGGGGACGGGCAGGTCAGCTGACTTCCCCGGCGGCCTCCTGGACGGCCTCGTCGACGTCCTTCGCGCTCACGTCGAGCTCCTTGGCCACGTGCTTCTCGGCCTTCAAGCCCGCCTTGTCCACAGCCTGCTCCAGCTTGCTCTCCCCGACGATGACGAGGGCGGCCTGGCCCTGGTCGATGATATCCCCGAACTCCTTGACGTCCGCCCGGGACATGCCACGCCACAAATGGCCGCCCACCCCGCCCACGGTTGCGCCGGCCACCGCGGCGCCGATGATCGCCGGCGGGAACAGGATCCCGACGACGGCACCGACGGCAGCACCGCCCCACGCCCCGTGCCGGGTGGCCGTCTCATCCTTGTTGACGTGCACCTTGCCGGCGTCGTCCTTGGTGACCACGGCGGCGTCGTAGGTCCCGATCGCACCAGCCGCATGAAGGTCCTTGATGACGTCATAGTCGTCCCGCGCCGCCGTCTCACTCGCATAGGTGCCGATGTAGATGAAGACCGCATCCGGCTTCGCCATTTCGTCTCCCCTGAATTCATCGCATGCCGCAAGACACGACCACGGGTCGCGGGCGCGCCACCCAGACCATAAGCAGCACGCCTGCCCACGGCCAGGGCCTTTGGTCACAATGCCCGGCGGCCCGGCCGGGCTGAACCGTATGAGCTGCCGCCGGGGACAACAGCACCTCGGTTGGCACATGGAATTCGCCTCTGCGGTCGCAGACGTGGTCGCGGTGCGGCCCGTGGGAGCGCGGCGCCGCAGGCATGCCGTCGGTGATGACTTGCCGGAGCGGCTGCGCGGCGAGCGTCGGCCTCCTACGGCACTCGGATGAAGGCTCATCGGCACCTAGTCCCACACCCAGTGGCCTGGATCTACGCTGACTCTCCGCAAACGGCGCGTTGTGTGCCCGGCGGGTGAGAGACTGCTTGACGGCTCGCTGGGCTCGCTGGGCTAGCTGAGGGGACGGCATGCGGGGCAGGGACACATGATCCTCGCGGCGGTTGCTGCCGAGGCGTCGGCCGAGACGTTCACCGGGCTGATGGATCACGTTGCCCAGGGTTTCGAGGCACTGGGAGCCGCGATCCTGGTGGTCGGCGTGATCTGGTCGTTCGTGCTCGCGGCGGTGGCCTGCCGGCGGTCCGGCTGGTCGGCAACGGCTTACCTGGTACTGCGCCAGGCATTCGGCGGGACCCTGTTGCTCGGGCTGGAGATCCTGGTCGCCGCCGACCTGGTTCGCACCGTCGCGGTCGCGCCTACTCTCGACAATGTCCTCGTGCTCGGGCTGATCGTGGTGATCAGGACGTTCCTGAGCTTCTCGCTCGAAACCGAGATCGAGGGCGTTGCGCCGTGGCGGCGGGCCCTGAGCAGCGGCGCGGGGACGATCCGCCGGGCCTCGGCTAGCGCGCTGGACTCCGAGACGCCGCCCTGACAGCCAATTCGCGAGCGGGCCCGCCTCGCTCTGCGCCCGGGAATCCCAAATCCTCGGTAAACAAGACCATCAGCCGGTAGACGTTCTCGCACCCGGCCCGCCAAGCCGCCGTGGCAGCGGAACGCATCCGGCGCTGCGCACAGCATGACCCGGCTGTGGCCACCGACGCCGCCTGGGCGGCAGCCGACACGCTGAATGTCGCCGCGAGCGCCACGGGCAGTCGGCTCCTTCGCAAGGCTGCTGATGCCTACGACACAGGTGCCGCTCTTCAGGCAGGCCAACACGGTCCGGCGAACTCGGCCCGCCAACGCCGTAGACCTGGCCAGCCGCGACTGCCCCATGCCGCGGCAGCCGGGCCGCCCCTCAGAACGGAAACCCCAGAGCGTCCGCGTAACACGCTGACACCGCGCTCGGGGCTACGCTGACAGCATGTCGCTGCCTGCTCGTACCTTCACCGCAGCTCTGCACCGGGAAGAGGAACGGTACATCGCACACTGCCTGGAGGTGGATGTCGCTAGCCAGGGTCACACCATTGACTGTTCGGAGGGGTGCCGGGATGGCGGCTGTGCTCAGCGACGTGATCATTATCGGAGTTGTCGGTTTTCTCATGGTCGCTGGCCTGTCGCTTGTGATTGCGAGGACCCCCGCGACACCGGCGTTCGCACGGCGTGCGCCAACTTCTAGCAGTCCTCAGCTACGACAAGATCCCAATGCCCACTTCATACAGGGCCGAGGCTTCTTATTCCGCAGGCGAATCTGGTTTGTCGGGACGTGCTGCCCACCCGTGCGGGTCGATTTATCGCGCTGGCGGCAGATCGCATCTGCGCAGCGGCAGCAACCAGTGTCCGTTGCGCGGTCGGGAGCCCGGGTCTGGTGGTGGTTCGAAGACGCCTTCTACTGGGAGTCAGGCAATTATACCGGGCGCGATGTGCTGGCGCTGATCCGAGACCGTCAACGACGAGCTGCACAGCGGCTGGACCGTGCGCACATGCTCTTAAATATCGAGGAGGGCGGGGAGCAGAGGCGGCCGGGTCAGCGTCAAGCTGTTCCGCGTGAGATGCGTCGCGCCGTCTTCGAGCGGGACGGTGGAAAGTGCGTAGCGTGCGGCAGTAGTTTTGATCTCCAGTACGACCATGTGATCCCGGTGGCATTGGGCGGGGCGACGACAGTCGAGAATCTCCAACTCCTGTGCGGCCAATGCAACCGTGAGAAGAGTGCCGACTTGTAGGCAGCAGGTTGAGCGTAAGTACTCGGAAATCCTGTGACGGAGTCGTCGGCGTCCCACGGACCGGCGGGCTTTGACACGCTGGCGCGTGGTGCGTGATTTGCCGTGGCTGATCGTGTTTGCTGTGCTGCGTGGCGGTTGCGGCTGGCGTGGTCTGGGATGCGGAGGGTGCTGAGGCGCCGTCTGCGGAGCGCATGCTGGCTGAGGCCCTGGAGGCGAACCGGCAGCTGTCGGAGCTGGCTGACGGGCTGATCGAGGACAACGCGCTGCTGCGGGAGCAGGTGGCGCGGCTGGCTGAGCGTGATGCGGAGCGGGACGCCGAGCTGGAGAAGCTCCGGGCTGACTTCGCTGTGCTGCAGCGGATGCTGTTCGGGCGGTCGTCGGAGAAGTCGCGGCCGGGGCCGCCGGCCGGCGGCGATGGTAATGCCGCTGGTGGCGGCGGGCAGGACCGGGAACGGCGGGGCGCCGCGGGAAAGAAGCGCGGCCCGGGGGCGCGGGCGGGGCGGCGGGATTACTCGCGCCTGCCGCGGCTGGAGGTGTTCTGGGATTTCCCTGATGGCGGGTACTGCTGCCCGGAGTGCGGGGAGCCGTTCACGCCGCTGGGGGACCATCTGTCCGGGGAGCAGCTGGACTGGCAGGTGATCGTGCGGCTGGTCGCGCACTGCCGCCGCCGCTACCGGCGGGCCTGCGATTGCCGGGTGCCCGCCACGGTGATGGCGCCCGGCCCGCCGAAGGCGATCGGCAAGGGCCTGTTCACCAACGGGTTCATCGCGATGCTGCTGACCGAGCGGTTCGCCGCGGGGCGGAGCATGAACTCGCTGGTGACCGGGCTGGGCAGGCAGGGCGCGGAGATCTCGCCCGCCACTTTGGCGGGCACGTGCGCGCAGGCCGGGGCGCTGCTCGTCCCGCTGGCAGACGCGATCACGGAGCGGTCGCGGGGCTCGTGGCACCTGCACGCCGACGAGACCACGTGGCGGGTCTTCGCCCCCCGCGACGGGGACGGGCCGGCGAAATGGTGGCTGTGGGTGTTCCTCGGCCCGGACACCGTCTGCTTCGTGATGGACCCGACGAGGTCCGGCGCGGTCCTGGCCCGCCATGCCGGGCTCGACGGGGAGACCGGGCAGCTCACCGACGGCGAGGACGGGCCGCGGCGGCTGGTGATCTCCAGCGACTTCTACAAGGTGTACGAGTCCGCGGGCAAGAAGGCGGACGGCCTGGTCAACCTCTACTGCTGGGCTCACCTGAGACGGCATATAGTCCGGGCCGGCGACGCGAACCCGGTCCAGCTCGGGCACTGGACGGACGCGTGGCTGGGCCGGATCCGGGATCTTTACGCCGCCCACGATGAGCTCATGGCCGCCTGGGCCGGTACCGCCGCGCCAGCGCCACAGGAGAAAGAGGCGGCCGCGGGCCGGCTGGAGAAGGCATACGCCGCCTGGGATGACGCAATCACGGTAATCGACGAGGCGCGGAAGAAGCAGATGCAGGCCCCGGGCCTGCAGGAGCCCGCGAAGAAAGCGCTCGCCACCCTGGACCGCGAATGGGACGGCCTGGCCGCGCACCGGGACTACCCGATGGTGTCGCTGGACAATTATGCCGATGTCCCAGTTATGCCGAACTTCGGGCTGGGGAGGGCTGTTCCCCCTGGTCGGGGCGGTGACCTCGCCGCGTAGTTCGGCATAATAACTCCGCCGTCTGGGCGAGGCTGTCTCTCCATCATACCTGGAGAGGAGAGCTTCATGGAACGTTCGGCGCAGTCAGCGGTGACCGTCAGGCTTGAGGACTACGAGGAAAGCTTCCTCGCCGGGCTTGCCCGGCTCGGGTACGCGTCCCGCAGCGCATGTCCTCAGGCACACTTTCGCAAATGCGCCTGCAAGCTGCGGGATCGGGGGACCGGCCATCGCGCTGCTGCTCGGCCACGAGTCACCGGCCTCGACGCGCCCCTACCTGCACGCCGATCTCGAGCTCAAGCAGCGGGCACTCGACCGCACTGCCCCGCCCCGCACCCGCCGGGGCCGGTACACAGCCAAAGACGAACTGCTCGCGTTCCTCGAGGCCTTGTAATTATGCCGAACTACGCGGCCAGGCCACCGCCCAGCCACCGCCCCGGCCAGCAAAAACAAAAACACCCCCGCCCGGCCCGGACCTCGGCATAACGGCAACATCGGGATAATTGTCCTTATCCCGATATCGGCATAAGGACAATAACGCCGCGGAGCGGATGATCAGAGGCCCGGTCGTGACCAGGAAGAACGCCCGCGGCTCCCATAACGGCGACACTGCGCGGAACGCCGCCGTGATCTGGACCGTCACCGGCACCGCCCAGATGGCCGGCCTCAACATCCTGACCTATCTCACCGCCTACCTCGACGAATGCGGACGCAACGGCGGCAAGCCGCTCACCGGCCCGGCACTCGAACGGTTCCTGCCCTGGAACGCCAGCCCCGAACACCTCCGCACCTGGGCACAGCCTCCGCCGGCCGGATAAATCCCCGGGATAACCGCCTCCGCCGGCGTAGCCGTCGTCAACCGGTCACGTCGGCAGTCAGCATGCCCTCTCACAGGACTTCCGAAGACTTACGGTTGAGCGGCCAGGCAGCCTGTCCGAACCGCTTGCTGCAATGACCCCGGTCGGTGCCGCCGAACGTCCGCATCAATGGCGACTTTCGGATCGTTCGGAGCATCCATTCAGTGGTCGCTGGTTTATCAGCCATACGACGCACGCTCCGCCGTCTCCGACGTTCCGGAGCGTATCGCTGACCAGGGAATCGGGGCAATGACTGTCGCCTACCCCAGGACGGTCTCCCCCGTCCCCGCGGCGTCTCGTTAGCAAATCCGTTAGCCCGGATTTGACGTACGCATTCGTCTCAGCTGGTGCACCCGATCCGGAGCGGTCGCGTGCACAGATCCGTGCACACGGTCATCGTCGGTTCTTCCGCCTGCCGCCGGCGCTGGGCGGGATACTGGCGGGATACTGATGGCGGTGGACGACCGGCTGGTGCCGGTGCGGGTGGAGGAGGTGCCCGCCGCGCAGGTGCCCGCCTTGCTGCGACCGCTGCGTTCCCGGGATCTGTTCGGGGTGGCCGAGGAGCAGGCCCGGCAGATCTTGCTGGAGGCGGTGGCGGGACCGCGGCGCCCAGACTGCGGCTCGTCCTGCCAGCACGCCTCGACCAGCCCCCGGTCGGCCAGCCGGATCAAGATCGGGTACAGCGTGCCCGACTTCAACCCGGTCTGCTTCGCCAGCGCGTAGCCATGGCGCCACCGCGACGGCCGCGCGCACAGCGCCGCGAGAACTGACAGCGTCTGCGCCGAGAATCCGGAACGTGCCACCACAACGGATCACTCTACATAGGTAGAGGGCTGCTGTCAGCGTCTTGCTGGCTTCGGCCACGACCAAGCGAATGGCTGCTGGCCTGCGCGGCGCACAATCTGCGCAAGCAGCTGGTCAGTGACCTTCGGGGTTGAGGAGCCAGTCTTCGGTGAGCGGGGCCTCGGGTGGCCCGTCGAGCACCCAGGCATGGATTGCCTGGATCAGCGGGCCTGGGTTCTTCCTGGAGCGCGGGAAGGTGCGGTTGCTGGTGTACAGGATTCCCGTTGTGCCGGTGCCGGCCTGCAGCGCTCGCAGCAGGATGGGCCGGAAGTCTTTGACGTTCTCGCTGAGCAGCCAGCGGCGCTGCGTCGCCGCCCAGGCGAAGACTTCCTCGTCGCTCATCGCCCGCAGATCGCCGCGCTCAGCCACTGCGATCACGTCGTGGCCGAAGTCGCACAGCGCGGCAGCGATGGCGGGGGAGAACATTTCGTCAAGCACCAGCCGGGCCGTGGCCGGGTGGCTCATGCGATGAGGTCCCGCTGGACCCGCCACGCTTCCTCGGCGCGGGCCGATGCGTCATCAGCGTGGCTGATCTCGGCGTCGATCTCGTCCCGGTAGTCCCCGTAGTAGCTGACGGCTGTGCTGATCTGGCTGGCGTCGACGGCGAAGACCTCGGCGGCGGCGTCCAGCGCGGCTGCGCCGCGCTCATCCACTTCACGCAGGAACTTGATGACCTCCCAGACATCTGGCCCGTAGCCCACGGCAGCCCGGCGTCCGGACGGGCCATCCTTGAAGATCACCCCGGGGTGGTCAGCCATCCGCAGGCCTTCGTCGATGAGCCGCTGGGCAAGCGCCGAGGTAGTTGAGCCAGTCGTGGCATTAGCGTGGCGGCGCAGCCGTGCCAGGAGGGTGGCGTCGAAGCGGATGGAAAGCGGCGTAGTCACACACTACATTGTAGCCCAAGCACTACAGAGATGAGCACCGGATTGCGGGATGCCTCCCGCCCCGGAACGTCACACCCGAGCCGACGGGATCGATGTGGTCCGTCGCTGTTTCAAGATCGTTTTGACCGTCATCTGACCGCCGTTCTGGGCGTGGGGTTGGCGGCATACGGCGGGACGTAGGGTCCCTGGATGGCATGCCGGACGAGCGTGTCTGCGGCGCCCGATGAACAGGCGGCCCGGTCTGCCATGGGCGCTTTAACTCCTGTTGCCTGCTCCGGAGGCGAGGGTGGAGAAGCGGATTCGCGGATGGCCGGCCACGATGTAGGCGTTGACCCGAACGCCACCCCCAGTTCGGGAGCGCGGGCCTGGAACCGCCGCACCCACCCGCGCACAGTTGCATAAGGGATGCTGTGACCGACGCCGAGCGGACGCACCTGGAGCCGTCACCGGCCAGGCAAGATGCGGCCGCAAGCCGGCCGCCTCGTAAGCGCCGGCGGGCAGCGCCGGAACCTCGCGGTGATGTCGGCCACCAGGCCCAACCTGGGCGGCTGCCATGGCGCGGCTGACCGCGGGACCTGCCCGGGCCTGCGGGGCGATGGCCGCGATCGCAGAGGGTGTGCCGCATTACCTGGTTGATCCACGACGACCGGTCGGGGTGAAGTGCATGTGCAGCGCAAAGCAGGCAGGTGACCCACTGGGTCACCTGCTCGCTGCGCCTCAAGGCCAGGCGCGCACCGCGCCAGCCATGCGGAAACATCACCTAAGTAGCTGACCAGTTACGCAAAGTCATGGCATGATGCATGAGTTCCCGCAAACGGGGGCGACCATGCCAGACCACCCCAGGGGGGATCATGCGTACACCCGTGCCCGAAACTGAGCCACTTCTCACGCCCGCCGAAGTCGCCACCATGTTCCGCGTCGACCCGAAGACCGTCACCCGATGGGCTAAGGCCGGGAAGCTCGCATCCATCCGCACACTGGGCGGGCACCGCCGGTACAGCGAAACCGAGGTCCGGGGGCTGCTCGCCAGCCTCTAAACAGCAGCGGGCCCCCAAGGGTCTTGCGGCCCCTGGGGGCCCTACTGTTTCTGGGCGGCGCAACGCATGCGAAGACGCGCGCCGCCCGGGACGATAACAGACCCGTGCGACCGTGTCACGCCGCCCCGCAAGACGCTTCCAGCATCGAACGTCAGGGGCGGCACAGGCGGCCACTACCGGGCCGGACAGGCGAGGCGACCTTCCCCGCCACCGATCTCGTCGCCACACCGCCCGGAGGCCGTCAAGCCCGCCACCTCACCGCGGCATCTCCCGGCGTTGACTGTGACTAGCGTCACATTCCGGCGATGGGCCGGTGAACGTGCGACGCTCGGAGTTGCCGCGGACGCCATCGGGCCGTACGCATCCAGCAACGGATGCCCGATCCGGATCAGGCCACGGCTATCACCATCGGCACGAACGAGACACGGCGAGAAGGCCATGTCAGCCATCCTGACCGGACTGCCCGAACCAACCGGGGGTTGAAGGTGGCGAGGATATCGCAGTGTCGGTCTCACGCTATGTCACGTCGCGGGAAGGATCTCGATGTACCCCTGCGTTCCGTTCAACCGGATCCGCTGCCCATCCTGGATCAGATGCGTGGCGTTCTCTACGCCCACGACGGCCGGCAAGCCGTACTCTCGTGCGATCACGGCGCCGTGGGTCATCAGGCCCCCGACCTCGGTCACTAGGCCGTTGATCGCGACGAACAGGGGCGACCAGCTGGGATCCGTGTAGGCCGTGACGAGGATGTCGCCCGGTTCCAGATCGGCCTCCGCCATGTCGAGGATGACGCGGGCCCGCCCCTCAACGGTTCCGGCGGAAACCGGCAGGCCGATCAGCGCGCCGATTGGCAGGTCCTCGCGTCGGTACGTCCCGGCGACGACCTCGCCATCCGACGTGAGCACCCGGGGCGGCGTGAGGGCTTGATACGACCTGAACGCGTCCTTGCGTTGGCGGATGAGCTGGTCATCCACCTGGTGCGTGCGCACGACGTCGTGGAGTTCCTGGAACGTGAGGTAGAAGATGTCGTCTGTCTCGCGGAGCACGTGGGCCTGCACGAGCCGCTCGGCCTCTTCCAGGAGAGCCTGCTTGTAGATGAAGTAGCGGCTGACCATGCCGTACTTCGGATACTCCCGGTATCCGATGAAGGTCCGGACGCGGTCGATCATCCGCTTGGCCTCTTCGGCTTTCCGCTCTCCGTCCGGCAAGGCCAGCAAGCGTTCCAGCAGCTCCTGTTCCTTCTTCCACGCCTCCTGTCGCCCTTGCTCGAAGCGCCGCTGGCCGGCGCCCGGCTCGAAGTTCTTGATGTTGCCGAGGATCACGGGCACGAGCGTGGTGGGGCGTTCGCTCCAACGCGGCCTCGTGATGTCGATCTCGCCGACGCAGCGCATGCCGTACTTGTCGAGATAGGCCCGGATGGCGTCTCGAGCGACCTGTCCGCCTGCGACCTTCGCCAGCTCGTCCAGGAAGCCGTCGTCCTCGACGTGTTGCAGAAAGGCGACCACGTCCGGATGCGGGCGGATCACGTCCGCGACGTCCAGCAGCGCCAGCCCCATCTCCGACGTGACGTTGTGGGGGACGGACTGCGTGAGCGTGTCGGCCGTGTTCTTCTCGCCCAGCCACGCCTGGAGCTGCTCGTTGAGCCACCACGTGGCATCCATCGCGGCCGTGATCACCTGAAGGCTTTGCGGATCGAACAGGATCCGCTTCAGCTCCTGGATGTCCGCCAAGATGAAGTCGAACATTGCCGATCCGGACTTCGTCCGGATATCTCGTTTCACGGCGGCGATAGAAGCCTGGCTGCGCCCGATCAGCTCGGCGACGATTGCCGGATCGGTCTCGATCGGGGCTGGCGTCCCGCCAGGCCGGTGGCCCGCCGGGACCGTCGTCCGGGAGCGACCGGATGAAGTCACCGCGGTTGAGGATGGTCTGCAACGCGTCCCTGATCAGCGGATCGGATTTCCCCAGGACCTCGAGGAGCCCAGCGCGGCTCGCTGGCGAAGCCAGGCCCTGGGCGACGTCGACGAACAGCCTCCCGCCGGCCGCGTACATAGGCCGGAGCGCCGTCAGCTGCCACAGGGAGAGCCCGAGCGGCTTCATGGGGTCGGTCATCATCTGCTGGTGGCCGACGGAGACGTAGACGTGGTTCTCCCGGTCACCGGTCGCCGGGATGGGGAACAGCGTGGTGATCGGCCGGCTCTGGACGATCTGGAAGTCATCGTCGATCAGACACCATTCGATGTCCTGGGGGCAGCCGAAGTGCGCTTCGATCCGCCGGCCCAGCTGCGCAAGCCGCACGACCTGTGCATCGGTCAGCGCTGGCAGGTCCTGCCGCCCCCGCTCGATCGCCCGTTCCTGCGTCCCGCCTGCCGGCGAGGCGTGGACGGCAAACTGCTTGGTGGCGACCGCCTTGGTGACCACCTCGCCGTCGCGCACCTTGTAGCCGTCAGCGTTCACCAGGCCGGAGACCAGGGCCTCGCCGAGGCCGAAGCTGGCCTCCACGGAGGTGACCTTCCGATTCGACGTGACGGGGTCGGCCGTGAAAAGGACGCCGGCCGCCGCCGGGAAGACCATCTGCTGCACGACCACGGCCATCTGGACCTTCTGATGGTCGAAGCCGTTCCGCAGGCGGTAGGTCACAGCCCGCTCCGTGAAGAGCGATGCCCAGCACCGGCTGACGTGCTGCGGGATCGCCGCCGGCCCCACGACGTTCAGGTACGTGTCCTTTTGGCCCGCGAAGGAGGCCGTCGGCAAGTCCTCCGCCGTCGCGCTCGATCGGACGGCGTAGGCGGCTTGATCGCCGAGCCGGGCGAGCGCGCTGGTAATCGCCGCCGCCAGATCGTCGGGGATGGTGATCCCTTCGATGGTCCTGCGGATCTCCGCGCTGAGCGTGCGGATCGCCTCCCGGTCATCCGGGCTCAGGCGCGACAGCCGGTCGAGTTGATCATCGATCGACGGCGCTTCCGCCATGATCCGCCGGAAGGCATCCGTCGTCACGCAGAAGCCGGCCGGCACGTGGATGCCTTCGATCCGCGAAAGCTCCCCCAAGTGCGCGCTCTTGCCACCAACGACCGCGATCTGGCTCCGGTCGACCTCTTGGAAACCCAGCACGTAGCTGCCCATAAGCTCACCTTTCCCTTCAGCCCGTCGGGCGGTCTTTTATTTCTCGTTTGCGGTCGGCGACTTGGCGGCACGGCCTGCGGACTGCCGCACGCCCCGGGACGTGCCGCGACGGCTTGGAACCGCGACTCGGCCCCCGGCTCACGAATCCGGCACCTGCTCGCGCTCGTCGCTGCCCGCGCGGCGACGCGCGAGTTGAGGAGCATGGTCACCGCCAGACCAGCAAGCGATTACGAGGAGTGACAGGCCAGTGCTCCAGGTAGAGCTGTCCCAAGTCGCGCTCTTGCTCGTGCCAGGCGCGGAGCAACTCATCACTGCCAGGCACACAGCGGTCGAGACGTCCTGCGCCGTAGACCAGTTCCACGGCCTAGACGATTGTCTCGGCGGGCTGGCTCGTCAATGTCACACAAGCGGGGACGAAGACGCAGGCTTACACCCTCGAACGCCCGCGAAGCGGCGACCTTCGACGGAGTTCGCTTCTGAGGGCCGTCATCAAGAGCGAGCGCACAGTCCCGCCGTTATGGGCGGGCGGCGAGATCGAGTTCAGCAACACCGGCGATGGCCCAGATCGGGAGAACCTTCACCGGGCGGGGTATACGGGACGCTCCTGAGCGGGCATGGCCTCCCATCTGCAAGGTTCCCGTGGAGTTTTTCCGCCTACGCGACGGTCTCGGAGCTAGATGAGTGATTTTATGTCGAGAAGCTCTGACCGGCTCCGCTCACCGGGTGAAGGGCCACGACAGGCGCGGCCCACGACACCAGGAGACCACCATGCCGAAGTACCTGCTCCTCAAGCACTACCGCGGCGGCCCGGCGCCGCACCGTCCCGTGCCCCCGATGGACCAGTGGGCCCCCGAGGACGTGGAGGCGCACATGGCCTTCCTCAAGCACGTCAGCGAGCTGCTCGAGGAGAACGGCGAGTACGTCGACGCGCAGGCGCTCACGCCGGCGCGCACCTGGGTGCGCTACGGCGGCCCGGACGCCGCGCCCGTCACCACCGACGGCCCGCTGCCCGAGACCAGCGATCTCGTGGCGGGCTGGTACATGATCGACGTCGAGTCGCACGAGCGCGCGGTCGAGCTCGCGGCCTACGTCTCCTCCGAGCCCGGCCCGGGCGGGGAGCCGCTGTACGAGTGGATCGACGTCCGGGAGGTCATGTCCGAGGCGCTGTCGGACGACTGACCCGGCGTGATCGGCGAGCCGACGCGACGGCTGGACGAGGGCGCGCTGCGCGCCCTTGTCCCGCGGGTGCTCGCAGGGCTGGTCCGGCGGGGCGAGGACTTCGACGCCGCCGAGGACGCGCTGCAGGAGGCGCTGCTGGAGGCGCTGCGGGTGTGGCCCGAGCATCCGCCGCGCGACCCGCGCGCGTGGCTGGCGACGGTCGCGACCCGGCGGCTCGTCGACGCCCACCGCAGCGAGGCCGCCCGTCAGCGCCGCGAGGAGGCGACGTACGCGGAGCCGCGGCCCGCCGCCACCGAGGAGGGCGACGACACCCTCTTCCTGCTCTTCTGCTGCTGCCACCCGGAGCTCGCGCCCGCCTCCCAGGTGGCGCTGACCCTGCGCGCGGTCGGCGGCCTCACCACCCGGGAGATCGCCGACGCCTTCTATGTCCCGGAGGCGACGATGGCGCAGCGGATCAGCCGGGCCAAGCGCGCCCTGCAGGGGCGCCGCCTGGACCAGCCCGGCGACCTCGCCGTCGTGCTGCGCGTGCTCTACCTCGTCTACACGGCCGGCCACGCGGGCCGGGTCGACCTGGCCGGCGAGGCGATCCGGCTCGCCCGCCAGCTCACCCTCGCCACCGGGGAACCGGAGGCGCGCGGGCTGCTCGCGCTGATGCTCCTCAACCACGCCCGCCTCCCGGCGCGACTCGACCCCGAGGGCCGGATCGTCACGCTCGACCGGCAGGACCGCGGCCTGTGGGACACCCGCGAGATCGCCGAGGGCGTGCGCGTCCTGCAGTCGGCGCTGGCCGCTGCGCGCCCCGGCCGCTACCAGGTCGAGGCCGCCATCGCCGCCCTGCACGACGACGCGGCAAGCGCCGGGGAGACCGACTGGCCGCAGATCCTCGCCTGGTACGACGACCTCGTCGCCCTCACCGGCGACCCGGTGCGCCAAGACCCCGCGGCGGTGCTCGGGCGCGCGGTCGCGGCCGGCCACGTCCTCGGCGCCGCCGCCGGGCTGCGCGAGACCGACCGGCTGCGCGAGGTGCTCGGCGAGCGGCACCGCTGGCACGCCGTCCGCGGCCACCTGCACGAGCTGGGCGGCGACCTCCCTGCCGCCGCCACGGCGTACGCCGAGGCCGCCCGCCGGGCCACGGACGTCGCCGAGCGCGACCACCTGGTCCGCCAGGCCGCCCGCGCGCGGGCCGCCGGGCTGTGCAGGAACAGTCGTCTCACCGAGCGTCCTCCATAGGCTCGCGTACCCGGCTATGACCCGATTGAGCCGGGCAACTCGTCGCTGGTCTCTTCAGACCAATGGGCGGCGCGTTCCCACCAGCCGATCGGCAACCGGGAGACGCTGCAGCTGGGGCCGTCGTGTCGCTACCGTCGGGCGCATGACGATCCAGCGCATGCAGCACGTGGGCATCGTGGTCGGCGACCTCGCGGCCGCGACGGCGTTCTTCGTCGAGCTCGGACTCAAGCTGCGGGGCGAGGGGCCGGTCGAGGGCCGTTGGGTGGACCGCGTGGTGGGGCTCGAGGGCGTCCGGGCGGAGATCGCGATGGTGGAGACCCCGGACGGCCACGGTCGGCTCGAGCTGACGAAGTTTCACGCCCCGTCGGGCCGGGGCGGCGACCGGCACGCGCCGGCGAACACCCCGGGCATCCGCCATGTCGCATTCGCAGTCGAGGACATCGACGCCGTCGTCGCTAGCTTGCGAGCCCGCGGCGCGGAGCTCGTTGGCGAGGTGGAGCGCTACGACGACAGCTATCGGTTCTGCTACGTCCGCGGCCCGGAGGGGATCACCGTCGAGCTGGCGGAGCAGATCGGCTGAGGGCTCCGGCCGGCCGGCAACCGCCGCGCCAGCGTCAGTGGTCGTCCCGGGGCAGGATCCGCTTACGACACACCAGGCTCCCTCGGTCGCGGCTACTCGAAGCGGATCGTCGAGGGCGCCGTCATCCTGCGGAGCAGCGGCAGCGTCACCGTGATGACCCCGAAGGCGACCACGCAGGCCGATGCCCATGATCGTGTAGTAGTCGCGGCCGAGCTGCGGGATCGCGGTGCCGACCGGCGCGAGCCGGAGGAACGCCAGGAGCGACGTCCCGTAGGCGATGGCGGCCGCGACCACCGTGGCGGCCACCAGCGGCACCGCCGCCTCGAGCAGGACGACCCGCGACAGCACGCTCACCGGGGTGCCGCTCACCCGCAGCAGGGTGAACGGGCGCTTCCGGTCGACGAGGCCGCCGCCGACCGAGACCGCGAGGCTGCACCCGGCCACGATCAGGGTGAGCGCGACCGCCGCGTACAGGATCTTCTCGAACGTGGTGGCGCGGGCGAGTCCGGATCTGCAGCGTCTCGCCGAACGTCCGCGGCGGCGTCGGCGATGACCCCGTAGCCGCCGCCGACCTGCGGCGGCGCGTTGACGGCGAGGTAGGTGCGGACCCGCTCGAGCGTTGTCGGGCTGTTCACCTTGACCAGGACCGTCTGCAGCGGCAGCGTCGTCAGGTTGCCCGGTGTACGCCTGGGCGGTGGAGCTGACGATCGGCTTGGTGTCGTAGATCGGGTTGTCGTCGAAGATCGAGTCGTCGGTGACCTGCACGGCCGTCACCCCGGCCGCGCACTGCCCGAGCGCCCCGATCGCGCGCATGCTCGCGCAGCTGACGGCGACCAAGCTGCTGTAGTACACCTTCGCCGCGCTGCTGCGCCTGCCGCGGGCCTTGCGGGCGCGCTGCCCGCTCGGTTCGCCGCCGCGGCTGGCCGTTCGGCCCTGACCTTGGCGTTGCCACTGGGCGCTGGAAGCCCCGCCGGGCGGTGCAGCTCGTACAGCGGGTAGACGGCGGCACCGGGGATGGCGCTGATCCCGCTGATGAGCTGCTGGCCCGCCGCCGCGGACAGCCCGACCTGGCCGATCAGTACGTTGCTCAGCGCCCCGGCCGCGGGCGTCGCCTGGATCGCGTTCATGGCGGGCACGATGCAGGCCGACCATCGTGCCGAGGAAGACCGCGAGCACGAGCCCGGTCACCGCCCGGAAGGCGCCCTTCGGGTTGTCGGCCAGCCGCCGGCTGGCGAGCAGCGCCGACGACCCGCGGGCGACCCGGCCGAACAGCCGCGCCGCCTGCGCGGTGAGCCACGGCCCGGCGATGACCAGGCCGATCATCGTGAGCAGCAGCCCCGGGTAGGCGGGCGCTGCCGATGCTCGTCCCTGCGTGGTCTTGCTCAGGCCGTAGACGAAGACGCCCGACGCCGATCACCAGCGTGACCAGCCGCCAGAACGTCGGCGGCTTGGGCGTGGCCCGCCGGGTGACGCCGAGCGGGGAGATCTGCACCCGGCGCAGCGAGACCAGCGCGGCGACGGCCGCCGCGACCGGCACGCCGACGAGCATCGCGACGTACCCGGCCGACGGTCGGCGTCAGGTCCGACTCGAAGTACTGCGTCCCGACCAGCGCGGCCCCGGCGAGCAGCGGCCGGACCAGCAGGAAGATGACGGTGCCGAGCACCGCGCCGAGGAACGCGCTGAGCACGGCCTCGACCGTGGCGACGATCCTGATGTCGCCCGGCGTCCCGCCGACGAGCCGGAGCGCGGCGAACCGCTCCTCGCGCCGGTCGGCGGCGAGCCGGGTGGCGGTGCTGATCAGCACCAGCATGGGGAGCAGCACGGCGAGCACGCCGACGCAGAACGCGTACCGGAAGAACGGGGTGAACACCTGCCTGCCCGGGCGCCGGTGTTGATCGAGGTGACCCACTGGGTGCCGGGGATCGCTGTTGAGCTGCGGCGGGCGTGTGGCCGATGTAGATGGCCAGGTCGCCGAGCCCGTTGAGCGCGGCCTGGCCGATCGTGCCGATCATCCTGCCGGGGAACCGCGTCGCCGAGCTGGTCGGCGGGCACGGTCTTGAGCAGCGCGGCGAGCGCGGGGGAGGCGTAGTAGTCGCCGGCGCGCGGGCAGCTGCGTGATGCCGGGCGGCACCGGCGCGTCCGGGCCGAGGGCGGCGACGTCGAGCCGGCTGATCGTCTGCCCCTGGTAGAAGTCGACGCTGTTGTTCCACAGCTCGCCGTGCGCCGGCAGCGTGGCCGGCACGGACGCGCCCTGCGTGCAGGACCAGCACGGCTTGTACGCGTTGGCCTGGAAGGCGTGGAACTCGGCGAGCACGCCGAGCAGCAGCGCGACGCCGACGGCGACCGCGGCCGCGGTGATCAGCAGCCGGACCAGGGCCTCCCGGCCGCTGCGCAGGGTGAGCCGCAGGCCGAGGCTGGAGCATCAGTTCATGCCCTTCGCGGCGAAGAGGTGCGGCCGGCGCGGACGCGCCGTCGCCCGTCGGCCGGCGCGGGAGGTCGACCGGCGGTGAGCAGGCCGTCGCGGACCATGACCACCCGGTCGGCGTACGCGGCGACCCGCGCGTCGTGGGTGACGATGACGACCGTGGCTGCCCTGCTCGCGGGCCAGCCCGGTCAGCAGGTCCATCACCTTCTCGCCGGTCAGCGAGTCGAGCGACCCGGTCGGCTCGTCGGCGAAGATCACCTTGGGGGCCAGCGCGAGCGCCCGGGCGACCGCGACGCGCTGGGCCTCGCCGCCGGACAGCTCGCCGGTCCGCCTGCCGCCCTTGTCGCCGATGCCGAGCCTGTCCAGCCAGGTGTCGGCGGTCTTGTAGGCCACCTTCCGCCTGGTCCGGTTGAGCAGCAGCGGCAGCGCCACGTTGTCGGCGGCGGTGAGCTCGGGGACGAGCTGCCCGAACTGGAACACGAAACCGAACGCGGTGCGCCGCAGCTTGGTGCGGTCGGCCTCGGTCATCGTGTTGAGCAGCTGGCCGTCGAACAGCACCTCGCCCTGGTCCGGGGTGTAGATGCCCGCCATGCAGTGCAGCAGGGTCGACTTGCCCGACCCGCTCGGGCCCATGATCGCGAGGATCTCGCCCTGGGCGACGGTCAGGCTCGCGCCGCGCAGCGCGGAGGTCTGGCCGAAGTTCTTGGCGACGTGGCGCGCCTCGATCAGGTGCCGCGCCACGCGGCGACTGCAGGAGCTGTTCATCGGTTTCTTACCGCCTCTGCTAGTTCCGCCAGCCGCGCTGACGTGAGGTCGATCCACCGGAGGTCCGCCTCCAGGTGGAAGAGGGCATGGTCGGCGAGCAGCGTGTCGACCAGCGGGCCGGTCCGCTTGATCTCGGTGAGCTCTTGCATGCGCCGGATGTGCGCGGCGCGCTGGGTGTCGAGGTAGGCCGCGGCCGGCTTGCCGAGCATCAGCGCCAGCGTCACCTTGGCGAACAGCACCGTCTGCAGGTGCGGCTCCGGTTCCACCGGCTCGGCCAGCCACGTGTCAACCTCGTGCCGGCCGGTGTCGGTGATCGCGTAGCGCTTGCGGTCCGGGCCGTCGCCCGGCTCCGCGTCGCCCGCGATGACCTGGCCGTCGCGCGCCAGCCGGCCGAGCGTGGCGTACACCTGGCCGAACGGCAGCTGCTTGCCGCGCCCGAAGAAGGCGTCGTAGTCGCGCTTGAGGTCGTACCCGTGGCTCGGCTCCCGTTCGAGGAGCCCGAGCAGGGTGAGTGGGACGCTCATGACGGCCACTATATTCTGAGTGTATACCTCAAGCAAATAACAGCATTCCGTCATTATATGATCGCTGATCGCGTAAACGATTGCCGTAGCAGACACGGCCCCATCCCGCCCTCAATCGTGTACACGCCCCCGCCGTTGCAGTTGGGCTTGCGGATGGCTGATCCCGGATGCTTGACGTCAACGACGTGCCACGCCTTGCTCGCGCCGCAAGCCGTTGGCCGCGACGCCGCTCGACGCTGCGGCTGGCCAGGGCCGTCCCGCACTGGTCGGACGCAGCAGCACAGAAGATTAGCCATTGGCCAGCCTTATCGCGCGGCGCTGGGCCCGGATACCACGGTGACCGCGGTGATGACCGGGTGCCATGGCCGCGCTGTCCGTACCCCGCTCATTGACCGGCTTGAAGCCTCAGGCCCCCGGCCACCAGATTTCTCCGTTGCCGTTGCTCCTGGCACCCGAAAACCCGGTATTCGTCGGCCAGGCCGGTGGCCTGGCACGGTTCCTGGCAGCCGGAGAGCTCGTGCGTACGGTCGGCCAGGAGACAGACGACGTGCTCAGCCGGCTCATCGGTGATGGCCAATCATCCGACGTGGCTGTTCGGGGCGCCCTGGTGTCACGTAATTGAATGCGCTTTACATTGAAACTCTCACCTGGCATAATAACAACTATGAAGCTTTCCGAGGCGCAGCGGGCGGAACTTCGGTCGAAGATACCGCCAGAAGGATATGGGTCCGTCTCGTCGCGGGCGTAGATCGTGCTATTGGATAGCGAGGGGCACCCGGCGGCCGAAATCGCGGCCATGATGGGAACGTCGAAGGTCACTGTTTACAAGTGGGTCGGAAGGCATCAGGAAGGCGGCGCACCTGCCGTGGAAAGCCGGAAATCAACCGGACGGCCGCGCGAGGTTCCCGGCGAAGTACGCTCGCGCATCATCGCCCTGACCAAGCAGACGCCGCCGGAAAGCACCGGGCTCTCGCACTGGTCGAGTTACGAGATGGCCAGGTACTTGAGAAGGCATGAGGGAAGCAGCGTCTCGCACAACTTCATTTCTGTGCTGTGGCGCGAGAACGGCATAAAGCCACACCGGCAGGGGACTTTCAAGCTGTCGCGCGACCCAGACTTTGCCGCGGCGCCGTACACAAGAGTTCCTCGCTTTCATGGACCACGTCGCTGCGCGGTATCCGGGTAGGGAGCTCCACGTGATCCTCGACAACCTTTCTATCCTTCCGGGAAGGATGTTGACAAGTGGCTTGCAAAGCATCCGGGCATCAAATTCCACTGCATCCCGACGGGCAGTTCATCGCTTAACCAGGTGGAGATCTGGTTCGGCACTATTAGCCAGCGGGCAATCCGGTGCGGTACATTCGGCTCCGTCCGTCAGCTTATCAATGCGATCACCGAGTCCATCGCGTCGTGGAACGGTGACGCCATTCCCTTCGAGTGGGTCGCGGCCGCCGATGAGATCGTCGCTAGGGCAGCGATCCTCGAGCGGACTTCAAGAAACTGCTCGCCAACAACCTGAAGTGAAGGATATTTAATTACGAGCACTAGCAAAGTAAGAATCGTAAATCCAGATGATAGTGGGTGAATTCCCGATGGCAGAGATCGATTCGAAGTGGCGCCGAGTGTGGTTCATAACCGGAACGTCGTCAGGCATGGGCTATGCGGTCGCGAAAGCAGCTCTGGAGCACGGGGACCTTGTGGCGGCAACCGCGAGGAACACCAGCGCGATCGAAGAACTGGTTACCGATTTTCCGGGTCAGGCAATCGCCATCAAACTTGACGTACGCGATGAAGAGGCCGCCAGAATGGCCGTCAGCAGGACGATCGGGGAGTTCCCTGGCATCGATGTAGTCTTCAACAATGCTGGCTTCGCGTTGGTGGGTTCGGTTGAAGGCACCAGCGACAAGCAGGCGAGGGAGCTTTTCGACACGGGCTTCTTTGGCGCCCTGAACGTTCTGCGTGCCACACTGCCCGTGCTGCGGAGCCAGCGTTCCGGCCATGTGCTTCAAATGTCGTCCATCTTCGGCGAAATGTCTTTCCCAGCGACAGGCATGCTAGCCGCCGTTAAACAAGCTCTCGGGGGCGCGACCCAGGCGATGAGCGCCGAGCTCGCTCCGCTGGGCATCAAGTTCACCCAGATCGAACCGGGTGGGCTCCGTACCGAGTTTTTGGCCAAATGGATTGTCGCCGAGCATGCCATTGCGGACTACGGCGACACGGCAGGCGCTACCCTCAAAGGGCTGAAGGATCTTCCACCAGAGGCGATCGCCGAAGTTTCCCGCGTAGCTGCGGCAATCCTGGAGCTTGTCGAAGCCGAACAGCCTCCCATGCGTCTTGCCCTTGGCAGATGGGCCAAAGGAATTATCCGCAAGGAGATCGCCGATCGATCGGCTGATCTCGAGAACTGGTCCCACTTGACCGAGTCGGTCGATAATCCCTGACTTCGAAACTGACTCCAGGCGCGGCCGCACGAATGAACACGAATGAAGGAGCCTCCATGACCGTCTCGTTTCATCTCAGCCCGGAGCAGGAGCAACTGAAGCTCGGTGCCCGTCAGTTCGCGGAAGAGCACCTGCGTCCGCTGGCCGCCGAGGTCCGCAGGGAGCGCGACCCGCTCAGGCGAGCCCTGCTGGCCCGCCCGGCGTTCGAAAAGGCGGTCGCCGCAGGATTCCTCAAGGGGCTCATCCCGGCGCCGTTCGGCGGAGCGGCCGCCGGCGGGGTCGAGGCCTGCATTCTCATCGAGGAGTGGGCCTGCCACAGCCCCGACTTCGTGATTTCGCTAGCGGGACCGCTTATCGCGCTCGCGCCTGTTTACGAGGTCGGCACGCCGGAGCAGATCCAGCGCTTCGTCGCCCCGTTCCTGGCCGACCACGGCGCTCCGGTTGCCGCCATGGCGTTCAGCGAACCGGAGGGCACCGCCAACTTCGCCGCGCCACCGCCGGCGGAGGGCCTGCGCACGACCGCGGTGCCCGACGGCGATTCATGGGTCGTCAACGGCCGCAAGGCGTGGGCCTCCCATCTGGCCGGCTGGGATGGCAACGGCCCCGACGTTATGACGATCGTCTGCCGCACCCCTGGCGGGGTGTCTGTTATCGTCGCCGAACGCGAACACCTGGCCGGCCACATCGAGGTGGAAGAGCACTATGACCTCGTCGGCCTCCGGGGCTGCATGACGTCGCGGATCCGCCTGCACGATGTGCGCGTTCCGCGGTCGAACATCCTGGGCGCCGAGGCGCAAGGTGTCCAGCTCACCTACAATGCGTTCTGGGCCAGCGGCGCGTCGATCGGCATTTTCGCCGTCGCGGCGATGCGGCAGGCGTTCGACGCGGCCTATCACCATGCGCTGGCCGAGAAGCGAGGCGGCGCGGTGCCGATCATCGAGCACCAGTCGGTGGCCGATGTCCTCGCGGACGCAAAGAGCCGGATCGAGGCGGTCAGGCTTCTCGCCTGGCGTGCGCTTGATGCCGTGATCGCGCAGGACGCAGCGGGCCCCGAACTGGCCCTGCACGCGAAGATCTTCGGCTCGGAGATGGGAGTCGAGGTCATCAACCGGCTCATGAACGTCGTCGGCGTCCAGGCCTACGACAACAACTTCCCGCTGATGGCTTACCTGTCCGAGGCCCTCGCCTACCCGATCATCGAGGGCAGCAATATCGGCATCCGCCGCCGCCAGCTCCAGGATCTGTTCCGCACACCTGGATACAACCCGCTCAGCGCCTCCGGAATGGCCTGAGCGCGAGCATCAGCTGCCAGTCAGTAGGGGAGGGATGCGAGGCCACTTCGAGCGGGCAATGAGCGGGGGAACCCGACCTGGCCACTGCCCACGCTCTGTTCGAAGGGAGGCGTCTGCGGTCCGCGCGAGTTGGCGATCGCGACCTGATGCCCGAGCCGGGTGAGCTGGGCGGCCAGCGTGGCGCCCATGTCCCCGGCGCCGATGATCCCGATGCGCATGCTGTTCTCCTTTGCTGGATGCGGGGCATTCCCTGCCCTGGTGTCAGAGGGCGGAGCCGAGCAGCGGCTCGCCGGCGAACTCGGACCCGGGCGGGACAGGTCGCGCAGCGACGGGCGGTCACTGTGCAGGTCGCACCAGATGCTTCCCATGATGAGCTCCTATCCGGACGGTTCGTCCACTTCGACGTTAGCAACATCCGGACGGTATGTCCACTTATCCGCTAGACTGATTCCATGAGCTTTCCTTCCGCCAAGCCGAGGCGTGCCGACGCGCAGCGGAACTACGACACGGTCCTCACCGCGGCCAAGGCCGTATTCGCGCAGGCGGGAACCGATGCGCCCATGGAAGACGTGGCCCGGGCCGCCGGAGTCGGGAAGGGAACCCTCTACCGGCGCTTCCCGACCCGCGAGCACCTGTTCGCGGCGATCTTGCAAGACCGGGTGGGCGAGCTCGACGCGTCCGCGCAGCGCGCGCTTGACGCCCCGGACGTGTGGCGGGCGCTGAGCGAGTGGCTGGAGCTGTATGACCGGTGCGCTACCGAGTACCCGGGCATGAGCGCCCGGGTCGGGGAATCGCTGAGTGACGACAGCTCGGCCGTCGGCACTCTGTGCGGGCCGATGAAAAACAGCTTCGCCCGGCTGTTCGAGCGAGCCCGGCAAGAGGTTCCGCTCCGCCCGGACCTGACCTCGACACAGCTGCTATCGATGGTCAGCGCCCTGCCCAGGGACGCCGGCACGGGCCGGACGCTTGAACCCTGCCTGCGCGTCGTCCTGGACGGCCTGCGCGCCTAGAGATCGGGACTCCGATCGCATCCGCCCCCGGCCGGGCGGCCTCATCGCCACCGACGCGACCGCGCACGGTCCTTGATGCCAGCTGATCCCTTCGATGCGAACCATCGCCGGATAGTTCGGCGAAGGCGCTGGAATCTGGACCACAGACGAACTGAGCGCCGCGGAACAGGGCTGCAAAGACCGGGCCGCTGTTCCGCCTCGGCCCTCAGACGGTGGACGACGCCAGGTAGGACCCCCGACGGCCGCTGCGTTGGACAGCCCGCCTGCTTGGCGCACGCGACTTACGAACACGCAACGTTATGAAGCCGGAGGCAGTCGGAAATGCTGAGAACGCACCGAACTGCCGACTCGGCGCGCCGCGGAACGGGTGTGATCGCGCCAGAACGCATACGCATATCAGTCGTTCTTGCGCGATATCGGATCCGGGATGGCTGGCGTCGCATAGGGCTCACGGTTCGCGGGCTTTTCTGATTCCGGTGCTGGTGCGGGCCTCGGTCAGAAGATCTATGAGCGCGCCGAAGGCGGCGTCGGCGCGTTCCCGGTCGGACGTGACCTGGAGGTCCAGGAGCAGGCCGCGTGAGGCGGCGACGATCAGGGTGGCCGCGACCTGAGGATCCTCGTAGCCGGCGGCTTGCAGTCCCGCGGTGACGACGGCGAGCCACTCGCCTGTGGCATGGGCCGGGAAGCCTTTCCAGGGAGAGGATTGCGCGGGGAGATCGTGCAGCTCCCGGAAGAGCCTGTGGTAGGGCATGGCTGCGGGGCTGGTCAGCTGACGCCACGCAGCACGCAGCACGTCGGGATACGGGACGCCGGGGCGCGGCTGGAGGAGCCCGCCAAACAGGGCCTGCTGGCGCCGCCGGGCCTCGTGCAGGACCTCGGTCACGAGCTGATCTTTGCTGCCGAAGTGGTAGATGAGCATGCGCGCGCTGGTTCCGGCGGCCGCGGCCAGTGAGGTGATGGACAGCCCGCTGATCCCGCGGTCGAGCACGTGGCGGGTGCAGGCATCGAGCAGCGCGGCTCGCCGCTCGGGCTGGGGATGCCGTCCCATGGCCTCAACTTTACACGTAACGATCGTTACGTCTATTGTGCTGGCAAGAGCTGCCGGGACATCTAAGGTCACCGGCCGCGCTGCACAGGGCACGCACCCGAAGGAGGAACGACGATGGAAAACGGTCCCGTTACGGCGGCCCCGCCTCGTGCCGGGGAGACGGGCAGCACGGTCACCATCGGCGCTGACCTGGCGGTCGGCCGAGTCGGCTACGGGGCGATGAGGCTGACGGGGAGCCAGGTCTGGGGTGACTATCCCGACCGGGACGACGGCATCGCCCCTGCTGCGGGACGCGGTGGACGCCGGGATCACGTTCATCGATACCGCTGATGTGTACGGGCCGCACTCCAACGAGATCCTCATCCACGACGCCCTTCACCCCTATCCCGACGGCCTGGTGATCGCGACCAAGGGCGGCTTCGTCCGGGGCGGCTACGACTACTCGACGCTGGATGCGGTGGGTAACCGGAACTACCTGCGGCAGAGCGCGCAGATGAGCGCCCGCCGGCTCGGCGTCGAGCGGATCGACCTGTACTACCTGCACAGCGGCCGGGCCACGGACGTGCCGTTCGAGGATCAGGTCGCCACCCTCGCCGAGCTCCGCGAGCAGGGACTGATCGCCAACATCGGCCTGTCCAACGTCACGACCGACCAGTTTCACGCTTCCCGGGCCATCGCCGGCATCGCCGCCGTAACCGCGCACTACAACCCCGCCGTCCGCATCGGAGCCGAGCTGCTGGACGCCGCCGAGAAAACAGGCGCGGTGTTCTCGCCCTGGCACCCGGTCACCGTGACCGAAACCGGCGACCCCCACGTCGCCGAGATCCTCGAGCCCATCGCCCGCCGGTACCAGGCGACCATCCCGCAGATCGCCCTGGCCTGGCAGCTGCACCGCTCGCCGGCCAGCCTGCCCATCCCCGGAACGACAAGTCTCTCCCACCTGATCGACAACCTGGCCGCCGAGACGATCCGCCTGACGCCCGCGGAAGTACAGGCCATCACGGACCTCGTCCCGGAGAGCTGAACCCCGTCATCCGACCCGCAGCGTGACCCGGCCACCACCGGACCCGGCATGAGCGACCCCAGCAGAATGTTCGCCTCATCCTGGCCCCGATCGCGGTCGCCTACGAGTCCGAGATGGCCGGTACGGTGACCGCCGCGGCACCAGGCGCACCGACGAGTGGGCCCCTGCTCCCGCAAAGACGCTGGCCGGTGGCTGACCTTGCTGGCCCGGGGGTATGAGCTGTCGGCGATCGAACAGGCAGTGGCCCGTGGTGTGCCTTACAGGGGTGACGACACCCCGGGTGAGCCGGACACCAGCAGCGGTGACCCATCGCAGGGACCGGCCGTAGACGCCGCCGCTATTGGGATGCCTGGCGAGAGCCGGCCTGACATGCCGATGCCAGCGTTGGCAGTCAAAGGCTGCAGGCTACGAGACCGGTGCCCATCTCAATGCCGGCCCATCCTCAGGGTCCCACCGAAGTCGACGGAATCGGTCGGGGCCGTCCCTCCGCGCCGTCCGGGAGCGGTCTGGTACTGCCAGTAGAGGTTCGTGTGGGCAATGACTTTGTCAGGTGCCGGCGCGCCCCACTGGGTCTGGTCTTCGGTGGTGTGGGCGTCGCTGACCAACGTCGCGTCGTAGCCCCGGACGATCGCCCCGTGCAGCGTCGAGCGGATGCACGCGTCGGTCTGCGCTCCGGTGACGATCAGGCGCCCCACCTGACGCTCGGCAAGGACGGCCTCCAGGTCGGTGGCTTCGAAGGAGTCGCCGTACTGCTTGTGGATCAGCGGCTCGGACCCCTCCCGGGTGAGCTCGGGGACGTACTGCCAGCCGTCGCTGTCCTGCGGCAAGTTGCCGTCGGAGTGTTGCACCCAGATGACGGGTGCACCCCCGGCTCTTGCCCTGCCCACGAGGACGGCGATGTTGGCGATCACGCCGTCACGGTTGTGCGCGTTGGCCACGACGTCGTTCTGGACGTCGATGACGAGCAGCGCGGTGTGTGGGCGGCCGGGCAGGGACGTCATGGTGCTCTCCTCTGCGATTGGTTCTGGACGTGCGGCAACTCCAGGGCCGAGATCTGCGAGGGTTGGGCGCAGGTGCTAACCGAGTGACCTGCCCTGCTGCGCAAGCGCTTCCTGAAGCAGCCTCAATGCCTGACCGGCCGGCGTTGGTCACTGCGGGCTGGGTGCGTGCAGCTTCAGGCGGCGTTGTTCGATGATCAGGCAGCGATCTTCCACGTAGAGCAGCCCGGCCTCCTCAGCGATGGCACGGGCCTCCTGCGACGCGATGCCCAGTTGCAGCCACAAGGCCGTGGCTCCCGCTGCCACCGCCTCGCGGGCGATATCCGGCGTCTGCCCCGCTGGCCTGAATACATTGACCAGGCCAATCTGCACGGGGACATCCCGGAGCGTCCGGTAGACATGCTCGCCGACAATCGTGTCAGCGTGCGGGTTGACCGGGATGATGCGCCATCCGTGCTGCTGCATGTGCGCGGGCACGTAATGCGCTGCCTTCGCTGGGGCAGCACTGGCACCTACGACGGTGATGGTGTCGTAGGTGGTAAGGATGTGCGCGGCGATGGCGTCCGTATCGGTCACTTCTCCCACCGTACTGCCCGCCCGCGCTGGCGGCTGACACGGCCGGCCGCCGTGCCCGGCTTGGCCCCGAGGCATGATCTCTTGCCATCGCCCTGATCCGGCTTGCACTGGCCGAATGAGTCACGGCAAACGCCGTCAGCAGTCACTGCCGGCCATGGGGCCCAAGGGTCGGGCGGTGGCCGGCATGTTGCGGGAGTACTTCGAGCTGCTTGGGGACAGTATTTGGGTTCGACGGGGAAAGGGAGCTGCTGCGCCCAGGCGCGCAGGCCTGCGCTGCCGCCGCCTCGCGCAGCTCGCCGTCAGCGGCGTCCTCCTGGAGGAGTGCTCATCGTTGGGGTGGATGAGTTCGCGGTAGAACTGAAGGTCCTCGAATCCGTAGGTGGCGACGTCGTGGCTGGTGGCGGCGTAGACCAGGCGCGGGATCCGGGCCCGGTAGCGGGCGACCAGGCACATAAGGCCCGTGACACCAGCCTGGCGGTGGCGTCCAGCACCGGCCGGGGCAGCCCGGCCAGGAACACGCGCAGCTGCTCATCTGGGCTCGCCGGCGGTGGAATTCGGTGAAGCCGCTGATCCAGGCCAGCACGCTGGCCGCGCCCGGCAGCGGCGTGCCCAGGTCCGCGGTGCCGGCCGCGTACGGCGGGCCGGGGCCGGCCAGGCGCAGGCTGTGGTGACGGACCCCCACGCTGAGGCGGCCAGCTCGCGTGCCGCGCCCGCGGTGGTGACCTGCCGCGCCGACAAGGCCAGGGACGTGCTCGCCAGCCACGCCAGGTACCGGCTGGTTTGGCCCATAACGGCTGCCGCGCGCTGCGCCAGCGCCTGGTCGGCGTCGCCGTCCGGGGGGTCAGCGCCGGCGCGGGGGAGCAGCGAGCCGATGAGCATCTCCGCCGCAGCGGAGGCGACGACCGGGTCCAGCTTGCCGGCCAGCGCTGCCCTCGCGAGCCGGTGCACGACCTCCATCCGCAGCGCGACTGCCGCCTGGCCGCTGGACCAGCTGACGGATCTCCCAGGTGAGTCCGTGGGGGTGCCGTGAGAGCTTGCTGACGCCCGCCGATTCGGAGTGGGCGGTCGACCCACTTGCTGGTCGTGACCGTGCGGCCGGATCTACCAGTTCCCGGGAGTCTGCCGGGGCAGGCGTCGGCGGGCTATGGCGCGGGTGAGGGGCCACGCAGGAAGGAGTCGTCCGGAGGGCTGCCGCAGCTGGTGCATTCGTGGGCCGGGGGGCCACGGCGGTGTGGCAGTTTTCGCAGCGCAAGGTCACTGGTGCCGATCGTATGAGCGGACCGGATGCCGGCGAACTGGCTGTATTCGAATCCGTCCTCGCGCTGAGCGCGGGCTGCGGCGCGGCGGGCGCCTACCTCGCGGGCGATCGCAGGTAGCAGCAGGCAGCCACCCGAGTGAGCCACCACGACCATGCCCGCTCCCCGATCCAGCCGCCAGCGTGACAAGAGCACGCTTCCCAGCCTGGACCGGCCGGAGGCTGAGGCCGGTGCACTTCACCGAGGGCTGACCGGGAAAGGCGTCAAGCGCAACGCCCGGCCCAGTCGGCCCCCCGCGGACGCGAAGTATCCTCCCGGGCGGCGACGGTAAGAGCCTCAGCAACAGCCCTACCTGCGGCTAGAAGGAAGCGGAATCGGCGGCTCAGGGTGATGAGCCCAGTACTTCGATATGGCAGCGCGGGCCAGTGGCTCGTGCCAGCCTCTGGTCACCGGTGAGCAAGGTCACGCCCAACCCCTCGGCGAGCGCGACATACGACGCGTCGTAGATTGTCACATTTTCGCGAAGTTCCCAGCAGCGGTTGAGCAGGGGGCGGTGCGATGCCCGCCGCAGCGGCAGAGCTGCGAGGTCAGCCAGGGCCAGCACGGCTCGGCGAGCGTCCATGAAGCCTTCCCGTATCTGCCGTCGCCAGACCGAGGCGGTCTCGAGATCGACCAGCTCTGGCGCGGTCAGCCGTTCGCCGCGCAGGCGGCTACGTGCGTGATCGCCATCGTGGCCGTCGTCAGCGAGGGCTACGGCCACGACGCTGGCATCAACGACGATCACGGTCGGCGTGGAGCGTCGATACCGCGGTTTTCAACGGTACTGAACCGCCGGAGCGGCCACCCGCCCGGTCAAGGACCTCCTCCAGGGTTGGCTCGCTTGCTTCTTCGATCAGCCTGGCGCGCAAGTACTCCTGGAGGGATTGGTGTGCGGCCGCGGCGCGTTGGCGCAAGACAGCGTGGGTCTGTTCCGGGACATCCTTGATTTGCACACTGGGCATGGCGCCATTATGGCGCTAGAAGCGTCAGTTCGCAACCACACTCACATCGAATCGGGCGTCGGTTAAGTATGCGGCCAGGACGCAGACAATCGGCGGCACGAGTGCGCCGGTTCGTTCACATGCTGGTGACGGAGCGTGATGTCGCTGTGAGTCCGTCAAGGCCGTGGACGATGGGGTGCGTGACTGGTCCGAGACCGGCGGGCAGGCCGGCGGCAGCTTACCTGCATCGGTCCGTTACCGCAACTGGTCCGGTTTCTTGTTGTATGCGGGATTCAGTGCCGGGCCCGGGCGTGTGTCTCATTGTGCTCCTGCCCCCCGGATAGCTGCCGGGTCCTGCGAGCGGGCGGCCGGGTCAAGGGGCCGCGGAGCGCCCGCGGAGCGGCGCCACAGGCGCCCTTGACGCGGCCGCCCGGGAGCGGATCATTGGGCGGCGGGGCCAGGGAGCGTGAGCGCTGGTGATCGGGATCTGCGAAGGGGGGCTGGCCTTCCTGTCGTGGGCGACCGGGCCATGACGGTTCGCGGCGGGGTGCGGCGAAGGGGCAGCCAGGCTTACCTACGACCCGCGGGCTTATTGCCCGGCGACATGATGATTTATTGGGTGTCCCCCCGCCAGCGGGGGGTGCGGCCGCTCATTCTTTGCAGGCCGTCCGCGTGCCCTGCGCGGCAGGGCGGGTAGCGGCTGACAGCCGCCTTGCGGGAGCTGGCCGAGGTGATCCCATCGGTATGATTGGCGCCCGTTGCCTACCCGGGACCGGGTGTCATGGCCAGTCCCTCATCGCCCGGCCCTGGCCGCATTCTTCCCTCTGCCGGGCGTCCACCAGTCGTGGACACCCGGGGTCATTTACCGGTTGCCGGGCTCAGCGTGCTGCGGCCGGGGCGGGACGCCGGCGATCACGAGTCCCGGGTTCGTGGCGTGACGTTCCGGTACCGCCCGTGCCTGTGGCTGGCGCCGGGCAATATAGGTTTGGCGCAGCGGCTATGGCCCGGGTGGCCGTCCTCATTTGTGTTCACCATCAGCCCGCCTATGCCCGCCGATATCAGCAAGGCGACCGTCGCCAAGGTGGCCGGTCCGGCTTGCTGGGGGTTGGCAAACGCGGATCCAGTCGTCGGTGAGGACCACCACGGCCCCGGCGTTCAGGTCGTCTTCGACAGCCTCCAGGTTCGCGAGGATGACGGCGGCCTGGTCCGCTGCGCGCCGGCCGGTGAGCCGGCGGATGAGCAGCACCGATGGAGCATGCGCTCGCTCGCGGGCCAGGAGCGTTCCGAAGTCGGTGTCTGCTGATATCAGAATGCAGTCATCGTCATGTGCGCGCGCCAGGACAACTGGATCTGTCGCTGCCTCGAGACCGTAGTCCCGGATGTGCGTCGCGTGGTGCCCGGCCGCCTTCAGGAGGTCGGCCAGGACAGGGGAGAGGTTGTTGTCGATCAGGAACTTCATGCCGAGTGCCGCAGCGGCAACTCACGCTCCCGGACGGCCTCGGCCGCGTATTGCAGCGCCTCGCGCACGTCTTCTGGGGTGAGGTCGGGAAGCTCGGCGATGATCTCCGCGGTCGTCATGCCGTCCGCGACCATGGCCACCACGGTGGCGACGGGAATCCGCAGCCCGCGTATGCAAGGCTGCCCGCCCATCATGTCGGGATCGGTAGTAATCCGGCCGAAGGTCATGCTGTGATCGTACCCAGCTCGGCACCGCCAAGACGGTCAGTGGCCAGGGTCAGTGCATTGTTCGTGATTTGCGGTTCGAGATCACCTGTGTGCAACGCCAGTGGCTACTGAGCTGTCGGCTTGGGCCTTAATACCGCCCAAACCACCTTGCCCGCCCAGCATGGCACCACGTCCCAGCTCCATTGCTCACACAGGGCGTCTACCAGCATCAAGCCCCGGCCGCCTTCCTCATCGGGCTCAGCATGCTTGGCAGCCGGGGATGCTGCGCTCCGATCCCACACCTCGACGAGCACGCGGGCACGATCGGACGACAATCGCACATGAACCACCGGCAAACCCGACAGATCGTCTTCGTACCTCGGCTGCCCGTCCGGTCCGGCAGTGGCCAGGATGGCGTTGGTCATCAGCTCCGATACCACCAGCTCGACGTTCTCCGCGACGTCGGGAAGACCCCACTCGCACATCACGTTGCGCGCATGCAACCGCGCACACCCGGCAGCCGGTGGCAGGGCGCCCAGGACGAGCGCGCTCGACAACGGCCACGTCGCGGTGGCGGGTGCTGCTGGGTGGCCGTTCATGAGGTGTCACTTATCTTGTTGCTTCTGCGCGTATTTCGATGTATTTCAGCGTCGAGTTGCCGTTCAGCTCGTTCCAGTTCGGCGCAGAGCTGGCGAGCTGACGCCGCCTTAACCCAAAGCAGCGTCGCCTGCGGGAAAGGTATTAAGGTGTGTGGAGCCCGTACGGCAGGGGTTTGCCAAAGTCGCTTGTAATGTTTAGCCAGGTGAGAGTGCTGTGAGGTCCAAGACCTGGAGTGCGCGGCGGGGGTCCTGGGCGCAGCGGCGGGTTTCGACGGTATAGCTGGTTACTCCGTGTATGCGGAAAAGGCTGATGACGAGGTTGGTGATGGCGGACCAGACCGAGGGGCGTTTCCGGTGCGGATGAGTGATTTGTCTTCTTTCCAGATCACATCGCGTAGCCAGTGAGCGTGCTCAACCCGCCAGTGGCCGCGGACGTGGGCGAGGAGGTCTTCCGGCGTGGTCTCGTCTTCGGCGAGGCTGGTGATGTAGAGGACGGCCTTGGCCCGGGTGTGCCACTGGCCTTTCTTCTTGTACGTG
>CAVQKF010000009.1:0-188604 GCA_963712955.1 uncultured Actinomycetota bacterium | reverse complement strand
ATCGTGCCCGCGGATGCCGCCGCTACCACCAGCGCCGCCTACAGCGCCGCCGCGGGCGTCGGCGCTGGGATAGACCTGGTGGCGTTGCGTGAGCGGGTGGCGGCGGTGCTGCCGGATTACCTGGTGCCGTCGGCGTTTGTTGTGCTGGGGGCGCTGCCGCTGACGGCCAACGGGAAGCTGGACCGGGCGGCGCTGCCTGCCCGGATTTCGCCGCCGACGGCGGCGGGCGGGAGCCGCGCAGCGCGGTCGAGGAGATCGTGTGCGGCCTGTTCGGCGAGGTGCTGGGGCTGGAACGGGTCGGCGCCGAGGACAGTTTCTTCGAGCTGGGCGGCGACTCGCTGCGGGGGATGCGGCTGATCGCCCGGATCCGCGCGGTCCTGGGCGCTGAGGTCAGCATCCGGGGACTTCTTCGGGCGCCGTCCCCGGCGGGGGCGGCGCGGCTGGCCGCGGGCGGCGGCGCCGCCCGGGCGGCGCTGGTGGCGGGGCCGCGGCCGGAGGTGGTGCCGCTGTCGTTCGGGCAGCAGCGGATGTGGTTCCTCAACCGGCTGGAGGAGCCGCCGCGGTCTACAACATCCCGCTGGTGCTGCGGCTGACCGGGGACCTGGACGTGGCCGCGCTGCGGGCGGCGCTGGGCGACGTGGCCGGCCGCACGAAAGCCTGCGCACCGTCTTTCCCGACACCGACGGCATCCCGCGGCAGGTCGTGCTGGACGGGGACCCGGGGACCCCGGTCCTGGCGGTGGCGGACACCACCGAAGACGACCTGGGTCAGGCGATAGCCGCCGAGACCGGCCGGGGTTTTGACGTCAGCCGCGAGCTGCCGTGGCGGGTGCACCTGTTCACGCTGCCGGCACATGAGTACGTGCTGGTCATCGTGATGCACCATGTCGCCGCGGACGGGTGGTCGATGGGGCGCTGTCCCGGGACCTGCGGGTGGCGTATGCGGCGCGGCTGCAGGGCCGGGCGCCGGGGTGGGCGCCGCTTGCGGTGCAGTACGCCGACTATGCGATGTGGCAGCGGGAGGTCCTGGGCGGTGAGGACGACCCGGCCAGTGTGATCTGCGGGCAGCTGGCCTACTGGCGGCAGGCGCTGGCCGGGCTGCCGGGGGAACTGGCGCGCCCGCCGACCGGCCGCGCCCGGCGGTGGCCAGCCATCGGGGCGGGCTGGTGCCGCTGCGGGTGGATGCGCGGGTGCATGCCGGGCTGGTGGAGGTGGCCCGCCGCGGCGGGGCGACGATGTTCATGGTGATGCAGGCCGCGGTGGCGGTGCTGCTGTCGCGGCTGGGCGGCGGCCACGACATCCCGGTCGGCACCGCGGTGGCCGGGCGCGGCGATGCGGTGCTGGATGAGCTGGTGGGGTTCTTCGTCAACACCCTGGTGCTGCGTACCGACGTGTCCGGGGATCCCTCGTTCAGCGAGCTGCTCGGGCGGGTGCGGGAGACCGACCTGGGTGCCTACGCCCACCAGGACGTGCCGTTCGAGCATCTGGTGGAGGCGCTGAGCCCGGCCCGGTCACTGGCCCGCAACCCGCTGTTCCAGGTGATGCTGGCGTTCCAGAACCCCCCGCGGGAAACATTGGGAGCTGCCCGGCCTGTGGGTGTCCCCGGTGGGAGCCGGGGCCGGCGTGGCGAGGTTCGACCTGTCCGTCACCCTCGGGGAACGGCGGGACGCTGACGGGGGCCCGGCGGGGATCGAGGGCGGGATCTTGTACGCGGCGAACCTGTTCGACCGGGGCGGTGCGGAGGCGCTGGCGGGGCGGCTGGTGCGGGTGCTGGAGCAGGTGGCGGCTGATCCGGGGGTGCGGGCCGGTGAGGTGGAGGTGCTGTCGGCGGCGGAACGGCGGCGGTGGTGGGGGAGTGGAACGACACCGCGCGGCCGGTGCCGGGCGGGACGCTTGCGGGGCTGTTCGAGGCGCGGGGGCGGCGGAGACCCCGGAGGCGGTGACGGTGGTGGCGCGGGGATGGCGTCCTTTCGTATAGGGAGCTGGATGCGGCGGCCAACCAGATCGCGTGGTACCTGATCAGGGCCGGGGCAGGCCCGGAGCGGGTGGTCGCGGTGGCGGTGGAGCGCTCGGCGGAGCTGATGGCAGCGCTGCTGGGGGTGCTCAAGGCCGGGGCCGCCTACCTGCCGGTCGATCCGGGGTACCCGCCCGCGCGGACCGGTTGATGCTCGCCGATGCCCGCCCGGCGATGGTGGTGTGCACGGCCGCGACCGTGGGCGCGCTGCCCGGCGGTGATGGGGTGCCCCGGGTGGTGCTGGATGACCCGGATGTGGCGGCGGCTGTCGCGGCCTGCCCGGATCACCCGCCCGCCGATGAGGAACGGGGGGCGGCGCTGCGCCCGGCGCACCCGGCGTATGTGATCTACACCTCGGGGTCGACCGGGACGCCGAAGGGCGTGGTGGTGGCACACGGCGGGGTGGTGAACCGGCTGCTGTGGATGCAGGCAGAGTACGGCCTGGCCGCCGATGACCGGGTACTGCAGAAGACCCCCGCCGGATTTGATGTCTCGGTCTGGGAGTTCTTCTGGCCGCTGATCACTGGCGCCGGGCTGGTGATGGCCCGGCCCGAAGGGCACAAGGACCCGGCGTACCTGGCCGGGCTCATCGAGCAGGAGCACGTCACGACGGTTCATTTCGTGCCCTCGATACCCCGGTCTCCCCAGCCTTTGCCAGCCCGTGGCGATCGGTGGCTACCTCGGCGCCGAAAACCAGATGATCCGGGTGATGGTCACCAGCGTCGACCCGGCCGGCGTGCCAACCATCGTCTGGGGATTCGACGACGCCTCCTTCCTCTACCGGGTCCCGGCGGCCACGTTCGACTCGAGCTCCGGCAACACGACGCTCACGCTTGCCAGCGCCCCCGTGGACAGCTTCCACTTACCCCGCCGACGGCCAGGCGGTCGAGCTGCTGCGCGATGCGGCCAGCGCGTCAGCCGGCCACCAGACTACATCGCGTCACCGCGCCCTCGGGCTTCGTCTCGCGCGCTCACCGCTAGCCTACGACCCCAGCCAGCATGAGCCTCGTGATCTCGGGCGAGCCGCCGAGCGGCTACCTTCCGCGACACCCGCAGCTGTACCTGCGCGTCTGGCAGGCGACGGCAGCTGCCCCAGGCGGGCCAGGCGACCCCGCTCGGCGGCACCGGCGTCGCCATAACGCTCACCTCGAGCACCGGCAGGTTCCACGTCGGCGACTTCTGGCGCTTCGCGTTCCGACCGATCCAGCCGCGATCGTCTACCCGGCCCGCTACCTCGCCGCGCCCCAGCCGCCCGACGGCCCGCGGACCTGGGCCTGCCCGCTCGCGGTGCTCACCTGGGACGGCGGGACCGCGACGGCGTCGACGCTGCGTCCCGCCTTTCGCCGAGCCTCGTCGATCCGACCGCCGCCAAGGGCGGATGCTGCACGGTGGACGTCGGACCGTCGACGTCGACGGACGGGGCCTCGCTGCACACGCTCCTCGGCCGCGCCTATGCGACCCAGGGACCGATCACCGTCTGCCTGCGAGCCGGGTACCTACACGCTCCCGGCACCGCTCGTGCTCGGGCCGGAATTCGACGGCATCACCCTGCAGGCCTGCAGGGAGGGGGTCATCTTGCAGGCGCCGAGCAGCCCGGCCCCGAGTTCGTCCCCGGGCTCATCGCGATACAGGGCGTGAGCTCGGTCACGATCCGGGGCGTCGAGCTTTCCGTTCCGCTCGTCGCGTTCTCGCCTCCCGCCGGCTCGTTCTCCAGCCTGCCGCGAGCCGAACCAGGTCCTCCTCGACGCATTCTCCACCGGGCTCCAGGTCGCGATCGGCATCTCCGCGGACGACTCCGCCGGCCTCACCGTCGAGGACTGCACGTTCGAGTTCCCCGATCCGGGCCACGGCGAACGTCTTCGGCGCGGGGATCTTCGCGACCGGGGCGATGAGCGACGTCGAGATCACCGGATGCACCTTCCAGTCCGCCAACCCGCCCACGACGGTCCCGTTCAACGACCTCGCGGTGGGCAACCAGGCCGAGCCCCCTTACCAGCTGAGCCTTCGGGTACCTCCAGGTGCCTGGCGCATCCGCCGCCGACGCAGGCGGCCACGCAGCTGCTCCACGACGCGGCGATCGAGCAGAGCCTGTTCCAGGGAGTGACGGTACCGGCGCTCGTCATGGCCCAGCTCGGCACGTTGCGCGTCGACCGGAACACGGTCCGAAACTCCTACGGCGGCTTCTGGTTCGTCTCGCTCGCCGACCCGGCACAGATCCTCGTATTCGACCAGTTCGCGGTCGGCGACGCCCGAGCTATACCAGCAAGTCTGCCAGTGCCGGGATCGCCGCGCTTCGGGACGGGATCTTCGTGATCGCGGCCGCGATCGGCCAGGTGCTCCCCACGACCCCTCCGGCTCCAGGCCGCCGTGCCCGGCTCGGTGCCGCGGCCGAGATGACCCGGCGCAGACGCACCAGGTGCCCCGCGGCACAGCGTGACACGGTAACGCAGGTCACCGGCTGCCGCCCTTCGCGCTTCCTGCGGCGCGCCTCCCGGTCGCGGACACGGGACGAGCGTGTCGCTGCGGCTCGATCTCTGCGACTGCCAGGTCGACGCGATCATCGCCGATTCCCTATTCCGGCGCCGGCCTCCTCGTCGTGGACCTCACGACCAGCGCCGGGTCGGCCCTCCTGCACGGCAACCGGATCCGGAGCCGCTTCCCGATGGGTGAGACGGCCCTCATCGGTGGGCTCGGCGAGGCCTCCGTCACGGGGAACGTCGTGGCGAACGAGTTCGCGCCCCTGACGAACTTCGGAGGCGCACTGCTCGCGAGCCACAGCATGGTGCTGAACCCGGCGGCCACGCCGCTCGGTGCGGCACTGGACCCGCCAGCCACGCCGCTCGGCGCGCCCGCCGTGGCCATCACCGGCAACGTCTTCATCGACCCTACGAAGCTCCCCGGCGCGCCCGTCCACGATCCCGGCGCCGCTCGCCGACTGGGACGTGCTCAACACCGTGATCGCTCCACGGTCTCGCTGCCATCCCCCGGTGACCGGCGTCAACCCGGCCAGCGGAACGGCGTCGGGCGGCACGGCGGTGACGGTGACCGGCAGCGGCTTCACCGGGGCCACCTCGGTCAACTTCGGCCAGGTCCCCGCCACCGCCCTGGCCATACCGGGGGACACCCAGCTCACGGTGACCAGCCCGGCCGGGCACGGGACGGTGGACGTGACGGTCACGACGCCGGCGGGCACCTCCTCGCCAGTGACCCCGACCAGTTTACCTACCTGGAGGTGACCGGCGTCAGCCCGAACACCGGGTTGGGCGGCAAGCTGGTGAGGGTGACCGGCAGCGGCTTCACCGGGGCCACCTCGGTCAACTTCGGCACCAACAACCCCGGCGTCGCCCCGCTCATCACGCAGATGGGCACCGAGCTCACAGTGACCAGCCCCCCCGGGCACGGAACGGTGGACGTGACGGTCACCACCCCGGCAGGCACCTCCCCGCCAGTAACGCCCGACCAGTTCACCTACCTGGACGTGACCGGCGTCGTCGACGGAGCCGGTCACGTCTACCCGATCGCGCTGATCGGCGACACGTTCTGGATGCTGGAGAACTACCGGTTCCCTGCCGACGGCAGCTACATCTACGCAGACAACCCCGGCAACGAGGCCACCTTCGGACGGCTCTACGATGCGCGGGCGCAGCCCCCCGGGGGGTGGTCGCTGCCGACCTCCGCGGACTGGAACGCGCTGTTCGAGGTCTACGGCGATGCCAGCGCGGCCTACGCGGCGCTGATCGAGGGGGGCAGATCCGGGTTCAACGCCGAGCTCGGCGGCCAGCGGGCCATCCAGCCCGACGGCTCGGGTATCTACGAGCAGATGTACGTTTACGGCTACTACAGGGCCTCGCCCGGCATCGTGTGCGCACAGTTCAGCAGCGTCAGCGGGCGTGCCACCGTCGGCACGCCGGTCTCCGACCCACGGACCGCGCTGTCCGTGCGCTTCATCCGTCATGTCTGAAGCGCGGGTCACCGGGCGCGCGATCGGACAACCGCGTCTGACCGCCGCTCAGGAGCGTGCGTTCGTTCGTCACGCGCGCGGCTCGGTCATGACGTCGGCCAGCTCCGAGGCGGTGCCGAGCTGGTCAGCTACCCCAGCGTGCGGTCGATCGCCGCCCTGCGCGCGCTGGCTGCGGCCACTGCCGAGCAGCGCCGCCGGCGCCAGCGGGTCTTCTTCAACCCGGTCATCGAGATCCGCCGGAGCATCGGGCAGGGCATCCATGATCGGCTGGAGGCCGCCGCCTTCGCCGACGGCGAGATCGACCCCGAGGACCAGGCGCGGGCCGCCGCCCATTTGCCGTTCCCGACGCAGATCGTGAGCGTCCGGCACAGGGACGTACGCCCGGGCGAGAGCTGGGATCTCAGCGTCCGCGGCGACCACTGGGGCCTGGACGACCGCGACGACATCATCAACGTCGTCAACGTCGGCAGCCTGCGCCTCGAGCCCGGGGCGACCGTGGTGGTGCGAGGGAACCTGCTGGTCCTCATCATCCAGCGGCTGATCTGTGAGTGCGGCGAGAGCGCCGTCCCGTACCAGCTCGCGGTCCTTCCGACCCCGTTCTCCGTCGACGGCAGCACCGGGCCGTTCGACGGCACCAGCGGATCGGCTGGCAGCGACGGAATCGACGGCGCCGACGGCGTCGGGGCGCTGACCGCGCCGACATTGAGCGGCGCCCGGCTGGTGCGCCCGGTCGTGCCGGGCGCCGCCGACGGGGGTGACGGCGGCGACGCCACCGCCGACGGCGACGGCGGCAAAGGACGAACCGGAGGCGCCAGCAAGCTCGCCGAGATCACGATCGGCGAACTCGCCGGCTCGCTGACCATCCTGGCCGCGGCCGGAAGCGGTGGCGACGGCGGGCACGGCGGCGACGGCGGGCACGGCGGCGCGGGCGGCCACGGTGCGCCCGGCCAGCGCACGCTGCAGGGCGTCATTCCCCCGGGACGCGGGGGGAATGGCGGCCGTGGCGGCGACGGCGGCAGGGGCGGACCGGGCGGCTACGGAGGCATCTCATCCAACGTTTTCGTGTCGCTCCCGCCCGGCCAGGCGGGGCGCGTGCGCGTGCTCGCCCATCCCTCGGGCGGGGGCCGGGGTGGTCTCGGTGGGCGCGGCGGCGCGGCGGCGAGGCCGGCCGTGGCGGAGCGCACGCGCCCGAGCCGGGCACCGCCGCCGTCCGCCGGCCACGGCCCGACGGACGTCCCGGACTCGCTGGCGCGAACGGGACCCCCGGACGCGACGGGCGCGCACGACCGGCGCCGCCGGTTTTCGTCAACGAGCACGCCGTCGAGCCGATGACCACCCCGGCTGAGATCCCGCCGCCGGGCGCGGTGCGGTCACTGGACACGCGCCGCAGCACGATCTCGATGCCAACCACAGGAGGAGAAGGACGATGACAGCGATCAGTCAGCTCGAGGCCCACGGCATTCCCGTCACCGCCGCCGGCGACGGACCGCTGGAGACGACGAAGGTGGTGTACGACGTCGATCAGCTCCGCTCGCTGCTCGACTTGGGCCTCGACCATCAGGGACGCCAGGCGCACTACGAGGCTCTGTTCGGCGGAGTCCAGTCCGCCGCCCCGGGCGGCGGAGCGGTCGCGGCAGCTGATGACGGCGGCGCAAGCCTCGCGGATCGCATCACTGCGCACGTGATCGGCAACCGCGAACTGTCGGCGGCGGACCGGGCCGAGATTGCCCCCGTCTTCCCGCTGACCGTTCATGTGGCCGCCGCTGCGGGCCCGCTGACGGTCGACTCGAAGTACGACCTGAGCACGCCCGACGGCTCGCCGCGCATCGCGAGCTTCACCGATGTCACGCTGCTCCAGGGCGGTTACTTCGTGTGTCAGAGCACACCCCTGATATTCACCTGCAACACCCTGACCCGGACGGGTGACAGCGGCAGCAGCGCCGCCGACTTCAACATCACCGGCAAGGCGGGTGCCGTGCCGCCCACCCCGCCGGCGCCGGCCGCCGCGAGCCAGGCCGCCGCCGGATCGCGCGGCGAGTGCAGCTCGGCCGGCATCGCCGGCAAGGGCGGAGGACCCGGCAACCCGGGCGCTCCCGGAACGCCCGGAACTCCCGGTGCGCCCGGCAACCCCGGCGCGCCGAGCATGCAGGCAACGATCACCATCCAGCAGACGCTCACGGCCAGCCAGCTCACGATCTTCTCGCAATCCGGGCCCGGCGGGCAGGGCGGCAACGGCGGCCAGGGCGGTGCGGGGCAGCAAGGTGGCAAGGGAGGCGACGGCGTCACGTGTGACTGCACCGGAAACTCCGGCGGGCAGGGCGGCGACGGCGGGACGGGCGGGGCCGGCGGCGCGGCCGGTAACGGCGGCAACGGCGTCGACGCGGCGGGCAACGTCGTGATCAGGGTTCCCCTTCAGTCGGACGTGGCGAAGGTGAGCACCACCCTGACGGTGCCGGCTCTCCCCGGTGGCCCCGGTATGCCGGGCCCCGGCGGCCCCGGCGGCGCCGGCGGCGGCAGCAGCAGCGGAGGCAAGAACAACAGCGGTGGCAGTGGCGGCGGAACCGGGAATCCAGGTGCGACGGGAGCCCAGGGCCAGCCCGGGACCGTGTCGGGAAAGCCCGCGCAGATCATGGTGATGCCCTTCTGAGCTAAGGCCGGACCGCCGCCGCGCGCTTCTTCACCCGCGCGATGCAGGCCGGAACGATCCTGTTGGGCTCGAATACGCGATCGTGGCGGTGACCTGCTTCATCTGGCAGCAGCGTGGGGCTGTTAGGCGGCGATCTGGTATTCGTGTGTGAGTCCGCCGAGGACTTGTTTTCGGCGGATCCGGTGCTCGGCGAGGTCGATCGGCTCTGGTGGCCTGTGGGATGCCAGAAGTCTGCCCTGCCCGTGAGCTGCAGCGATGCGCCACGGGTCAGCGATAGGCCATGATGATCGCCCGTGTCCCTCCGTCTGCTCTATCTCATCTTCAGCCGGGTCTGCGGCTGGCTGGTCCTGCTCGGCCGCTCATCGGCGTCGAAGAACACGGAACTGCTGGTTCTGCGGCACAAGGTCGCCGTGCTGCGCCGCGCCACTCCGCGGCCCCGGCTGGACTGGGCCGACCGCGCCGTCCTGGCCGCGCTGATCCGGCTCCTGCCGGGAAGGCTGCGATTACACCGGCTGGTCACCCCTGGAACCGTGCTCCGGTGGCACCGCCGCCTGGTCACCCGGAAATGGACCTACCCGTGCAAGACAGGCCGCCCGCCGGTCTGCGCCGAGATCACCGCGCTGATCGAGCGGCTCGCCATCGAGAACAACCAGCCTGGCAAGGTCGATGGCCGCGCCCTTCAGCCCGAGCGGGAAGCTGCGCACACGAATCCCCGCGGCGGTGAATGTCCCTGCCTGGCCACGCAGGTCGAGCATCTCCATGCTCCTGGCATGCAGGCAGATCGCGCGCGAGTCGGTCCGTAATCCCTGGCGCCGTTCGAGCACATGGCACGGCACGCCCGCCAGCGCTAGCTCGGCCGCGGGAAACAGACCCGTGGGCCCGGCGCCGGCGACTGCGACGTCGGCCGTGCGAGCGGCCACGGAGCGTCCTCCTTACCACAAGGTGGGCCATTGAGAGATCTGCGCATGTAAAGTTCAGCCTAGTCAGCAGGTGTGTCCATCGAGATAATCCATGGTTTATCACGGGACGACCAAATCGCGGTACCGAGGCCGGGTGACAGGAGCGAGGCAAGTGGCATCTGGGATGGCCGGTGAGAGCTCGGCACCCGCGTCGGGCGCGCCGTCCCCGCCTGGCCAGGGGCCCTTGTCCAGTTTGTCCGCCCGAACCCTGGTACTCGGAGTGGATCACTCCGGTCAGATCCTGCAGCACGACAGGGCGGCACCTGGCGCGCTCGGGTTCAAGGGGAACGACCTGCTTGGCGCTCATCTCGGTGATCTCGTCGACCAGCCAAAGCAACAGCAGGCGGCGCTGAAAGGCCTCCTGGCGGCGGTCCGCGCCGATCGCGAGAACACCGCGATGCTCGCGATCAAGTGCAGCAGCGACCCGGCGACGGACGCGGTTGTCACCGTTCAGCCGGTGTGCGCGAGCCAGCCGGGCCCCGCCGCACTCGTGGTCATCCGCATTCCGCCGTCGAACGAGGAGCGGTTCCTCGATCCCGCGCTGGTGCGGCGTGCCTTGCTCGACGACTCGTTCACGCGCGCGGGCGCGACGCTCGACCTCGACCAGATGGCACGGGGGCTGGTCAACGTCCTTGTTCCGCACTTCAGCAATGCCGCCGGGCTGCTGATGCTTGAGAGCCTGGTGGGCGACGAGAACCCGGCCTTCGCTCCGGACGGGTCGCACACGCTCAGGCGGCTCGCCGTGGCCTACGACGACTCCGACCGGGCTTGGGACGCGACCTTCCCCACCGGTGAGATCCTCAGCTACCCGGCGGGATCCATGTACGTACGGTGCATGGACTCGGGGAGGCCGGTCCTCGAAGCCACCTTCGCGACCGAGGACGCGACCAGCCTCGCGAAGGCCTGGCGGCGCATGCCGGTCGCCCGGCTGCTTTCCGGTTCATCGATGCTGCTGCTACCACTCATCGCGGGCGGCACCACGCTCGGCTTCTTCGTGTGCACGCGCAAGGCCGGTTACCGGCGGTTCGATGCGTACGACACCGAGATCGGCATGGAGTTCGCGTCACGTGCGGCCATCTTCATCGAGACCGCCCGGCGCTTCAGCAGGGAACGTGCGACCGCGCTCACCCTGCAGCGAAGCATGCTGCCTACCGGTCTTTCCGCACCATCCTCTGTCGAGGTCAGGCATCGCTACCTGCCAGCAAGCAAGCTGATCGAAGTCGGGGGCGACTGGTACGAATCGATCGCGCTGCCAGGGGCGCGCGTCGCGCTCGTGGTCGGCGACGTGGCAGGGCACGGCGTGCGCGCCGCCGTCACCATGGGCCGGCTGCGTACCGCCATCCAGACCCTCGCCAGGCTGGAGCTGTCACCTGCCGAGTCGCTGCAGCAACTCGACGAGCTCATGCGGACACTCGGCGAGCGGGAGCCCCACTTCGCCACCTGCGCCTACGCCGTGTTCGACGCGGTCGACGGCACATGTGAGGTCGCCTCGGCCGGCCACCTGCCGCCGCTGCTCATACGACCGGATGGCAGCAGCGTGTACCTCGACGTTCCACCCGCGCCGCCGCTCGGCATCGGTGAAGGGCCGATCCAGAGCCAGGAGTTCACGATCGAGGACGGCAGCCTGTTCGTGCTCTACACCGATGGGCTCGTAGAGAAGCGTGACCGCGACATCGACGACGGGCTGGCGCGCCTGCGCGAGATCTTCGGGCCCGACTCGCTGTCGCGCCCGCTCGAGGACCTGTGCAAGGCCACACTGGACGGCGTCTACGCCGACCAGAAGCGCGACGACATCGCCGTGCTGATCGCGCGCCTGCGGCGGCTGCCTGACGACCATCACACCAGCTGGACGCTGAACGCTGATCCGGTCTCGGTGGGTGAGGCTCGCACACTCGTCCGCGCGGCGCTGGGGCGGTGGGACCTGACCGAGATAGCTGATACGACGGAACTGCTCGTTTCGGAGCTATTGACCAACGCGCTGCGCTACGCGAGCGGGCAGATCACGCTCAGGCTCGTCCTCGAGCACACGCTGGTGTGCGAGGTGCTCGACGACTCTGCCGCCCTGCCGAGGCTCCGGCACGCGGGCAGCAACGACGAAACCGGCCGCGGGCTCCATGTCGTCGGCCAGCTCGCGCAGCGGTGGGGTACCCGCAGAACCACCTCAGGCAAGGTGGTCTGGTGTGAGCAGCCGGTCCCCGCCACTGACCATGACGCACCGGCCGTCCCCGAGGACGAGTCATATTCCGTGGGTTCATAGACGGCTCAGAAGTAGCGCAAACAGACCGCAGAGACCCACGCAGCCGATGATGTTTGTCATGCACAACCAGGGGCTTGCCGGCGTCATCCGCGCAACCCGTCCCAAGCACTGGCGCAGCCGCCTATGGTGAAACAGTCCACGTGACAACCGTACGGACGAGGTACCGACTTCATGGACGGGTGGCCGGACGACTGGTTCCGCAACGACGCCGGGCCTGGGGCCAGCGGCGAAGGCAGCCGGGGCTCAGGGGAGCTCTGAGCGCGGCGCCTCGGGCGAGCCGACCATGCAAATCCCGCACGCCGGGGCGCCCAGCCGTGCTGCCTCCACCCGCGCCTCGGGCGAAGGCGGCGGCGCATGGGCGGATCATGGTGCGCCACCAGGCACGAATTGGCCGGATCAGCCAACCCGCGGTTCGCGGCAACGCGGAGCAGGAACCGGTGGCAGGCGGCGCGGGCGCCGCATACTTCAAGATCATCGCTGCCGTCAGTGGCCCTACTGCTCGTCGGCACGATCGGCATGTACTTCTACCTGGACTCCAAGCTGAACAGGGTGGCCGCGCTCGCCGACTACCCGGGCCGGCCAACTGGATCGGCTGGCCAGAACTGGCTCATCACCGGATCGGACAGCCGCCAGGGCCTCACCAGGCAGCAGGAGAACCAGCTCGCGACCGGTCACGACGTTACCGGCCAACGGTCCGACACGATCATGCTGCTGCATATCGGCAGCGGCACGCCCACCCTGGTAAGCCTGCCACGCGACCTCTACGTGAATATCCCGGGCTACGGTATGAACAAGATCAACGCGGCATTCGCCGTTGGCGGGCCGAGGCTGCTCGCTGAGACCGTACAGAACTACACGGGCCTGCGCATCGACCACTACATGGGGATCGGGTTCGGCGGCCTGGTCAATGTCGTGGACTCGGTCGGCGGCGTGAACATCTGCGTCAAGCACGCGCTGGACGATACGGCGTCCGGCCTCCACCTCAAGCCCGGCTGCCAGACGCTGAACGGCGCCCAGGCCCTCGGCTACGTGCGGGACCGCCATTCCTTCGGTGCCAGCGACCTGCAACGGGTGCAGGACCAGCGGGCGCTCCTGAAGGCCCTGCTGAGCAGGGCAACCAGCCCCACGGTATTCCTCAACCCATTTGCCGCCATCCCGACCGCCACAAGTTCGGCGAGCGCGCTCACCGTGGACCAGGGCACGCACCTATACCAGCTGATCCACGTCGCGTTCGCGTTGCGCGGCCCGCAGACCACCACCGTCCCACTCGCCGGTACCGAGGCGACGGCTGTCGGCGAAGTGCTCCTCACCGATCGTAGCAACGCGCTGCGGCTGTTCAACGCGCTCGGCAGCGGCCAGCCGGTCCCCAAGAGCCTGCTGACCGGCACATCCGGCGCATGAGCATAGATGGTTCTCAGCAACCCTTCAGGAATCGTTCAGGCAGGTGGGCGACGATGGTGCGATGAACGAGCCGACGGGTAACGGCGGGCGGCCCGCTGCCAGGCTGCTTGTCGTCGAGGACGAGCCGAGCATTTGTGAGCTGCTCGCCGCCAGCTTGCGCTACGCGGGTTTCCAGGTGGTGACCGCCGCGGCTGGGACCGAGGCCGTGGAGAAGGCGGGCAGGCACCGGCCTGATCTCATCGTGCTCGACATCATGCTCCCTGACATGGACGGGTTCGACGTGGTCCGGCGGCTGCGCAGCGGCGGCACGCACACCCCCGTGGTGTTCCTGACCGCACGCGACGCCACCGAGGACAAAATCCGCGGGCTGACTCTCGGCGGTGACGACTATGTCACCAAGCCATTCAGCCTTGAAGAAGTGATCGCCCGGATCCGCGCGGTGCTCCGGCGCACCAACGGCGATTCGAAGGAGCCATCGCCACGGCTCAAATTCGCCGACCTGGAGCTGGACGAGGAGAGCCACGAGGTCTGGCGCGGCGGCACATCCGTCCAGCTGTCGCCCACCGAGTTCAAGCTGCTCCGCTACTTCATGACGAACGCGAACCGGGTTCTGTCGAAGACGCAGATCCTGGATCACGTGTGGAACTACGACTTCCGCGGCGACACCGGCATCGTGGAATCCTACGTTTCCGTGCTGCGGCGCAAGGTGGACACCGCCGAGCCGCGTCTCATCCACACCCTGCGCGGCGTCGGGTACGTGCTCCGCCTGCCACCCGCACCGGCTACCTAGGCCCACACCAGGTGCGTCGTTTCTCCGCACACTCGTGGCGGGCCGTCAAACGGTTCTCCGCCCGGGTTCCGCTGCGGATCAAGCTCATCACCGCGGCACTCGCGCTCGTCGCCATCGCGCTCGCGGTGATCAGCACCGTGAGCATCGCCGTCTTCCGTGGTTACCTGCTGCGGCAGGCGGACCAGCAGATCAAGGCCAGTGCACGCCATGTCGGCACCTTCGGCACCCGCACATTCGGCAACTACTACGGCTACGGTCCGCCGGTGCCCGGACGAACCGTGACCGAGGTGCTCGGCTCGAACGGGCAGCCGCTCGTGCCGCTCGGACCTCCGCAGCCTGGCGAGTCCCGTCCCGACATCCCGCCGGGCACCGCCTGGATCCGTGCCCACGCCTGGCAGCTTGTAACGGTCCCTGCCACGTCCGGCAGTGGCAGCTGGCAGGTCGTCATCGAGCCCATCCACTACACCCTCGAGCGCGTGCCGTTCACTCCCAACGGCGTCGCCCCCTACCTGACGCCCACCGGCCCGCTTGGCACGCTCGTGGTGGGCCTGGACCTAGGGACCATCAACAACACGATCGGGACGCTGACCGTGATCGACCTGGCAGTCGGCGGTGCCGTGATCGTGATCCTGGCCGGCGTGGGCGTGGCGCTGATCCGCGCAAGCCTGCGGCCGCTCGCCGAGATCGAGCAGACGGCCGGCGCCATCGCCGCGGGCGACCTGTCCCGCCGGGTTCCTGACTGGGACCCACGCACCGAGGTCGGCAGCCTGGCGCGGTCGCTGAACATGATGCTTGGCCAGATCGAGCGCGCGTTCCGCGCCGGGTCCGCGTCGGAGGCCACCGCCCGCCAGTCCGAGGAGAGGATGCGCCGCTTCGTCGCAGACGCCAGTCACGAGCTGCGGACACCGCTCAGCGTGATCCGCGGCTTCGCCGAGTACTACAGGCAGCGTGGCGGGCTCAGGGAGGATGAGCTCGACCGCATGATCAGGCGAGTCGAGGATGAGGCCGCGCGGATGGGCATGCTGGTCGAGGACCTGCTGCTGCTCGCGCGGCTCGACCAGCAACGGCCGCTGCAGCGCAGGCCCGTGGACCTGCTCGCGCTCGCGGCCGACGCTGCGCAGGACGCCAGGATGCTCGCGCCCAGGCGTGACATCGAGCTGAGCGTCGGCTCCGGTGGCCCGTTCCTCGTACTCGGTGACGAGGCGCGGCTACGGCAGATCATCGGCAACCTGGTCAGCAACGCACTCACCCACACGCCTGACGGCGCACCGGTCGAGTTGCGGCTGCGCACGTGCTCGGCCGCGCACCAGGCACCTGCCGCATACGACGCGCCTGGCGCTCACGAAGGAGCTGCCGGGCACGAGCCGCCCGCCGGGCACGACAGGGCTGCCCGGCACGAAAGGACCGCCGGGCACGACAGGGCTGGCGGGCACGACAGGGCTGCCGGGCACGACAGGGCTGCCGGGCACGACAGGGCTGCCGGGCACGACGGGACTGCCGGGCACGACGGGACTGCCGGGCACGATGGGACTGCCGGGCACGATGGGACTGCCGGGCACGATGGGACTGCCGGGCACGATGGGACTGCCGGGCACGAGGCGCCTGCCGTACACTCGGTGGCTACCTGGCACCAACTTCCGGCCGCGCGGGAGGTGGGCGCGGAGACCACGCCGGCCACGGCGGTTGTGCTCGAGGTGGCCGATTCCGGGCCCGGCCTGACCCCGCAGCAGGCCGAGCGGGTGTTCGAGCGCTTCTATCGTGCGGACGCTGCCCGCACAAGAAAGACAGGCGGCACGGGCCTGGGCCTGGCCATCGTGGCGGCCCTTTCCGCCGCGCACGGCGGTACCGTGTCCGTGGATTCCCAGCCGGGCCAAGGAGCGACCTTCCGGATCACACTGCCCATGGCACCGGACGCCGCAGGCATCCTGAATGCTACAGCGACATAGAAGTCACTCACAGCGATAGTTAGGACGGGCTGTGCGGCGGCCGGGCCGCATTACACTGCGGTGCGGACCATTGCTGTGGATCGTCGTCTGGAGCGGGACGCGGAGAGCGGTGTTCGGGCCACAGAGCTATGTCATATTTGGGCTTTTCGTCGCCGTCTTCGCGGCCGGCATCTACCTGCAGCGGCGGAGCAAGCACGTCGTGGTCCGCATCGCCGCGGCGGTGATGTCCTTCGTCGCGGCCGCACTCTTCGGGATGGCGGCGGTCAACCGGTTCTACGACTACTACCAGACGTGGGGCAACATTGCCGCCGACATCACAGGCTCGCAGCCGGGCGTGACCGCGCTGCGGACAGTTCCGCCGCCAGGCAAGCTGCAGCAGGTCATAGGCGGCCCCGATGCCGCGAGGAACGGCCGCCTGGTCAGCCTGGACCTCGCAGGAAGGCTCAGCCTGATCTCCCGGCCCGGCCTCATCTACCTGCCGCCACAGTACTTCCAGAGCCGTTACGCAAGTTTCAGGTTCCCTGTCATGGAGCTCCTCCACGGCGCACCCGGACGGCCTTACGACTGGGTGGGCGCCCTGCATGTCACTAGCGCACTCGATACCCTCATCAGCCAGCATCACGCCAGGCCCATGGTTCTCGTGATACCCGACGTCAACGGCGGCGTGCAGCTCCCGTCCTCGCAGTGCCTGAATGAGCCACTCGGGCCCGCCACAGACACCTACCTCACCGCCGACGTGCCCGCCGACGTCACTGCCACTTTCCGCGTCCTGCCGCCGGGGTCGCACTGGGGCATCGCCGGATACTCAGAGGGCGGCTTCTGCGCCGCGAATCTCGCGTTGCGGCACCCGACCCGGTACGGCGCTGCCGCCTCGATGAGCGGGTATTTCCAGCCGCTGCCGATCGATGGCGTCGACCCGTTCAACGGCAACGCCTCCGCCAGGCTCGCCAACGATCCGACGTGGCTCGCCGAGCGGCACGCCGCCGGGGAGCCGCTGCCCGCGTTCTGGCTGATGGCCGGCGAATCTGACCGGGCGGATGTGCTCGAGGCCGGGACCATGGCCGCACTGCTGCGGCCCTGGGAGCAGGTCCCCGTCATCCTGGTCCCGAGGGTGGAGCATACGTTCGCGGCGTGGATCCCCGCGGTGCCCAAGATGCTCGCCTGGGCGTCGCCGCACCTGTACGCCGACCTGCCGCAGCCCTGACAGAGCGACGCCGTCCAGCTCGCTCGCTCACAGCCCCAGCTCGAGCGAGCGAAGGATGAGGTGGCGCAGGCGCGCGCGTTCGGTTTCGGCGACCACGGCAGGTGCGCACACCAGTTGGGCTGGACCGCGGCAGCGGGCTCGGCTGGGCCGGCGGATACGTCGGCGACGGCGTCGCGACCACCAATCTGGCCGGCCGCACCCTCGCTGACCTGATCCGCCGCCGCGACACGGGCCTGGTGACGCTGCCATGGGTGCATCACCGCTCACGGCGCTGGGAGGTCGAGCCACTGCGCTGGCTCGGCACCAATGCCGCGCTTCGTGTGATGGCACGGGCCGACCGGATGGAAGCCCGCAGCGGCAGGCCGGCGCGCTCCGCTGAGCTTTTCAGCCGGCTGATGGGCGCGTGACGGGTAACGATGGGACCACGACGTACTGGCGCAGGTAAAGATCGGCGAAAGTGACGGGACCCCGCGGGCCAGGGACGTGATCCACGTTGATGCCGGTCTCGGGTACGCCACGGAGCGTGAAACCGTCGAGCAGGCGGGTGCTCGCGTTCCAGAAAGCGCCGGTGCCGTGATACGCGTCAAGGAAGGTCGCCGCGGCCTGCGGATCCGAGGTCACGATGCCGGCCGCGAGCCCGGACGTTTCGGCGTTCGCGATCTCGGCCGCCTCGGCGGGCCCTGGCACCTCGTCGATGGTCACAGTCGCCTCACGGCCCGTGTCGAGCGCCCATTCGTGGCCGCGGGGATGACCGTACGGCGGCAGCGAAGGCCGGACACCGGCCTCGGCAAGTACCCGCGTGACGGTGGGCAGCATCTCTTCCCAGACCGCCGAGCAGATCAGCAGCAGGTTGAGCCTGTTGCATACGCCGAGCCGATCGAGGCTCGCCGCGATGATCCTCTCGACATCGTCAGCATCGGCTCCGTTATCGACATAAAGCACACCGCCGCCGTCGGCGTGCGCGAGCGTCCGGACGCCGGCACGTGCCGCCTCGGCCGCCAGCATCCGAGTGGTATCTCCGCTGCCGCGAAGGATCACCAGCCGGATCAGCCGCGGCTGCCTGACAAGCTCGACCGCTGCCTCCCTGTCCGGTATGCGGACAAGCTGGAGCGCGCCAGGATCGAGACCGGATTCGCCGAGCGCTGGGGAGATTACCTCGTCGAACAGGGCGGTGGCTGAAAGCAGCGCAGCCGCGCCCGTGCGCAGCACGCCAGCATTACGTGATTTGAGCAGCTGAGACGCGACATCGACGGTCACGTTCGGGCGCGCCTCGAAGTTGGCGCCGACCACCCCGATCGGCTTGCGCCGTTCCTCGAGCCGCAGCCCGCCTGGCAGATCTCTAAGCCGGACGGCTGCGGCGGGGTACTCGACTCCGGCCAGCAACTCGATCTGGCGGGCCATCTGGCCGATCCGTTCCTCGTCAAGGCGGAGCCTGTCAAGCAGCCCGCGGCCAAGGCCCGCCGCGTCCCCGGCCGCGACATCCTCCTTGTTTGCCGCCAGAAGCACCGGCGCGCTGGCCTCGAGCAGCCGCGCCATGTGGCGCAGAGCACCGTCGATCGTGGCCTCGCCGGCGGTCGCGAGGGTGCGCGCTCCGTGCTTTGCCGCCTCACCCCTGGCGATGACCTCCATGCATACATCGATCATTGGTAGTCAGGGGCGCAGTACCGCGAGGGCCTGTTCCCCATCCCCTTTCAATCCGTACGTGCTGCCGCACACCGATCAGTGGTAGTACTGCCTCCTCGGACCCCTGCTGCCCTCCGCTGGGCTTCACCATCGGCTTGTACCAGCGGCCGTTACCCGGGCAGGCCGCAGACGGGTCTGTCCTGTTCCAGTCCCGACCATGCACACGTGCCGCCCCGCATACCCCGGAAGGACCCGGCAGGCTGACCCCAGGACGCGCCACGAAAGAAGCCTACGGCCTGAATCCGTCGTGCGCGGCCGGGCCTCCCCCGCAGGCCCGGCGGCGGCCATGCCGGACATGCCAGAGCCCCCGTACCGGGCGAACCGGAACCTGCCCGCATGCGTCGGCGTCCAAGAGACATGACCCCCTCACGGCTCGCCGCCGCTGTGGCGGCGACCGCACTTTTCGGCCTCGGCGCGGCCGGATGTGGATCACAAGCCGGCGCAGCGGCCGGCCAGGGGCCACCGCAGAAACTTCGCCTCGCCAACTCCGCGACGGCGACCGCGGCCCCCGGCGGCACCGGGGCGCCAAGCAGCGCGCCGCCGATCATCATGCCGTTGCCCGCGCCGCCAGCTGTGCCGGGCTGGGCACAGATCAAACTGACGGGGCGCCTTCCTGCCAGCGGGCCCGCGAGTGGCGCGATCCGCAGGCTCCCAGGCGGCGCGGCACCGGAGTCGGCGGTGCGCGCGCTTGCAGGCGCACTGCACCTGTCCGGCTCGCCGCAGCGCGTGACCGGCGGGTGGCGGGTCACCGGACCTGGCACGCTGCAGGTCACTGATGGTCCGGGAATGCGCTGGAGGTACCTCGGCGTGCCGGTGATCCCGTCGTGTGGCGGCCCGATCCTTCGGGCCCGGCAGCCGACGGCAGGCGCCGCGAACATGGCGGGCAGCGGCGGGGGCACCGGGTCGCACCCCGGTGCGGCAGTCCCATCCGCGCTCGACAGGATCTGCCCGGTGAAGCCCGGCCAGCCGTCCGAACCCGTGCCAGCACCTTCCGGCAGCGCGGCCGGGCCGTCCGCCGAGTCCGTGGCCAAACCCGTCCTGCAGGCCGCTGGCGTCGCGGAATCCCCGCTCCGGATCACCACGATCGGTTCCTTCACCTTCGTGTCGGTGGATCCGACCGTGGCCGGGCTCGCGACCTCCGGTTTCACTACCACGATCGGAGTGGGCCCTGGTGAGCGGATCACGCAGGCGGCAGGCTGGCTGAGCCACCCGGCCCGCGGATCCTCCTACCCGCTGATCGGGGCGCAGCAGGCGTTCAACCAGCTGAAGCTGTCCACCCGCCCGATACCTGGCGCGCACCCGCCCGAGGTCATGTGCCCGCTCAATCCCGATGTGCTCTGCGGCACACCAGGCCCGATCCGGGCGGTCCAGGTGACAGGCGCCACGTACGGCCTGGCCCTCAGCTACAACCGGGGCGAGCCGGTGCTCGTGCCATCGTGGCTCTTCAGCGTGGCGGGAACCAGCCTCAAGATTCCTGAGGTCGCCATCAACCCGCGCGACCTCAACGGCTGACGAGGCGAAAGCAGCGCAGCGAGCGAGCGCCGGGGCCACGGCTCGACATTGCCGAGGGCCGCGATCCCCGGCACCCATGCGCCCGCTCTGGCTGGCATCACTGGCGCCGGAGGCGGGCGCGTGTGACGACGCTCGCGATCCGTGCGCCGCCGGCGCCGAGCCTGACAAGGCCGCCGCCGACGCGGGTGAGCGCGTCGGCGAGCACGGCATATCCGCCGAGCACGATTGCAATGCCGAAAACAAGCCCGGCGACGACGTCCTGCCAGGCATACGCGACCACGCATATCTGGAACATGGCCATGGCCGCGGCCGCCACCGCGGCCGCGATACCGAGACGGCCGTGCACGAAGAACAACCCGGCAGCCACGGCTCCGGCCATGGCAGCCGCGCCGCTCGGTGGCGGGAACCCGCTGACCGGGTGATACAGAATCGACACGCCCGGCTGGACGCCATGCAGGCTCGGCCGTGCCCTCGGCGCGACAAAGAACTGGCCGGCCGCGAAGGCCCCCACGGCGGCCGCAAACACCCACAAAACAGCGCCGATGCGCCCGGGCGCGCCGCGCACGTGCCGCCAGCCAATCAAGACGATGGCGCCGAAAACGATCGCGCTGTACACGGGGTAATCGCGCACCAAACGCCACCTCCAGAAAGGCGTTAACGTGAGAACCGGTGAAATACTAAGGGTAGATCAGGCCGTTTGGTGTCGCCAGGCGCAGTGGTGCTGCGGCTGCAAACGCATATGTGGCTATACCCGGCAAACAAGGGATATTCACGGCTCCAAACCGACCTGCAGAAATGAAGGGGTGATCCGGGCGGATGAGGCGGGCGAGCCGCGACATGCACGCGGCCGCGGCGCGGGCGGTTTCCGCGCTGACGGTCCTGACTCGATTGATGGGCCTTGCAGCGACGGCCATTGCGGCGGCGACGGCGTTGGCAGCGTTGGCAGCGGTCTCCGGTGCCGCGTCGGCGGCGGCACTGCAGATCCACGATCTCGGCTATTCCGGCGTCCAGCCGTCCGCTGTGCGCGTGCAGGGCATGCGTGGAGCCCACAGGCGGGGGGACCGCGCCGACCCTGGCTGCCGGGTACACATCGGCGACGTGCGCCTCGTCGCTTACCGCAAGCATGGCAGCGTGATCCACGCCGCCGGCGTCGATGCGAACGTCACCTGCGGGCTTCCCGTTCACAGGATGTCGCTCCAGGTCACGCTGTGGAAGGCAGGGCTCCTGTACGACCACCAGCAGGCCCAGACCACCGTGCGGGCAGCGGCAGGCAGTTACCTCGGCAGTTACCTGACACGCGCCACGTGCAAGGACCAAACCACCAGCGGTTTCTATGGGGTCGCGCACGCCGTCGTCTACTTCGGTGGCAAGCGAGGTGACGCGTGGGTGAAATCTCCGGGCACAAGCACTCCCCGATGCGGCACGTGACACGTGATCCCCCGCCCCGATGCTGGTTATGTGTCCCATATGCCCACGCCGCCCGCCCATGCCCTGCTCGCCAGCGACCTGCTCGCCCGGGACCTGGAAGTCGTCACCGTCACAGACACGAGCGTGATCATTACGTGGTTCACCGGATCTGCTGGCGAGTCCGACAGCTACGGTCAGCCTGTTCCGGTGCCGGCCGACACCGAACTGCTGCTCGGCGAACCCGGCCGTCCCGCGACGCTGCGGACGGTCCTGCACGACGCGACGCCGACGCCCCATCACTACGCGGAGGTGACCGGCCTGGAACCCGGCCGGGCCTACGCGTATGTGGCACGCTCGGCCGGTCAGGCAGCCGCACAGACGTCGCTGCAGTTCCCTGGGCGGCACGGCTCACTGGACGTGCCCGGCGTGGTCACGACGCTGGCCACGCCGCCCGGCCGCTACCTGTTTACTGTCGCGCTTGCCGCGGACACCCATGTCGGCGAGACCGTCAGCGGCTTGGTCGCCGCGAACTGGCCACAGGCCTTCCGTCAGGACGCTGGCCTGCCCCCTTACACGGAGGTGATGCTCACCGGCATGCTTGACGACCTGCGCCGCCAGCCCCACCGCCCGGCAGCGCTGATCGTCGCGGGGGACATAACCGCGGAGGCCACGCCGTGGCAGGTGGCACGGGCCCGTGAGCTTATGGACGGATGGGGGCGCCTCGGCACGGATTACTTCGTCGTGCGTGGCAACCATGACCGGCCGCGCACCGGCGCCGCCTATGCCGCGGGCACGCCTGTCTCTGGCGCGAGTGACCACCACGACTGCTGGGGCGACGTGTTCGGATATCCGCGCCAGCAGCTCAGCGTGCATGAGCTTGGCGGGCTCCGGATCATCGGGCTCGACACGACGACCATGGACGCGGCCAGCGGCACCCTCGACGACCGCCAGCTTGGCGACCTGCGCGACGTGCTCATGGCCGATCCGGACCGGCCCACCCTGATGTGCGGGCACCACCCGGTCACGTACGACTCGGCTGTCACCACAGCAGCCGGGCCTGGCTTCAATCTCGACGAGGCGAAGGCGCGGCAACTCGAGACGCTCTACGCGCGGTCACCCGGGGTGTTCCTCCACCACGCCGGGCACACCCACAGGAACAAGGTGACGGCTGCGATCGGCGCTGGTGACACCGAGTTCCTGGAGGTCGCGGCGGTCAAGGAGTACCCTGGCGGTTATTCGCTGCTGCGCCTGCACACCGGCGGCTACCTGGTGAGCTTCTACAAGTCGCGGGCCGATCTGGCCAGGCGGTGGAGCCAGCGCACGCGCGCCGAGTACTTCGGGATCTTCCCGCACTACGCGCTCGGCACGATCGCTGACCGCAACCACACGGTGCGGCGTGACATGTCCGGCCTGAACCCTGTGGCGTGAAACCTGTGGCGTGAAACCTGTGGCGTGAAACCTGTGGCGTGAAACCTATGGGGTGAAACCTGTGGCGTGAACCTCACGGGCTCAAGCGCGTGTCGTGCGGACGGGCAAAATGGACTATGCTTTCCTGCTTGACATGGAAAAGAGATTGTCCATAAAGGATGATGGCCCATCAAAAATCAGCCTCTGAATTATATCAAAGACATGAAACGCCGGCAACCTGAATCCGCCCGGGCCGAAGCTCTCCGGGTGGAGCAGGCCTATGTCTCGATGCTGTATGAACGCCTGGATATAGCGCGGGCACGGGCCGAGGCGGCACTGCACGAGGCACACGGGCGCGGCGCGGCCAGGCGGCACCCACCAGGCCCGCATCGAACGCGAGGTGTCCGCGGCCGAGCAGTCGCGGCGGATCGCCCAGCTATCGGGCGTGGAGCGCGGGCTGTGCTTCGGCCGAATCGACAACACCGACGGCGACACCTACTACGTCGGCCGGATCGGGCTGCGGGGTGGCGGGAACGAGCTGGTCCTGATCGACTGGCGTGCGCCGGCCGCCCGTCCCTTCTACACCGCGACTCCAAACGAACCAGGGCCGCTTGTGCGGCGGCGTCACCTGCATACCCGCCACCGAACGGTCGCCGGCATCGACGACGAGGTGTTCGACCTCGACCGGATGGCCGAGGGCGACCGCCGCACGCTGGTCGGCGAGGCGGCGCTCATGGCGGCGCTGAGGCGCGGGCGCACGGGCCGGATGAGTGAGGTGGTAGCCACCATCCAGACCGAGCAGGACCGGGTGATCCGCTCCGGCCTGCCCGGTGCCCTTGTGGTGCAGGGCGGCCCGGGCACGGGCAAGACCGTCGCCGCGCTGCACCGGGCCGCCTACCTGCTCTACACACACCGGACCACGCTGGAGCGCCGCGGCGTGCTTGTGGTGGGGCCGAACGCGACGTTCCTGCGGTACATCAGCCAGGTGCTGCCGTCGCTCGGCGAGACCGACGTGGTACTGTCCACCGTCGGTGAACTCTACCCGGGTGTGCGCGCGACCGTCGCCGATGACCCCGCGGCGGCGGCCGTCAAGGGCGACCTGCGGATGGCGGCTTTCATCAAGGCCGCCGTACGCGACCGTCAGCGGGTGCCACGCGGTGACCTCGAGATCGTGACCGAGGACCTGACCTTGCGGCTCGGCCATGACACCTGTGTGCGCGCCCGCGATCGCGCGCGAGCACTGCGCAAACCGCACAACGTGTCGCGCAAACTGTTCGTGCAGGACATGCTCACGGCACTCGTACGTAACGAAGCGGCCCAACTGGACAGGCCGCTGGACAGCGAGGATCTGCCCTACCTGCGCGCTGGGCTCTGGGAGCAGGATCCGGTCCGCGAGGCGCTCGACGCGCTGTGGCCGTTCCTCACTCCCGAGCGGCTGATCTCCGAACTGCTTTCAGGAGCGTCGGCGCTACCCTCGGCGGCGCCGGGCAAGAGCGGGCTCTCACCCGCGCAGCAGCGGGCGATCCTGCGGCCCGCCGGGTCACCGTGGACGACGGGCGATGTTCCGCTTCTCGACGAGGCTGCCGGGCTCCTCGGAGAGGACGACACGGCGGCCAGGGCCCTGGAGCGGGTAGCCGAACGGGAGCGCCGCGCGGAGGAGGAGTACGCGTCCGGGGTGCTCGAACTCACCGGGCTGTCGGAACTTGGCGTGATGGACGCCCGCACGCTCGCCCAGCGCCACGGTGGCGGCGGCTCCACCGCGACCACCGCCGAACGGGCGGCCGAGGATCGCACGTGGGCGTATGGCCACGTCATCGTCGACGAGGCGCAGGAACTGTCCGCGATGGCGTGGCGGATGGTGATGCGCCGCGTTCCAACCCGCTCGCTGACGGTGGTGGGCGACATCGCCCAGCGAGGTTCCGTCGCAGGCGCACGGTCGTGGGGCGAGATGCTCGACCGATATGTCGGGGGCCGCTGGCGTGAGGAGCGCCTGACCGTTAACTACCGGACATCGGCGGAGATCATGAAAGTCGCGGCAGATGTGCTGAAAGCGGTGGCGCCGGAGCAGGAGCCGCCGGAGTCGGTTCGCAGCGGCGAGGTCCCGCCGCGTGCCCTGCTCACCACCGGCGGACTCCCCCACGCCCTCGCCGGGCTGGTGAAGTCGGAACTCGCGGAGATCGGGGACGGCCGCCTCGCGGTCATCACCCCGGACGCCCGCCGCGCCGAGATCGCCGCGCTGCTGCCTGAGGCCGCGTCCGCCGCGACCCCCGACGCACTTGACTCCCCCGTGGCCGTCCTCACGGTGCCACAGTCCAAGGGCCTCGAGTTCGACGCGGTGGTGCTCCTCGCGCCCAGCGAGATCCTCACCCAGTCCCCCATGGGCGGTCATGACCTGTACGTTGCGATGACCAGGGCGACCAGGCGATTGACAGTGGTTCAGGAGGGTGCGCTGCCCGATGTGCTCCTGCGGCTGGCGCCGCCGCCAGGAACCGCGCACAGCTGAACGGTCAATCGCCACTGACCTCGCCCCGCAGGGTCGCGGCATCCTGGGCAACGATCCAGAATATGCTCGGTTTCTACAGCGGCCGCCGGCAGGGCGCTGTCTGACTGGCTGTAGGCCGGGTGAGCACCGGGCGGAGTTATCACACGCGGGCTCATGGGACCATCTGATTGCGGGTATTCCCACCGTCATCAACGTTGTCAGACACGAGCCTGGGGGCTTACGCGGGAGGGGACGTGGGGTTCTGCACTGCATGCGGGCAACCGAGAAGTAGTGGGGCGCGATTCTGCACGGCGTGCGGCGCAGCCATCCACGACGCGCCAGGTGCGGCGGGTCAGGCTGCCCACTACGGCGCGGCTTCGCCTGGCGCGGCTCCCCCAGGGGCGGATCCGCCCGCCGAGACGCTGGCTGAGGACCCGTTCGGGATATCACGCGGCGCAGATCCCTACGGCGCCCCGCCTCGGGCGGATACCGGCATTCCCCTGGGTGAGGGGACATATCGCCCACCGGCGACTGCGGAGGATCCGTTCGGCAGGCTGTATCGCGGAACTCCCGCGGAGCGCGCGCCCTCAGAAAGCGAAGATACGTTAAGCGCCCCAGTTGCGCGGGGCCGCGACGACACGAGCGTCCTTCCGCAGGTATTACCGCCAGCGGCGAAGCCGGCCGGCAGCGCCGGGCACGACGGGGACGGGCGTCGGCCACCGGCCGGTGGCCGACGGAGGAGAACGATCGTCACCGCGCTCGTCGTGATCGCTGTGCTCGCGGCCGCGGGCACGGCGCTTGGCTGGGAGATCCACCGGCACAACGCACCGGCGAGTACGAGTTCCGGGCCGACTCACGGTGGGCCCAGCCAGTCAGCGCATCAGAGCACGACGGCATCCCCGTCGCAGGTGTCGCCGTCCGCAAGCCCGACGCTGGGCAACAGCACCGTCGCCGTCGGGGCCCCAGTGGCACAGAATCCGCAAGCGCCCGCGGTCGTAAGCCTGCTGACAAGCTATTTCACGGCCATCAACACCCACGACTACCAGGCCTACTCGCGGCTGCTCGACCAGAAGCTGCAGCAAGGGCTCACGCCCGCGCGGTTCCGGGCCGGTTACGGGTCGACCGCGGATTCCGGCGCCATGCTCACCGGAATCTCCACCACGGCTAGCGGCGTGGCCGCGACAGCAACGTTCACCAGCCACCAGCAGCCGCATGACAGCCCGGACCGCACCGCATGCACGCACTGGAGCATCACGCTCTTCCTGGAACAGCAAGGCGGCGGGTACGCGATCGGCCAGGCGCAGCCCGGTTACCACGCCTCCCATCAGCCTTGTTAGCGATGGGGCCCGGCGCCTCCGAAATGCTGTCAGGGCTTCGCGGGGCAGGCGGCGCTATCCGGGCTCCGTGGCCAGCCGCCGTGTGCCGTCTACCGTAGCGTGGAAGCCTCCGCGGTAGCGGTCACCGCTGGTAGGCGGCGTGCACGGCGCTGCGAGATGCCCGCGCCTGACGGGACCAGCGCATCCCCCCGCACCTCGCCGCTCACCGATTCGATCGGCCTCATTGGCCCGGCCGGCCTGTCCGCCAGTCCCAGTGGAAGCCGACGACCGCATTGTCCAGGGTCCTCAGGTAATGGTGCACGGAGTGCTGGCTGTCCAGTGAAACAGCCTCCTCTTCGACGATGTCTCCTTCGATGCCGTCCCAGGAGGCCCACCAGATGGCGCCGGGAAGCATATCCGGGTGAAACTCCACCCGGATATCGACATTTTCCATGCGCGACCTCGATGCACGCCGGTAGTCACTCGCCGGGCGGTCAGGAAAATTGAAGATCATCCAGTACTCGAGGGTGAGCGTCTCGCCACGTGCGAGCGGCTTGGCCAGTAGAATGTCCGTGGTGTAAAGGACGTCTGTAATCTGCCTGAACGGCCCGCTCACGCCGAGGCAGCCCTGGCCAACCTCAAGAGTCAGGTCGGCGGAGTCGAAGCGGAACGGAATAACGTCCAGCCCATCGACGGTCGCCTCGATTACGTGCAACGTGCGCTGGCGGCCTGGCATCCCATCGGCGCCGCAGTAGTGATGATCATGCAGGGCGAGGGTCTGGTGCTGAAGCGGACCAAGCGCGGCTGACCGCTCGGGCCGCATCGCACGAGGCCCGGCCTGCACCCGGGTGTGGCCCGACCCCTCCCACAACCGCCAGAGCAGTTCCGCGTCGTGGCTGGCCAGGTCGAACGCCTCGATGAACATGCTCAGCGACGCCTTGCTGAGCATCCGGCCTGAGATCACGCGAAGGACCGTGTCCTTGAGCTGACGCGGCAACACATCGACGTCACCGGCGGTACGGGGATGACTCCAGAGATAGTGGGCCAGGACATCCGCGACCGCGAGCTGGTTGATCTCACCTGACCTGGTTCGCTCAGCGTACTGTACCCATCGCTGCCGGTATCTCCCGGGCTGAAGCAGCAGTTCACGGAGGTACGCGGCGGTAGCAGCGCGGCGCTTGGCCGCGGACTCGGAATCACTCACTGATTCGCTCACCCCGTTGTGCGAACTTATTGCGACATACGGGAGTTACTGTACGTCGTCGGCCTCGCCGGGGGGGCGAGACCGGGTCAAGGGGAGGGACCGGTCGCATCATGGACGACCGCCGGGGTTCGCTGGGGCACGGGCTGGACGAGGCGTACTTTCTCGACCTGCTGGGCGACGCATGCAACGTCCTTGGCCGCTATGACGAGGCGGTGGATGCCTTATCCAGAGCGGTCAAGTTATTCAAGGAACATGGAGCGCAATGCGCTCACGCTGTTGGCCTGTTCAAGCTCGCACAAAGCCATCTCGCGCTGGCTCATCACCACCAGGCCATCCATTACCTGGAGGAATGCCTGCCAATCTTCCAAAGGCTGCATTTGCCCGCGTCAGAAAATCGCGCCAGGGCTGCGCTCGACGCCTGCCTGCTCACCATCGCCTGACGGGAGCGCGCAGCCGCGGCGTGCCCTGGGCGTGCCCGGTCGCGGCCCTGCCGAACCGCGGGGTCGGCAGGCCGGTCGAGCCTCACTCACAGGCCGAGAAGCTCGGGAGCGGCGGCCAGTGAACGGAGGACACCTCCGGGGTCGGGCACCAGCCTCCGCGCCTCGAGGTCGAGCACACCGAGGACGGCGTCCAGTTCCGCGGCCACGGTCCCGTCGACCCGCCTGATCTCCTGCGTGATCCGGAAGGTCTTGCCCTCGCCCCAGATGAACTCGCAGGACACGTCCACCTCGTCGCCGCCGCGCAGTTCGCGGCGGAACCGGATGGTGGTTTCGAGCACGACAGGTCCGACCCGAGCCGATTGCTCCTTGTCCTCTGCTATCCCGGCGGCACGTACACACTCGCGGCGGGCGTGCTCCGCGTACAACATGTAGACGGCCTGGTTCAGATGACCGTTGGTGTCGAGCTCGTAGCCTCGTACCGCGATTCGCACCCGGAACGGCTCTGCCATGGGCCCGCGACCCTCCCGCCTGCCTGCTTTCGCCGTGGCGAGTAACGGTACATACCGTGGCCGCCATTGCGGCGTCAGTGCGCGGCCCGGCCGAACGGATTGGTGGTTCACACGGAGCATCCGGGCCTGCACGAGGGGCGAGATGCTCTTCACACCGCCGAGTGGCCGGGCGGACGCGGCGGCGGCGCTACGCTACTCCCGCTCCGGCCTCGGCTGGCGTCCCCGGCTCCGGAGTGAGCTGCGCTGTGCAGTACAGGCAGCGCCGGGCGCCCTTGGGCACTTCGCTTAGGCATTCGGGGCATTCGCGCTCTGTTGCCGCCTCGTTCCTCATCGTCCGCTCGAGCAGTTTGCTGATCGGCAGGAGCACGAGGAAATAAATCACTGCGGCGATGATCAGGAACGAAATCACCGCATTGATGAAGTCACCGTAAGCGAACTTGCTCTTGCCGACAGTGAAATAAAGCTGGGAAAAGTCCGGTTTCCCCCCGATTGCCGCGATCAGCGGCGTGATCAGATCCTTGACGAGTGCCGTGATCAACGCGCCGAACGCGACGCCGATCACAACCGCAACGGCAAGCTCGATCAGATTCCCGCGCAGCAGGAACCTCCTGAATCCCTTCATCCCCGTTATCCCCCCAAACGGCTGTGCGGACGTGTCGCCACAAACGTTCATGCTCACCGTACCCATGGGACGCACACATTCCACGGATTCCGGGCTCGAAGTGCACATGGCCCTGAAGGCGGGGTGCGTGCGAAGGGCACGTGGCCCGGCCAACCGGCGTGCCGTGCTCAGCGGGTTGCCGAGCCGCGGGTAGCCGCGCCGTCAGCGAGGCTGGCCACCGACCGGTCCGGCGCCCGGCTGTTCACCGTGCCAGACCCGTGGCAGCACGAACTCGCCTGTGGCTTCCACGGTCAGCTCGCCCCGGTGGTTGAGAATCCGGCCGTCCACTATTGTGGTGCGGCGGACCACGCCCCTGATCCAGGCTTCGGCGACGAGCGGTGCCCCCACCGGCGTCGGGCGCAGGTAGCGCAGGACCAGCTCCGCCGTCATGCCCGGCCGATCCCCCGCGGCGGCGGCGGACCCAAGCAGGGAATCAAGGATGGCAGCGCAGACGCCGCCATGCACGGCATCAGGTGGCCCCTCGTAGACATGCCCAAGGATGAACTCGGCACGTGCGGTGCCCTCGGGCGTGGTAACGATCCTGATCGGCGGCGCAAGCGGATTGGCCTCGCCTGTCACCGGGCTGTGCGGCTGGAGCCCCCGCCCATCCTCCGTGTCGATCTGGAACCGGATGGGCCCTGGCCGGCGGCGCGCGCCGAGCCGCGCGGCCAGGTTCCCGATCTCGGCCGCCGCCGCACCGAGCTCAGCGATGGCCGCGTCACCGAGCACGACAGCCTCGACGAGCTCGCGCGTCCGCCCGGCTAGGGAGGTGAGTGCGGTCAGCAGCGCGGGATCCGCACGCGTATCGAACGGGAGGCGGCCACCCGCGCCGCCACCGGCAGCGCCGCTTGCACCGCCGACGTCGATCACCTCCGCGGCGCCCGCATCCCTTTCATCCCGCTCATCAGGGCTCAACTGGTGGCCCTCCCAGCGCATCCACAGCCGTCACCGAAACACCACTAGGTCCGATCCGCAGCTTGCCAATCACGTCAATGCGGGTCAAATCGGCGACCACCCGGGGACAGTCACCTCGAACCATCGTGTCACGCTGCGTGACCGGTTAGGGGGCTCGTCCGTCCGCATCCTAGGACCTGGCGCTCGCTTGGTACGGCGGCACGGGATCGCCCAGCGAGCAGGAGAAGGGGATGCGCATGCGTGCCGCGGTGCCGTCCGCTGGAGCGCGTGACCGAGGCGGTGGCACGTCCGCGCGGGCAGCGCGGCCCGTCCGGTCTATTACTGGCGCTCACATGCGGACGCCCGGCGGGCAATCCAGCGCGGAAGAGAGGTGGTTAAGGCAGATCACAAGCGGGGAAATATCTCGCGGCAATGCTTACGCCAATCTCAGGGGGGAATCATCAATGGTCAAATCAAAGCGGAAAAGCGCATTTGTGGCTGCTGTGGCCGTAGCCGCCATGACTGGACTGACCGTCGCAGGGTCAGCCAGCGTCGCGGGGGCCACTGGCTCACCACCGGCGGGCGCACGGTCACCACCAGGCACGCCGCGCGGCCCATGTTCAGGTGGCAGGTGACGCTGACCTCCTCCAGCTACATGCTGAGGCGCGGCGAGTCCTCGAGTCTCGTCGCCATTGCGAACATGGATGTGCGGCGCACTCCTTTCGTCATTCGCATCTTCGACGAGACCAACCACACGTACATCGCTACATGCAAATTTGGCAGGACATGTGCGGCGACCGCGCTATGGACCTTGCCGGCCCTGTTCCCTCACCGGATCCTGCCTTTCACTTCTGACTACTACGAAGCACTGATATCGGACAACTCGCCGAACTATCCGCCGGGACATATCCAGGCCTCCGCAACGATCCACATCACCATGCTTGGCGCGTTCATATTCCCGCCGCGGCCGCCGCGGCCGCCGCTCCCACCGCTCCCACCGCGGCACTCTGCCAGGTGACCCGGCGCCGTAAAGCACTGGTTACCATTGGTAGCCGTCTGGCATGAAAGTACCGCCGTGATCGTGGTGGAGTCATTTCGTATGTGCCTGACATCCACCACGATCACGGAAGGGGGTCTGACGACCGGGCGCGGCGGTCACACAGGCCCAGTCACACAGGCCCAGTCACACAGGCCCAGTCACACAGGCCCAGTCACGCAGGCCCCAGCGGCACCGGATCAGAACAGCACCGACATGAAGGTGCCGACCTCGCTGAATCCGGTCCGTTGGTAGGCCGCTCGGGCCGGCGCGTTGAAGTCGTTGACATAGAGGGACACCAGAGGGGCGAACATCCGCTGCGCGGCCGTCACCACGGCGGCCATGCCTGGGGCGGCGAGCCCTTGTCCACGCAGGCCGGGATTCACCCACACGCCCTGCACCTGGCACGCGAGCGGCGTCACCGCGCCGATCTCGGCCTTGAAGACGACGCGGCCGTCCTCAATGCGGGCGAACGCGCGACCACTGACGATCAATTCGGTGACCCTTGCGCGGTAAAGCGCTCCGCCATCGCCCCCGGTGGGCGAGACGCCGACCTCCTCGGTGAACATCGCGACGCACGCGGGCAGCAGGATGTCGAGTTCGCTCAGCCGCACCTGCCGTACCGCGGGATCAGGGGCCACCTGCGGTCGCGCGGAGATGGCCATCACCGGCTGTTCCGCACGGATCGCCCTGGCCGGACCCCAGTCCGGCCGCAGGAGTTCCCACAGATCCTTAACGGCATCCGCAGGCCCCACCAACGATGAACAGCGGCGTCCCTGCTTGCGCGCGCGCTCCGCGAATGCGCTGATCGCGGCGGGTGTAGTCGCCACAGGTATCAGATTGGCGCCCGCGTAGCAGAGGGACTCCAGCTGGCGGCCCCAGTAGTAGCCCCACATCTGCGCGCCGAGCGCGCCGGGGTCAAGGCCGCCTGACCGCACGCGGGAACTGACGAATACGTTCGCCGCCGGGTCCCGGTCACAGAGCGCGAGAACCTCGCCGATATCCCGGTCGTCAAGCACGCGGACCGCTGCTGGCGGCCGATGCGCCATTGTGCGCAACACACCCCTAGCCTAGGTGATCTGGCCGGGGTACCGGGTGGCTCCAGCGGCAGCCGTTACGGCAGTGTTTGCCCCGGGGGGACGACCCCCCGGGATCCCCCCGCAGACCCACGGGCGGCACGCGCCGCGGCAGCCGTTACGGCAGTGTTTGCCCCGGGGGGACGACCCCCCGGGATCCCCCCGCAGACCCACGGGCGGCACGCGCCGCGGCAGCCGTTACGGCAGTGTTTGCCCCGGGGGGACGACCCCCCGGGATCCCCCCGCAGACCCACGGGCGGCACGCGCCGCGGCAGCCGTTACGGATGTGGCGGGTTGAACGCTCAGCCGCTGGTGGACGGGACAGGAAGGGCCGGGCAGGTCGCATTGACGAGGCCGGGACGCTGTGGGAGCGCGCCGGTGCCCAGGTAGCGGTTCAGATAGCCGTCCACGCAGGTGTTGGGTGGACTGTCGAGCGACTGGCCATGGTTTCCGCCGCCCACGACGACCACCATCCGCGCTGTCGGCAGCAGCCGGTGCGCTCGCTGCGCGCCGGCGTACGGCGTGGCCGCGTCAAGCGTGCCCTGAATCATGAGGATGCCCGGCAGACCGGTGCCCTTGATCTGCATCGGCTGGGCGGGGCCGTTGACCGGCCAGTAGGCGCACGCCGCGTTGAACCAGGCGTTGTCCCAGGCCTGGAATGGCGCCGTCCTGTAGACGGTGCGGGTGTCGCTGTCCCACTTCGCCCAGTTGCGTGGCCAGTTGACGTCGGCGCACTGCACAGCGTTGTAGACGGCGAACTCATTCTCGTTCTGGATGCCGTACGCTTCGTACTGGCTGATCAGCGGGCCTGTGTCGCCCGTGCGATCGTATACGGAAAGTGCGCCGGCCAGGCCGGGCCACAGGCTGTCGGTGTACCCGCCCTGCAGGAACGTGTCGTCGAACTCGTCCGGGCCGATCATGGGCCCGGAGGACCCACTGGCCGGGTGCGCCTCCAGCTTCGCCCTGACGCGGTACCAGGCCTGACGCACCTGCGCGGGCGTCGTGCCCAGATGATATTCGTTGTCGCGGTCCGCCACCCAGGTGAAGAACGCTGTCATCCGCCCCTGGAACGCGTAGTCCTGCTCGATGTTGTCCTGGTACCAGACACCCGTGGGGTCGACCACGCTGTCGAGCGCCATCCGGCGGAGGCGACTGGGGAACAGCGTTGCGTACACCTGGCCCAGGTAGGTGCCGTAGGAGTACGCGAAGTAGCTGATCTTCTGCTGGCCGAGCGCGACGCGGATGCTGTCCATGTCGCGGGCCGCGTTCGCCGTGGTCATGTACGGCAGCAGCCAGCCGTAGCTCTTCTCACAGTCGGCCGCGTAGGATTTCGCGCGCGCCTCGAGCACCTGCTCGTCGTGGCTGGTAGCGGGAGTGTAGTCGGGCCGTACCCCGGCGAAGAACGACGCATCGCAGTGGAGCGCCGGCTTGCTTGACCCGACGCCGCGCGGGTCGAAGCCGATGATGTCGTACTCGGAGGCGACACTGGGGTCCAGACCGCTCGCCACGACGCCGGCCAGCGAGAGCCCGCTGCCGCCCGGGCCACCGGGATTGACGAGCAGCACACCCTGGCGCTGACTGGCCGGGGCGGTCGCGGGCACGCGGGAAAGCGCCAGGGTGATCTTCCTGCCGCCAGGATCCCGGTAGTCGAGTGGCACCTGCACGCTCGCGCATTGCATCGTCTGGTGCGGGCCGGAGCACGAGTGCCAGGACAGGGGCGTGCCCGTCACCGAGGCGGGCGCGGATCCTGGCGCACTGCTTGAATTCGATGGCGCGGCCGCCGAACCCGTGTCGCACGCGGCGCACGTCAGAGCGAGTATGGCGGCGACCGGCACGCTCAACGCCGCCATACTCACGCGCATCACGTGGAGCGCACTGGATTTCGCTGCCTTGGTCCGCCGGCCTCGTGTCACCACACAAGGATAAGGATCTAGGGTGCGAGAAGGACGACGCAACGCCGGGGAGGCGTCATGGCACACCGCACCAAGATCATTCTCGACGAGTCCGAGTTGCCCCACCAGTGGTACAACGTCGTGGCTGACCTGCCCGAACCGCCGCCCCCTCCACTGCACCCAGGCACGTTGCACCCCGTAGGACCCGACGACCTCGCGCCGCTTTTCCCGATGGATCTGATCGCCCAGGAGGTCGCGGCGGACCGCTACATCGACATTCCGGAAGGCGTGCTCGATGTCTACAGACTGTGGCGGCCCACCCCGCTGTTCCGCGCATGGAGGCTGGAGCGGGCGCTCGGCACGCCTGCGCGCATCTACTACAAGTACGAAGGCGTCTCTCCCGCGGGATCGCACAAGCCCAATACGGCAGTGCCCCAGGCGTACTACAACGCACGGCAAGGCATCCGCAGGCTCACGACAGAGACCGGAGCCGGCCAGTGGGGCAGTGCGCTCGCGTTCAGCTGCGCGCAGTTCGGCCTCGAGTGCGAGGTATGGATGGTGCGCGCCTCCTACGACCAGAAGCCCTACCGCACTTCGCTCATGGAGGTGTGGGGCGCGACCGTGCATGCGAGCCCGTCCCCGGTGACCACGGCGGGCGCGAAGGTGCTCGCCGACGAGCCGGACTCACCGGGCAGCCTCGGCATCGCGATCAGTGAGGCGGTCGAGGTCGCCGGTGGCAGCGACGACACCCGGTATGCGCTCGGCAGCGTGCTGAACCATGTGCTGATGCACCAGACGGTGATCGGCGAAGAGGCGCTGAAGCAACTTGCGGCGGTCGGCGAGACGCCCGACCTCATCGTCGGCTGCACCGGCGGCGGATCCAACTTCGCGGGCCTGTTCCTGCCGTTCCTGCGGGCGAAGCTGGCCGGACGGATGCAGCCCGTCATGCGCGCGGTCGAGCCCGCCGCGTGCCCGTCGTTCACCCGCGGGCGTTACGCGTACGACTTCGGCGACACCGCCGGGTTCACGCCGCTGCTGAAGATGCACACCCTCGGGCACGACTTCGTGCCCGACCCGATCCACGCCGGCGGGCTGCGCTATCACGGCATGTCGCCGCTGCTTTCTCATATGTTCGAGCTTGGCATCTTCGAGGCCGTCGCCAAACCGCAGCGCGAGTGCTTCGCCGCGGGCGTGACCTTCGCGAGGACCGAGGGGATCATCCCCGCGCCAGAGCCGGCCCACGCGCTCGCCGCGGCCATCGAGGAAGCCAAGCGTTGCGCGCAGACCGGTGAGGAGAAGGTGATCCTCACCGCACTGTGCGGGCACGGGCACTTCGACATGTCCGCCTACCAGCGGTACCTGTCCAGCGAGATGGAGGACTACGAGCTTCCGCAGGAGCGGATCGACGCCGCCCTCACCCGGCTGCCCGACCTGGATAGCTGAGCCTGCACCCGGCCTCGCTGGCGCAGCACGTGGGTGCTGTTCGGGCCCGGGCACAGGCGGGCCGCCCCGGGCACTTCGGGCCATGATGCGCCGGGCCAACGATGCCATGATCGCGGTGGATTCCAGTCAGCAATTGCGGATCTTCGGCCGTCCAGCCCGCCTGCCCGGCAGGCTCCAGGGCGCACCGGCTAGCTGATGACGACCTGCGGGCCGACGCCGCCTGAACCTGCCGTCTCGCCCATCTCGTCGGCCAGGCGCATGGCCTCCTCAATGAGGGTCTCCACGATCTGGCTCTCCGGGACGGTCTTGACGACCTCGCCCCTGACGAATATCTGGCCCTTGCCGTTGCCGGACGCGACGCCCAGATCGGCCTCGCGTGCCTCGCCCGGGCCGTTGACGACGCAGCCCATCACGGCGACCCGCAGCGGCACCTCAAGGCCCTCAAGGCCCGCGGTGACCTGGTCGGCCAGCGTGTAAACATCCACCTGGGCACGCCCGCAGGACGGGCATGAGACGATTTCCAGGCCACGCTCGCGCAGCCCGAGCGCCTCCAGGATGGCGATGCCGACCTTGACCTCCTCGACAGGCGGCGCGGACAGCGACACCCGGATGGTGTCGCCGATACCCTCCGCGAGCAGCGCACCGAACGCGGCAGCCGACTTGATCGTGCCCTGGAACGCCGGTCCGGCCTCGGTCACGCCGAGATGTAGCGGGTAGTCACAGCGCGTGGCAAGCTGCCGGTACGCCTCGATCATCACCACCGGGTCATGGTGCTTCACCGAGATCTTGATGTCATGGAAGCCGTGCTCCTCGAACAGCGAGCACTCCCACAGCGCGGATTCCACCAGCGCCTGCGGCGTCGCCTTGCCGTACTTGGCGAGCAGCCGCGGATCCAGGGAACCCGCGTTGACGCCGATCCTGATCGGGATGCTCGCCGCCTTGGCCGCTCTGGCGATGTCGGCGACCTTGTCGTCGAACGCCTTGATGTTCCCCGGATTGACCCGAACGGCTGCGCAGCCGGCGTCGATCGCCGCGAAGACGTATCTCGGCTGGAAGTGAATGTCAGCGATCACCGGGATCTGTGACCTGCGCGCGATCAACCGCAGCGCGTCCGCGTCGTCGGCGGACGGTACCGCCACCCGCACGATCTGGCAGCCCGCCGCGGTCAGTGCCGCGATCTGCTGTAGCGTGCTGTCGATATCCGCCGTGACCGTGGTGGTCATTGACTGGACCGACACGGGTGCGCCACCGCCCACGGGAACGTTCCCCACCAGCACCTGGCGTGACTTCCGTCGCGGTGCTAGCGCGGGCGGGGGCGTCTGGGGCAAGCCGAGATCAACGGGCATGGTCACCAGCACCTCACTGGAGGATGTTCACGGGATTGACCAGGTCAGCCATGATCAGCATCAAGCCGATGAAAACGATCACGGCGAAGATCCCGAAGCTGACCGGAATCAGCTTACGCATATCCACGAGGCCCGGATCCGGTCTGCCCCGCAGCCGTGCCACATAGGCGCGTGCCCGCTCGTAAATCACCACGGCGATGTGCCCGCCATCGAGCGGTAGCAGCGGCAGCAGGTTGAAGATGCCGACGAAGATGTTCAGCGACGCGATGATAAGTACGACGAAGGTGATCTTCTGCTGCCAGCCGATATCCGCGCCGATGACCTGGCCTGTATCGTTCCCGGCCCCGATGATGCTGGTCACCTTGCCGCCGGCGGTGCTCGCGCGGTTGTGGGCGAACAGTTTCGGTATCGCTTTGGGTAGTTCGGTGATCACCGCGGCCGAGCCGCTCACGACCGTGCCGAAGAACGATCCAGTGGATGTGATCGCCTGCGCCGGATTCATGTGCTGGTAGACGACGGCCGGCGAGATGCCGAGGAAGGCGCCGGACCGTCCCTTGATCGCGGCCAGCGTGGCCCTCACGTTCACGATCTTGCCGCTGCGCTGCACGGTGATCACGGCGTCGCTGCCCGCCGGGCGGCCGCGGATCGCCGCGGCGAGATCGTTCCACGAGTGCACAGGCTTGCCAGCGAACGCGACGATCTTGTCACCGGGTTCCAGCCCGGCCTGCCGCGCCGGCGACCGTGGATCGGCTTTGCTGCAGGTCGAGGTCGCGGTCGCGGGCACGCAGGTGTTCACCACACCGATCTTCGTCGTGTTCTGATTTGCCAGACCCACGCCGATGAACAGCCCGAACAGCAAAACAGCCGCAAGCACGAAATGCATGGCAGAGCCGGCCGCCAGGACGATCACGCGCTGCCAGCCCGGCTTGCTGCGGAGCGCTCGCGGCTCGTCTTCCGGGTCGACGTCCTCGAGCGACGTCATTCCAATGATCTTGACGAAACCGCCGAGCGGCACGGCCTTGATGCCGTACTCGGTCTCTCCCTTTTGCGTCGACCACAGAGTCGGGCCAAACCCGGCGAAGAACTGGGTGGCCTTCATGCCGAATCTCTTCGCCGTGACGAGGTGACCCCCCTCGTGCAGCGTGATGGAGATGAGCAGCGCCGTGATGAAGATGATCCAGCCGACAAGCAGGCTCATCCGGCGGTCCTCCCCTCGCTCCGTGCGCCGACGTGTTCGACGCCGGCCAGTTCACGCGCACGCGCGCGCGCCCACGCATCAGCCGCGAGCACCTCCTCGACGGAGGTGACTTCCTGGCCGGTGCCGTCGTAGTCCGACATTACCCGCGCCACGGTGTCCACGATTCCGGTGAACGCGATCTCGCCTGCCAGAAATGCGGCGACACACTCCTCGTTGGCGGCGTTGTACACCGCTGGCACGGTTCCGCCTGCGATGCCGGCGGCGCGGGCGAGCGACACCGCGGGGAACGCGTTCTCGTCGAGCGGCTCGAAGGACCAGCTGTGCGCACGGCTCCAGTCGATGGCGGGCGCGGCCCCTGGCACGCGATCAGGCCAGCCGAGCGCGAGCGCGATCGGGATCCGCATATCCGGCGGGCTTGCCTGGGCAAGCGTGGACCCGTCCGTGAACTCCACCATGGAGTGCACCACAGACTGCGGATGCACGACGACCTCGATGCGGTCAAAGCCGATGCCGAAGAGCAGGTGCGCCTCGATGATCTCCAGGCCCTTGTTGACGAGCGTGGCGGAGTTCACCGTGATGACCGGGCCCATCTTCCACGTGGGATGGGCAAGAGCCTGCTCGGGCGTGACGTCGGCGAGTTGCGCGCGGGTACGGCCGCGCAGCGGGCCCCCGCTCGCGGTCACTATCAGCCGGGCGACCTCATCCGTGCGGCCGCCACGCAGGCACTGGGCGAGCGCCGAATGCTCCGAGTCGACGGGCACTATCTGACCGGGTGCGGCGCGGCCCGCCACCAGCGGCCCGCCGACGATCAGCGACTCCTTGTTGGCCAGCGCGAGCGTCCGGCCGGCCTCGATGGCGGCGAGCGTGGAGGCGAGCCCGGCGGCTCCTGTCATGGCGTTGAGCACCACATCGCACGGCCACGCCGCGACCTCGGCGACCGCGGAAGGTCCCGCGAGGATCTTCGGCAGGCGGAAGTCACCGCGGGTGTAGCCATGCCGCTGCGCCTCGGCGTAACACGCGAGCTGTACGTCCTGAACGGCGCTCGCGCGGTCAACGGCGATCACCTCGGCGCCCAGTTCGAGCGCCTGTGCGGCCAGCAGCCCCGGATTACCGCCGCCGGCCGCCAGGCCGGGCACCCTGAACCTGCCCGGATTTCGCCTGACGACGTCGATGGCCTGGGTGCCGACCGACCCGGTCGAGCCGAGGATGACAAGATCGCGTTTCCTGCCGGGCTGCGATGGCTGCACAGCGTTATTCTCCCCCGCATTCTCCCGGGCGCGGGAGAATGCGGGAATACGTGGTGCGGCAGTAGCGTGGGCAGCGCGCGGCAGTGCGGCAGTGCGGCAGCGCGCGGCAGTGCGGCAGCGCACGGCAGCGCGGCAGCGCGGCAGCGCGGCAGCAGCGCCGCGCTACTGAGCCATCGTGCCTGGTGGAAGCCGTAGCCTTTTACGGACGGTAGCAGACTGATTTCGATTCGTGGATCATACTTGACACATGACGCCGATGACGCCCGCCCGGCCATCCCTGCTGGCCGTCGCCGGGATTCTCGCCGTCACCGGGGCGCTCTCCGTGGCCGGTGCGGCGAGCTCAGCGGGGGCGGTCGCACGCGCCGGCACGCGAGCGGCCGCACACGGTGCAGCCGTGCACGTGGGCTCCCGGCGCGATGGCAGCGGGCACCCGGCGGAGGTGACCCCGGCAGAGCAGGCGCGCGCAGTGCGGTACTGGACGGCGGCCCGGATGGCCCGAGCGCGACCGCCTGGCACGGCGAAAGACCCTGCGATCGCGCCGGTCAGCGCGTTGCCCGCGGCCCGGGCCCGGGCCCAGGCCAGGCCCGCCGCCGCGGCGGTGCTCCCTGACACCGCCACGGCGGGCTGGCCAGGTGGCGGCGCGGTCGCGCGGGCCACGGGCAAGGTCTTCTTCACGATGAACGCGCAGGACTACGTCTGCTCAGGCGCCGCCGTAGCGAGCGCGAACGCCGACATTGTGATCACCGCCGCGCACTGCGTCAAGAACGGCACTGGATCGTGGGCAGCCAACTGGACGTTCGTGCCCGGTTTCACGCAGGGCAGCCGCCCCTATGGAAGCTGGACCGCGCGCCGCTTCTTCGTCGCCCGGCAGTGGAGGCACGCGGCGAACGACAATGATGACGTCGCGTTCGTCACGCTCAACCCGCAGCAGGCCGGCGGCCGTATCCTGCACATCGGCCAGGTTGCGGGCGGACTGCCGATCAGCTTCGGTTCGAAGAGCCTGGAAGAGTTCGCGTTCGGGTACCCGGCCGAGCCCCCCTACAACGGCGGGGCGTTGTACTACTGCAGCGGCCGCGTCACGTCAGACGCCTTTCACGCGAGCCCGGACTCGGGCCTGCGTTGCGAGCTGACCGCCGGATCAAGCGGCGGTCCGTGGCTGTCGGGCTTCCAACCCGCGACAGGGGCCGGGACGATCACATCGGTGAGCAGCTTCAAGTACGCCATCGACCCATCGACCCTGTACGGGCCCCCACTCGGCGTGGTTGCGCAGGCCCTGTACAACCACGCTCAGCACAGCTGAGAGCCGGATAAGCGGCTCCACGGTGGTGCCACACGGCCCAACGGGGCGTGACGCCTAGCAGCTCACGTGACACCCCGCGCCGGGGAGCGGAGGATCGATCTCCACGCGCCCAGCCACCCCGCCCATCCGATGCAGTCGCGCTTACCGTTGCCACAGGCAGCGCCCGGCAGGTGCGCGAACGCGACCTTGCTCAGATAGGCCTGGCTGGCGACGTGGTAAAGGCCGCAGAACTGACGGCCGAGCCCGTCACAGGCGTCCGGGTTCACGGGCGCCGTGCCGTTCCACTCGGCGACCTGCTCCTGCACGCGCGGCGTGAGCGACCAAGCCAGCCACTCGTACATGCAGTTCGGGTCCTGGGCCTGTGCGCTCATCAGCCAGGAGCTCACCCACCCGGTCGTTCCCTGCGCTGGATAGGCGCCTGCCACGTTACGGCCGGCCCGGGCCAGGATGTCCACGTGGCGAGGCAGGACGCCGCCGAGTACCGCGCCGCCAGTGGCCAGGCCGTCGATCACTTGCTGGTCCTGCGAGAAGTACTTGGTGATGCTCGGCCGCACGCTCTTGAGCACGCCGATCGCGGCTCCGAACTGGCTCGGCGAGAGTTCATAGGGGTCGGTGATACCAAGCGACGGCCGCGCCGACTCGAGGTACAGCGCCGCCATCGCGATCGTGAAGGGACTGTCCGGGAGCATGATCTTCCCGGCGTACCTGGCGGCGGAGGCTGGATCGAACAAGGCAGCCCAGGTGCGCGGGGCGGGCCGCACGGCCGACGTTGCGTAACCAAGGATGTGGGCGTTCCAAACATACGGGATCCCGTATGTCTTTCCCTTCGACATCACCTCCTGGGTGCGGAGCGCGCGGCTTATCGCGGTGTATCCGTCCACGATCGCAGCGTTGAGCGGCGCGACCAGGCCGGCGCTGATGAGCTGACCGGCCACTGCGGGCGGCGCGACCACGCCGTCGTAGTAGCTGGTGCCATTCAGCCGGAACATCGCGGGGATCGAGTTGGCGCTCGAAACCTGCGTGTAGCTGACCCGGCAGCCCGTGCGGTGCTCGAACGCGGTGACCCAGTCCACACGCGGGTCGGTGCTGCCATCCTCGACGTAACCGGAGACGCCAAGCAGCCGCAGCGAGCCCTCGCCATGCCCCACCGATGTCAGCGGCGTCGGCTTAACCTGGCCCGAGAGGCTGGCACACGCCGCGAGAAGGGTGAGCGCGGCACCGAGCGCGGCACCAACCGCGGCGCGTCCGGCCACGCGGATACCGCGTCTCATGCGCGCCACGAGCGGTGTCCGCGTCTGGCGGCTGGCCTTGTCCCCTCCACAGCAACCTGAGCCTAGCGGGTGCTTTCCCCCAGCGTTCCCTGTCGGCTCCCCGCCCGGCGCGGCGGGGGATCTATTCGGCGCGGCGATCTGCCCAGCGCAGCGCGGCGATCTGTTCAGCGCAGCGCGGCGATCTGTTCAGCGCAGCGCGGCGATCCGCCGGGCAAGCGCGAAATCGGCCGTGGTAAGCCCGCCCGCCGAGTGGGTTGAAAGGGTCAGCGTCACGCGGTTCCACTTGATCGTCACGTCCGGATGGTGATTTGCCTCCTCCGCCAGGTAGCCGACCGCAGCGGCGAACAGCATCGCCGCGCGGAAGTCCTTCAGCTGGACGGTGGTGGTGATCTCGTTCCCAGCGCGGTTCCAGTCCGCTAGTTCCGCTAGTTCCGCCAGTTCACGCGCGATCGCTTCCTCGCTCAAAAGTTCCATGTCTCTGCTATACACCCCGCTGTCATGCAAACTGCTTCGCGGGACGCGGCGTCAGCCGTGCGTCAGCCGTGCAGGGCGGCGCGAAGCCGGTCGGCGTACTCGCGTGCCTCCTCGTCGCTTTCGTATGTGGTCCGGGGCCAGAAGAACCCGCGCAGGCCATCCTTGTGATTACGCGGCACGACGTGCACATGCAGGTGCGGCACGCTCTGGCTGACCCGGTTGTTCATCGCGACAAATGAGCCCGCGGCGCCCAGCCCTTCCTCCATCGCCGTTGCGAGCCGCTTGGCGCGGGCGAAGAACGGCCCGATGCGGTCTTCAGGCAGATCGGCGAACGTCGGCACGTGCGCCCGCGGGACGAGCAGCGCATGCCCCTTGAACACGGGCCGCGCATCGAGAAACGCGATGGCCATGGTGTCGTCGAGGACCACATGAGCCTGGCGCTGGCCGCCGACGATTTCGCAGAACACGCACTCCGCCACGGAACCATCCTGGCGGACAGGCACGCACCGGGCACCCCAGAGAGCGGAGAGCGGCAGCCGGCCCTGCGGTCAGCGACAGTGGGTTCCATGACCCGTGGCGCACAACCCGGGTGCGCCCGTGGATGCACCCGGCACGGGGCAGAAGGCCGGGTTCCTGACCAGGCGCTGATAGGCTTTGCCGCAACCGTAAACCCTGTAAGTGAGGCGCGCACGGGCGAGCCTGCCGCGGGTACGGGAGGAGAGCCTCGCGCAGCGGCTTTCTGGCCAGCCGGCGGCGTCGGCCGGGGGCGGCATCTGGACAGTGAGAATCAGCGGACCGCGGCTACGCCGATGTGAGCCGATGTGAGTGGAGTTCCCGCAGATGACAGCGTCTGATACGACCGGAGACACAGCGCACCTGGCGTCGCACCCGTCTGGCCCGTCTGGCCCGTCTGGCCCGTCGCGCACGGAACATCCTGAGGGTGCCGAGGAAGGCCAGCAGAAGGCCACGCCCTTGCTCGGGGTGCACCAGCGCCTGGGCGCCACGCTCACCCCCTTCGCCGGCTGGCTGATGCCTCTGCGGTACGCGAGCGAGACAGCCGAACACAACGCGGTCCGCAGCGCCGCCGGGCTGTTCGACCTGTCGCACATGGGCGAGATCTCCCTCACCGGGGCCGGTGCCGGTGCCGCACTCGACTACGCGCTCACCGGTCACCTGTCCGCAGTCGCACCCGGGCGCGCCCGCTACACCATGATCTGCGCAGCCGACGGCGGCGTGCTCGACGACCTTGTCGTCTACCGGCTGGCGGACGACGAGTACCTCGTCGTGGCGAACGCGGCGAACGTCGCGGTCGTGCACGAGGAACTCGCCAGGCGCGCGGTGGGCCACGACGCGGCGGTCAGCGACGTCTCGCTTGATTACGCACTCATCGCGATCCAGGGACCAAGCGCGGCCGCGATCCTGTCCCGCCGCACGGACGCAACGCTCGCGGGACTGAAGTATTACGCGAGCATGCGCGCTGTCGTCGGCGGGATTCCCGTACTGCTTGCCCGCACCGGTTACACCGGCGAGGACGGCTTCGAGCTGTTCTGCCGACCGGACCAGGCCGTGAACCTCTGGACCGGGCTCGCCGAGGCGGGCACCGCCGACGGGCTGATCCCCGCCGGTCTTTCCGCGCGCGACACGCTCAGGCTCGAAGCTGGCATGCCGTTGTACGGCAACGAGCTTGGCAGGGACATGACGCCATTCGAAGCCGGCCTCGGCCGCGTCGTCGCGTTCGGCAAGCCGGGTGACTTCGTTGGCAGTCAAGCTCTCGCGAAGCGGGCGGAGGCCGGGCCAGGCAGCAGGCTGATCGGGCTTGTCGGCCGATCACGCCGGATACCACGGCATGGCTACCCGGTACTGCTCGATGGCCATGTGATCGGTACGGTAACGAGCGGTGCGCCATCGCCGACGCTCGGCAGGCCCATCGCCATGGCGTACGTTCGGCCCGACGTGGTGGGCCTGGTGGACGCTGCGGACACGGTGGACCCGGTGCCGGCAACGGATGTCCCTGGCTCAGCGCACAGCGCCGCGGAAGCCGCGCCAAGCGTGGCCCGCCTCGCGGTCGATGTGCGCGGCCACGCCGAACCCGCAGACTACGCTCAGTTGCCGTTCTACCGCAGGGCCAAGTGAGAACACAGGAAAGGCACCGGTCATGACTGTTCCGGACGGGCTTCGGTATACCCCAGAACACGAGTGGGTGGCCATCAACGGCGCCATCGCGACCATCGGCATCACCGCCTACGCCGCCGAGGCGCTCGGCGACATCGTCTATGTGTCGGCCCCCGCACTCGGGGAGCAGGTCACGGCGAGCGAGCCGTGCGGTGAGGTCGAGTCGGTCAAGTCGGTGAGCGACATCTACTCGCCCGTGGACGGCGAGGTGATTCAGGTCAACGAGGGGATCGAGGATGATCCGGCGGTGGTGAACGCCGATCCGTATGGGGAAGGCTGGCTGTTCAGGGTCCAGCTTGCGGCAGAGGACGATGCTGAGCCTTCCGGCCTGCTCTCCTCCGAGGAGTACGCGGCGCTCACGCAGGACGACGGCTGACTTGCGGCATCCGGGTGCCAGGGCCCGATCGATCGGGCCCTGTGGACAGCGCGACTACTGGCCACCCACAGACCGTGTCCGCCGCTACACGGTGATGCCTGGTGCGGGGAAGCTGCCCGCCAGCTCACGTACCTGCCCGGCGACATGGTTGATGACCGCCTCATCGCCAGCGCTGACCGACCGGGTGACCTCATCGATCCAGCCGGCGACCGTCCGCATTTCCGTCGGGCCCATGCCCCTGCTTGTCACCGCGGGAGTGCCGATCCGCAGGCCGCTCGGGTCGAACGGCTTACGCGGATCGAACGGCACCGTGTTGTAGTTGGTCACGATCCCGGCCCGGTCAAGGGCCTTGGCGACGGGCTTGCCCGCCACATTCTTGTTGGTCAGGTCCATGAGAATCAGATGATTGTCTGTCCCGCCTGAAACAAGCTCAAAGCCGCGCGCGAGCAACTCCTCAGCCAGCGCCTTCGCGTTCACGACGATCTGGTTCGCATATTCGCGGAAAGCGGGCTGAGCGGCTTCGTGCAACGCGACCGCGATGGCCGCTGTGGTGTGGTTGTGCGGGCCGCCCTGCAATCCGGGAAAGACGGCCTTGTCCAGCGCCTGGCCCAATTCGGCCGGCCCGCCATGAGCATCGCGCCGCGCGGCCCTCGCAGCGTCTTGTGCGTTGTCGTGCTGATGACATCGGCATGGCCCACGGGCGACGGGTGGACACCGCCGGCCACCAAGCCTGCCACGTGTGCGATGTCGGCCACCATCAGTGCGCCGACCTCACGCGCGATCTCGCCGAATCCGGCGAAGTCCACGATGCGCGGTATCGCGGTGCCTCCGCAGAAAATGATCTTCGGTCGTTCCGCCCTGGCGAGATCGCGGACCTCGTCCAGGTCCACGCGCCCGGTTTCCTTGCGGACCGAGTACTGAACCGGGCGGAACCAGCGCCCAGTCACAGAAACGTTCCAGCCGTGGGTCAGATGTCCACCCATGGGAAGCGCCATCCCCATAACGGTGTCGCCAGGCTGGAGGAATGCCAGATATATCGCCAGGTTCCCTGGAGAACCCGAGTACGGCTGGACGTTGGCGTGATCGACGCGGAAAAGCTGCTTGGCGCGTTCGCAGGCCAGCCGCTCTACCTGGTCGACAACCTGCTGGCCCTCGTAGTAGCGGCGCCCAGGATAGCCTTCTGAATACTTATTCGTCAGAACCGATGCCGTCGCCTCGAGCACAGCCTGTGAGGCGTAATTCTCGGATGGAATCAACCGGACCGTCTGATCCTGCAAGCGTGATTCCTCTACAAGCAGACGCTCAAGCTCCGGATCCGTCTCCGGCAAGGCAACACGCCGCCACAAATCTGCCATCCCGTCCCACCGCCTTCGAAACACTGGCTGCCCACGCCCGTCGCAGCGCGTGACAGCCTACCCGCATCGGAAGGGGCAGTCGAGGTGGCCATATGGCGCTGTAGGGCATGTCTCGCCTGGCACGGCTCGCCGGGCTGGGCGCCAGGCCCGAATGTGAGCGATTTTCGCCGGGCGGCGGAACTCGCTCGCAACATCACGGTCAGGACCGCGGTCACCTTCACCGGCCTGATGATGTCTCGCCCTCTGGATGCGGGCTCCAGCGGGCTAGCGCCGCCTGCGCCAGATGACGAACGCCGCGACGCCCGCGACGAGTACGGCGATACCCACCCCGGCGACCACCGGGTCAACCCGCGCCGCCTCAAGGCGAGCCCGGGTCACGGCGCGCGTCGCCGCCTTCGCCGGGTTTACCCGGTCCGCGATGGTGTCAATGGTGCGCGCAAGCTCCTCACGGGTGCGCTCTATCTCCTTTTCGAGCGCGTCCGGATCGCTTTCCGCGAGCGACGTGTCCGCATCGGCCACCGTGGCCCTCCTTCCTGCCTCGCTGCGCCTGATGATCAGTGTGTCAGGTCAGCTACGGCTTCCGCGTATCGGGCTCGTCCCGAGTGTGTCGATCGAGAAGGAAAGCGGCACCGTCTGCCTGGCGGATCGGGTAACTCACCTGCCGCCGCCGAACCGGGCCGCCACGGGATGACGCTCATCACCTGCACGCCCGCCTCCGCCTCGCCGGTGGACTGCTTCTCGGCAGCTGCTGTCCTGACCGCGCTTGTACCCCGCCCCGGCAGGATCAGGCCCGTTCCAAAAGATAACGTTACGGCCGGGCCGGGGACCAGCCTATGAGCAGCTGGACTCGTAGATGTAGGGCTTGACGCTCGGGTTGTTCATGTTGCTCCCGGTGATCGCAACGAGCGGCGTGAGGATGTCGTCGGTGACCCGCTTATGCTCCAGGGCGTTCATCGCCTGGACGACGCTGTCCTGGCCCTCGACCGCCGGTGCCTGCGCGATGGCCAGCTGGATTGTGCCGTTGCTGAGCATGGTCATCTGGGTCGGGTCGGCGTCGAAGGTCGCAACCTTGATCTTGCCAGACTTGCCCGTGGACTTGACCGCCGTGGCCGCGCCCTCCGCGGTGATGACGTTCGCCGCGAAGACGCCGCTCAGGTCGGGGTTGGCGGCGATGTCGCCCTCGATGTCGGTGGTGGCCACCGTCGTGGAGTCGGTGTCGTCGTAGTGCGTGGGCAGCAGCGTGATGTTCGGGTACTTGGCCCTCATCTCCTGCACGAAGCCCTGTACGCGCGCGTCAGTGGTGGACGTGCCTGCCTTCACGGTGATGACAGAGACGCTGCCCTTGCCGCCGATCAGCGCCCCGAGCTGGTCGGCAGCGAGCTTGCCGCCCCGGGCGTTGTCGGAGCTGATCCTGGAGATGCCGAGCGAGGTGTCGCTCGACGCGGTGTCAACGAAAACAATTTTTGTGCCGTTGTTCCGCACCTGCCGCAGATCAGGGTCGAGCGCCGAGGTGTCGGTGGGCGCCACGAGCAGGGCGTCCGGCTTTGTCGAGACCACCGCGTCGATGAGGGCCTTCTGCTCAGGGACGGTGAAGTCGGCGGGGCCTGTGACGGTAATGTGCGCCCCGAGCTTGGCGGCCTCCTGCTCGGCACCGCACTCCATCGTGACGTAGAAGTTATCGCTCTTGGTGCCGACGATCAGTTCGAGACTCTTCGCACGTGACCCGGCGCTGCTGCTCTTGCCGCTGCTTCCGCAGGCGCTCGCCGCCGCGGCGACGAGCGCGATCATCGCCGCCCCGCTGAGGATGATGGTGCTGCGCGACATTCGCTCCTCCTGAGGGAGTGGGCCGCCTGGCTCAGGTTCGCTCACGAAGCCGACGGCGGAACTGGTCGAGATAGACGGCGGCGGCGAGGCCCGCGCCGATGGCGATGTACTGCCAGTACTGGTTCACCGCGAGAATCACCAGGCCGGTCTCGAGCATGGCGAGTATGAACAAGCCGATCACGGTGCCGAACATCGAGCCTCGCCCGCCGAACAGGCTGGCGCCGCCGAGCACCACCGCGGTGATCACGGTGAGGTTGTCTGTCGGGTGACCGGCGATGGTTGTGGTCCCGAAGTAGGCAAGGGATACCACCCCCGCCACCCCGGACAGAAGGCCGCAAAGGGCGTAGATCTTGATGAGATGACGGTCCACATTGATGCCGGCCCGTCGCGCCGCCTCCTGGTTGGAGCCGATCGCGTACGTATACCTGCCGAACCTGGTGTAGGCCAGGATGAAGCCTGCGGCGATTGCGATGGCGAAGCCGATGACTATCAGCCACGGCACGCCCGCCACATCGCCGTTGCCGATCGTGCTGGCCATCCGCGCAGGGATGATACGCAGGTCGGACCCGCCGGTGACGAGGTAGCTGATCCCCTCGGCGACGCCGAGCCCGGCGAGTGTGGCGATCAGCGGCGGGATCTTCGCCTTCGCGACGAGAATGCCCTGCACGCCACCGAAGGCTGCGCCCGTCGCCAGGCCGATCACGGCCCCTACCGCGATCAGTCCCCAGCCTGCGTTCGCCCCGGATCCCGGCTGCTGCTGGTAGTACTCGCCGGCCACGACGCCGGAGAGCACGAGCACGGCGCCGACGGACAGGTCAATGCCCGCGGTAAGAATGACGAACGTCTCGCCAACCGCCATCACGAGCAACGGCGAGGCGTTCTTGGCGATGTAGCCGACGTCGGTGAGTGTAAGGAACTTGCCCGGCGCGGCCGCCGTGAAGTAGACGACGAGGATGATCAGCGCGAGCAGCGTCCACGACTCGTTCGCGACCATCGCACGCCGCAGCTGCGCGGAGACGATCGCGACCGCTGACCGGCGCGGGCGTGGCGGCGTGGGCAGACCATCCCGGTCACAGGCCGCCCGCAGGACGCCGTCCTGGCCGGATGCCTGCGTTGCCCCGGCGGGCTGGCCAGCCACATCCGGCCCAGCGGCACCGTCGGCGCTCATCGGCCGCAATCCTCGCCCAGGGTTGTCAGCGCCCCGGTCATCGCCCCAACGAGTTCCTCCACCGAGGTGTCTGCCGCGGCGTACCTGGCCACCCTGCGGCCACGCCTGAGCACCTCGATCCGGTCCGCGACTGCCAGCACCTCCGGCATGTTGTGGCTGATCATCACGACCGAGATGCCCCGGTCCCTGACCCGGCGCATGGTGTCGAGCACGCGCGCGCGCTGCACCACGCCGAGAGCGGCGGTCGGCTCGTCCATGAAAATGACCTTGCTGGCGTACGAAACAACGCGGGCCACCGCGACCGACTGCCGCTGGCCGCCGGACAATGTCGCGACCGGCGCTCGCATGTCCGGCAGCTCGACGCCCAGTTCGGCGAACGCGGCCGCGGCGCGCTCGCGCATCGCCCGGCGGTCGAGCACCTTCAGGAACGGGATCAGGTAGAGCTCCCGGCCGAGGTGCATGTTGGCTGCGGCATCGAGGTCGGGCGCGAGGGCAAGGTCCTGATAGACCGTCTCGATACCGCGGCGCTGCGCGTCGAGTGGACCTGAGAAGGCAACGGGCCCGCCGTCGAGGATGATGTCGCCGCTGTCCGGACTGATTGCCCCGGAGAGCGCCTTGACGAGCGTGCTCTTGCCCGCGCCGTTGTCGCCGATCAGCGCCACGACCTCGCAGGGAAGGACGGAGAAGTCCGCCCCGTCGAGGGCACGTACGTGCCCGTAACGCTTGGTGATGCCGCGCGCCTCAAGGAGTGGCTCCGCCACGCCGCCGTCCCTTCCCGGGCTGCCAACCGCGCCGACGAGAGTGTGCTTGATAACGTTCACATGTGCCGGTGATTCTCCGGTCGCTACCTCGCCCTGTCAAGGGACGTTCTCCTGAGCTATTGCTGATTCGCTATCAACCCTTAGTATCAAGGACATCCGGGGTTACATGGGCTACGGCGACTGCCGTCGATCCGGTCGGTCCTTCCGGGCACCTGGCCGGACAGAGGGAGCGAGTTCGTTGGCAGGATTTGATAACGTTCCCAGGGCTTCCGCAAGGCGCGGTGGCGGGAACGCACGGCCGTGAGCACGCGGCCCACCATGCGGGACGTGGCCGAAGCGGCTGGCGTCAGCCTGATGACCGTGTCCCGGGTGGTGAATGGGGAGCCTAGCGTCCTGCCCGAGACCGCGGCGCGGGTGGAGCGGGCGATCAGGCGCCTCGGCTACCAGCGAAACGACATGGCCCGCCAGCTGCGGCGCAAGGGCCAGGGATCCCAGACGATCGGCCTGCTCGTGGACGATATCGCCAACCCGTTCTTCTCCGCGCTCGCCCGCGCGGTCGAGGACGAGGCCCGGCTGCGCAAATACGTCGTCCTGATCGGGAGCTCGAACGACGACCTGCGCAGGGAACGCGAGGTCGTCTCCGCATTCTGCGCGCGGCAGGTCGACGGCCTGATCGTAGTGCCAGTGGGCGGCAATCACCGCTTCCTGAGCGCACAACTGGCGATCGGCACGAAGGTCGTCTGCGTGGACCGGCCTGCCGAGAACCTGAAGGTGGACACCGTCGTGGTGGACAACAGGAACGGCGCGCACAGGGCGATCGCGCACCTGCTCAGCCACGGCCATCGGCGCATCGCCTACCTCGGCGACCGGCGGAACATCTGGACGCTTCAGGAACGCTATGCGGGCTTCCACGACGCGTTCGCCGATCTCGGGCTCGAGCCCGACGCCTCGCTGGTCCGGCATGGGCTGCGGACCGGCGCGGCCGCCGCGCGGGCAGCGGCGGCCCTGATGAAATCGGCCGCCCCGCCAACCGCGGTCTTCACGACCAACGACCTCATCACGATGGGCGCGATTCAGGGCCTCGGCGAGCGCGCCGACCGGATCGCGGTTGTCGGCTTCGACGACTTCGCGCTTGCCGAGCGCGTCAACCCGCCCGTCACGGTGGTGGCGCAGGACCCGGTTGTGCTCGGGGCCACCGCCGCCCAGTTGCTGTTCGCCCGTATCACAGGTGACATGTCCCCGCCACGTGAGGTCGTGCTGCTCACCCGCCTTGTCATCAGGGGCTCCGGCGAGATCGCTCCCACACGGCCCGCCCGGCAGGCCTGACAAGGACCGCTCCCTCCACAACCCTCCTTTCACAACCCCAAACACCGCCCTCTGCACGGCCCGCCCCTCTGTCCTGCCCGCCCCTCTGCCCCCTCGCTTAGGGTCGGCCAGGGAGCGCGTCACTGTTGTTTCCTGCTGTGCCGTCGGCTTGCTGTGCCGTCGGCTTGCTGTGCCGTCGGCTTGCTGTGCCGTCGGCTTGCTGTGCCGTCGGCTTGCTGTGCCTGGTCGCGCCGCGCGGAGCGTCGGCGCCCCCCTGGGTGGGCCGTGGGATAAGGATGGGGGTCCGGGGCAGGCAGCCGTGCGCATCGTTGGGGTGGCACACCGGCGTCGGGGCCAGGCAGCACTTCCGCTGTGACTACCGCCGGGCCGACGTGAGCGTGGCAGGGCCGCTGCCGGGTTAGCGTACGCCGTACAGGTGCTCGAGGGCGAGCTGGTCAAGGCGTTCGTAGGCCATGCCACGGGCGGCGAGCGCGTCGATATCCGGGGCGAAGCCGCGGATATCGCGCCAGGTCTCGCCGTCGCCCAGGGTGGGCAAAGCCAGTTCGGGCACCCGCGAGGCGCCAAGCGCCTTCGCCACCTCAGGATCGGCGCGGAACGCGCGCGACTTCTCCCGCAGGATGAGGTAATTGCGCATGCAGGCGGCGGCCGACTCCCAGACACCGTCGTCGTCCTCGGTGCGCGGCGGCTTGAAGTCGAAATGGACCGGCCCGGCGTAGTCGCTGCCGTCAAGCAGGTCGACGACCCAGAACGCACCACGTACGTTGCCCGCACCGAAGCGCAGGTCCTGGTCGAAACGCGGGCCGTGCTGCCCGTTGAGGTCGATATGGAACAGCTTGCCGTGCCACAGCGCCTGTGCGATCCCGTGCGTGTAGTTGAGCCCGGCCATCTCCTCGTGCCCGACCTCCGGGTTGAGCCCGACAAGCTCCGGATGCTCGAGCTCGTTGATGAACGCGAGCGCGTGCCCGGCCGTGGGAAGCAGGATGTCACCGCGCGGCTCGTTCGGCTTCGGCTCGATCGCGAACCTGATGCCGTATCCCTGGTCGATGACGTACTGGCCGAGGAGGTCGAATGCCTCCTTGTACCTGTCCAGGGCAACGCGCACGTCCTTGGCGGCACCGGATTCCGCGCCCTCACGGCCGCCCCAGCAGACATAGGTCTGCGCGCCGAGTTCGGTGGCCAGGTCCAGGTTGCGGATGACCTTCGCGATCGCGAACCTGCGCACGTCCCTCTCGTTGGCGGTGAAACCGCCGTCCTTGAACATCGGATGGGCGAACAGGTTGGTGGTCGCGGTTGTCACGACCAGCCCGGTGTCGGCCAGGGCGGTGCGGAACGCCGCTATCTCCCTGTCACGCTCCGCCGGCGTGGCGTCGAAAGCGAAGACGTCGTTGTCGTGGAAGTTGACGCCGTACGCGCCGATCTCGGCCAGCTTGCGCACCGCACGGTCGGCGGGCATCGGCGGGCGGATCGGGCCGCCGAAGACGTCTACGCCCTGCCAGCCGACGGTCCAGATACCGAACGAGAACCTGTCCTGCAGGCGCGGAGTGTACGGGTCATCGGCCACGGTGGGTGCTCCTTCCGCCGGGCTGCGGCGTGCGCTGGGTCATCGTCACTGGGTCATCGTCACTGGGTCATCGTCACTGGGTCATCGCCACTGGTCAGGCGTCACGCGGACGCGGAACGGTGGCGCTCCTCGAGCGCCTTTCGGTATTCCTCGATGACGATGTCGTTCAGTTCCTGCACCGACGTGTCCTTGCTGAGCTTGTCGAAAGTGATCTCCCCATGCTGGAGCAGGTTGACCCGGTCACAGATCTCAAGCACCTGCCCGTAGTTGTGCGCGATGACGATGACCGAGACGTCGCCCTTGCGCTTCAGGTCCCGGATCAGGTCCAGGATGATCGCCGCTTCCTTGGCGCCCATGGCGGCCAGTGGCTCATCGAGGAGCAGGATCTTAGCGTCCGAGTACACCGACCGGGCCACCGCGATCGCCTGGCGCTGCCCACCGGAGAGCCTGGCGACCAGGAGGTCGACCGACTTCAGGCCGATACCCATCGCATCCAGGCGCTGCCGGGCCAGTTTGCGCATGGCCCGGTTGTTCAGCAGCGGCCACCGGACCTGCTCACGGTTGAGGAACATGTTGTGGTACACGGTGAGCTCGTTGATCAGCGCGAGGTCCTGGTAGACCACGTCGATTCCCAGCGAGCGCGCATGGTCGACCGACTTGAGCGTCACCTCCTCACCGTTGATCAGGATCCGTCCCTTATCGGGTGGCTGGTAGCCGCAGAGGATCTTGAGCAACGTCGACTTGCCCGCGCCGTTGTCGCCGAGCAGGGCGAGCACCTCGCCGCGCGACAGGTGGAGGTTGATATCGACCAGTGCGGTCACCGCGCCGAAGCGCTTGGCGATGTGCTCGGCCCGCAGGACATCATCGCCCGGCCCGCCGAATGCCGCCTGGCCTTCCGGAGCCACGGTCGTCATATCGTTTTCCCTTCTCCCCGCAATCGCGCCAGCCGGACGTTGGCGATCATCGCGATCAGGATGGCGCCACCGAAGATGATGTCCAGCGGATTGGCGCTGACCCCGGCGATGTTCAAGCCGTCGATCAGGGTGGAGAGCACGATCGCACCCAGGAAGGCGCCCAGGATCGTGCCAACGCCGCCGAGCATCGCGGTGCCGCCGATGACGGCGGCGGTCACGGAGTAGAACATCGGGGTGTAGCCGCCGGCGCTCGGGTCGATGGTGTTGGTGAAGAACGCGGTCTGGAGGCCGACAAGGGCGCCAAGCACACCGGTGATCATGAAGTTGCCATAGGTGATCCTGGCGGTGTTGATTCCGGACTCCCCTGCGCCCAGCCGGTTCCCACCTACCGCGATCGTGTGCAGGCCCCACCGGGTCCGGGTGAGCACGATGTGGAAGATGGTGACGAGCACGACCGCCCAGATGAACTGCGACCATGGGGCGCTGCCGATCCAGCGCCCGATGCCCGCCGCACTCTTTGGGATGTCCACCGGTTCGGCGTGCGAGGTGGTGAGCACGAGGCCCTCCAGGATGAACCCCGTGCCGAGCGTCGTGATGAACGAGGGGACCCCAAGCGTGACCGTGATGAAGCCGTTGACCCAGCCGACCACAAGCCCCATCACCAGGGAGAGGATGACCGCAAGGAACGCCGGCACGTGGTAGTAGGTGATCAAGAAGTACATCACGAACGGCGCGAACGTATAGACGAAGCCGACCGACAGGTCGATCTGGCCGCAGATCAGCAGCAGCACCTCGCCGATCGCGATGATGGCGATGGGCGCCGTGTTCTCCGACAGCAGGACGATGGCGTTCGTTCTCGTGAGGAAGGTCGAGGTGTACCTGAGGCCGAAGTAGAGCAGCAGCACGACCGCCACGATGAAGACCGTGGCCTCGCGCTGCCTGCCGAAGACGCCGACACCCCGCCGGAGGAGCGCCCATGCGCCGTTCCCGGTTCCCGGCCCGCCGCCCGGTGGGCTGGCGGCCTGCGGGCTGCGTTCCGTCGTCTCGCTCACGTCACCCTCCATTTCCATCCAGCGTGCACCACCAACTGCGCGCGCCCGCATGCCGACGGCGGGCCGGATGCCGATAGGGCCAATCTCCCGCCGCCGGCGCACCCATTCAAGCCCAGGGGGTCCTGGCTGCTCCGTCAGGTGCTGGTGGTTGCGACCGGGTTCTTGATCGGTCCGGAAGGCAGCGGAACGTACTTCTGCGCACTCGTCGAGCCCTGGTACCTGCTGCTCACCGTGAAGGGAGCGGCGTTGCTGCTGGTGATGAACGTCAGGCCGGTGTCGGTGTCCGGCGGGCCGAGCGTACCGCCGGACAGTTGGAACAGGTACAGGTAGAGCGTCGGCAGGAAGCCCTGCAGGTACGGATCCTGGTAGATCGTGAAGTTGGTGATGCCTTTCTGGATGTTGCTCAGCGTCGTCGGGGTGGTGTCGAAGCCGCCGTTCGGGATCTTAAGACCGGTCTCCGTCAGCGCCTGGCCGAGGAACTCGGTCGAGCCAGCGTCCACGGCGAACGCGCCCTTGACGCTCTTGTGCCCGAGCAGGTAGGCCTTCTCGGCCGCGAGTTCCCCGGATGTCGCCGCTCCCGTCGCGACCTCGGCCACCGTGTAGCCCGCCGGGGTGAGGATCGAGGCGGCACCGTCATAGCGGGGCTGGATGTTCCCGGTGCCCGGGGTGGCGATGAAGATGACGACGTCGCCCGGGGTGGGGATGAGCGACTTGATCCGCTGTCCGAGCTGCTGCCCGGACAGGTAGAGCGCCTGGCCGACGTAGCAGAGCCGGTTCGTGCCGATGTCGGGGACACCCTTGGAGTTGACGGTCCCGTCAGCGTTGTAGCTGATCACCGGGATGCCCGCGTTCATCGCGTTGGCCACCGGCGCGGTGAACGCGGTGGAGTTGATCACTGTGGTCGCGATGCCGCTCGCCTTCGCGGCGACAGCGCTGTCCAGGTAGCTCACCATCTGCGACGCTACCGAGGTCGTCGATCCGCCCCACTTCGGCGTGGGCAGGCCGACAAGCGCGGCCGCGTCCGCCAGCCCGTACTGGGTGGGGCCGAAGAACGTGTTCGTGGTGACATGGTTGACGAACCAGAACTGCCAGGCCGGGGTCTTCGGGAAGTTCCCCGCCACGCTCGAGGTGCTTGTCCCTGAGCTGCTCGAGGAGGTGCAGGCGGTAAGCAGGGCCGACGCCGCGGCTGTCGCGCTGACGAGCCCGGCACCGGACAGCAGTTTCCTGCGGCTTGGGCCGTCCTTCATGTTGAGAGTTTGGATTGCCTCGTCGACCTTGGGGTCGATCTCTTTCATCACGGACCTCCAGGGATAGCTCCGTGGGTCAGGGTGCGGCCCTGCCCCACGACCGACCAGCTTGCCAGCGGATATTGCGGTGCCACGCCGACGTCTTGTGGCCGACAGCACCGGTGGAGTGTGGACATGTCGTACCGGATGCGCGCTGCGGGATTGCCGTGCCGGAAGCGCGCCGGGGGACTGACGGACGTGCCCATGCGATTGCGCGCATGGCACGGACCCCTCCGGCGCCCGAGGTTCCCAGATCCTGCGGGAATCGGTGTCGCCGATCTCCATGACAGGCCCCGGGGAACCGCCGGGCGAGCACTTTCCTGCTCGCGTGCCCCGGGGTCCTCGCTAGCCGCATCGGCGCTTTCGCCCAGGCGGACCGCGGGTGGCAGCACCGGGCTCCGCCGCTGCCGCGTCTCCCCCTGGTCACGACTTGCTGCATCGCCTACCCTCGTGTTGGAGTTTGGTAGTTCGGGTGGGCTTTTGAAAGATCGCCGCCCGACGTTAAGTCTGAGGATGATCGGCTGTCAAGGCAATGACCTTCACTCATGACCAAACGCGTGTCGGACGGTCGCGGTGGTCCCACCGAGTGCTTGGTGCGGCGGCGTGCGGCGACAGCGATGGTGTCGCGATCCGCCGACTCCCCCAGGGAACGCGCCATCACGGCCATGAGCCGCCTCGTATCACGCATCGCATTCAGCCGGTCGCTCATCGAATCACCAGGCTTCGCTTTAGGGAAGAGTAATATGTTAGCGCTAACAACACGCCGGTCGCCAACACTCATGAGCCACACTGAGACCTCACTGAAACCTCATTGAAACCACACTGATGCTTTGGGGAAGCCTTTGCCTCCTTCAAACCGCAACAGATGTAGCGGTCGGGACAGCGACGGTTCGAACGCGAACGGGTGCTACTCAGGGGTGTCGTCCAATGGGCCGGGTTTGCCCATGCGCGGGCCTGGGGCCAGCCACCACCATGACCGTTCGCAGCAGCCCAGGGTTGGCCCAGGGTGGGGTCGGCCGTGGCCTCCACCGACAAAGAGGGCGCTCCTCCAGTGCGGGTGCCCCGGCCTCCCGCCGTCCGAGACCGAGCAGCTCGCCCTCCTGGCGGGCAGCATCAGTCGGCGCCCGCCGAACCCCCGGTCGCGGCGGGCAACCCTGGCTGGCGGGTCATGATCGCCCCAGCGGCCCCGGCCCAGGCCCCGGCCCACAGCACAGGCTTCCCATGCCCGATCGCCAGTGCCGCCAGTGGCGCGGCGGCGCCCCGAGTAGCGCGCCGCTGCCTCCGCCCAGCCAGCCAGATCGCCAGAAAGACAATTCTGATCGCATCTGATGAGCAGGCCCACGCCTAATAACGCGCAAAGGCAGATAACGGCGCCAGCAGACCCGGAATTGCCAGGCTCCAGCTGAATGATGCTTATAACATCGGCGATCCTCAGGTGCGCCGCCGAATGGCCGAATGCTAGCCGCTAAATTTGGCCGACGTATCTGCCACGTGCGATCACCTGCGACGCAGCTTCACATATGCGCCGAGCCGGATCGGCGTGGCTGGCGTCGCGCGCGGAGAGCTTAATGCAACCGGACCAAGGACCGACCGAGGACCCCGCTGTCGGGACGGATCCAGGACGGATCCCGGCAGGCACGCGTCACTTCGTCCGGGATCGTCCGGGATCGTCCAACAGCGCGACCAACGTCCAGGCCGGGGGACACGGGGGGACAGGTAGCCCTGAGGCCGCCCGCAAGATCCGGAGATGCAGCGACCTCCTCATTGTCATGCCACCAAAGGCAACCAGGGGGACGCCGCGCACGGCTGTTGCTGGTCCCAATCAAGGGGTGCATATTAACCCAAATGACAGGCGATAGTTGGCTTTCACCTAGTACGTGGCTGAGCGGCGTTGCGGGCGGTACTGCCGTCACAGGAAGGTGGCCTGATCTGACGTCCGAGGGCGCTGCACGTTCACGGCATGAAACCTGAATCCGGTGTGGTCGCCTGGGCCGCCGAGATTGTCAGGGTGCCCCGCTACCTTAGACAGGTAGGCCCGATCGGAGCGCGGGCGACGACCGTGGCATGACGCCGGCGGGACGCTGTGGCGCAGGAGCCCCACCGACTCACGCCGGTGAACGCCGCAGCACGCAGAGACACCGCAGCACGCAGAGACACCGCAGCACGCAGAGACACCGCAGCACGCAGATGGGGATGGGATTCGCGATGGAGCGCGGCGCACTGGCCGGGCCGGCTGTCATCTTCGACAGCCCGGTCGGCTGGCTCGGTGTCGCCGCCTCGCCGGCCGGGCTCTGCCGGGTGCTGCTGCCGAATTCGGCCGGCCACGCCGTCCGCGCTGTCACCCAGCCGAGGCCTGCTGCGGCAGATGGAAGCGGCTGCGCCGCCCGTGCAGTCGGGCAGATCATGCAGTACCTGCGCGGCGAGCGGCGTGATTTCGACTTGCCGCTCGACCTTTCCCCGATCGGCACCGACATACGCGCGGTCCTCGACGCGTTGTGCGCGGGCGCACCGTACGGGAAGGTGATCACCTACGGCGAGCTCGCGAAGCGCGCCGGCTGCCCGGGAGGCGCGCGCCGCGTAGGCCAGATCATGGCGAGGAATCCGCTTCCGCTGGTGATCCCCTGTCACCGGGTGGTCGCCGCGGGGGATCTGGGCGGGTACGGTGGCGGGCTCGCGCTGAAGCGGCGCCTGCTGCAACTTGAGGGCGCGCTGACCGAGCAACTCAGCCTGCTCGGCGAACTCTGATGGAAAGCATCACTGCACCGAGCCCTCCCCCTGGGTCATTTCACCCGCGTCAGTGCCCACGGGCGATCCACTCCTCCAGGTGCGGAGCCTCCGCCGCGATCGTCGTGCTCGGACCGTGCCCTGGATGCACGACCGTGCCGGGCGGAAGGGTCAGCAGCTTGCCGCGGATCGAGGCGACGATCTGGCCAAAGTCGGAGTAGGACCGCCCGGTCGCGCCGGGGCCGCCGGCGAACAATGTGTCACCGGTGAATACCACGCCCGCGTCCGGCAAGTAGAAACTGCACGCGCCAGGCGCATGGCCGGGGGTGTGGAGCACGCGCACCTCGGTGCCCGCGACCTCGATCACCTGGCCATCGCGCAAGTCGCCATCCGGCCTGATGCCCCGATGCACCAGCCGCCAGAGCACGAGGTCAGCGGGGTGCAGCAGCACCGGCGCACCTGTGGCATCGGCAAGTGCCACCGCCACCCGGATGTGGTCGTCGTGCGCGTGGGTGAGGAGCACGGCGACCACCCGCAGGCCGGCCACCAGGTCCACGATGGCCCTGACGTCGTGCGGAGCGTCTATCACCACGCATTCGGCGTCGTCTCCTGCCACCCAGACGTTGTTGTCGACGTCGAAGGTCTGCCCGTCGAGCGAGAACGTGCCTGAGGTGACCGCGTGGTCGATGCGAACGGGCATCAGAAGGTCACCACGGAGCGCAGCACGTCGCCGGCGTGCATCCGCGTGAAGGCCTCCTCCACCTGGTCAAGCGCGATCTCCTCGCTCACGAACGCAGCCAGGTCGAGCCGCCCCTGAAGGTAGAGGTCGACGAGCATCGGGAAGTCGCGGCTGGGCAGGCAGTCGCCGTACCAGCTTGACTTGAGCGCCCCGCCGCGGCCGAACAGGTCAAGCAGCGGCATCTCGATGCGCATTTCCGGCGTCGGCACCCCGACGAGCACCGCGGTGCCGGCGAGGTCGCGCGCATAGAACGCCTGCTTCCAGGTCTCGGGCCCGCCCACGGCGTCGATGGCGACGTCGGCACCGAACCCGCCGGTAAGCTCCCTGACCGCCCCGACGACATCTGTCTCGCGCGCGTTCACCACGTGCGTGGCGCCGAACCCGCGTGCCCATTCCAGCTTGCGCGGATCCATATCCACGGCAATGATCTTCGCGGCGCCCGCCAGCCGCGAGCCGGCCACCGCGCCGTCGCCCACCCCGCCGCAGCCAATCACTGCGACCGAGTCCCCCCTGGTCACGCCGCCGGTGTTGATGGCGGCACCGATGCCGGCCATCACGCCGCAGCCGAGCAGGCCAACGGCGGAGGGTCGCGCGCTCGGATCGACCTTGGTGGCTTGCCCGGCGTGGACCAGGGTCTTGTCCGCGAAGGCGCCGATACCGAGCGCGGGGGCCAGGACGGTGCCGTCGGTGAGGGTCATCGGCTGTGCGGCGTTGTGCGTGTTGAAGCAGTACCAGGGCCTGCCACGCCTGCAGGCACGGCAGTTGCCGCAGACGGCCCGCCAGTTCAGCACGACGAAGTCGCCCGGCGCCACGTCCGTAACGCCGTCGCCCACCTCTTCCACCACGCCAGCGGCCTCGTGCCCGAGCAGGAAGGGGAAGTCGTCGCTGATGCCGCCCTCGCGGTAGTGCAGATCGGTGTGGCACACGCCGCACGCCTGGACCCGGACCACTGCTTCGCCCGGGCCCGGATCGGGAACCACGATCGCGGTGACCTCGACCGGCGAGCCCTTGGCGGGGGCAATCACTGCGCGGACTTCCTGTGGCATGGCGCGCTCCTTGCTGCAGGTGGTGGCACGTACCAGGCCTAAGTTAGCCTGGTCCCGCCCTCGTCTGCCTGCTGCGATGTCACGAATGACGGCCCGGCAGACATTGATCCTTAACGCTTTGACCCAGGCGTTCTGTCCCGACTGACGCGGATCCTGCCCATCCTGATCAACATGATGCCGACGTAGTGAGGTGCAGAGCGGTATGAACGGAGCGCAAGCCCTTATCCGGACCCTCGTTGGCGGCGGCGTCGACGTCTGCTTCGCCAACCCAGGCACCTCTGAGATGCACGTCGTTGCCGCGCTCGACGCGGTACCCGAGATGCGCGGTGTGCTCGCGCTCTTCGAGGGCACCGCGACCGGCGCGGCCGACGGCTACGGCCGGATGGCGGCGCGGCCCGCCGCCGCCCTCCTGCACCTCGGCCCCGGGCTCGGCAACGGCCTGGCCAACCTGCACAACGCGCGCCGCGCCCGCACACCACTCATCGCCATCGTCGGTGACCACGCCACCCACCACAAGCGCTACGACGCGCCGCTCGAGTCCGACATCGACTCGGTGGCAGGCACCGTCGCCGGCTGGGTCCGCCGCAGCGAGCGGCCCGCGGACGTAGGAGCGGACGCGGCGGCCGCGGTAGCCGCGGCGGCCGGCCCACCCGGGCAGGTCGCCATCCTGATACTTCCGGCCGACGTGTCGTGGTCACAGGGCGCGCAGCCGGCCCCGCCGGTCGCCGCCGCCGCGCCTGGGAAAGTGCAAGACGATCCAGTCGCGACGGCTGCCGCGGCGCTGCGCTCAGGCGAGCCGTGCGTGATGCTTATCGGCGGAGCGGCCACCGGTGAGGCTGGGCTTGTCGCGGCAAGCAGGATCGCCGACGCGAGCGGCGCGAGGCTGCTGTGCGAGACCTTTCCCGCGCGGCTGGAGCGCGGCGCCGGGCTGCCCGCCGCCCCCCGCCTCGCGTACCTGGCCGAGGCGGCCGCCGCCCAGGTGGAGGGCGCCAGGCACCTGATCCTGGCAGGCGCCCGCTCGCCCGTGTCGTTCTTCGCCTACCCGGGCAAGCCGAGTGACCTGGTGCCCGCAGGCTGTCAGGTGCATCCGCTCGGCTCCCCTGCGCAGGATGTGGTGGGAGCGCTTGCGGATCTGGCCGACAGCGTCGCCCCAGGTGTGGCGCCTGCCCGGCTGCCTAGCGAGCGGCCAGGCCTGCCGTCAGGTGACCTGACCGGGGAGTCGCTCGCACAGGCGGTCGGCGCGCTGCTGCCCGACCGGGCGATTGTGGCCGACGAAGCGAACACGGCTGGTCTGTGGCTGCCCGGCGGCCACAGCGAACGCGCCCAGGCACGACTGGCTGACCCTGACGGGCGGCGCGATCGGCCAGGGCCTGCCTGTCGCCACCGGAGCCGCGGTGGCCTGCCCGGACCGGCCCGTCCTTTGCCTCGAAGCGGACGGCAGCGCGATGTACACGATCTCCGCGCTATGGACGCACGCGCGTGAGGGGCTGGACGTGACCACTGTGATCTTCAGCAACAGGTCCTACGACATCCTCAACATGGAACTGCGGCGGGTCGGGGCGCAGGCCGCAGGGCCGCGGGCGAGGGATCTGCTTGACCTGTCGAGGCCGGATCTGGACTTCGTGGCGCTCGCGACAGGGATGGGTGTGCCCGCGAGCCGCGCCACGACCGCCGAGGCCTTCGCCAAGCAACTCGCGCATTCGCTCGCCGAGCCCGGGCCGCACCTGGTCGAGGCCGTCCTGCCGTCGCTGTTCTGAGGAAATCCACCGCGATCATGGCGTACCTGCCACGCATCTGCCGATTTGCCAAACAGCACCTCGCGTTGACGCAGCACTGGGCCACGCCGCCGCGCAGGCCAGATCCGGCGTCGGCCAGCACCTCCGCTCTCAGCAGTGGCCACCGCCAGGGCGGCGACGCCAGCGACCGTACAGGCAAGCCTCATGCCTACTTGGGGTTGGTGGATTTGGTTTGGTGGGCCGGACGCATCACTATGCGAAACCACGACGTGCTGGTCGCGGGCGAGCCACTGCTGGTGCGTCTGCCATGGTCACGGGCCAACAAAGGAGTGCGATGAACCCGCGGGCGCCGCACCCGGGTACATCTCTTTCCCGTATGGGACGTACGAGTGGTACCATGCTCCCATGAGTGGGACGTACCAGGTGGTGATGGGCGACCGGGGGCGGCTTGTCATCCCCGCCGACCTCAGGGAGCGGGCAGGGCTTGCGGAGGGCACCGCGCTCATCCTGCTTGAGACTCCGACCGGCCTCGTGCTCCTAACCCGCCCGCAGCTCCAGGAACTCGTGCGGGCGGATCTCGCTGGCCTGGATCTGGTGGGCGAACTCCTATCCGAGCGCCGCGCGGAGGCCGCCGCCGAAGACGCGGCGTGAACGTCTTGGATGCGTCTGCGCTGCTCGTTTTCTTGCAGGGTGACCAGGGGTCAGCTCAGGTCGAACAGGCGCTCCAGGGCGGGGGCGCGTGTGGCGCCGCCAACTGGTCGGAGGTCGCACAGAAGGTTCGCGCGCATGGCAGGAACTGGGACCTGTCCCGGTCGCTGCTGGTCAGCTACGGCGTCCAGGTCGAGGCCGTGACGGTCACCGATGCTGAATGGGCGGCCCGGAGATGGGCCCCGGGAGAGGGGCTATCCCTCGCCGATCGGCTGTGCATGGCACTCGGTGACCGGCTGGACGCGGACATCTGGACGGCTGACCAAGCCTGGGGAACCAGTGGGCGGATCCGGCAGGTCCGCTGACCAGGAATGCTGAATGGCCGCCCGGAGAGGTCCAGCGCGCGCCCGCCAGTGTTCGCGAACCGTCCGCAGCTCCCAATCGGAGCATGCAGGACGTCCTGATCCGGAACATCACCGCGGCCGAGACGCTGCTGGTCAAAGGCGTACCGAATCAGGCGGCGCAGCGTGCCGGCCCACACGGCGCGAGTGGGCCACGCTCTGCGACAGCGTCAGCCTCCGATGTGCACGCGCGTCAGCACAATCGAGGGCCCCGCAAGGATCAAGATGCACACGGTACGTACGAGTGCCCAGCTAGCAGACACATTCATGGGTGGGTGGGGCCGGTGGGATTCGAACCCACACTGTCGCGGACCTAAACCGCGCGCCTCCTGCCGTTGGGCTACGGCCCCGCGAGCGTCAAGTCAGGCACCCAGGTCCTTGCGCAGGCGCTCCACATGGCCGGCGGCCTTGACGTTGTACTGCGCCTTCTCTACATTGCCCTCGGCGTCGATCACAAAGGTCGAGCGGATGACGCCGACAGTCCTCTTGCCGTACATCGTCTTCTCACCGAACGCGCCGTAGGCCGTGAGTACCTCGCGCCCCGGATCAGAAAGCAGCGGGAAATTGAGCCCTTCCTTCTCGCGGAACCTGGCGAGCTTGGCGGGCTGGTCGGGAGAGACCCCGATCACGGCGAGCCCCGAATCCTCGAGACCGCCGCGGTGGTCGCGGAAGTCGCAGGCCTGCTTCGTGCATCCCGGAGTCATCGCGGCGGGGTAGAAATATACGATCACGCGCTGCCCACGGTAAGACGACAGGCTCACTGGCTTGCCGTCCGCGTCGGACAGGGTGAAGTCGGGCGCCGGATCGCCGGCCGCCAGCCGATGCTGCGTCACCCTGGCTCCCTCACATGCCACACGGTTTAGTGCCGGCTCCAACCGTACCTGGCAGCGAGCCCGTGACCGGCCGCCTTTGCCGGTCACGACCACCTGACCTGGATTCTCCGCGTCCACCTGTGAATCGCGGTCTCGTCGGCCTGCCCGCGGGCCCAGAACGCCAGCGGTGAGGGCGCGGGCGACCGCTCTCCTCCCTGCCCGCGGTACGGATCCACCTCGCCATTGTGCACGCGCCGGGCCCGCCTGGGCTGATTCACGAGATCCAGAACCCGGCGTTTCATGATCGTGTCAAATCACTCCTGGGCTGTTCTAGCCACGCTTGGTTGCTAGCCACGCTTGGTTGCCCACGCTTGGTTGCTAGGACTTTGACACTCGTCTTGAGTTTTCCCGGCAGACTTTGCAGGTGGCGGGCGGGGGTTGTGTCAGGCGGCGGCTGGTAGCCGGGCCGCGGCCAGGCGCCGCGAGACCTCGTGGTCCATGGTGCGGAGGGCGCCGCGGAGCGGGGCTGGGGCCTGGGGCTGGTCGCCAGCCAGCAGCGGGCGAAGGACGCGGTCGTGGACCTTGGTGTAGAAGATGGCGAAGCGCAGGCCGTCGCCGGTGAGGGCGTACAGGTTGCGGTGCGGGATGCGGGTGATGATGCCGTTGCGGGCCAGGCGGGCCAGGTCGTAGCTGGCCTGGTTGGTGCTGTAGGCGGTGGCGAGCAGGCCGGTCATCAAGGCGCGCAGGCTCTTGTTGGTGATGCCGGTGACGGCGCACAGCGTGTTGGCGAGGGCGCCGGCCAGGGCCATGACTCGAGGGTCGCCGAACCGTAGTCCTGGGGCCCTCCGGCCATCACCGGTGAGGGTGGGCTGCGATATCCGCGCAAAGGCTGGACTATCGAAGACACATCCCTGGCCGACTTTCTCAGTTTCCAGCAGCCGGGTGTTGATCGCACGTGCCCGGGCCTGGAGCTCAAGCCTGGCCGAGTTCTACGCCATGATCAAAGAACTTGCCGATGATGAGCTGATGAGCTGATCGCGCTGATCGCGCTGATCGCGCTGATCGCAGGAAACGCCATGAGCGCGCGTGATTCCAGGGAATACCCGCGTGTCACCATACCGCATCCTTCCTGACGCGAGACACGAAACAGGCAGACCATTACCGGCCTGCCTGTTTCGTGATGCCAGCTCAGGAGCCTACCGCTTGGCACGCGCGAGGAACGCGCGCCATTCGTCGGCCGTGAAATGCAGCACTGGTCCGTCAGGGTCTTTGCTGTCACGTACGGCGACGCCGTTAGGTAGTTTGGCAACTTCAACACAGTTGCCTTGCCCGCCGGTGTAACTTGATTTCTGCCATTCGTATTTCATTTATCCTCACCGTTGATCAGCTTGAGTGACCGTTTGTCATTTAATGCGCTCGCCCGCAGGTGATCAAATATTAGCATGTACCGGCTAACTTCGTCACGGTCTCGGACATAACGTGCAGTGCCAATATCCTCGAAATAGATTACTGAGGAATTGTTCTGTGATATCAGTATGGCGAACGCGCGGCCGAACGCGCTTGTAGGACCTTCGTCGCTGGGGATAATCTGGATTGTGATGTTAGGACGCTTTGACATCGCGACAAGATGATCGCGCTGTTCCTGCATGATCTCCGGACTTCCGACCGTACGGCCTAGCGCAGATTCGTCTATGATGACCCACAATCGCGGCACTGTTTCCCGGTCAATTGGCGAATCGTCATCTTCGTTCAGAATCTCTTGGCGAGTCATTCTCAGCGCTACCGCGCGTTCAACGGCGTCATCCGATAGCACTGGCCTCGTGGCGCTGACCACCGCACGTGCATAGTGCTCAATCTGAAGCAAGCCAGGTATTAGATACGGTTCATATTCGCGTATCTCGACTGATCTGCGCTCGACCTCGATTCGATCACGGAACCAAGGCAATACCGACATTTGCTCTACCAGGTCTTGCAGTCTGGCGAGAAGACCATCGCTATTTAGCACTTTGTCAGCGCGCTCGGCTAGATCCTTCGATGGAAAACGAGAAGAATTCTCGATCGACGCAATGAGAGCCGGACTGTAATTGACCTCAGCGGCGAGTTGCTCCTGTGTCATTCCAGCAGTCCCGCGAAGCCGCTTCAGCTCAGAGGCGAAGAACGCTAGCGGACTGGAGCCAGGGTCGTTCCTCACAGTCGGTCACGCCTCTCTCACAGTGTCTCGCGTGGTCACACAACCGGCGCTGTGCCTAGTCTTGTGCTGCCAAGACTAGGCCGGTCACGCCAAGCTGTGAATCTCAAATCCCCGAAGGCAGCACAGCGAACAGGTCAAGATCATGCCATGCCGTACCGTACCGCCACACTGTAAGGCTCCTGTCACAAGAGCTTGGCCGCTACAGAGCAGCTTGGCGCTAGGCGCGCTACCAACGGCTGCCTCGTGCGCTCGGCTCCACACTCGCCATGTCCTGCGGGAGTGGCGTCTAGCGGAGCTGACCGAGAGCGTTGAGCTGGTCGTGTCGGAGCTGATCGCTAATGCCGTTACAGCCTCAGAGTCTCCTGACTGGTGGTTGCCAGTCCGGTTCTGGCTGTATTCAGACGGAAAGCAAGTGATGGTTCTGGTCTGGGACGCTAACCCGAATCCGCCGGTACTCATGCAGCCGGACGACATGACGGAAGACGGCCGAGGTCTCATGCTCGTTGACGCGCTGAGCACACGGTGGGATTGGTACGCCGCTCCGGACATGATCGAAGGAAAGGTCACATGGTCGCTGATCTCGCAGTGACGTTACCCGAAGATGTTCCTTTCAGGGACTGGTTACGCGCGCAGCGCGAGGCACGCGGTTGGAGCGCTCCGAGACTCGCGCGTGAAGTCGCAGAACTGGCAACGGCCGAAGGCTGGTCAAACCGCAGAGGTGATCCGCCAGACGAGCACTCGATCCTGAAAATGGTCTACCGCTGGGAAGCGGGTAGAGCTGGCATCTCTGCCGAGTACCTTCATTTGGTTGTGCATACGTTCGCCGATCAGGAGAGCGATGACAATGACTGAGACAGGAAGGGAAGTGTCAGGCGTATGTGACAGGTTAAGGTCTGCCGGTTTCGAGGAACTTCCGAACGGTATGTATTTCCGCGCGACTCACAGAGATGGACGGCTGACGATTGAGATGAGCGTGCCGTGTGAGATGTTGCGGAGTCTGGCGCTGGACGGCGCATGCGCCATTCCGGCCGACATCGACGTAACGGCAACTCCCGTTACCGGAGGTACCGCGAAACCTCCGGTAACGGGTTAAGACGTCAGGGGCGCACGTGACTGACATCACCTTTCGCGTGCGCTCCTGACCTCCAAAGCACCTGCTACCGAAGGTTGAAAAGAGCGCAGGCCTAGCTCCGATTGGCCGGTTACGGTCAAAACGGTCACAAACCCGCTTCCGCCACGATCGCGGCGCGAGTAGATGAAGCGCCAGGCGCGTCCGGCACGCTGGCCGCGTTGGCGCCTGCCAGATCAGCACGTTGTGACGTCCGCTGTGTCTCGCCTGACGAGCTCAGGGATTACATGCCAAGCGTCAGACTTATGATCGCGGTAACTCTTGGAAGAATGCGCAGAAAGGTCACCGCGATCATGGCTCCGTGCCGACATCCCGGGCCGCGCACGGACGCGGGACACCCAGCGCAACATGCCGGCACCGGATGGGGCATGCTGTCCGGTGTGGATCCGGCTGAGCTGCTGACGACGTTCCGCGCGGAGGGCGAGCGGATCGCCTGGACGGTCGCCGGGCGCGATCTCGACGCGCGGGTGCCGCATTGCCCGGGCCTGGACACCGGCGACGTGATTCGGCACCTGGGCAGCATCTACCAGCGGATCAGCGGCTGGGTTGCCACACAGCTCCCACCAGAGGAGTGGCCGCGCACGCCGCCGCCTGGAACCGACGTGCGCAGCTGGTACGCGGCCGGGATGCGCACGCTGTACGACGAGCTTGCGGCGCACCAACCGGACGAGCCGTGTGACACCTGGTTCCCTGGTGATCGCAGCTACCTGTTCTGGTGGCGGCGGATGGCACACGAGACGACCATCCACCGGATGGATGTGACCGAGGCATATGGACTGCGCTACCCGGTCGGCGAGGCCATAGCCGTGGACGGGATCGACGAGGTGCTCACGCTCTGGCTCGGCACCAGGCTCGGCACCGATGTCCGTGGCGGCGACCAGGCTGTCGCGATCGAGGCGGGCACCCGGGTATGGCGTGTCACCCTGCAGCAAAGCGCGGTGGATGTCGCCGCCGAGATCCCCTGGGAGTGTGACGCGGCCATGTCCGGCCCGCCGGAGGACGTGTACCGGTGGCTGTGGGGCCGCGGCGCGCTCGATACGCTCAGGATCACAGGAGACATGGCCGCGGTGACCGCCTTGCGGGAGGCTGCGGCCCGCGCCACCCAGTGACGCGCAGCCGCTAAACGAGCCAGAACGGCAGCGGCGGCAAGCTCCACGTGAACGTGCCTTCAAGCCGGGCCGCCTCGCGACGGCTGGCGAGGCGCGCCGCCCGGCGGCAGAAGCTGCGCGATCACCGCCGCGAGCGCGCGGAACGCGCGCCCGCGATGGCTGATCGCGTCCTTCTCGGCTGGATCCATCTCCGCCGTGGTCCGCGTGTCACCTTCCGGCACGAAAATCGGGTCGTAGCCGAACCCGTGCGAACCACGGGGCGCCGCGGCGAGCCGGCCCACAAGCTCGCCCGTGACGACGCTTTCGACGGGGGGCTGCCTGGCCGCGGGAGAACTCGCGTCCGGGATCACAAGCGCGGCGGCGCAGGCGAACCTGGCGCCGCGCCTTGCGGCAGGCACGTCCGCGAGCTGGGCCAGGACCAGCGCCAGGTTTGCCGCGTCGTCACCGTGACCTCCGGCCCAGCGGGCGGACAGAACCCCGGGCATCCCGTTCAGCGCGTCGACGCAGAGCCCGGAATCGTCTGCGGTCGCGGGCAGGCCGGTGAACGCCGCTATCGCACGGGCCTTGAGCAGCGCGTTCTCCTCGAACGTGCAGCCAGTCTCGGCGACGTCAGGCGCATCAGGGTAGGCGGCAAGACTCACCAGGTCGACGGCCTGCGCCGCGCCCGTCGCGGCGAGGATCCTGATCAGCTCGGCGACCTTGTGGGCATTGTTGGTGGCGAGCACCACGCGCTGAGGCTGGAGAACCATGCGCAGCCGTTAAGGTCAATTTTCGAGGGCCGCGTGCTGCAGCGTGGTCAGCTCACCGCACCCCGATACGGCCAGGTCAAGCAGCCGGTCGAGCAATTCCCTGTCGAACGCCTCGCGTTCGGCGGTGCCCTGGATCTCCACGAACCTGCCGTCCCCTGTGCAGACCACGTTCATGTCCGTCTCAGCGGCGGCGTCCTCCTCGTAGCACAGGTCCAGCCGCGGCTCGCCGCCGACGATCCCGACGCTGACCGCGGCCACCGACACCACGAGCGGATCGCCCGGGCATCTCCCGCGGCGGCGCAGCCATGCCACCGCGTCCGCGAGCGCCAGGTACCCGCCGGTGATCGCGGCGGTCCTTGTGCCGCCGTCGGCCTGCAGCACGTCACAGTCGATGACGATCGTGTTCTCGCCGAGTGCCTTGGTGTCTACGCAGGCCCGAAGCGCGCGGCCCACGAGGCGCGAGATCTCCTGCGTCCGCCCGCCCGGCCTGCCCTTGATTGACTCACGGTCGCTGCGCGAGTTCGTCGCACGCGGCAGCATCGCGTACTCGGCCGTCACCCAGCCTGTTCCGCTGCCGCGCCGCCACCGGGGCACCTCCTCCTGCACGCTCGCGGCGCACAGGACCCGGGTCCTGCCGAACTCGGCGAGCACCGAGCCTTCCGCGTGGTCGAGCCAGCCGCGGGTGAACTTCACCGGCCTTAGCTTGTCTGCAGTGCGTCCATCTGGGCGAGCCATGCGGGCCAGATTAGCGGGCCGCTGCATGCCTTGGGCGGCCGGGCCCAACAGCGGCCCAACCTGGGGGCCATCGGGGGCCCATCCTGGGGGCCATCGGGGGCCCATCCTGGGGGCCATCGGGGGCCCAACCTGGGGGCTATCGGGGGCTTATCCTGGGGGCTCTGCTAGGCGAGGTCGATCACCCGGTCGGCCGAGGCGAGCGACACTGTGCCGTGGAACGCGGTCTGCGCCTCGGCGAACGTGCAGGCCGGGTCGTTCCCTGGCGTCAGATGGGTGAGCACCAGATGCCCGACGCCGGCTCTGGCCGCGTGCTCGCCCGCGGCGCGACCGGTCAGATGCAGGTCGGCGGGGAGGTCCGGGCCTTCGATGAAGGATGCCTCGCAGAGCAGCACATCAGCCGACCTGGCCAGGTCCTCAAGCGCGGCAGACTTGCCCGTGTCGGCGGAGTACGCAAGCACCCGGCCGCCGTGCTCGATCCTGAAGCCGAACGTCTCCACCGGGTGGTTCACGTGATCCGTTGTGACCACGAACGGGCCGATATCGCGGCGGCCCGGGCTCAGCGTCGCGAAGTCGAACACCCCTGTCATGCCCGGGTCGGGTGCAAGCCCGTATGCCTGAGCGAGCCGGTGCGCGGTGCCGGCAGGCCCGTAGACAGGTATCGGCGGCGGCGTCCCTTCTGGCGCATAGTTGCGGGCCACCCAGTAGGGGCACATGTCCATGTAGTGATCGACGTGCAGGTGGCTCAGGCAGATCGCATCCATGTCGTACAGCCCGACATGCCGCTGCAGCGGGCCGAGCGCGCCGCTACCCAGATCGAGCAGCATGCGGAAGCCATCGGCCTCCACCAGATAGCAGGACGCCGGGCTGTCAGGCCCAGGAAACGAGCCCGCGTATCCGACAACAGTAAGACGCATAACGACCAAGGTTACGCGGGGTTCCCCGGGATCAAGACGCTGGTCGGCGGCCCACCCGGGCGAGCTGGCTGCTCTGCGCGACAAGGTGCCCGCGCGCGTCCCAGACCTCGGCCCCCTCATCGAACCAGCCGGCGCTGACGCGCCTGCACCTGGCCACGATCCGCAGCAGGCCTGGCGCGGGCACGCCGCGCATGTGCCACGTCAGTTCGACGGTCGGTGCCCAGCCGGCCGCGCCGAGCTCGAGCACCACGGGAGGCAGTGCGTCCACGGCGACTGCCAGCAGGTAGGCGTCCGGGTCACGCGCTTCACGCAGGCTGAGATAGCCGCGCATCTCGGGCGTGCCTGCGGGCTCGCCGCCCCGCCAGCCCATCGTCGCCGGGTCGATGCGAATGTCAACCTGGCTGGTGAAGCCGTCCGCCCGGGCGAAGGCATGGCACTGCGCGGCCGGCGGCAACCCCGGCGGCTCACCCGTCCATGAGAGTGCGTCGGCCGCGCCCGCGCCCCCACCAGCGTCGGAGCCGAGCATGCCGGTGGTGACGACGGCCTCGATGATGGGCACGCCGCCCTGGACGAGGGTGGCGCGGGCGGTCGCCGCGGTCCGGCCCTTCTTCAGCCAGGTCACGTCAACCTCGGCGGGCTCACAGCGGGCGACCCGCAGGAAGTGCGCACTCGTGGCGACCGGGTACGGATGCGGGGAGCCGTGAAGCACACCGCGAAGCATCGAGGCAACGAGCGCGCCGCCATTCACTGCCTCGCCGATCGCGAACCGCTTGTCAGGCAGGACCGCGAACCGCCCGTCGCCAAGTGGCCGCGCCGCGGTCGCCTCGTCGAAAATGGTGGTGGGGGTCGCCCGCGCCGCCGCGGCGCTCGCGCCGGCCGCCGCGGCTATCTCGCTCATGCCCACAGCTGGCCATCCAGATGGCTCACCGCTTCCTCGAGCGTGCCTTCGTAAGCGCCGGTGGACAGGTATTTCCAGCCGCCGTCCGCGACCACGAACGCGATGTCGGCGCGCTGGCCCGCCGCGGCGGCCTTACCCGCCATGGCAAGCGCGGCGTGCAGCGCGCACCCGGTCGAGATGCCGGCGAAGATACCCTCGGTCTCGAGCAGCTCGCGGGTCCGGCGCAGCGCGTCGGTCGAACTCACGGAGAACCGCGTAGTCAGGACCGACTCGTCGTAAAGCTCAGGGACGAAGCCCTCGTCCACGTTGCGCAGACCGTAGACCAGCTCCCCGTATCGCGGCTCGGCGGCCACGATGGCCACACCGGGTACCTGCTCACGCAGGTATCTGCCGACCCCCATCAGCGTGCCCGTGGTGCCGAGCCCGGCCACGAAATGCGTGATCCCTGGCAGGTCCGCTAGCAGCTCGGGGGCAGTGGTCTTGTAATGGGCACGTGCGTTGGCCTCGTTGCCGTACTGGTACAGCATCACCCAGCTCGGATTGGCCGCAGCGATCTCCTTCGCCATCCGTACGGCCTCGTTGGACCCGCCGGCGGCCGGCGACGAGATAATTTCCGCGCCCCACATCCGCAGGATCTGGCGGCGCTCTTGCGAGGTGTTCTCCGGCATCACACACACGAGCCTGTAGCCACGGAGCCTGGCCACCATCGCCAGGGAGATGCCGGTGTTACCCGAGGTGGGCTCGAGGATCGTGGCCCCGGGCGTGAGCAGCCCATCCTTCTCCGCCTGCTCGATCATGAAGAGAGCGGCGCGGTCCTTCACAGAACCGGTCGGGTTACGGTCCTCGAGTTTGGCCCACAGCCGCACATCCGGCCGCGGCGACATCTGCGGCAGCCCGACAAGCGGGGTGTTACCCAGTGAATCAAGCAGCGAGTCGTAGCGCATTGCCTGGACCTGCCCTCCCCCAGATCAGCCGCCCGCCACGGCCGGGAGGACGGTCACGGTGTCGCCGTCGCGAACCGGCGTCTCCAGGCCGCCGAGGAAGCGGACGTCCTCGTCGTTGAGGTAGACGTTCACGAACCGGCGCAGGCCGGAGCCGTCGGCGATGCGCTCGCTCAGGCCGGGGTGACGCCCGTCGATGTCGGCGAACAGCTCGCCAACCGTGGCACCCGAGCCCTCAACCGATTTCGCACCGCTCGTGTAGCTGCGCAGGATCGTCGGGATGCGGACCTCGATGGCCATGAACAACACTCCAGAAATCGGCCCGGCGCGCTCGTGCCGGGAGGGCATCGGGTGACAGCTACGCCTCTCCGTTACCCAACCCGCGGCCGGCGCAGATCATTCCGGCGCAGGTCACGTCGGAGGTGGCGTCAGGTGGCCAGCGTCGGGGACGATGCGGACTTCCTCCTCGGCCACCTCACCATCAGTGATCAGGAAGGAACGGAACTCGGCCCGATCCTGGTCCGCGGTGGAGACAAGGACGTAGTGTGCGCCAGGCTCACTCGCATATGAGATGTCCGTACGCGAAGGGTACGGCTCGGTCGCCGTATGCGAGTGGTAAATAACAACGGGCTCCTCGTCCCGCTCGTCCATCTCCTTCCACACCTTGAACTGCTCGGTGGAATCGAACCGGTAGAAGGTCGGGGAACGCTCGGCGTTGGTCATCGGGATGAACCGCTCGGGCCGGCCGCTGCCCGCCGGGCCAGCGATCACCCCGCATGCCTCGTCGGGATGATCCGCGCGGGCGTGCGCCACAATCCTGTCATACAGCGCGCGGCCGATGGTCAGCATGCGCGCCAGATTACCCGGAGTGCCCGCGCCCCGCCGCCCCGCCGCGGCGGTGCGGCGGGGCGGTGCGGCGGTGCGGCGGTGCGGCGGTGCGGTGCGGTGCGGTGCGGCGGGGCGGTGCGGCGGTGCGGCGGTGGTTTCAGGACAGCGCGTGCACCAGGCTCTCCTGCGTACCGGAAAGCCAGTCGTAAACAGCCAGCACGCCATAGCGGGGATCATCCCGCCTGATCCGGTCCATTTCCTCGTTCATGTCCTCTGTGACGCCGAGACGTACCCCGAGCGCGAGCCGTATGTCGTTGAGCGCGCGCAGCCAGACCTGCGCCTGCGACTGCGACAGACTGATCCGCCCGCCGCCTTCAGGCAGCGTGGCAAGTACCGTCTTGGCGGCGGCGACCTTGCCCGCCCGGAGGTCCTTTTCTGTGTAGCGGCGGAACTCGCTCGACGCCTCGCAGTCGTCGGTGTAGGCGTCAGGGAGCAGCCGGGCAAGTGCGGGGTCATCGGGCAGGCCGGCGTCCTCGGTCAGGCCGAGCACATCCGCGAGGTCACCGGTCACACCCGCCATCTCGCCCACCTGCGTCCCTGAGCCCGCCTCCGTCCCATGGCCCGCCTGGGTCCCTGAATCCACGGGCGACGGCCCGCCGACCAGTTCGGCGATCTGGCTGACCAGTTCGCGCAGCAGCATCGCGTCTGCCGCGGAGAAGCGTGCCACAAACAGGTAGCGGGGCCCTTGGGACGGCTCGCTCCCCTCGCCGCCCCTGTCGCGCGCGCGGTCCGCCACGCGCCTGAAGAAGGTCACGTGTCGTGGCGCAGCGTCGCCCAGAGCCCGTATCCGTGCAGCACCTCCACGTCCCTTTCCATCTCCTCGCGGGCGCCGGCAGAGACCACGGCCTTGCCCTTATGGTGCACGTCGAGCATGAGCTTCTGGGCCTTCGCCCTCGGATAGCCGAACACTTGCTGGAACACGTACGTCACGTACGACATCAGGTTGACCGGGTCGTTCCACACGATCGTGACCCATGGCCGGTCAACGAAGCTGTCCTCACCCGCAGCTGGCCTCTCGACCTCGACGGGAGCCACGCTCACGGCTGCTCACCTCCCGGTGACGGTCATGCGTCTAGTCTTCCACCCGTGGCACCACCTACTACCACCGCACTGCTCACCGACCAATATGAGCTCACGATGGTGCAGGCCGCGCTGCACAGCGGCACTGCGAACCGCCGGGCCGTCTTCGAGGTCTTCGCCAGGCATCTGCCGCACGGCCGCAGATACGGCGTGGTCGGCGGCACCGGACGGTTCCTCGACGCGCTCCAGAACTTCCGCTTCGACGGCGAGACCGTTGAGTTCCTGCGCGGCGAACGGATCGTGGACGGCCCGACAATCAGCTACCTGGAATCTTACCGGTTCACCGGTGACATCTGGGGTTACGGCGAAGGCGACTGCTACTTCCCCGGCTCGCCGATCCTCGTGGTCGACGCGCCGTTCGCCGAGGCCGTCGTGCTCGAAACCATCACCCTGTCTGTGCTCAACCATGACAGTGCGATCGGGTCTGCAGCCTCCCGCATGGTGACCGCCGCGGGCGACCGCCCGATCATCGAGATGGGTTCGCGGCGAACCCACGAGCAGGCGGCCGTGGCCAGCGCACGAGCCGCCTACCTGGCTGGTTTCGCTGCTACGTCGAATCTGCAGGCACGCGAGTCGTTCGGGATCCCGACCGCGGGCACAAGCGCGCATGCGTTCACCCTCGTGCACGACAGCGAGCGGCGCGCTTTCGCCAGTCAGCTTGAAGCGCTCGGCACGGGCACGACCCTGCTTGTGGATACCTTCGATGTGGCCAGGGCGGTCCGCACCGCGGTCGAGCTTGCCGGGCCAGGGCTCGGAGCTGTCCGCATCGACAGCGGCGACCTGGCCGTCGTGGCACGCGAGGTCCGCGAATTGCTCGATTCGCTCGGCGCGACGTCCACCCGGATCGTCGTCACCGGTGACCTTGACGAGCACGGGATCGCGGGGCTTGCGGCGGTGCCTGTGGATGGCTACGGCGTCGGCACCGCACTGGTCACCGGATCCGGCGCGCCGACCGCGTCGCTTGTCTACAAGCTGGTGGCACGGGCGGACAGCGAGCAGCGGGGCGCGCCGCTCCGGCCGATGGCGAAGCGGTCGGTCGGCAAGCCGGGGCGCGGCGGGCGCAAGTGGGCGGTCCGCCACCGCGACGACCGCGGTATGGCCATCGCCGAGGTGATCACCCTGGCGCCGCCTGAGGCTGGGCCACACGACCGGCCGCTGCTCCGCCCGCTGGTGCACGGCGGCGAGATCGTCGGCAGGGAATCCACCGTGGAGGCACGTAAGCGCCACACACGCGCACTCGCAGAACTGCCGCCGCAGGCGCTCCAGCTATCCCGCGGCGACCCCGCCATCGCGACCGTGTTCCGGCCGGACGGCGAGCGACTGGCCGGCCAGAGCGAGGACCCTGATCCTTAACGGTTGCCGTGTGGCGCGCCGGTCATGGGACAGCGCCGGTCGTGGGGCAGCGCGCGAACAGCGGACGCTACGTTATTGGCATGCATCGCAGCGCCGAACATGTCGCAAGCGTGCTGCTCGGCCTGGGCGTCCCCGGGCAGGTGCGGCAACTCCCCGCGGCCGCGCCGACCGCCGCGGCGGCCGCCGCGCAGATCGGCTGTGAGGTGGGTGCCATCGCCAACAGCCTGGTGTTCAATGCCGACGGCGCGCCGCTGCTCGTCATGACGAGCGGCGCACACCGCGTCGATACGGGCAAGGTCGCGGCGCTGCTCGGGGTCGCCTCCGTCGAGCGGGCCGACCCGGATTTCGTCCGTGCGCACACCGGGCAGGCGATCGGCGGCGTCGCCCCAGTGGGCCATCCCAGCAAGATCCGGACGCTTGTCGACGTGCTGCTCGGCAGGTACGAGGTCGTCTGGGCCGCGGCCGGCCACCCGCACACCATCTTCCCGACGTCGTTCGCCGAGCTTGCCCGTATCACCGGGGGATTCGCCGCCGACGTGGGCGGCTGACCCGCCGGGCGCGCCCGTGCCCCCGCTGACGCTGGATGCCAGCCAAAAGCCGCGATACGGTCGGGCCGTGCGCGCTCTCATCGTCGTTGACGTGCAAAACGACTTCTGCGAAGGCGGCTCGCTGCCCGTGGTCGGCGGCGCGGACGTCGCCCGCGGCATCAGCGCCTACCTGGACGGCCACGCCGCCGACTACCACCATGTGGTCGCCACGCGGGATTACCACGTGGATCCGGGTGCCCATTTCTCCGGCCAGCCTGACTATCTGGACTCGTGGCCGCGGCACTGCGTAGCCGGGACGGCCGGGCGCCTCCTTCCACCCGGATCTGGACGTGGCGAGGATCGAGGCGGTTTTCAGCAAGGGGGCGCGCGCCGCCGCGTACTCCGGGTTCGAAGGTGCGGATCCCGGTGGTACGCCGCTTGCTGTCTGGCTGCGCGAGCGCGGGGTCACCGACGTCGACATCGCCGGCCGCGACCGACTACTGCGTGCGCGCGACGGTGTCCGACGCGATGCGAGAAGGACTGCGGACGCGCGTGCTTACCGGCCTGATTGCCGGAGTCGCGCGGGACACGAGCGAGCAGGCGATTGAGGCGATGCGCGCCGCAGGCGCCGAGCTCGTCACTGCGCCCTAGGCATGCCCGGGTAGCAGCGCAGGGCCAGCCGTGATCGGTTGTAGGGCGTGCGCGAAAGCTCAGCGGCGCGTGGCCGCCCAGCGGCGCAGCTCAGCGATCCGCTGCTTGATCTGCTCGGCTGTCGCCTGGGCCAGCGGCGGGCCGCCGCAGGTGCGGCGCAGTTCGGCGTGGACCGCCCCGTGCGGCTGGCCGGTGCGATGGTGCCAGGCGGTCACAAGCCCGTTCAGCTCCTTGCGCAGCGTCGCGAGTGCCTCGCGGCGGCTCGGGGGCCCGGCGTTACCGCTGTCTGCTTGCGCGGGGCCAGCAGGCGGCGCACCGCCGCGCAGCCGTTCAGGAGGAATACCTGCCGCATCACGCGCACGTGCCTTCAACTGGCCCGCCTGCCGTTTGCGCAGGAGCAGCGCCACCTGCTCCGGCTCGAGCAAGCCGGGCAGGCCGAGAAAATCCTCCTCCTCAGGTGAGCCTGGTGCCGCCGCGGTGCCGAACTCGCCGCCGTCGAAGACGACCCGGTCGAACTGGGCCGAGGCGTGCAAGATCTGGACCGCGGGCCCTTCCGGCAGGTCCGGCGTGTCCGTGCGGCGCCGCGCCGCTTCGATCAGTTCGTCCGGTGACTCGTCGTCGTCGCGGCGGCTGAGGACGTGGTCGCGCTCCGCTTCGAGCTCGGCCGCGTGCCCGAGCAGCACGGGCACCGAGGGAACGAACACCGAGGCGGTCTCCCCGCGCCGCCGTGCGCGCGCGAACCGGCCCACCGCCTGCGCGAAGAAAAGCGCGGTGCTGACGGACGTGGCGTAGACCCCGACTGCGAGGCGCGGGATGTCCACGCCCTCTGAGACCATGCGCACCGCCACCATCCACCGGTCGGCGGAGCCTGCGAACGCCGCGATGCGCCGGCTGGCGCCCTTGTCGTCCGAGAGCACCACCACGGGCCGCTGCCCGGTGATCTTCCGCAGCAGCGCCGCGTACGCGCGGGCGTCTTCGTGATCGCTCGCGATCACCAGCCCGGCGGCGTCGGGCATGTCCCTGCGCACCTCCGCCAGGCGGCGGTCCGCGGCCGCGAGCACCTGCCTGACCCACTCACCTGCCGGGTCAAGCGCGGCGCGCCACGCCTTGCCGAGATGGTCTTTGGTGAGCGGCTCGCCGAGCGTCGCGGTGAACTCGCTGAGCTCGCCGCCCACCCGGGTCCGCCAGCTCATCTCACCGGTGTAGGCGAGAAAAATCACCGGCCGGACGACTCCATCGGCTAGCGCGGGCCCGTAGCCGTACACATAGTCGCAGGCGCTGCGCCTGGCACCATCAGCGTCATCCGCGTAGGTGACGAACGGGATCGGGTTGGTGTCCGAGCGGAACGGCGTCCCTGTCAGCGCCAGCCTGCGCCTGGCGGGCTCGAAGGCCTCGCGGATGGCCTCGCCCCAGGACAGCGCGTCACCCGCATGGTGGATCTCGTCGAAGATCACCAGCGTGCGGCGAGCCTGCGTACGCCGCATGTGCAGCACCGGGTGCGCGGCGACCTGCGCGTAGGTGACGGCCACCCCGGTGAAGTCGGCACTCGCGGCGCCGTGTGCGTTACGGAAACCCGAGTCGAGGCCGATGCCGAAGCCCGCGGCCGCCGCTGCCCACTGGTGCTTGAGATGCTCGGTCGGGGTGACCACGGTAATCCCCGCGATCTCGCGGCGGGCGAGCAGTTCCGTCGCCACCGTCAGTGCGTACGCGGTCTTTCCCGCGCCCGGAGTAGCCACGAGCAGGAAGTCACGCCTCCAAACGCGGAAGTACTCCTCGTACGCCGCCTGCTGCCAGGGACGGAGCTTCGGTGAGTTGCCCACGAGGGAGAAAGGCTAGCGGACGGCTCGGTCAGTTTCATGGGGAGTCTCAGGTGAGCCTCAGTGGAGCCCGCCGGAACGACAGTTTCGGGGGAAGATGCTCACGGCGCCCGGATCCCGGTGACCGACCGGGGCCTGACCTGGCTTCGACCCGGGTTGGCGGCCGGTCCTCCGGGTCCCCGTCATCGCCTCATGCCGGCCCCGCGCACCCTGCTGGCTCGCCCTTAAGTGCAGCGATGGCCGCACCGCCGGCCGCCCCGCCGTACCTGTTCCCGGTCGCGGCTGGCGCTGAGACTCATGTGTGGACAGCGCCTCAACCGGGTGCGTCAGTCCTCGGGCAGGAATCGACCTGCCATTCCATGAGGAGGAAACACGCATGAAGAAGATCGAGATCCGTAAGGCCGGCGCGGTGCGCCTGACCAGCGCGGCACACGCGCTGTACGCCCTCGGCTGCGTCCGCTCGGCCTGAGCGCCCAGGCACGCTGCCCCGCCTCTCCCGCGATGCGGGGCAGCGTGCGCACCAACCCAAGGCCGTATTCCGACGATCACGACTGTGAGCGAGCCCGACATGCCCATCACCACAGGCGAGCGCGGCGCCGGCCACCACCCTGGCGGCCGGGCCGTCGCCCTGCATCCGCTGACCTACCTGGACGAGGGCCGGGACGTCACGGTCGGCCGCGGCGACATCGACGCGTACGCGGTGCTGCCGGCCGAGGGGGCGGCGCTGCTGCGCCGGCTGGAAGACGGCCTCACGCCGGACCAGGCGGCAGGCTGGTACGAGCGGACGTACGGCGAGCCCGTCGACATCGGTGATTTCCTGGCCGGCCTGGAAGAACTCGGCTTCCTGCGCGACCCGGGTGAGGCAGCGCAGGCGGCGCCGCCGGTGCGCTGGACGCGGCTCGGGCGCGCGGTGTTCTCGCCGCTGGCCGGCACTTGCCTGGCCGCGGCGCTTGCCGCCTGCGTCATCGCCATGGTGCGGTCACCTGATCTGGTGCCCGGCTACCACAACCTGTTCTTCACGCATTACATGACGGTCCTGGAACTGGCGGTGTTCTTCGGCCAGTTGCCGCTCATCCTGCTGCACGAGACGGCTCACGCGCTGGCCGTGCCGCCGCCTGGGGCTGCGCACCCGGCTGTCGGTGAGCAGGCGGCTGTACTACGTCGTGTTCGTCACCGCCATGGACGGGCTGGTGACCGTCCCGCGGCGAAAGCGCTACCTGCCGATGCTGGCCGGCATGATGACCGACCTGGCCGTGTTCGCCGTGCTCGTCCTGGTGGCCGGCGCCACCCGGCGGGCGGACGGAGCGTTGTCGCTGGCCGGCGGGGTCGCGCTGGCGTTCGCGTACCTGACGCTGCTGCGGCTGGCCTGGCAGTTCTTCTTCTATCTGCAGACCGATCTGTACTACGTGCTCGTGACCGTGCTCGGCTGCGTCGACCTGCAGGGCACCGCACGCAAGGTGCTACGCGACCGGCTCGGGCGCGTGCTGCGCCGCCCGCCCGCGCCCGGCGGCGCAGCCGGCCCGCATCCGCGAGACCTCGCGGTGGCCCGCTGGTACTCGTGGCTGCTGCTCGCGGGCTGGTCGGCGTCCATCGCGGTGCTGCTCACCGCCGCCATCCCGACCGCTGCGCGGATGTTCTCGACCGTCGGCGGCCGGATCCTCGGCTCGGGCGCGCAAGGCCACACCGGCCTGGTGGACAGCATCGTGTTCGTGCTGCTCAACCTCGCCCAGCTGGTCATCCTCGCCGCACTGGTGCTGCGGGAGCGGCGGGCAGCGATCTCACCCCGGCAAGATCGGGCCCTGACCGACGGAGGAATCCATGACTGACCCAATGTCCCGACGCTCATTTCACTACTGGGTCGACGCGCCAGGCCGCGCTCGGCGGACCGCGATCATCACCGGGCTGGCCACGCACCCAGCGCTGCTGCCCCCGCCGCTGCTTTCCCCGGCCAGCGCGCACCGCCGCTTGCGTGGCCCCTACACCGCCGCGGGGACCATCGTGCGCGGGCTTGCCGCCAGCGCGATGGAGCGGTTCCCCGCGCTGGTCGCCGCGCACGAGATCGAGATCCTCAGCGTGGCGCCGGAACTGCGGGATCAGATACCGGCCACCCTCGAGACCTTGACCTCGCTCGCCGTGCCCGGGGAGCGCACCCGGTTCTATTCGCGGCTGCGCACGCTGCGGATCGCCCACGGGCTGACCGAGTTCCTGCACGAATACGTGGCACTGACCGGCGAACCGCGGTCCCTCGTCATCGACGACCTGGACAGCGCCGACCAGACCGACCAGGAGTTCATCTCGGTCCTGCTGCGCAGGCTCGACCCGGACCTGGTGACCCTGGTCGCCGGGACGGGCGGCGCCACGCGCCAGGGCCGGACGCCGCTGACCGGGCCGCTCGCCGCGGCGCTGGCCCGCTACGCGGAGCGGTGCGACGCCGGGGTGCCTGACCCAGAGCCTGCCGCGGTCACGGGCGATGCGGCGCACGGCCGCCGGCTGGCCGCGGCCTACGTCGGCTCCGACGGCACCGACGACGCGCCCGAACTCGAGGCCGCCTACCTCGCGCTGCCGGCAGCCGAACGCGCGCGGCTGCACGACGCGCGCGCCGCGGAACTCGCGGCGGCTGCTGAGCGCTCGCTGCGGCTCGGGGCAATCCCCTACCACCGCGAACACGGCACGGACCCCTCCGGCGCGGGCGCCGGCGCGCTGCGCGAGGCCCTCGACTACTGCATCGACATGGGCTTCTACGAGGCGACCGTCGACTTCGGGCGGCGTGGGCGGGCCGTCATCGACTGGGGGCGCCAGCAGGAACTCTGGTGGGCCTTCACCACGAAGATGACGACGTCCCTCGCGGCTCTCGGCCGCCCGGACGAGGCCGAGCAGCTTTACGACGAGGCCCGCGCCATCGACACCTCCGCCTCGGTGCACATGCAGGCCGCCTACGCCACCGCCATGCTCTACACCCGCCACCACGACCAGGAGCGGCGTGACCACCGCCACGCGCTCGGCTGGATCAACGAGGCCATCGCCATCGCATCGCTGCTGCCCGGCGTCAAGCAACGGGCGATCAACACGGTCTTCAACCAGAACGGTCTGGCCCTCATCAAGAACCATCTGGGCGAGCCCGCAGAAGCGCTGCGCCTGGTCAGCGAGGGCCTGGAGCGCCTGGAGCGCGACCTTGACCCCGGTGAGCACCGCCTGCACCGCAGCGTGCTGCTTTACAACCGCGCCCAGGTGTACGCGGGAATGGGCCAGCTGACCGAAGCCCTTGCCGACTTCACCGCGGTGATCGAGGAGGATCCTCATTACCCCGAGTACCACTTCGACCGCGCGGGCCTCCTGCGCCGCCTCGGGCGGGACGACGAGGCGATGGCCGAATACGAGACCGCGATGAGCCTGTCGCCTCCGTTTCCCGAGCTGTACTACAACCGCGCGGACCTGCGATCCGCCAGAGGTGACCTGGACGGGGCGCTCGCCGACTTCGGCTACGTGCTCGAACTCGACCCCGACTATGTGGACGCGTACGTCAACCGGGCCGGAATCCTGGCCGGGGAGGGCCTGTCGGCGGCGGCCAGGCGCGACGTGGCCGCGGGCCTGGCCGTCGCGCCGGACGACCCGCACCTGCTGTGCCTGCGCGGCCGCCTCGAACTCGAAGAAGGCCACCACGACGCCGCCCGCGCCGCGCTCGACGCGGCCGTGCGGGCCGACGCGTCCGTCGCCGAAGCGTGGGCGACGCGCGCTGCCGTCGCGTTCGAGACCGGCGATCCCGGCGCTGCGCTCGCGGACCTCACCCACGCCATCGACCTCGCGGCCGATCCGGCCCTGGTGTTCAACCGGGGCAGCGTCCACCAGGCCATGGAGAACTGGGCAGCGGCCGAGGCCGACTTCACCAGGGCGCTCGAGTCCGAGCCCGGCGATGCCGACACCTGGCTGCGCCGCGCCGCGTGCCGGCAGCAACTGGGCGACGCCGACGGCGCCCGCGACGACCTGCGGCAGTTCGCCGCACTGGCACCCGAACGCGCCGCCGAGGCAGTCACGATCACGGCTGGCGCGCCGTGACGCGCCTGCGAGCCATGACGCCGGGCATCAGTGCCACCGAGCATCCGGCCGCTGCTCACCCGGCTACTGGGCATCCGGCTACTGCGAATCCGGCCACTGGGCATCCGGCCACTGGGCATCCGGCCACTGGGCATCCGGCCACTGGGCATCCGGCCACTGGGCATCCGGCCACTGGGCATCCGGCCACTGGGCATCCGGAGACCCTCATGACCGTGGACGCCGCGACATTCCGCGACGCGCTTGCCCACGTCGCGGCGCCCGTGTCGGTCGTCACGACCGTCGACAGCAACGGAATGGCACGGGGCGTCACTGTCGGGACGCTGTCCTCGCTGTCGCTCACCCCACCGCTTGTCATGTTCTGCCTTGACCGCTCCGGCACGTCGCACCAGGTGCTGACGACCGCCCCCCGGATCTTGATCCACGTGCTCCGCGACGATCAGGCGCTGACCGCGGCCCGGTTCGCCCAGACCGGCGTCGACCGCTTCGACGGGCTTGGAGGCACCTGGCACGGCCTGCCGACCATCCCTGGCGCCGCGGCCCGGCTAGCCTGCGCCCGATACGGGATCGTGGGGGCCGGCGACCACACGATCGTCATCTGCCTCGTGGAGGACGCCGAGATCGGCTCGGGCGACCCGCTGCTCTACTACGCGCGCGGGTACTGTGCTCCACTGCCGCTGGCCCTGCCGCAGGCCAGTGCGGCAGCGGCAGGCGCGTAACAGCTGATGCCGGCAGGCGCTGCGCGGCGGGATCCATATGCGCAGAATGTTCTTTTTGCCCCCGACTGTATCTGACAGCGGCTTACTGACTCTTTGTGTCAAGAGCAGTCACCGTCGGGGGAGGCGGACCGCCCATGAACGAACCTGTAGCTGTCCGGGTTCACGCGCTCGATCCCATCTCGGAATCCGGCATTCTCGCTCAGCTCCGGCAGTGCCGCGACGTCCGGATCACTGACACCAGTGCCTGGTCCGGCACCGACGGCGCGCACGGGGCCCGCGCCGTCGGTGCCGGCCCGAAGCCCGCGGTCGCGCTGGCGGTCGCCGACTCGGTGGACGACGGCGTGACGACCTGGCTGCGCGCCCTGCACCGCTACGACGGGCTGCCCGTCGTCCTGGTCGTCGGGCAACTCGACCCGCGCGCGCTTGCCACCGTCGTGGAGTCGGGTGTCCGCGCGGTGCTGCGCCGCCATGAGGCCACGCCGCAGCGGCTGACCCAGCTCCTGCACACGACCGCGTCGGACCGTAGCGAGCTGCCGCCTGAGCTGCTGCGCAAGCTCCTGGACCAGGTGAGCCATCTCAGCAGCAGCCTGCTCGAGCCTCGCGGGCTTTGTCTTACCGGCCTCACCGAGCGCGAGCGTGACGTCCTCCGCCTGATCGCGGACGGGCTGTCGACCCGAGAGGTGGCATGTCGGCTCGCCTACTCGGAACGCACGATCAAGACCGTCGTGCAGGAGCTCACGATCCGGCTGCACCTGCGCAACCGCGCACATGCTGTGGCCCACGCCGTCAGAAACGGCTGGATCTGAGCACGGCGCCCAGCTGCCCGGTGCCGCAGGCGATGAGCGTTGGCCGCACCGGCGGAGCCGTACTCAGGTTCCGCCTGGGGCGTCACCCAGGGGCAGCGACTCGTAGATCTTCTTGCACTCGGGGCAGACCGGGAAGCGCTTCGGGTCACGGTTCGGCACCCAGACCTTGCCGCACAGCGCGATGACCGGCGCGCCCGTCACCGCGCTCTCGAGGATCTTTTCCTTCTGAACGTAATGGGCCAGCCGTTCGTGATCGCCATCACCATGGGAAAGATCTGGCTTGGTGTCGCTGTCTGGCAGGACCTTGGTGTCCCTTTCGGGCAGGATCTGCGTGCTCACGAGCCTGAGTCTACGCGCGTGCCCGTCCGCGCAGCCGTTCCGGATAAATTCCCATGGCTCCGCGCGATCCGCGGCACGGTCCTGCCTGGCTCAGTTCGCCGACGGATCGTCGGGGAAGGTCGCGACCATGGCGAGGTCGCCGCCCTGGCGCCGCAGCACGCCAGGCCAGAGCCGCTCGGGCTCGGCGGCGAAGGCGTCGTCAGGTTCCGCGGAGAGCACGTACCACGCGCCCTCGTCGATCTCGGCCTGAAGCTGCCCACTCCCCCAGCCCGCGTAACCGGCGAAGATCCGGAAACTGACGATCTCCGACGCCAGAATCTCCGGCGGCGCGTCCAGGTCGACGAGCCCGATCCGCGACATGAGCGGGGTGCCATCGAGTGGCCGCCAGCCGAGCGGCTCATCATCACCGGGTACCAGGGCCAGGGCAACCGCGCTGTCCGGCGCGACAGGGCCGCCGCGGAACACGACCGCGGGACCCGTCACGAGCTCCGTCCATGGCCGGAGCACCTGGGCGACCGGCACCTCGGTCGGTCGGTTCAGGACCACGCCGAGCGTGCCCTCCTCCGGCTCGTGCTCCACGACGAGCACCACGGCACGCCGGAAGTTCGGGTCGCCAAGCAGTGGCGTGGCGACGAGCAACCGACCAACCAGCGTAGCGTCCTGCATGCCTCCATCATGGTTTAACGCTTCCCCACGGCTAAAGCCGGGGGATTCCAGCTCGGACCGCACCCCGCCCGCGACCCGGAAGGGAGGCGAGAGGATGGCTTACGTCGTCGGCACCAGCACGGCCGCGTTCTGCCGTGACGAGGATCACCCACGCAGCGTTCCGGTCACGGTCTGCGGTGTACCCGCAGGTCCGGCACCGGAAAGTTCGTTCGGCCAGCCCGGGGCGCGCTTGCCTCTCGCCACACTTCGAGCTGAGCATCCACGCCCTTACCTCCCCTGGCTAAAGCCAGGGGTTTCACGGGTGGTTTCTGATGACGAGTCGCCGGTCAGGGTCCGATGCCCGCACCCGGCTATCCCGCCGCAGCGTCCTTTCCGATGGCCGCGTCTCCGGCCGCGCCTGACTTATTGGCGACGGCGTCACGCACGGCAGCGGCCACGGTGGGTACCATCATGGCGCGCACGCGCTCCCGTTCGTGAATGCCCACGCGGGCACGACGTACCCTGCATGCATGTCCCAGGGGCGAACCGCAAGCAGCCCGGCGACCCACGGCACCGGCAACGGCGCGGGCGATGAGCGAGCGGCGAGCGCCGCACAAGCGCTCACAGCCGCACCGACCGCCGCGGATCCAGGCGCCACGGATCCACGTGCTGTGGCGCCGGGCGCAGTGATGCCGGGGACCGCGCCGGCCATCGACGCGACGCGGCTGCGGGTGGCCATCGGGCGGCTGTACCGCCGCCTGCGCCGTCACCAACTGGCGGGCCTGACCCCGACGCAGCTGTCCGCCCTGTCCACCGTGGAGAAGGCGGACGCGCTACGGCTCGGCGATCTCGCCGCGGCCGAGGGTATCGCGCCGTCAACTCTCACCCGGCTGGTCACCGCGCTCGAGGATGCCGGCTGCGTGCGGCGGTACGCGGTACCTGGAGACGCGCGAGCGAGCACGCTGCAGATCACTCCGGATGGGCGTACCGTGCTCGACCGCATCCGGCGGGAAACCACCATGGTGCTCACCGACATGCTGCTCGATCTCACCGCGGACCAGCGGGCCAAGCTTGCCGCGGCGCTGCCCGCACTGGAACAGCTCGCCGGACCCGACCCGCGCGAGCGCCGCAGCCAGTGACCGCCGCAGAGCAGTGACCGCAGAGCAGTGACCGCAGAGCAGTGACCGCAGAGCAGTGACCGCAGAGCAGTGACCGCAGAGCAGTGACCGCAGAGCAGTGACCGCCGCAAAGCGGGAGTGTTACGACGGCTCTTGTGAGCGCCGTTAGAACAGCAGGCCGGACAGGGTCGTGCGGGCCCTCGCCACCCGCGGGTCGCGCGGCGGGAGCACGTCGAACAGGCTGAGCAGATGGACCCGCGCACGATCCCTGTCGTCGCCTGTCGTGCGCCTGATTGTGCCGATGAGCCGGTCGAAGGCTTCCTCGATCCGCCCCATCGCCAGGTCGATGTCCGCGACACGGGCCTGCGCCTCGACGTCACCTGGATGCTCCGCCGCGGCTCTCCTCGCCGCCGCCTGATCGTAGGAGTTCACCCGCTTCACGAGCCTGACCTGTGAAAGCCCGAGGGTGGAAACCGGATTTCCTGGCGACGTGGCCTGCATCTTCTCGAACGCGGCCTCGGCTCCGTCCAGGTCACCGCGCTCCATCGCCTCCTGGGCCTCGGCGAGGACGGGATCAGCGGCCGGCCCCCCGGCGCCTTGCTGACGGGCCGGCGCTCCGGGCTGGGTCCCGCCCGCGCCCGGATGAGCCGCATCTCCCTGCTCGGTGCCTGGTGCTGCGCCTGTCCCCGTGCCGAAACCGAGCCGCTGCGCCTCGGCCAGGACCTGGTCGATGAACTGCCGGACCTGTGGTTCTGGTACTGCGCCGAGGAATCCTGGAACGAGCTGGCCACCGATCGCGACCAGCACCATCGGGATGCTCTCCACGCGGAGCGCCGCGCTCAGTTGCTGGTTGGCCTCTGTGTCGATCTTGGCGAGAATCCAGCGCCCGGCCGCCTCTGCGGCGAGTTTCTCGAGCACCGGGCTGAGCTGCTTACACGGACCGCACCATTCCGCCCAGAGGTCAATGATCACCGGCACCGACATGGAGCGCTCAAGAACCTCGGTGCCGAACGTCTCCTCGGTGACGTCGATGACCGCACCGTGCGCACCGTCGCCAGCTTCGCCGCTGCCCTGCCCGTCCGCCGACGTTGGCGCTTCGGCCGCCGCCTGCCGGCGCTTCAGCGCAGCCTGGCGTGCACCGAGATCGACTGCGCCATATAGGGAGAAGTCCCTAGGTTGCTGCATGACTCCATCCTGCCTCATGGATGGCGGAGCCCGCGCGCCGCTACCCGTTGGGGCTGGCCACCCCCGAGGACCGTGCTGGCTGACTAATGTAGCACATCGCGCGCTATGTAGCACGAGATGAGATACAGTGGCGTCATGATGCGAGGGTCAGGCACGCCAGAGGACACGGCCCAGTCACCGCGGGCGAGGTCGCTGCCGCAGCGCATCGGGGTACGGGAACTCCGCCAGCACGCCAGTGTCTACGTCGACCTCGCGGAGAAAGGGCACACCGTGGAGATCACCAACAGGGGACGCCTCGTGGCGCAGCTTGTCCCCGCCAAGGAGCCGGAGAACCCGCTGGAGAGGCTGATCGCCGCGGGCATCGTCGAACCAGCCGAGGACCCGGGCAGCGTGCTCGACATCGAGCCAGGTCCGCCCCGGCCCCCAGGTGAGCCCACGCTGACGGAGATCTTTCTGAAGATGCGTGAGGAGGAGCGCTATTGATCTACCTCGATGCCTCCGCCTTCTTCAAGCTGATCGTTCCAGAGCCCGAGACGGCCAGGCTACGGCGCTGGCTGGCAGAAAGGGCAGAGCTTCCGCTCATCTCCAGCGTCATCGTGCGGACGGAAGTACCCCGCGCGGTTTTCCGCACCGATCCCGCAGCGTTCCCGCGGAGCCACCGGATCGTCCGGCGTGTCGAGAAGATCGCACTGACCGACGAGATGCTTGAGACTGCCGCCTCGCTGCATCCTCCGACATTGCGGACGCTCGGTGCCATTCACCTTGCTTCTGCGCTATCGATAGGGAAAGACCTCGCCACCTTCGTCGCCTACGACAAACGGCTGCTCATCGCGGCGGCGGCCGCCGGGTTGCAGACGGCATCGCCGGGCTGAGCAGCCGGCGCCAGGCCGGCGCGCCGCGGCCGGGCACGCCGCGGCTCGGCGGTCAGAACGTGGCCGGCTCGGTGTAGCTACCCCACTCGGCGCGGAGCGCCGCGCAGATCTCGCCCAGGGTCGCCTCCGCACGGGTGGCGTCGAGCATGGCGGGAATCATGTTCTGGCCGGTTCGCGCCGCATCCACCATGAGGGCGAGCGCCTCGTCCACGGCCGCCTGATCCCGGTTCGCCCGGCGCTGCTCGAGGTCGCGGACCTGCACGCGCTCTACCTCATGGCTGACCCGCAAGATCTCCAGTGGCTGCCCGGTGGTGTCGGTGTGGCAGTTCACGCCAACGATCTTCTTCTCGCCCTTCTCCAGCTTCTGCTGGTAGGCGAACGCCGCCTCAGCAATCTCCGACGTGAACCAGCCATCGTCGATGCCACGCAGTATCCCGCTGGTCATCGAGCCGTCCGGGCTCATCGCCTTGATCCGCGCGAAAATCTCTTCCGCCTCGTTCTCCAGGCGGTCGGTGAGCGCCTCGACAAACCACGAGCCGCCAAGCGGGTCGGCCACGCTGGCCACGCCCGTCTCCTCCATGATCACCTGCTGGGTCCGCACCGCCACCTCCGCGGCCTTCTGACTCGGCAGCGCGAGAACCTCGTCAAGGGCATTGGTGTGCAGGGAATTTGTGCCGCCAAGCACGGCGGCCAGCGCCTCGACCGCGGTCCGGACGATGTTGTTGTCCGGCTGTTGCGCCGTCAGCGAGACGCCCGCGGTCTGGGTGTGGAAGCGGAGCCATAGAGCCCGGTCCTCACGCGCCCCGTATACGTCGCGCATCCACCGCGCCCAGATCCGGCGCGCCGCACGGAATTTCGCGATCTCCTCGAAAAAATCGATGTGGGCGTCGAAGAAGAAAGACAGCCCTGACGCGAAGGCGTCCACGTCCAGCCCGCGCGAGAGGCCAAGCTCCACATAGCCGAAACCGTCAGCGAGAGTGAAGGCGAGTTCCTGCGCCGCAGTCGCGCCCGCCTCCCGGATGTGGTAACCCGACACTGACAGCGGCTTGTAGGCCGGTATCTCACGAGCGCAGAACTCCATCAGGTCGCCGATCAGGCGAAGATGTGGCCCGGGTTCGAACAGCCACTCCTTCTGGGCGATGTACTCCTTGAAGATGTCGGTCTGCAACGTCCCATCGAGCCCAGAGATGTCGGCGCCCTGGCGCTCCGCGGCCACGAGGTACATGCAGAACACGGGCACCGCGGGACCGCTGATGGTCATGGAGGTGGTGATCTCCCCGAGGGGGATCCCGGCGAAAAGGATGTCCATGTCCGCCGCCGAGTCGATCGCGACCCCGCAGTGGCCGACCTCGCCGAGCGCACGGGGCTCGTCGGAGTCGCGGCCCATCAGCGTGGGCATGTCGAACGCGACCGACAGGCCCGCACCCCCGGCGTGGAGCAGCATCTTGTACCGCTCATTTGTCTGCCTCGGGTTGCCGAAACCGGAGAACTGGCGGATGGTCCAGGTCCTGCCACGGTAACCGGTCGGGTACAGCCCGCGGGTGAACGGATAATCGCCGGGCCAGCCGATCCGCTCGAAGCCGGGATAGCTGGTGCCGGGCGGTGGGCCATACACCGGATCCACGGCGAGCCCGGACAACGTGGAGAAGTCAGCGTCCCGCTTTCGCGCCGCCTCGTACCGCTGCTGCCAGCGGCACCGGCCAGCTTCGACGACATCCTCGTCGGCGTCCATCACGGCTCCTGTTCGCCCGTTGGCCTGATCAAGATAGTAGGACGTCCTACTATTTTATCTTCATAGTCTACGGGCCTGACGGCGCGCTGCCGTACCCGTAGCGCCGGCCGTCGTTACTGGCAAGGAACGAAACGCCGCAGCGGCAGGCCAGGACGCGGAAATCAGCCGCGACCACTACGGGAAGCAGCCTCGTCGGCGTGGGCCTGTTCTGCCTGCGCCGAGGAGGTGCCGTATGCGGATGTGGCGAAGGGGTATCCGGCGCCGACAGGGGAGACGGTCGTCTCTGGAGCACCGCGCGGCAGCACGCTCGTCATCGCCACCAGCGCCCGGCTTTACGCTCCGGTGAAAGCAGCCACGCGATCATTGGGTGGCGGCAGGGTCTGGCTCCTCATCCCCCGAATCCCCCGGGTCCCCCGAATCCCCCGAATCCCCCGGGTCCCCGGAATCTTCCGAGGAACCCGGCGCCTCGGGGGTGAAATCGCCCGCAGCCACACGCAGGCCGCGCAGCAGGGCGAATATCTCACGCAGCCGTTGCGGATCATAACCGGGCAAACCGAAACCCGCCTCCATCAGATCCGTGGTCGCGCGCTCCACCACGTCGCGGCCAGGACCGGTGATCTCCGCGAGGCGCCCCCTGCCATCGAGCGGATTGCGCCGCCGCGCGACGAGACCCTGTCCTTCCAGCCGGTCGATGATGTTGGTGACGCTTGTCGGGTGCACCATCAGCCGTTCGCCGATCATGCCGAGTGGTAGCGCGCCACGGCGGCTGAAACTCAGCAGCACAAGGGCCTCATAGCGGGCGAACGTGAGACCGTGCGGCCGAAGGATCGTATCGAGTTGTGCGAGCAGGATCTGCTGCGCCCGCATGATCGAGGTGACTGCCGCCATCGCCCTGGCAGGGCCGAACCTTCGCTCCCAGATCGCCGCGGCCCGTGCGATCGGGTCGAAGGGCAACTGCAACGGCTTGGCCACGCGCCCACCGTAGCGCGCCCAAGCCCCGCGCCCGGTGACCGCACAGCTCCACCCTATTACGGGACCATCTGATCGCCTTTATGGATAGTAATGGTGCGGATCAGGATAGCTTTGTTCGTAATCGCACCACAGTTATCTGCCGGCCTGTTGTCCGGTGTAAGCACGCCAAGTTAGCGGACACAAGTGACAGCGAAAGCCAAGCTGCGTTATTTTTATCGTCGGCAAGGAGTACGGCTTGGGTAAACTCGCCGCAGGGCCGCATGCAGGACCAGCGCCCGGGCGCTCGGGCGGTACCCCAGACCACGCCGGCGCCGCCGGAACACCGGTGCGGGCGACGGAAACCGCAGACGGGGGTGGGGGTGTCACCTGAGCGCACCGCTGCGTTCGCCAATCCACCTGCGCCTGGGAAAGAATCCTGCCAGCCGGCAATTCTCGCCAGGGGGGTTGGGCTGCGTGATCGCGGCAGGTGGACGCTGCGCTCGGTCAGTTTCTCCGCCTGGGGCGGGGCCACGGGTATCGCTGGCGACCGCGGAGCGGGAAAGACCGCATTGCTCACGCTGCTTGCCGGGCTCGCCGTGCCTGCCCATGGGGAGCTGCGGGTGCTCGGCGAGGACCTGTGCACACATCGCGGGCGCGACAGGATCCGGCGCCGCGCCGGGGTAATTCCACCTCCAGGCCGGCCGGGCGGGTTCACCGTGCGCGGCCTTGTCACGCATGCCGCATGGCTGTTGCGGCTGCCCGCGTCTGGCCGCCACGCCCGCATCGCGGGAGCGCTTGACCTGCTGAACCTGGCGGGCTGGGCGGCCTCTGCGATTACGGCCGTACCCGAGGACGTGGCGCGCAGGGCATGGCTCGCCGCGTGCGCGGTGCACGAGCCGGACATGCTCCTCGCGGACGGGATGCTCGACGGGATCACCGACGAGGACGCACTGACGGTGTCCGGGTACCTGCGCACGCTCGCGGCGAGCAGAGCGGTGCTTGTCGCCGGGCGCGACCCCGCGCGGCTCGCGCTGTGCTGCGCCCGGGTAATCACGCTCACGGACGGGATCGCCCGCAGTGGCTGACGGCACCCGCAGGCGCGTCGGCGTGAACGTGGCGCTGCTTGCCTCCGCGGGCCGCGGCACCGCTCCGATCATGCTGCTGTCTGTCGCGATTCTCGGCACGGCCGGAGCCTGGCGGGCGCTCACTCCGGGCATGGTCAGCTGGGGCTTCGCCAGCGACGCGCTGCTCGACTCGGTACGCGGGAGCGGTCCGGTGGCCGCCGGCCTGGCCGCGTGGATCACGATCGGCAGCGAGCGGTCCGGCCTCGGCCGTCTCGAGCGGCTCGGGCACCGGTCCGCCGCTGCCTGCCCGCTGACCCGGCTCGGCGTCGCGGCGTCGGCCGCGCTGGCCGGATATGCGCTGACGGCCGGTGCCGTGGCCGCCTGGCTTGGCGTCCATGGCACGGTCACGGGAAGCTTCCAGGCCGCGGAGGTGGCGGCGGGCGGCGCCGCACTCGTTGTCCACGTCACGATGGGTTTCCTCGTCGCGCTGCTGCTGAGCACGCGCGCCCGCCTGGTCGCCGCGGCCAGCCACGCTGCAGGCGCCGCGGCGACGGCCGCCGCAGCGCTCGCCGCCACCCGGGCCCTGGATGCCTGGTCCGCGGCCAGCCGGAGCGGCAACGCGGGCTGGCAGCGTTTGCTGCTGTCGCCCGATGTGCACCACTCGCCCTTTGCGCAGTGGCGGCCTGGATTCTTCGTCGCCGTACTGAGCTGGTTCTGTGGCCTGGCGGCCGCGTCAGTTCTCGCGTCAGGCTGGGCACTGGCCCGCCGCCGCCGGTACGGCATCGCGTTCGCCGCAGCGAGCGTCCTGGCCGGCGTGGGGCTCGGCCAGTTGCGCGCCGACGCGGCACATCCGTTGAGCGCCGTTTCCGCATCGGCCGTCTGCAGGAGCTGGCCACTCGAAGTCTGCGTGAACCCGGCGTTCGCGCCCGCGCTGCCGCAGCTTGAGTCGGCGTTCACGGCCGTGGCCGCGCAGGTTTCATGTACCCGGGCAGCCATCCGCTCGGTGACGCAGCTGCCACCAGGCACAAACGTCTCTCCCCGTCCCGGCGGATACGGCTTCCACCTCGATGATCTCGGGCACGGGTACGCACTGCGGGCGGAGACCGATCTGACCCACCAGGTTGCCGGAGCCCTGAGCCGGGCGACCCCGAACCGCCAGCCCGCGATGGCCGACATCGATGACCGCGCCCGCTCCGCACGGTGGCGCGAGATGCAGCCGATCTGCCATCGCTATGTGCCATACGCTGTGGAAGATGGACTGGAGCTTGCTGACATGTGCACGCAAGGGGCACATAACCTACGCCCCGGACGAGCCCAGCCTCCGTGACCGGCTGACGTCGCCGACCGCGGCCGGCCAGTCCTGGCGCTGCCTGCGATGCGGAACGTTCGTACCCGGCGAGCCACAGCTAGCGGGACCGGCCAGCGACGCGCCGCACGTACGCCGCGACAAGGAGCTGCGGGGCGTGTTCGTGCTGCGGCTCTTCGCGGTCGAGCGGATGGTGCGTGCCGCGATCGTGGCCGCGGCCGCGTACGCGGTCTGGCGGTTCCAGTATTCCCGTTCGCCTATCGAGCAGGCGTTCGACCGCGAGCTTCCGCTGCTCCGCCCGTTCTTCCGGCAGCTCGGCTACGACCTGGACCAGTCCAAGCTGGTCGAGCTGATCAGGCACGCTTTCACCATCAACCCGGCCACGCTCAGGTGGATTCGCCGGCGGCCTGGCCGCATACGCGGTGGTCGAGGTCGTGGAGGCGGTCGGTCTCTGGCTGGCCAGACGCTGGGGTGAGTATTTCGCCATGGTGGCGACGTCGGCAGGCCTGCCGATCGAGATATACGAACTCGCGCACAAGATCACTTTTCTGCGCGTAAGCGCTTTCCTTGTCAACGTGGCTCTGGTCGTCTACCTGGTCTACGCGAAGCGGCTGTTCGGGGCCAGGGGCGGCGGCAAGGCATACGAGGCGCGGCTGCGCAGCGAATCGATCATCGATATAGAGCTGAACGCGCTCGCCGGGCGCGAAGGTCAGCCGCGGGAGCCAGCTGGGCCGCAGCCAAGGGTCGCCAGGTCTCACGCGGGTGGGCCTGCGGAAAGAGCGGGTCGGCCTGCTGAAAGAGACGGCGCCGGCGGGTAGGTCGGGTCTCACGTGGGACAGCCTCAATGCTTCACAAGATCTACCGCGATCATGGAGGAGCCCGTCCGGGCCGCTCAACCGGCCGGGGCAGGCGGGTACGTTGGATCAGACGGGCCCGTTGGGGCGCCGGGGCCCGCCGCGGCAACCAACTCGTCGGCCGCCGAATAGGGATCAAGCTCGCCGTCCGCGACCTTCGCCGCGAGCTGGTCGATCCTGGCATCACCGGGGAGCACACCCATCCGCGAGCGCAACTCGGCGAAAGCGATTGCCGCCACCTCACCACCTGCCCTGCTGCGGCGGCGGCGCACAAGCTCGCCGGAGCTTTCCAGCCAGGCGGCATGCGCGTCCAGCCGTTCCACGAGCTCGCCGATTCCTTCTTCGCGCGAAGCGACAGTGGACACGATGGGAGGCTTCCACGCCGACTCAGCCCAGTCAGCTAGTGCGATCATGTTCCGCAGGTCGCGGACCGTCTGCTGTGTACCATCGCGGTCCGCCTTGTTCACCACGAACACATCGCCGACCTCAAGGATGCCGGCCTTGGCCGCCTGGATCGCATCACCCATGCCAGGCGCGACAAGTACCAGCGTCGTATCGGCGAGAGACGCCACCTCGACCTCGGCCTGGCCCACGCCCACGGTCTCGATCATGATCACGTCGAAGCCGGCCGCGTCGAGCACTCGGAGCGCCTGCGGAGTGGTCGACGCCAGTCCGCCGAGATGGCCACGGGTCGCCATCGACCTGATGAACACGTCTGGGTCGGTGGCATGGTCCTGCATCCGCACCCGGTCACCAAGCAGGGCGCCACCGGTGAACGGCGAACTTGGGTCGATCGCGAGGACGCCCACCCGCCAGCCCCGGCGCCGGTAGGCGCGGACGAGGGCATTCGTGGTGGTCGACTTGCCCACTCCCGGCGCACCTGTGAGACCGAGCACGCGCGCCCGCCCGGCCATCGGCATGATCGCCTGCATGATCGTGCGCAAGTCCGGCGACCCGTCCTCCACCAGTGACACGAGGCGGGCGACGGCACGCGGATCGCCGCCACGGGCACGTTCCACCATGTCAGGGATGTCCGCGCGGCTGGTACGCCGCCGCGTGACCCGCTGCGGATCCCGGGGTCGCGCCTGTGCGGGCTCAGTGGTCACGGGCCCGGCTACCCGCAGCAACAGTGCGTCACCCTGGCCGCCGCCACCGCACAGCGCGGCCGCACCAAGGCCGCCGCCGCGCCGCCGCAGCTCATGAACCAGGTGCAGGGCGATGCGTGCGCCTGACGCACCGATCGGATGGCCGACCGCGATCGCGCCTCCATTGACATTGACCCGCTCGGGCCCGATACCAAGATCATTCATAGACTGGATCACGACCGCGGCAAATGCCTCGTTGATCTCGATCAGATCGAGATCGGAGACCCTGCCGCCCGCCTTGCCGAGCGCGTGCATGATCGCCCCCGAGGGCTGCGAGTGCAGCGAGTTGTCCGGCCCTGCCACGTTGCCGTGGGCCCCGATCTCTGCGAGCACCCCGGCACCGAGCTGCGCCGCCTTGGCCTGCGACATCACCACGACCGCGCAGGCGCCGTCCGAGATCTGCGACGCTGACCCGGCCGTGATCGTCCCGTCCGCCGCGAAAACCGGGCGGAGCCGGCTGAGCTTTTCCACCGTCGTGTCCGGCCGCACGCCCTCGTCCTGGCTCACAAGCACGGGCTCGCCGCGGCGCCGCGGCACCTCGACAGGCACGATCTCGCCGACGAGCAGGCCGGCCGCCATCGCGGCCGCGGCCCGCTGATGCGAGCGGGCGGCGAACTCGTCCTGCTCCTGACGGCCGATGCCGAGCTTCGCGTTGTAGCGCTCAGTCGACTCGCCCATCGACACCTGGTCGAAGGCGTCGGTGAGCCCGTCGTTTGCGATGGCATCGAGCAGCTCAGCAGAACCGTAGGTGTAGCCACTCCTCGAGCCAGGCAGCAGATGCGGCGCGTTGGTCATCGACTCCATGCCGCCCGCGACCACGACCTCGAACTCGCCCGCCCGGATCAGCTGCGCGGCGAGCGCGATGGCATCCAGGCCGGAAAGGCACACTTTGTTGATGGTGATCGAAGGGACGGTCATGGGGATGCCCGCCTTGACCGCGGCCTGCCTGGACGGTATCTGCCCCGCGCCCGCCTGGAGCACGTGACCCATGATCACGTAATCGACCTGGCCGCCGGAGATCCCCGCGCGCTCGAGCGCGGCCTTGATGGCGATCCCGCCCAGATCCATGGCGGTGAAATCCTTGAGTGAGCCGAGGAGCCGGCCGACGGGCGTCCGGGCACCGCTCACGATGACCGCTGCTGACATGCGACCCTCCGCGTCGTCCCCTTAGGTTGTTTGCCACGATACCCAGAGTGCGGCAGTAGGCAGCGGCAGTAGGCAGTGGGGAGATCAGTCATGCTGACACGGATCGATCACGTGGGAATCGCGTGCCACGACCTGGCGGGCAGGATCGAGTTCTACCGGTCCGTGTTCGGGCTCAACGTCGTCAGCCAGGAGATCAACGATGAACAGGGCGTCCATGAGGCGATGCTGCATGTCGCGGACGCACCCGCCGGATCGTCCTACGTGCAGTTGCTCCAGCCGCTGCACCCCGACACCCCCGTCGGCAGATTCCTCGCCCGCAGGGGGGAGGGAGTGCACCACATCGGCTACGGCGTGACCGATATCACCTCAGCGCTCGCGGCGATCGCCGCTCAGGGCATCAAGCTGCTCGATGAGCGGCCCCGGCACGGATCAATGGGCGCCTCGATCGCCTTTCTGCACCCCAGAGACATTGGCGGCGTGCTGACGGAACTGGTGCAGGCACCGTGACGAACGGGTGTGCCACCCGGCGCGACGGTGCGGGCGCCCCGCCCACACCAGGCGGCCTGCGTCATCCAGGGGGTGCGGCATCGTCAAGCGTGGCAAAGTGCATAATGGACGCCCAGAGGGCGAGCGAGTTCGAAGGCACCTGCAAAGGCGCCTCCAGCAGTGCGTGGGCGGAGTACGCTTTCAAGCGCCGGGCGGAGGGTTTCATTACGCGCCGTCCCGGCGAGGCTGTCGTACCACCGGAACGCCGGCGGCCCGTCGTCTCGCTGGAGGGGGGCCTGGAGGGGGGCCACGTGCACGCTCGGCCAGAACAGCGTGTCATCCCGTCTCACCAGGATCGAGCCACATGCAGTCCGACATCGACGCCCAGCTGAGCAACTTCTTCGACGAAACACCCCCACGCGATTTCGACACGGTGCTCCGCGGTTACGACCGGGCACAGGTCCACGGGCATATCAAGCAGCTCGATGCTGAGGTTCGCCAGAGCCGTGAGCAGGTGCACGCGATGCAGCGCGAGCTCTCCGAGGCGCACCGTCAGATCCAGGAGCAGGAGCGGCCGACCTACTCCGGCCTGGGCGCACGTATCGAGCAACTGCTGCGGCTCGCCGAGGAACAGGCCACGGAACTGGTACAGGCGGCACGTTCGGAGGCCAACGAGATCAAGGCGGCCGCCAAGGTCGACGCGGCCGAGTTCCGTACAACCGCCGAGAACGAGGCCACCGAACTGCGTGCCAACGCCAGGCGGGAGACCGACGACCTGCGCGGCGCGGCCGAGCGGGAGGCCGAAGCCATCCGCACGGGGGTGCGGCGTGAGGTCGAGGAGCTGACCTCCACCACCGAGCGCGAGGTCGCCAAGCTGCGTGCCACCGCCGACCACGAGATCGCTGAGAAGCGTGCCGCGGCCGAGCGTGATATCGCCAAGCTGCGCACGAGCACCGAGCGCGAAGTCGCGCAGCTGCGCGCGTCGACCAAGCGCGAGCGGGACGAGATCCTCACCACCGCCAAGCGCCAGGCCGACGAGATGCGGGCACAGGCGCAGCGGATCCTCGAAGAGAGCGAGGCGCAGCGCGCCCATGCCGAGGCCGAGTTCGAGATCCAGCTCGCTTCACGCCGCGAAGAGGCGGAGCGGCAGGAAGCCGAGCGGCTCGCCGCGGCGCAGGCCGCCACGCAGAAGCTGGTCACCGAGGCCGAGCAGCGCGCGGCCACGGCCGAGCAGCGCGCCGCCAAGGCGAGCGCACAGGCGGAGCATACCCGGCGCGAGGCCGAGCAGCACGCCAAGCAGCTTGTCATCAATGCGAAGAAGAACGCCGATCAGATCCTCGTCCAGGCCAAGTCGCAGGCGGATCAGCACCTGGCCGACGTCAGGTCCGAGGCCGAGCGGCACCGCGCCGCGGCACAGCGCCACGTGGACGACCTGACGAGGCAGAAGGACAGCATCCAGGGTCACCTGGCCCAGCTGCGCCAGCTGCTCGGTGCGCAGATGCCCGGGCTCGAGGGCGCGCTGCAGCCGAGCCAGGCCACGCCGGCGATCGGCGGCGGTCAGCAGGGTCTCCCGGCCGGCGCACACCCGGGAGCACCTCCGCAGGCCCCGCCGCAACAGCAGCCGCGGGACACCCAGCAGCTTCCCAAGCAGGGCGGTCCGCAGCAAGCGCAGAAGCAGCCGATCCCCGCGCAGGCTGCCAAGCCGGGCGCCAAGGGCAACGACGAGGAGTGGTGGACCGAATAACCGGCTGACATGTCCAGCCTGTCCCGTGGGGCCAGGTCGCGGCCTGGCCCCACGGGACAGGCTGGCGTACTCGGTCGCCCGTCAGACCGCTGTCTGGCCACCATCAACCACGAGTGCGGCGCCCGTGACGTAGGACGCCGCGTCGCACGCAAGGAAAACCGCGGGTCCTGCCATCTCCTCGGCCCGGCCCCATCGCTTCATCGGCACCGCCTCGACCGTCGCTCTGCCGCCCTCAGCGTCGTCCCATAGTTCGCGGTTGAGGTCGGTGGCCGTCCAGCCTGGACACAGAGCGTTCACTCGCACCCCGGTCTGCGCCCACTCCACGGCCAGCGACCTGGTGAGTGAGATCAGCCCGGCCTTGGCGGCGCCGTAAGGGGACAGCAGCGGAGCGGACGCCACGCCGGCCACAGAGGCGACGTTCACGATCGACCCGCTGCCGCGTTCAAGCATGTGCTTGCTGATGGCATGGCAGGCGTACACAGCGGACGTCAGGTTCAGCTTCACGATCTTGTCCCAGCCCGGCAGCCGGAGATCGGCGAAAGGCACCACGAAGTTGGACCCGCCCGCGTTGTTCACCAGGATGTCGATCTGGCCGAAGTGCCCGATCGCCCCGGCAACGGCGTCGGCCACCTCCTCCTGCCGCGTCACGTCGGCCTGGATGATGAAGGCCTTGCGGCCGTTTTCCGTGGCCAGCCGCGCCGTCTCGGCCAGGCCGTCCGCGCCCCGAGCGACCAGCACAAGATCGGCGCCCGCACCGGCCATGGCGACCGCGATCGCGCGGCCGATGCCCCGCGACGCACCTGTGATCAGCGCCGTCTTCCCTGTCAGGTCGAACAGGCTCATGAAGGATCCTTCTTCCACTCGGTGGGGAGGGGCAACGCGGCCGGATTCACCCGCTTCACGATCTCATTGAGTGCGATCCGTACATAGGCCTCCCCCACCCAGAGGTGCTTGGCCCCAGCCGCCGCAACGACCTCGGCCTGCGGCACGCGGGCGAACCGCCGCCGCGCCTCATCGGGGCGCAGGTAGTCGTCAAGCTCGGGGATCAGGGCGATCAGCGGTTTGCCCGACGCCGCCCAGGCGTCCAGGTCGGCGCCGGTGGCGCGGCGCAGCGGCGGTGACAGCAGCAACGCGCCCGTCACCTCGGGCACATTGCCCCACTTGAGCGCCAACTCGGTGCCGAACGACCAGCCGAGCAGCCACCGCGTGGGCAGCGAGGCAGACGTCGCATACGCGACGGCGGCGGCGACGTCGTGGCGCTCGGGCTCGCCGCCGCCGAACTCCCCCTCGCTGATGCCGTGATCGGACGCGGTGCCGCGCGTGTTGAACCGCAACACGGCCAGGTCCGCGAGTGCGGGAAGCCGGTTGGCCGCCTTGCGCAGCACGTGACTGTCCATCATCCCGCCGTGCGTGGGCAGCGGATGCAGGCAGACCAGGGTCGCGACCGGGTCCCGCGCGGCGGGCAGCGCGAGTTCACCGACCAGATCCAGCCCGTCCGCGGTGCGCAACGTAACCGGCGACCGGCGGGCCGAAAGCACCGTCGACGCCCGGATCTCGCTGCCGGGCCCTGTCATCCGCGCCTCCCAGATCGCCGGCCCGTGTGCCCTGCCTGGCGTCCGGATTGCCGGGCCTGCCGCCGGTCCAGGCGCCGCTGCCAGCAGGCCCGGTGCCAGTGCCTGCGCTCGCCGATCCCAGCATTTATCCCGAACGGCTGCGCGCCGGCGGGCCAGGCGACGACGTGCGGCACACCGGGCGGTATCTCCTGGTCGCAGCCGGGGCATCGGTAAGGCTTCGTGGCCGCCTCGCCGGACACGGGGCGGACCACCCAGTCGCAGTCCGGCCAGGACTCGATCCCCTCGGCAGGCTCGGGCCTCGGCCCGGCGGGCTCGCGTCGGGTCCGGCGCGGGCTCACGGCGCTGTCACCTGGGCGGCGCTGTCCGCCACCATGCCCGCTCCCGATCCGCTGTCCGCCACCCATATATTGTGCGGTCAGATCGGGACGGGGCAGGCCACAACCCGGTGGAAGGGCAGACCGACGGCGTCAGAAGAGGGTCAGCCCGCTGCGATCGACACCCCGCAGCGCGTCGTAGTCGACCGTCACGCAGCGGATGCCGCGATCTTCCGCGAGCACCCGCGCCTGCGGCTTGATTTCCTGTGCCGCGAAGATGCCGCTCACCGGAGCGATCAGCGGGTCGCGATTGAGCAGCTCCAGGTACCTGGTCAGCTGCTCGACACCATCGATTTCGCCGCGCCGTTTGACCTCCACGGCCACGGCGCGGCTGTCAGCGTCACGGCATAGCAGGTCGACCGGCCCGATGGCGGTCGGGTACTCACGGCGCACGAGAGTGAAGCCATTTCCGAGCGCCGTGGGACTTGCCGCGAGCAGCGCTTGCAGGTGACCCTCGACTCCGTCCTTGACCAGCCCCGGATCAACGCCGAGCTCGTGACGGGTATCGTGCAGCATCTCCTCGATGGTGATCACCAGCTGCTCGCCCGCCTTGTTGGTGACCGTCCATACGCCGTTGCCCTCCTTGAGGGTGCACGGCGGGCTCATCCAGTTCAGTGGCTTGTACGCCCGATCGTCGGCATGGACCGACACCGACCCGTCCGCCTTGAGCAGGAGCAGCCGCCTGGCACTGGGCAGATGAGCGGTCAGCCGTCCGACGTAGTCGACACTGCACCGCGCGATGACAAGCCGCACGGCTCCTACCGTAGTCGACATGCCGTCGCGGCACCGGCGACAGCGGCGCCTGGTCGTCGCTCTCCTCCGCGGCGCGCCACCATCACGCCGGCCGGGGAACACCAGAGCGCCGAGGTCAAGGCTGTACATACCACGTTATCTACGATCCGGACGGGCGGCCACGCCGGATGCGCCGCGAGCGCGAGTCGTGACCCCTCGCGCCAGGGAACCTCAGGACGGCGCGGCCGGGCCGAACAGGTGGGCATTGACCGCGCGCACCTGATCGGCAAGCTCGGGCACCTCCGCCACGGCGACCCCCGCCGCGCTGATAATCTCGGCGCCGTGGCAGTCAGCGAACAGGGCCGGCTCGCGCCAGGCGAAGACGACCCGCCCGATTCCGGCTGCCAGGATCAGCCCGGTGCAGGTAACTGGCCGCGAAGCGCGCGTGCTGCATGGCTCGAGTGAGCTGTACAGGGTCGCGCCCGCGAGCCTGCGCGGGCCTGCCGGCGCGGCCGACGCCTTGCGCAGCGCCACCTCCTCGGCGTGGTCTGCGCTGTCGAGCTCGCGCGAACAGCCCGTCGCCAGGACCTCGCCGCCGCGGTCAACGATGACCGCTCCGACCGAGTACGCGCGCAGCGACGGCGGGCAGCGGCGGGAGACCTCGATCGCCTCACGCAGCCAGCGAGCATCCGCGCCACGTGGGCCGAGCAGGTAGCGCAGCAGCACCACGTCGCCGAGCCGCTGGATGCCTGCCAGCGTCATCCGGTTGCTCGCGTCGTGGGGATATCTGGCCGGGCCCGCGAAGACTGGCGCGGCCGGGTCGCCCACGAAGAACGGCGCGATCACCAGCTGGAGCTCATCTGCGAGGCCTGCCGCGAGGAACTGATCCAGGACGCTCGCGCCGCCCTCGACCATCAGCCGCCCGATGCGGCGTCCGGCGAGATCGCCGAGGACAGCGCGCGGCGTGGGCCGCGCACCGACGTCGACGACCGTGGCGGCGCCGGCCAGCAGGGACCGGGTCGCCGCGAACGCCGGTGTGGCGCAGTACACGAGCTTGCAACCGTCGCCTTCCGTGAAGAAGCGGGCGGCCGGATCCAGGTTGCCTGTCGCGGTCAGCGTGACCTTGGCCGGGCTGGCGGGCTGCCCGCGGGCGGCGCGCGCGTCGCGGCGGACCTGCGAACGCACGAGCAACCGGGGATTGTCGCTCCTTATCGTGCCGGCGCCGACGAGGATCGCGTCCACGCCTGCCCGCACCGCGTCCACGCGATCCGCATCGGCGGCGCTTGATAGCAGGAGCCTGGACGCCGTGGCATCATCCAGGTACCCATCCGCCGACACAGCGCAGCTGAGCAGCACATACGGTAGTTCGGTCACAGGGTGGCCAAGCTTACCCCTGCGCGGCGCCAAGGTAACCCAATAGGGACCCCAGGGGACCCTTAGGCCCGGGGGGCGGCCGTGCGCCTCCAGGGCTTTGCGGCAGGGCATCATCCGTGGGACGACGGGGCGGGGGCGACCGGTGCTTTACTTGGCAAACCAGAACACATGCTTCAACGGCAACGGCGGTGAGCTGCATGACAGCCGCGATGACGGCACACGACGCGACAAGGCCTGCGGCAACCTTCGACTCCGTCAACCCCGCCAATGGTGAGGTGATCGCCACTTTCCCGGTGTGCGGCGAAAGGGAGACCCGGGCGGCCGTCGAGCGTGCCGCGCCCGCTTCCCTCTGGTGGGCGGGCCTCGGCTGGAAGCGGCGGCGCACCTACCTGCTGGCCTGGAAGTCGTATCTCACCAGGTACATCGGCCGCATGGCGCAGCTTGTGCACGTGGAGACCGGTAAGCCGCTGGCCGACGCCCAGCTGGAAATCGTCCTGGCCATCGTGCACATCGACTGGGCTGCCAAGCATGCAGAGCGGGTACTTGGCCCTCGGCGCGTGAGGCGCGGCCTCCTCGCCATCAACCAGTCCGCGACGCTCGAATACCAGCCGCTCGGCGTGGTCGGTGTGATCGGACCGTGGAATTACCCGGTCTTCACTCCGATGGGCTCGATCGCCTACGCACTCGCGGCCGGCAACGCGGTCGTCTACAAACCGAGCGAGTACACCCCGGCAACGGGCAGCTCGCTCGTGGAGTCATTCGCCGAGATCGTCGGCGACCAGCCTGTGCTCCAGCTCGTCACCGGCTTGGGTGACACCGGGGCCGCACTGGCTCGCGGCGGTGTGGACAAGATCGCATTTACCGGCTCCGCGGCGACCGCGCGGAAGGTCATGGCGGCCTGCGCGGAGAACCTCACGCCGATGGTGGCGGAGTGCGGGGGGAAGGACGCGCTCATCGTCGACACGGACGCCGATCTCGACGCCGCCGCTGATGCCGCGGTCTGGGGGGCGCTGTCCAACGCCGGGCAGACCTGCGCCGGCGTGGAGCGCGTCTATGTCGTGGACTCGGTGTACCACAGGTTCCTCGAACGGGTCACCGAACGGGCGGCAAAGCTGCGGCCAGGTGAGGACCGTGAGGCCGACTACGGCCCGATGACCATGCCATCGCAGATCGATGTGATCGAGCGGCACCTCGCCGACGCGATCGCGCGCGGCGGCCATGCCGTCCTCGGTGACATGGGATCCGTCCGCAAGCCGTTCGTCGAACCGATCATCCTGTCCGACGTGCCAGAAGAAAGCAGCGCCATCACAGAAGAGACCTTCGGCCCCACGATTACGATCACGAAGGTACCAGATGTCGGGGAAGCGGTGGCGCGGGCCAACTCCACCTGCTATGGCCTCGCGGCCACGGTTTTCGCGAAGAACAAGAAGCGCGGCATGCATGCGGCGCGGTCGCTGCGCAGCGGGATGACCGCGATCAACTCGGTGATCGCCTTTGCCGCGATCCCGGAGCTGCCGTTCGGCGGCGTGGGCGACTCCGGATTCGGCCGGATCCACGGCGCGGACGGGTTGCGTGAAATGTCCCGCGCTAAGGCGATTACGCGCCAGCGGTGGAGCAGCCCGCTGAACCTCACCTCGTTCTCCCGCACGGACGGGCAGATGAGCATGGTCCTGCGGCTCATGACACTGCTGCACGGGCGGCGCTACCAGTAACCAACCTGCCCGGGTCTTCATGATCGCGGTAATTCTCTTGACGGATACGCCCAAAGGTTGCCGTGATCATGACGGCGAACTCAGCCGGCGAGCATCTGAGGCTCATGCGCGATGGCGGGATCGGCCGCGCCGAGCGGGGCCCGGCCGGCGATAAGGTCGGCCGCCCGTTCGGCGATCGCGATCACCGGCGCGTTCGTGTTGCCGCGCGGCACGTCCGGCATGACAGAGGCGTCCACTACGCGCAGGCCCTCGACGCCACGGACGCGTAGCTCGGTGTCAACCACACTGGTGATCCTGCTGGCCGCCAGGCGTGAATCCCCGCCCATGGCACACGTGCCGACCGGGTGGTAGAGCGTGCCAAGACCACGGCGCACGAACTCACGGATCTCATCCTCTGTCTGCACGTCGCCGCCGGGCGCCAGTTCACTCGTGCATATCTTGGACATCGGCCGGCATGCGGCGATCTCCCTGGCCAGCCTGATCCCTTGTACCAGCGGCGCGACGTCCGCGGCGGCGGAAAGGTAGGCCGGGTCGATGTCGGGCTTGTGCCGTGGATCGCCGCTGCGCAGCCGGATCCGTCCGCGGCTCTTCACGGCGACAAGAGTGATCAGCAGGGACAGGGCCCGCTTGGCCGGATCGGCGAGACCTTGCTTCTCCAACGGAATCGGCAGGGCAAGCCACTGCAGGTCGGGGGCCGGAAGCGACGGATCGGTCCGGCTGAACCCGCCGGCCTTGGCGATGTTCGAAACGAGCGGGCCCCGGTGCAACAACCGCCACCGCGTGAGATTGGCCGGGCCCGCCTGCTCCCACAGCCCGCGGGCCTTCGGCGTGTGCCACATCGCGGTCACGATCGGGTGATCAGACAGGTTCCCGCCCACGCCAGGGCTGTCGGCCACGATGTCGATATCGTGATCGCGCAGATGGTCAGCCGGTCCCACGCCGGAGAGCATCAGCGTCTGCGGGCTGCCCACCGTGCCGGCGGCGAGGATGACCTCACGTTCCGCGCGTACGAACTCCTCGCTGCCGCGCGACAGGTAACGCACCCCGGCCGCCCTATCGCCCTCGAAGACGATCCGGGTCACGAGGGCGTCGGCCTTGACGGTCAGGTTCGGCCGCGCCATGGCCGGCCTTAGGTAGGCGTCGGCCGCCGACCAGCGCCGCCCCTTCTTCTGGGTGACCTGATAGAAGCCGACGCCGTCTTGGCGCTGGCCGTTGAAGTCGCTGTTGGGCGGCAGTCCGAATACCTTGGCGGCGTCCACGAATGCCGCGGTCAGCGCCGATTTGTGACGCAGATCCTCGACCCTGAGCGGGCCACCCGCGCCGTGGTACGTGCAGGCACCCCGCGAGTTGTCCTCGGCCCGCAGGAAATATGGCAGGAGGTCGGCATAGCCCCAGCCGGTGCAGCCGTACTCGTCCCGCCAGGTGTCGTAGTCGCAGCGATTGCCCCGCATGTAGATCATCGCGTTGATGGACGAGGATCCGCCGAGCGTACGGCCACGTGGCCAGTAGATCCGGCGGCTGCAGGCGCGCTCCTGCGCAACGGTCTGGTAGTCCCAGTCGTAGGCGCCCTTGAAGAGGACGCTGATCGCCGCCGGGATGTGGATCTCGTCGGCGTCGTCGGGAGGCCCGGCCTCCACGAGGAGCACCCGCGTGGCGGGGTCGTCGGTGAGCCGTGCCGCTAGAACGCACCCGGCGCTGCCCGCCCCGACGATGACGTAGTCGTACACAGCGGCCTCCGTGAAACGCAATCAGGGCAATCAGCGTCACCCTACTTGCAGGCAACCCAACCGATCAGCCCCATCGACGTATCCGGAGGAACGGTGGAGCGCGCTCCCGGCGCCGCGGCCGGGAGCGCGCTCTCCCCCCCAACACTCCGGTGTCCGGCGGGCCCCCGAGATCCGCCGGACACCGGACGCGGGCCACTGTGCATCTCGGGACACCGTGACCAACGGTTGCGGAAAAGTGATCCCAGCATACGATCACTCTTCGGATTCATACGATGCCACATCGTGACGAGAATGTGAATACCCCAGTTCACGACGCTGATCAACTTCCGTTGACAGCAGCTTCGCTGCAGACACAATCGCCGCGCCTGCCGCCCCGCTCGCAAGTTCGATCACCTAAGGTGATCGCGCGCGTTAGCCATCGGGCGGCCTCGCCGACCACATGGACAGGATCGTAGGCTGACGCACATGGCTCGCAACCACAAGGACACCCCGGTCGTGCTGTCGCGGATCTACACCCGCACCGGCGACGGCGGCATGACCAGGCTCGGCGACATGACCGAGGTGGCCAAGACCGATCCCCGGCTGGTGGCATACGCCGATGTCGATGAGGCGAACTGTGCGATCGGCGCCGCGATCGCGATCGGCCAACAGGATCCCGGCGTGGACGTCCTGCTCACACGGATCCAGAACGAGCTTTTCGACGTGGGCGCCGACCTGTGCAAGCCGATCAGGACCGAGGAGGGCAGCCCATCAGGCGAGGCCGGAGAAATCCGCTCCGACTTGCGGATCACCGAGGACTACATCACCGGCCTCGAGGCCGAGTGTGATCGATACAACGAGGACCTGGAGGTCCTGCGTAGCTTCGTGCTGCCCGGCGGGACGCCGCGCGCTGCGCTGCTGCACATGGCGCGGGCGGTGACCCGCCGGGCCGAGCGCAGCGCCTGGATGGCCATGGGCGCACTCGGCGGCTCGGTCAACCCGCTGACCGCCCGCTACCTGAACCGGCTGTCGGACCTGCTTTTCATCCTGGCACGTCAGGCGAACACTGAGCGGGGCGATGTGCTGTGGAAGCCCGGAGGCGAAAGGTAAGCCAGCCGCTGTCGGCTGAGGCGATCTGACCCGTCAGGCGATCTGATCCAGATGTGAGCCGGGCGGGGCCGCCTCCAGCCATGCCAGGAAACCGGTCAGGGCATTCTCGCCCATGGCGAGTTCCACCGGTTGCGCCCGCGGCCCTTCCCTGCACTCGACGATGACCGCCTCCGAGCCGAGGCTGACCGCCTCCGCGGCATCGGGACGCCGGCGTGTGGCCACAACCAGATTGCGCCTGGCCAGCACCGCCTTCGGCCGGAGCAGCACACCGAAAATCTGGTGCCAGCGCAGTTCGTCACGCTGGTAGCGCGCCAGGCCAAGACGCCAGGCCTGCCACGAGCCGTCCGCGGCCCTCCGCCGAAGACCGCACTCAACCGTTCCCCCGCCGCGTTCGAGCATGACCCGGCGCAGCGCGATACCGATCCCGGCCAGCGCGACAAGCAGCAGGACCGCGGCAAGGACACCGGCCGCATCGAATGCCAGTGTCCCGCCCACGTCGGCGGCCCTCGTCAGTCAGACTGCCCGGCTGCCCGCAGGAGTGCCCGGGCGTATACCACGCCGGACGGCTCCGCGGCGGCCGTGGACGGCGTGGTCCCGGATTCCGCTAGCAGGCGGTCCAGTTCGGACCGCACGGCCTGTACATCCACCTGGCTGCCGAGCTCCGCCTGCGCCGCGAGTACCGATACCCGGTCATCCGCCACAGAAAAGAACCCGCCAGTTACCGCGGCGATCACCTCGTCTCCGTCGGTGTCCAGGATCCGCACCAGGGTTCCCGGCCAGAGCACCCCGAGCACCGGCGCGTGACCGGCCAGGATGCCGATGTCGCCGTCGAGTGTCTTGGCGATCACCCGGCCGGCGTTACCTGACCAGATTTCCCGCTCGGGGGTGACAAGCGCGACAAGTAGCGTCACGGCCTCACCCCGGCCGCTACGTTGTCTGCCCGCTCTTTCACGTCTTGTTCAGCTCCTCGGCCTTCTTCTCCACGTCCTCGATGCCGCCGCACATGAAGAACGCCTGCTCGGGGATGTTGTCGTAGCTGCCCTCGCAGAGCGCCTTGAACGAGGAGATTGTCTCGTCAACTGCCACGAAGGCACCGGGGATCCCGGTGAACTGCTCGGCGACGAACATCGGATGGGAGAGAAATCGCTCTATCCGCCGCGCCCGCTTGACCAGGATCTGGTCCTCTTCTGACAGTTCGTCGATGCCGAGGATGGCGATGATGTCCTGCAATTCCTTGTACCGCTGGAGGATCCGCTGTACCTCGCGCGCGACCTCGTAGTGCTCCTGCCCGACGTATTTCGGGTCGAGGATCCGCGAGGTCGAGTCGAGCGGGTCAACGGCGGGGTAGATACCCTTCTCCGAGATGCCCCTTGACAGCACCGTCGTGGCGTCAAGGTGGGCGAACGTGGTGTGCGGCGCCGGGTCGGTGATGTCGTCCGCGGGTACGTAGATCGCCTGCATGGAGGTGATCGAGTGGCCGCGGGTCGAGGTGATCCGCTCCTGCAACTCACCCATCTCGTCCGCGAGTGTGGGCTGGTACCCGACCGCAGAAGGCATCCGGCCGAGCAGTGTGGACACCTCGGAGCCGGCCTGAGTGAACCGGAAGATGTTGTCGATGAACAGCAGCACGTCCTGCCCCTGCTCGTCGCGGAAGTACTCGGCCATGGTCAGCGCGGCAAGGCCGACCCGCAGCCGGGTGCCCGGCGGCTCGTCCATCTGACCGAACACCAGCGCCGTGTCGGCGATGACCCCAGACTCGGTCATCTCGAGGAAGAGGTCGTTGCCCTCGCGGGTGCGCTCGCCCACCCCGGCGAACACCGAGACTCCGCCGAACTCCTTCGCCACGCGGTTGATCATTTCCTGGATCAGCACGGTCTTGCCGACGCCGGCGCCGCCGAACAAGCCGATCTTCCCGCCCTTGACGTATGGCGTCAGCAGATCGATGACCTTGATGCCGGTCACGAACATCTCTGTCCTCGGTTCGAGCTGATCGAACGGCGGCGCGTGCCGGTGGATCGGCCACCGCTCCGTCACGTCAAGCGACGCGGTCGGCACGTCGAGCGTCTCGCCAAGCACGTTGAAGACGTGGCCCTTGGTGACATCGCCCACAGGTACTGAGATGGCCTCGCCGGTATCTGTGACAGGGACCCCGCGGACAAGGCCATCCGTCGGCTGCATGGAGATGGCGCGCGCCATGTTGTCGCCGATGTGCAGCGCGACCTCCAGGGTGAGGGTCCTCTTCACGCCGCCGAGCGTGATATCCACGTGCAGCGCGTTATAGATGTCGGGCATCTGGTCGACGGAGAACTCCACGTCGACGACGGGACCCGTGACCCGCGCGACACGGCCGGTACCTGCGGTGGTGGTGGCGCCGCCCTCGGCGGCGGGATTCTCGACGGTCGCTGTCATGGTGACTCTCATTCACTCCCCGCGGTCGATTCGGCGAGCGCGTTCGCGCCGCCGACGATCTCGCTGATTTCCTGGGTGATCTCGGACTGACGTGCCTGGTTCGCCACACGGGTGAGCTGATCAAGTAGGTCGTTGGCGTTGTCCGTGGCCGACTTCATCGCGCGGCGCCGCGACGCGTGCTCGGAGGCGGCAGCCTCGAGCAGCGCGTAGAAGAGCCGGCTCTCGACGTAGGCAGGGAGCAGCGCGTCGAGCACCGCACCTGGCGACGGCTCGAACTCGTACACCGGCACCGGTCCTTCCGGCGGGAGCTCGGTGGTCTCCTCGATTTCGAGCGGCAAAATCCGCCGCGCCTGCGGGGTCTGGGTGAGCATGGAGACGAACTCGGTGTACACGAGGTGGATCTCGTCCACACCGCCCTCCGACGCAGGTGCTTCGAACGCCTTGAGCAGCTCCGCGGTGATCTGCCGTGCGTGCTCGTGCCTCGGGTTGTCGGAAAACCCTTGCCACTCCGCTGCTGTCTCGCGGCCACGGAACCTGTGCCAGATGACGCCCTTGAGACCGACCACGAACGTGACCGTTTCCTTGCCCTGGTCCGCAAGGAGCCCTGCGAGTGCCTGCGTCTCGCGCAGCACGCTCGCGTTGTATCCGCCGCAGAAACCGCGGTCGCTTGTGAACAGCAGGATCGCGGCCCGCGACGGGCTGGCTCGCTCGGTCGTCAGCGGGTGGCTGATCGAGTGTGACCGGCTCACCACCGCCTCGACGGCGCGGGTGATCTCACGCGCGTACGGGCCGGCCGCCTGCACCCGTTGCTGTGCCTTGACGATCCGCGACGCGGCTATCAGTTCCTGGGCGCGGGTGATCTTGGCGGTGGATTTGATCCCTCGGATCCGCCGCCTGATCACACGAAGCTGTGCTCCCATTCCTGCCGTCTACTCCTGCTCAGGCTTTGGTACGTACCGGGTGATCTTCTCGCGGCTGACGTCTTCCTCCGCCAGCGCCTCGACGGGGACATCCTTGACGAGCAATTCGCCAGAGCTCGTCTCGAAGGTCTTCTTGAACTCCTCGACTGCCTCTTTGAGCGCGGCAACGGTGTCTTCCGACAGCTCTCCGGTTTCCCTGATCGCGTCGTAGATTCCTGGCCTGACCCGCTGGATGTGATCAAGGACCTCGGTCTCGAACCGGTTGATGTCCTCGACAGGGACTTCGTCTACCGCACCGGTGGTACCCGCCCAGACGGAAACCACCTCACGCTCCACAGGGAACGGGCTGTACTGAGGCTGCTTGAGCAGTTCGACAAGCCGCGCACCCTGCTCGAGCTGCGCACGCGAGGCAGCGTCGAGGTCCGACGCGAATGCCGCGAACGCTTCGAGGTCCCTGAACTGTGACAGCGCAAGACGCAGCGTTCCCGCGACCTTTTTCATGGCCTTCACCTGTGCGTTCCCGCCCACCCTCGAGACCGAGATGCCCACGTTGATGGCAGGCCGTACGCCGGCGTTGAACAGGTCGGATTCGAGGAAGATCTGGCCGTCGGTAATCGAGATGACGTTCGTGGGGATGTAAGCGGAGATGTCGTTGGCCTTGGTCTCGACGATCGGCAATCCGGTCATCGACCCGCCGCCCAGATCATCGGAAAGCTTCGCGCACCGCTCGAGCAGCCGTGAGTGCAGGTAGAACACGTCGCCCGGGTAGGCCTCACGGCCCGGCGGGCGGCGCAGCAGCAGCGAGATGGTGCGGTAGGCCTCGGCCTGCTTGGAAAGGTCGTCGAAAACGATCAGCACGTGCTTGCCCTCGTACATCCAATGCTGGCCGATCGCCGACCCCGTATATGGGGCCAGGTACTTGTAGCCGGACGGGTCGGACGCCGGCGCGGCGACGATCACGGTGTACGCCATCGCGCCCGCCTCCTCCAGTGACTGGCGCACCTGGGCGATGGTCGAGCCCTTCTGGCCGATTGCGACGTAGATGCACCTGACCTGGCGAGCGGGATCCCCGGACTCCCAGTTCTCCCGCTGATTGATGATCGTGTCGATGGCGACCGCCGTCTTACCTGTCTGGCGGTCGCCGATGATCAGCTCCCGCTGACCGCGCCCGATGGCCGTCATCGCGTCGATCGCCTTGATACCTGTCTGCAAGGGCTCCTTCACCGGCTGGCGCTGTACCACAGAAGGCGCCTGCACCTCGAGCGGCCGCAGCTCCGTCACGCCGATCTCGCCCAGACCGTCCATCGGGAAACCGAGCGGGTCCACCACACGGCCGAGGTAGCCGTCGCCGACGGGGACGGACAGGATCTCGCCGGTGCGGCGGACCTGCTGGCCCTCCTCGATATTGGTGAAGTCACCGAGGATGACCACGCCGATCTCGCGTATGTCCAGGTTGAGCGCGAGGCCGCGGGTGCCGTCGGAGAACTCGAGCAGTTCGTTCGCCATGGCCGAGGGCAGCCCCTCGACGCGGGCGATGCCGTCCCCGCACTCGGAAACCGTACCGACCTCCTCGCGCGTGGCAGCGCCCGGCTCGTACTCCTTAACGAAGCGCTCGAGCGCGCTGCGGATCTCATCCGGCCGGATCGTCAGCTCCGCCATCTCTTCCTATCTCTCTTTGTGTCTATCTCTGCATGAGTCGGACCGCATGTGCTTCGAGTTACGTCAGCCCGCCAGCCGACGCCTCACGGTCTGCAGCCTGCTCGCCAGCGTGCCGTCGATGACCTCGTCGCCCACCTGGACGGCGAGCCCGCCGACGACCCGGGGGTCGAGCACCACATTGAGGTGCACCTCGTGGCCGTACGCGGCGGCGAGCGCGGCGGCGAGCCTGCCACGCTGGCCCGCGCTGAGCTCCGTGGCGGTCCTCACCACGGCGACCAGACGCTGGCGTCGCTCGGCCGCGAGCCGCATGTACTCCTCGAGGCTTGCATCCAGGCTACGTCCCCGCGGGTATTGCGCCGCCTCAGCGGCGAGGCGCAGCGTCACGTCGGTGACCTTGCCCTCGAGCAGCGACCTGAGCAGGCCCTGCTTACGCTCCGGCGACACGAACGGGTCGGAAAGCACGACCCGCAGGTCAGGCTGCGCCGCGACCACGCGGGTGAACCGGAAGAGTTCGTCTTCCAGGTCGTCAAGCTGGCCCTGTGCGTTGGCTGCGGTCACCAGCGCGGTGACGGCGAGCTGCTCAAGCGCGTCGGCGAAGTCGCGCGGACTCGACCACCGAAGCCGGGCGGCTTCCGCGGTGAGCTCGACAGTCGCCGGTGACACCCTGCCCGCCAGCAAGTCACTGACAAGGGCGGATTTCTCCTCAGCCGACTTCGCCGGATCGGCCAGCCCGCGGCGGAGCGCACGCTCGCGGTCCAGAAGGTGCACGACGGTGAGCAGTTCGGCGCCAACCGCCATCGCGGTGCCGCCGGTGGCGGCAGGCCCGGAAAGCGCGACCGCGAGGTGCTCCTTCGCCTCGGCAAGCGATGCTCGGCTTATTCCTCTCAACTCACCGCCTCCTTCGCCACGTGTGGCGGTGAGGGGCTCGTCAAGGCCGGCCTAGGCCCCTCATCCCCGGAGCTCCGCACCTGACTGGTGCTCGATCTCGTCGAGGAAGCGGTCCACGGTCCTGCTGCGCCGCGCCTCGTCGGCCAGCGACTCGCCAACGATGCGGCTCGCAAGCTCGGTGGCGAGCGCGCCCACATCGCTGCGGAGCGTGTTGAGCGCCTGCTGGCGCTCCGCCACGAGCTGGGCCTGGCTGGCCTCGACCAAACGCCGCGCCTCGGCCTGGGCCTGCTCCCGCATCTCGGCGATGATCTGGGCGCCCTCTTCCCTTGCCTGCTCACGCAGCCGCGCGGCTTCCTGCCGTGCCTCGGCAATCCGTGCACGGTACTCCTCGAGCATGCGCTGCGCCTCGGTCTGCAGCTCTTCGGCCCGGTGCAGGCCACCCTCGATCGCGTCGGTCCGCTCGGCGAACGTCTTCTGAATCCTTGGCAGCAGGATCTTGCCGAGCACGCCGAACACGATGAAGAACGCGATCGCTCCGATGATCAGCTCGGTGAGGGTGGGGAGCAGCGGGTCCTGCGAACCAGCCGCGAGGATTTCCACCGTGCTCACGGTTCGGTCACCTTTCGGTTTGTGTTCACTTGTAGATAAAGCCGACAACGAGGCCGATGAGCGCGAGCGCTTCGGCCAGCGCGAAGCCGACCCACATGTTCTGGCGGATCATGCCGGCCGCCTCGGGCTGGCGTGCCATCGCCTCCATGGCATGCCCGAAGACCAGTCCGATGCCGACGCCAGGGCCGATCGCGGCGAGGCCATAGGCGAGCGCGCCCGAGTTGAGGGTGATGGAGTTCGCGGCCAAAATTCCACTGGATAGAACCGACATTTATGTGCTCCTTTCGGTGACGTTGACCATCAATTCCGTGACGGCCCAGACGTCTCGTCTGTTAATGCCCCGGCTCCAGCGATCCCGCTATGTAGGTTGCCGTGAGCGTGGTGAAGATGAAGGCCTGCAGCGCCTGGATCAGCAGCTCGAACGCGGTAAGGATGATCACCAAGAGGAACGAGGTGGCGGCGAAGATCAGACCGACGCTGAGGCTGGCCAGGTACCAGGTCGCGAAGGTGAAGACGAGTAGCAGGATGGTCCCGGCGAACATGTTCGCGAACAACCGGACGCCGAGCGTGAACGGCCGGACCAGGATGTTGGAGAACAGTTCGACCGGCACGAGGAGCGGCAGGATCCACCAGGGCACGTCGCCGGGAATCGCGAGGTTCTTGATGAATGGGCGGAAACCCTGGTGCTTGAAACCGAGCCACATGTAGGTAACCCAGACTATGAGAACCAGAGACCATGGAAAGCCGATACGGGACATCGCGGGGAACTGAGCGATCGGGATGATCTCCATGATGTTCATGGCCCAGATGAAGAAGAAGAGCGAAGTAAGGAAGGGAAGGAAATTGTCGCCCTTCTTCCCGATCGACGGGCGGAGAATCTGATCCCTGACGAACAGCAACCCGACCTCGGCGACGTTCTGCACGCCGCGTGGCACCAGCTTCGGCTTCCTGAAACCCGCCCAGAAGAAGATCAGCACTATTGCCGCGCAGACCAGGGCCAGCAGCATCGGCTTGGTGAAAGCCACGCCGCCGATGGTGAGGATCGGTTTGAAGTCGAAGTCGTCGAGAGATGGCGCCGGATAGCCGCATCCGGAGAAGATGTGGCAGCCGCTCGCCACGGTTACCGGTCCTACGTCAGTCATTAGCCACTCCTGCAATCTCCTCCAGCATCAGCGGCTGGCGCATGGGAACCGGGCCGCAGGGGGTGCGGGCCGTAGCGATCCGGCCAGGCCAGCACGTCAGGACCTGCCGTAGCGCAAGATGATCAAGGTGAGTGCGAGGCCCAGCCCGGCCAGCAGCCCAACAGGGAAAAGCACCGCCGAATAGCCAGTCCACCGACCGATCAGCCAGCCAATACCCCCATAGACGGCCATGCCGGCCACCAGGTAGCTGACGATCGACCAGCCGGGGTTCGTCTCGCGACCGGACTGGTCTGCACCAGCCTGGCCGACACCGGACTGACCGACACCGGACTGGCCACGGCGTTTGCCGGAACCGGACTGCCCGGCGGCCCACTGCTCTGCCGCCGCATGGCCGACCTCGTGCCGCTTCGCGCCCTGCTGCCCTGCACCCTGCTGTTCGGCGCCCTGCTGCCCTGCACCCTGCTGTTCGGCGCCCTGCCTGGCGCTCTGCTGTTCGGCGCCCTGCTGCCCGGCACCGCGCTGCCCGGCGCCGTGCTGCCCGGCGTTCTGAGGAGCGCCGGTAGCGTGCTCCCCCGGCCACCGCCCGGATCCCGGCGCGCGGTCCTTCGCGCTCATGTCTGCGAAAATTGTAACAGGCCAGGGAGCAGCGGGGCGAGAGCGCCCCCGGGCCATTCACGCCACCCACGATTACCGCTCTCCGCCCGATTGGCGCTCATTGGGCACAGTACTCACCTCGCGCGCTTCCCGTGCGACGCTCACATCGGGCACCCCCGGCGCCACGCTCACCCCGTTCGCCCGCGGCGCGGCATCCGCCTCGCTCACGTCGGGGGGGGTGCCTGCCTCACGCACCTCCGGTTCGGTGCCTGCCCCGCGCACCTCCGGTTCGGTGCCTGCCTCACGCACCTCCGGTTCGGTGCCTGCGTCGCGCACCTCCGGCACGACGCTTACCTGGCGCACCTCCGGCACGACGCTTACCTGGCGCACCTCCGGCACGGTGCTTACCTGGCGCACCTCCGGCACGGTGCTTACCTGGCGCACCTCCGGCACGACGTACAGCATCCGGCGGCGCGCCAGGGTGGCGACCTGGCCGGCGCTCCACGCCAGGATGCAGATGATGGCTGTTACCCCGAAAAGCTTCGTGTTGAACACAGTCGTGTTTTGCAACCCAGCGACGATGATCAGGACCGCGAGGATCTTCACCACATACGTGCCAAGCGCGGTCGCCGTCATCGCAGCGGAACCCCACCGGCCGGCCAGGCTGACCGCAACCACGCTCAGTGAGAAGAAGACGGCAACGAGCGTCACACCGAAGACGGCACCGAGGGCGCCCTTTCCGCCGTCGATGATGGCACCGACAACGACCAGGATGACGCCGACGATCGCCGTGGCCACGGCGGATCGGATGAGGATCCGGGCGTCATTGGCCAGCATCTTCGCGGCTCCGGGTTCGGTGGGTCTGCTCGTGGGTCGCGGTGGGGTATGCCTGACACTGCCGACTCGTAACGGGCTGGCGTCGTCGTCGGCTGTTCGTGAAAGGTATCACAAGCTCTTGGTAAGACCTTTGCCTGAGGTGCCTGCGCCCCCCCCGTCCGGCGCTCGGCCATCGCTGCCAGTTTGCGCCCCGCCCTGCACAGCCCGTCGACTGGGCGAGGGCCGAGCGTGACCGTTGACGTGAGTCTGGGCACGGGCGTCCTCGGGCACCGGAAAACGGTCCTCTTCCTGCGGTAACGACCCGCCTACCCGAGGCGACGGTGCGTCCGCAGGCGGTTGCTGGATGCTGTGGATTTGCGGCTGCCCCGGTTCGTCAGGGGGATGCCACCCGACCGGGGCCGGAGGGAAAATGTCGGCTGACGGCGGAAGACCGCCGGAACGGGTGCCCGTTTCCCTGGCTCGCGAGGATCCACGCGGACCCGCGGCATGACGTCGCCGTGATGAGCCGCGCCTTGGATCGGCTTGATGGCGCCCATCCGGCGGTCGGCGTGAACGCAGCCACGGCATCCAGACGAGCAGCAGTGCCACCATCCCGCCGACCGTCGCGACAGAGAGCACGACGAGCGCCGACCCGACGATCGACAGCATCACCACGGTGAAGGCGAAAAGCGCAGCCCACAGGTAGAGGATCAGGACCGTCAACCGATGCGAATGCCCGATGTTCAGCATCCGGTGATGCAGGTGGCCACGGTCCGCCGCGAACACCGACAGGCCGGCCCTGGCACGTCTGATCACCGCAAGCAGCAGGTCCAGGTACGGGATCACCAGGATCGCCACCGGGATCAGCAACGGCAGGACCAGCGGGAAACGATTGATCGGCTGCAGCGTCGCCGGATCCAGATTGGCGGTGCTCGAGATCGTCGCGTAGGCGAGCACGAGCCCGATCAGCATGGATCCGGTGTCGCCCATGAAGATCCGGGCCGGATAGAAGTTGTGGGGCAGGAACCCCAGGCACATCCCGGCAAGCACCACAGACACCAGGGCCGGCAGGGTCTGGCGCGACAACCCGACCACGCGGGTGAGCTCGTAGGAGTAAATGAAGAACGCGAACGCGGCGATCCCGACCACGCCGGCCGCCAGCCCGTCAAGTCCGTCGATGAAGTTGACCGCGTTGATGGTCACCACGACGAGAAGGATGGTGAGCACGATTTCCTGCCGCGGCGACAGCGAGAGCACGATGCCCTTAGGCAGCGGCACCCAGTCCAGTTCCACGCCGCCCCAGATCAGGATCCCGCCCGCGGCCACCTGAGCAGCGAGCTTGCTGGTCGCGCTCATCCCCCAGCGGTCGTCCACGAAGCCGGTGGCAACAATCACCCCTCCAGCAAGCAGCAGGCTGCCGGTCGCGCTGAGGCTTCCAGGTGCGCTGACGCCTCCTGGGACGCTGACACCGCTCGCGAACACCGCCTTCATGTGGGTCAGTCGGCTCGCTACAAGCAGCGCCGCGGCGAGCCCGCCGTACATGGCCAGCCCGCCAAGCCGCGGGGTTGGCACCGCATGCACATCGCGGTCCCGGACCTTGGGCAGCGCCCCGACCGCGACCGCGAACCGACGCACCAGCGGTGTCAGCAGGTAGGTCACCGCAGCGGCGACAAGAAGCGTGAGCAAGTACTCGCGCACCACGCCAGCCTACGCGCCCAGCGATCACGCCGTGCCCAACGGAGCCAACGGAACCTATGGATCGAATGGAGCCAATGTGACCAACTGGGCAAAATTTAGCAAGCAGCCGAGCGAGGACATAGCGCAATAAGCACAAACGGCCGTTAGGCGTGCGACGACACGCCGTCACCGGGCGAGGCCGGATCATCGCCACCAGGCACAGCGCGGTCCCCGCCAGGGGCAGCGCCATCGCGGCTCGCCGCGATGTCGCCATCTTCCGCGCCATCTGCAGTCCCGGTGCTCCCCGTGCTCTCTGCAATCGGTGCCACGGTGCTCTCCACAATCGGTGCCACGGTGCGAAGCCGTTCGGGAGAAATCGCACCCGCACGCAGCAAGCGCGGCACCGTGCCCGTCAGATCCACGATCGACGACGGCACCTCTCCTGCGGCTGGCCCCCCATCCAGGTACACCGCGACGGAATCGCCCAGCTGTGCCTCCGCCTCCGCAACCGTCCTCGCGGGCGCCTGTCCGGACCTGTTCGCGCTGCTCACCGCCATCGGGCCGGTCCGCTTCAGCAACTCAAGCGCGACCGGATGCAATGGCATCCTGACCGCGACAGTGCCCCTGGTATCGCCCAGATCCCAGCTGAGCGTGCGGCTGGCATGGCAGACAAGGGTCAGTGGGCCTGGCCAGAACTCGTCGATCAGGTCTTGACCGTGCATGCCGAGATCGTCGATCAGCGCGGCAGCGGCGCGTACCGAACCGACAAGTACCGGCGACGGCATGTGCCTGCCTCTGCCCTTCGCGGTCAGCATTGCCGTCACGGCGGTCGGCATGAACGCATCCGCGCCAATCCCGTAGACGGTATCGGTCGGCAGCACCACTAGCTCGCCGCGGCCCGCCGCGGCAACTGCCTCCTCGATCCCTGCAGCGCGCTGCGCCGCGTCGGCGCAGTCGAATCGGCGAATCGCTGGGCTCACAGCGGCCCATCCTGCCATGTGGCGGGGGCATGTTCGTGCGGCGCGTCTCGGTGCTCCGCGGCCGCGCGACAGGCGGTCACAAACCGGTCGCGCCGGGCCAGGTCCTTATGGTTGCGGGTGTCACGCCAGCCTCCGCTCTCAGGGAACATCCAGTAGAGCGCGGCGCCCTGCGAACAGCCGTGCTCCACCGCGACCCAACCGCCGGGCCGCAGCAGCCGGCAGGCCGTGCGCTCAAGCCTTCTGATGGTGTCCAGGCCGTCGGGTCCGCCCCAGAGCGCGGCAGGCGGGTCGTACTCACCGACCTCGGGCGGGACGCCGGCGCCGTCGGGGATGTAGGGCGGATTGCTGATGACGAGATCGACAGCGCCGTCAAGCTCGGGCAGCGCGGTGGCCAGGTCGGCCAGGTGAAGGGCGACATGTGGCGGCGTGCCGTCCGGTGCCCCGGTTGTTCGGCCCGTGACCGCACCGTTACCGCGGCTGGTGAACAGACCGATGTTTCGCTCGGCCCAGGCATGCGCCATTGGCTGCGCTTCGACCGCGTGCACCCGTGCCCGCGGCACCTCCTGCGCGACGGCGAGCGCGATCGCGCCGCTGCCGGTCCCCAGGTCCACCACCAGCGGATCTACCACGTCCATCGCGTGCAGCTGATCGATCGCCCAGCCCGTCATCACCTCGGTCTCCGGACGCGGCACGAACACGCCTGGGCCAACCTCGAGCTCCAGGTACCTGAAATACGCCCGCCCGGTGATGTGCTGCAGTGGCTCGCGAGCCTCGCGGCGAGCCACATCGGCCCAGAACCGGGCGTCGAACTCGTTATTGGGGACCGTGTGCAGCATCCCCCGCGCAACACCGTGGACGTGCGCGGCGATCTGCTCGGCGTCGCCTCGCGGCGAGTCCACGCCCGCCGCGGCGAGCCGCGAAGCGGCGCGGGTGACCTCGTCGAGCAGCGTGGTCACCGCCGCACTCCCGGCTCAGCGGGGTGCCCGCCCGCCTGATCTGCCCGATTCCCTGCCTTGCCCGCGTGGCTCCCGGCCTGGCCTGCCTCCGCGATCAGTGCCTCCATGTCCGCGTCGGCGAGCGCTTGAATGACGCCGTCCAGGTCGCCGTCGATCACCTGGTCGAGGTTGTACGCCTTGTAGCCAACCCGATGATCGGAGATGCGGTTCTCTGGGAAGTTGTACGTGCGGACCCGTTCCGAGCGATCCACCGTGCGCACCTGGCTGCGGCGCTCCGCCGCCGCCTGCGCGTCGGCCTCCTGCTGTGCCTCCGCGAGCAGCCGGGCGCGCAAGATGCGCAGCGCCTGTTCCTTGTTCTGGAGCTGGCTCTTCTCGTTCTGGCAGGAGACGACAATTCCGGTGGGAAGGTGAGTGATGCGGACCGCCGAGTCGGTGGTGTTCACGCTCTGGCCGCCGGGACCCGATGAGCGGAACACGTCGATCCGCAGGTCGTTCGGATCTATCTGGACCTCCACCTCGTCGGCCTCTGGCAGCACATGGACGCCCGCCGCGGACGTGTGGATCCGGCCCTGTGACTCGGTCACAGGGACCCGCTGAACGCGGTGCACGCCGCCCTCATGCTTGAGCCGTGCCCAAACGCCTTCCGCGTTAACCTGTCCTGCGACGGCTGGGCCCACCGCGGCCGCACGGCGGCCGACCTTGACCGCGACCGTTACGTCCTTGTAGCCGCCGAGATCCGAAGGTGTGGCGTCGAGGATCTCCGTCTGCCAGCCGCGCCGCTGTGCGTAACGTAGGTACATTCGCAGCAGGTCGCCAGCGAAGAGTGCGGACTCCTCGCCGCCCTCCCCCGCTTTGACTTCGAGGATCACATCTTTCCCGTCGGCCGGATCGCGGTGCACGAGCAGCCGCTGCAGCCTCTCCTCAAGTTCCGCCCGGCGCCGGTCCAGCTGATCCGCCTCGGCTGCAAAGGAGAGATCCTCGGCAGCCAGTTCCCTTGCGGCCTCGCCGTCAGCGATGGTCCGCTGCCACTCCTGGTAGGCCTGCACGACCGGGGTCAGCTCCGCGTAGCGGCGCCCGAGCGCCCGCGCCTTCGCCTGATCGGTGTGCACGGCGGGATCGGCGAGTTCGAGCCCTAGGCGCTCGTACTCGCCCACCAGCTCGCTGAGCTGGTCGAACACGGGTTCCTCCGGTTGCGGTTTGTGATCCTTCGCCGCCGCGTGACGGCCTGTGTGTCCGGTACTGCCGCAGGCCGGCGCGGTCCTGTGCTCACAACTTCCGTTCTGCCCTCTGGTCGCTTCGCCATCCTGGTCGCTTCGCCATCGCACCGGGCCTTCGCACCGGGCCTTCGCACCAGGGCCATCGCACCGGGGCCATCGCGCGGAGCACCGGGACACGCCGCCGACCGGTACCCGCCACTGCATTGGCTTGCCGCGCACCCATACGTGCTCCGAGCTGCACAGGCCGACGACCAGCAACTTACAGGGTACTTGTGGGTACTTTGTGGGCTACTTGTTGGCGGCGGCCTTCTTGCCGAAACGCCGTTCGAACCTGGCGACCCGGCCGCCGGTGTCGAGGATCTTCTGCTTGCCCGTGTAGAACGGATGGCAGTTCGAGCAGACATCCGCGTGGATCACGCCGTTCTTTGCCGTACTCCGGGTGGTGAAAGTGTTACCACAGGTGCAGGTCACGGTGGTGACCACGTACTCAGGGTGAATTTCAGGTTTCACGTCAAGACTCCTGGTTTCTGGCGGTCGCCGGGTCGCCGTGGCTGCGTGTCGCGTCCCGCGACACATCCAGGCGTGAACCGGTACCGCGATATTTCGGCTTACCAGTCTGCCAGAGTGTGGAACGCTGCGCGGACGTCTGTGATTCCCGTGACCGCCATGCACCGGGCCGTGCACCGTCACGAACGCAGCATGATCTCTCATATCGCCGAACATCACGCCTGTAATCAGCGGACCTCACGCCGACGACAAGGGACCTTTTCCTGAGCTACGAGCTGATCGTGGTCTTCTGGACCTGGAGCAGGAACTCGGCGTTGCTCTTCGTCTCCCGCATCTTCTCGAGCAGCAGCTCGAGCGCCTGCTGGACGTCGAGTGCGTGCAGCACCCGGCGGAGTTGCCACACGACCTTTAGCTCCTCAGGCGACATGAGGATTTCTTCCTTGCGGGTACCCGAGGCGTCCACGTCCACGGCAGGGAAGACCCGCCTGTCGGCAAGCTCCCGGCGCAGCCTGAGCTCCATGTTGCCTGTGCCCTTGAACTCCTCGAAGATGACCTCGTCCATCCGGGAGCCCGTCTCGATCAGCGCCGTCGCCAGGATGGTCAGTGAGCCGCCATTCTCGATGTTGCGCGCCGCACCGAAGAACCGCTTCGGCGGGTAAAGCGCCGTTGAGTCGACACCACCGGACAGGATCCGGCCGCTGGCGGGAGCCGCGAGGTTGTAGGCACGGCCGAGCCTGGTGATGGAGTCGAGCAGCACTACCACGTCGTGGCCCATCTCAACCAGCCGCTTCGCGCGCTCGATTGCAAGCTCGGCGACGGTCGTGTGGTCCTCGGCCGGCCGGTCGAACGTGGAGTGGATCACCTCGCCCTTCACCGAACGCTGCATGTCGGTGACCTCTTCAGGGCGCTCATCCACGAGGACGACCATGAGGTGGCATTCCGGGTTGTTCTTGGTGATCGCGTTCGCGATGGCCTGCAGGATCATCGTCTTGCCCGCCTTGGGCGGCGACACGATCAGGCCGCGCTGACCCTTTCCGATCGGGCTGACGAGATCGATGATCCGCGTCGTGAGAGCGAGCGGGTCGGTCTCGAGGCGAAGCCGATCCTGCGGGTAAAGGGGAACGAGCTTGCTGAAGTCGGGGCGCCCACGCGACTGCTCGGGGTCGAGACCATTGACCTTGTCCAGCCTGACAAGTGCGTTGAACTTCTCCCTGCGTTCGCCCTCGCGGGGCTGGCGGACGGCACCCTCGATCACGTCGCCCTTGCGCAGTCCGTACTTGCGGACCTGGGAGAGGGACACGTAGACGTCGCTCGGACCCGGCAGGTACCCGGACGTACGCACGAACGCGTAGTTGTCCAGGACGTCGAGAATGCCCGCGATCGGGATGAGCACGTCATCGTCTGTCACCACCGGCTCGCCCTCCGGCCTGTCACGGCCGCGGCGGTTACGGTTGCGGAAGCGATCCCTGTCCCTGCTGCGGCGGCGGCCCTGGCCATCGCCGTCGTCATCGGGCCTGGAAGCCTGCTGGTCACCGCCGCGGCTCGGCGCGGCGGCGCTCTGGTCGCGGCCCTGCTGGTCGCGGCCCTGCTGGTCGCGGCCCTGCTGGTCGCGGCCCTGCTGGTCGCGGCCCTGCTGGTCGCGGCGCTGCGTGTCGTCCCGCCTGTTGTTGTTACGCCGCCTGCGGTCGCCACGCTGCTCATCGGCATGCTGATCATCACCCCGTGGCGCGTCAGCCTCCGCTTCTGCGGCACGCGGGTCGCCGGCCTGCTCGACGTTTGCCGTACCTGCCTGGCCGGAGTCCGCGGCAGAAGTTTCCGCCTGTGCACCGCTGAACGATGTCACAGCGACCAGTGCCTGAGGTCCCTCGGTCTGCTCGGCACCCGGCACAACGGCACCGGACTCGCCTGAGCTGTCCGCAGCGGTGAAACCGGCACCCTGCCCACCCGAACGTTGCCGGTCGAAGCTGAGCTGTTCATCCCCGGCACCTGCACTGGCACCGCGGTCAGCCGACATGGATCTATCTGGTTGCATAACGTCCTGCTCATCGGGACGGGGGTCGCCGGCTCCCGCGGGCGCGCCCCGCTTGACTGAGTTTGAATCGGTGGCGCCGGACGGATTGCCGGGCGGCGCATAGCTGGCACTGGCCCTGGCACTGGCCGGTGCCACAACTGAACTCCCCTGATCCAGGCCCCTCCCATCAGCGACGGGCTCGTCCAAGATCGCCCGCGCCTGGATCGCCTCAATGAGTTGGCTCTTACGCATACGCCCGGTCCCGCTGATGCCAAGGGACTGGGCGAGCCGCTGTAGCTCGGGCAGCAGCATCGATGACAGACCTGTACCGGACCGGCGCCGCGGCCTGGTCGCTGCGGCTGGAGCCTCGCCCGGAGCCTCGTCGCTGTTACCGGCCGTGACGGGGGTCGCATCAGGCATATCTGCCGCGCCGGTGAGGAGTTCGGTGGTGTCGCTCACAAAGCGTCCTTCCCAGGGAGCGGGTTCCGGTCACTCGTGCGACCGGTCGACCCGGTGATGCGGTGCGGCCGGAGTGCCCGGCCGCGTTCTGCCGTGCCCGTGATGTCGAAGCCGCCCTTTCACACGGCGGCGAGTGCGACCTGCCGCCATGTGCGTAAGGACCCCATCCGCAGCGACCGCGGAGGAATCCGGGTACGGCCAGATGATCGGGGAGGTTTGCTCGGTCAGATCCCCCGAGCCTGGTCCACTCACGACGCCATGTCCGATTCCCGATGGTCGCGGATACGGGCCAGTGTTGTGGTTTGCGCGCGAGGGCCACCCCCACGGCGCGACGACCCTGCCGGCCGGGCAATGAGTGGTTGACGAGCACCTGCCCCGCCACGGGGCATCTGGCGCAGCACTCAGCCTAACACCACGAGAGGCCACGGTATTCCCTTGAAAGCTGTCCGTGTGTCGCGGAAGAGGACGAACGACCCTGCGGTTCCGGCGACACAGCGCTGCCCGGCCGCACCCGCCCCAGGGCGCGTCCAGACCACGCTTTGCGCACTGAGCTGCTGGATTTGGCGTCGTGAGGGCCGAACCGAACGCTGGCACCTTGCCTGTCGACGTCCAGGGGGCTTACGAGCCATGCATTACCCGTTTCCTTGATGATTGAACCAAGTACCTCCAACGCAGCGGAAGAGTCCGCGGTGTGGAATGCGAGTACAGATGGCCCGGCACCGGACACTACGGCAGGTATCCCGGCCCCGCGCAGACGGCTGACAAGGTCCGCGGTAGCCGGCATGACCGGTGCGCGGTACGGCTGGTGCAGCAGGTCCTGCGTCGCCGCGAGCAGCACAGAAGGCTCGGCGGTGAGCGCCGCGACGAGCAATGCGCTGCGGCCGGCGTTCACGGCCGCATCAGCGTGCCTGACGGTCTCAGGCAGCGCCTGCCTGGCCTGCGCTGTGGCGAGCGCGTCGGTAGCGATGCACAGGACCGGCGTGATCTCGGGCAGCGGGGAGAGGCGGACCAGGCGCGGGCCGCTGTCCTCCAGCCACGCAATGGTGAGCCCGCCCGCGAGGCACGCGGCGACGTTGTCCGGGTGACCCTCGATTTCGACCGCGAGCGCGTAGACCTCGTCGTCTGTCAGTCCGCCCGGTGCGTCACCGGCCCTGGTCTCCGCGGCGCCCGTCAGCAGCGCACGGGCCGCCACGACACCCGCCACGATGGCGGCGGCCGACGAGCCGAGCCCGCGGCCGTGCGGGATCCGGTTGACGCAGCGCAGCGCGAGGCCTGGGGGCCGCCTGCCCGCAGCCGCGAAGGCCGCCCGCATGGCGCGGACGATCAGATGATCCTCACCAGCCGCGGCGGTGTCCGCTCCCTCGCCTGATGCCTCGACCGCCAGGCCGCCGCTCGTCGCCCTGACCTCCACGTCGTCGTAGAGGGCCAGCGCGAGGCCGAGCGCGTCGAAGCCGGGTCCCAGGTTCGCGCTTGTGGCGGGGACCCGCACCATGACAGCCTCTTCAGGCCAGCTCATCACGCTTCCTCGCGGGATTGTTTCCTGAATGAATAACGATCGTCGGCGGCCGTCCGCTGCCGTCATGCCGGTCTCGTCGGGCCAGGTATCTTCAGGCGAGGCCAAGCGACGCGGCCGCCGCGCCCGCGTCAACCGGTATGACCGGTGGGGCAGGCGCACCTGATACAGCCCAGTCAGGCTCCTTCAGCCCATTGCCTGTGATGGTGCAGACAACGCGGGAACCTACCGGGACCCGGCCATTCTCACAAGCCTGCAGCAGCCCGGCCACGCTCGAAGCGGACGCGAGCTCCGCGAAAACCGCCTCCTCGCGAGCGAGCAGCCTGTAGGCGGACAGGATCTGACGGTCGGTGACAGCTTCGATCACGCCGCCGGATTCGTCACGCGCCACCTCCGCGAGGTGCCATGAGGCCGGGTTGCCGATCCGGATCGCCGTCGCGATCGTGTGCGGGGCGAGCACTGGCTCACCTCGCACGATCGGCGCGGCTCCGCTCGCCTGGAAGCCGAACATCCGCGGTCGCCGCATGGCCTTTCCCAGGTTGAAATACTCAGTGTATCCCCGCCAATACGCACTGATGTTTCCGGCATTCCCCACCGGCAGGCAATGCACGTCAGGGGCATCGCCCAGATCGTCGACGATCTCAAATGCTGCGGTCTTCTGCCCCTGCAAGCGGTGTGGGTTGACGGAGTTGACCAGCGCGACGGGGAAATCAACGGCGAGCTTGCGCGCCAGTTCCAGGCAGTCGTCGAAGTTGCCGTCCACCTGCAGCAGCCGTGCGCCATGCACCAGCGCCTGGGCGAGCTTCCCAAGCGCAATCTTGCCGCGCGGCACGAGCACGGCGCAGGTCAGCCCGGCCCGCGCGGCGTAGGCGGCGGCGCTTGCGCTTGTATTACCCGTCGAGGCGCAGATCACCGCCTTGGCGCCCTCCTGCACCGCCCGGCTGATCGCCACGGTCATGCCGCGGTCCTTGAACGACCCCGTCGGGTTGAGACCCTCGATCTTGAGGTGGACATCACAGCCCGTCCGCGCCGAGATGCGCGGCGCGGGCAGGAGCGGCGTGCCGCCTTCGTGCAAGGTCACAACGGGAGTGTCCGCCGTGACCGGCAGCAGGTCGCGATACTCCTCGATCACCCCGCACCAGCGCGCGCGGACGGGTACGCGCCGAGGATCTCCCGCAGGCTCGCCAGGCGCCCCTGCGGCACGACCGCCGACCGGTCCGGCAGGCGGTCTTGCGGCAGGCACCTCGCTGGCCGTCCCGGCGGCAGGCTGCCCGGCCACAGGAGGCCCGGCCACAGGCTGCCCGGCCACAGGCTGCCCGGCCACAGGCTGCCCGGCGGCAGGCTGCCCGGCGGCAGGCTGCCCGGCGGCGGCGTCTGGCACCGACCTCGCTGCCGCGTTCATCGGCCGTCCTTCCTAGTGCCAATCATTGGCCGTCCTCCCCCTCGACCCGCATCACGCTGGCCACTGCCCGGACCACGTCCATCGAACGCAGGTCCTGAACCGTCGCGGCGAGCGCCCCGTCCTTCGCCTGGTAGGTGACGATCACAAGCTGTGCGTCATCACCGTGCCCGTCTTGGCGTACCGCCTGGATGGACACCTCGTGCCTGGCGAAGGCCTCCGCGATCCTGGCGAGTACGCCGGGGCGGTCGGCCACGTCAAGCGCCACGTGGTATCTGGTAAGAGTTTCACCCATCGGCCGGACAGGAAGCCCGGCGTAGGTCGTGGCGTCAGGCCCCCTGGTTCCCACGAGCCGGTTGCGCGCCACCGCGACGATATCGCCGAGCACGGCGCTCGCGGTGGGGGCACCGCCGGCGCCGGCGCCATAGAACATCAGCCGGCCGGCGGACTCGGCCTCGACGAATACCGCGTTATAGGCCTCGCGTACGCCGGCGAGCGGGTGCTCGCGGGGGATCATCGCGGGGTGGACCCGCACCGACACGCCTGATTCGCCGCGCTCACAGATGGCCAGCAGTTTGACCACGCAGCCGAGGGTTCTGGCACTCGCGATGTCCGCCGCCGTCACCTCCGTGATGCCCTCACGGTGAACATCCGCCGCGGTCACCGGGGTGTGGAAGGCCAACCCGGCCAGGATCGCCGCCTTCGCCGCGGCGTCGAAGCCCTCGATGTCCGCGGTCGGATCCGCCTCCGCATAACCGAGTGCCTGTGCCTCGTCCAGCGCGTCGGAAAAGCCCACGCTGCTCGAATCCATCCGATCCAGGATGAAGTTGGTGGTCCCGTTGACGATGCCGAGCACCTGGTGCACGTGATCGCCGGCCAGGGACTCGCGCAGCGGCCGCAGCAGCGGGATGGCGCCCGCGACCGACGCCTCGTAGTACAGGTCAGCACTGTACTCGCGGGCCGCGCCGTGGATCGTCGCGCCATCCTCTGCGAGCAGCGCCTTGTTGGCGGTGACGACCGACTTTCCTGTCTTCATGGCGGCGACAAGCAGGGACCGGGCAGGCTCGATGCCCCCGATGACCTCCACCACGATGTCGACGTCGGGCCGGGTTGCGAGTTCCATCGCGTCCGTGGTCAGCCGCGAGGGCGCGATCTCCACCGTCCGCCTGCGCCCGGGGCGACGTACCGCGACGCCCGCAAGCTCGAGCGGGGCGCCGATCCGCGCCTCGAGATCGCCTGCCTGCTCGCTGAGCAGCCTGACTACCTCGGAGCCGACCACCCCGCAGCCGAGCAGCGCCACCTTCAGCGGCTCCACCGCAGCATCGCTCCCTCCAGGCCGTCGCCGCATGCTCACCTCAGCAAGAATCCATGCTTCGGCAAGTGTCCATGTTTCGGCAAATGTCCGTGCTTCGGCAAGTGTCCGCTCGGCAAGTGTCCCGCCTCACCCGACGTCCAGCCGCATCAGGTCATCGCAAGTCTCCCTGCGGACGATGATCCGGGTCGTCCCGCCGCGGACCGCAGCGACGGCAGGACGCGGGATGTGGTTGTAGTTGCTGGACATCGACCTGCAGTACGCTCCGGTGGCGGCGACCGCGACCAGGTCGCCCGGAGCGAGGTCGGCGGGCAGGTAGAGGTCGCGGACCACGATGTCCCCGCTCTCACAGTGCCTGCCGACCAGCCGCGACAACATCGGCGGCGCCGCGGATTCACGCGACGCCAGCACGCAGGTGTACTCGGCGTCATAAAGCGCCGTGCGGATGTTGTCGCTCATACCGCCGTCGATGCTCACGTAGGCCCGCATGCCGTCGACGTCTTTAATGGTGCCGACTTCGTACAGCGTAACCGTGCCGGGGCCGGCGATAGCCCGGCCGGGCTCGACGGTGAGCCGCGGGGGCTCGAGCCCTGCGGAATGGCATTCGCGCAGGACGATTGCGTGAAGATTCTGCGCGATCTCCTTGACGGAAGCCGGATCGTCCCCGGGGGTGTAGGCGATCCCGTAGCCGCCGCCGAGGTCAAGTTCTGCGATGGGCACGCCGAGCGATTCGCGGATCATGGTGGCGAGGCCCATCACCCGGTGCGCGGCCGCCTCGAAGCCCGCCGTGTCGAAGATCTGTGAGCCGATGTGCGAGTGCAGTCCGGCGAACTCCAGGTCCGGGCAGGCAAGAACGCGCCGCACGGCTTCCTCTGCCATTCCTGAGGACAGCGAGAACCCGAACTTCTGATCGTCGTGCGCGGTGGCCACGAACTCGTGTGTATGCGCCTCCACGCCTGTGGTGACGCGCACAAGGACCTTGGGCCGCGCGCCGTGACCCGCGGCGACGTAACCGAGCCTGGCGATCTCCTCGAACGAGTCCACGACGATGTGCCCGACGCCGACGCCGATCGCCTGCTCGAGTTCGGATACCAGCTTGTTGTTGCCGTGCATCGTGATGCGCCCTGGCGGGAACCCGGCGGCGAGCGCGACAGCAAGCTCGCCGCCCGTGCAGACGTCCACGCCGAGGCCCTCCTCGGCCACCCAGCGAAGCACCGCGCGGCAGCAGAACGCCTTGGCCGCGTAGAAGACGGCCGATCCGGGCCCGAAGGCCTCGCCGTAGTCGCGGCAGCGGCCACGGAAGTCTTCTTCGTCGACCACGAAGATCGGCGTGCCGTACTCGGCGGCGAGTTGGCGGACGTCGACGCCGCCGATGGTGAGGACGCCTGACTGCCGGACGGCCGTACGCGGCCAGATGCGCGGGTCAAGCAGATTCAGATCCGCGGGCGGCGCGGGCGGGTGTTCGGCCGGAAGGACGCTCGCATGGAGCGGGCCTGCCGGGTGGGCGACGCGGCTCACGTTCTGCTCCCTCACAGGTTTCCTGCGCGCCGTTTCCTGCGCGCTGTTTCCTGCCGCGCCCCGTGCGCGGCGTAAAGCCTCCGCGGCGGGATCTTCGAGGCACCTGGCGTCACACCCAGGCTCACCCCGCCGGGCAGCCAGGGCAGCCCGTTCATGTAACCATGACAGCACGTTGCGGCAGCGCCGCTTTGGGATGGCCAACCAGGACCGCCGCACGGCCAGGGCAGGTGCGTAGCGCACAGCGTAGCCGGGTTACCAAGATGATGCTTAACGACTGCGCACGCCGCGTCACGCGATGCGTCTGCGGAGCCAGCCCGGTCAGCGTGGCTGCGCCTGCGAGCCTCAATCGCTGCCGAGCGGGTGCAGGGACGATGCCGGGGAATTAAGGGTTTCGGGCGGTTGTCAAGGGCGTGGCCTAGATCGACCTGACGGGGGTCCCCTAAGACGGGAATCTGCCAAGATCATCCCGCTACCGACCGGTTCCTCCGGCTGCTCAAACAGATGCTGCAAGCCGGATATCTGGAGGACATGGTGTCTCGTGTTTCCGGGTTATGCGGCGGGGATGTCGCAGGTCCAGGCGTAGTCCTCGATTTGATCATGTGGGCTGTGGCCTGGTCGGATGGCGGAAAATCGGGCCTTGAGGAACTCGCGCCGGAGCTTCGCCAGCATGTCGGCGGCGGAGGGTTCGTGCTTGGTGCGGTACCACGGGCAGAGCAGGCGGCGGCGGCCGATGTCGGCGGGGTCGTAGCCGGATCGGACGTACCAGCAGATCAGCAGTGACTGGACGAGGAACCCGAACGGGACGGTGCGCTCGACAGCGGCCTCCAGCCGGTTGCATGCGTCTCCGACGCCCAGAATCTGCTTTCCTGTGGCGTTGGACGGCTCGATGGGCCACCGCCAGGAGTACCGTTCGACGACGGTGGCGGCGGTGGCGGCTACGTCGAGGGTGAACAAGGCGAGGTCATAGGGCTTGCTGGAACCGGGTTCCCGGACGAGCACGGCCTGGCCGGGGGCGTCTTTGAAACTGCCATGCCATAGCGCCCCGGTCACCGCGGCCTGCACTGTGCGGGCCTGGCCGTAGATGTTCACGGTAACGGTCTGCCAGTGGGCGCCGCCGGCGATCTGGGCTGGGGTGCCGGGCCGGGTGCCTTTCTTACGCGGCCGGCCGCGCTTGCCGGTCCTGGCGGGTGCGGGGCCGAAGAGCACCGCGTTGGCCGGCAGCCGGGTGGTCCACGTGCTGTTCTCGCAGATCAATGGCGTGCCGTGGAACGCGGCGTCGCCTGCCCCGTGGATGATCCGGCCGGGGAACGCGCCGGTCAGCGTGGTGAGCATCTGGGCGGCCAGGTCCACCTGCGAGGCGGTGCCCTTGCCGCGCCAGAGCCGGAACAGCACCGGCAGCGCCACCGGTGACGAGCACACCGGCAGCCGGACCACGATCGCGGCGATCACCCACGTGTTCCCGAACGCGATCTTCTTCCCGCCCTGGGCGGACCCGTCGTAAGCCCACCGGGCCTGCGCCACCTTGCGGCCCCAGCGTTTGAAGAACGTCCCGTCGATGGCCACGGTGACCGGCTCGCCTCCGGGCAGCAGGTACCTGACGATCAGGCGGGCCACCGCCGCCCCGAGGTCGTCCGCATCCCACACTGCGCAGGAGAAGAACCAGCACGCCCGCCGGAACTGCCCGGCGATCCCGGCCGCCGCGGCGACGGCTACCACGGTGCGGCGGCTGGCCAGGATCATCCCGCACGCCAGCGCCACGAACAGCGCATGGGTGGAACGCCGCTTGAACACCGGCGCCAGCTCATCCAGCAGGGCCCGCCAGGTCACGGGCACCGGCAGGCCCGGGCCGGGAACCCGGGCGGGTCCCTCCGCCCGGTCACCGGCACTGGCGGGCGGGCCATCATCGGGCCTTTCACCACCGGGACAGCCGTCCTCCCGCGCCCGGGTACCGCCAGCGCCGGACGGGAAGCAGCACGAGATGGCAGACTGGCCAGCCAAGGAAGCCTCACAGCGTCAGATGATCAAGACCAGTCACCTGTCCTATGGGGCTTCCTTACTGCTGTCCCGCCGGCACGCCCTCCGGCTACCGGATCGTGATCAAATATCGCCATCCGCGACGATCGGCTACGCAGAGCCATCCGCCGGGCGTCCGCAGGCCTGCCACGCCGCGGCCTGCCCACCCAGGCGATCAAGGACGCCTTTCACCCACTTGCCGGGACGAAACTCGGAAACACGAGTGGTGTGGAACGACACGCTCAGCGGCGCACCCCAAGGTGCGGGGTGGTCTCACCCGTCCTTCCCAATATTTACCTGGACCGGCTGGACACGTTTGTCGAAACAGTTCTCGTACCGGAATACACCCGAGGCGAGCGCCGGGCTTACAACCCCGAATATCGCAGGGTGACCGATCGGATCGGCAGCGCCCGCAAGCGTGGCGACCGCGCCGCAGCGCGCGAGCTGCGTAAGCGGCAGCGCAGCCTGCCCAGCCGGGTCCTCACGATCCCGGCTTCCGGCGGCTCCGCTACTGCCGCTACGCCGACGACCACTTCCTCGGGCTCACTGGACCCAATGCCGAAGCCGAGCAGATCAAAACCCGCCGCCCAGTTCCTGCGTGACGACCTCAAGCTGGAAATGAACGAGGAAAAGACCCTGATCACGCACGCCCGCACCCAGGCGGCGAGCTTTCCTCGGCTATGAGATAACCGTCCAGCACAGCCGGGACCGCCCGAAAGCCAACGGCGGGCATCCGGCTGCGCGTACCACGGGCGGCGATCAAGGCCAAGTGCGCCCGCACCTCAAGCGCGGAAAACCCGCAAAGAGCTCATCACCCGGCTCCAGGCGGGCGGTGCGAGTGGTGCGAGCAACGCGCCCCGGTGGAAGTCCACCAGATCGCCAAGCTCGCCGACCTTGCCAAGCCGGGGCTGCCACAGCCTGCGTGGGCGCACCTCATGACCCAGATGCGCAGCAAGACCCTCGTGGTCTGCTTCACCCCCTGCCACGCCAGCGGCCTACCGGTGTCCCGGCTGCCGTCACGACCATCACCAAGACGATCACGGTGGCGGGGGTGTTTCGCCCCCGCCCATCTGGGCGAGCTGACCTGGCAGGTGCCCTTCGAACTCGACGACGCGGTGCTGGAGGAGACGCGGGCGCGGGAGCAGCGGCTGCGTGACCTGCCGTCGCGGGCCGCGTGTATTTCGTGTTTGGCGCTAGCGCTGTTCCCGGGGCCTGGGTTGATCATCGAAGCGCACGTCACGTTACGTTACGTATGCCACTGGTAACACTCGGTACACCGGGTGTTACCAGCGGCCCCAACCCTGTTTGATCACCGCCGCTACCAGGCCCCGGCGCTGATCCGCCTTTATCACGAGCGGTGAGAACACGAGGTCGCACACCTGACGCTGCGGCAGACCCTCCTGACCGGCCGGGTTGCTGCGCTCGGGCGACCCCGGCCGACCTGGAGCAGGAGATCTGGGCGCTGCTGGCCCTCTACCAGGCGCTGCGCAGGGCCATGGTGACCGCCGTGGAATCGGACCCCGGCACCGACCCCGACCGGGCCAGCTTTCGCCATCGCGCTGCAGAGCGCCAGGGACACGCTGACCGGCGCCGCCAAGGTGGTCACCAGCGACGCCGGCCTCACCGGCCGCATCGGCCGCATCGGCCGCGCCGTCCTGGACGACCTGCTCCCGCCCCGCCGCCCGCGGGTCGGCGTCCGCAAGGTCAAATCCCCGCTGTCTCGCACAAGAAAGACCCCGATCGGCCAGAACGCAGCACCCCGGTGACCGCCCTGACTATCACGGTCATGGGCCCCGAGGCCACGCCTCATCCGCGACACGCCGAGACCAGTGCTCGATCGCCACGCCCGGCCCTTAACTACCAGGCATTGGGTGTAGGGGCGATGCCAGCTCGCGCACGATGCGGATCATCTCGCCTGGGTCGAACGGCTTGGTTAGATAGGCGTCCACGCCGATCCCCATGCCGCGTCTCCTGTCATCCTCCTGGGCCCGCGCGGTGATCAGTACCAGCTTGATCTGGCTGGTCAGCGGATCGCCACGCAGGTGTTCCGCGGTTGCCCAGCCGTCAAGGCGAGGCATCATCACGTCCAGCGTGATCACATCTGGCTTGATCACGGTTACCTTGTCCAGGCAGTCCTGCCCGTCTACCGCCGTCGCCACGTCGAATCCCTCGAGCGTGAGGTTGACGGCGATAAGCTGCCTGATCACCTCGTCGTCGTCCACGACGAGGACACACCCAAGTTCCTCGCTCACGGGCGCGAGGCTAGCGCCTCCGGGACTGCTCCGGTGCGTGATCCGCCACCTGTCCATGCGAGTCGCGTGGCTGGTAACCTTGCTGCGTCCCCGGGCCCCCGTAGCTCAGGGGAGAGAGCAACGGCCTCCGGAGCCGTGAGCGCAGGTTCGAATCCTGTCGGGGGCACCCAAGTTGAGCAGCCCGTAGCGGGCTGACCAGTGCTTTCGCGGTCCGCGCCACTTCGATCATGTGCAGCCATGCGCCGCCGGATGCCGTCCTGAGTCGCGGTTCCCGGAATATACGCGGAATGGTTCCGGGCGCATCGGCCCAGCTCAGTGCGTGAAATGAGAGAGCCCCGGAATCTGATCCGAGGCCTCGTCTGGCTAGCCAAGGGCCTGCTCCATCCGGGCGAACCACCGCTCGTCGTCGCCGTCCAGGCAGTGCGCGTAGATGCGGTACAAGACCTCGACCGTGTGCCCGGCCCACTCGGCGACGAGTGTGGCCGGTGTTCCGGCGTTGAGTCGCCAGGACACTCCCGCGTGCCGGAAGTCGTACGGCTTGCGCGCCAGCGGCGAAGCGACCTGCGCCGGTGTGAGAGCCTTCGTGCGTGCCTTTTGCAGCACCTGCCATAACGTCGATGGCAGGTAGATGCCGCCCCGGTAGGTGCAGAACAGCCGCCCGTCCGGCCCGGTGCCGTGGTCCTCGATGTGCTCTCGCAGCAACCGGACCAGCTCGGGTGGGATCGGCACCTTCCGTATCGCGTTGCGTGGCCCACCCTTGGGCTTGCGTGTCTCGTGGACCTCGCCGTCGTCGGTCCACTCGCGCCCAGCCGCCGACCGTATTTCGCTGAACTCCAGCAGGCCCCAGCCTTCGCCGGGCAGGTGGCACTCGTCTACGCACAGCGACACTGCCTCGGACGGGCGCAACATCCCGTAGTACATGCATCCGTACAGCGCGACCAGGCGCGGCCCTTGGGTGCGGCCGGTCGCTTTGATGGCCTCCAGCAGTGCCCGCATCTGAGCCGGATTGGCGACCCGGCGCCGGTCCACGGCGTCGGCCACTTCCGGCGCCTTCCATTCAGGATCGTCGGCGCCGTCGAGCGGATTTGCCGAAAGATGCTTCTCGCGCACCGCGTATTTCAGTGCCGCATAGAAGGTGCGCCGTCGTCGCCGGTAATACTCCGGTGCCGCCGCGGTGCCGTCGAGCTTTCGCCCGCACGCGTCGAGCGCTCTGCCGATGTAACTTGTTTCGCTCAGCGCCGACACCGGCACCGACGATTTGGCGAGCCACCGCAGCGCCGTTTCCACTTCCGCTGGCTTGGCCGCGTCCCGGTGTTGCGGGTTGAAGGCCCATTTGCGCATCGCCTGGCGAAGAACCTCGGCGTCTGGGGCACCGCGTGTACTCGTCACGAGGACCGGTGTCACCGCCATGAGCCCTTCGACCAAGGAGATCCGGCCTTTGGGCGCCACCTTCGGCCAGCGAGCATCCCCGAACGCGCACGCGTGCTCGTACCAGGTCACCGAGGACGCCTCGTGCGCCATCGAGCCGGGCAGGCCGGTGTCAAGGTCGAATGCCTCGCCCTTGTCGGCGGCCTGCATGAGCTTGGACCGGTGCCGTTCCGCCTGCGCTTTCCTGGCGAACGTGGCCGACTTCTCCCGGCCCGCGACCGTCCACCGGACCGTGTATGACGCGCCTTTCGCGGTCTTGTTCGACCGGATCTCCCAGAACCGCACACGATGCGATTTCATGCCGCTCCCTCACGGAGGCTTTCCAGCCATTCCGTAAAATCGCTCTGCCAAACCCGAAGCTCCCCGTTGGGAATCCTCAGGCACTTCGGCCCGACGCCGAGTTACCGCCACCGGTAGAACGTGCGGCGGGACACTCCCCCGAGCGCCGCGCACATCTGCGCCACGGTCATCAACTCGTCCCCCGGCCGGTCCGACGCATATCGCTCTTTCCTGGTCATGCGGCCCTCCCGCTTGCCGGGAGATCTGGGGGTGGCGGTAGGCCCGCGGCTTTGCGGCGGGCCTGGTCGAGCGCCTGTGTCCAGGCGACGCGGTCGGCGACGATGTGCAGGAGTCGTTGCGCGTGGGACATGTGGTCGGGGTCGCCGGGGGCGACGGGTTCCCACGCGTACCGGGCCGGGTCGGTTGCCGAAATGCCGAGGGAGGTCAGGAGCCAGTGCTTGCGGTCGGCGCGGTGGCCGGCGAGGGTCTTGCCGGACCATTTGCGGGAGACCAGCACCCGGCGCCCGGCGTAGCCGAGGTGCTCGCGGCGGTGGGCCTTGCCTTTGCAGTGGCCGGGCCGCAGCCCGGGGCGCGGGTTTCTGGGCTGGACGCCGTAGCGCAGCCAGTTCGCACACGTCGGCGAGCAGGGCTCGTATCTGAGCGCGGCGGCCAGGCGGTTCGCATGCGCGTGCTGTGCGATGGTCTGAGCGGTGTGGCAGTCGGCGACGTGTTTGGTCAGGTATTTGGTGAGGTAGCCGATGCAGCGGGCCGAGTCGCGTGATCCGGCGAGCACGCCCTGGGCGTCGAACCGCGTGCCGAACCGGGCGACGTGTTGCGGCTGGTCGTCGGCTCCGATGGCGTCGACCGCTTCGTCCCAGGTGGGGAGGACCGCCCCGGTTGCGGGGTCGAGGTAGGTGGCGGTGTGCTCGTCCCAGATGGGCAGGTCAGTTCCGCCGAATTTCACGGTGGCGGTGGGTGGCCACCACACGTGGTGGTAGGTGGCGGCGAGCACCTGGCGTAGCTCGGTGCGGGAGATGGTGCCGCGTAGGGCGATGTGGATGTGCGGGGCGAGTCGTTTCTGGGGTTCGACGGCGGCGAAGTATTGGAGGTCGTGGCCGAGGAAGCGGCGCAGGTTCTGGATGAACCGGTCGAACAGCGCGGCGAAGTGCAGCGCGTCCCGCGCGGCCCGGGTGTAGTCGTAACGGTCCGGATCGGCCGGGGTGCCGTCGCTGGCGACCTTCCCGTAGCTAGGGCAGGTCAATGTGACGAACAGGGACGGGCGGAACGTCTTGCCGTCCGGTGCGGTGTAGGTCTTGCCGATCGTCCGCGCGGCGATCTTGCGGCGGGGCAGGTCGGGGGTGTCGTCGCGGCGCCGGGTCGAGCGCTGGCGGCGCGCGGGCCGGGCGGGCAGGACATTGCCGCGCAGCCCGGTCTTGGTGATCTCCTCGTCCAGTTCGGCGGCGAGCTGGTCGACCTCGGTGGTGTCGTGTCCGGCCGCCTGGTCGCGGTCGCGGACGGCTTGGGCCGCCGCGCGCCATTCGACCCAGTGGCGTTGCAGGTCATCGGGCTCGTCCGGCTGGATGGCGGGTTCGTGGTCGAGGTGCCAGCCCTCGCGGCACTGGGCCGCCCGCAGCGTTTTGGCCCGTTCGGCGCAGGAGGGGCAGACGGCGGCGAGGGTGTGGCCGCAGGGGATGAGGACCGGTTCGGCGCGGCCGGTATCCAGGTTGCTGCGGCGGAGCTGAATGGGGCGGATGCAGCCGCCGTGCTCGACGGCGAGCTGCCGCACCACGTCGCGAGCCAGCGGCGCCGCCAGGCGCCGGGCGCGGGTACCGGGTTGGGTCATTCGGTCTCCTTGTCGCCGGGGCCGGTGATCGGGCAGGTGATGCGGTAGGCGCACTCGGGGCACTCAAGGGTCAGGCGGTGCGGGCTGTCGCTGGTTTCCAGCAGCGGGCCGCCGCAGTCGGGGCAGTCCTCGCCGGACAGCCATCCGCCGATCACGCGGCCTCCCCCCCGGCCACCGGCAGGCCAGCACCGCTGGTGTAGTCGGTGGTCATGGTGCAGATGTCGGTGTCGGACACGTAGGCGGCGCGGACCCGCACCGGGTCCGGTGAGGCTTCGAGGCGGACGAAGCCGACCCCGGCGCCGGTCGCCGGGACGGAGGAGATTTCGTCGCAGCGGGCCCCGCGGTCCCGGGCCCCGTCGCCGAGCACCATGTCGGCCTGAGCCGGCTCGTCGAGCCGGAGGGCGATCTTGTCGGGAAACAGGTTGCGGATGTTCATGACCTCCTTGCGGGGGTCCTGCAACGCGGCCACCACGCAGTACCCCACCGCCCGGCCCTGGGTCGTGAGGGTGGCGAGCGCGGCGAGGGTGCGGTCCTTGAGCCGCCGGTCGGCCTGATAAGCGGTCAGGAACGCCACCTCATCGACCAGCACCACCGTGAACGGAAACTCGGAGCTTGGGGTGTGGTCGCGCTGTTTCCCGGCGAACCGCAGCGCCCGGGCGTGCATGTCGGCGACCGCGTCTTCGAGCAGTCCGCCGATGTCGGCGGGATCGGCGGCGTACCGGCCGTACCGGTCGAACAGGGGACGGCCGAACGCCAGCTCCATCAGCTTCGGGTCACACGCCAGCACCCGCACCAGCCCGGCCGCCATCGCCGGGAGCATGGCCCGCACCGCCGACCATAAGACCGACCCCTTACCCGACCCGGTCGCCCCGGCCACCAGCAGATGCGTGCCGTGCAGCTTCAGCAGCCACGGCGAACCGTCCTCACACCGGCCGACCGGCAGCGCCCGCAAATCCACGTCGGGGCCGATCGCGAGTGCGGGGATCGGGTCGGCCAGCGCGTCGCGGCGCACCAGCTCCAGCACCACCGTCCCGGGCAGGCCGGTGCGGACCCGGCACAGATAGACGCGGAACCCGTGCGCGAGGTTCGCCCCCCGGTCGGCGAAGTCGTCCGGCGATTGACCGGAGGCCAGGGTGACGGTGACCCGGTCGGCGTACCGGCTGGCCTGCACCGCCCCGAGGACGGGGATCAGGACCCGGCCGCGGTAGGTCGGCACCAGCCGGGCGACCGTGAGCACCGCCTGCCAGCGGCGCCGGTAGAACCACCACCGCCACCGGTTCCGCACCGGCGCCGCCGCGAACAGCCGGAACGAGGACGGGAACCACCACCGCCACCCCGCCAACGTCACCACAATCGCCACGGCCAGGCTGGTCACGGCGACCCAGCCGCCGTTCAGCCACAGCAGCGTCACCGTCGCGGCGGCCAGGTCCAGGTACGGATGCCGCCACCCGAACCGGGCCAGGCGGGCCAGCGCACGGATGAGCTGAACGACCCAGATCACCGGTTCGGGGGTGCGGTACACCGGGGACCGCCACACCGGGTTGGCGAACGGGTCGGGGTTGTCGACCTGGGCGAGCTGCTCACCCAGGACCTTGTGCCGCATACTGATCACCTCTTCTTGCTTCGCCAGCGGGGAGAGACCCAAGGGACGGCCGGAAGCTGCGAACTCCCGGCCGTCCCGCTATGTTCGGTCAGGCCGCCTCGCCGCCAGCGGCGCTGGCTTGTCCGGCGTGCAGCCGTTCACACTCGGCCGCGAACCGCGCGGCCAGGCGGGCCAGTTCACGGGCGAACGCCACGCCCTCGGCCGGGACCAGCGTCCGGGCGGCGATCGAGAATGACACCGACAGCGACCCGGCATCGATCGACAGGATCGGTGTCGTGGCCTCATAGGTGTCGCACCGCACCGCCCACTCGGCACCGACGTGCACGCCCTGATAGGCGAACGAGCCCCGGCCGCTCACGCCGCCGCCTCCCGCCTCGGCGCCGGGCCCGCACCCGTCTTGTTAGGCACGGACACGGCGGTCGCGCGCAGCGAATACGCCAGCCGCCCGGCCTGGTTGACGTACGGGGTGACGGTCAGCCCGGTGAACTCGACCGGGGTGAACGGCGATCCCGGCAGCGGCGGGGGCAGCTCGGGCTGGACCGGGGCGGCGATCTTCACCCGCGCCGTCTTGTCCCGCGCCTGCGGGTCGGCGTCGATGACCTGGACCAGCCACAGCGGCAGGCCGGTGGTCTTGTCTTTCGATTGGACGAACTGGCCGCCCTTGGATGCGTCGAAGTCGCGGACCGGCTCGAAGCCACCCGCCGCGAACGCGCCGTGCGGGAAGACGTGACCGGACTCGACGGGGATGGGGCCTTGCAGTGCCACACGAACCTCCTGGAGAGCCTGACTGCCTGACTACTTGGGTAAGCAAGTTGGTTCAGCTTAGCGGATGCCTGGCTTGGTCTGTCAAGTGCTTAGGTGACCGAGGCTAAGGCGCCTTAGCTCACCTGGTAGGCGTCCTCCAGCTCATGCCGGTCCCCCGGCATCGCGACATCCAGGATCAGCACCGGCCGCCCCGACGCCTCACGAGCGGCGACGTACAGCGCCAGCATGGGCGCCATCTTGGGAATGCTCAGCAGTCTCATCTCGTCCGGGGCCGGGTGCCGGGCGGTCACCTGCTCGACCACGTGATCAATCCGTATTCCCTTGCGCTTGGCCAGATGCGCCCGCACGCCGCCGCGCAGCGGGGTACGGCCGGCCAGGTCGGTGCCCTCGGCTATCTCGGCCGGAACCCACCACGTCACCAGCTCGGAAGGCTCGCCGTCGTTGCGCACCAGCCGCCGCCTGCACACGAGCTGACGAGCGTCAAGGACTTGGGCGGCGCCGGTTCCGCCGATCAGCGCGGCCACCCGATGCGGGGGCCGCGCCATCCCCGCCTCCACCAGCTCGCCGACCTCGTGCGACTCGTCCCGGTCAAGCTCGGCCTCACCCCGCCGCGCCGACGCCACCCGGGCCAGCGCCGGGCGCCCCCGCACGAAACTGCCCTTGCCCTGCTCGGTGTCGATCCACCCGTCCTGCCGCAGCACCCGCAGCGCCCGCACCACGGTCGGCCGGGCGATGCCGAACTCGGCCGCGAACTGATGCTCGCTCGGCAGCAGCGACCCAGGCGGGTACTCGCCGCGCTCCAATCCGCCCCTGGATCGCCTCGATCACCTGCGCATACTTCGGAGGCGTGTACTCGTATGACATGGCAGCGCCCTACTTGGCTAGCTGATTTATCAAGCAGACTACTGCTCAACCAGCTGCGGTGTCACGCGCTCTCTCTACGCTGCGGCCTCGCGGACGCACTCCCACTCCCCCGGCGCGAGTCGACCCGTGTTAGTCGCCAGCGGCCTTGCCCGGCGCCCGCCACTCAGCATGACTGGCCATCGGCACGTTCAGCGTCTTGACCGAACATACCGAGGTCAAGCAGAGCCATAGGTGCCTGAATCTCGATGACCAGGCGGTCCGGCTTGCGGTAGATCGCCACCGACAACCCGTCACCGTCCACGTCCCGGAATCCCCACGACCGCAGAGACACCGGCTGCCCTTCGCGGGGTGTCTCGTATCCCCGGCCGTCTACATTGCGCATACTACCCACACCACCTTCCCACCCAGCTCCGGTGTCGCATACGACCCCCACCGCTGGCTGATTGCCTCCACGAGAAGCAGCCCCCGGCCGCTCTCAGCCTCATCGCCCGGGTTGAGGCGCACCGGTGGCTGCTGATTCGCGTCCCACACCAGGATCAGGACCTGCGATTTATCCGCCAGCAGCCACAGCCGTACGGGTAGAACGCACTCCGCGGACGTGGACGCGGCGACCGCATTAGTCACCAGCTCACAGACGAGAAGCTCGGCGCTTTCATTGAGGGCCGCCAGGCCCCATTCCCATAGCACCTGCCGTGCGTGCAGCCGCGCGCACGGCACCGCGCCGGGCAGCGCGCCAAGCTCGATAGAGTCCCGCAGCGGCCATTCGTCCGCCATCTTCCGTCCGTTCTGCCGGAACGGCGGATACGTCACGGGAGAACCGCTCTGGCCACAGCTGCGGACCGGTAGAAACGAAGTCTCATTCACCGCGCCGGTTCGGCCGCCCGGCGCACGGACAGAACCAGCCGCTGGTCGTGGCATATATGCTCCCGCGCTGGCCCTCATGACGTCGGCGTCAATACATACGCGATCTTGAACGTCGCTATCTGAACGTCACTGATCGACGCGATGCGATCCGCCCGCGACCACCAGAACGACCACGAGCCGTCCGCCGTAGGCGCGGCGTAAACCAGCTCAGACAACTCAGCTGCTACCCCGTTCACAACGCTGACGCACAGCTTTCCGTCCGCTCGCATGACTTGGGTCACGAAACCCCGGCTATTGAGATGACCGGCAAGCATGTGCAGTTGGCCAGCCGCAGTACGTACAGCTTCCGTCTCGTCGCTCATGCCTGATCCACTTCCGTGGCCCAGCCCGAACCGCCGCAGTCAAGGCACGACCGTCGCGCCGGCTCCACCGCCCCGCGTTCCAGGGCCCCGACGACCAAACCCCGCCGAGGCCGCCAGAACTTCCACCCACACCCGCGGCACGCCAGACATTCGGCGTGCCCAGTTCTACGCGCGTCTTTCATCTCCCCAAGGTCGCGATCAGTCACGGCAGATTGACGCTCAGAAACGCGCCTAGGGAGGGACAAGGAGCGCATGCCCGGCCGCGCCAGCGACTTAATCACGATCCCCGGCTCGTTCTGGCAACGTGCCGAGACCATCGCGGCCCTGCGCAACCGTGACATCGGAGGGCTGTTCCAGCTCCTGCGCCAGTACGCGGGAACCAGCCAGACACAGATCGCCGTCGCCTGCGAAATGAGCCAAAGCAAGGTCAGCAACATCATGAGAGGAGAGCAACAGGTCCTCACGATCGCACTGTTCGACCGCATCGCAGACGGACTGCACATGCCCGATCCCGCGCGCATGAGCCTTGGCCTGGCGCCGCGCACCGCGTCTCCCCCGGCCGCAGCGGCAACGGTGAGACCCAGGCCGCAGGTCGCCGCCATTCCAGCCGGTGATACTGACCTGGGCTTGCAGTCTTACCCAGGCTCGGGTCTCCTTGACGTGGAGCGCGGAAGCAGGCAGGAGGACGACGACCCGGTGCGACGCCGAACCTTTGTCGGGTTGACCGGCGCATCCATGTTCAGCGCCATTCTCGCCGACAAAGCAGCACCAACCCCGCACGACAGCATCGAGCACTTCGCCCCGGTCCTCGCCGCCATCGACACCGCGCCCGCCTCAGCCGACACGGCTCCCGACCTGGCGGCGCTGACCAACGCCGTCCGGCAGACCCGGCGCGACTACCAGGCGTGCCGTTACTCCGGCCTGATCGGCTACCTTCCAGTCCTGCTCACCCGCCTGCACACCGCATCCGCCGCCCTCAGCGGCGACGCCCGGCGCCGGGTCTTCGCCCTGTCCGCCGACGCCCACCACGTCGCCGCCGGGCTACTCCTGAAGCTCGACGACCAAGGCTTGGCCTATCTCGCCGCCGACCGCAGCATGCAAGCCGCCCGCGCCAGCCAAGACCCGATCACCATCGCCGCCAGCGCCCGCATCGTTAGCCACACTCTGATGAGCGGCCGTCACCTCGACGCAGCCACATCCGCCGCGAGCACCTACGCCCAGCGCCTCGACCACGACATCCCGGCCCACACCCCCGAATCCCTGTCGGTATACGGATCGCTCCTGCTGCGCGGCGCGATCGCACCCGCCCAGCGCGGCAACTGCGGCACCGCACACGAACTGCTCACCGAGGCCGACGACGCCGCATACCGTCTCGGCGTAGACGGCAACCTCCGGTGGACCGCATTCGGCCCCATCAACACGAGACTGCACCGTGTCAACATTGCCGTAATCCTCGGCGACGCCGGAACCGCGATCGACGTAGCACGCGGCATCAACCTCGACAAGATCACCGTCACCGAACGCAAGGCGAGCCTGTTCATCGACACCGCCCGCGCCTTCCTCCAGTGGGGCAAGCACGAGAAGGCCTACCTCGCTCTGCGCGCCGCCGAAGAAACCGCCCACGAAGAAGTCGCCGACCGCCCCGCCGTGCACCGCATCGTCCGCGACCTGGTCCGCTCAGCCCCGCCCACCGTCAAGCGCGACGCCGAACAATTCGCGACGCGCCTCCGGGTCAACCGGTGACCCAGGAAGACCAAGGCCGTGTTCTGACGATCATCGTCTGCGGCGCCGGCCCCGCCTCCGCAGTCGGCACCCTCGTAACGCTCGCCCACGACCGCGGCGGGACCGTCCAAGTCATCGCCACCCCCGCCGCTCTCGACTTCATGGACCAGGCCGCCATCGCCACGCAGACCGGCAGCCCAGTCCGCAGCCACTACCGCAAACCCCGCGAGCCCAGATCCCGCCAGGCCGACGCCATCATCGTCGCCCCAGCGACCTACAACACGATCAACAAATGGGCCCACGGCATCAGCGACACCTACGCCCTCGGCGTCCTCGCCGAAACCACCGGACTCGCCGTCCCGATCGTCGTCCTGCCCTTCGTCAACTCCGCCCTGGCCAGCCGCCCGCCGTTCCAGCGCAGCGTCGAATCCTTGCGCGCCGAAGGCGTGAAGATTCTCCTCGGCCCCGGCCACGTCGAGCCCCACGAACCCCACACCGGCGGCACCCTCATCGAGACCTACCCTTGGCATCTCGCGCTCGATGAAGCCGAACGCCTGCTCAACCCCAACCGCATCCCGCCCTGAGCACGGCCAATCTCGCTAAGGACCCTCTCTGTTCGTCAGCGGTCCAGCATCTGCAGCCCAACCAGGGTCTCTGCGCTCCATATCTCCCCCGCCGCAATGAGACCCGGCACCGACGCGACCGGAACCCAGTCCCTCCGCGCGATACCGTCAGCGGCACTGATCGCCTCGCCGACTCCCTCCGCTCCGCGGCCCACAAACACCGTCTGCTCAGAGTCGACCATCGCCGGAATCGGCTGGAAGGAAACCAGGTGCTCCGTCTGCACGGCGCGGTAACCGGTCTGCTCCTCTAACTCGCGCGCAACAGCATCGGCAGGTTCCTCGTCCTCGTCCACGAGGCCGCCCGGCAGCTCCCACCCCCAGCGATCCTGCACGAACCGATACCGCCACAGCAGAAGCACCCGCTCCTGATCGTCAACCAGCACGATCGAAGCAGCCCGGTGCATCCGAATCACGTGCTGCCACAACCGTTCTCCGCCCGGCAGTTCGACATCCATCTGCCCCAGCCACACTGAGGGATCGTCATAGATCGCGCGCTCGCCAAACGTCCGCCACCGGCCCCGCTCATCGCCCATCGCAGTCACGCTCACGACGCTAGCGCCCGCACTGCACAACGCGCCTACCCCACCACAGCATGTGATCACTGCCGAATTAGCCCGTACTAGATCAAGCGGCGCCGCTGCGCGGCGCCGGGTCCGGCGCTCCCCGCGCCGGGCTCTGGCCTTGGGAGGCCCCGCCCGGCGCGCCCGCGCCGTCCCAACCGGATAGCGGCGCTGATCCAAGACGCCATTCGGCATCCAGCCAGGTCACCGGTGAAGGCCGGGTCCGTGTAGGACGCGCTCGGCAGCGTGTCCCGCCCGGCCACGCGGGACGGATAAGTCCGCCACGCGTCGGCGAGGATATCCGGGTAGGACGCGAGCGTCATAAGGGCAGATCATCCAGATCCTGGTGTCAGCGAAGATCAGGTTGAGGCTGGCCTCCATCTGCTTCCACGCCCGTATGTACCGCTCCGGCCGGCCAGTCCAGGTCGGCTCGGCGAGAATCCGGACCCGACCCGGCGAGGTCAGGCGTGTCTTCCAGTAGCGGTCGAAGGCCCCGATGCGCTGCGGGGGTCGCCTGCCGAAATAGGCCGTCTCCGCGTAGCCGGGGCCGCGGGCCCGTTCGCCGAGTACGTCATGCAACCCGGCCAAGCTGCTCCTCGACCCCTACGCCAAGGCCATCGAAGGCCAGGTCGACTGGGATCAGGCCTGCTTCCCTTACACCTTCGGCGACGACAACTCCCGCAACGACAGCGACAGCGGTGCTCACGTGCCGAAGGCAGTCGTCCACAACCCATACTTCGACTGGGGCAACGACCGGCCCCCGGGACATTCCCCTCAAGCGTACTACCGCCTCGTGGCCGACAACCGCCGCTTCTACTACGACACGACCGGGACGGGAAACAGCCTCAACGTGCGCCACCCGCACACCCTCCAGCTGATTATGGACTCGCTCGCTACTGGGTGACGGAGATGCACGTTGACGGGTTCCGCTTCGACCTGGCCGCCAGCCTGGCCCGTCAGTTCCACGAGGTCGACCGGCTCTCCGCCTTCTTCGATCTCATCCAGCAGGACCCCGTCGTCTGACAGGTCAAGCTCATCGCCGAGCCGTGGGACATCGGCGAAGGCGGCTACCAGGTGGGCAACTTCCCCGCCCTGTGGTCGGAGTGGAACGGCCGCTACCGCGACACCGTGCGGGACTTCTGGCGGGGCGAGCCCGCCACCCTCGGCGAGTTCGGCTCCCGTCTCACCGGCAGCTCCGACCTCTATCAGGCCGACACCCGCCACCCCGGGGCCAGCGTCAACTTCGTCACCGCCCACGACGGTTTCACCCTGCACGACCTGGTCTCCTACAACGACAAGCACAACGACGCCAACGGCGAAGGCGGGGCCGACGGCGAAAGCCACAACCGCTCCTGGAACTGCAGCGCCGAGGGCGACACAGACGATGAGGGCGTCCTTGCGCTGCGACGGCGGCAGCAGCGTAACTTCCTCGCCACCCTCCTGCTCTCCCAGGGGGCCACGATGCTCCTCGGCGGCGACGAGACCGGGCGCACCCAGGGCGGGAACAACAACGCCTACTGCCAGGACAGTGAGATCTCCTGGTACGATTGAGGCCGGGTCGACGGGGACCTTCTCGGCTTCACCCGCCGCCTCATCCGGTTGCGGCGGGAGCACCCCGTGCTGCGCCGGCGGCGCTACAACCGGGGCCGTCCCATCCGGGGCTCGGTCGACCTCGGCTGGTGCAAGCCCGACGGGGCCGAGATTAGCGACGACGACTGGGACGCCGGGTCCGCCCGCTCGGTCGGCCTCTTCCTCAACGGCGAAGCGATCGCGGATCGTGACCGCCGCGGCCAGCGGGTGACCGACGATTCCTTCCTGTTGCTGTTCAACGCCAACCACGACCTCATCGACTGGATGCTGCCCAAGCAGTGGGGGCAGTGGTGGGAACCGGTCCTCGACACCTCCGGCCCCGACCGGGAGCGGGAATTCCTCGAAAGCGGCGGGCCGTTTCCGGTCGCCGGGCGCTGGACGGCTGCGGGACGCACTCGACGCGCTGCGGGTGCGCCACTGACCCGGCGGAGCCACTGCTGCCACGAGCAGTTGACTGCTCACCCGCGTGGCGGCGCCTACGCGACGGGCTCGAGGACCCGGAGCACGAGCATCGTCATGTCGTCACGCAGGTCGTTCAGGCTGAACTCCAGCACCAGCGCCCGCATCGCCGAGATGACCTCGTGCGCCGGCCGCCCGGCCAGTGCGGCAAGCTCGTCGGTCAGGCGGCTCTCGAAATAGGCGTTCTCAGGGCTGCGTGCCTCGGTAACGCCGTCGGTGAAGAAGAACAGCATGTCGCCGGGAACCAGCTCCAGCTCCGCTGATGCTGGCTCGCATTCAGGGAACAGACCGAGGGGCAGGCCGCCGCCCGGCAGCATCCGCACCCGGCCGTCGGGCCGCACCAACGCAGGCCCCGGATGCCCGGCGGAGCCCACGGTCATCCGCAGGATCCCGCGGTCCCAGCGCAGATGGGCGGCGATCGCGGTGACGAACCGGTCGCTACCCTGCTGCGCCAGCATCACCTCGTTCGCCATGCAGAGCACCGCCACGGGGTCAGGATTCCAGTGCGCGAGGACCCGCAGCGCGTGCCGCGCCATCGCGGTGACAGTCGCGGCCTCCTCGCCCTTGCCCTGGACGTCACCGATCGCCAGGCCCCAGCCGCCGGGGCTGTGGTAGACGTCGTAGAAGTCGCCGCCCACGTCCAGGCCCTCGGTGGCGGTGATGTAAGCGGTCGCGATGTCCACGTCAGGGACAGGGGGTACGTCCCTGGGCAGCAGGCTCGCCTGCAGGGCCTCGACGACTTCTGAACGGCGCACGAACATACGGTCGACCTTGATTGCGAGCGCCACCTGCTCGCCGAGCTCTTCGACCAGCCCTAGATCGGCGACCTCGAGCGGTCTCTCGTCAGCCCGCCTGACCAAAGTCAGTGCGCCGTAGCTGCGCTTGCCGTCGGAGAGCGGTACGCAGAGCACCGAGGTGGCGCCGAGCAGCGTGAGCACCGGCACGCCAGACTCCGTGACGCCCAGCACGCGGACGTCCTCGGCGTGGGCGAGCAACCGGGACCGCTCCGACTCCTGTACCTCGCGGGGAAGCGAGCCGGGCTGAGGGTCGAGAGCGCCGATGGCACGGGTCAGGCCGGCGGTGTGCTCACCGGGCGGACCCACCACGAACTGGCGCTGCAACTGCTGGTCATGGACCACGTCGACGATGACCCAGGACCTGAGCTCAGCCGCGAGCAGTCGCGCGCAGCGCTGCAGCGTGACCGACTCGTTGAAGGTGGCGTTCTCCAGCAGCAGGCGGGTGGTCGCGGTCATCAGATCGAGCCGCTGCGTCGCGCCGGCGACGGCACGGTCGGCGGCATCGCCGCGGGTGGCCTGCTTGCTGCCTGACCCCCGCCACCTTGGCGCTGGCGCGACGGCAGCGGGCCCGGCAACCGCGACGATCAGTGAATCCGGCTCACCGGCAAGCTCCACCAGGTCAATAGCCAGCACCGTCTCCACCTTGCCGCTGGTGCCCTGCAGCTTGCAGCGGACACGACGCGGCCTGCGCATGCGGACCAGAGCGTTGAGCTGTGCCTTCATCGCCGCGCGGCCCGGCAGATCGACAAACGCTGTGAACAGTTTGCCCGTGGTGTATCCCGGCGCCACGCCGAGCAGCCCGCCCGCCTGCCTGTTGGCTCTGCGGACGGTGCCGTCGGTTTCCAGCAAGAAGATCGGCGCCGGTGCGTCCTGGAATACTGCCCTGAGCAGGCGACGCTCCACGCCGGCAGTTCCCGGCCGCCGCGCCTCGTCGGTGGCTCCCGTTGCAGTCCGTACCCGTAGCCTGGTGAGCATGTCGACAGCGAGATCAAGCTCGACGAGCGCGGCCTCAAGGGTCGGCCGGAGGCTGGCGCCTGGGATCTCGGCTGCCTGACGCAGTTCGCCGACACGCGTCTCGAGGCCGGCGAGCTCGACCTCCAGCTCGCCGGGATCGGATAGCTGGGACATGAGTGTCCAATCTGCGCCAACCGCTGACCGTGCTCGGTCTAAAGGATCTTGCGGGGGCACCGACGCTCTCCGGCGTAAGCGGATGGCTCATCAAGGCGGCGGATTGCTCCAGGCTCACTTGGAGACTTTATTGTGCCCTGCTGCGCTACGCCCGTACTGTCTTATTTGCCAAAACGCTCAGGCGGCACGGTAGCGGTGTGCGTTAGCATGCCTGAGGGCAAGCCGTTGACGACGCCGCGGTGCCGCAGGAACCGCCGATAGCGGGCAACAACCGTCGAACAGATCCGCTCGATCCTGACGTGGTCGTGGGAGTGCTCAAGGTGCCCGAGGCGGCGACCGGCGGCGGGCGGGGTGGCTAACCCTGACCAGCTTCCGGACCGACGCGGACGCGGCCGCGTTCGTCAGGAGTTTTTTTCACCGTGGGCAAACCTGTCGCGGCGATCTGCCACGCACCATGGACCCTCATCGAAGCCGACGTGGTCCTGGGCCGGACGCTGACCTCATGGCCGAGCCTGCGCACCGACCTGACCAACGCCGGCGCCATCTGGGTGGACGAGCAGGTGGTGGGGTGCGGAGAAGGAGCCAGCGTCCTGGTGACCAGCCGCAACCCCCAGGACCTCCCCGCCTTCTGCGACACGGTGACCGCGGTCTTCGCGGGCGCCGCGTGACGACTGCGTGAGGGGTAACCAAGCCATCGCCCTCCCCGGGAACACCACGCGCCGCTACGCCTGCACATCCCGTTCGACTACCTGGCGCCCACCGAGGCCATCGCCATAGCCCGTTTGATCGGCGCCCGTTTGACCGGGGCCGCGCCAGGTAGCCATTCCTTCGCTAAGGAGGTAGCCCGGCGGGAGCGCGTCAACAGCGGTGATCGTCTCCTACGGGCGGCATGGCGCGGAGGCCGGGTGACTTCTAAAGCGGCGACGGATGTGCATCCCGATGCGCGCTTTGTGGATGAGGTGCTGCCATTCACGGATCAGCTCTATTCTGCCGCGCCGCGCATGACGCGCAATCGCTCGGACGCCGAGGACCTGGTGCAGAGACCTGCGCCAGGGCTTACGCCGGGTTCCACTGGTTCAAGCAAGGGACGCACCTGCGCGCGTGGCTATACCAGATCCTGACGAACACGTTCATCAGCGGCTACCGCGCCAAGCAGCGCGAACCTCGTCAGGCCAGCACCGAAGCGATCGATGCCTGGCAGCTTGCGTATGCGCACTCGCAAAGGGGGTACCGGGCGCGGTCGGCGGAGGAGCTGGCTCTGGACCGCATTCCGGATTCGGCCGTCAAGGCGGCGTTGCAGGAGCTTCCCGACGAGTTCCGGCTCGCCGTCTATCTGGCTGACGTCGTGGGCTTCTGCTACTCGTGGGCTTCTGCTACAAGGAGATCGCCGAGGACATGGGAACCCCGATCGGCACGGTCAGGTCGCGCCTGGCACCGGGGCCGTACCCGGCTGGGTACGCTGTCCCAGGATTACGCCCGGGAGCGCGGCCCCGGCCGGTGATGTCGCCTTACTGTACCGGTTCCAGACGGGCCCTGAGCTGTTCAAGCGACTGGCTGAGCAACCGGGATACGTGCATCTGGGAGTACCGACCAGCTCGCCTATCTGCGCCTGGGTCATGTTGCCGTAAAAGCGCAGCAGCACGATCTCGCGTTCGCGGGCGGGTAGCTCGCTCAGGGCCGGCTCCAGGTCCTGCCGGTACTCGACCAGGTCCAGACCGGAATCCTCGGCGCCGAGCAGGTCACCGAGGGTCGCCGTCTCCTCGGCACCGAACTGCGCGGCGTCGAGAGAGGAGCTGCGGTAGGCGGTGCAGGCGTCCAGGCCCTCGTTTACCTGTTCTTCGTCAAGCCGGAGGTGATCCGCGAGCTCGGCGGTGGTGGGCGCGCGGCCGAGCCACTGGGTCAGCTCGTCGGTGGTGCGGACGAGTTCCAGCCTCCTGTCGCGGAGCCGCCGCGGCACGCGCACCCACCATGAGGTGTCGCGGAAGAAGCGCTTGATCTCCCCGGCAATGGTGGGGATGGCGAACGCCGCGAAGCTGCCGCGCCCGGGGTCGAACCGGTCGATCGCCTTGATCAGGCCGATCGTGCCGACCTGAAGGATGTCCTCCATCGGCTCGCTGCGGTAGCGGTACCTGCGTGCGGTGCTGCGGACCAGCGGCATGTTGAGCTGTATGAGGCACCAGCGCAGTTTGCCGTGTTCTGCGCTGCCCGGAGCGAGGTCCCACAGCTTCATCAGCAGCCGGTCACTCAGGTCCCGCACGTCACGCTGGTTCCACGTGCCGGTGGCAGGGAGGGACCCGAGGCGGACGTCGCCCGCCTGTGCCATGGCCACACGGGCGGCCTCCGCGAAGGCGTCGTCGAGCGGGGGGCTCGGCTCGCCGACGTCCGGTGCGGAAACCACTTCGGTTGCGGCATCGAGCGCTGCGTCATCTGCCATCGGTACTCCTTGTTGCATTCCTGGCGGGCCCTGCTGGCGTACCAAGCAATCCGGGGCCTAAACACGTTTCGTCAAGAGTTGTCTGCGGCGCCGCGGCCAGCGCCCGCGCTCCGGGCCTGGATCGGCCTGCGCCTGCTCAGCGGCTGCTTGTGGCCGATGTGACCTGGTAACCGGAGATTTCAGCAGACCGCCCGGTCGGCCAGGAAAGGGAGCCGCCGCGATGCCCGGAGCACTGATCAAGGACGAGAAGACATACGAGAGACTCCGTGAGCAGGGGGAGAGCAAGGAAAAGTCGGCGCGGATCGCGAACGCGACGGCGGGCAGCTCGCGGCGCGAGGTCGGCGCTGCGGTAGTGGCCAGTCAGCTGAGGAAGACGGACTGGATCGCGAAGACGGCGCACCGGACGGCGGCCCGGCGGAGGGCGGCGCGGCGAAAGGCGGCGCGGCGAAAGGAGGGTAAGGTGCCCCGACAGACCATGCTGTCGCCGACGCGCGCCCGCGCCGAAGCGGACCCCACCCGCGGGGAAGGGGACTGCGGGCAGGCCGCGGTGCCCACTCCTGAAGCGGTCGCGGCGGCTCATCCTTCGCTGCGAATCGGTCGCCAGGCAGCATTCCCGCTGCTCATCGCGGCGGGAGCTGGTCGATGCGGGCCCGGGGCGGGCCGGTACGTACCGTTTCGCGCCGGATTCCCGTTTGGCGGCCCGTCTGCTGGTAAGAATTGACGTGTCGGTGCCTATGACGCAGGCACACCTTCCTTTCCCGTGGCTTTGCCGACCGGAGGTGTGCCTTGAAGATCGATTTTGTTTCTGCGCAGGTTAACCCGCTCGCCGGGATTGGTGGGCCTGGATTCGGCAGCCAGCACGTACATGTCGCGGCTCTCGCAGGTGAACTCGGCAAGCGCGGCCACCGGGTGACCATCTACACGCGGCGTGATTCGGTGAGCGTGCCCGCGAGGGTGCGCACCGGGTCCGGGGTCACGGTCGAGCACGTGCCCGCGGGCCCCGCCCGTGAGCTGCCGCACGACAAGCAGTTGTCCTGCATGGCGGAGTTCGGCGCGCATCTTGCCGACCGATGGCTGCGCGAGCCTCCCGACATGGTGCACGCGCATTACTGGACGAGCGGGCTTGCCGCGCTGGCCGGCGCGCGTGAGCTGCGGTTGCCCGTGGTGCAGACGTTCCACGGGCTCGGCGTGCCACCGCGGCGCCGCGGGTCTGGTGAGGGCAGTGCCGACAGCGCTGGTCACGGTCCGGCGGTGCGGATCCGGCTCGAGGCAGCCATCGCCCGCGGCGTCGACGCCATCGTGGCAACCTCGGCCGACGAGGCCTTCGAACTGGTCAGGCTCGGGGTGCCACGGCAGCTGGTCCGGGTCGTGCCGTCTGGGGTGGACACCGGCCACTTCACTCCTGAGGGGCTGTCCGCACGGAAGGGTGACCAGCCGCGGCTGCTCGCCGTGGGCCTTGCCAGGCAGACCGGGCTCGAGGAGATACTGCGTGCGCTGGCCGGCGTGCCCGGCTGCGAGCTGCTGGTCGCCGGCGGGCCCGCGAAGGCCAGGTTGCGGCAGGACCGCGACTACCGGCGCTTGGCCGAGCTGGCCGGCCAGCTCGGCGTGGCTGGCCGGGTAAGATTCTGTGGCCGGGTCAGCCATCAGGACATGCCTGGCATGTACCGTTCCGCGGACCTGGTTGTCAGTGTGCCCTGGCACGGCCCTTCGGGCCTGGTGCCGCTCGAGGCGATGGCGTGCGGCAAGCCGGTCGTGGCCGCTGCTGTCGGTGGCCACCCCGATGCGGTGGTGGATGGCACAACAGGTGTGCTCGTACCGCCGAGGCAGCCGGAAGTGCTCGCCCGGCGGATCAGGGACCTGCTCGCGAGCCCGATGCTGTGTCAGGGTCTCGGGATCGCGGCGGCGGATCGGGCGGTGGCCCGTTACTCATGGGACCGGATCGGCCTGGAGACGCTGGCGGCATATGCGCGGGTGCGCCGGGCGCGTCCCCGACGGCCGATGGCGTCAAGGCGCGCCGGCCGGGCGGTGAGGACGCGGCGGCAGCGGTGAACGTCGGCGGGCTGCCATCGCTGGACAGGGCAACTGGCAGACGGCGGGCCCCGGGCGGGCCGACGTCGTGCGGCCTGCTACGAGCGGCCCTGCCACGAGTGCGCGTGCGACGCCGCGACGCCGCCTTGCACGCTCCAGGGCTGCTCGGCCATCCCCCGATCAGCAGCGCACCGGCGGCCGCTGCGAGCGCCACCGGAGCGATAACGATGACACGCAGCCGGCTGAGCACTGCCATCCTGAGGTGTCTCCCATGAGCCGTGAACCGGTCCGCCCTGACCCGTGACCCTGAGCCGTTCAGTGTGGGGCATCTCCTCCTCGTGTGTGAGCTGGGAGAAGATCGCGAACAGCGATGCCAGCCGCGGGTCCGGGCAGTCAAGCGGGTCATGGATCCCCCGAAGGCTCCGCCGCCCACGGGCGGGCTCATAACGCCCCTCCGTGGGATTGCTTGGTGGTATGTGCCTCTTTCCACCTTGCCGCGAAATTCCAGATCAATGTCTTCGTTCTACAATTTGGCCGAGACTTTTCACTCGCTTGGCTCAGCGATCGGTGAGAGCCAGGAGCTTATGCGCGCGGCGCAGATCCCGGCACCGACTCCAAACCCATCCCCCGGATCCGCGGAACACCAAGCTGCTCGCTGATCGTCCGGATGGTGAAGCGGTGAGGCGCGAGCGTCAGTGAGATCTTTCCCAGCGGAGCGGCGCGTCGACGGTGCGCCCAGGCGGGCCCGCCGCACCGTGCAGGGCGCGCGCTAAGCAGCGCAGAGCATCGAGGCCCGCACGGCGGTTCAGCTCTACCTGATGTGAGGCCCCTGACGCCGGTCGTCCGCATATGGGCGGTGTGGCCGAGCTTGTCTTCGACTAGCTCCCGAAGCGCGAACGCTGCCCAGCAGACCGCAGGGAAAGGTGGGCGCCCGGGGGATACAGATCGAACACCACCTGCCCGGGCACGTTCTTCTGGAAGATGCGCTCACCCGTCGATGCCATCAGGGTAGCTCGCCGTCGCGATCTGGAACCTTATTCACAAGGGTCATTCACGATGGGTTGCGACAGCATTTTCCACATTTCCACAGATGGGCCTGTGAATTAGCGGCCTGTGGCGTGTCGCGCTGGAAATAGAACGGCTTCTCCCATGGAATCCCGTGCCGTCAAACAAGCGGGACTTCCGAGGAGAAGCCGTTGCGGTACGAGGCTATTACAGGGCTGACGCACGGGCAACTCATCGAGCTCACCGCGCGTGTCCGGGAGGAAATCACGGATGTGACGGTGCCGGGCGGGCGCCCTGCGGTGATCGGGCTATTCCGGTCGCTGGCGCTGGTGGTGGCGCTGATGCGCAAGAACCTCACCCAGGAAGCCGCCGGGGGCATCTTCGGCTGCCCGCAGTCCACCGTCAGCAGGCGCTGGGACCTGATCCGCCTGGCCATCGGCGCCGCGCTCACGAACATGGTGCCCGATCAGGCGGGGATCCCCGGCACCGGAACTGCCCTGGTGGATGGCAGCGTGGCGCCCACCTGGGACTGGGCGGCGATCCCGGACCTGTTCTCCGGCAAGGCCGGATACCCCGGGATGAACATCCAGGTCGCTGCCACCCTCGACGGCCGCTGGCCGCCGTCGGGCCGGTTCCCGTCCACGGCGCCCGCCACGACGCGTACGCCTTCGCCGCCTCTGGCCCGAAGGATCTGCTCGCCGGGCTGAGGTTGCCGCCGATCTCGGCTATACCGGCGTCGACGGCATCACCGTCGTCCCGTTCCGCAGCCCGCCCGGCGGCACACTTCACGATTCCCAGGCCGCCTTCAACAAAGACCTCAGCGCCCTGCGCGCCGCCATCGAACGCGCCGTCGCCCACCTCAAGACCTGACGGATGCTTTCCGAAGAAGGCGGCCGCTACCGGCCCCCGATCAGCAAATACCCCGAGATGCTCCACGCCGTCATCGGCTTGTTCTTCTTCAGCAATTACTTTGAAGCCTTATGAATAAGGCTCCTGGTGTCCGCGCAAGTAAGGCAGCACGCGCTCAGCGGCCTAGTGACAATGGCCAACGACGCCGTGCCGGCCAGCGACGCGGTGCTCGCCGCTTACGCCGGCTACCAGCATGAGCGGGCCGGGCTGGCCGGCGAGGACGGGACTGAGATGGTGCTGGTCAACCTCTACCATCAGCCGCTCGGCGCGCCGATGACCTACCGGGCCGCGAAGGGCTGGTTCGAGACGCCGTTCCCGGAAGCGCTGACAGATGAGCAGGCCGAGGCGGTGCTGGCGTGCTGCCGCCGGCCCGTCGAAACACCACTCGCATGGATTGGCGACCGCGCGAATAGGGGTGAGCCCCGCACGTACCCCTAAGGTGCTAAAACGCTGCCTTTGCTACCAGCGCCCGGCGGCGGTCCGCGTTGCCGTAGACTACCCGCGCCGCTGCACGCTGGGAAGGCAGCAGGGCACGACGTAGAGGTCATCACCCGGGGTGCCGGTCAGCGCGCTCTCTGATCCCCGGTCCAGGCACCGCCACTGTCGGCCGCCGCTCCCCCGGTAGTTAATTCGATGCCACCGGTCTCGATGACACGGCGCGCCACCCCGGTCAGCTTGACGTGCCGTGTCTGTGAGACGCGCCGCATCCTGTCGAAGGCTTCGTCGGCATCGCAGCCGAGCGCGTGCATGAGGATTCCCTTGGCCTGATCCACCACGGCGCGGGCCTCCACGGCCTCCTGGAGCTGCGACGCCGTCCGCTGCGCGTCGCCGTACCTGGCGGCGTTGGCTACGCTCGCCACGCCGAACGCGGCAAGCAGCGAGGCCAGCGGTAGCTGCTCCGGATCGAGGGACCGGGCCCTGACGCTGTAAAGCGTCAGGGTCACGGCCATTCCGCTGAACTCGTGCACCAGGCTGACGCAGCAACGGACACCTCTGCTGAGGGCAGCCGCGGCGAACCCTGGCCATCGGTCCTCGGCGAGCGTGTCGGCGCAGCGCATTGGCTCACCGGTGCGCACCGCGTCGACAGTCGGGCCGCGGCGCGTCTCGATCTGCAGCGTGGTGAGCGCGGCTAGGTCAGGATGGCTCGCCGCCATCGTCACGGCCTCGTCGTCGCGCCACAGGGTGGCGGTTGCGCCCGAGCACGCCTGGACCCGCCGTGCCGCGAGCTCAGCCAGCTGACGGATCGACTTTGTACCGGACGGGTCGGCCGCGGCGAACAACTCGGCCGCTTCGCGGGCGAGTTCGTCAGTGGTCATGGCGTGCTCCACGGGTTCGGCGATGGAAGGCTCCATCGGGCGCGGCGGCTCTGCGGATAGCAGAGGTTATGGCAGGTCAGTTCCATGCGCAGGGGCATCCCGCTGGTTAGCTTGGCCCGTAGTTCACCGGGTGGATCGAGGGCGCGCAGGGCCACGATCATCAGGTCGTCGCGCAGGTCGCTGTCGCTGAACTCGGGCACCAGATCCCTGATAGCGGCGACGACCTCGCGGGCGGGCCGCCCGGCGAGCGCGGCAAGCGCGTCGGCGAGCCTGCCGTCGAAATACGCGCCCGCCGCCTCGCGTGCCTCGGTAGCGCCGTCCGAGTAGAAGAACAGCAGGTCGCCGGGTTTCAGCTCGAGCCGCTCGGTGACGGGCCGCGCGTCGGCGGAAAATCCGAGCGGCAGCCCGCCGCCCGGCAGCACCCGGACGCGGCCATCGGGCCGCACGAGCAGGGGACCTGGGTGTCCCGCGCTCGCCAGTACGACGTGCAGCAGCTCGTCCTGCCATCCGAGCCGCCCGGCAATGGCGGTGACGAACTGATTCGTGTCCGACTGGGCACCCAGGATCTCGTTGGCCAGGCGCAGCACGTCCGCGGGCTCTGCAATCCAGTGGGCGAAGACCCTGATCGCGTAACGCGCGAGGAATGTCACCGCGGCAGCCTGCTCGCCCCGGCCGCAAGCGTCGCCGATCATCAGGCCCCACCCGCTCGGGTTTGGGTAGGCGTCGTAAAAATGACCGCCCGGGCCGAGATCTTTGCCGATGGCACATACGCGGTCGCGATCTCTACCCCGGGGACGGATGGCAGGTGCCGCGGCAGCAGGCTCGCCTGCAGGGCCTCGGTGACCGCGGACCGGCGCCTAAACATCCGGCCGATCTTGATGGCGACCGCAAGCTGCTGACCGATCTCCTCGAGCAGGTCGAGGTCGGCGGCAGCTAATGGCCCCACCTCTGGCGGCCTGGCAAGGGTCAGCGTGCCATAGCCGCGCTCGCCGTCAGTCAGCGGTGCGCACAGTACGGAGGTGACTCCGAGCAACGTGAGTACCGGTACTGCCGATGAGGTGCCGCCAAGCACCGTGGCGTCTGGTAGGTCGGCGATCAGCTGTGACCGCCCCGACTTGTGCACCTCCCAGGCCAATGAACCGGGCAGCGGAGCCTGATTCTCGATCGCACGGGTGAGGTCCGCGAACTGCTCGCCCGCGGGGCCTGTCACGAACAGGCGCCGCAGCTGCCCGTCCTGATCCACGTCGACCATCACCCAGGTCGTGAGCTCAGCCGCCAGCAGGCCGGCACACCGCCGCAGCATCAGGGACTCGCTGCAGGTGGCGTTGCCGAACAGCAGCCGGGTGACCGCGCTGATCAGCTCGAAGCGCTGCGCGGCCGCAGCGATGGCGCGATCCGCGGTGGCACTGCGGCCAGCCACCGGGCTGTCTGCCTCGGCGGCCGGCGGCTGGGGCATGCTGGCCGGTCCGGCGACCACCATGACGAGCGGCCCGGATTCACCCGGGCGTTCCACCAGGTCGAAGGTGAGGGTGGTCTCCACCTTCCCGGTCGTCCCGGCGAGCCTGCAGCGAAGAAGGCGGGATCTGCCGGTGCGCGAGACAGCGGTCAACTGCGTCCGCACGGCGCGCCGGTCCTGGGGATCGACGAACGCGGTGAACGGCTTCCCGGTGGCGGACCCCGGCTGCACGCGCAGCACCGTGGCCGCCTGCCTGTTGACCCGGCGGACGGCACCGTCGCGTTCGAGCAGGAAGATCGGCGCCGGTACCACCTGGAACACCGCGCGCAGCAGCCGCCGCTCCGCATCGACGCCGCCCGGCCGCTCCGCCTCGCCCGCGCGCGGGCCTGACTTCAGCTTGCCCACCATCGCGATGGTGGCCTCCAGCTCGCCGAGCACCGCGTCCAGCGTGGACCGCGCTTCGGCACAAGGGCCCTCAGCCGCGCGGCGCAGCGGCGGGACCCGCCCGCGCAACGCCGCCATCTCGGCGTCAGGATCTGCCGGTACGGCCGGTTCGCGCACACCGCTGGCAGTGGCGACGGCCCGGCCGGCGCTGACGGTGCGGCCGGAGCCGCCCGCAGGGCTGACTCGCGTGCGCGTCACGTTCCGGGCTCATCCCTCAACAGGTCTTACTCATTGGCCCAGGGAGCGTAGCGCCGGTTTCCCAGGATGCCGTCGCCACACCCCGGTTTGCTGGCATTCTGGTGTTCATGGGCCACCTCGCACTTTGGTCCAGTCTCGTGCGCACTGCGGAGCCGACCGGGCGGATAGTGGGCGGACACAGTGCGGATGGCGAGCTACTGACGAGTTATTGAGTAGCCTACGGCACGGATGAAGCGTGTCAACTACCCGGACTGAGGAGTTTCGAAGAGGTTTTGCCTTAGGAGTGGCGAAGGCACTACCATCTGTGAAATGACTGGCTCCAGTCGGCCCCTGTACAGTATTGGCGCGGTAGCAGAAATGCTCGGCGTCCCTGCGGCGACGCTGCGCACCTGGCAGGAACGCTACGGCGTGGTGCAGCCGGAGCGCAGCCCAGCCGGACACCGGCTGTATTCGCGCGACCAGCTGGAGCAGCTGCGCTTCCTGGCGGATCAGCTAGCCGCGGGTCTGTCGCCAGGGGACGCGCACCGGCTGCTGCGCGAGCGGCTGGCCGGCGGCAGCCGGGTGGGTCCGGCCGGCCGGGACGGTGACACCCCGCTGATCTTGCTGGCTGAGCGGGATCCGCACGCCGCGGACTTCGCCGAGTATTTCCTGCGGACCGAGGGCTACCAGGTCGTCGTCGCCATGGATGCCGATGCGGCGCTGGCCAAGGCTGGCGAGGTATCCCCCGATCTCATCAAGGTGGACCTGCTCATTTCCGGCGCGCGCGGGCTCGAGCTTTGCCGGCAGCTGCGCGCGCGTGCTGACACGCCGATCCTGGCGATCTGCACACTTGAACTCAGTGACGCGGCGCTCGACGCGGGAGCCTCGGCGTTCTTGCAACGGCCGGTCGAGCCGCTGCAGCTCGTCTCGGCCGTCAAGGACTTGCTGGGCCACAGCGCGTTCATCCGCCGCAGCGTGGCCAGGCCATGATCGACCGGCTCCCGACCGGGACGAGCCGGTTGGACACGGTGCTTGGCGGCGGGCTGCCACGGGACGCCATTTCGCTGGTCATCGGGCTGCCAGGGGCCGGCAAGACCATCCTCGCGCAGCAGTGCGTGTTCCGAAACGCCGAACGTGAGCGTCCCGCGCTATACCTGTCCACCGTCTCTGAACCGCTCGAGAAGATCCTCCGCTATGGCCAGACGCTGTCGTTTTTCGATCCGGCGGCAGTCGGCGCCAGCGTGTTGTACGACGACCTCGGGATCTTGCTGAGCGACAAGGGCCTGCCCGGGGTGCTTGAGCGGGTGCGTGACCTCATCCGCGAGCACCGGCCGTCGATCATCGTCATCGACAGCTTCAAGGCGCTGCGGCCCTACGCACCAGACGCCGGTGAGTTCCGCCGCTTCCTGCATGACCTCGCCGGCATGCTCGGCGTGCTCCCGATCACCTCGCTGTGGATCGGCGAGTACGAGGACGAGGAGATCGCCGCCGCACCGGAGTTCGCCGTCGCCGATGCCATCATCGCGATGGGCACCAACCAGGCCGCCGGGAGAACGTCACGGGGCCTGCGAGTGCTGAAACTTCGCGGCGGCGGTTTCCTTTCTGGCCGGCATTCGTACCGGCTCTCGGCGGACGGAATCGCGGTTTTCCCCCGTCTTGCCGACCCTGGCAAGGCGGAAGGCTACACACTCGGCGACCGCCGCACCTCGTCGGGCATCCAGGCGATCGACGACATGGTGGGAGATGGGTACTGGCCCGGTGCGTCAACGCTCGTCGCCGGCCCGACCGGCATCGGCAAGACCCTGATGGGCCTGCACTTCGTCTTCGACGGCGCGCGCAATGGTGAGCCCGGGCTGGTCGCCACCCTGCAGGAGAATCCGACCCAGCTCGAACGGGTCGCGCGCGGATTCGGCTGGTCGTTCGCGCGCGACGGCGTCACGGTCATGTACCGCAGCCCCGTCGACCTGTACCTCGACGAGTGGGTCTATGACCTCCTCGACACCATCGAGGCCACCGGCGTACGGCGGGTGATCGTCGACAGCCTCGGCGACCTGCGGAACGCGGCACCCGACCCCACCGGCTTCCGCGAGTACACCTACTCGCTGCTGCAACGCTGCTCACGCCGAGGGATCAGCATCATGATGACCTACGAGGTCCCGGAACTGTTCGGCCTCACCCAGCTGACCGAGCACGGCGCCTCGCACCTGTCGGACAACGTGGTCCTGCTGCAATACCGAACCAGCGAGACCAGCCTGACCCGCACGCTTACCGTCCTCAAGACCCGCGCAGGCAGCCACGACCCCCGCATCAGGGAATTCGAGATCACCCCGGACGGCATCACACTCGCCGAACCGGCGCCCTGAGCCACCCCCGTTCCTGCTCGAGGCGCCGCCGGGATCCGCGCGGCCCCGGTGGTCGGCCAGAACACTTTCGTGAGAGCGTGTGTCAGAACGTGCAGCCGGATCGCCGCGGCAACGGCCCATCATCCAGGCCGCTGGCGAACGCGGGCGGGTCCGTGCAGGACGCGCCCGGCAGCGTGTCCATGCCGGCCACGCAGGACGGATGAGCCCGCCGCGCGTCGGCAACGATATTCGTCCGGAGCAAGCCAGTGCCATAACGGCAGATCATCCAGATCCTGGCGTCAGCGAAGATCAGGTGAGGCTGGCCTCATCTGCTTCCACGCCCGTATGTCCCGCTCCGGCCGGCCCATCCAGGTCGGCTCGGCGAGGACCCGGACCCGACCCGGCCAGTCCAGGCGTGTTTCCAGTAGCGGTCGAAGGCCGCGACACGCTGCGGCGGCCGCCGACCGAAGGACGCCGTCTCCGCATAGTCGAGGCCGCGGGCACGTTCGCCCAGTGCGGCGTTGAGCAGATCCAAGTTGGCCAGTGTGGTGACCGCGAGCGCTGGCTCGCCGCCCGCGAGCCCATCCTCGATGAACGTGACCGCGGTCGCGAGAAACTCATCAACGGAGTGGTACAGGCATGCCTGGTAGAGGAAAGCTGGCCGACCCGCCACCGAGGCGGCTCCAGCTCGCGCCATCAGCCGTCCCTTCGCCGGCAAAGTAGCGGGCCCATTCCCAGCGCCGCGTGGCAGCCGGGATCACCGGGGCGCCCATCTAGGGGATCACGGTGCGGGTGGCGTCAAGGTTTCGCGGTACAGCTTCAGGGGCCGCCCGCCGCCGCGTTCCCGGGCCGTGATCGCCTCACGAAGGCGGCGATGTCGGCGTCGGTGAGCTCGGCGAGGCCACGGCCGGTCCGGATGAGCATCCGCATGGTGATCTGGCTGGCCATGCCCGCGGCGACACGGGGCACGTAGCGGAGCTTGGCCGCGGCCAGGAACCGGGCCAGCTCACCGCCGAGCGGGCCGGCCAGGTAGCCCAGGTAGGTAGTCGTTGACCAGCCTGTGAGCCCGCGCAGCGCAACTCCAGGGACAGCGGCGAATCCCAAAGCATCCAACGACCGCCGGTTACCCGGCTCCACCGCCTTGCCCGCGGCGGTGCCAGGCGGCCAGCGCGGCACCAGCCAGCTCGGCGATCTCGGCGACGAGCCGCAGCTCGTTGAAGGTGATATAAGCGCCGGCGCCGGGGTTGCCGCCACGGGCGATGATGATAGCGCCCAGGGCCTCGCGTCCGGTAGTCATCGGGGCAGCGGCAACTGAGGTGACGTGGAGGGCGTCGGCGGCTGCGCGGCCATCAGGCAGGTGGCCCAGGAGCGTCCGGTCCTCGGCGCGGGCATACACGATGGGCGTGGCCCGCCGGGTCGTGGTGACGGTCAGCGGGCACTCCGCCGGCTTCAGCCTGCTCAGCCGCGCCGCCAGCTCGGGGCCGGGCCCCGCAACGCTGCGGGTCATCTCGCCGTCCGGGCTGGCGTCCACGATCACGCAGTCCCCGAGCTCGCCGGCCAGGGCGACCGCGACGCCCTCGGTGAGCTGGTGAAGGCTGGTGGCGGCCACGATCGCGTGGCACGCGTTGACCACCATGTCCGATGTCCGGCTCGGCCGCGGCAGCCACGGCTTGCCCCGAGGTCCGTCAAGGGACGGATACATGGGATCAGCCTCCTGCCCTTCCCGGGTTACCTTGAAAGCTGGGCTCATAGATAGTCCTGGAATCCTTCCCCCACAGCTCAGCCGAAACGTCGTCACCAGGAAGTGGCAGCAATCCAGCGGACGTCAGAATTCGGGCGGCCGGCCGCGGCATTCTCCGAGGCCCTGAGTCCACCGGGCCATCCAACGGCCTGCAAACCGAGTACGCCCGCGCGTCCCCTATGCGCACACCAACCTGGTGCCCATCCCGCCCGGCGTCAGCGATGAGCGGGCCAGCACGTCAGCGACATCTTGCCCACTGGCTGGTTTGGTGCGCGCCTGGCCGAAATGGCGACGGCGACGTTGCTGCCGAGGTCGCGGCCTCGGGATGGGCGCGGTGGAGCCGGGCTCGTCCTGGTCCACCGGGGCCGAATCCGCAAGCAGTCGAACCTCAGCGCTAACACGGCCGTTAAGACCGTGCTCGCGGCCGCCGCTCTGGGCAGCACCGCCTATGTGGGCCGCTCGGCGCTGGGTCGGTGGCGGGCGAAATGATCAGGTGCCCACAACCACCTACGGACCGGGTGCGTGTCCAGATCTTGATCAACCATCCGGGGGCGGAGCGCCCCGCCGGAGGCGTTTGCGACCGGTCTGCGCTCGGTTATCAGCCGTACGACGTGCGTCTCGCCGGTCCCGGGATGATCTCACATCGCCGCGCTGACTTCGGCGGCGACAGGCTGCGGCGTCTCGCCCGGGTAGTCAGGTCTCGACCGTCTCGCCGCCCCTCGCCGTCTCGTTAGCGAACCCGTTAGCAGGACACGCCGCTGACCTGGGTACCGGCAGAAAGCTGAGGGACAAGCGCTTACGCCGTGCACCCGGGGGTAGCAGCGACCGCGTCACGAATCGTATGGGAGGGTCAAAATGACTCAGGACACGGGTGCTTTTCCACCGGGCAGCGCCGGGGGCCGGGCGACGCAGTCGTCGACGACCGGTGTCGCCCGGGATGAAGCCTCGAGCATCGGCCACTCGGTGCGCGAGGCCGGAGAGCAGGTCGCTGAAACCGCGACAGAGCAGGCGAAACAGGTTGTCTCGGAGACGCGTCGGCAGGCGCGGGACCTGCTCGGCGAGGCCCGGGGGCAGGCGCGCGAGCAGGCGTTGGCGCAGCAGCACAAGGCTGCCCAGCAACTGCGCACGCTCGCCGACGAGCTGTATGAGATGGCTGCGAAGGGTGGCCAGTCAGGCATGGCGGCGGAGTTCGCCCAGCAGGCGTCCGAGCGCATCCACGGGGCTGCCTCGTGGCTCGAAAAGCGAGAGCCGGGCGACCTGCTCGACGAGGTCCGGGATTTCGCCCGCCGTCGTCCGGGCGCGTTTCTTCTCGGTGCTGCGGTTGCCGGCGTGGTGGCCGGGCGCTTGACGAGAGGCGTCGCCGCCGCAGCAGGGTCCGATGAGCAGCCCGCACCACCGGTGCAAGCCGGCGGCGCGGTAACGCCGGGACCGGGCGCGCATACCGTCGCCGAGCCGGCCACGGCACCGCCGGTGCCGGGGTATGGCACTGGCGGCGGGTCAGGTCCGGCTGCCGGTGAAGTGAGTGGTGGCGGCGCAACGACCAGTGGCTACCGATCGTACCGGCCGGGACAGCCATGACCGCCCCCGGCTCCGGCGCCCGCGCAGCGCCCGGCCAGCCCGTCGGCCGGGACGTCGCCAACACCTCGGTCGCAGGGCTGGTCACCGAGATCAGCCGGGACCTGTCGACGCTGATGCGCCAGGAGCTCGACCTCGCCAAAGCCGAGTTCAAGCAGGAGGCGGCCAAGACCGGCAAGGCCGCCGGAATGCTCGGCGGCGCCGGGCTTCGCCGGCTACATGGTGCTGCTGTTCCTGTCCATCGCCGCCTGGTGGGCGCTTGCCAACGCGATGGACCAGGGATGGGCGGCGGTCATCGTGGCGGCAATCTGGGCGCTCGTGACTGTGGTGCTTTACGGGGTCGGCCGGGGCCGGTTGCGCCAGGTTCATCCCACACCGGACCGGACCGCCGAGACTCTCAAGGAACTGCCCGGCACCCTCAAGGGCCGGTGAGGAGACCAGCATGACCAGTGACCCGGACCAGATCCGCGGGGACATCCATCAAACCCAGCGGGAGCTGAGCGCCGACGTCGGCGCGCTCACCGAGAAGCTCAGCCCGCCGCGCATCGTGGAACGGCGGGTGCAGCGCACTCGCGCCTCCATGACGAACGTCAAGGACAGGATTATGGGCAGCACGTCCAGCGGGGCACCCAGCACCACGGACAGGGTGAGCGCGACCGCATCCAGCGCCAGAGACACGGTGAGCTCGGCCGCTTCCTCGGCCGCCGGCACTGTCAGCTCGGCGCCGGACACGGTGCGCCGACGCACCGAGGGAAACCCGCTCGCCGCGGGTGTCATCGCATTCGGCGCAGGATGGCTCGTATCGTCCCTGCTCCCCCCGGCATCGGCGGAGCAGCAGGTGGCCACACGGGTCAAGGACGCTGCAGCCGGGCAAGCCCGCCCGGTCGCCGACCAACTCGGTGAGGCTGCCCAGCAGGCGAAGGAGCAGCTTGGTGAGCCGCTGAGACAGGCCGTCGACTCGGTGAAGAGCGCCGCGTCTGGTGCCGCGTCGACGGTGACCGAGGAGACCCGGTCGGCAGCGGGTGACGTCGCGGGCCGGACGCAGCAGGCCAAGAACACGCTGACCGACCAGACCAGCTCCTCCGGCAGCTAGCCGCAGGCGGGCCGGGCCAGCTGATGACCGGCCGGCCGGGCCCGCCACCCCTAACGCGCACCTCGTCAACTCGTGTCATGGTTGCGCTCGGCGTCCACCCGGATCTGAGCTATTCAGTCAAGCCGTCCACTCTGCGACAAACCGATCATCGCGGGCGTCCCTATCAGGAGTCGCGACCTGCCAGGGAGGACGGGAAAGCCGTCTACACGGGCGAAGGGACACAGGTGCTCAGATCAACACGACGGTGAGGTACGCGAGATGCGAGACGCCGCAACCGCTCTGGAGATCATTCGTGATCGTCCTGCACGGCGACCACGATGAGCACTGGAGAGCCGGATGCCACGGAAATCGGGCACGTCCGGTTCGGAGGGGGGTCGTCGGAAAAGGACCAGGTCAACTGGCACCTCGTCGGCGGCCTACCCTACCGCCCGGCGGGTTCGGAGGGAGGCTGCGCGGAAAAGGCCGGAGTTCACCACACGTGAACCGGACCTCGCCGCGCAGCCCACCCTGTCCACGAGTCCAGCGAAACCTCGATGATCTATCTGCACGCCGACATGGCGATCAAAGAGCGCGCCCTCGCCCGGACCACACCACCAGGCACCACGCCAGGACGTTACACCGCCCCCGATGCCGTCCTGGCCTTCCTCGACAGCCTCTGACGACCCCGGATTATCCCGCACACCCCGGCACCCAAAATCCCTCTACCTGGTACGACGAACGCGAACTCGGGATAACCGGGACCGCGGGATAATACGAGACCCTCCCACAACGTTCCGAAACGATGATCCACTGGGCCATGATCGACAACATGGGCCGTCGGCTCAACGACGAATCAACTCAAACCTGGCGCGATGACCCGCCCAAAACGGATGAACCATCCGTGACATAGCTCAGATGCCCTCTTAGGCCTCGGCCTTGGCCTGCATGCCCGCGCGGGCGGGGTTGGCCTGCGCGGCCGCCTTCGGGTCCTTCTCGTCCTGTTTGGCGCGGACGCCGCCCTCGATCCTGTCGCCGAGGTCCTTGTCCACGTTGCGCCAGTACTGGAAGGCGCGTTGCAGGACCGGCTCGGTCACCCCGTTGAGGAGGTGGCCCACGATATTGCCCATCAGCCGGTCACGCGCCGCGTCGTCGAACACCTCGCGAACCATCGTGCCTGGCTGGCCCCAGTCGTCGTCCTGCTCGTGCAGGGTGTAGGCGGTGCGTACCATGTCCCCGTCGGTGTGCCACCCGGCCGGCTCGCCGTAGCCGACGGGATCAGCCTGCGGTCCGCCCCTGGAGTTCGGCGCATACACCGGGTCGGAGGCGTTGACATACCGCATGGCGCCGTCCTTGCTGTAGCTGTGCACCGGCACCTTCGGCGCGTTGACCGGCAGCTGCTTGTAGTTCACGCCGAGGCGGGCACGGTGGGCGTCGGCGTAGGAGAACAGCCGGGCCAGCAGCATCTTGTCCGGGCTTGGCCCTATCCCGGGCACCAGGTTGTTCGGCTCGAAGGCAGCCTGCTCGATCTGGGCGTGGTAGTCGGCCGGGTTGCGGTCGAGCGTCATCCTGCCGACCTCGATGAGCGGGTAGTCGGCGTGCGGCCACACTTTGGTCAGGTCGAACGGGTTGAACCGGTAGGTCTTGGCGTCCTCAAACGGCATGATCTGCATCTTGAGCGTCCAGCTCGGGTAGTTACCCCGCGCGATCGCCTCGTACAGGTCGCGGGTGTGGTAGTCGGTGTCCACCGACGCCATCTGGTCGGCCTCGTCCTGGGTGAAGAACTCGATGCCCTGGTCGGTCTTGAAATGGTATTTCACCCAGAACTTCGCGCCGGAGGCGTTAACCCACATGTACGTGTGCGAGCTGTAGCCGTTCATGTGCCGCCAGGTCCGAGGGATCCCGCGGTCACCCATGAGCCAGGTCACCTGATGCGCCGACTCCGGGGACAGGGTCCAGAAGTCCCACTGCATGTCGTGATCGCGCAGGTTGTTGTCAGCGCGCCGCTTCTGCGAGCGGATGAAATGCTGGAACTTCAGCGGGTCGCGCACGAAAAAGACCGGGGTGTTGTTCCCGACCATGTCGTAGTTGCCGTCGGTCGTGTAGAACTTCACGGCGAACCCGCGCGGGTCGCGCCAGGTGTCTGGGCTGCCGCGCTCGCCGGCGACCGTCGAGAACCGGATTACCATGTCCGTGCGCGTGCCGGGCTGGAACACCGCTGCCCTGGTGTAGGCGCTGACGTCGTTCGTCACCTCGAAATGACCGAAGGCGCCACCGCCCTTGGCGTGTGGCTGGCGCTCAGGAATGCGCTCTCGGTTGAAATTCGCCATCTGCTCGATCAGGTAGTGATCGTGCAGCAGGATGGGTCCGTCCGGGCCCACCGTGAGCGAGTGCTCATCGCTCTCGACTGGAATACCCGCATCCGTCGTCGTAGCGTCGGGCCGCGATTGTGTCACTGCCATTCCTCCTCGTGAAATTATGCTCCGGCCGCGGAGCCTTCCGCCGCCATGCAGGTGGGGCACGCGCCCCAGAACACCACCTCGGCCTCGTCGACCGCGAAACCCTTGCTCATCGTCCGGGGTAAGGCAGGGCCGGTCCCCGAGCACGCAATCGACATCCTCGGTGCGGCCGCATCGCCGGCACACGACGTGATGATGGTTATCCCCGATCCGGCGCTCGAAACGAGCGGAATGCCCGGCGGGCTGGATGCGGCGCAGCAGGCTCGCGGTCGTGCACGCCCCCAGCACGTCGTAGACGGCCTGGATAGACACCGCACCGAACTGTGCCCGCACGCCCGCGCCAATAGCCTCGGCGGTGGAGTGGGGGGGCTCGGCCAGCCACGTCAGCACAGCTTGGCGCGGCATTGTCACACTCAGCCCGGCCGCGCGCAAGGCCTGCAACGCGGCGCCGTCCGGATCGGCGGGAGCAAAAACCATGATACGAGCATTGCTCCTACAGTTTCTTGAATGAATCAAGATTTGGGGGGCAGCTTCCCGCACGCTACCGGCTGTCGTGCCCCCAGACTGCGTGCCTTCACCAATCATGGCCGACCCCACCGATTTCTGTTATCCACGATAACAATCCATGCGGGCCAGCGTGCAGGCGCGCTGCGCATCCGCCCATCACCACGGCCGCGGGCAGGCCCGAGCCGCCACATCGCCGATCACCACGCACAGCTGCCCGGATGGCAGGGTGAATACGTCATACCTGTCGCCCCACGCCACGCCGTTGCCCGGCAGGTAGCGGGCGGCCGTCTCCGCGTCGGGCACGACCGGCACCGCGGAGGTTACGGGACTTCGCGGGTGCGGTCAACCAGGGAACTGGCTTCGGCCCGGTAGGGGATTCCGGCGGTGTCGAGCGCGTCCTCAAGGTGTGGCAGGGAGGTGCGGGCGGGTACGAGGACGGCGATGTCGCGCAGCTGCACGTCGCGCCACGGCTGCTCGACATGGCCGTCTGGCAGGCTTGCCCGCAGGCGACCTGCCAGTGTTCGGCGAGTGCGGTGCGGATGGCGGCGGCGTCGGTGGCTTCGCGGGTGCATAGCTCGTCCGCGGACGGGCTACCCTCGTGTGGGCGGGCGCCGAGCAGCATGACCGCGGGGCCGGCGGGCCGGTATGCGTGCAGCGGGTGGTAGGCCGGCGGGAGCCGGGTTCGGCGGTGATGAGCTTGGCGAATACGTGGTTGATCCAGGCGAGTACCGGTGTCGTATTTCTGATAGCCGAGGTGAGCGGAAAGCTCCGCCTCCAATGCCCGTTCCAGGACCGCTTTCACCAGGTCGCCCAGCATTGAGCCTTCCCCGGTCAGCCGCAGTCCCCCGGACTCGTCTTTCGAACGCTCCAAAAGCGCGTCCAGCACCTCATCGCCCACCAGGTCCCGCACCGGCACCAGGCCAGGGGGGTCAGGGACTCGTCAAAGTCAGCGTGACTGTGGGTGATCGACGGGCCTGGTGGTTCGCGGCGTTAGGTGGCTTCGCGGCGGGGCGCCCCGGCGTCCGGGCCGGTGACGGTGCGTGAGTGCTGGGGGTGCCGCGCGGGCCGGGTCGGCCGCGACACGCGGGCCTAGCGGGGCGGATGTGCTTGATCTGGGCACGGCCCCTGCTGATCATTTGGGTGCGAAATAGTCCGAATGATCATCAGAAGGGCCGTGCCCGTGTATGCATCATCGCTGATGGAGATTGTCCGCTGCCAGCTGGGGGCTGCGGGCGGGACGGTACCGGCGTCGCTTCGGGAGGTGCTGACGGCCCGGCTGAGTGATCCGCGTAAGCCGCAGGGGATCCGGCATACGCTGGGCTCGCTGGTGTCGGTGCTGGTGGCGGGTGTGGCGTGCGGGTATTCCGGCCCGCTGGCGATCGCCGGGGCGGCGGCGGGCTGGGACCAGGAGGTGCTGGCCGCGCACGGGACCCGCCGCAACCCGCGGACCGGCGCTCATGAGCCGCCGTCCGCGTCCACGCTTGGCCGGCTGCCGGCCCTGCTGGATGCTGATCAGCTGGAGGCGGCGCTGTCGGCTGGGCTGGCGGCCGCGGCGCTGGACCCGCTGCTCGCGGGCCAGGTCGCCGCCCGGGCCGCGGCGGGCAAGGCGGCCGGCGGGGGGAAGAAGCGGCGCCGCAAGCCGCCGGCCGCCGAGGCACTGCGCGAGACCAGGGCCGATGGCTGGGTGCGGGCCGCTCCCGGCCACCCATGGCTGGCTCCGGCCGTCACCGGTGATCCCGGCCACCGCCCGGCCCGGCCCGCGGTGGGCGTGGACGGTAAGGAACGCAAGCTCGCCAAGGCCGATGGGAAGAAGAAGGTGCACCTGCTGGGCGCGGTCACCCACGGCACCGGGCTGGTGATCGGCCAGGACAAGGTCGCCAAGGCCGGCAAGGCCAACGAGATCACGCACTTCAGGCCGCTGCTGGAACCGCTGCCCCTGGACGGTGTGGTCATTACCGCCGACGCGATGCAGACCCAGCGCGAGCATGCCCGCTGGCTGACCGAAGGCAAGGACGCGTTCTACCTGCTGCCGGTGCTGGGCAACCAGCCGGGAACGTATGCCGCGCTCGATGCCCTGGACTGGGAGAACACCCCGGTCGCGACCGCAACCAGCGAGATCAGCCGCGGCCGGATCGAGACCCGGACCATGCGCGTCCTGCCTGCCCCCGAAGACCTGGGCTTCCCGTACGCCCGCCAGGCCGTCCTCCTGGAGCGCTACGTCACGATCAAGAAGAACGGCCGCTGGATCATGCGCAACTGCGAAGCCGTGCTCTACCTCACCAGCCTGGATGCCGCCCAGGCCAGCCCGGCCGACCTGCTCGCTTACGCCCGGGGCCACTGGACGGTGGAGCACCTGCACTGGCTACGCGACGTGATCTGGCGCGAGGACAAATCCACCCTTCGCACCGGCAACGCCCCCCAGGTGATGTCCGCCCTCACCAACCTCGTCATCACCCTCTTCCGACTACAGAGAGTAACCACAATCACGGCAGAAACGCGCCGCAACGCCCAGAACCCCCGCCGGCCACTCCGGCTACTCGCCCTCCGGCCAGGCTAAACACGCCCCAGGACTTTGACGAATCCCTGCCAGGGGGGTTGCCCACCGTAATGAGCTGTGCCCCCTGTGCCCGCACCCACCGTTGGTGCGGCAACGTGCCCCTCATTTGCCCAGTTCCCCGTGAAATAGGCATCTGAGTTCTTCCCCCTGAAACAGCGGCCCATCCGCTGCCTTCTATCTGCCCCACAGAAACCATTTACACACTTACCAAAATAGGCCCTCGAAAATCGAAAGAGGGTATCTCTCCAGGTGTGCAAGGAGTGATCAAAGGGAATTGAATGGCCAGTGGGAATGGCCATTGTTACGGGGGGAGAACACCGATCATGTCCGCTACACGCCAAGAACCGGTCCCGGCAGGGATGGTACGTGCTCCGCAATCAGATCCGGTTTTGGGGGGATGCCGCTCATTACGGCGGGGAAAATCCGCCCGCCGCTGGGCGGCCGGCTGCGCCGCTGCGGGAGCTGATGGATGACCAGCTGCTGGACGCGCTGCTGGAGCGGTCGCGGGACGCGGCCGGGGGGCTGCGGCTGATCGAGTCAAGTTCATGATCCGCGACCGCGGATCGAACTTCACGACCGCATTCGACGCGATCCTCGCCGATGCCGGGATCCGGACCGTGCTCTGCAGCGTCGGGACACCCCGTATGAAACCTCGGGTTGCACACTGCACCTCTTCGGGTCGATGCGGGGTGTTATTTTGTTGTCTTGGTGGAGACGGTAGCGGTGGGGTCCGACAGTTCCGGCGGGTTCATGCGCCATCTGCGGGAGCAGTGTGGCTGGCGGGGCTTCGTTTGCTGAGTTTGCGTCCTTGTGCTCGGGCCGGTGGGTTCTCGCCGGGCGGCGGGTAGAGGCATTGGCCTTTGTCGCTGAAGGGGAGCCCGGTGATGAGTCCGGCGTGGTGCCAGGTCTTGACGGTTCCGGTGGATACGCCGAGGCGGCCAGTTCCTCGGCGACATACCGCCACCCGGTGCACCCCTCCACCGCGAACGCGACGTCGTCACGGCCGGCGGACCTGAGTTGGCTCACGATCATGGACTTCCGGCGGCCGCAGGTCTGTGACCTGCTGGTTCCCGGCTTTCGGTGAGCTGAATTTGCGCACTAATCCGGGGCCGTAGGCTTGGCCGGTGTCCCCGTATCTGCGGACGGTGAAGACCGCGTCGGGTGCGACGGCGGTGCAGATCGTCCATTCGTCGCGCCGGGGGTCGCGGGACATCGAGCACATCGGCTCCGCGCATGACGACGCGGAGCTGGAGCTGCTGAAAGCCGCGGCGCGGCAGCGGCTGGCCGCCGGGCAGGGCGAGCTTGACCTGGGCCTGGAGGCGACTGAGCCCGCCAGGCGGGGTGCTGGCGGAGGGCCGCTGCCGATCACCGCGTCGCGGATGGGCCGTCTGCTGGACGCGCTGGCGCACGGCCTACCGGGTGCTGGGGCTCGACGAGGCGGCCGGCGGGGACGAGGTGTTCGCCCAGCTGGTGGCTGGCGCGGATCATCGAGCCGGTCAGCAAGCTGGACACGCTGCGGGTGCTGGAGGAGGCCGGGCTGCGGCCCGGCGTCCTACCGACGCTCAAGCGGCGCCTGCCCGACCTATGCGAAGGACGCCGTGGCGGCAGCGAGCTGTCCGCGGCGTGCGCGGCGCACGCGAGGCTGGGCCGGGCCAGCCTGGTCCTGTACGACGTCACCACGCTGTACTTCGAGACCGACGAGGGCGACGGGTTCCGGGAGAGCGGGTTCTCCAAGGAACGGCGGCTGGAGCCGCAGATCACCATCGGCCTGCTCACCGACCAGGCCGGGTTCCCGCTGATGGTCTGCGCGTTTGAGGGCAACAAGGCCGAGACCAAGACGATGCTGCCGGTCATCGAGGCGTTCATGGCCGCCCACGACCTGCCCGACGTCACCGTCGTCGCCGACGCGGGCATGGTGTCCGAGGCGAACCAGAAGGCAGATCGAGGCCGCGGGCCTGTCGTTCATCCTCGGCACGAAGATCCCGCACGTTCCCCTACGCCGTCGCGCAGTGGCGCCGCGAGCACCCCGGCGAGGACATCCCCGACGGGCACGTCTTCACCCAGCCGTGGCCCGCCGGGCCGAAGGCAGAGCGCCGGGACCAGGTCATCTACTACCAGTACCGGGCCGACCGGGCCCGGCGGACGCTGCGCGGGATCGACGAGCAGGTGAAGAAGGCCGAGCAGGCCGTCGCCGGCAAGGCGCCGTCAAGCGGAACCGGTTCGTCCAGCTCTCCGGCGGCACCCGGACCGTCAACCGCGAGCTGGAGGCCAAGGCCCGGGCGCTCGCCGGGATCAAGGGCTACGTGACGAACCTGGCCGCGTGCCCCGACGGCACGCCCGTCACGCCGGAGTTCGTGATCGGCGCCTACCACCAGCTCTTCCAGATCGAGAAATCTTCCGGATGGCCAAGAGCGACCTGCAAGCCCGCCCCATCTACCACCGCAAGCGCGACTCCATCGAAGCCCACCTGACCATCGTCTTCGCAGCCCTCGCCGTCAGCCGATGGATCGAGCACCAGACCGGCTGGTCAATCCGCAAATTCGTCAAGACCGCCCGCCGCTACAGGACCATCCAGATCCAGGCCGGCCCCCACACCATCACCGCCGCCGACCCCCTCCCCGCCGACCTCCGCCAGGCCCTCGAGGCGATCAACAGGCCAGCCGGCTTGCGCACTAATGTGGCCAACTCAGGTCGCTGAAGGGGAGCCCGGTGATGAGTCCGGCGTGGTGCCAGGTCTTGACGGTTCCGGTGGATACGCCGAGGCGGCCAGTTCCTCGGCGACATACCGCCACCCGGTGCACCCCTCCACCGCGAACGCGACGTCGTCACGGCCGGCGAACCGGGCGAGCCAGGCGCGCAGGTGCGCGCGGTCGGCCGGCGTGATCTGGCCGCGCTTGACCTCCCCGGTCACGGTGCCGGGGTAGTCGAAGGTGATCTGCTTCCGGTGGATATCGAGCCCGCCTACGATGGGCATCGGGACCTCCTCAAGCTCCCGAGGGCGCGCCAGCGCCCTGCACGCGAATGCTTACGCAGTCAATCGTGACGCGTCTGAGCTGGGGAGGTCTCCCCGCGCGGGCAGCAGCCCGGCCAGCTCAGCCGCTAACGGCCCCCAACGGGCCGATGCATGTCATCTTTTGGGGTGCTCCCGGCGGCGGGCCAGCGCTCGCTCGATGGAGCGGGGGTGCACGCGCACGCCGAACTGCCCGGCGATGGGCCCGGCCAGGGCGGCGGCTTTCAGCGCGGGATCGGCCGCCAGCTGCTGTTCGGCCCAGGTGAGGATCTCGCCGGTGAGCTTGTGATCGCCGCGGGGTCCAGGCTTGGCGGGCACCAGCCCGTCCAGCCCGGATCCGGCCAGGGCGGCGGCTGCCTGGTAGTACGACGGCCGGGAGTATCCGAACGCTGCCGCCGTGGCGGTGACCGGCGCGCCGTCCACCGTGACGCGGCGCACCATCTCGTATTTGACCTGCACCGCGTCGCGGGCGTCGAAGAACTCCTCGGCCAGGAACGCCGCGTCGGTGACCTGCTCGGGGTGCGGGTTCAGGCACCGCGACTCGCGCAGCGCGGTCACCTTCGGGTCCCCGGATGATCCGCGCGCAGCCACATTGCCTCCCAGCCGATACAATCGTTAGGAAGATTTTGCCGATATTGAGTGGCAATTTCACCACGACACGCCACAGAACTACGAAAGAGGCCAGGAAAATAGCCAGACAGCTGCTCCAGATCCGCTCTGATGGGATGGCACCGGCAAACAGGCCCGGCGTAATCCTCTTGACGTTCACGGCGTAATCCGCTTGACGGCCTCACCGCTCGCCGGCAGGGAACGCAGCCGGTCGATCAGATCCGCCAGCGCCAGCAGGCCGCCAGTGGTGAACGGGCAGCGGCCGTCCGCGATGACCACGAAAGGATCGGCAGGCGTAACGTCAGGCCACCCGGCAGGAAGGGAGAACAGCACGCCGTTCTCGTCGTGCAGGTGGACCCGGTCCTCACCCCAGTTCTCGCGGTGCGCGACGAACTCGAAGTCCCGGCCGAACAGCGGATGGAACCGGTGCGTCACGCGCACACGTCGGTACCGATCATCCGGACAGTGTGCCACTGACAGCGTGGTCCAACGCGATCGCCGAACGCTGGATCGGCGGATGCCGCCGCGAGCTCCTAGACCGCACTCTCATCTGGAACCAGACCCATCTCCGGCGGATCCTGAGCGAGTACCAAACTCACCACAATCATCACTGTCCTCACCGCTCCCTGCACGCCGCCGCGCCGCTGCAACCACTACCCGGAACATACGACCTTGAGCAGTACCACGTCCGAAGACGAACTCGTGTCGGGCTGATCAACGAATATCGCCTGATCGCGTGACGTGGAGGAGTTTTTCGGCACGCAAAGCCCCTCCAACGTCAAGGGGACCCGCTACCGCTATCGCGGCTGGCAGCATTCCGCCCCACCAGTCCCGCCAGCAACGACCGCCCGACCACGACAACCACGACAGCGCGCCGCTGGATCTGCCGGTTCAGCGGCGGAAGATCCTCGGCGGCGTGATCAACGACTACTGCCGGGCAGCCTAGCTTGATCCCATAAATCCCAGATCATGCACCATGCGATAGGTTTTGAAGCGGTACAGGCCCGCCCGGCATGTGGTGGTGCATTGGGCCACTGGCAGATCGTCAGCGGATCTGGCGGCCGCCGACATAGCAGGCACCAGGCATAGCCTGGGGTGTTCCGGGCAATCTTAGCAGGCCAGTGAACGCTCGAGGGCCGGACCCGGGGAGCATCAAGTGATCCACCTGCGCATCGTCGTTTCGGCCGAGAGAGCCGCGCGGGCCCGCAAGCTGCTTGAGGCAAGCTCCTCGATCTCTAACCTCGTCTACCTGCCCGGGACCGTCCGGCATCCGAGCGGCGATCTCCTCCTCTGCGATGTCACCTCGAAAGACGTCAGCTCCATCGTCGCCAACCTGCGCGAACTTGAAGTCCCCGTCGGAGGGTCGATTGCCATCGAGCCCATTGACAGCCACATATCCGATGGGGCGATGGCCACCGAGAGCAGTGCCAGCTCCTCGGACGCGGTGGTCTGGGAGGAGGTGGACACCCGGACGGCGGGGATGACCGCCCTGTCCGCGCAGTTCCTGGCCCTGATGCTTCTGGCAATGCTCATCGCCATGGCAGGCATCCTGCAGGGAACCGCCATCCTGATAGTCGGCGCGATGATCGTGGGGCCCGACTTCGGGCCGGTCGCTGGCGTGTGCGTGGCGACGGTGGAACGCCGCAGCGGGCTAGCGGCACGCTCGCTCACGGCCCTGATCGGCGGCTTCGCGTTCGGGATCGTGATCAGTGGCCTTACCGCTCTGGCGCTTCGTCACCTCGGGGCCTTTCCCACCCGTCTCATAGAGACGCCCCAACATCTTCCCCAGGCGGTGTCCTCGGTAGTGGGCGAGCCTGGCTTCTTCACCTTTTTCGTTGCCTTCGTGGCTGGCGTTGCCGGGATGATCTCGCTCAGCACGGCCAGGGCCGGGGTGCTCATCGGCGTCCTGGTCTCGGTCACCACCATCCCGGCCGCCGCCAACGTGGCCCTGGCCGCCGCATACGCGCGCTGGCCCACCGCAGGCGGCTCAGCGGCACAGCTCGGCGCGAACATCCTCACCCTGCTGGTGGCAAGCACCGTCACCCTGGCGGTACAGCGGGCCGTCTATGCTCGCAGGCGGCTCTCACAGCGGCGCCATGACCCTGCGCGGGCAGCTGCCGGCCTATCAGCCGACCTCCGCTAGCGCCAGCCGCAACACAGCCGCCGCAAGCAACCTGAAGCACCCAATGCCAGTGGCTTTCGAGCACCCCGCGAACCTGACTTCGCATGCCCTGGCTGACTGCCATACCCAGCGCGTAGGAGCATCGTCATGTGCTGGGGCCAGAGCCACTGTCAGACTCGGGCTTTCCTGAGCGCCAGCGGGTCATCCGGGCCCCATAAGCGATCGAGACATCCGCACCGCCCGCGGACTCGGCGTGTTCGACCCAGACCCCGGGCGCCTAGCAGCTGCATCCTCGGTGTACAGCCAACGCCATGCTTGAGGAGCAGTGTCGCAGTGAGTGATGAGGGCCAGTTCGGGCGCGGCCACGACCTCGGCGAGGCAGAAGGCGGTCAACACGCATTCCCCGACGTCGCAGGCCGCGCCGTCACCACCCCAGCCGCCCCGCTCGCCAGCAAGGAAACCCGATGACCCCCGGCAGTGCCTTCCTGTCCCTGCCCGCTGCCCTGCGAGCCTGCGCCCGCGGCATCTACCCCCTGGAGGCAGGCGTCGACCTCCTCATCAGCCACGCCTGCTGGCTGGACCGCGAGGACTTCCAGGACCCGTTCATCCACACCGCCATCAGCATCACCGACGGCGTCACCACGATGGCCGAGATCGACTGGCAGGCTTCGATCAGCGCCCTCGACGCCCGGGAGCTGCCCTGCAGCGGCGGCGAAGAACGGATGCTCCGCCTGGCGGCCAGCCTCGCCGCCGGAATACCAGTAAGTCTCCGCGACACCCTGACCGGGATCGACCGCCGCAACATCGAACTGGTGATCACGGCCGTCCTGCACGCGTGGGGAGAGCGGCCAGCACCAGAGATTCCTTGATCATTTCTTAGTTCGGAGAAGACCGGCTGGACTGCGTGTGGCTGTGCAAGCTGAGTGAATGGGGCATGCTGCGCCGCTCGTTCGTGCCGCCGGAGCCCGTCCGCGACCTGCGGGCGCTGACCCGGCTGCGGGCGAACCTAACCCATGACCGGGTCCGTCACCAGAACCGGATCGAGAAGATCCTGGAGGACGCCCTGTTGAAGGTCTCCAGCGTGATCTCGGACCTGATGGGCGGCAGCGGCCGCCGGTTCCTGCAGGCCCTGGCGGACGACGAGCGCAGCCCCGCCGCGCTGGCCGCGCTCGGCGATTACCGGCTGCACGCCAGCAAGGCCGAGCTGAAGGAGGCCCTGACCGGCCGGTTCCGCGAGATCCACGGCTTCGAGATCGGCATGCTGCTAGAGCTCATCGACGACCTGACCGCCAAGATCACTGAGCTGGACGAGCGGATCGAGGCCCAGCTGGAGAACGTGCCCGGCCTGGGCGGCGTGTGCACGAGCTGCGGGCAGCCCGGGCCGGACGGACCGTGCACCGGATGCGGCGAGCCGGTCCTGGGCGTCATCGCCAGGCTCGATGAGATCACCGGAATCGGCCGCGGCGCCGCCCAGGTCATCGTCGCCGAGCTGGGCACCGACATGACCCAGTTCCCCACCCCCGGGCACGCCGCCTCCTGGGCAAAGCTGACTCCCCGCGCCATCCAGTCCGGCGCCACCAGCAAGGCCGGCCGCACCGGCAAAGGCGACCCCTACCTGCGCGGCGCGACCGGAGTCGCGGTCATGACCGCCGCCAGGACCGACACCTTCCTCGGCGCCCGGTACCGGCGCCACGCCCGCAGGCGCGGCAAGCAGAAGGCCATCGTCGCCGGATGCCGCACCATCATCGAGATCGCCTGGCACGTCATCGCCGACCCCGGCTTCCGCTACATCGAGCTCGGACCGGACTACCACGACCAGCTCGACCCCCGGCGCAAGACCCGCGACAAGATCCGCCAGCTCGAAAAACTCACCCCCGGCATGACCGTCACCCTGACGCCCCGCCCGGAACCCGGCGGGCAGTCACCCGCCGCCTGACCACAGCACGTATCCCCCCGGCTACCCGTCGTCCAGCCATCTCTGGCGCAATCGCTTAACGTATTACCACAGCTCACCCGCCGCCCCTGGCAGCATTGCGCCAGAGGATGGCTGGACTCTGCCCGAGGATACTGCTCTGTTTCCGGTCAGCCCTGGTATCGCTGCGCGCGACGCCGTACCGGCGTGAAAATGGCGGCGGTACCGCCCGTGACGTCGTTGTTTTTTGGTGCGGTTGAGGCCGCCGGTCAGCCTGACGCCGGGAACCGGCTACCCAAGGGGCCGTTCATTGTTGCTTCGAGCACGCGGGTCAGTTTCTTCCGCTCGCCCCCGGTTCCCCGGGCGGTACCACCTCGCACGCTAGCAGTCCAGGAAAGGAAGAGGTGAGGACGCGTGGAAGAGGTGACCGACGAGCCGCTGTACCGGGACCGGGTGTGCGGCATCGACATCGGCAAGGCCGGGATGGTCGCGACGATCCGGGTGCCGTCGGATAAGGACCCGGCGCGGCGGGCGGCCGAGACCCGCAGCTTCGGCACGACGAAGCGGGAGGTGCTGGCGCTGGCGGACTGGCTGCGCTGCTGGCAGGCGCCGGCGGTGGTGATGGAGGCCACCGGCGACTACTGGAAGGGGCCGTTCTACCGGCTGGAGGCCGAGGGGTTCGGCTGCGTGCTCGCCGACGCGAAGCAGGTCAAGCACCTGCCGGGCCGCCCCAAGCGCGACCCGGGCGACTCGCGGTGGCTGGCGGCGTGCTTCGAGCGCGGCGCGGTCACCGGCTGCTTCGTGGCCACCCCGGAGTTCCGGGTGATCCGGCTGCACACCCGTTACCGGCGGGACCTGACCGCCGAGCGGACCCGGGAGAAGCAGCGCGCGGAGAAGCTGCTGGAATCGGCGGCGATCAAGCTCTCGTCGGTGTGTCACCGACCTGCACGGGGTGACCGGCCGGGACATCATGGACCACCTCATCGCCGGCCAGCGCAACCCCGAAGGTGCTGGCCCAGCTGGCCCGCACCCGGGCCCGCCGCAAGATCGCCGAACTGGAAGAAGCCCTGGAGGGCGCGGAGTTCTTCACCGCCGAGCACGCCGCCCTGCTGGCCACCATGCTCGCCCGCATCGACCAGCTCAACGCCAAGATCGACGGGCTGACCGACGGTGATCGAGCGGCTGCTGGCCCCGTACGAGGAACAGCTCCAGCAGGCCGAGTCCATGCCCGGCTGGGGCCGCCGCTCGGCCCAGGACGCCATCGCCGAGACCGGCGCCGACATGACCCGCTTCCCCACCGGCGCCCACCTGGCCTCCTGGGCCGGGCGCACCCCGCTGGACAACTCCTCCGGCAAACGCAAGGGGAAAACCAAGTCCAAGAAGGGCAACCGGTACCTGGCCGGCCTGCTCGGCGAGACCGCCGTCGCGGCCGGCCGCACCCAGACCCGCGAGGGCGCCCGCTACCGGCGGCTGGCCCGCCGCCGCGGCAAACCCAAAGCCCAGGTCGCGCTCGGCAACACCCAGCTGAAGGTCTACCACGCCCTGCTGTCCACCCCCGGCATGCGGTATGAGGACCTCGGCCCGGACTACTACGACCGCCAGGCCAGCACCCGCCGGCAGATCGCCCACCACGTCGGCAAGCTCGGCGCCCTCGGCTTCGAAGTCACCCTCTGCCGCATCCCCGAACCCGAACCGGGCGGACCAGGGAACACCCAGGCCGCCTGACCCATACCGCGCTCACAGACCCTGACCAGCCCCGATGGCCAGGGTCCGCTGCCGCGCGCCCAGCTGATCTCCATTTTCGGGTCAGCTGATCTCCATTTTCGGGTCAGGGTCAGGCCGCCCGGGGCGGGTTGTCGGCGGATCCGTTCGCCGTCGAAGTCGGTGACGGTGACGCGGGGAGCGTCGAGTTCGCCGTCGGGGACGCGCTGGGCGATGCTCTGGTGCGGCCTGGCCGTGTTGTAGTGCGCCTGGTTTTCGGCCAGGACGCCGCGCAGATGCCGCTCGCCGAGGATCAGGATGCGGTCGAGGAGCTCACGGCGCAGCGAAGCCGCCGTGTCCCCGCGAGCCGACCACCAGCAAGTCGGCGCCGCGAGCCTCCTCGGTGAGCACCTGTGCGGGCTGACCCATGCGCGCTACTCGACCGTCATGAGGTGAGCGCTGCCGCGGGATGGGTAGAACCAAGGGCTGTGCCAGGTGGGGCCGCGGCACACCCACCAAGCATTGAGCGAGGAGGCAGATGTTATGTCCGTCACGTCTTTCCAAGATCTTCCGCTTGCCGATCGCGAGCGGGAATGGGACGGAGCAGCCGCAGACAAACGCGTGCGACGGTGGGCGGGAGCCGAGGACGAGCCGAACGAGAAATACCGGAACGCCCACCTGTGGTACGACAAGGAGAACAAGGAGAAATTCACCGCCTACAAGCTGCTCATCGCCGATGTTGTGGGCGGAAAGCTCATCGCGGTCCCGCGTGGCGTGATGGCCGCAGCCGCAGTGATGCAGGGCGCGCGCGGGGGGGCCGACCTGCCCAGTGGCGACATCGAGCGGGTCAGGAGCCACCTCGCGAAGTATTACGCGAAGATGAACGAGACCGCGCCGTGGGACCGGGACTGATCCGTCCAGTCCTTCCCACGATGCGGCTGCCAAGTGAACGAGAAGGATCCCGAACGGCTGCGTATCGTGGCAGTCTTGCGGTCGAGTAAGCGCTGTCACGGACCACAGCCAGCCCTCGAACAGGCACGGTCCTCCGTACCCGACGGGTGCCAGCCGTGGCGTGACCTGCCGCCAGCGTACGGGAACTGGGAGACTGTTCTTGGGCGCCATCGTCGCTGGTCGCTCGACGGGATTGAGAAGGTCCTGGACCGGCTGCGGGCCGGACGTCATGAGGTTGAGGGCGCCGACTGAACGGGCAGCGCGGGACGACCGTGGTCCGCGCCCACCAGCACGTCGCGGGAATGCCCGAACGCCACCAGCTCGCAATGGCTGCCCGCCACCCACGACGACGACGACAGTCCGGACAGGGCCATCCCGCGTTCCCACAGGTGTCGGCGGGCGAGGGCGGCCTCGATGGCGAACGGCTGCGGCCCGGTTCGCGGGCCCCACGTCGCCCCTCGCGCAGCCGGGTTAGCACCTGGATAGCGGGTAGTCAGGTGCCAACGCGCCCAATGACGGTGGCCAGAGACCGGACAGGCTACGGCAGGGTCAGAAGGACCGGTCCGCAAGAACGTGTTCGTCAGGATCTGGTATAGCCACGCGCGCAGATGCGTCCCTTGCTTGAACCGGTGGGACCCGGCGTAAGCCCTGGCGAAGGTCTCCTGCACCAGGTCCTCGGCGTCCGAGCGATTGCGCGTCATGCGCAGCGCGGCAGAGCGGCAGAGCGGCAGAGCGGCAGAGCGGCAGAGCGGCAGAGCGGCAGAATAGAGCTGACCTGTGAATGGCAGCACCTCATCCACAAAGCGCGCATCGGGATGCATCCGCGAGATTGTCCTGAACAGCGCTGATCCGTGGGATCTGGCCCGGTTCTATCTGGCTGACGTCGTGGGCTTCTGCTACAAGGAGATCGCCGAGGACATGGGAACCCCGATCGGCACGGTCAGGTCGCGCCTGGCACCGGGGCCGTACCCGGCTGGGTACGCTGTCCCAGGATTACGCCCGGGAGCGCGGCCCCGGCCGGCGATGTCGCCTTACTGTGCCGGTTCCAGACGGGCCCTGAGCTGTTCAAGCGACTGGCTGAGCAACCGGGATACGTGCATCTGGGAGCACCCGACCAGCTCGCCTATCTGCGCCTGGGTCATGTTGCCGTAAAAGCGCAGCAGCACGATCTCGCGTTCGCGGGCGGGTAGCTCGCTCAGGGCCGGCTCCAGGTCCTGCCGGTACTCGACCAGGTCCAGACCGGAATCCTCGGCGCCGAGCAGGTCACCGAGGGTCGCCGTCTCCTCGGCACCGAACTGCGCGGCGTCGAGAGAGGAGCTGCGGTAGGCGGTGCAGGCGTCCAGGCCCTCGTTTACCTGTTCTTCGTCAAGCCGGAGGTGATCCGCGAGCTCGGCGGTGGTGGGCGCGCGGCCGAGCCACTGGGTCAGCTCGTCGGTGGTGCGGACGAGTTCCAGCCTCCTGTCGCGGAGCCGCCGCGGCACGCGCACCCACCATGAGGTGTCGCGGAAGAAGCGCTTGATCTCCCCGGCAATGGTGGGGATGGCGAACGCCGCGAAGCTGCCGCGCCCGGGGTCGAACCGGTCGATCGCCTTGATCAGGCCGATCGTGCCGACCTGAAGGATGTCCTCCATCGGCTCGCTGCGGTAGCGGTACCTGCGTGCGGTGCTGCGGACCAGCGGCATGTTGAGCTGTATGAGGCACCAGCGCAGTTTGCCGTGTTCTGCGCTGCCCGGAGCGAGGTCCCACAGCTTCATCAGCAGCCGGTCACTCAGGTCCCGCACGTCACGCTGGTTCCACGTGCCGGTGGCAGGGAGGGACCCGAGGCGGACGTCGCCCGCCTGTGCCATGGCCACACGGGCGGCCTCCGCGAAGGCGTCGTCGAGCGGGGGGCTCGGCTCGCCGACGTCCGGTGCGGAAACCACTTCGGTTGCGGCATCGAGCGCTGCGTCATCTGCCATCGGTACTCCTTGTTGCATTCCTGGCGGGCCCTGCTGGCGTACCAAGCAATCCGGGGCCTAAACACGTTTCGTCAAGAGTTGTCTGCGGCGCCGCGGCCAGCGCCCGCGCTCCGGGCCTGGATCGGCCTGCGCCTGCTCAGCGGCTGCTTGTGGCCGATGTGACCTGGTAACCGGAGATTTCAGCAGACCGCCCGGTCGGCCAGGAAAGGGAGCCGCCGCGATGCCCGGAGCACTGATCAAGGACGAGAAGACATACGAGAGACTCCGTGAGCAGGGGGAGAGCAAGGAAAAGTCGGCGCGGATCGCGAACGCGGCGGCGGGCAGCTCGCGGCGCGAGGTCGGCGCTGCGGTAGCAAGAGCCGTCCTATGCCGACTGGAGCGAGCAGGATTCTGTTCAAGCGGGCCAGGGAGATCGGAATCGGGGGCCGTTCCTCGATGAGCAAGGCGCAGCTGATCGACGCGCTGCGCAACCACTGAGGGCGCACCGCCAGGCTGGCCCCGGCCGCCGTGGCGACACATATGCGGCGGGCGGGCAGCAGCCATGGCCGGAAGGGCGACCAGCAGAAAGGAAGAGCGATGTTGCCACCACCTGACCCGCGCGAGGGATATCTGCCGGAGCAGCAGGGACAGCAGATGCATTGTTGGGCGAGGTCGCCGCCGCGTTCGGAACGGACCCAGTGACGGTGTGGCGGTGGGACCGGGCGCTACGCGAGAACGGGGTTGCCTGGCCTGGTCCCGGCGCGTAAGGGCCCGCGGGGGCGTGGGAGCTCCTGGCGGAGCTGGCGGAGCGGATCAGGGAGCTGGATGCCGGGAGCATGCGCCTGGCCGCCATCGCCGCAGAGTGCGGGCTGTCAACTTTTACCGTCCGCATCGCGCTGGGGCGCGTCCCGGCCCGCCCCGCCGGCGGGGCGGGCGCATAGCCGCACGGCGCCGACGCGCCGGGGGAAACCCGCTCGCCGCGGGTGTCATCGCATTCGGCGCAGGATGGCTCGTATCGTCCCTGCTCCCCCGGCATCGGCGGGCAGCAGGTGGCCACACGGGTCAAGGACGCTGCGGCCGGGCAAGCCCGCCCGGTCGCCGACCAACTCGGTGAGGCTGCCCAGCACGCGAAAAAGCAGCTTGGTGAGCCGCTGAGACAGGCCGCCGACTCGGTGAAGAGCGCTGCGTCTGGTGCCGCGTCGACGGTGACCGAGGAGACCCAGTCGGCAGCGGGTCACGTCGCGGGCCGGACGCAGCAGGCCAAGAACATGCTGACCGACCAGACCAGGTCCTCCGGCAGCTAGCCGCGGGCGGGCCCGGCCAGCTGATGACCGGCCGGCCGGGCCCGCCACGCCTAACGCGCACTTCGTCAACTCGTGTGATGGTTGCGCTCGGCGTCCACCCGGATCTGAGCTATTCAGTCAAGCCGTCCACTCTGCGACAAACCGATCATCGCGGGGTCGCTCACAGCCCAGGCCCTGGTCATCGGCGTAGTGGTGGCCTTGTGGAGCGCCTCGGGCAGCATGACCGTCCTGGAAACCGGGCTTGACGTGGCTACGATGTCTCGGTCGACCGAAAGTTCGCGGCCAAAAGACTGTGGGCGTTCCCGCTCGTGCTGGCGACGCTCGTATGCGGCGAAGGATTTCGTGAATATTGTCTCGGGCTCGGCGCCTCGCGGAACGACATCGTGCGTCATCCCGGCACGTCGGTGTCCCGGGTCATCTACTGGCAGGCGGCACCTGCCAGCCACCGGTCCGGCATTGCCGATGCTCCGTTAGTTTGGGTGAGGACCCGGACGTGCTCGCGCGGTTTTGCCGTCGGGACGGAGGGTAGGCCCCGAGTCTGAGTCGGCGGGTCGAGGCTCGCCCTCAGACAGTACAGCTCCCGACAATTTTTGTGTGTGTGTAGTGTGAACCGTCTCTCATAGGGAGATGGCGTCACTCCGCTCGCGCTCGCGCCACCAATCCGCCGGAGGAGGCATCGCATGGCCGAGCATGATCTGCATCAGCACGTTGAGGTCAACGACGGTGACCGCGCCGTCGCCGCAGCCGAGGTGACTACCTCACAAGGATCCGAACCAACCGCTCGGGCGTCGCTGCGCGCCGAGGCCGGACACATCACTCCTGGTAGCCGCGCACGCCTGGTCGACGCTGTGCTGGACCTTCCAGAAGTGCAGGAAAGCGCGCGCTTGAAGGCGGCCTTTCCGCTCGGCGACAGTGAGTCGCTGCACCGGCTTCAGGAGCGATGTGATGATGTCAGCACCCACCCTGCCGGGGCAAGTGCGCTGTTGGAAGCGAACCCCCCGTCCGATGGCGCCGAATCGGTGACGGCAGTGCTGTTCGATGTGGACGGCACACTCGTTGACAGCAACTATCTTCATGCCGTGACTTGGTGGGAGGCGTTCGGCCAGGCCGGGTACGAGGTGGCGATGGCGGATATTCACCGGGTCATCGGGATGGGCTCGGACCAGCTTCTCGATCAAGTGCTTCCAGGCGACAGGGACCAAGACGCCGACAAGGACGTGCGCGCCGCGCACGGCGCGCTGTATGCGACGTACTGGTCGCGGCTGAGGCCACTGCGGGGCGCGGCCGAGTTGCTGCGCGCCTGCAAGAGCCGCGGGTTGCGGGTGGTGCTTGCCAGCTCCGCCGACGAACGCGAGTTCAACGCTCTTCGCGCGGTGCTGGACGCCGAGGACACGATCGACGCGGCGACCTCCTCCGCTGACGTCCATAACAGCAAACCTGCACCGGACATTGTCCAGGTCGCCTTGGAGAAGGCCGGCGTGTGTCCCGGCGAGGCTATTTTCGTCGGCGACACGGTCTGGGATGTGCAAGCCTGCCAGAAGGCCGGAGTGCGGTGCATCGGATTGCTGAGCGGCGGGATCGGCCGCGACGAACTCATCGCCGCGGGTGCTGTGCAGATCTATTCCGGCCCCGATGAGCTGCTTGCCTCCTTCTCCGGCAGCATCATCGGGGCATCAGCGCCAAAGTGCTGACAGATAGCACTCAGCCCATCGCGTACATGGCGCTGTCCGGCAACCCGGGCTGTGCTCCAAAAGATCCCATATCACTGACGTGACGCCCCGCGAATAGATGAAACTCAAGGTGCCCGCAAGGTCCCCCCCGCTGACGTCGTTGGGTGCGGCTCTCGTGAAGGTAGCCGATCTGCGCACGAGCTGTGTGATGTGAATGCCCAAGATCGGGATCTGTCACAAGGCGATGATCACGAAGCGGCGCCCTCATCCCATGATCAACAGGCCGTAATCTGCCAGATCCGGGTCATCGGACCGTCAGAGCTCACCGGCTGCAGCGACAGGTCACGAAGTACGGCTGCCATACAGGGCGGGCAGCAGCTGCGTGTCGGTGTCCACCACCGAAGGCCGCCCGCCCCCCGGGCCACGCACCCGCCCATCCGGCTCGGCCCCGGCCTCAAGCTCGCTCCTGCCCCGGCGCACCGTCTTAACATCTGCGCTCGTGGCCCGGGCGACCACCGCCACACCCCCGGCACCCAGCGCCTGCGCCTCCACGCCCAGCCACAGCCGCCGCTGCCGCTCGTCCAGATACGGGCGAATCCTTACGAACCGGGCAGCGATCTCATCCTCAATCAGCACCCACCGGGGCCTACCACAAACCACCCGGGGATATCTCGGACAACACCAGGTCCAGGATCGTCAGCTCCCGGCTTCCCGCCACCAGCCTGACCCGGAACCCGCTCAGCACGCTGAAGTCGAAGCCCTCATCCTCCAGGGCCAGGCCCAGACAGTACTTCCAGTCCAGCCGGCCCCGCACCGCATCCGCCGCCTGCCGGCCGTCAGGTTCCCGGTGAACTGCAGCACCGTCACCATCGCCAGCTGCGCCGACGAGATCCCCGGCTTCCCGCGCGCCCCCGTAGACCGCCGCAAAGGAACTGCGAGCCGACTACCCCGAACGCAGCGCAGCTCTGGAGCAGCTCAGCAAGGTTGCGTCTTCGCGCTCCGCTTCGGTCTCATTCCGCAGATCCATC
>CAVQKF010000008.1:0-242458 GCA_963712955.1 uncultured Actinomycetota bacterium | reverse complement strand
TCGTCCACACCTCTGACGACGCGGGCGCCGCCTGCCGGGACTTCCTTATCTGGTTCGGCGCCGTCAGCCATACCAACCTCCTGTCCGCCCCCTGCCAGCCAACGGAGCCAGATCATGACCAGCATCCCTACACCTGCCTACCTGTCCAGCCGGACAGGGTTCAGCAGCGGGCCGAGTCGGCTCCAGCTCATGTCCGCCAGCCAGAAGATGGCGCTGGACCCATACATGGCCCAGATCGTCAGCTACCGCAAGAGCGGCCTGTCGCTAACCACATCATCGGCTGCCCGCTTGATTGCGGTTACTGCGTCCGCCACTTCTGGGGCGACTTCGAGCACAAGACCCCTCACCTGCTGTGTCCCACCGACGAGGCGATCGAGATGCTGCTCGGTCACGAATCGTTCCGGCCTTCGACCACCCCGATCCAGCTTTTCAATAAGGCCACCGACCCTTTCCTGCCTGGCGTGAAACCGCACCTGTTCCAGATCCTGCAGGCGCTGGATGATCGGGGCCTTGACAACCTCGTCCTGGTCATCACCCGGTTCAAAGTCACCACCGCTGACATGGCCCAACTGGAGCGACTCCGCCATGTCCGCGTCACACTGCTGTTCACGTACTCAGGCATCGCCGACCCCCGGATCGAGCCGATCACCAAGAGCACCATCACGACCACTTCGATCGCCACCGCCTGCGCCCACAAGAAACGAACCAAGGTCGTGCTCTACTGGCGGCCGATCGTGCCCGGCTGGAACGACCAGCCCGAGACCATGGGCCACGTCCTGAAAGTCGGCGATCAGGCAGACGCGATCGTATTCACCGGCTACTACCACAAGGAGCAGAACGCCGCCTTCCTCGGCGGTCTCGGCATCCACGTCCCCTATCGTGACCAGTACAACCGGCGCAAGGTACTGCCCCCCGAACTGGACGCCAAGGTCATCGCCGCCTGGCACGAGTCAGGAATCTCCACCCCGCTTCCGCAAGACCAGCTGCGGCGTCTCGTTCGCCCACCGCGTCGCGGACTACAACGGGCACTGGGGCGTCCGCGAACTGTGCGGCATCTGTCCAAAGGCTCAGCGGGATCTGTGCGAGGCCGTCCACCGCCAGCCCACTCCCGGTGAGTTCGAAACCGTGCTCGCCGACCTCGGCTATGCCAGCGGGTACCTGATCGACGGCGGGCACATCTGGACACACGGCCTCGGCGAGCAACGCCGCTACGCCATCCAGCACACCCTGCGCTTTCAGATCTGGGAACTCGACCAGCCCCATCTCATGCACGCCCACGGCCGATCCCTCACCGGATACCAGCCCTCCGACGACGAGCGGGAACAACTCGCAGCGGTTCGCCGCCAGTTCACCGTGGCGGCGCGGTTTGATGAAGACGACTGACAGGCGGGCCGGCAGCGGAGAGGCGGGCGGACCGTGGCAGGGACATCGTGGATGGATGCGCCGCTGGTCGCCCTGGACCTGGAGGGCACCGGCGCCCAGGACCGCGCCGACGAGGCGATCCTGGAGATCGCCACCGTCCCGCTCATCGAGGGCCGACCGTTTCTCGCGAGCGCATATACCACCCTCATCAACCCTGGACGGCGCATTCCGCACCGGCCCTGGACCTCACCTGGCCTGACGAACCGGACCCTCGCCGAGGCACCGGACCTAGCTGAAGTCGAGCCCGCACTCGCAGCGCAGCTCGACGCACAGATCATCGTCGGCCACAACGTCGGCATCGACTGGCGGCTCCTGCACCGGCGCTGCCCCAGCATCCAGCCAGCGGGCCTGATTGACACCCTCCGCCTCGCCCGCCATGTGCACACTGGCGAAAAACGCAACGGGCTAACCGCTCTCCTCGAACGCCACCAGCTCATCAGCCACGTGACCGAACTGGCCCCTGGCAGCCAGCCCCACCGCGCATTGTGGGACACCATCGGCACCGCCCTGCTTCTACCCGCCCTTCTTGGTGCCCTCCAGAGCAGGGAAACGCTTTCGATCGACGAACTTCGCCGCATCGCTGGAATACCGCTCAGCGGCAACTCCTCCGGCCAGCCCGATGCTCAGCAGACATCCCTCTTGGACCCGTGATCTCATTCCTGGTACTGCCCGGCACGGGCCTGGCGCAGTCGATAGCCCTCCACCACGCTCGGGCCGTCCATCGGGAGTGACGAAGGTACGGCCATATGCAGGCCATCCAGGGTGCGGACGCTGGTGGACGAACTCCGGACGGACACGCGAGCTCCTGCCGTCGGAGGATGACATCCCCATCTTCCCAGCAGCTCGCCGAGAGTCCTATGTTTCGCCAGCGGTCTCGGGTTCGGTGACGTGCGCCCGCACGTCCTCTATCCAGCGATTGACGAGGTCGAGAAGGCGCTCGACATGTCCGTTAGTTAGCTGGCTCAGGGGAATATTGGGCCGCTTGTCGATCAGGATAGCCTCGTCATCGAGGCGGGGAATGCCGAGCGCGTGCAGGTCCGCCGTCAAACGCGCGCGAGCCCATTGCCATCGTACGGAGGCGTCCTGCACATCTGCTTGATCCGAATCTCAAGCATGGGCCTATCCCCATGCTCATAGCCGTACAGCGACAGCACTCCGGGAGACCGCGATGCACCCCGGCCCGAGTCTGCGAACATCGTGAACGATGGATAGCTCGGGCCGGTGCCGCCGGCGATCCGGATGTGTCGGTGTGCTGTCGCCCAATCGCGGACCGCTCCAGCCACCGCGGACGCCTCTTCCCCTGCCTGCGCCACAAACTCCAGCACCTCGTCGCTTGTCCAGCGCGCCGAGCGTTGGGCTGTCGGGCGCTGGGTTATGGACGCGGGTCGTTCCTTGGCAGCCTGAGCGCGTGAGGTCTGGCCAACCAGCCGCGGGACCAAAGCGCCCGTCTTGCTGCCGACGGCCCGGTACTGCCGGATCTCCAGCGCCAGAACCTCAACTCGCGGCATCTGCTCGTTGAGGAACTCCACCAGCCGCTGAAGGCTGGCGGGAATCTCATCGGCGACGAAGAGCAGCCTGATCCGCCCTTCCCTCAGATTGGTTCCGACGGCTTGCCAGAAAGCGTCGGCCACACTCGCGGTTTCATCCTCCGAGGGATCCAGAAATGACAGCAGGTGCTCCGTGGCGCTGTCCGGATCATCGCCTTCAAACCAGCCACGTAACTGCCCCGGCGTCCAGAACACCGAGCCGTTGGCGGCGTAGTCCAGCATCTGCGCGACGATCTCACGCCGCGAGCGCGTATCGCTTGCCCGCTTCACCTCGACAAACGTCGGCACCGCATCCTGATCAACCACGAGATGGTCGACGGACCACCAGCCCCCCACCGCCCTCGCGGTTCGGGACGCCGGCCTCACGCTTTCTCAATAACCAGCGGCGTGGGCTGTCCCGGTTGATCTGCGCACCCGGCAAAAGATGAACATTCTCGGCCAAGAGCTTCTGCAGCTCTGCCTCCGCGTTATAAGCGGCACCGGGCGCCTCGGTCACAGAGCCGTCGTCACCGACCAAGAAGATCGAGTCGGACATGCCAACGTCGGGCCCATGACCGGACGGATCTCCTGGATAAGACACGGCCACTCCCCGCCTGCACGGCGCGACATCTGCGGCGCGCACTGCCGTCACGGTAGGCACTCCCGGGGTCATCCCTCAACAAGCCACATGCCCGATCGCGGCTCAGCTCCCGTGACCACCACGACCGTGCCGCTCGGCCTCGGTTCGGGCGGTGTGCTCGATGAGATCTGCGATGGCCTGCCGCGCCTCGGGCGACAGTTCGGCGAACGCGCGCAGGTGCGCGGTCGTGATCCCGCTGTCGCGGATCAGTGCGAGCACCTCGACCTGGTCCTCCGGGACGACCTGCTCGCCATAGAAGAAACCCGGCGGCACGCCGAACACCACCGCCATCGCGCTGACCAGGCGCATCGTGGGGTTGGCGGCCTGGCCGTTACGCAGCTTCCAGATCGCGTTGTGCGAGACCTTCTCCCCGGTGACCTTTTCGATCAGGGCCGCGATCTCAGACCCAAACGTGAAGATAGTGCCAGGTCAAAGGTGAATACCTCGTGGCGAGGACTTCACGTTTGGGGCTGATCTGGTCGTTTGCGGGCTGATCGGCTGATCACCCACAGGTTAAGCGCGGGGAGCCCACACCGGTGCCGGCCGGTTCAGCGCTGCCATCGGGGGTCGGCGTTGGCTATTTGCTGGCTGAGGGTTTCCAGCTCGGCGACCAGGGCGCGCAGCCTGCGCTGGTTGTCGAACCAGGGCTGGTAGTCGGCGAGCTGGTCGTCGGTCAGGATGCGGGTGACGGTCTTGCCGGCGATCTTGCGAGTCCACTGGTGGTAGGGGCCGTGCAGCTGGGGCGGGTCGGCGTGGCAGCGGCAGCCGGCGTGGCCGCAGCGGGTCATGCGCTCGGTGACTGTGCCGGGGAGCGCGAAGCCGACGGCGGCAAGGTCGGCCGCGATGCGGGCCGCCTGTGCCTGCTGGGCCGGGGTGGGCGACACGCCGTCATTGTCGCAGCCGGGTCCCCCATCTCACGCCCTTCGTTCAGTATAAGTATTGCATGGCCGCCGCTGATGTGGCCGGGTACGTGGCGGGCTGGCAGCCGGTGTCGGTGCCGCCGCGGGCGGCGTGCTTTGCCCGGCAGGTGGCGGGCGCGGCGGCGCCGCCCACCCGGGCGCGGGCGAACGCGCTGCTGTGGGCGGCGGCCCGGCTGGCGGCCTACGCGGTCCCGCTCGGGCTGGACCCCGTCCCGGAGGTGCTGCTGCACCCGTCGGTGATCGAGCGGTTCGCCGGGTCCGCGCCGGGCCTGTCCGGCCCGGCGCGCCGGACGCTGCGGACCAACCTGCGGTTCATCGCCCGCCGCGTGGTCCCGGCGCTGGCGCCCGTGGATACGCCGCTGCCCCGGGAGCGGGCCAAGGCCCCCTACAGCCCGGCGGAGATCGCCGGGTACCTGGCGCTGGCCGATGCCCAGCCGACGGCCTCGCGGCGGATGCGCGCGGCCGGGCTGGTCTGCCTGGGCGCCGGCGCCGGGCTGGCCGGGGCGGACCTGCGCTCCGTCCGCGGCAGCGACGTGATCTGCCGGTCGGGCGGGCTGATCGTCGAGGTCCGCGGCCGCAGGCCGCGGACGGTGCCGGTGCTGGCCCGGTATCACGAGCGACTGCTGGCGGTGGCGGCGTTCGCCGGGTCCGGGCTGGTCACCGGCGGGACCGACCCGGCGCGCAAGAACATCACCACGCCGCTGACCCGGTCGCTGTCCGGCGGGACCGGGCTGCCCCGGCTGGAGGTCCCCCGGCTGCGGATGACCTGGCTGCATGACTGCGCGCAGCTGCTCGGCCTGGCCACGTTCATGCACGCCGCCGGGATCTGCTGCTCCCAGCGGCTCGGCGACCTGCTCGCCGCCCTCGACCCGGCCGATGAGGCCACCGCGGTCCGGCTGCTCGGAGCGGCGCGGTGAGCGCCCCCGCGGCACTGGCGCGGCTGGAGGTAATCATCGACAACTCCGGCGTCGCGCCGCGGATCGAGGCCATGCTGCCGGTCGGGGTGCGCCACCGCCAGCTGCGCGTCCGCACCCTGCTCGCCGGGATGCTGCTGGTGCTGGCCGGTCAGCGGCCCGCGCACCTGACCCGGGTCCGCGACGCGCTTATCGCCCTGCCCGAGCCGGACCAGGTGCGGCTCGGCGTGACCGAAAACTGGACGGCCGGCCCGCACCTGCTCACCTACCGGCAGACCGAGCGCACCTTCGGCCTGGCCGCCAGTGCCCTGGCCAAAGACGCCCCCGACGGGACCCCCTCGAAGATCCTCGCGGCGATCTGCGACGACCTGCTGGAGGCCAGCATCCCCGGCGAATACAAGCAGGCCAGCAGCGCGCTGGCGGTGGACTGGACCGACGTGGAAACCTTCTCCCGGCCGCCGCCACATGGGACCAGCGACTGCGCTGACCCGGAAGCCTCCTGGGGGCACCGCAGCGGCGGCGGCCCCGGCCAAGACAGCGAGCTGTTCTTCGGCTACTACCTGTCGGCCGCGACCATGATGCGCGAGGAGCACCGCCCGGCCGTCCCCGAGCTGGCCCGCCGGATGACCGTTTCCTCCTGCCATGCCGACCCGGCCCGCGCCCTGGTCCCGGTGCTGACCCGGATGCCCGAAGACGGCATCCCGCTCGGCGACATCCTGGCCGATTCCGGCTACGCCCACCGCGACGCCGAGGGCTGGGCCACCCCGCTCCGCCAGGCCGGGGCACAGCTGGTCCAGGACCTGCACCCATCCGACCGCGGACCCCGCGGCACCCACGAGGGCGCCATCATCGCCAACGGCAACCTGTACTGCCCGGCCACCCCCCGGCTGCTGCTGGAACTGGGCCCGCTGGCCCGCGACGCCACCCCGGCCGAAACCGCCGCGCACGACACCCAGGCCGCCGAGCTCGCCCGGTACAAGCTCGGGAAGATCACCGCCGACGACGCCGACAGCTACCACCGGGTCATGTGCCCCGCCGTCATGGGCAAGATCCGCTGCCCGCTGCGCCCGGCATCCATGACCCTGGACCGGCAGCGGCCGGAGATCCTCACCCCGCCGGAGCACCCGCCGGACTGCTGCGCCCAGCAGACCCTCACCGTTCCCCCGGACGTGGCCGCCAAGACCCGCCAGAAGCACGACTACCCCTCGGCGACTCACCGGCGCTCGTATGCCCGGCGCACCGGCGCCGAACGGACCTTCGCCACCGCCAAGGACCCCGCCAGCAACAACATCGCCCGCGGCTGGTGCCGGCTCATGGGCCTGGCACCGCTCATGCTCTGGCTCGCCTGCCTGATGGCCGTCCGCAACCAGCGCATCCTCACCGCCTGGGACGCCCGCCAGGACGACAACGCCCGCCGCGCCGCCGCCGGCCTGCCACCCCGGACCCGCCGCCGGCGCCGCAAGACCATCACCGACCTGGCCACCGCGGGCACGCCACCATGACCTTGCCGGCGAACCCCGCACGCTGACCAGCCCGACCCCCGACCCCAGGCACCCCAAACCAGCCAGCCCTGCCCAGAACGCGCCCGCCAGGCACGCCGCGACCCGGAAACCGCCCACAGCGGCTGCCCACGCGGAACATGAGATCCAAACGTGAACATGGTCCCCACTAAAACGTGAAGACCACGTGGCTCCCGCGATAGGACTCGAACCTATAACCTGCCGGTTAACAGCCGGACGCTCTGCCAATTGAGCTACGCGGGATGGACAGCACATGATGCAAGCCGGGATGCGTCGAGCACGCTCGGCACCCGGTGCACGTCGGCCACCAGGGTAGCGTACCTGGGGAGCGCACCTGCCACGGCCCGGCAACGGCCCGGCCCCGCACACGGCCCGGAGCCACGGGACCTCACCGTTTGCCCGCGCGTCCAGCCTGTGTTCCCCTGTCTTCACCAGGAATACCAGCGGCCGTCACGGGCAAGGTCAAGGGAGCGCGAGGAAACATGCGACCCTGTGATCGCGAAAAGAGGTTCTGATGCGGTATCGCGTCACGTTCGCCATCGGATTCACCGTCGGCTTCGTTGTCGGCGCCCGGGCCGGCCGGGAACGTTACGAACAGCTCGAAGAAGGTTGCCGGCCGCGCCTTGGATAACCCGGCCGTGCAACAGGCCGCGGGCGCGCTGCGCGGCCAGGCGGGCGGGCTTGCGCAGACGGCACGGGACAAGGTCGGCGACAAGCTGCGCGACAAGGTCCCCGGCAGACGGGACAACGCGGCAAGCAACGGCGAGGCCTACTTCCCTTCCTCCGGCTCACCGGACTTCCCTTCCTCCGGCTCACCGGACCTCCCTTCCTCCGGCTCACCGGACCTCCCTTCCTCCGGCTCACCGGACGTCCCACCCGCACGGCACTGAGTTGCCGCGGGCCCGTGCCGGGCCGGCACGGGCCCGCGGCTGCGCCGCACCTGGGCGCGGCGAAGCGGCCAAGCTCCCGCGAGCAGCCGACGGTACCTGCACGTGCTCGACCGGCTGGCCGACCGTCGGCAGGTCGTCGCTCCCGACTACCCCGGCCTCGGGCTATCCCAGCCGCTGCGGGCCAGGCCCACCTTCGATCGGCTGGCCGAGGTAAGAGCGCCCGTCGAGGGTTTCGTCAGGCGCCGCAACGACCCCTTCCTCACCCAGCAGCGGACGGCGGCCACGCGCCCGGCGCGGCGCGGAACCGGCGCGTCCCCTTCACCCTGACGGCGGCCCCGTTCTTACGTGTGGTCCTACAGGAGCTTGGCGAGTTCGTCCGACTGGGACCGCGCCCCGCGAGCTATGCGGGCGGGTCCGACGGCGAAGCGGCCGGATGCGCCCGATGCGCGGGATGCCAAGCATCGTCGTAGACGGCTGATGTGTCGAACGCTGCGCCGTTGGTCCATTGGACGGCAACCGCCCCGGCGATCATGTGCGGGACATGCGTCCACTCGGCGATCCAGTAACTGACCTTGAGGCCCTTGCACGCTGCCCGGACGGCCGGCCAGGTGGAACGGTTGCAGTAGACCGTAGCGACAAAACCGGCGGCGATCCGGGCATCGATCCATTTGGGCGCCTGCGCCGGTGTGACGTCACCGCGCTCGACATCCAGGATACCGGCGTGCAGCGGCATGTCACCGATCACGTCAATACGAACCGTGGTCGCATTCGGGAATCGCTTCCACGCCGAGGCGGGCCACGCAAAGTCGCCGTTGATGTAGCCGGCGACCATCTGCGCACCGGCGGGGATCGCGGCGGGGTTAACTGAGTCGAACATTGTACGGGTCATGCGATTCCTCCCTGAGCACTGGCGCGATGGCAGCCGAACGGCTATGTGCCATTCGGCTGCCACCGGCTTATCATCGCGCCCAGAAAGGCCATCAGGCTGTTGTCGGCCATATTCGTGCCAAGGCGAGACGGTTTCGGGCAAGATAAAATGAGCACTGCTCACGAGAGTTGTCAGTCCAGGTACTCCCTGAGCATCTGCGCGCGACTCGGGTGGCGCAGCTTGGCTAGCGTCTTCGACTCGATCTGCCGGATTCGTTCCCGCGTCACGCCGAACTCCCGGCCGACCTCCTCAAGCGTCCGTGGGTGCCCGTCAGCCAGGCCGAACCGCAACTGCAGGATCTTCTGCTCCCGGTCGGAAAGGTCGTCGAGGATGTCGTCAAGCTGGTCCTGCAGCATGATGAACGCCGCCGCCTCGATCGGTACCACTGCGTCCGCATCCTCAATGAAGTCCCCGAGATCGGAGTCTTCCTCCCCGATGGGCGATTGCAGTGAGACGGGTTCCTGCGCGATCCGCTGGATCTCCATGACCCGGTCCACCGGCAGGCCCATCTCCAGTGCGATCTCGTCAGGCGCGGGCTCACGGCCTAGGTCCTGATGAAGCTGGCGCTGGACACGGGCGAGCTTGTTGATCGTCTCGACCATGTGCACCGGGATGCGGATCGTACGTGCCTGGTCAGCGATGGCCCTGGTAATGGCCTGCCGGATCCACCACGTCGCGTAGGTCGAGAACTTGTACCCCTTGGTGTAGTCGAACTTCTCCACCGCGCGTATCAGGCCCAGATTGCCCTCCTGGATCAGATCAAGGAACAGCATCCCGCGCCCGATGTAGCGCTTGGCAATCGACACCACCAACCGGAGATTCGCCTCTGTAAGCCGCTGTTTAGCACGTAGCCCGTCCCCGACCAGCATCTCGAGGTCGCAGTGCTGCGCGCCGAAAAGCGGGAAGCCGCCATGCAGCTTCTCCTCGGCGAACAGGCCCGCCTCGATCGTCTTGGCGAGTTCGACTTCATCTTCTGCCGTAAGCAGTGGCACACGGCCGATCTCGCGGAGGTAGATCCGGACCAGATCGCTGGTAGGTGCACGCCTGCCGGCCTCCTCTTCGCCAGCCCGCCGCAGATCCTCGAACTCATGCTGAGCGTCAAGAATCTCCACCCCCTCATCCGCGAGCAGACGAACGACGCCATCGATGGCGTCGGCAGGAAGGTCGGAAGTGTCGAGAACGGCAGCCACGTCCCCCATCGTGACAACGCCGCGCTCCCTACCTTGCGCGACTAGGTCCGCCACCTGCTCTGCCGGCGGCGAACCGCTGGGCAACACCAAAGGGCCCACGGAAAACAGTGTCCGTCATGCGAGGCCTGGAGTGGGGGTCTAATTTTGTAACCTTCATGGTAGTAGCGAAATAGGGCGTACGTGACTAATGAGACCTGGTCACAGGGCCGCGACGGGCACAACGCCGGGCAGTCGCACCCATGATCCTTAACGGCTGCCGGTGGCGCGCCGCTCGCGGCGCAGCGGGGAGCTCCGGGGGGTCGTCCCCCCGGGCTGGCACGGCCCTAACGGCTGCCGGTGGCGCGCCGCTCGCGGGACTGCGCGGCGCGGCGGGGCGGTTCCGTGGGTCGGCCCCGCGCGATGGCCTAAGGCGTCCCGAATCCCTTCTCAAGAAGCACCCTGCGCCGCTGCTCAAGGGCGATGAGATCGCCGTAAAGGCGGTTGAACTCCGGTTGCTGTTCCACTGGGTTCATCCGCTGCAGCCGCGACTTGACGGCCGCGACCTGACGCGACACGGCAAGGATCTCCACCCGGGCGATCACCTCGTCCGCGTAGCGGGCATCCGGCTCACGATCGGCTCCGGGCGCCTCCACCGACTCCACGGCCAGGCCCGTCACAAACTCTCGCGCGGCTTCGGTCGGGGCAGCCGCCCGAAGCCGCGCCGCCCACTCCGGCCCGCTGCGCGCTCCCGCGACCCCACCGCAGGCGGCGATCAACCGGAACGTCGCGGCGTGCGCGGGCACGGTGAAAGCGCTGTCGCCCAGGGCGTCGAAAAGCGGCCCGCAGAGCGCCGGCCGCTGCACGGCGAGCTTCAGCGCCTGGCGCTCGATGTTCACCGCCGGGTCGCCCTCGGGATCGTAGCCCGCGCCGGGGTCGCCCGGTGACTGCCGCGGGCCGGTCTCACGTTCGGTGCCGGTCCGCGCATCCGGGCGCGACGGGCCACCCGGGCCGGCTGACCCGGTGGCCGTGGATCGGTAGCGGCCCGGCCCGCTCCCCCGCGACCGCGCGTTTCCGGCGTGCTCGCGGACCTTCTCCAGAACGAAGTCCTCGTCCATGAGGCCGAGCCAGCGGTCCAGGTTGACGGCGTACCTGTCGCGCAAGGCCCGGTCCTTGATCCCCGCGACGATACGGGCGGCGGCGTCCAGCGCGGCAAGCTGACCCTCGGTCTCGTCCAGATTGTGCTGTGAAAGGACGCTGCGCACGGCGAACTCGAACAGCGGGACGCGACGGGCGACCAGGTCTCGCACGGCTGCGTCACCCTCTTTGATCCGCAGGTCGCACGGGTCGAGGCCGTCCGACTGCACCGCCACGAAGGTCTGCGTGACGAACTTCTGCTCGCTGTCGAACGCTCGCAGCGCGGCTCGCTGGCCGGCCGCGTCGCCATCGAAGGTGAAGATCACCTCACCGCGGAACTCGTTGGCATCCATCAGCAGCCGCCGGACGATCTTGATGTGACCCTCGCCGAACGAGGTACCGCAGGTTGCGACCGCTGTCGGCACACCGGCCAGATGGCACGCCATCACGTCCGTGTACCCCTCGACGATCACTGCCTGGCGGCGCTGCGCGATCTCACGTTTGGCCAGGTCCGCCCCGTACAGCACGGAGCTCTTCTTGAACAGCGGGGTCTCGGGGGTGTTCAGGTACTTGGGGCCGTCACCGCCGGCCGCGAGCTTGCGCGCGCCGAAGGCGACCACGTCTCCCGTGACGTCGCGGATGGGCCAGACGAGCCTGCCGCGGAACCTGTCGACCGGCCCGCGCCTGCCCTCGCTCGCGAGCCCGCCGAGCAGCACTTCCTGCTGCGTGAAGCCCCTGCCGATCAAGTGCCTGGTGAGTGCCTCCCACTCGGCGGGCGCGTACCCCACCCCGAAGCGCTCCGCGTCGGCCGGTTCGAATCCGCGCTCGGCGAGGAATGCGCGGGCGGTGGCGGCATCCGCTGCGTGCAGCCGTTCGGAAAAAAACTCAGCCGCGGCGCGGTGGGCATCGAGCAGTCGGCGGCGCTGGCCATGCTCCCGCCCAGGTACCTGGCCACCCTGCTCGTAGCGAAGTTCCATGCCTGCCCGAGCGGCGAGCCGTTCGACCGCATCGGTGAACGAGAGATTCTCGATCTTCTCCACGAACTTGATGACGTCGCCGCCCTGCTGGCAGGAGAAGCAGAAATACAGCCCACGCGCAGGGGTGACGTTGAATGACGGCGTTTTCTCCTCGTGAAACGGGCACAGCCCCTTGAGTGACCCGCCCCCCGCGGTGCGCAGTTGCAGGTGCTCGCCGATCACATCGGCGATGGGCGAGCGCTCCCGGACGAGATCGATGTCCTCATCGCGGATCCGGCCAGCCACACGCACCTCCGCCCGGCTCAGTCCCAGTGCTGACGCGGCGAGTCTATTGCCAGCCGGTGACGGCGAGCCCGCGCGTTACGGTCACTGTTGCACTAACTCCGCAGTGTGCGGAGTACCAGCACGGTCGCCCCGACGTCGGGATGGGCGGCGAGCATCGCCCGGAGCCTCGCCGCCAGCGCGGGATCCCGCACGACGAAGCGCAACGGGAGCGGGCTATCGCCAAGAGCCTGCCGCGCCGCCCGCAACTCTTGCCTGCCGACATTGGCCCGCGGGCTATAGGAGAGTGTTCGGATGATCGCGTTGATCGGCCCGGTCATCGCGCCGCGATCGCGGTTGAGCACCGCGGCGAAGTCGCTGTCATAAAAGTCGTCCCGCTTGTTGCCGATGAGCACCAAGGTGGGCGTGCCGTCGCCGAGCAGGCGCGCGTCGGCGAGCGCAATCAGGGACGGGCCGTCTGGCGCCGTCACCTTGCCCGCGCTCCAGTTGCTGAGCGGGGATCCCATCCAGAACGGCGAGTGCCCGCTGGACAGGCCCGATTGGAACAGGCTCGTAAGGCACATCGCGAGTGCTCCGGCGACGACAGCCAGGCGAGCTTCCCGCAGCGGGCTCGCCCGGCCATCCGGCCTGGCGCGGGCATGCAGTGGGCGCAGGAAGCTGCCGAGGGCACCGAGGCCCACCAGACACACGACGTAGCCCGCCACCATCAACTTGTTGAAGTAGTAGCTGGTGCGGTGAAGCTCGCTCAACTGGTAAACGGCGAAGGCCCCGATCAGGGTCACGGATACAAGCAGCTGTGCCGTCATCGCCTGCCACACTGGCAGCCGCCGCGAGACTCTGCTGGCCATCGTGGCGAGGATGACCAGGGCCAGCCCTGCTGCCAGTGGCACGGGGAGTGGCACCACCCGGCCGAGGCTGGCCAGCGTCAACGCCTGGGCGTTGAATCCGGAGGCCAGGCTGAGCGCGGACGGGTAGAGTGCGATGGCGCAGCCGGCGACGACGGCGACGACGGTGAACCGCCAGTGCCTGCGCAGCCGGTGGCGGTACACGATGCCGGCGGCCCCCATACCCAGGACGACAATAGGCTCATAGAGGTTGTAGGCGTAGGCGACCGCGACCAGCATCGCGCAGGCGATCAGCACCTGCTCACGGACCACGTGCGGCGGCCGGACCGTCACGGCCACGGCGAGCGCGAGGAACGCGAGGCCGACGATCTCCGAATCGAGCCCGGGCTCGATCATCTCCACCAAAGGCCCGCCGAGCGCCAGCGCGGCCACCCCCGAGCAGATGACGAAGCGCCGCCAGCCGGCCACCCGCGGGCCCGCTATCCAGCGGGCCGCCCACACGAGGGCCATGACCATGAAGGCATACGCCGCAAGAACGTAGATGAAATAACGGTTGAACTCCGGCAGCGGCGCCCCGGGATCAATGGCCGACCTGAGGAACGTGTCGGACAGCGCGAACAGGAAATGCGACCCGGATGGGTAGACGACCTGGGTGGGCGTCTGAACGGAAAACCGCGCCTGGCTCTGATGAAGGAAGGCGTACCCGCCGAGCCGATGGATGGTATCGAACAGGGCGAAATGATTGAACCGGTCCGAAGTTATGGTGGAGAACGTGAGGCGTTTCGCCAGGGAAAGGCCGGCGATCGGAGCGTAGGCGGCCCACAAGGCGAAGATCCCGGAACCGAGCACCACCGCATCGGACCACAGCCAGCGCCGCGGCAGGCTGGGTACCCGGCGGGTGAACCAGCCGACGGCCGCGACCAACGAGAAGCACGTGCCACCTACGGGCACTGGCTGGAGCCCCCACGGCCAGATCGAGAAGAGCACGCCTAGGGCGAGGGCGGCTCCCGCGAGCAGGCTCGCGGCCAGCATGAATCGGTCAACCACGTTGGTTCCCGAGCGAAGAATCGAGGCGACCGCGAAGAGGAGGAGGACCGGCTGGACAACGTCCATGCGTAGCTGATTCAGCGCGAGCGGCACCAGCCACGCCGCGCCAAGAATGACGGCGAGCCATCCCAGCCAGCGCAACCGCGATGGCTCCGGACCGGCCGGAAGAGCTGACTGCACCGTACGAGGCCGCCAGGCTGCGATTCTTGGCGGCGCATGCGCGTGCTCAGTTGAATCCACTATCGCTCTCAAGAATGGAAAGCAGAACCCCGCGCATTCGGGTAATGCTACCCCCGGCGCTTGGTGCGGCGTGGGGGCATGAGAAACAATTTGTGATTATTGGTGATGCCTTAGCTTGGTGATATTTAAGCATGTACCAGGCAGAATGTCCTCCCCTCTGGGATTAAGGTTACACGAGTGGGTTCGCACCCGGCACCCATGTGCACCCATGCCGGTGGCGGCGAGCCTGCGTGTTACGGTCACGCTTGCACTAACCCGGCAGCGTCGGGAGCACAAGCACGGTCGCCCTCACGTGAGGATGGGCGGCGAGCATGGTTTCTAACTTGTGCGCGAACGCCGGATTCCACACGATGAGACGCAGCGGGAACGGGCTCTCGCGAAGCGCCTTGAGCACGAGGCCGAGTCCGACCTTGGTCGCACGGGCACTGGTCGGCGGGCCACCCACCTTCGCTTCCAGGATCGCGTTGATCGGATTCTTCATCTCGCCGAGATCACGGTTGAACGCCGCCGCGAGGAAGCTGTCGCGCCAGTTTCCGAGGCCCCAGTTGCTGTAGAACACCAAGGAGGGGATGCGGTCGCCAAACAGGTGCGCGTTGGCAAGAGCAGTCATGGATGGGCCGGTGGGCGCAATCAGCTTATTGGCGGTCCATGCGGCGAGCGGAGTTTTCGCCCGGAACGTCGAATGCCCGGTGGCTGACAGGCCCGAGTGGACCACCGCCGCCAGGCTCAATGCGGCCGCGGCGGCGACGACGGCCACAGGAACCTCCAGCAGCCGGCTCAGGAGGCCACCCCGCCGGGAGGGAGCCGGCAGCCAGCGGAGCAAGGTGCCGGCAGCGCCGAGGCCAACCAGGCCGACCGCGTAGCTCGCCGCCAGCAGCTTGTCATAGTAATAGCTGGTATGACCACGGCTGGCCACCTGGTAGAGGCCGAAACCCGCGACCACGACCGTGACGACGAAGACCTCGGCAACCATGGCCCGGCACGCAGGTAGCCGCCGCGCGCTGGGGCTCGCCATCGTGGCGACGATGACGAGCGCGAGCACGCCCACAAGCGACATGGGGATTGACAGCGCCGACCCACCGGCCAGCGCCTGTGCTCGTGCGTTGAATCCGGACGCCACGCTGAGAGCCGATGGGTAGAACGCGATGGCGCAGCCGGCGGCAACGGTGACGACGGTGAACCGCCAGCGCCTGCGCAGCCGGCGACGGTAGATGATGCAGGCAGCACCTATCCCCAGGACAGCCATTGGCGCGTAGAGGTTGTAGGCATACGCGACCGCGATCAGCGAGGAGCAGACGATCAGCACCTGCTCCCTAACCACACGCGGCGGCCGGACCGTCACGGCCACGGCAAGCACGAGAAACGCGAGACCGGCGATCTCCGAATCGTATCCGTCATAGACAAGCTCAAAGAGCGGGCCAGCGATCGCCAGCGCGGCCACGAGCGAGCAGATGAAGATGCGCTGCCAGCCCGTCGCGAGCGGGCCGGCTACCCAGCGGGCCGCCCACACCAGGGCCATGACCAAGAAGGCGTATGCCGCAAGAACGTAGATGAAATAACGGTTGAACTCCGCGAGCGGCGCCCCGGGATCGGTAGCCGACCTTAGGAACGTGTCGAACCACGCATACAGGAAATGCGACCCGGACGGGTATACGATCTCCGAGGGGTGCTGCACCGAGACCCGCGCGGCACTCTGATGGAAGAACGTGTACCCGCCGAGCCGGTGGATCGTGTCGAACAGGGCGAAATGGGCATACCGGTCTTCCGCGGTCGTCGAGAACGTGAACCGCCGCACTGGGGGCAGCCCCGCGACCGGCGCATAGACAGCTAAGAATGAGAAGAGCCCCGAGCCGAGAACCACCACATCCGACCCTAGCAAGCGGCGCGGCAGGCTCGGGGCTCGGCGCCCGAACCATCCGGCCGCAGCGACGAGCGAGAACAGCGTCCCCCCCACAGGCACCGGCTGCAGCCCCCATGGCCAGATGGAGAAGGCCAGGCCAAGCGACAGGACCAGTCCCGCGAGCAGGGCAGCGGCCAGCATGAAGCGATCCACCAGGTTGGTCCCCGACCGCAGAAGCGACGCGACGGCGAGGAGAAGCAGGGCAGGCTGGATCACATCCAGCCGCAGCTCATTCAGCACGAACGGCACCAGCCACGCCGCGCCAAGCAAGGCCGCGAGCCATCGCAGCCGAAACGACGGCTCCGGGTCAGCCGCGACGGGTGATTCCACCGTACGAGGCCGCCATGATGCGACTCTTGGCGGCGCATGCGGGTGTTCAGCTGAAGCCACTATCACTCTCAATAATGGAAAACAAAAAACGGGCGGATTCGGGCAAAACCCCCCGGGCGCTCGACGCAGCTCGCGAGGAACGATGAATATTTGTCGTTATTTAGTCATACCTTTAGCTTGGTGACATTGATTCGCGTACCCCACAGAATGTCATCCTTTGCCCGCATCAATGAGACTACACGAGCGGGTGCGCGCCGCGACAGGCCGGTGGACGGTCAGGCGGCGCGGGCGGGCTGGCGGCACCGGGAGAGCCTGACGGGCCGATACTGGCTGGTAACGTCACGACGTGCGCAAACGCCTTGTCCTATGGGATGTCGACCATACGCTGATCAACGCCGGAGGGCTGAGCCCTCAGCTGTATCAGGTGGTGTTCCGGCAGTTGTTCGGCCGCACGCTTGAGAATGTCGCGCCCATGGCGGGGCGGACCGACCGGGCAATCATCCTCGATACGCTCACCCGCGCCGGGGTGCCGGAGCCGGCCCAGCACGCGTGCGCATTCGCGACCGCTCTCGCCGCACATGCCCCTGAGTTCGCTGACCGCGTCAGGGAACGCGGGCGTCCGCTGCCCGGTGCCGCGCGCATCCTCCGCGCCCTGGCATCGGCGCCCGGCCAGCGGGCCCGCGGGACCTATATCGTGCAGTCGGTGCTGACAGGGAACCTCCGCCCGCTGGCCGAGGCCAAGCTTGGCGCACTCGGCCTCGCCGAATACCTCGACCTGGACATCGGCGCATACGGCGATGCGCACGAGGAACGCGGCGAACTCGTTTACGTGGCACGGGAAAACGCCGCCCGGGTGCACCGGACGACTTTTCCCGGCCAGGAGACCGTGCTCGTCGGGGACACGCCCCTCGACGTGGCCGCCGCTCTCGCGACGGGCGCCCGCGGCGTCGCGGTCGCCACAGGCGCGGCGTCAGCGGCAGAACTCGCCGAGGCGGGCGCGCATGTGGTACTTCCCGACCTCACCGACTCAGATCGCGTGCTCGGCGCGATCCTTGGCTGAGCCGACTTGGTCCCCCCGCATCCGTCCGTTCCGCACCCCGCGTCGCGCCCCATTCCCAACGCTCTGCGCCCCGCATCACCGCGCGCGCCCCGCCTCACGCGTGAGCCACCCGCACGGGTCTCAGAGCGCGATCACTTGAATGGCCGGGTCGAGGGCACGGAGATCGGCAGGATCGGATGTGATGACGTGCTGTTTGCTGCGGCGCGCACAGATTACGACGTGGGCGTCGACGATGTCGGACGTTCCGCTGGCCGCGAGCAATCTCCCGACGTTGGTCGCGTCCGCCCGGTTGAGGTCGATGACGTCGGTCGTGGGCTGGCGGATCAACTGGCCGAGGAACTTGCCAGAGAGGGAAGCGGGAGCGCCACCCGTGGCGAGAGCGGCGGTCGCCTCGGGGGTGAGATCGTCGCCCTAGCGATTCCCTACGGTGCGGTGGTCGGCACGATCGCCGTGTACGCCGGACAACTGCCTGGCAAGGTCATCGTCGACATCACCAACCCGGTCGGCTTCGCCACCTTCGAGGGCCTCGTCACCCCGCCCGGCAGCTCGGCGGCCGAGGAGATCGCCCAGCTCGTCCCGGGCATTCAGTCCAAGCCCCAGCACGTCCAGCTTGAGGGCGGCCTGTCGGGTGTCATGGTCAGCAGAACCCGCCCCTCCTCCGTCAGTGCCCGAAGATGCTCATCGTCGCCCGGTACGGCTACGCCATGCTTTTCCCGGATGGCACGGAAGCGGGGCAGCTCAGCGGCGATGTCCTCGCGGATCTCGACGGTGGCCGGGACCAGCACGGCGCGGAAGCTGGTGGAATCGTCAATCAGCAGCTGCGCTCGCGCGTCGTGGCGGAAGATCGCGTACTTCACGCGGCCTCGCGTTGTCGATACGTAGAAGCGCTCGCCGTCCCAGTAGAACCAGTTGGGGCTCAGATGCGGACGCCCGTCCCGGCGGATCCCGGCGACGACGATGTTGCGCGGCTCAGCGAGGAACGCCTCGATCTTGTCGGTTGATGCCATCCCGTTACGCTATCGGGCACGCGAGCGTGTGCCGCGGGCTGGGCGCTGTCAGCGTGCGCGGATGACGGAGTGGTCGAGTGTGGCGTCGAGGATCACGCGCTGTTTGGCGGTGGCGATCTTCATCGGCGCAAGTTTGGCCCGACCGGGCGCGCACCGCATCGGCCCGGGAGGTCCAATCTTTTGCTGCTGGGGTTTCGAGGAAATCGCGGTCACGTTTGTTCCGGCGTGGGCAGCTGGCGCTGACGGCAGCGCGCGCCCGGGGATCGTGTCACAGCGCTTCGCCGGGCACGTGCTGAGGGAGAGCGCTGCCGCCACGGGCCGAAGCGTCACAAGTCTGGGCTCGTCCCGACTCCAGGAACGTTCTGCTGCGGCGTCCAGTTGGAGCCTGTGCCGCTTCACAACCCGGATTTCTGCCCTGAGCTGGGCGTTCACGGACTATGCGGCGCGGTCGTACTCGTTGATCAGCCCGCCTAGGACTTGCCTGCGACGCACCGTCGAGCCGTTCTGCGGCAACGTCGCCGGTGGCGGTGGACGTGGCGGCTGCTGCTGGAGGGATTGGTGCGGCCGATGCCCGTTCTAGTGCTCGACGTACTCCCCCAGCGCGACGGCCAGGTGTCGACGCCCGGTGAGCAGGAGCCTGTCGGTGCACTCCCGGCGTGCTGTTCCCACCCAGCGCTCCGCGAATGCGTTCGACCACGTCGTCGACTACACCCCATCCAGATGATCGGTATCGGCGTGTCCGTGTGACCCACCGGTTCCACCCGCTGTTCGGCCAGGACTTCGAGTTCGTCGCGCACCGCCAGAACTGGGGTGAGGACCGGGTCCATCTCCACGACGCGAACGGCGAGCTGTTCTCGCTGCCAGCAGGGTGGACCGATGTCGCGCCCGCCGATCCGTTCGTGGTCGTCGCGGACGGCCGCTGCCCGTTCACCATCGAGGGCCTGCTGGCTGTGGCGGATCTGATCGGCCAGCTGCGGTCCCTGTCGCCGAGCGACGGGGCTGTCAAGCGGATTACGCCGTGAATGTCAACGAGATTATGCCGGACGTGATTAGCGGCCGTAGGCTGGAACGAGAACCCGCAGACGACCCGAAGGTGACGGCGCTGCGCGAGTCGCGGTGCCTGAACCCGCACCCCGGGCAGGTGACCGACCCGGCGTTCGGGGCCGGGGAGTTCCCCGGCGCCCGGGACGCGGCGCAGGTCACGTACGAGATGGTGCGCCGCGTCACGGTGGACGGCGAGCCGGTCACCGCCGCGGCGGCGGCGTTCGGGTATTCGCGGCCGGCCTATTACCAGGCAGCCGCTGCCCTGGCGGAGTCCGGGCTGGACGGGCTGGTGCCGGCCAAGCCCGGACCCCGCGGCGGCCACAAGCTCACCGGGCACATCCTCGGCTGGGCCGAGGAGCAGCTGGCGGCCGATCCCGAACTTCGGCCCGCCGGCCTGGCCGATCTCATCGCCTCCGAGTTCGGGGTGCGCGTGCACCCCCGTTCCATCGAGCGAGCGCTGGCCCGCCGCCGGGAGCACCCCCAAAGCCGCTGACCCATCCGCTCACGAGCGCGAAGAGGAGGACGATCCGTCCCTGTCCCTGCGACCCTCACCTGGCCACGCGGCTGCTGAACCGGGCACCCGCCCGGATGCCAGGCCGGGCTCGTGTTCCCAGCGGCGGGCTGGATGCCCGCTACGAGCAGCGTCGACGGCATGGGCACGAAGCGATTCAGCATCAGCACCAAAGAAGAGACCCATGACCGCATCCGGGCCCACGCCGATGCCGCGGGAGTGGACATATCCACCTACATGATCGCCGCCGCCGCTCAGCAGATGATCCGCGACGACCAGGCTGCCGCGTCGTTCACCACCATCGACGCCGAGATCGCCGCGGACACGGCCGGACATTTTGCCTCGGGTGGCCTGGCTGGGTCGTGCTTAACGCGAACGGGGTCGGCGGCTCGGCGCCACGGGTGATGTCCCAGGCGGATAATCAGTCTGACGAGCCTGGCGGGCTTCCGGCCTGGTTCTCGGCGGCGGCCGCCAGATCCGCGACGATCTGCGGGTAGACCTTGCGGAGCGCTCGCGCTGCCACCCGTCCGGCGAGGGTCGAGTCCCATGTGGCGGCCCAGCGGATTCGGGTACCGTCACCGGACCGGGTGAGGGTCACCTCCGCCCGGTAATTGCGGACCGGGATACCCCCGATCACGGTGTACACGAGTCGGCGCCCCGCCTCGGCTTCGAGGATCTTCTCGATCGACGTGGGGTAACGCAGGTAGGCCCGGCGGGAGGACCGCAGCCACTGAACCGCGCCGGGCCCGCGCGGTGAGGTTTCACCGGGCCGCTGATAGCCGGCGGCGCTCCATGGCCCCCACTCGGGGTAGCGGGTGGCGTCAGAGACAAGATCCCAGACGGCCTCGGGCGCCGCCCGCGTGGTCTGTTCCGCTTCTACGTGCAGCCAGCCCATTGCCACCCTCCCTGATGTACCAAGTGGAACATGAACCAGATGGTACACTGCGGCATGGCCACATCGCAAGCCCGAGAGCGCCTGCTGGCCGCCGCGGTGGAGCAGGCGATGCAGGGCGGGATCGCCGATCTGAGCCTGCGCGAGCTGGCGGCCGCCATCGGGACCAGCCACCGCATGCTGCTGTACCATTTCGGATCCCGCGAGGGCCTGCTGATCGCGGTCGCCCGCGCGGTCGAGGAAGCCCAGCGCGCGGCCGTGCCAGGCTGGGGGGTCACCCCGGCTGCGGCCCGGCGGGCTTGGCAGCACTTCAGCGACCCGAAGCTGTGGCCGCAGGAACGGCTGTTCTTCGAGCTGTACAGCCACGCCCTGCTCGGGCGCCCAGGCACCGAAGGGTTCCTCGAGACAGTGGTCGAGCCGTGGATCACCTACATCGCGGCCGCGTTGGCCGACGCTGGGGCCGACGAGACCACCGCACGCGCAGACGCCAGGCTCGCCGTTGCCATAACCCGCGGTCTGCTGCTCGACCTGCTGGCCACCGGCGACCGCGAAGGCGTCACCGAGGCATTCGAGCGATACCTCCGCTACGCCGAGCCGCCAGCACCCCCGGCAGAGCAACCCGCCCAGCCACACCCCGATCCATGACCGGCACCCAGCCGGACGCATTCGCTCCGGCCGGCGCCTGTTCGCCGTCGCACACAGCAAAAGCCTGACCCCAGCACCTACGCACAACGTGCCCCGGTGACTCCGCCAAATGATCACCGGGACGTGACCCGCGTCGGCAAGCTCGCAGGGCCGCATTGCATCGGTGTGGTCCAGCCCTCGCGATCATGTAAGCCAACGTCAGAGGCACCCCGCGAGACTCCCAGCCTCAACAACCACTCCGCAGCAGAACCCGCAGGTCAGCGGTCCGACCCTGACCGGAAACAGAGCAGTATTCTCGGGCAGGGTCCAGCCATCCTCTGGCGCAATGCTGCCAGGGGCGGTGGGTGAGCTGTGGTAATACGTTAAGCGATTGCGCCGTCCATGCTGGTGACGGGTAGCCGGGGGGATACGTGCTGTGGTCAGGCGGCGGGTGCCTGCCCGCCGGGTTCCGGGTGGGGCGTCAGGGTGACGGTCATGCCGGGGTTGAGCTTTTCGAGCTGGCGGATCTTGTCGCGGGTCTTGCGCCGGGGGTCGAGCTGGTCGTGGTAGTCCGGTCCGAGCTCGATGTAGCGGAAGCCGGGGTCGGCGATGACGCGCCAGGCGATCTCGATGATGGTGCGGCATCCGGCGACGATGGCCTTCTGCTTGCCCCGCCTGCGGGCGTGGCGCCGGTACCGGGCGCCGAGGAAGGTCTCGGTCCTGGCGGCGGTCATGACCGCGACTCCGGTCGCGCCGCGCAGGTACGGGTTGCCTTTGCCGGTGCGGCCGGCCTTGCTGGTGGCGCCGGACTGGATGGCGCGGGGAGTCAGCTTTGCCCAGGAGGCGGCGTGCCCGGGGGTGGGGAACTGGGTCATGTCGGTGCCCAGCTCGGCGACGATGACCTGGGCGGCGCCGCGGCCGATGCCGGTGATCTCATCGAGCCTGGCGATGACGCCCAGGACCGGCTCGCCGCATCCGGTGCACGGCCCGTCCGGCCCGGGCTGCCCGCAGCTCGTGCACACGCCGCCCAGGCCGGGCACGTTCTCCAGCTGGGCCTCGATCCGCTCGTCCAGCTCGGTGATCTTGGCGGACAGGTCATCGATGAGCTCCAGCAGCATGCCGATCTCGAAGCCGTGGATGTCGCGGAACCGGCCGGTCAGGGCCTCCGCCAGCTCGGCCTTGCTGGCGTGCAGCCGGTAATCGCCCAGCGCGGCCAGCGCGGCGGGGCTGCGCTCGCCGTCCACCAGGGCCTGCAGGAACCGGCGGCCGCTGCCGCCCATCAGGTCCGAGATCACGCTGGAGACCTTCAGCAGGGCATCCTCCAGGATCTTCTCGATCCGGTTCTGGTGACGGACCCGGTCATGGGTCAGGTTCGCCCGCAGCCGGGTCAGCGCCCGCAGGTCGCGGACGGGCTCCGGCGGCACGAACGAGCGGCGCAGCATGCCCCATTCGTTCAGCTTGCACAGCCACACGCAGTCCAGCCGGTCGGTTTTGGACCGGCCCGGCAGGTGCTTGACGTCGCGGGCATTGACCAGCCACACCTCCAGGCCCGCCGCCTCCGCCAGGTAATACCAGATACGCCAGTAGTCGCTGGTGGACTCCAGCACCAGCCGCTCCACGCCCTGGCACACCAGGTGATCCATCAGCGCCACGACCGCGGCGAAGGTCGCGGTCACCTCCCACACCTTCTGGGTCCGCCGCCCCGCCCGGGACTCATGCGGCAGCCGCATGCACACCATCCCCGAGCCCTTGGCCACATCGATCGCCGCCGCCCGGCTGATCACCTGCACCGGCTCATCGGTCACCTCCGCGCCGGCATCGCCGGGCACCGGCGGTGACGCCGGCTTGTTCCTCGTCCTGGCCATGAACAACCACACCCTTTCCTGGAAAGCGACACGGTGAGGCTGCCCGGGGAACGAGAGGGGGGAAGCCGAATCTGATCGGCGCGCACGCAGCAGCAGTACCCAGCCCGCAAGATCGTCCCCAGCGCTCAGACTATTTTTCGGGCACGAGGGCTCCACGGATAGTTCCGGCGACACGGGCAGCACGCCAGTACGATGCCCCATCAATCACGGCCCTGTACGCCAGTCCGCGGTGAACCGGGACCAGACACCAGCACCACCGCCCGGTACACCCTTAAGCTGAGAACGCCGCGGCGCGGCACGGCGGCCGGGCAGCACACTCGCGCACGCCACCCGCGCCGCGGCCACCGTACCCTGCCACGCCAGCCCGCCCAGGACGGGACGCGGACAAGTTTCGTGGCCACCAAACGCCACCAAGACCTGTTGACTGACCGGAAACAGAGCAGTATTCTCGGGCAGGGTCCAGCCATCCTCTGGCGCAATGCTGCCAGGGGCGGTGGGTGAGCTGTGGTAATACGTTAAGCGATTGCGCCGTCCATGCTGGTGACGGGTAGCCGGGGGGATACGTGCTGTGGTCAGGCGGCGGGTGCCTGCCCGCCGGGTTCCGGGCGGGGCGTCAGGGTGACGGTCATGCCGGGGTTGAGCTTTTCGAGCTGGCGGATCTTGTCGCGGGTCTTGCGCCGGGGGTCGAGCTGGTCGTGGTAGTCCGGTCCGAGCTCGATGTAGCGGAAGCCGGGGTCGGCGATGACGCGCCAGGCGATCTCGATGATGGTGCGGCATCCGGCGACGATGGCCTTCTGCTTGCCCCGCCTGCGGGCGTGGCGCCGGTACCGGGCGCCGAGGAAGGTCTCGGTCCTGGCGGCGGTCATGACCGCGACGCCGGTCGCGCCGCGCAGGTACGGGTTGCCTTTGCCGGTGCGGCAGGCCTTGCTGGTGGCGCCGGACTGGATGGCGCGGGGAGTCAGCTTTGCCCAGGAGGCGGCGTGCCCGGGGGTGGGGAACTGGGTCATGTCGGTGCCAAGCTCGGCGACGATGACCTGGGCGGCGCCGCGGCCGATTCCGGTGATCTCATCGAGCCTGGCGATGACGCCCAGGACCGGCTCGCCGCATCCGGTGCACGGCCCGTCCGGCCCGGGCTGCCCGCAGCTCGTGCACACGCCGCCCAGGCCGGGCACGTTCTCCAGCTGGGCCTCGATCCGCTCGTCCAGCTCGGTGATCTTGGCGGACAGGTCATCGATGAGCTCCAGCACCATGCCGATCTCGAACCCGTGGATGTCGCGGAACCGGCCGGTCAGGGCCTCCGCCAGCTCGGCCTTGCTGGCGTGCAGCCGGTAATCGCCCAGCGCGGCCAGCGCGGCGGGGCTGCGCTCGCCGTCCACCAGGGCCTGCAGGAACCGGCGGCCGCTGCCGCCCATCAGGTCCGAGATCACGCTGGAGACCTTCAGCAGGGCATCCTCCAGGATCTTCTCGATCCGGTTCTGGTGACGGACCCGGTCATGGGTCAGGTTCGCCCGCAGCCGGGTCAGCGCCCGCAGGTCGCGAACGGGCTCCGGCGGCACGAACGAGCGGCGCAGCATGCCCCATTCGTTCAGCTTGCACAGCCACACGCAGTCCAGCCGGTCGGATTTGGACCGGCCCGGCAGGTGCTTGACGTCGCGGGCATTGACCAGCCACACCTCCAGGCCCGCCGCCTCCGCCAGGTAACACCAGATACGCCAGTAGTCGCTGGTGGACTCCAGCACCAGCCGCTCCACGCCCTGGCACACCAGGTGATCCATCAGCGCCACGACCGCGGCGAAGGTCGCGGTCACCTCCCACACCTTCTGGGTCCGCCGCCCCGCCCGGGACTCATGCGGCAGCCGCATGCACACCATCCCCGAGCCCTTGGCCACATCGATCGCCGCCGCCCGGCTGATCACCTGCACCGGCTCATCGGTCACCTCCGCGCCGGCATCGCCGGGCACCGGCGGTGACGCCGGCCTGTTCCTCGTCCTGGCCATGAACAACCACACCCTTTCCTGGAAAGCGACACGGTGAGGCTGCCCGGGGAACGAGAGGGGGGAAGCCGAATCTGATCGGCGCGCACGCAGCAGCAGTACCCAGCCCGCAAGATCGTCCCCAGCGCTCAGACTATTTTTCGGGCACGAGGGCTCCACGGATAGTTCCGGCGACACAGGCAGCACGCCAGTACGATGCCCCATCAATCACGGCCGTGTACGCCAGTCCGCGGTGAACCGGGACCAGACACCAGCACCACCGCCCGGTACACCCTTAAGCTGAGAACGGCGCGGCGCGGCACGGCGGCCGGGCGGCACACTCGCGCACGCCACCTGCGCCGCGGCCACCGTACCCGCCACGCCAGCCCGCCCAGGACGGGACGCGGACAAGTTTCGTGGCCACCAAACGCCACCAAGACCTGTTGACTATATTCGAGCGGGACAGGACCAGCCGATGCATCCGCAGCCTTCGCGGCAGGAGGCGGATCAGCGCGGCGAGCACCGCACGGTCGGCCCAGTCCAAGCCGGGGCCGCGGATTGGTGCGGCAGCACGGCGACCTCGTGCCGCGCACCAGCAACTCCGCGTTCTTGGAGGCGGGCGAGCGGCCAAGCAGGACCAGCCAGCCGCACAGCCGGGTGAAGATCAGATAGAGCAGACGGAGGGACACGGCTGATCATCATGGCCGATCGCTGACCCCGGTGCATCGCTGCAGCTCACAGGCCAGGCAGACTTCTGCCATCCCACAGGCACCGAGTGTGCGGCTGGCTAAGGGTCAGGCCTCCCGGCCGTTGGCTCTGGCATCCGCAGCGTCGGCTCCGTCGCCGGCCTTGGTCAGCATCCGGCGCAGGTTGACAACTGCCTGGGTGTCGATGTCCTTGTGGGGGGGCGGGTCGAAGTATTCGGTCTCGGACCCGATCATCACGGCGACCTTGCCGCCGTGCTGCTCCTCGGCTGAGCCGACTGCCTCGAGCAGCGACAGCACGGCACGCCACTCGATGTTGTGGCCCGCGGGATGCTGGAAGATCTGGCGCAGCGTGTTGCGCTGATGGTTACTGAGGTGCGCTGGCTGCGAGGGCGATGACATCCATGCTCCTGTCCGCTCCGCCACCATGGGCGGAGCTGCGGATATTCAGTCGGGCGGGCCTCCTGCCGGGCCTGGCAGGCACCTGCAAGCGACTGCCCGCCCTCGCAACTTGCGGCCATAGGTGCGCAGGCATTTAAAGAGCGACCTGAGAACTACCCTGTCCTGTGAGAGGGCCGCGCCGACGGAGGCTGTACTGCCGGGAGGATGGCCAGGACTGGGCAATGCCAAGCTCGGCGCCCAAACGTCAGCATGAGCCTGCCCCTAGCCGACATCATAGGTCTCACGGACCCACCCGGAGGAACGTATCGTCGAGTTCAGACAGGTCCATCTCGACGACAGTCACCGCCCGCGCCTGAGCGGGACCGCAGTACGGCGTGAAGCCGGTCGATCTCGGCTTCATCGATACCGGCTTCGCCGTACAGCCGCCATGCGATAGCGGCGAGCCGCGAACCCCACCGGCGAGTGGACCGTGCAGCGGGCCCGTAACCTGGCCCTCAGCCTCGGCGAGCGGTTCGCGGACATCAAGTTCGTGATCCGCGATCGCGGATCGAACTTCACTGCCTCGTCCGGCGCCGTCGTCCCGGCCGCCGGCACCAGGATCCTGCGCACCGCCGTCCACGCGCCGCGGATGAACGCGATCTGCGAGCGCCTCGCCGGCACCCTGCGCCGTGAGCTCCCCGGCCGCATCCTGATCCCCGGCGAGCGGCATCTGCGCGGCGTCCTGGCCGAATACCAGACGGGCGTCTACCACGAAGAGCGCCTCCTACCGCAAAAGACGCGCGCGGGGGGCGTGTCCATAAACGACCCCTTCTGACGCAGAGTAGAGACAACCACCTGAGCGCGTCGTAGTGGGTATCCCAGCTACCCCGCTCGTCGCTAAGCTCAGGTCCGGATTGCGACCATGGCGACCAGATAGCGGTGGTCGCTGCCGAACCCTGGCTTGGCGGCGATCTCGGTGACGGCCAGGCGCGCTCCGGTCAGCACGTGATCTATGCGGACGAAGGGTGGCACAACGGCACCGTTCGGCCACGTCATGTCGGTCGCCTTCCCCCGCGCCGCGGCCCCGTCGGTCAGCCCGTCGTGCAGGAGGGCGACGAACCGGCTGTTGCCCCACGTGGCGTTGAAGTCCCCGACCATCAGCATGCGACTGTCGCCGCTAGCGCGCACGGACCGGCCGACAGCGGCCAGCGCCGCCGACCAGTCCCGCCAGTACGCGGGGAACGGCGCCAGGGTATGCACGAGGCGCAGGGCGACCGGCCCACCTGGCGACCACAGGGTGGCCTCGACCATGTAAGGCGTCCACGGACGGTCCCAGAACACGGTCCGTACCCGGCAACCGGTCAGGCGCAGCCTGGAGGCGATCAGGAAGCCGTCCGCGCCGTAGGCCGGCGCCACGCAACGGTAGGGGAAGCTCGCCAGCACGCCCGAGGCCACCATGCTCTGCAGCGCCGGTGGCGTGAACTCTTCGAGGGTTACGAGGTCGGGGCGGTCCTGCTCGATGGCTCGCACGTAACCGGCCTCGAAGTGGAGGCTCTTGCCAATGTTCGCGTCGAACACCCGCACCACCGGAGCATGCCGGGCCCATGCAGGCACGGGAGCCGCGGCGAGTAGCTCCGGCATGACGAACGCTAGTTGGGCGGCGACGATGACGGCAGCTGCCGCGGCAAGCCACCAGCGCCGCGCTATGAGCGCCCCGACGGCCACGACCCAGGCCGGCAGGTAGACGATCAGAGTGAGGGCGTCGAGCACGATCAGCGGCTGGACCGAGTCCCAGGCCACGAGCCGCAGTAGCGCGACGAGCCCGAGCACAGCGACAATCAACCAGCCGACGACAAGAAGGCCGGCCCGCACGACAGCCGGTCCGCGGTGGCGACGGCGCGGCGGGTAGGTCTCTCCCGCCTCGATGGTGCCAGGTACTTTCGGCATGATCGTCAACGTACCGTGGGAAATGCGTAATCTTCGACGGAGATGCGCAACGCAGAGCGGGGGATCCGTCCAGTCCGCCCTCATCATCGCCAGCGGGGCACCCGCGTGGCGTCAAGCAAGCGTGCCACGCTCACCGGCCCGAAGGCTCGCGCCGCGGCGTAGTCGGGAAAGACCCCGGTCAGGAACAGGGCCACGGCGCCGAGCCTTCGGCACACGCCGGGCCGGTCCGCCTCAGTGACCGTGGCGGCCAGCGCGGCAAGCGCGGCGGGGTCAAGCTCATTGAACCGGCCGGTCGGCGGCCGGCCGCCGGAGCGGACACGGTACTGGCCGCTAGCCACCCGGGTGAATGAGGCGAGCAACTCGGCGAGGAACAGCCGCCGGGCCCGCGAGCTGAGGAAGTCGCGCAGGCTGGGCGCGTCGAACAGCGGCACCCGCTGGCGCGACCCGAGCGTTCCGGCACGTGATCCATGGACCCAAGCTCTGCGGCGGCCCGTTGGACGGCCACGGCGAACGCGAGGAACGCTGACGCGGGAACCGCCTGGCTGGGTGCGCCCGCGGCAGCGCCAGTCCCGTGGCCAAACACGGCCTCGAACACGCGCGGATCGCCGAGCAGTTCCACGACGGCGTGCGGGTCGCGGCGCAGCCGCCGGACCTGCGCCGCCGCCATGGTAGCCGTCATCCGCGCGTCGGCCGCCGAGACGACCAATGCGAGGTCGGCGTCGGTGAGATGGTCTGCATACCCGCTCGCGACGAGGCTGCCGTCCATGCCTACTACGTTATGCCGCCACAGCCCGGCCGCAGCATGACGGCCGCCCCATGATCCTGCTTCGCCCCATGCATGACCCGCACGGCCGACCGGAATTGCGAATCGGGCGCTGTCACACGACGCTGGCAAGCAGCGATGCTCTGCGAGCGGGCCCGGCAGACCACCGGAGTACTGCGCGGAGCTGGGGCACAACAAGGTGTCGGCGTGGCCGGAGCGGCGGCGTGGCGGCCCTGGCCGTGACCTGCCTCATGCCGCCAGTCGCGGCCATCGTCGGCAACCGGGCCGCCGTGAGCCGGGGCGTCAGGCCTCGGGCACCTCCTCCTGGGTGAGCGCCCGCTTCGGCAGCGCGCGGCGCAGCGTCCGGCGTCGCGGCCGCGGCCATCACCGCCTGATCGCGGAGCCCGCAGCCCTCCGCGGTGACAAACTAGAGTGGGCCAGCCAGCCAAACGAGCCCCAACGAGGCTTCTCAGTGACGGCGAGGTACTCGTCGGCCGTGGGTCCGAATCCTCGGCTTGGCGGACGCGGTCGATCAGGGCGGCTGGGCCGCGGCCGTTGAGGAACTCGATCAGCATTTCCCAGCTTCCGAGTTCGAACGGGTCGAGCTGGACCACCCCGTCTGTCAGCCATTTCGGCCATCCAGTAGTCCGTCTGGCCACAGGCGGCGAGTCACCATAGCGCCGAGAACCGGGACGACCCCCGCCTCGGCGCTCCAGCGGTAGCGGTGACACGGCGATCGCGGGCACTACGACCAAGGCCGTGGCCACGCGTGCGAAGGATCGTGCCCCGCCCCCCGCTCGCCGGAGGGTGGCACTGCGAGAGGACCACACTCCTCATAGTGGGTCGGTCGCACCCGTCCCTGGCGGCCGTCCTGCTCCGCTGGGCCGTGAGCAGTCCGTAACACAGGCATCTGCTCGGCGCTACGCACACCGGTCCAGGACTCGGCAAGACACTGAAACGTCTAGGTGCGTAAAGGATCAACCGAAGCTGCCCAGTCAAGGATCAAGTGAGGCTACGCTCCGTCCGGGACTTCGCCCGGAAGAAGTGGCCCCTTCGGGGCAGCACAACAGCGCGATCTGCCATAAGCGACCGCCGTCACCCAAGCGGTGAACATCCTCCGCTGGCCGCGCCCTTTGGTCCCCCGCTGGGGACGAGGATCTGCGACGGCCACCGTCTTGACCCGCTCGCCCTATTCGTAATCACCGCAGCGCCGGAACCGGCCGCCCCCGGAGACCACATGGCCACCTGCGGAGACTTCTTCATGGCCACGGACAGCGGCAAGACCTTCTGCCGCCAGCGGTCGGCAACGCCGCGTTGTGCGTCCAGGTCGGCGTCGTGTCGCCGGCGGCGGTCACATGCGGGTGCGGCGGCGACCAGCGCGAGGACGGCGAAGACGGCGGCCAGACGGGCTCGCCAAGACGACCAAGCGGTCATGGGACACTCGCTGGCTCGCGCTCGGAACAACGTGCTCACGACTATCTACGCTCAGCCTCTGGAGGGACATCGCCTGATAGGGGTGATACTCACCGGGCAACCGGATCGGCCAGGCACGCGGCGCCCGCAGGAAGTTCCCGGCTGTCCGGCCCACTTGGAGATCGAGTACCCGGAACGGCTGTCCCGCGGCCTGGGTCCTGGTGACGTGCTGGCTGGGTTATCACCGCCGGAACAGCAGCCGTCTGACTTCCCGGAACGGCACAACCAGGTACACGGCGATACCGAAGTACAACGCCACCGCCACTTGCGGCGCGGCGAGCCCGATCAAGATCGCGACCACATAGCCGATGACGACGACCAGAAGACTTCGTCGTTCGTACAATTTCTCGCCGCCTTCTTGCTGCAAAAACAGGTGCTCGCGCCGGGCGTAGGCATCCAGGGCCGACCCCAGCAGGCGGATCGCCAGCAGGGTCAGCCCGTAGATCGTCACAGCCACACGCTCGGCGCCGACATCGTGCAGGGCGTCGGCTACGAGCCGGGTCGGGAACGGCAAAAACGCCACGACTAGCAGCAAGACCAGGTTGATCTGCAGGAAGATCGGATCTGCCCGGGTGAGCCGCTCGGTCAATGCGGTGTGGGCCAGCCACGCACCGCCGATCGTCAGGAAGCTGACGACGTATGCCAGGAAGCCGGGCCAGGCATGAAGCACCTGCCGCAGCGGTGTGCCCGGCGGATGAACCGCCAAGTCCAGTACCAGCAGCGTGGCGGCGATGGAGAACACACCGTCGCTGAATGCCGCCATCCGGGCGGTACCCAGAGACCGGCGCGCACGCGGCGTGTCTTCGTGAGCTGGCACGGCATTGCCTCCTTCGCGTCAGCCGACGGTGACAACCCCCTTTGGAGACATGCCCTCCGATCGGCAACCGGGCAGCCCGATAGGGGGGAACGGGCAAACCCGGCGCCTCGAATGCTTGCGAAGCCGGCAGCTGTGGCCGCCGGGAACGAGTGCTGCGGTTCGGCCACGAGACAGGCGACCAGGGCCGGTGACCACGCGGCTCACCTGGATACCTGGAGGAAGCCCGAGCTTACTGCCCGGCGCCCGACTCCTCCGCCAGCTCGGCCTCGGCCACCATGATTTCGAAGCCAAGAGCCGCGAGGATATTGCCGCCCGCCGCGACGACCCTGGGCGTGCCGACAACCGGGGCAACCGCGATCATGACCGCCTGAATGTCGTCGGCGGTCACCCCGCTGTCAGCGGCGGCACCGGCGTTGGCCAGATAGGAGGCGGCCGGTGCGTCCACCGCGATCAGGGCGGCAATCCGGGCGAGCATCAGCTCACGCGGCGCCAGAGAACAGCGCTCGAGGGACGCGGCGGTGATGTCGGCGAGCGTGTCGAGGACGGGTGTTTCGGCGGTCATGGAACCCTCCGGGTGCTAGGGAACGCGCGCTCAGTGGCGCAGGCCAGATATACGAGCATTTCAGTCCTGCTCCTGGCCGGCGGGCATCACCTTGGACGGGTGAACTTCACCTGCTCCGCCCTTCCGCAGCGATTCGGCCAGCTGCCAACTCCGGGGGGATACTCACGTGCTGGGTGATGGGGATGCGGAGGGACAGCGCGCGTTCACCGCGGCCAGGAGGTTCTGCGCCGACGTATTGACATCGCCGAGCGCGGTCACCACACCCGACACCGCGCTGGTGCTGGGGTGCGCGGCCAGGTTGCTGACCGCCGTCGTGAGGGGGGCGAGGGCGGATGTCAGTGCGCTGGTCTGAGCCTGCCACTGACTGCCTGCGTGGTTTACAAAGGCCGTCAGGTTGCCTTGACGTCGGTGAGGTCCGCCGTGATCTGGTTCACCGTGCCTGCCCCCACCTTCACGTGCGTAAGCTTGGCCAGCGACGCGCGCAAGGTGGCGGCGTCGGCGCACAGCACCGAGGTTGGCGGCGAGGTAGCCGGGGCGGCCGCCGTGGACGACAAGGGCACGACGGCGGGCGTGCTTGCAGACGGGGTGCCGCCACCGGATCCGCACGCGGCCGCCAGCAGCGCAAGGCCGCCTGCGATCGCCGCGAGCTTCCACCGGGCGGGCCTGATCATAATGCCTGGTTTCATATCCCTGACACGCTCTCGCGGGTTACCGACAGAACTGCCGGTGTCGTACCGACAGAACTGTGACGGTGACCTTCTTCGAGTGTGGCCGCGGGGTCTGAGAGTGCGGCGGTGAGCGGCCGGTAGCGAGGTTCAGCGGTGTTGCCAGCCATGTTGTGCGGTTGGATTTTGCGGATGTTGGCGGCCGTCAGCAGTAGCGCGGTGAGGGATTGGGCGGCGTTGGGCAGGTCCTGGCGGTAGCGGGCGCCGATGTCGGGGGCGATGGTGATCGCGGTCTGGCGGCACAGCTTGGGTGGGTCGTGGGGTGGTTGCAGCACCTTGGCCCGGCCGTCGCGGGGTGACAGCGAGGTTCGCGCAGCGCGCATATCAGCCCGGGGTGGGCGCCGAGGGCGGGGCAGGACAGCCGCTGGTATCCGTCTGCGTCTGGGCCGTCTTTGCGTTTCAGCTAGAAGGGACCGCGGGCGGCGATCTGGTCGGCCATCGCGGTCGATGGCGTGGTCGCGCAGGCCGGCGGTGGCGGTGATCAGCGGCTCGGGGAGGGCGGACAGCACCTTGGCTGTTGGCTTGGATGCCGAGCTGGTCGATCCGGTAGTCCATGACCGGTGAGTAGCCGAGTGCCCGTGCGGGCAGGTGGAACCGTTCGGGGAGGGCTTGGGCGTAGGCGCGGTCGTAGCCGAGCCAGCCGGTTGTGTGCCCGCGGGCGGCGGCGGAGGCCAGCACCCGTGCGCCGGTGCCGCCGGGTCTTCGCCGGGCCGGGTCATGGCCATACCGATGGCCAGGTTCGGGCAGGTGAGTTCGGCGCCGGGTGGCCGGGCGGTGGTGGCGATGGTGGCCTCCAGCGCCCAGGCGAGTTTCCGCAGCGGCTTGCCCTTGTCGTCTTCACGTTCGCGGTGGTCGCCCTCGCGGACGTACCAGCCGCCGTCGGGGTCGCTGGCGTGAAGCCCGGTGCGTTTGGATGGGCCGCGGCTAAACAGCGGGACCGGGGTGGCGTCCAGGCCGGTGCAGCCGTCAAGGGCGGCGCGTTCGCCGTCGGTGAGGACGGAGATGCTGGCTTCCAGCAGCGCGCTGGCGAGGGCTCCGGGCCGGCTGCGGGCAGCGGTGGCCTGGTCCGGGGTCATGGGTTTGGTGCGGGTTTTGAGCTCGTCCTCGGTCAGGCGCCGGTTTTTCGGCAGCGCTGAGGGGTCAGCGACGGAGCAGATCTGGCCGAAGCAGTAGCGGACGCGGCGGTAGGCGGCCAGGAACGCCCGCCGGGTGGGGATGGTGCCGGTGACCCCGAGCAGCTCCCGGGAAAAGCGCGGTCAGCACAACGCGCACCGGCAGCGGGCGGGGCCGCCCGGTGCGGTGGGCCAGTGCGGCCTCGATGACCGGGGCCTTGCCGCTGCGATCGATCAGCTCGGCGGCGAATGCCACCGTCTCATCGCCGGGGGGCCTGCCCGGCTCGGGGATGTCCAGCCCGCAGCCGTCCATGCTCAGCGCGCCTGCTGGCCTTTGTCCCAGGCCCGCAAAAAGGCCTTGGACGGCGCGCCGTCGATATGGCGTGCGTAGCGGGCCAGCGATTCGGCCTGGCAGATACCAGTGATCGCCAGCAGTTCGCGCAGCGGGGTGCCCGCGGCGAGGTGGGCGCAGATGAAACTGGCCCGGCACCGGCTCACGGTCAGCCGGGGGACGGCCGGGTCGGCGGCTAGGTTGCGGGCGAAGCTGGTGACGACGTTCTTGTAGCCGCGGTCCGCCGGGCCGGGCCGGAACAGGTGACCGTTTCCCGCGCCGCGGGCCAGCTCGGCCGCCCGCGCGGCATAGCACGAGGTGACCGGTACCACCCGGGTGGCGGCTCCGCTGACCTCAACCACCACCTGGCGGCCGCGGCGGCCGACGTCGCTGCCGCAAAGCGCCACCAGCTCGCCGGGCCGCAGCCCGGCCCCGATGCCGAATACCGCTATGGCCAGCGCCGAGCGGCGTTTGGCCGGGTCGCGCTGAGCGGCCGCGGCCGCGGCCAGCTCCGCCTGCTCGTTAGCGGAATAGGGTGCCGGTGCCGCCGCGCCCGCGAACGGCGTTGCCCGCTGCCCCGGCGGGCCGTGCACCGGCGCGCCAGGCGATACAGCACTGACCGGTAGGTGCCGCAGGTGGACGACGCCCGCCCGCGGAGGCCTGCGACGCAAAAACGCCTCGATCACGTCATAGCCGGGCAGAAACTCCGCATCGGCCGGGATCCCCCGCATATCAGCGAACCGGGACAGCCCGCGCAGCACCGTGGCGGTCATAGCCTGCCGCCCCGGGCCCGCCGCGCCGTCAGCCTGCGCTGGCACCGGATCGCCCATAGCTGCCCTCTCGCCACAGCATCCCCGCAAGTACCTGTAAACGTATGCAGCGACATACACGATGTGCCGCAGACACGCCGGAAAGCGCAGACCCACCCCGCACAGTTACGCGATCCTGGCCAAGGGAAAGCCGATGACAGCGCCACAAGACCACAGCGCGCAGCAGGCCACGGCGGCGACCGGGACCGCCCCCGGCCAGATCGGTTTCTGCCTGCCCGGCAGTATCGCGGTCCGCCGCACCCGGTGCGGCAAGCCCCGCTGCGCCTGCACGGCCGTCCCTGCACGGCCCTGCATCCAGTGGACCCGCACCGTCAAAGGCAAGACCGTCACCCGGCGGCCCACCCGGGCCCAGCAAGAGACCTACGCCGCCCGGTTCGGCAACACCCGGCGGCTCCGCGCGCTGGCCACCCAGCTGGAACCCTCTCCCTGCAGGAGATGGCCCGGCCGGAGGCTGGGCCAAGATCACCCCCGGCAGCACGGCGCCGGCCCACACCCAAGCTCGTGCCGGCCCCGAAACAACCCAAAACACCCAAAACGCCGGGAGATCAGCCCGCTTAACGCGGGATCAGCGCCCAGGAAAGCGCTGGAACCGCTGGTCAGCAAGTTTTGTCGTTGGCCCCTCGCCAACGCAGCGTCTGCGCCTCACCCTCCAGGGGTCATTACGGCAGCCGGGGCCGGGTCACGGAGCTCCGTGACCCCGGTGGTGTGTTCGTCGGGGGTGAGGTGGCGCATTGGGCGTGGCGTGAGGCGGGTGCCGGTCAGTTTGGCGGCGACGATCTGGTCGGGGTCGGGCAGCGGCCGAGACGATCTGCTCATATGTTCGAAAATACTCCGTTGCTGCGCCGTGCGATGTTCGCTGGCTGATGCTGCGGGCGGGTGGGTCGCGGCGGGTGGTGGGCCGGGCCCGCGGGGGCAGCTCCCGCTTGGTGTCTGCCGGGTGTTCTTCCCGGCGTGGCTGTCCGCTGACATCTAATCGCGTCGGCTGATCGGTTCGTGACCTGCCCGGACATGGTTGAGTGTCACGGCGATGGCGTTGTGATGGTGCGGTTGGCTGGCATGGTTGCGTCGGGTGGTGCGAGGGGTGCCATCAATCGTGTCCGCAGGCTTACCTGCATCGGCCCCGTTACCGCAACTGGTCCGGTTTGTTGTTGTATGGGAGGGTTCGATGCCGGGCCGGGACGTGCCTGAGTGTGCTCCCTGCCCCCGGATAGCTGCCGGTTCTGCGAGCGGGCTGCCGGGTCAAGGGGCGCGCAGCGCCCGGCGTAGCCGGCGCCGCAGGCGCCCTTGACGCGGCTGCCCGGGAGCGGATCATGTGGGCGGCTGGGGCGGGGAGCCGGGGGTTGGTGTGGAATTTGGTCAGGTGGTGTGGGACAGGGGTGTGGCCTTCCTGTCGCAAGGGCGGGGCGTGGTGGAGTTGGACGCGCTGCTGGCGACCAAGCTGCACGTCCCGCGCATGCGCCGCGGCCTGGTGGCGCGCCCGCGGCTGGTTGACCGCCTCACCGAGGGGCTTCAGGGCGAGCTGACGGTGGGCGGCCAGACGGCCATCAGGGTTGTCCACGTCCGAGTCATCATCGGCACCCGGGCCTGGCCGCTGGGCAATGTCGTTCATGGTCACCAGCGTCGCACCCAGCGGCAGAAGCGGAAATGAAGGACACCGCCAGAACGGGCTGGGGCCTTGCTGGCGGCAAGCTCCGCCCATCAGCACGGGGCCGCCCGATGCTGGCATCACGCGCATCTGCTGGGCTGGTGGCTGGATTCCTGCTCCTACTTCAAGATGTTGATCGCGCGGGCGACCACGAGCACACCGATGCCGAGGGACACCATCGTCTCGATCATCATCAGCACTTTGGCCCACCGCTTGATCGCGGAGACGTCGGTGGGGCTGAACGCGGTGGCGGTCCAGAAGGCCAGCGACAGGTAGTCGGCGAACTTCGGCACCCAGGTGGCCGGCGCGTATCGGTGTTCAGCATCTCCGGGAAGACGAACGCCGGGTTCGCATACGGCTGGTGCGCCCGGGCGGCGGCGCCACCGCGATCCAGATCCCAGTACCACAGCCCGAACGCGATCACGTTGGTGGCCCAGATCACTCCGCCGGTCGCCAGCAGCCCGGTGGCGTTGCTGGCGAACAGCTTGTTGCTCGTGATGATGTCGCCGACGAGGCGGGCGGCGGCGAACAGGTTCGCCAGTGTCAGCAGGGCGATCACAGCGCTGGTGGTGACCCGCAGCCAGGTTTTCTGGCGGTCGATGCGGCCCGGGTCCCCGATGATCAGGGCAGCCAGTAACGCGAGCAGAACGACGGGGAGCACCCACGGGGGGTTCACCCGGTACTTCGCGGGCAGCACCACATGCAGGCCAACGACGACGATAATCGCCAGCGCCACCGGCCACCAGTGCTCACCCCGCTCTGCAGCCCGCAGCGGCGTCACCGGGGGCGGACCGGCTGGCTCCTGGCCCGATGCCATGTCTCATTGTGACCTTGCCGGCCAGGCAGTCAATCCGGGCGGGCCACACACTCCTGTCATGAAGGGTCTCCATCTGCGAAGAGCAGGCCCTGCCTGTCCCTGAAAAGACCTGGCGGGTCTGTTCTGGCAGCAGCTTCCCCCTAGGTGAATTCGGGCGGTAGGTGATGACGGGTCACCTGCCTGGGTGTGAGCCTGAGACGCGATGCAGCGGCCGGGTAACGGCTGAGGCGGATTCGCTGAACTGCCTGGCAAAGGATGCCAGCGAACTGGAGGAGGTCGGCATGTCCGGGTCCGGTAGCACGTTCATCCTGGTGGCAACATATCCGGATGAAGCAACAGCACAGGACGACTACCAGGCCGTCAAGGACGCTCACGCAGCGGGCCTGGTGGGTTCCTACGATGCGGCTGTGGTCACCAAGGACGCCAGCGGCAAGGTCCATGAGAATAAGGACGAGACGGCCACCCGCCATGGTGCCTGGTGGGGCATTGCCGCCGGGGCGGCGGTCGGGGTCATCTTCCCGCCGGCGGTCCTGGGCGCGGCCGCGGCCGGTGGCGTGGTCGGCGGGGTCAGCGGGCACCTGTCCCGGGGAATGTCGCGCTCGGACGCGAAGCAGCTGGGGGACTTCATCGACCCGGGGCAGGCCGGGCTGGTTGTTGTCGGCGAGAGCAAGGTCGAGGACGCGATCAAGAACGCGGTGACCAGCGCGGAGAAGCAGACAGCCCAGGAGCTTGACGTGGACCCCAAGGACATCGACAAGGCTCTGCAGCAAGCGGTCAAGGAGATGTAACCCCGGCCGCCTGTCCTGGCCGGCGTCGTGCACCGCGGCTGCCACGGACGTCAGCTGACTCGCCGGTCCCCGGCCGGGCCTGGCTGTTTCGCCCCCAGGCCGGAATGCCCGGCACCCTGGAGGACACATGAGAGCCGCGTACCGGCCGGGCCCGCGCACCGGGCTGCTGCTTGCGGCCGTGACCCAGACGGGGGCTGGGGCGTGGCTGCAGTCAGGCACACGGGCCTGCCAGCGCCGATCCGGGGAGCTTTGACCGGGGAATGTCTGGTCTCGGTGACGCTGAGGGTCTCATCCCGGCGGGTGAGGGGCCGGCCCAGGCACACGAATTATCAACGAGATGCCGGGCCGCGGTGGCAGATAGAGGTGGCGAGATGAAAACGGTGATCGTGGGGGGAGTTGCGGGCGGCGCTTCGACGGGGGCGCGGCTGCGGCGGCTGGATGAGTCAGCGGAGATCGTCGTGCTCGAGCGGGACCACTACGTCTCGTTCGCAAACTGCGGCTTGCCGTATCACATCGGCGGGGCGATCCCGGACCGGGACAGCCTGCTGCTGCAGACGCCCGAGAGCCTGGCCAGGAGCCTGGCGCTGGATGTGCGGACCGGGCAGGACGTGATCCGCATCGACCGCGGCGCCAGGGAAGTCGAGGTCCGCGACCTCGCGCAGGGGCGGACGTACCGGGAGTCCTACGACAAGCTGGTGCTGTGCCTGGGGGCCGAACCGGTCCGGCCGCCGATCCCGGGGGCGGATGACCCGCGGGTGGATGTGCTGCGCAACATCCCCGACATGGACCGGATCATCACCCAGCTCGACACGGACGCCACCAGCGCGGTCATCGTCGGCGGCAGCTACATCGGGCTGGAGCTCGCCGAGGCGTTCCGGGCCCGCGGGCTGGCGACCACCGTCGTCGAGCGGACCGGGCGGCTGATGCCGTGGCTGGATCCGGAGATGACACGGATCCTGGACTACCACGTCGCCACCCACGATGTGGACCTGCGGCTCGGCACGTCCGCCACCGCGGTCCGCCGGGGGGCAGACGACAGGCTCGTAGTCGATCTGTCCGACGGCACGTCAGTCGAGGCTGACGTCGTGGTGATGGCTGCCGGGGCGCGTCCCAACGTGGACCTCGCCCGTGACGCCGGTATAGAGATCGGGCCGCGCGGGGGCATTGTGGTCGACGCGCAGATGCGCACCTCGGCACCCGGCATCCTCGCGGCCGGTGACGCGGTGGAGACCGCTCACTTTTTGACCGGGGAGCCGACGCTGTCGATGCTGGCCGGCCCCGCGAACCGGGAAGGCCGGATCGCCGCCGACACGATCGCCGGCCGTGAGGATGTCGGCGGCTACCGGGGTACCCAAGGCACCGCCGTGGTCAAAGTCTTCGACATGACCGCCGGGGGCACCGGCCTGACCGAGACCGAGCTGGACGCGGCGGGCATGGATTACCGCAAGGTCTACACTCACCAGAACGGCCATGCGGCCTACTATCCGGGCACCGCGCCGCTGTTCCTGAAGGTGCTGTTCGACCCGGCCGGGGGCAAGCTGCTGGGCGCGCAGGTGCTCGGCTGGGACGGCGTCGACAAGCGCATCGACGTCCTGGCGGTCGCGCTGCGCGCCGGGCTGACGGTGTTCGACATGGAGCACCTGGAGCTGGCCTACGCCCCGCCGTACGGGGCGGCGAAGGACCCGGTCAACATGGCCGGTTTCCTGGGCGCGAACCTGCTGCGCGGCGACATCGCCCTCTGGTACCCCGAGGACTACCCCGACTGCGCCGGGAAGGTGACAATCCTCGATGTGCGAACCCCGGCCGAATACGGCGCCTGGCATATCCCCGGGGCGGTCCTGCTGCCGTACACCGAGCTGCGGCAACGGCTGGATGAGGTGCCCAGGGACAAGCCCGTGTACACCTACTGCAGGTCGGGTTTCCGCAGCTACATCGCCTACTGCGTGCTGAAGCAAGACGGGTGGGACCAGGTGGCGTTCCTGGCCGGCGGGATGATGACCTACCACGGCTGCCACATGACGCCGCTTGCCGTGGGCAGCGGCGGCATGCCGATGGTCGCCCACGCCGAGGACGACCTGGCGCAGCGCCCCGGCGCGCTCGAACACATCTGACCAGCCACGAGGGATCACAGGCCGCCATGGGTGACATCCCGGTTGAGGTCGCGCTGAGCATCCGAGCTGAGCACGCGGAGGGCCCGCTGTGGGACGCCGCCACAGCCCGGCTGTGGCGGGTGAACATCATCGGCGTGATCTTCCGTTGCCGCCCCGGGGTGACCGGGCCCCCCTCACCGCGGAATGCGGGCGTACCGCCCCCACCAGCGCCCTGGCCGCAGCGCGGCCCCGGCCAGCTACAACCAGAGAAAGGCGGCACCCCATGATCGGGCGAATGGTCCTCTTCGGAGCCTCCGGCGATCTGACCAGCCGCCTGCTGATGCCCGCGATCGCCCAGCTCACCGAGGCCGGGCTCTTGCCACCAGGGTTCACGGTGCTCGGCTCGGCTAACACCGACTGGTCAACCGACGACTTCCGCCAGCACATCGCCAGCGGCCTGGGCAGACACGCCTCTGGCGTGGCGCCGGCCGCCCGCGACGCCGTAGTCAGGATGCTCAGCTTCGCACCCGCCGATGTCACCCGGCCGGCGGACATCAGCCGGGTGATCGGCGGCGATCGCCCGGACACGCTGGTCTACCTCGCGCTGCCCCCGGGCCTTCTCCCGTCGGTCCTGCCTGCCTTGGCGGCCGCCAAGCTGCGCGCCGCGGACGCGGTGGCGATCGAGAAACCCTTCGGGACCGGCCTGGCCTCGGCGCAGCACCTCAACCAGATCCTGCGCATTCAGCTGCCCGAACCGGTGATCTTCCGGGTCGACCACTTCCTGTCCGACGAGCTCGTCCGCCGGGTCATCGTCCTGCGGTTCCTCAACCGGGTCTTCGAGCCCACCTGGAAGGCGGTACACATAGACCACGTGGACATCAGCTGGCTGGAAAGCCTGACCCTCGAAGGCCGGGCCTCCTACTACGACAAGGCCGGCGCCCTGAAAGACATGGTGCAAAACCATCTCATGGAAGCCATGGCGCTGGTCCTCATGGAACAGCCAGCCCGCCTCGACGCCGACTCATTCCGCGGCACCCGCGTCGAGGCCCTGCGCGCGGTGGCCACCCCCCAGGCGGAGACGATGCGCAGCCAAACGGTCCGCGCCCGCTACACCGCCGGCACGATCGGGACCCGCCAGGTGCCCTCCTACGTCGGTGAGCTCGGGGTCGACCCCGGCCGCAACACCGAAACCTACGCCTCCCTCACGCTCCAGGTGCACAACCCCCGCTGGGCCGGGGTCCCGTTCACCCTGCGCTCGGGCAAGGCCCTGGCGGCGGACTCAGCCGAGATCGCCATTCACTTCCGCCCTCTGCCCCGGTACCTGCTCGACCAATGGCCCGGCGCCGAACCGAACGTGCTCAGGCTCGGTCTCACCGAGCCGTACGTGCGGTTGGCCACCACGCTCAACGGCCCGGAACGAACGGCCGAGAACCGGGAACTCGAACTGCAGACAAATGGGTCGCGGCGGGCCCCCTACGCCAACCTGATCCTCGACATGCTCAACAGCGACCCGATGCTGTTCATCCGCGGCGACGAAGCCGAAGAGGCATGGCGCATCATCGACCCCGTGATCAAAGCCTGGACAGCCGGAAACGTCCCCATGCAGGAATACCCCGCCGGCCAGGCACCACCGGGCCCGCCGTCCTGACGCCAGCGCCCGCATGCCGGCGATCAGGCCACCCGGCCCGGAGGGGCTGAGGCGCTGGGCATCAGCACGCACCTGGTCTACGACCTGCTCCGGACGGGGCAACTCCAGTCACGCAAGGCGGGAAACTTAGGCGAACCCCTCGGACTCGCCGCCAGCGCGGTACCGATGTTCGTGCCGTGGCCGCCCGGCTGGTATGGGTAGATCTTGAGGGTCTTCTTGATCAGCTCGGCCGGCGGCCCCGGGTCATCGTTCTCAGGGAACGCCCGCCCGAGCATGATGGCCCGGGTCGTGCCGACTCGCTCCACGATGTAGCCGCTACCGCCCTAGGTCAGTCAATGACCTCACATGTCGCGCTCGGCGGTGATCCGTCCTGATGCGACAGCGTCGACAAGAGCCTGGTGGTCGCGTTCGTTCTGGTCGGCGTAGGCGGCGGCGAACCGGGTGATGGCCTGGTCGAACACGTCCGAGCCGCCGAGGTAGGCGGCGATGGCGATCGGGTCCCCGGAGCGGGCGTGTGCCCGGGCCAGTGTCCACCCGCAAAGTTCGCCGTAGATCCGCATGCCGCGCGGTATCAGGGCCTCGATGGCGATGGAGTATTTCCAGTCCCGCAGCTGGCGGAAGTAGAAGTCGCGCTGCTTGCCGTCCAGCCCGGCCTCGGTGCGCTGCCAGCCCAGGAAAATGTCGCTGCTCGCCTGCATCAGCCGCTGCCCCGCCACCACCCGCTGGCCCATGTTGGTGTACTTGCTGGCCCCCACGAACCGGCTGAGCACCGACGTCTCCGCTTCTTTGACTTGCAGGAACAGCGGATCGGATTCGTCGCGGCCGAGCATCAAGATGATCCAGCACCGGGTGCCGACGCTGCCGACACCGACGACCTTGCGGGCCATGTCGGCGTACTCGAACGTCTCCAGCAGGAACCGGCGGTCGGTTTCCAGCGTGCGCCGGTAACTGGCGAGCAGGTCTTGGATCTGCGCTTCGAAGGCCGCCTGGTCCATCTGCCTGGGCAGCAGGTCAGTGATCGGGACCAGCAGCGGCGGGTCAGCGATGATCTTTGGCCGGCCGTCGACCAGATGGGTCAGCTTGGCCACTTCCTGCATGCTGTCCCTGGTCCGCGCCTTGGCCATTCCCTTGTCCACCATCTTGCGCTGCCGCGCCTGCATCTGCGAGTCGAACTGCGCCCGCAGCTCGTCCAGGTCCGCATGCGCGTACCAGATGTCCAGGTTGGTCATCCCAGCGAAAGTGCGCATCGCCTGCCGGTAGCTGGCGACGGCGGCCGTGACGATCTCGCGGCGGTCCTTGCCGCCGAACCCGTTGCCGCGCCCAGCCACTTCCAGGCTGGCGGCCAGCCGCTTGACGTCCCATTCCCACGGGCCGGGCGTCGTCTCGTCGAAGTCGTTGACGTCGAAGACCAGGCGCCGCTCGGCCGAGCCGAAGATGCCGAAGTTCGACAGGTGCGCGTCCCCGCAGGCCTGCACGGCCAGCCCCGACACCGGAGTATGGGAAAGATCGCTGGCCATCGGCAGCGCCGCCCCGCGGTAGAACGTGAACGGGGACACCATCATCCGGCCCCACCGCACCGGCACCAGCTCCGGCACCCGCGCCTTCGCCTGCTCCTCCAGCAGGCCGACCGGGTCGGGCCGGCCCGGCCCAGGATCGAACACCGCATGGCTATCCCGCGGCACCGCAGCCCGCGCCTCCTTACCCCGCGCAGCACGCTCCGCCGGGGTGACCCGCCCCAGCCCTGTATCGAGCTGGTACCGCTGTGTTTCCCGGGCCGCAGCCGCAGCCGTCAGCACACTCATCTCCGGTTCCTTTCTCCGCGCTTCGCGCACACCAGCAGCCCTGGGCCAAACACCATCGGCGTTGTGACCAACCCGCGATCGGCGATCACCTGCTATCCATCACCGCGCACGCTAAGACTCAGGCAGGCGACCCGGCATCCCCTGCGGGCCGGTTTCACCTAGGTGGAAACCGGCCCGGCCCTGGGACCGGGTGTCCGCGGCCAGCAAATAGCGGCAGGTCGCTGGCGACGACGCGGCCGCTGGATGAAGGAAGGCCGCTATGCCCGGCAGCGGATCGCCCCGTCTGGGTGACGCGACCCGGCAAGCCGATGTCCGCTTTCTCAGTCAGGCGACGGCCCGGCGCCTGCTGCGCATGAGGTCGCGGTCCTTGAGGTTGCTGGGCGGCCGTCAGGTCGCGGCCGGGCCAGCGCCGCCGCCTGTGTCCGATCTTTGCTGGCGGCCGCGCTGCACGGCCCCCAGGAGCACTCGTATGCCGGCACCCAGGATTGCGAGGTCGCCGAGCATCTGGACGATCAGCACTACCCGGGCTGCCTCGGATTTGGGGGTGATGTCACCGAAACCCACCGTTGAGAAGACGGTCACCGTGAAGTACAGGGCGTCGGTGCGGGTCAGCGGCTGGGTGAAGTTCGCCGCGGAGGCTCGTTCCATCAGGAAGTACGTCGAGGCGAACAGCAGCAGGAAGAGGGGAACGATCAAACCCAGCGCCTCGGCTGCTTGCGCAGCCGGGTGGCGCGAGCGAGTGATCTTTCTGACCTGCCACACCACGACGCCCGCGAAGACCACCAGGCCGATCAGCAGGCGCACCGCTGTGTCGGCACTCAACGGCCGGCCCAGCGGAAGCAGGTAGTAGAGCACCACCAGCACCGTCGCGAACAGGAGACTGCGCAGCACCGCCCGGACAATCAGGCGCCGTCGCTTTGCCCGCGGCAGTTCCAGGTAGGCATCACCGGCCATGTTCACCTCCCCAGCGGTCGAGTATTTGCGTCAACGCTAGTCTCCTGACGGACCGCTGGCACAGGATAGGGCTCCATCGCTTCCGCCATGATCGCCGCGAGCGAGCCGGACGTGGGGGCGCTCCTGGCGGGGCTATGAGCGCCGGAACAGCAACCGTGCGACCTCCCGGGACGGCACAATCAGGTACACCGCGATACCGCGGTACAACACCGCCACTCTCGGCAAGACGAGCCCGATCAGGATCGCGATCACATACCCGGTCACCACGGGCAGGAGTTTTCGCCGCGGGCCCCGGACCTCATCGCCGTCTCCATGCGGCGAGTAGAGATGCTCGCTCCCTCCCCCGGACCCTGGTCCCGGGGAGTTGCGCCCATGTCATCACCCTGCGCACGATGTGCGCTGATCCTTTCGTCAGACCCGCCCGGGGACATCCCCGGACCCCTGTTCTTGGGAGGGCCAGACCATAGCCGCTAGCAACCCTGGCCGCTCACGCCGCCGGGGCCGGGCGGGCAGGTGCTTGTGGTGTCGCTTTGGCGGTGTGCTTTTGCAGCCGGTCCGCCAGGAACATGACGATGACGGCGATCCCCACCCCGGCGAGCGTCCACAGGACCCGCCGTCCCTCGTCCGTAAGGTTGGACGGGTGGGGCACGTCCGCGGCGATCAGGATGCCCCCGGCCATCGCTGCGGTGTACCAGGTGTAGCTCACGGTGCGGATCGACGCTGCCAGCGCGAACAGGACGACGATGATCACTTCGAGTGCGGTTCTGTTGTCGACGGCCAGCAGGAAGAGCGCCGCCACCGCGGCGCCCACTACCGTCCCGGCGATGCGCTGCTCGGCGACGAGGGTGGATTGCTGCAGGTCGGGCTTCATGGCAATGATGACGGCCATGGGCATCCAGTAGGCGCTAGGCAGCTGCAGCCCGAAGGCGATCGCGACGGCGATCGACACACCGACGGCCCGCATCACCGCAAAAAGGATCAGTGGCCGGGTCAGCGGCCTCGGCGAGATATCCCCGGGGATCTCAGCGACCGGCTGCGGCTGCATGACCCGCCCGCGGGCCAGCCACATGATGAAGGTGTAAGCGATCCCCAGCGCCGATCCGACCAGCCAGGCCAGCGCCTGCTTCCACGGTTCGGTGTGGATCAGGCCGGACCCGAAGTGACCCGGCAGGCCGAACGCGATGAGTGTCGGCAGGCCGAGGGCGATGATGAACCAGATGTTGAGAAGATAGGCCGCGACGAATCGGTGCAGGCCGTATGTCACCGCCAGCCCGCCCAGCAACGTGGCTACGAAGGCGGCCAGCACCACGAACCCCCAGGCCCCGCCGCCGATGCCGAATGCCAGGGCCGTCAGCAGCGCACCGGCCACAGCCATCACCGCCATCCGGGCCTCCCGGGGGCCGTGCTTCCCGCCGGGGTCGCTCAGAGCCACGATCAGCGCCCCGAAGATCGCAGTGAGGAAGTACCTCCGCTCCGCGGGGAGCACGCCCACGACAATCAGCAGCCCCAGTACGACCGCAAAGACGGCACCTCTGCGCAGGTTGAATCCCTGCCAGTTGAGCTGGAATACCTTCGCCACCTGGCTCACGACTCACCCCTCAACACCCTTGGCCTGGGACCGGCGAAGCGACAGGATCTGCGCTTGTGGCCGTCCGGTCCTGCGGGCGATCGAATGGGCGACCGGCCGAGCGAGCTCCTTGGTCCAGCCGGTCAGGCGTCACCTGGCCCATCGCCACGAAGTTCCATTTCGCCATCTGAGGCGCTCCTTCCTGATCTCGCCTGCCCCGGACCCGCCGCGGGCGGGTCCGCCCAAGGCCAGGTTGATGCCTGGCAGAGCGCGGCCGCGGCCATGGCGATCTCCGTGGTTCATCCCGCCGGGTACTGGTCACTGGCATTTGCCTTTGACCGCATTTTGCAGGTTGCTTGCCGAGGTCTTCACTTGGGTGACCGCTGGCACGACCGCCGCGGCCGCGGTCAGCGGTGGCTGGCCCTTCGCGGACTTGATCGCGGTGTCCAGGCTGGACAGCGAGTTCTTCAGCGCCGTGGTCTGCGACGGGTACGCCGACTTCGCGTCGGCGGCGAACGTTGTTGCGCTGGTCTGGACTTTGCTCAGCGCGGTCTGCAGGGAGCCCAGGCCGTTCTTGGCGACGTTGACATCGCCCAGGTTGTGGACGGAGGTCTTGAGCTGGCTGGCGGAGGTGCAGTAGGCCGGCTTGCTGCTGCTGCATCCGGCGGCCAGCCCGGACAGGACCAGCACGGCGGCCGCAAGCAGCAGCCATCCGCGCGTGCCCGGCCGATAGGTGACTGTCATGTGTCCTCCAAGGTGGCGGCGGTTGGGCTTGCGGGGCGAGATGGCCATGCCCGGGCTGGGGATCGGCGAGTCAGCTGACTTCGGTGGCGGCTTCCTGGACGGCCGTGTCGATGTCCTTCGCGCTCACGTCGAGGTTCCTTGGCGACGTGCTTGCCGGCCTTCAGCCCGGCCTTGTCCACGGCCTGCTCCAGCGTGCTCTCCCCGACGATGACCAGCGCGGCCTGCCCCTCGTCGATGATGTCCCCGAACTCCTTGACATCGGCGCGGGACATGCCACGCCACAAGTAGCCGCCGACCCGCTCACCGCTGCGCCGACGGCGGCGGTGGCGATGATCGCGGGCGGGAACAAGATGCAGACGACGGCGCCAACGGCGGCGCCGACCCACGCGCCGTGCCGGGTGGCCATCTCATCCTTGCTGACGTGCACCTTGCCCGCGGCGTCCTTGGTGACCACGGCGGCGTCGTAGGTGCCGACCGTACCGGCGGCATGGAGGTCCTTGACGATGCCGTAGTCGGCGCGCGCCGCGGCCTCGCTGGGGTTAGGTGCCGATGTAGATGAATACCGCATCGGGCTTCGCCATGTCCTCCCCTGTCCTTGCTCGCCAACCCGGCACAGCTGGCGCCTTGCGCCCGGTCGCTGTCCATCACCGCGCACGCTAAGACTCAGGCAGGCGACCCGGCATCACCTGCGGGCCGGTTTCACCTAGGTGGAAACTGGCACTCCACAGCTTTAAGGCGCGTTATGCATGCAATCGCCGCCGCCAGTTCGAGCGGTGGCATCGGCACCTGGGCCTACCTGGCCGCCTTCGCCGCCACCGCGGCCGGGTACATGGGTATCCCATTCACCGGGACGGTCGCGATCGGCGCTGCCGCCGTCCTCGCCCTCCAGGGTCAGCTGAATATCGCGGCCGTGCTCATCGTCTCGTGTTTCCGAGTTTCGTCCCGGCAAGTGGGCGAAAGGCGTCCTTGATCGCCTGGGTGGGCAGGCCGCGGCGTGGCAGGCCTGCGGACGCCCGGCGGATGGCTCTGCGTAGCCGATCGTCGCGGATGGCGATATTTGATCACGATCCGGTAGCCGGAGGGCGTGCCGGCGGGACAGCAGCAAGGAAGCCCCATAGGACAGGTGACTGGTCTTGATCATCTGACGCTGTGAGGCTTCCTTGGCTGGCCAGTCTGCCATCTCGTGCTGCTTCCCGTCCGGCGCTGGCGGTACCCGGGCGCGGGAGGACGGCTGTCCCGCTGGTGAAAGGCCCGATGATGGCCCGCCCGCCAGTGCCGGTGACCGGGCGGAGGGACCCGCCCGGGTTCCCGGCCCGGGCCTGCCGGTGCCCGTGACCTGGCGGGCCCTGCTGGATGAGCTGGCGCCGGTGTTCAAGCGGCGTTCCACCCATGCGCTGTTCGTGGCGCTGGCGTGCGGGATGATCCTGGCCAGCCGCCGCACCGTGGTAGCCGTCGCCGCGGCGGCCGGGATCGCCGGGCAGTTCCGGCGGGCGTGCTGGTTCTTCTCCTGCGCAGTGTGGGATGCGGACGACCTCGGGGTGGCGGTGGCCCGCCTGATCGTCAGGTACCTGCTGCCCGGAGGCGAGCCGGTCACCGTGGCCATCGACGGGACGTTCTTCAAACGCTGGGGCCGCAAGGTGGCGCAGGCCCGGTGGGCTTACGACGGGTCCGCCCAGGGCGGGAAGAAGATCGCGTTCGGGAACACGTGGGTGATCGCCGCGATCGTGGTCCGGCTGCCGGTGTGCTCGTCACCGGTGGCGCTGCCGGTGCTGTTCCGGCTCTGGCGCGGCAAGGGCACCGCCTCGCAGGTGGACCTGGCCGCCCAGATGCTCACCACGCTGACCGGCGCGTTCCCCGGCCGGATCATCCACGGGGCAGGCGACGCCGCGTTCCACGGCACGCCATTGATCTGCGAGAACAGCACGTGGACCACCCGGCTGCCGGCCAACGCGGTGCTCTTCGGCCCCGCACCCGCCAGGACCGGCAAGCGCGGCCGGCCGCGTAAGAAAGGCACCCGGCTCGGCACCCCAGCCCAGATCGCCGGCGGCGCCCACTGGCAGACCGTTACCGTGAACATCTACGGCCAGGCCCGCACAGTGCAGGCCGCGGTGACCGGGGCGCTATGGCACGGCAGTTTCAAAGACGCCCCCGGCCAGGCCGTGCTCGTCCGGGAACCCGGTTCCAGCAAGCCCTATGACCTCGCCTTGTTCACCCTCGACGTAGCCGCCACCGCCGCCACCGTCGTCGAACGGTACTCCTGGCGGTGGCCCATCGAGCCGTCCAACGCCACAGGAAAGCAGATTCTGGGCGTCGGAGACGCATGCAACCGGCTGGAGGCCGCTGTCGAGCGCACCGTCCCGTTCGGGTTCCTCGTCCAGTCACTGCTGATCTGCTGGTACGTCCGATCCGGCTACGACCCCGCCGACATCGGCCGCCGCCGCCTGCTCTGCCCGTGGTACCGCACCAAGCACGAACCCTCCGCCGCCGACATGCTGGCGAAGCTCCGGCGCGAGTTCCTCAAGGCCCGATTTTCCGCCATCCGACCAGGCCACAGCCCACACGATCAAATCGAGGACTACGCCTGGACCTGCGACATCCCCGCCGCATAACCCGGAAACACGAGTCATCGTGGCGGCCTTAGGCAACGAGGTCGGCGGCATGCTGGCCTGCCAGGTCGGCGACCGGTGCGCCGGCAGCTGCTGGAACACCCGGGTGCCCCGAAGATGCGGAAGAAGGCCGTCGCCAAGGGGGAGGAGGTCTGCAAGAAGTGGGGACGCGCCGCCGTGCCACTGAGCAGGGGTCCGGCGAGGGCTTGGCATGACAGACCCGCAGGCACGACGGGTGTCCGCTGCTCGGGCAACGGCCGCTCGCGAGCGGGTATTCCGTACGAGAGTCGGCAGGAAGGGGAAGGCCTCCTGGGCATCTGCAGACATCACGGATAGCAGGCACCCGGTCAAAGGACCTTTGGCCTGTTGAACACATGCTTCGCGGCCAGCAAAATTGCGATGCAACAGCAACGTATAGTCGATGTTGTCCCAGACCCAGGCAGCAGGAGTTCCTGGCCGAGGGTGTGATGGGGGCCGGTGTGGCTGACGGCTCGGGGCGGGTCCTGATGGCGACGAAACTGCGCCCGCCGACGGTGCGCGATCAGGTCGTTGCGCGTGAGCGGCTTCTGGAGCCGCTTCGGGCCGGGTCGGGTCTGCGGCTCAGCCTGGTGGCATGCCCGGCGGGTTACGGAAAGACCACCCTATTGGCGGAGTGGCAGGAGGCTGAGGCGGCGCGGAAGCCTGTCGCGTGGCTGACGCTGGACGAGGGCGACAACGACCCGGTGGTGCTCTGGTCCTATGTGATCGAGGCGCTCCGCAGGGCCTGCCCGGCGGTCAGCCTGCCGACGTCGCCGCAGATGGTCGGGGCGGCATCTATCGTTCACATGGTGCTGCCGCAGCTAGTGAACGAGTTGGACGATCTGGGTGAGGTCGCCCTGATCCTGGACGACTTCCACCGGCTTTCCGGCGGCGTGGCCCGCGAGAGCATCGCCTGGTTCATCGATCATGCGCCGCCCGCTTTCCAGCTCGTGCTCTCAACCAGGACCGAGCCAGTCCTGCCGCTGGCTGCGCTGCGCGCCCGCGGTGAGCTGCTCGAGCTTCGCGCCGACGATCTGCGGTTCACCTCCGAGGAGGCGGACGCCTTCCTGAACGGCCGCCTCGGGCTCGGCCTCACGCCCGAGGATGTCGAAGGTCTGGTCGGGAAGACGGAGGGATGGCCGGCCGGGCTTTATCTCGCGGCGCTCTCGCTGCAGCACGCTGCCGACCGCCACGCTTTCGTGCGCAGATTTGGCGGCTCGAACCGCCACGTGGTCGATTTCCTGGTGACCGAAGTGCTCCAGGCGCATGACCCGCCGGTGCAGGCGCAGATGCTCCGCATTTCGGTTCTCGAACGGCTGTCCGGCCCCCTCTGCGATGCCGTGCTGGAGCAGCAGGACTCGGCCGCGATGCTCGACGAGCTGTCGCGGACCAACCTGTTCCTCGTCCCGCTGGACGACGAGGGCGGTTGGTACCGCTTCCACCACCTCTTCGCCCAGCTGCTCCGGGTGGAGCTCGAGCGGCGCGACCCGGGCCTGGCCCCGGCGCTGCACCGCCGCGCGCACGCCTGGCATCGTGATCACGGGACGACCGACGAGGCGATCCAGCACGCAATAGCAGCCGAGGCTTACGCCGAGGCCGCCGAGCTGATCCAAGGCCCCTGGATCAGCTACGCCAACACGAGCAGGTACGACACCCTCCTGGCCTGGATCCGGCGGCTCCCCGACGAGATACTGAGCGGCGACGTCCATCTGCTCCTGGTTCAGGCGTGGGTGCTCTCGCTGTCCGCCCGGCGGGAGGAGGCGGCGCGGGCCATCGCGGCGGTCGAACGGCTGGGTGATCTGGGCGCGGGGCCGCTGCCGGACGGCTTCAGCTCGGCTGAGGCGAGCCTGACGATGCTGCGGGCCTGCTTCCCGTGGGGAGATATCGGCGCCCAGCTGGAAAATGGCCGCCGGGCGGCCGAGCTTGAGGGCCCCGGGTCGCCGTGGCGGCCATTGGCTTGCTGGGTGGTCGGTGTGGGCCTGTACTTCCGGGGTGAGCCTGACGAGGCCGACCGGTGGTTCGCGGAATCGGCGGCGCTGGCGCCCGTGAGCGCGCAGTGGCTGGCTGGCGAGGCGTCGCTGGCCTACCGATCGTGGATCGCCGGCGAGCGGGGCCGTCTTGAGGAGCAGCGGGCGCTGGCCGAGACGGCAGCCGAATTCGTGCGGGAGCACGGCACCGGGAAGCTCATCGGCGCGGCTCCGCTGGCGCTGGGAGTATCACTCGCGGCGCGCGGCAGGCCCGAGGAGGCACTGCCGCTGACCGAACGCGGCGTCGCCCTCTCACGGACCTTTGGCCAGCCCATCCAACTGGCGAATGCGCTGCTCAGCCAGGCGCCGGTGCTTCGGGCCCTGGGCGAGCACAAGCGTGCCGTGGATGCGATAGCCGAGGCGAGATCCGTCCTCGGATCCTGCCCTGATCCGGGGATCATGGCCGAGAGGCTGGCTGCCCTCGACCGGCCACCGCAGATCCGCCGGGTCCGATCCGGAGGTCAAGAGCTGACGCCGCGGGAACTCCGGGTGCTCAGACTGCTGCACGGCAATCTGTCCGAGCGGGATATCGGCCGTGACCTGTATGTGGCCCACAACACGGTCCATAGCCACGTCAGGTCGATCTACCGCAAGCTCGGTGTCTCTTCGCGGGCCGACGCCCTCCGACGCGCCCGCGAGCTCAGACTCCTCTAGCCAGACGATTCGCTACCCGCCATACGCGCCAGTGGGGTGCTCGCACGGGCGGTGACACGGCAGAAGCGGGGCTGTTGCTGGTGCGGCGAGGCGCCTGAGCCGGGGATCTCCTGGCTTTCTGCGCGCTTCACCTAGGTGGAAACAGCCGGCAGGTGGTGACAGTTCACCTGCCTGAGTGTGAGCGTGCACGTGATGGACAGCGACCGGACACGAGGCAGACGATACCGGCTAGTTCTTGGCGGCGAGCTGGGCGAACCGTTCGGTTTCCTGTTCGAAGGGATGCAGATGGACCGGGTCGCGGGCACGACGGTGCTGACCGGCAGCGTGATTGACCAGGCGCATCTGCACGGGCTCATCCAGCGGACCCAGGAGCTGGGCCTTGAGCTCATCTCCATCGAACCGGCGGGCGAGGGGCCAGATGAGACCGAACGGCCGGCTAGCTGACCGCGGCGCAGCGTTCGAGTTCCTCGTTGTCACCCCGATCGCAGCGGTGATCGCAGCGGCGACGGCATCGCACTGCGCTGGTCGTCATCACGGGCTCCCCGGATCGTCTTGTTGTTTCCGTTCCACGTCCGGCCACGGCCCGCGCCCGTATCTAGGGCCCTTCGGCCCGGCCCCGCAGGACACGGGGGCTCGGAAGGAACAAAAGGCCGCGGGTTGCCCGCTGGTCAGGCAGCTGTCACCTGCGGCTCAGCGAGGACTCGGGTGCCCTAACGGGCGGACCACGCTACCCACCGTCTGCACCATCGACCATGGGCTGGAACCGCCGATGCAAGGAATTCCTGGCTGTCGTCCTGGCGAGGGCTGCCTGCCTGCTGGCCAGAGCACTGACGGTGCGCCTGACCTGTGCTTTCCTGGCCACGCTCTGTCCGGGCCAGGCCGTAGGGCCCGCGCAGCACCCGGCTGGCCTGGCGCAGGGCAGGCATGCGGCGGCAGCGCCCAGGGCCAGCCAGCCAGTGTCAAGGAGTATGTGACGATGACGGCTGAACCGCCTGGAAGCCGGGTCACCGAAGGAGTCCGCAGCCTGGAGGTGCGCTGGATCTTCCTGGGCGAGCTGGAGCCCGTGGTGGCCGGATGGTTCGCGCGCTTCCCGGCCGGGATGGAGTCACGTGAGGACACCTACCTGCTGGATCCGCAGTTGCCCGGGCTGTCGGTGAAGGTCCGCGGGGGCGGGACGCTGGAGGTGAAGGCCTACCGCGGCAGCCCGGGAATTCTGGAGGTGGCGGGCCGCGCCCGCGGGCGGATGGAGTTCTGGCAGAAGTGGTCCTTTCCCTTCGGCCCGCTCCGCCCCGGCAGCGCCGACTCCCCCGGCTGGGGGCCGGTAGCCAAGACGCGGCGCATCAGCCGGTTCTCATCGGCCAGCGGGCCGGTCGTGGCCCGCGGCGTGGGGCTGGGTCCGCAGCCGCGGTGCGAGGTGGAACTCACCGAGGTGCACACCCGTGGCCAGCACTGGTGGACCCTCGGCTTCGAGGCGACCGGCCCCGGCGATCTGCTCCGCAGCGAACTCCAGGCCACCGCAGCGCTCGTGTTCGCCCACGCCCTGCCCGGTGGTGTGCAACCCAGCCCCGATGAATCCCGGTCGTACGCGGATCGAGCGCTGCCCGGGTTCCTTCATCTGCTTGTCGGAGATCTTGATGCCGTTCTCGTAGGTGCCGGTGTCCAGTTCGGCCCGGACTTTCAGGCCGGTCGTGGTGGTGGTCGCGGAGATCGTCTCGATGATGACCTCGTGGCTGGTCAGCGGCCTACCGCGCCAGTTCATGGAGATCTGGGCGAAGAGCCGGTGCTCGATCCGGTTCCACTTGGAGGTTCCGGGTGGCAGGTGGGACACGCTGATCTCAAGGCCGAGCTCGGTGGCGAGCCTGGCCAGCCCGGCTTTCCACAGCCGCAGCCGGCTGCCGTTGGAGCCGCCGGAGTCGGCGGTGATGAGCAGCCGCCGGGCACCCGGGTAGGCGGCCTTGCCGATCTTCTGCCACCAGCGGCGGATCGACTCGACCGCGAACTGGCCGGTGTCGGCGTCGGTGCCGACGTTCACCCAGCCGGTGTTGGCCGTCATGTCATAGACCCCGTAAGGGACGGCCCGGCCCAGCTCACCTTTGAAGTCATGCACTTCCACCGGCTCCGGCGTGCCCTTGGGCCGCTGCTCCTTCCCGCCGTTCTTGTAGTTGCCGACCAGTTCTTTTTTCTTGGTGCCCACTGAGATGACCGGGTCCCCGGCCGCCTGGAAGGCGGTCACCAGCGCGTTGATGTGCCGGAATTGCCCGTCCCGGTCAGGATGCTGTTTTCCTTCCACCGTCTTGGCGTTGCCCTGCAGGCTGTAGCCGTCCTCCTTGAGCAGCCGCTGCACGGTGTCGGGCGAGATCACGTGCCCGGCCCGCGTCAGTGCATCCGAAAGGTTCTGCCCCGACATGGTCGTCCACCGCAACGGCGACTCCGGATCACCCCGGGTCTCCGGATCCACCAGCGCCTTCAGCGCCAGGCCCCACCGACGGATCAAGCGCCTCGGCCCGGGGCCTGCCCGCCCCCGCCCGGCGCACACGCCCGTCGGGCTCAATGCCCTGCTCCAGCTCCCGCGCACCCCGGCCGACGGTGTCCGGATGCACCCCGGTCAGCTCCGCCATCCGCTTGATCCCGCCACGGCCCAGCGACCGCGCATGCGCGCCCAGCAGCAGCCGCCACTGCAGCTCATTCAGATGCGGCCGCACCTCCGCCAGCATCCCGACGAACCGGTCTTCATCCACCGCCAGTTGTCCCATACCACAACCGTAGATCATCCACTCGAATAAACATTCCTAGTTTAGCGGCGAGTCCTAACCAGCCAGCGACCATCTCGTCGATACCCGGTTCGGCGGCAGAATGGGTGAACCGGCGGGACTGCAAGCCGTAGACCGGACGGTCCGGCTCCAGGTAGCGGAGTAGTCCGGAATAGACCCAGCTGACCCCGGCCGCCGGGTGCACACAGAACAGCGGTGGCCTCGTGCCGTTGGCGCGCAACGGAATCCCGGCGGCGATGGTGATGGAGGACAGGCCGAGGGTTTCCTGGACGACTTTCATGTCGTGCCCGGCGGCGAGCAGTAGGGTGGCGGCGCCGTGGCGCAGGTCGTACGCGGACAGCAGGCCGGCAAGGTAGGCGAGCTGCTCGAACATGTCGGTGACGGCGGCGGGGTGCAGCGGGGTGCCGTCGGGGTTGGTGAACTCGAAGCCGGAATCGGTCCATCAACAGGTAGGCAAGACGATGAGCACGAGCGCCGAGCGTAGAGCAGCAGGTCAGGTTGGCACGCCGGATTCTGGCAGGGCACACGCCGCAGCTTTTCCGCTCTGACGGCTTACTCAGCGAAGGGGCTGAGAACCTGGACTCCGGCCAGCTCAAAGTCCTTGACGTTGCGGGTGACCACGGTCATGCCGTGCACCCGCGCCGTTGCCGCAATGAGCGCGTCGATCACCGGGAGAGGCTGCGCGTACTGCTGACGGCCCCAGGCAGCGGCGACCGGGAGGGTGACCGGGAGAACCCGATCTTCGAACCCGGTCTCCACATCCCGGAGCCAGCGTTCGAGGGCGGAAGCCTGGTGCCGGTCTCCCCGGCCGCGAACTCTCGCGATCCCCTGCTCGATCTCGCCCAGGGTCAGCACGGAGACGTGCAGCCGGTCCGGCGGCGTGGCCGCGATCCAGTCGGCTACGCCCGCCGCCGGCTGGCGCCTGCGCGTCTCCGACAGCACGTTGGTGTCGAGCAGGTAGGTCACATGCCCGCCTCAAGATCGACCGCACGCCCGAAGTCGGCCTTGCGCTCGGCCTCGATCTTCGCGAAGACATCAGCGATGCCGTCGTCGAGCTTCGGACCGCCAAGCAGGATGCTCGCAAGATCCACCGCAGGCCGGGTCAGCCTGCGATACTCACCGATATCTACGACTACCGCGACATCCTCACCGTGCCGGGTGATGACCTGCGGCCCCTCGCTCGTTACCGCACGGATCATCTCGCTGAAGCGCTGCTTGGCGTCTTGGATCTGCCAGCGATCCGGAGTCGGTGACGTCATGAGCACCTTCGTAGATCTATCTAGTCCTGTCTAGACAGACTACTGCCAACTAGTGCCCAGTGGGATGCCGGACCACGTCCACGACTTCTGACCTGCAGTTTCTGAATCAGCCGCTGATCTTCATGCTGCCCGCTCGTACTCGTTGATCAGCCCGCCGAGGACCTTGTGCCGCTCGAATACTCGATTGGGTGGTTGGCGGGTGCTACGCGGCGGCCGGGTTCGCCTGCGCCGGGCCGACCGCGGGGTACGGGCGGGGCGCGTTGAGGACTACCCGGCGCCCTCTTACGGGCACCCTAAAGACCGCAGGACCGATCTGCTGCAGATCCAGGCGGGCATCGCCGCCGCCGGCGACGGCGGGATCCCGGTCTACGCCCGCGCCTGCAGCGGCGGGGCCGCCGAGATCTCCCAGGTGACCGGGGCGATGATCGCCCTGCAGAAGATCGCCGGGGCGAAGAAGTTCCTGCTGGCCGGCGACTCCAAGCTGATCAGCTACGACAACGTCGCCGCGATCGGCGGTGCCCGCTGCACGTTCCTGGCGCCCGCGTCCAAGCTCTACGTCAAGGCCGCCGAGCTGGCCGCCTGCGACCTGGGCAAGGCCACCGAAGTCGCCTACGTCGCCGGACGCGACCAGAACAAGAAGACCACCGCCCAGCTGGGCCGCTGGCACGTCCTGGAAGACGACCAGCCGTTCTGGATCCGCAACTCCAGACGCAAAAGCGACCCGCCGATCCGGCTGCGCCGCATCTTCGTGCACTCCACCGCCCGCGCCGGTGCGGCCGCGGCCAGCCGCACCAAGAAACTCACCCGCGCCGAAGACGACCCCGGCCGCCTGATCTCCGGCCTGGGCGGCCGGTTCTACCCCAGCCAGGACAAGGTCACCGCCCGGCTCCAGCAGATCGCCCGCGACCGTAAGGCCGGCCCCTACCTGCGCTACACCGCCGGCACCGCCCCCGCCCCGGCCGGCGGCCCCCAGCGCAGCGACCAGACGGCCGGCACCCAGACGGCCGGCACCGGCCAGACCGGACCCAGCCCGGCGGACACCTTGCAGGGCACCGGCAGCGGCGGACCCGGCAAACCCACCCTCACCTGGTGGTCCGGCCAGGCCGCGATCGACGCCGAAGCCGCCACCGACGGCTGGTACGCCCTGCTCACCAACCTCGACGCCAGCATCACCGCCGCGGAGGTACTGCTCCGCTATAAGGCCCAGGAAGCCGCCGGACGCCGCTACGGCAACCTGAAAGGACCCCTGGCCGTCGCGCCGATATTCCTGAACAGCAACCGGCGGATCGCCGCGCTGATCACCGTGATCAGCCTCGCCCTGCTGGTCTTCTGCCTGATCGAACGCGAAGCGCAACCTCGCCCCGCAGGCCAAACTCGACGGACTGCACAACCAGCAGCCCGCCCCACCGGCCGGCTCCTGACCGCCCTGGCCGGCATGCAGCTGATCTCGGCCACCGCGACCAGCCCGGCCCAGATCCCCAGGCCCAGCCCGGTCCAGGCCCGGCTGCTGGAACTACTCGGCGTCGACCCGACCCACCCGCCGTGACGTGGAACCCAGGCCGCGACGTTATCTACGCCCATGGCGAATTACCGGGCTAGCCGCGTGATCAGGAGGAACACGAACCGGAGGCACATGATCGGTGATCATTACGGACCGGCCGCTGGGAGAGCAACTGTGCTGGTCAAAGCCGTGGATGAGATTCTCGGCACGCACAATTCGGCGCGTCAACTCCCCGAGTCGACCGGATACAGTTCGTCGATGCTCGCTGCCGCAGTCGCGGATCCGAACCTTACTGTGACGTAGACGTCGGCCGAAGTCTTGGGGATCGAAAGCAACAACCTGTCCGATGCCGTGCAGGCCATGAACGACGAGAAGACCTCGGCGAGCACGCAACACAGCACGCCACACACTACGATGTGCATCGACCGCATAAGGCCGCAGCTGGCGCGGTTCCGTACCAACTCCATGCGCACACGAGGCTTGTTACTTGCCGCCATCGCCAGCGAAACTGGACATTGTGGGCGTGATCCTACTGGCTATGGTCGTCGGCATCTTAACGGGCATCGCGGCACAGCGCTTCGAGTCCGCTCGGGCTGCCTGGCGCTTCTGGAAGGAACGGAAAGCCACCCTTCCCGCCCTTAGGGCCCTTGCCTACACACGAGCCCTCCGCGCCATCGGCTACGTCCTCGCTGCGTTCCTGCTACTGTTCCTGATCCTCCACGTCGCGTGACACATGGCGAAGGGCCGCCACCTCTCGCAGGGACGACCCTTCGTGCACTACTCACCGTGTGGCCCTCCGTACTGTGCGCCCTCGGCCTTCCACCTTCATGATGCGCGGCTGAGTAGCCATCTGTCTACTGTCCGTTAGTTACCAGCCTCCATGTCCGGCTACGCTTGGGTGCCCAGGAATGCAGATAGGTCTTGCTGAAACTGTCCAAGATCAAATTATCCTGGGTCGCCATGCGGCATGCGGGGGTCTGCCCGCATTTAGCTGGTATCAAGGAGTGACGCATGGTGACGGAGTGCGAGGTCCGTGGCGGGCCCCCGCACTGGTCCAGACCAGAATCGGCAGGGAGCCGCACGAGGGCTCAGTGGCACCATCACAGTTCTGACGCTACGTAGCACAGGGTCATGCGCTCGATGACCGCCGCTGGGCAGGCGATGGCCGCTTAAGACGGGTGATTACCTGGTCAACCGGTACCGGCTGGAGTCGTGCCAAGGTTCGACTGCGAAGGACTCCTCTTGGACAACGCCGCACTCCATTCGCGGACACTGCCCGCTGGCCGCACCAGCCTGCCGCTGGCCAATATCAGCGGCGGGAGCGGCTGGCAGATGCTGGCCATGATCTGCAGTGCGGAACCTTTGCGCTACGCCTAGCCGATCAACGGATAACTACAAGATCATCGGCCGGTTGATGCTTCGATAATGCCCCGGCCGAATCGTTCAACGCCGCCGTGAAAGTTGAGCGCGTGCACCGCACCGTCTATCCGACAAGGAAGAAGGCACAGGAGGATATTGCCTGGCACATCGAGCTCCCGTAAAATACAACTCACGCGCTGATCTGCAGGCTCGCTGGCTACCTCGCCCAGCACCTCCGCCGTGCATGGGCGCCGTTGACGTCCTCTGACGAGCACTCCCCTGCCCGCGCCAATCCCGTCGCCCTCGCCCGCCGCTCCGCGGCCGAGGCCAAGAAGTTACCCGGCAGCGGACGGATCCGGCCAGGCCATCCCTACCGCACCTTCCGCGCTCGCCTGTCCCACCTGGGCACCCTCACCCGCAACCAGGTCACCTGCACCAGCACCCAGACCATGCCGATGCTCGCCGAACCCACCAGTGACCAGTGCGACGCCTTCGAGCTGATCGGATCTGCCATCCCATCAGCCTGAAGTAGCCACAACCGAAAACGACGACCCCCAGCTCAACTGGGAGTTCGTCCGTCACAAGCAACGCGACTTCGTCTAGCCCCCGGCCGGGTGGCTGATGGGTTTGCCAAATGTAGCCGTTGTGCTGAGTTTCGTCTGGGCGTAGTGGGCGGTAACACTCGGATATACCGTACCAACCACGGCTGCCTGGAAATGCAGGCAAGGCGGGCCCTGCGCGGTCAATGGTCATCCAATTGGGCCGGCTGCTGGCCGGGCGTCAGGCCAGGACGACGGCCGCGCCGCCGCCCAAGCGGAGGGAGCATCATGAACTCTGGTTACCGCCCCATCGGCGACTTGTACAACAGGGCCTACGCCGCATGGCAGCGGGTTTGTCTGGGGAGCACCGGGCGGCTGGGCTGCAGCCCGGCAGGGATCGCCTTCGGCTTGGTCGTCATGGTCGGCGCCGGGCTGATATCGAGCCGCTACGGCATCGAGACAGCGATCCAGGTGGCCTTACGCGTCGTTCTAGCCGTCGCGGCGGTCAGCATCATCGTGCTGGCCGCGTTCCTGGCCAGGACTCTGAGCCCGGCGCCCCTGACGCCCGTCACGGACCGCCGTGCTGCACCCCAGCCGAGGCCTGCACCGCGGCCCGAGCAGGTTCCGGACCATGTCCCCGCGCCCGGGGAGGCTGTGGCACTGTCGGAAAAGTACATCACTGTCGTGCTGCACCCCGACGGCGTGGAGCGTATCGAGGAACCAGAGAGCATCGGGGAACCAGAGAGCATCGGGGAACCAGTGTGAACCCTGCCATGTGGGGGATCATCGCCTTCGCAGCGGCAGCGACCGGATGGCACGCGGTGACCGAGCATCACGTGCACCTGCGGGTGCTGCGGATCGTCCGGCCTGGCACCCGGGTGCCGAGTACGACACACGATGCGTGGTGGCACAGCCTGCCGCGGAGCCACCGGATCGCGGTCCAGGCTACCCTGACGGCGGCCGGGCTGGTCGCCGGATTCGCCTACCAGGCAGCGCCCGCGGTGGCGATGGCGGTCCTCGGGGTGATCGTGGCAGCGGCGGCCGGGCTCCTGGTGATCAGGGCCGTCGGCGGCCGGTCGGGAGGAACATCATGACTGATTACGTGCCCATCGTCGGAAATACCATGACAAGGGCGACGGAAACCATAAGCCTGGCGCCGGGCGGTCCTGGGCGGCTGACTGGCATCCGTGAGCTCCCGTTGCCGGCGCCTGCGGATGGGGCGCGCAATCAGGAAGAATCCAAGCACGACAATCACAATACCGAAGGCGATCAGCGCGTGGCCGCGGCCCGGTCTGGGTCTCACGCGTGCGGAACGTGTAAACCTTGTCAGGGTCCGCCGTGCAGGCGGGTCACGGGGTGTCCGGCCACTGTCTGGTGTTGAGCGGCGCTCAGGGTTCCGATGTCGGGAGCTTTGGGCGGCCCTGGACCATCACCGCCACCGCCGACCGCGCCGGGTGCAGCCCGCTGGCCTACCTGCGCGGCTATCTGGACGCCTGCGCCCAGGCCGGCGGCAAGGCGCCCGAGGGCGCGGCGCTCGCCCGGTTCTTCCCCCTGGGCCGCCGCCGCGGCCGACCTGGCGGCCTGGCACTGCGGCGCCGGGCCCGGCGCCCGCACCGGCATGGCGGACACCGGCACCGGCGGGCCCCTCGCCGGCCGCGGGCCGGCGCCGTGAGCGCGCAGCCGGGCTCCGCCGGCCCGGTCCGCTACTGCGGGCGGGAGTTCAGCCCCGCCGACATCGAGCTCATCACCGGCCTCGCCGCGGAACTGCCCACTCGGGCCGCCATCGCCGGGGCGGCCTGCCAGGCGCTGGACTGGCGGCGCCCCGACGGGCAGGCCAAGGCGATGAGCGCCCGGGTGGCGCCGAACCGCATGGCCGCCGGCGGGCTGCTCACCCTGCCCCCACCCGCGCAACAGCAACGGCAACGGGCGCCATCCCCGCTACCGCCCCGATGAGCTGTTCCCCGCCGTCCCGGTCACCGGCACCCCCCCGCGCTCGGCTTCGCCGCCCCGGCCTGGAAATGCGCCGCCGGCGACACCCACCTCGGCTGGGACGCCCCCACCCGCCATGCCCGGCTGCACCTGATCGCCGGCAACGCCCGCTTCCTCATCCTCCCCCACGTCCACGTCCCGCACCTGGCCTCGGCGATCCCCGGCCGGGTGACCCGCCGGCTACCCGCCGACCGGCATAACGCCTACGGCTACGCCCCGGTCCTGGCCGAGACCTTCGTCCAGACCGGCCGGGTTCAGCGGCACCAGCTACCGGGCAGCCAACTGGATCCACGTAGGCCAAACCCGGGGCCGCGGCAAGCTCGACCGTCACCACCTGCGGGCACTACCGGTCAAGGACGTCTACCTCTACCCCCTGCACCGGGCCTACCAGGCCATCCTCACCCACACCCGTAGAGCGGCACCCGCCAGCAAAGCTCCCGCTCCCAGACCGGCGAGGGCCGGCGACAGGACGGGATGGCCGAATACTTACGATCGCCCAGCGTGTCAACCTGGCGGATGGCTACGTATGAACTATCTTGGTGGGAAGTGCTATGTGATGTCCCTGTTGTAGGGATGGGTCAACTATGTCCGTTACCGAAGCATCGTCATAAGGTGGCTAACTCCTTGCCGACGGCTAGATCGCTGGCAACCTGAAGGCCGGCATGATTAACACGATAACGTGATGGATGCCGGGAATCGCAGCGTAGAGCCAGCATTTCGGTGGCTGGCGATAAGCGTGCGGCGCTGCTCTGCCCTTCGCGATCTTAGCCGTCGGCCAGCGAACCGCAACCTGGCACGGTTACGCGCCGATTTCACGCGTGGGCTCGGGGAAGCCGGTGTTTGTCGCGGGCGACAGCCTCGGCACCGTCCCTATCCATTCCCGCGACGAGAAGCACCAGTCAGCCCCAGACCTCCGGACGTTTGCAACCGGCGAAGCGGTGAAAGTCTGGCGGCTATACCAGATGCCCTTTACAAGATCCACTACAATATCTTCACCATCAATCTCTCCGACAGGGAATTATCCAGATCTCACGTCCCGCTCCAGGAAGATATCACCCAGCCCGCCAGTAGGAAGATTCACCGAGTTTGAACGAATTTGGCACGTTGTTGCTGAAGCAACTGTGTAGATCAGCGTGGTAGCGGATGGCGATTTCCGGAGGTTCAGCCTCAGCGTAGTAGCGAGGGACGCATGAGTAACAGTCACTCATCCGCATCAGCTCCAGTGTCCACAGACAGGAGGTGAGCTGAGGTGGATTTTCTAAAAACCCTTTTCAGCACAAGAGGCCTTGTCATCGTGATCTACGTTTTGGTCGGCGTCTTCTTCAACACCGCGCCTCCCCATTTGCCGACGACGGTGGGCAGTCTATCGTCGCTCCATAGCTGGGTTCAGTACTTCATCTCGGTCCTCTTCTGGCCCCTCAGCTTTTGGCATCCCACCTTCACAGTGGGTAAATGGCTGCCCTGATCATTCATGGCGACTAATCGGCCGGCCCTTACCCTTCCCCGATCCGGCCGCAGAATCGGGTCATCATGTCCATGCAGCCACCATGCAGCCGCAGCCATGGCCAGAGGTGCCGGCCGACACCGTCAGGGTCGCGAAGAAGGCGTTCCGGAAAGGAACGCTGGCGATCCGGGCCCGTGACGAGCTGGGTAGCTGGTATGACGACGCCGAGTTCGCCGCCTACGGGGCGCGGGGGAAGCCGGGGATCTCGCCGACGCAGCTGGCGATGGTGACGGTGCTGCAGTTCACCGGGAACCTGACCGACCGGCAGGCGGTGGATGCGGTGCGGGGCCGGCTGGACTGGAAGTACTGCCTGGGCCTGGCCCTCGACGAGGAGGGCTTTGACTTTTCGGTGCTGAGCGAGTTCCGGGCCCGGCTGGTGGCGGGAAGCCTGGAGCTGAAGATCCTGGACATGCTGCTGGACCGGCTCAAAGGGCGCTGTTGCTTTAACCGATCGCGTGATCATCCGGCAGGAAGATTGCTCGTGTGCATACGCTCGGTGGGTGCCGGGCAGGCGGCCAGGCCGTCTCCGGCGGCCGTGCGACGGCCGCAGACTGAACGTAGGCCGGAAAATTTGCAGCGTCATGATCACGTAGCCGCTTAATGCAACAGTGCCACCGAATGCTCCCCGAGGACAAGCGCACCCAGATCGGTGAGCTCGCCTCGGCCGCCGCACGATCGGTCGGTAAACCCTGGCGTCCCTGGGCGCTGGCCGGAGTGGTTGCAGTCGTGGGCGAAGCGCTCAGGGACGAACTCATCGAGGAGGCGCTGGCGCTCGGAACGACTACGCCGTCCCAGAGCTCGTTCCCTACCTGCCGCCGGACCGTGCCTGGAGCGTGGCCCGCGAGGCCGCAGTATCCATGATCGCCTGGCGCGCCTCCCCCACTCGGGAGCTCGCCGATCGGCTCGCGGCCGGCGGACCCGACCAGGTGCGCGATGTATGGCACGCCCTGACGGCTGAGCTTCACCACGCGACCCGCGCCGACCTGTGTTCGCGCCACGCCGCGATGGCTCCAGTGCTGCAGTCGGTCGCGGGACCGTACGCTCTCGGCGACTTGGCGTGGAGCCTGATCGCCTGCCAACGGTGGTGGCCGTGAGCCGTGAGTGTGCACATCACCGCCGACCAGGATCAGCCTGCTGTCCACGGCGATCTACGCCAAGGCTGACACCGAGGCGCTGCGCGCGCTGGCCCGGCCATGGCCGGGCGGTGCCGCGTGAGCGCGCTCCGCCAGGCGCTGGCCGATTACCTCGCGATCCGGCGGTCCCTCGGCTACAAGCTCGCCCGCCGCGAGAAGCTGCTCGGCCAGTTCATCACCTACCTGGAAGACGCTGCGGCAGCGACCGTCACCACCGAGCACGCGCTGGCGTGGGCGACACTGCCGGGCGGTGATGCGAGCTGGCACGCCCACCGCCTGTCAGTGGCCCGCGGGTTCGCCATGCACCTGCGCACCATTGACCCGGCCGCCGAGGTGCCGCCGGCGGACCTGATCCCTTGGTGGCCACGGCGGGCCACCCCTTACCTGTATTCGGATGCTGACATCAACGCCTTGACGGCGGCGGCCGAAAGCCTGCGGTCCCCCTGCGGGTGGCGACTTTGTGTCCGGACAGTGGGCGGCCGACTTCGCGCACCGGGCCGACAACCTGGCGCACGGGTTCGGCGCGGATGATCTGCCGGGTCCGCAGCGCTCGATCTCCGCGCTGTGCACGTCAAGTGATGCCAGGTACCCCGGGCGGCTTGCGTGCTTGGTTCAGGGGCAGCGGGCAGGCCGGCCGCACGTGGCGGCCTGGGCCGAGACCGAGATCCCGCTGGCCGCCGACCTGCTGGCAGGCGACCAGGATCCGCGCTCGTCGGTGGTGGCGCTGCTGGGACGGGCGCTGGCCGCCCTGCCGCAGGCCGTCCGCGAGGGGGCGGCGGCGGCCGGGCGGAAGATCGCGCTGCGCGCGGATGCCGGGTACTTCGCCGGGGACCTCGCCCGCGCCGCCGCCTAGGCGGACCTGGCGTTCGCGATCGGCGCCAAGCGGATCACCAGCTGTGGAAGGCACTGGACGGGATCGGCGAGGACGCCTGGCGGGACGCGACCGGCATTGGAAAACGCGCAGTCGCCGTCTCACCCTACCGGCCCGCCGAATGGCCCGGCGGCACGGTCCTGCTGATCCGCCGGGTCCGCCTGGACCCAGAGCAGGTCTCCGCCGACCCCCGGTCCCGGCGCCGCCGCACCCTGCACCCCGATCAGCGGGCGCTGCCGATCCCGGAGCTGGAGGCCGAACCCGCCATCTACGCCGCCAGCTTTATCCTCACCAACCTCGACGTGTCCACCCCGGCCAGGGCCGCAGCGTGCGAGCACTGGTACCGGCACCGCACCGCCGTCGAGAACATCTTCCGCGACAGCAAGCACGGCGCCGCGCTGCGGCACCTCGGGCTATAAGCAGGCCAGCACCGCGTGGATGTGGGCGCCACTGATCGCCGCGGCGGTCGCCGCCTGGCTGCACCAGCTCACCGGCCTGATATCCGGCGGCGAACTGCTGGAAGGCCATGGCACCCGCGGCGGCAAGGCGATGATGCCACCCTGCGGCGGACACTGACCGCCACCCCCGCGCGCCTGGTCAGCCACGGCGGGCAGCTGATCATGCGGCTGGCCCCCGGCGCGCACCTGCTGCCCGCCATCCTCACCACGATCCGCGCCCTGCCAGCCCCCGGCTAGCCGCAGCCAGCATCACCCCGCGCTCACCAAGCCGGCACCGGCACCCAGACCCCAGGCCACGGCCCCAGGCCCCGCACCAGTAGAAAGGCCCAGACCGCGAACCCGGCGCGAGTCCCGGGCCATCGTCATGTCCTCCAGCCCGGCCTGACAACTCCAAGATCATCTACAGGACTGCGGGTAACGTCCGCCGCCCTACTCGTGGATTCGGGTCTGAACACGTTGGCTCCCCTGATTGGCTCCCGTGGCTCCCCTGGGGCGGAAGAGGAGCCATCTGCGACGATCAAGATCAACGAAGACGCGGTGTCAGCAGAGCCCGAGTGGACCGTGGCTGCTACCGCTCGCCGGACCGGTGATCGATGGAGCGTGAGCACATGGCTATGCCCGCACACGCATCAGGCGATCACCGCCCTGATGCTCGCCTGGTGGCGCCGCCGGATACCGCGACGGTGAGGCGCTCGTCGCCGTATGGTGACAGGAGCTGCGTCGTGGCTGACCGGCTCATCAGGATCACGACCGCTATCACCGTCGCTGCGTCGCAGCGGTCATCTCCTACCGCCATGCCCTGGTCGGGCGGGGCCTTCTCCGTGTCCGCCATGTGGTTAAGAGCGCGTGACAGGTGGTTGCGTTTTCCCTGCTAAACTTCTCTAGTCAGCTTGATAGTTGCTCTTCTAGCAGATTAGAATCACCCTCGTGGCAAGCCGGAGGATGAAGCCAGCGCAGGCGCTCACCCTGGTACGCAGGCTCGCCCGCGAGCAGGGGCTCACCGTCACTGAACTCCCCGGGCGCGGGAAGGGCTCGCACCGCATCTACGCGCTAGCTGACTCTACCGGTGCTGAGGTTGCCAGGTTCGGCCTCACCAGTCACGGCTCGAAGGAGCTTTCCTGGACGGTGCTCGGCGCGCTGGAGGAAGGGCTGGCGCACCTGTTCGGGGACAAGTGGACGGAGAAACGGAGATGACGACTTACCGGGTGACTGTTACCCGCGATGACGACGTGTGGGCTGCCGTCATCGACGGCCTCCCGCCTCACGTGATCGGCGCCACTGACGTTGAGCGTTTTTCCGACCTGGAACCCGAGGTACGGGATCTCGTCGCCGCCCTGACCGACGCCGACCTTGACAGCTTCGGCCTGCAGTGGCGCCTCCTGATCGGGAACCGGGACCTGACCGCAGAAGTGGTCGCGCTCAGCCGAGCGGAAACTGCGCTGGAGGACGCGCTTGCCGCGCGGGACGAGGCCCGCCGCACCGTTCTTAAGGCCCTAGCGACCACCGGCCTGTCGCAAGGCGCGATCGGGGACGTGCTCGGGGTATCCCACCAGCGGGTGCACCAGCTGCTCAAAGCACCCTGAGCTCACAATGCCGGCGCGAGCCATCAGCACACCTTTGATCTGGTCGACCAGGCATCCGGACGGGTGGTGGGGCGCGCGGTCGTCCGTAGGGGCACAGGCGGCGACACGGGCGCACTCGGCGCGGCATTGGCGGATCCTGTCAGAGTGAGCAAAGCGTTGCGATCCGTGCCGCTTGAACACGCCGAGCTTTTTGAGGTGATCCACGCTGGTCCCATCTATGGGGTCTATGGGCACTGAAATGGGTTTCGTACTCGGCGAAGATCATCCGTAGGTACGCGGCGTTGATGGTGAGGATCCGGTCGAGGATCTCGCGGCGCACGCTGCCCACCCCAGCGCTCCATGATCGCGTTCGCCCGGGGTGCCTGGACGGGCGTCTTGATGATCCGAATGCCCTCAGCCTGGAACACCGTATCGAATCGGCCGGTGAACTTAGCGTCCCTGTCACGGATCAGGAACGTGAACTGGCCCGCCCGGTCGCCGAGGTCGGGCAGCAGGTTGCGGGCCTGCTGGGTGACCCAGCTGGCGGCCGGATGGGCGGTGGCACCGAGCACGTGGACCCTGCGGGCCGCGTGCTCCACGACCGTAAAGCAGTACAGCCGCGTTAGCGTGATCGTCTCGGCGTGGAAGAAGTCGCATGCCAAAATCCCCGTTGCCTGAGCCTTGAGGAATTCGCTCCAGCTGGGGCCGGATCGTCGCGGTGCCGGGTCAATGCCGGCCTTCTGCAAGATCGCCCATACGGTGGATGGCGCGACCTTGCGGCCCAGCCCGGCCAGTTCTCCTGCGATGCGCCGATACCCCAGGTGGGATTCTCGGCCGCCAGCCGCAGCACCAGTCCGCGGACCGCCGGCCGGGTCGCAGGGCGACCTTGTCTCCGCTGCTTGTACGTCCAGCGCCGCCTCACCAGGTCGGCGTGCCAGCGCAATAGCAGGTCGGCGTGCCAGCGCAATAGAGTGCCCGGCGTGACCAGCATCCGGAGTCGGCGAGCTTTCGGCAGGACCCGGGTCAGCGCTGTCACCATCGCCCGGCCGGCCCATGACAGACGAGGCCGGGCGACCTGCCGACACACCGCGAGTTGGTGGCGCAGCACCAGGATCTCGATGTCCTTGGACCGATCGGATCGGCCGAGCAGCACCAGCCAGCCAAGAAGCCGAACGAAGATCAGATACAGCAGTCGGAGAGCCACGAAGCCCGATCCTGCCGATATGACGGTTGGCTCGTCTGCCGAACGCCAAACCCCAGGTCACGGGCTTCAGCCGAGTTCTCGGCACCGACAGGTCTCGTTACGTTTCCCCGCCGACACGCCCTCCGACGATCTTCCTTGACCAGGTCGCCAAACGCTTAACTACGCGGCCTCGCGCATCGACGCGCGGAGCGCGACCTTGACCACGATCTTGCGAGGATTCAGAATCGCCCGCCGGAGGGATGGCAACTCTCGCAGCTCGCACGCGGTAGCCAGCGGCGGTGGCAGGGTCGATGGCGCGCAGCTCGATAGCCGCAGCGCCCTGCAGCATGCCGCGCTGCGAGGCCGCGGATGCCATCACACAGGCAATCCGTGGCGCGCGTGGCCAACCCCTCCAGAATCTGGCCGAAGTGCGGTTCCAGTTCTCGCGGGTTGTAGGAGTCTGGCCGCAGCCGTGCTGTCTATTCTGCCTTTGAACGGCTGCCGGGACGGCGCGTACGCTGATGGTATGAGCGTGATGCGGGAGGAGTTTCATCACCTGATCGACCAGCTTCCTGAGCAGCAGGTCGCGCTGGTGCGGGAGAGCCTGCCGGTGGGTGAGGACGGTGAGACGTTGTGGCCGCTGCCCTCGTTTGTGGGGACGCTGGCGAGCGGCAAGGGTGATGTGGCGGCGTGCTCGCAGGAGATCCTGCGTGAGGAGATGGGCCGCGACGCCCGGTGATCATCTGGGATACCGGGCCGCTGTTCGCGGCCGCGGATGTTGATGACCGCGATCACGCCCGCTGCGTGGAGCTGATGCGGTGCACCCCGCCGCCGTTGCTGATGCCCGTGCCGGTGCTGACTGAGGTGGGGTATCTGCTGGAGCGCGAGAAGGGTGCCCGGGCCGAGGCGGAGTTCCTCCGGTCGATCCGTGCGGGCCAGGTGGTGATGGTGCCGCTCACCGCTGCCGACCTGGACCGGATGGCTGAACTGGTGGAGACCTACGGCGACTTCCCGCTGGGCCTGGTGGACGCGTCGGTGATCGCCATCGCCGGACGTCTCGGAGCGGACGCGATCGCCACCCTGGACCGGCGCCGCTTTTCGGTTGTGCGACCCAGGCACCTACCAGCGTTCAAGCTCCTGCCTGAAGCCAGTGGCTAAACCAGGCCTCGACGAGGCAGACGGGCGGGGTGACGGCGGAGTCGATGTGCAGGGCGTCCCAGATCCCCCGCAGCGGATGGACTTGGCCGAAGCCAGTTATCCGGCCGATCCCGACCCAGCCTGATCACACCGCCCCCGGGAGTTCATCGCCGAGGAGTTGCAGAAGAAGTTCAACAGCGAAGAGGTGCCCGACGAGAAGATGGTGCCGAGTATCCTGGCCGCCTTGGGGGTGAACCCCAAGACATGGGGCTACAACGTGTACAGCCAGAGCAAGCCGGCCGGTGAGGCCTGGCTCGTTGACAACCCGTTGCCGATGGATACCAAACGTGATAACGGCGGTCAGGGGTCCAGCTAAAGAGATTGGCCTGAACGAAACGCACCCGTTCGTCGCCCGGGCCGCCGCGACGGCGAGCATTTCCGGGGACGTATCCACGGCCTTGTCGTCCGGTGCGTAACGAAGAAGCTGGCCGGTCCACGCTCCGGGACCGCAGGCGACCCAGAACCGCAGGTCACAGGCTCGCAAGAGCCTGCTGACGCGGCACCGAAGATCATTTGTCACCCAGATGTCACCGGGATCAGGCGTGGATAGGTGACACTGTTCGACATGCGGACGGCGTTCCCGATCACGTCCTGACACATAGCTTGGCGCGCGGGACGGACGGAGATCCTCGGGGAAGACTGAACGTATCGGCGCAGTCCAGGTGCGGCCAGGGGTTCGGGTGACGGGTTTGGAAGTCACCGCCGCCCGCGGCGGCTTCACCGGCGACCTGGCGGACTGGAATGGCCGTGTCCCATTTCTGATCAAGCTGCGCAGCTACGCCGAAGGGCCGTTGCCGCAGCCCGAGGACTTGGTGGCCGGGCCGCTGAGCGGACTGATGCCGCCCGGGTGGGTGAACGGGCAGCGGCCGTCCGCGATGACCACGAAAGGATCAGCGGGCGCAACGTCGGTCCACCCGGCAGGCAGGGCGAACAGCACGCCGTCCTCGTCGTGCAGATGGACGCGGCCACCGGGTGCACCGGGGAAGCCCGCGGCCCGATCACCGAGGTCCATCAGAAGATTGCGGATCTGCTGCGTGGTCCACGGACCGTCCGGGTTCGCGGTCGCCCCGGCAGACGGCCACGGGTCCCCAAAATCCGCTGGATAGCAATCGGGGCGCGACCGACTGACTCGTCGAAGGCCCGCCGCGCCCAGCGGGTCAGCTGATCCCGCTCGGCGCCGGCCCGCGCCCGCCGACGTGAGGTGCCGTCCAGACTCGCCCGCGCACCCGGGCGGCGCCCACGACGAGGACAAGGCGTACCGCTGCTCGGGACCGCTGGCTGGGCGTACGTTCCCGCTCGCCCACCACTAACATCGCCTGTTCAACGGCCCAATGCCTGAGCGTGACTTACGTCACATCCTGCCCTGCCAGATGCCGCACGATGGCGCCCAAGCCTGCGGTCACTGTGCGGTCAAAAAATCTTGAGGCCACCTCACCGGACTGGGCGAAGTGGCCTCTGACCTGCTCGTTCTTGTCGGGACGGCGGGATTTGATTCCCGCGACCCCTTGACCCCCAGCACAGGCTGACACCGTTCAACCCATTCCGGCAAACCCATGGCTGCCCACGAAAGCCCCGCTCCGCGCCGAGGCGCGATCAGCGCACCGTCGAACGGCGTCGGTAATGCCCCGGTGACTTCACGCCAGCAGGTCCGATGCGGCCTTTTCGATACTGGCCTCGGAGATGAGCACGCGGCTGGCGGCGTCGCCGAGTGGGATGAAGCTGTCCGTGGCGGCGACCCGTGCGGTCCGGCCGCGGTAGCCTGCGTCGGCCAATGCGGCGATCACACCTTCCGAGACACCGCCCGAGCGGCGGGTCTCGTCGACGACGAGAACGCGTCCGGTAGCGTGCGCCTCCCGCAGCAGGTCATCGACGGGCAGCGGGGACAGCCATCGCAGATCCAGAACGCGGGCGCCGATGCCGGCCTCGGCCAGCCGCCGCGCCACCCGTAGCGACATGGGGACCCCGTTGCCGAATGTCACGAGCGTGACGTGCGTGCCGTCGCCGTAGGCGCGGCCGCGGCCGATCGGCACATGCGACTCCGCCCATCGCTGCGGGGCAGGATACGGCGACAGCCAGCATCCGTCGGCGGCGTCGTACAGGTCGCGGGTGTGATACAACGCTATCGGTTCCAGGAAGACGCAGACCGCGCCGTCGACGTCGGCGGCCGCGAGACAGGTGCGCAGCATCGCGGCAGCATCGTCACCGCGGGAGGGCACGGCGACGACCAGGCCGGGGATGTCGCGGAGCACGCTGATGGCGTTGTCGTTGTGGAAGTGCCCGCCGAAGCCCTTCTGGTAGGCAAGGCCCGCTACCCGGACCACCATCGGATTGCGGTACTGGCCGTTGGAGAAGAACTGCAGCGTCGCTGCCTCGCCGCGCAGCTGGTCCTCCGCGTTGTGCAGGTAGGCGAGGTACTGGATTTCCGGCACTGGCAACAGCCCGGAGACTCCGGCGCCGAGCGCTAGCCCGAGGATCGATTGCTCGTCGAGCAGCGTGTCGAAGACCCGGCCGGCGCCGAACCGGCGGGCCAGCCCACGGGTGACGCCGTAAACCCCGCCCTTGCGCCCGACGTCCTCGCCGAAGACCAGCAGCTGTGGGTACGCCACGAGAGCGTCGGCGAGAGCGCGGTTGATGCTGTCCGCGAGGGTGAGCGGCCCCGCGGCTTCGGGCAGCCGTCCGCCGGAGGTGAGCTCGCGCGCCTGCGGATCGCCGGCCCGGGCCGCGCGCCGGGCAACGAGATCAGGGCGGCGTGGCGCGAGCGGTGCCACAATCTCCTGGCTGCTGGCGAGCCGGCGGTGCGTGACGGCGTCGTCGGCGAGTGCGCGGACACGCAGCCGCATCATTTCGTAGCGTTCCAAGACCTCGTCGGGCGTGAGCAGCCCGGCCCTAACGAGCAGTCGTGCGGTGCCGAGGAGCGGATCGCGTTGGTAGTCCGCGACGATCTCGCCGGGACTGCGGTAGCTCACCTCGGCATCGGTGCCGGCGTGCGCCATGAACCGTACGACGCTGAGGTGCAGGAATGCGGGGGCGCGCTTGGCACGGACGTAGGTCGCCGCGGCGAGGGCAGCGTCGTAGCAGCCGGCGAGGTCGGCGCCGTCGGCGGTGAAATACCGCATCGATGGCCAGCGGGCGTGGGCCGCCGCGATCCAGCCGTGTGGGGTCCGGACACTGATGCCGAGACCGTTGTCCTCGCAGACGAACAGCAGCGGCATCGGCAGTCCCTGGTAGGCGACCTGGCAGGCGGTGTTGATGGCGCCGACCGCAGTCGAATGGCTGGCCGAGGCGTCCCCGAAGCTTGTGACAGCGATCGCATCGGCCGGCCACCGCAAGGTGACGCCGAGCCTCTTGGCGCGATCGATGGTGAAGGCGACTCCCATCGCGCGCGGCAGGTGGGAAGCGATGGTCGAGGTCTGCGGGATCACCGCGAGATCTGGGTGGCCGAAAACCTTGTGCCGCCCGCCGGCGATCGGCTCGTCGGCCGCAGCGACCAGGCCGAGCAGAACGTCGCGCAGCGGATCGGTGCCGGGCACCTGTGCGGCGCGGGCAAGGTAGAACGCTCCGGAGCGGTAGTGCAGCAGCGCAGGGTCGGTCGGGCGCAGGACCGCGGCGACCGCCGCGTTGGCCTCGTGCCCGGATGACCCGATCGTGTAGTAGCCCTTGCCAGCCGCGCGCAGATATCGCGCGGCGAGGTCGAGGTGGCGGTTGCCGATCTGTGCGTCGAACAGAGCCAGCGCCAGCTCACCAGTGAGCTGGCTGCCCGGATGCACCGGCCCGGCCCGGTTGATCTGTGCCCGGCCGGCGGGTGCGGCTGATCGTAGCGCCCTGACCGCATCGAGGAGGTGCTGGCCTAGCGCATCCTCGGGTGTGTGCTCGCTCATTCGGCGTACGTCGCGCTGCGGGTCAGTCGGCGAGCCGGAACGACTCGTCCGGGGCAAGCTCGGTGACGTCCATCTGCGCCTTCTGCAACCGCCCCGAGTAGTCCCAGTTCATCGACTGCCACCGGGTGAACTGGTCGAGCACCCACATGCCCGACTGGCGGGACCCGTTGCCGGACTTGCCATTGCCACCAAACGGCAGGTGCGCCTCCGCGCCGGAGGTGGAGTTGTTGACGCTGATCATGCCAGCGGAGATGCCCCGGCGGAAGGCGAATACCTCGGCCGGTTCGCTGGTGTAGATCGCCGACGAGAGGCCGTAGCCGGGGGCATTGGCCAGCCGGATCGCCTCGTCCAGGTCGCGGTAGGTTGTCACGCCGACGAGCGGGCCGAACGTCTCGTTGCGGAAGATCGCGTCGTCCTCGCGCACGCCGTCGACGATAGTGGGGTGGCAGAAGATCCCGGTGTCCGGATCGCCGATGAAGCCGTCGCGGGGGTTCGCCGCCGTGATCCGGCCGGTCGCCGTGGACCCGAGCACGGCGTGGTGCGGCTGGATCCAGCCGAGGTAGTCCTCGAACCGCTCGGCGAACTTCTCATCGAGCATCGGGCCGAACACGACGTCGCTGAACGGGTCGCCGATCGTCGCCTGCCGGGTTGCCTTGTCGAACCGGGCGATGAAATCGTCGTGGATGCTCTCGTGCACGATGACGGTGCCGAGCGACGTGCATCGCTGTCCGGCGGTGCCGAAGCCGGAGAACAACGCTGCCTCCACCGCCAGGTCGAGTTCCGCGCTTGGCGTCACGACCATCGGGTTCTTGCCGCCGAGCTCCAGGCAGGCCGACTGCAGGTGCACGGCCCGTGAGTTCGCCGATGCGGGAACCGACCGCGCTGGACCCGGTAAAACCGACCTTGTCGACGTAACCCTCGGCCAGCGCCTGCTCGAGCCCGGCGAAGGTCGTCTCGCCGTCCGCCAGCACGAGGTTCAGGACGCCGTCGGGCAGCCCGCCGCCATGGACGAACAGCTCGACGAGCGCTGCGCCGCACGCCGGGGAGTAGTCGGCTGGCTTCCACACCACGGCGTTGCCGCACAGCAGCGCGGGGACGAGATACCAGGACGGCACGGCGACCGGGAAGTTGCCGGCGGTGATCACGCTCGACCACGCCGACCGGGTTGCGGAAGGTGAACAACTGCTTGTCCGGCATCTCGCTCGGCACCGTCTGGCCGTACAGCCTGCGGCCCTCGCCCAGGAAGAAGTCACAGGTGTCGACGATCTCGCGCACCTCGCCGAGCGCCTCGGCGTAGGGCTTGCCAATCTCCCGGGTGACCAGCCTGGCGAGTGACTCGGCGTTGGCCTCGACCACCCGGCCGATATGCGCGATCGCGCGGCCCCGCACCGGCGCCGGCACGTCCGCCCAGCCCGGCTGCGCCTCGCCGGGCCGCCTCGCGCCGCGGCGACGAACGTGCTCGCGTCCACCGAGCGAGACCTCGGCAACGACCTCGCTGGTGCGGGCGGGGTTCGTCGACGTGATCCGGCCACCGGGCGCGCCCGTGCACCGGAATGCCGGCGATGATCGAGGTGATGTTGCGGCTCATCGTGACCTCACTCCGTCGATGTCCTCAGCGGCACTCCGTCGATTCCGTCGATGTCCTCAGCGGCGCGCCGCGCCGGCAGCTGGTCCAGCACATGTCGAGGGCACGCACGCCGACCCGCAGTTCATCCGTCGTGATGTTCAGCGCGGGCCGGAACCGGATGGTGCGCTCGCCGCAGGCCAGCACCAGCACCTGACGCCTCGCGCAGTCCCGCGACGACCTGGTCGCGCAGCCGCGGGTCGGGCAGGTCGATCGCGCACATCAGGCCCCGCCCCCGGACGTTGGTGACCAGCCCGGCGTGCCGGTCACGGAGACCGAGAAGCTCGCTGAGGAAATAACCGCCCATCTCCGCTGCGTGCTCGAACAAGGCGTCGGCTTCGATGATCTCCAGGATCCGGCGGGAGCGGACCATGTCGACCAGGCCGCCGCCCCAGGTCGAGTTGATCCGGCTGGATACCCGGAATACGTTGTCGGGCACCTCGTCGACGCGGCGGCCCGCCATGATGCCACCGAGCTGCACCTTCTTGCCGAACGCGACGATGTCGGGCTCGAGGCCGAGCTGCTGGTAGGCCCATGCCGTGCCGGTGATCCCGACGCCGGTCTGCACCTCGTCAAGCACGAACAGTGCGTCGTAGGCGGCCGCAGAGTGCCTGCATCGCCCGGAGGAACTCCGGGCGCAGATGATTGTCGCCGCCCTCGCCCTGGATCGGTTCGGCGATGAAGCACGCGATGTCGTGCGGGTTCGCCTCGAACGCCGCCCGCGCCTGGGTCAGGGCACGGGCCTCGGCGGCTTCGACGGCAGCACGGTGATCGTTGAGCGGGAAGGTGACGGCAGGTACGTCGATGCGCGGCCAGTCGAAGACCGGGAACCTGTCGGTCTTGGCCGGGTCGGTGTTGGTCAACGAGATCGTGTAACCGGACCGGCCGTGGAACGCGCGAGTCAGGTGCAGCACCTTGGCGCCGAGAGCACGGGAACGGCCCGCGGCCTCGTTGCGGCGGCTCTTCCAGTCGAAGGCCGCCTTCAGCGCGTTCTCTACTGCCAGCGCACCCCCCTCCACGAAGAACAGGTGCGGCAGCGCTGGATCACCGAGCACACGGGCGAAGGTCTCGACAAACTCCGCCAGGTGGGTCGAGTACATGTCCGGATTGGCCGGTTTACCGACCGCCACCGTGGCGAGCAGCGCCATGAACACCGGATCGTCAACGATGCCCGGCGGGTTGGCGCCCAGCGGCGCCGACGCAAAATGCGTGTAGAGATCGAGGAACTCCCGCCCATCGCGGGCATCGACCAGCCAGCTACCGTGGCTACGCTCCGCGTCGAGAACCAGCTGATACCCGTCGACGAGCAGATGCCCGGCGAGCCGCTCATGCACCTCAGCCGCCGGCACGCGCAGGCTGCGACGCCCGGTCATGCGCCCCCCTAACGAACTGCAGACACCCTACCGCCCGGCCGGCAGCGCAGACAGCGCGCTGGAGCCCGCATGCGCCAGAGATCCTTGGTGACCCTCGCACTCGTCTTACCCTCACCGGGCGCGACCAGCCCCGCCCAGGCACACCGAGCATGGCCGCCGCGCCCGGACCAGGGCCGACTCGGCGGTGCGCGGTTTGCACGGCGAGCGCCTCCGGCAGGTTACGGGGGCGGCACGACCCGCAGCCGAGGCCGGTGCCCGCGCCTTGTGCCGAGGTTCCGCGGCCGATCCCACGTACAACTCGCGGACAAATGATCAGACCTGACCTGGTTGCCGAGGATCCCGTCGAGCACGTAGTGGCTTTCCGGCGCGGTGGCCACGATGACCTTCGTGTCGAAGGTCGAATGCTGGTCCGAGACGTGGGCTGGCTAGGGCGCTAGGCGACGACTCCAGTTGCCGCTCGCGCTGGAAGCGGTCCGGTACGCCGGCCCATCTCTGTGCCGCCAGGAGACGGGGACTGCTCGCCCAGCCTGCTCCCCGGACGCCGAAGGGACAGCGGTGACGGTCCGGCTGAGCTGAGTCAGGCCCCCACGTCAACGGGTGCCGGTGCGGGTTCGGCCGGTTTCTTCGAGAACGGGCTGTACCAGTTCCAGCGGCCCAGGAGCGCCATGAGGGAAGGGACCAGAATTCCGCGGATCAGGGTGGCGTCGATGAGAACCGCGAGAGCCGCACCCAGACCGAGTTCGCGCAGCGGCGCCAGCCGGGAGAGCACGATCGCAAAGAGAGGGACGAACAGGAGGGCCGCGGCCGCGGAGACCACTGGGCCGGTCCGCTCGAGGCCAGTGGCGACCGCCTCCGTATCCGACGCTCCGTTGTCCCGTTCTTCCTTGATCCTGCTCAGCAGGAACACGCCGTAGTCGGTGGAGAGCGCGGAGACCAGCACCCCGACGATGATCAGCGAGGTGGCCTCGAGGCTCCCGATGCGGTCGAACCCGAACCAGCCCCATTGGAAGACCAGGATGAGTATCCCGAATGTCGCGGCGATGGTGATGAGGTTCATCATGATGTTCTTCAGTGCAAGCAGGGGCGATCGGGTCATCGCGAAGACTAGGGTCGCACTGAGCAGGGCCATCAGCACGGCGACGAGCGGAAGCCGATCTGTGAGCCCGTTCATGAGTGCGTCGAACCGGGCGGTCTGGCCGAGAATCCCCACCGGATTAGGAGCAGGTATGGCCCTGAGCCGTGCGAGGGTCTGCCGGGAAGTGTCGGACAGCGCCGGCCCGGAGAGCACCACGTCGATCCGCCACAGGTCCTCGCCGACCTGCCGGGGAGCGGCCACCCCGCGGACGCCTCGCACCGCACCCAGAGCCCGGGTGTAGCCGCGGATGGTGGGCGCCAGGTCGGCATGGCCGGTGACCGCCAGCGTCACCGAGGCGGCGGTGGCGTCATCGAAGCCGGTGCGCAGCTTGTGGAAGACCCGGCCGGATGCGCTGTCGGAGGGCAGGATGCTCGCGTCGTAGCCGCTGAAGGTGACCTTGCTGAACGGCCCAGCAAGAGCGACGAGCAGCGCTGTCACCGCTATGGCGTAAAGGAGCGGCCGACGCATCACCACGTGCGCCAGGCGATACCAGCGGCCCCGCTCCGTCGCCGATCGGCGACGGTGCCAGGAACGGGGCGCCAAGGCGTTGATCTTCGTGCCGAGCAGGCGGAGCGCCGCAGGAAGGATGACCAGTGCGAACAACGCTGCGGCGACGGCCACCGAAGTTCCCGCCAGGCCCATCGAGGAGAGGAACGGCTGGGGGAAGAGCAGCAGTGAAGACATCGATACCGCGACCGTAGCGGCGCTGAACGCCACTGTCCTGCCGGCCGTCGCCATCGTGCGGACCACCTGGATCGACGACGCGGTCAAATGTCACGCTGGCCGCCCACTACCGGACCGACGCGGTGCTCACGCTCGACCGGCGCGACTTCCGCGCGATGCGCCCCCTCACCCCGCACAAGTGGTTCAGACTCCTGCCCGGCGATCTATAACCAGTAACCGGCTGCGCCGTCCGGCCCACTGGCGCCGGCGGGCCGGAACCCGGCTCTGCATCATGCCGACCGCGAGGCCGGAGATCAGGCTGGGTCGGCGGCGAACTCGGACAGAGGCACGTCTGGATCCGTGAGCCTGCCGGGATCGACTCGCGCGCCGGATCGGATGAGCGCCTGGATATCGCCTGTCACGTCCCAGACGTTGACATTCATTCCCGCAACCACGCGGCCCTCCGCGAGCCAGAACGCGATGAATTCGAGCGACTCGGGCTCGCCCCGGTATACGACCGTGTCGTAGCCGTCACCGGGCAGCCCGGACGCCTCCATGCCGAGCTCGTACTGGTCGCTGTAGAAGTAAGGCACCCGGTCGTAACTCACCTCCTGGCCGAGCATCGAGCGCGCCGCCGCCGGCCCACCGTGCAGCGCATTGGCCCAGTGCTCGACGCGGATCCGGCGGTTCAGCAGCGGATTCCACGAGTTCGAAACGTCACCGGCGGCATAGATGTCCGGGTCCGAGGTCCGCAGCGCCCCGTCGGCGAGAATCCCGTCGGCCACATCGAGCCCCGCCGCCTCCGCGAGTGACACGTTGGGCAGCGCCCCGATTCCGACCACAGCCATGTCGGCCGTCAACTCGGCGCCATCCGTGGTGACGACACTGCGCAGGCGGCCCGCGTCAGGGCCATCGCCGCCGCGGAACTCGGCCACCCCGGTACGCAGCCTGAATTCGACGCCGTGACGACGGTGCAGACTGGCGAACGCCTCTCCGAGTTCGGGTCCGAGAACGCGGTTCAGCGGCGCTGGCTCTGGCTCCACCACGGTGACCTCGCAGCCGTACGACCGGGCCGCGGCGGCGGTCTCAAGGCCGATCCAGCCGCCCCCGGCGATCACGACAGGTCCGCCGGCCCCGCCGGTGGAGCGGAAGGCGGCCGAGAGCCGCTCAGAATCACCGACCGATCGCAGGTAGAGGACCCCGTCAAGGTCGCCGCCCGGTACGTTCAGGCGGCGCGGCGAAGCGCCTGTCGTGATGAGCAGCTTGTCGTAGCCGATGACGTCACCATTGGCCAGCTCGACCCTGTGGGCGTCACGGTGGATCGCGACCGCTGCCACGCCGCGCCGAAGATCCACGTCGTGCGCCTCATACCAGCCTTCCTCGTGTACGTAGATCTTGCTCTTGTCGTCCTTGCCGAGCAGGAAGCCCTTCGAGAGCGGTGGCCGCTCGTAGGGGCGTTCATGTTCGGCGCCGACGAGAACGATGTCGCCGCCGAATCCCTGCTCGCGCAGGGTCTCGGCGGCCTTGGCACCGGCCAGGCTGGCTCCGATGATCACAAATCTGGGTTCGGCAGGCATCTGTCGCTCCTTCCCGCATGATGGTCACGATCGCTGCCGCGCGATCGGCGTGCCCGCACCCGGCAGCCCGCGCCAGCGTCGCAGCGCCGTTCGCGTCACCACCGCAGCGCCGTCGGCGTCACCGCCGCAGCACGATCGGGGCGCGCCCCACCACGCTAGTGGTCAGGACCACGTCTGCGTGACACCTGGTCAGCCACTGCCGGCCGCGCCGCACAGCCGGCGATGCCAGCCCACTGCGGACGTGTCGGTGAGCGAAGCGATCTGGTCGACCACCACGCGCAGCCGTAGCGCATCCGACTGCGCGGCCGCCCAGGCAGGGCGCAGCGCGGGATCGAGCGTCGCCGGAGCGCCGCGGGCGACCGCCTCGGCCAGCCCGGCGATGAGCTCGCGCTGGCGTGCCTGCACCGCGCCCACACCCGGGCGGCTCATCACATAATGCGCAGTGACCCCCTTGAGCAGCGCGCACTCAAGCCGCTGCTGCCGCGGCACGATGAGATCGGCCGCATAACGTGTCAGCGGGCCGCCGCCATACTCCTCGCGCGTCGCGTCCTGCGCCGCGCGGCAAAAGCGGCCGATCAGCTCACTTGTCAGGTTCTTCAGCGCGGCGAGCGCGCGTGTGTCACCGTCGAAACCGCTTGGCCAATAGCCGGGTGCGAGCAGCTCGGCAAGTACCGCGCACAGCTCAGCCACTGTGGCCGGCTCCTCGGGGTCGGCATACGTGGCCGCTGTGAGCTGCGCCAGCGGGAGCCGTTCTGACTCATCCTGAAGCTGCCTGAGCATAATATGTCCGGCGTGCAGGCCATCCTCCAGGTCGTGCACCGAGTACGCGACATCGTCGGCCCAGTCCATGATCTGGGCTTCCAGGCAGGGCCGCCGCCGCGGCGTGCCGTCCCTGATCCAGCCGAATATCTCGCCGTCGTCGCCATACGCGCCGTACTTGGCCCCGGCGGGCGGTGCGGCCCCGGGCGGTGCGGCCCCGGGCGGTGCGGCCCCGGGCGGTACGGCCCCGGGCGGTACGGCCCCGGGCGGCGCCATCCACGGATACTTGAGCGAGGCGTCGAGCGCCGCACGGGTCAGGTTAAGCCCGGCACTGCGGCCGACCGCAGTAACCACCTTGGCCTCCAGGCGGGTGAGCAGGCGCAGGCTCTGCGCATTGCCCTCGAACCCGCCGCAGGCCCGCGCCACGTCATCGAGGGCGGCCTCTCCGTTGTGCCCGAACGGCGGATGCCCGATGTCGTGAGCCAGGCACGCGGTCTCGACCAGATCGGGGTCGGCACCGAGAGCCTTCCCAAGCTCGCGGCCGATCTGTGCGCACTCGAGCGAATGTGTGAGCCGCGTGCGCGGGAAATCGCCCGCGTCCACCTCCACCACCTGGGTCTTGGCGGCAAGCCTGCGCAGCGCCGAACTGTGGAGCACGCGTGCACGGTCCCGCTCGAAGGCGGTGCGCCCGGGCCGTTTGCGCGGCTCAGCGGCCCACCGCGCGGTGGCCCGGACGTCGTAGCCGGTCAAGCTGCCCTGTTTCCTGAACGTCAATCGCTGATTCAGCGATTGACGTTCAGCGGTGTGCGGCCGCTGCGGGTCCGCGGGGGAATCCCGGGGGGTCGTCCCCCCGGGGCAATACAGTCCTCAGCGGCTGTCGCTTCCTGCGGTCTCGATGGACGCCCTGCCTGCCTCCAGCCGTGCCACAGGCACCCGGAACGGCGAGCAGGACACGTAGTCGAGCCCTGCGTCGTGGAAGAAGTGCACGGACTCCGGGTCGCCGCCGTGCTCGCCGCAGACACCGATGTGGAGGTCCGGCCGAGACCGCCGCCCCTCCTCCACGGCGATCCGGACCAGCCCGCCAACGCCGTCGGCGTCGATGGTCTCGAACGGCGAGACACCGAACACACCAAGCTCCAGGTACCGGCTGAAGAATGCGGCCTCGACGTCGTCGCGGGAAAAACCCCAGGCCATCTGGGTAAGGTCGTTCGTACCGAAGGAGAAGAACTCAGCGGACTTCGCGATCTCACCCGCAGTGACCGCCGCCCGTGGAACCTCGATCATGGTGCCGATCAGCGCGTGCACGTCGATACCGGTCTCCGCTGCGACTTCGGCGAGCACCTCCTCGGCCCGCTCGCGCGCGATCTCCATCTCCTGCACCGCGCCGACCAGCGGGATCATGATCTCCGGCTTCGGGTCGCCGCCCGCCTGCCTGCGTTCGGCCGCCGCGTGCGCGATCGCCTTCACCTGCATGGCGAGCAACCCGGGGATGACGAGGTCGAGCCGGACACCGCGCAGGCCGAGCATTGGGTTCTGCTCGTGCAGACGGCGCACCGCGTCAAGCAGCTTGCGATCCTGGTCGGTGGCGTTGTCCCCAGCCAGCGCAATCTTGACCGACAGGTCTGTCAGGTCGGGGAGGAACTCGTGCAGCGGTGGGTCGATGAGCCTGATCGTCACGGGCAGCCCATCCATCGCGGCCAAGATCTCGACAAAGTCGCCGCGTTGCAGAGGCTCAAGGGCATCGAGGGCTGACTGCCCTTGCTCGTCGGTCTCGGCCAGGATGAGGTGCTCGACAAGCTGACGCCGCTCGCCCAGGAACATGTGCTCGGTCCGCACCAACCCGACGCCCTCCGCACCGAACCGGCGGGCGCGAACGCAGTCAGGGCCCGTGTCGGCGTTGGCGTGCACGCGTCAGCCGGCGGCGCGTGTCCGCATGCGCCATGATCCGTTGGACCGCCTTGATCAGGTCATCGGTGTCCGCGGCCGCGGGGTCGATGCCGCCCTCGAAGTACTCCACGACCGGTGACGGGGTAACGGGGACCTCGCCCAGGTAAACGTCCCCGCTTGTTCCGTCGATCGAGAGCACGTCGCCCTCTGAGATGGTGATGCCGCCTGGCGCGGTGGCCTTGCGGCCGGCGGTGTCGACGTCCAGTTCCTCCGCACCGCAGACACAGGTCTTGCCCATACCACGAGCCACCACCGCGGCGTGGCTGGTCTTGCCACCCCGGCTGGTCAGGATGCCGCGGGCGGCGATCATCCCGTTCAGGTCGTCCGGGTTGGTCTCGCGCCGTACCAGGATGACGTCCTCGCCCCTGGCCGCGGCCTCGGCCGCACGGCCGGAGTCGAAAACGGCATGACCGACCGCAGCGCCCGGCGAGGCGCTTACGCCTGTCGTGATTTTGGTCGTCGCCGCGGCGGCGTCGAACCTGGGGAACATCAGCTGCGCGAGCTGGGCACCATTGACCCGGCTCACCGCCTCGTCCATGTCGATCAGGCCCTGGTCGACAAGCTGGGTCGCGATGCGGAATGCCGCGGCTGCGGTGCGCTTACCCACCCGTGTCTGCAGCATCCACAGTTTGCCGCGCTCGATCGTGAACTCGATGTCGCACAGGTCGCGGTAGTGGTTCTCCAGGGTCGCCATGATCTGCATCAACTCGTCGTACGACGCTTTGTCGATACGCTCAAGGTCCTGTAGCGCCACCGTGTTACGTACGCCGGCCACGACGTCCTCGCCCTGGGCATTCTGCAGGTAGTCGCCGTACACGCCCGGCTGGCCGGTGCCCGGGTCGCGGGTGAAAGCCACCCCGCTCCCCGAGTCCATGCCGAGATTGCCGAAGACCATCGCGACCACGTTGACCGCGGTGCCGAGGTCGGCGGGGATCCTTTCCTGGCGCCGATAGAGGATCGCCCGGTCGGAGTTCCACGACTCGAAAACCGCGCGGATCGCCATGTCCATCTGCTCGCGCGGATCAGTGGGGAACTCCCGCCCCGTCTGACCCCTGACGATGTCCTTGTAGCTGTCGGTCAGGCGGCGCAGATCATCGGCGTCCAGGTCAAGATCGTTCGCGGTTCCCTTGGCCTTCTTCGCCGCGTCGATAGCGTGCTCGAACTCCTCGCCATCGATGCCGAGTACGGTCTTGCCGAACATGTGGATGAGCCGCCTGTAAGCGTCCCAGGCGAAGCGCTCGCTGCCGGACTGCTTGGCAAGGCCGTGCACGGACTCGTCCGACAGGCCGATATTGAGGACGGTGTCCATCATCCCTGGCATGGAGAACTTGCCGCCGGAGCGGACACTGACAAGCAGCGGGTCGCCGGGGTCGCCAAGCCGTTTGCCCATCGCCTGCTCAAGTGCGGCCAGGTGGCCGCCGACCTCCTCGTCCAGGCCATCGGGTGCGCTGCCGTGCGCCAGGAAATAGCGGCAAGCCTCTGTGCTGATGATGAAGCCGGGCGGGACAGGAAGGCCTAGGTTGGTCATCTCGGCCAGGTTGGCACCCTTGCCGCCGAGCAGGTCTTTGAGGTCCTTGTTACCTTCGGCAAATGCGTAGACGAGCTTGGCCACTGCGTGTTCTCCTCGTGATGCGACCCGGTATGGGCGAGAGCCTCGATGCGGGCAGCATGGGTGACTGCGGCCTGACGGCCCCGATACGTGAAACTCTACCGAGCGCAGCGCAGCCGGTGCGCGTCGCGTCGGCGATTCCCGCCGAGCCGCCCCGGGCGCTTGACAAAACGGCCCAAACCAGTGTGAAAGAGGCATACGCCGACGGCGTAACGGTGCTTGCCTGAAGAGTGATGACACGGCGGTGAGCAGTGAAAGCGGCGCGCCAACCGACAGAGGCGGTGCAGGCCGGGTGGACGGAACGGATGTTGTGGAAGGAACGGAACGAACGGAACGAACAGGATGAGCGTGGTGAACGCAACCGAGCCCCGCGAGCCGGTGCCGTGCGTGACGGCACGAAGCCCGGCAGCGACCGGGCCCGGCCCCGTGCCCTGAGGCATCCCAAGCACCGCGCCACCACGCGGGAGCCGTTCAGGATCATTCTCCCGCGCACTGACGAGGGCGATCTACGGCCTGCTTGGCGACCTGGGAACGTGGGGCGTACCGGTGATGCGCTCGTAGATCTCGATGTACCTGCCCTGCGCGACCCGGACGATCTCCGGGGGAATCTCCGGGCCCGGGGCACGTTTGTCCCACCCGGTCGCTGCCGCCCAGTCGCGGACGACCTGCTTGTCGAACGCGTACTGCGACCGCCCCGGCTGCCACTGATCGGCGGGCCAGAACCGCGACGAGTCCGGGGTCAGCACCTCGTCGGCGAGAACCAGGGTGCCACCTGTGGCCAGGCCGAACTCGAGCTTGGTGTCGGCGACAATAATGCCGCGCGTTGCCGCCAGGTCCGCGCCCCGCTGATACACCTCAAGGGTGATCTGGCGGAGTTCCCTGGCAATCGCGCTGCCGAACCGGGCGGCGACATCGCCGAACTCAATGAACTCGTCGTGACCGACGGCCGCCTTGGTGGTCGGGGTGAAGATCGGCCCGGGCAGACGGGACCCCTCGACCAGGCCCGGCGGAAGCGTGATCCCTGACACCGCCGCCGACGCCTGGTACTCCCGCAGGCCCAGGCCCGCAAGGTAGCCGCGCGCGATGCACTCCACAGGCAGCATGTCAAGCCGACGGCACCTCATTGCCCGCCCGGCGAACTCTTCGGGTACGTCGGTTACGGAGATCACATGGTTGGGTGCGATATCCGCGAGCCTGTCGAACCACCAGAATGAAAGCTGGGTGAGAATCTCGCCCTTGCCCGGAATCGGCGTGGGCAGTACGACGTCGAAGACGCTGACCCGGTCAGAGGCCACCAGGATGACGTCATCACCATCGGCGTACACCTCGCGGACCTTGCCGGAATGCAGGAGTTCCATGGTCGCTTCCCAATCGTCACCCAGCCCCCGCCGGCGCTGACCGGCTGCTCCCCGGCGGCAGACGCCGGTCAGCAGCGCGGCAGGCGCTCCTCGAGGTAGGACTCGAGCCGGTCGATGCCGACCCGTTCCTGCCCCATCGAATCGCGCTCCCTTACGGTGACGGCCTGATCCTCCAGCGTCTCGAAGTCGACCGTTACGCAGAACGGCGTGCCGACCTCGTCCTGCCGACGGTACCTGCGGCCAATCGCGCTTGAGTCGTCGAATTCGGTATTCCACCGCTTGCGCAGTGCGGCCGCCAGATCGCGGGCCTTCGGGGAAAGATCGGCGTTGCGGGACAGTGGCAGCACCGCCACCTTGACCGGCGCGACGCGCGGGTCGAGCCGCAAGACCGTGCGTTTCTCCATTGCCCCCTTGGCGTTGGGCGCCTCGTCCTCGTTGTAGCCGTCGATCAGGAGGGCAAGGACGCAACGATCTACGCCCGCCGCAGGCTCGATGACATAGGGCAGGTACCGGGTGCCCGAGTCCTGGTCGAAGTAGGAGAGATCCTCACCCGATGCCTTGGAATGCACGGTCAGGTCGTAGTCCGTGCGGTTGGCTATGCCCTCAAGTTCACCCCACTCGGTGCCCTGAAAGCCGAACCGGTACTCGACATCGACGGTCCGCTTCGAGTAATGCGAGCGCTTCTCCGCCGGATGCTCGTACAGGCGGAGGTTCTCCTTGCGGATCCCCAGATCGGCATACCACCTCATCCGGTCGCCGATCCAGTACTCATGCCAGTCCTCGTCGGTTCCCGGCTCGACGAAGTACTCCATCTCCATCTGCTCGAACTCACGCGTGCGGAAGATGAAGTTGCCCGGCGTGATCTCATTACGGAACGATTTGCCGATCTGGCCGATCCCGAAAGGGATCTTGCGTCGCGACGACTGTTGTACGGCGCGGAAATTGATGAAGATTCCCTGCGCCGTCTCCGGCCGGAGGTACGCCAGGCCCGACTCGTCCTCCACTGGGCCGAGCGACGTCCTGAGCAGGCCGTTGAACATCCGGGGCTCGGTGAACGCGCCTGGGTTTCCGCAGTTCGGGCACGTAATGTCGGCAGGGCCCGCGGCAGGCGGGTGACCGCGCTTGGCCTCGTACGCCTCGGCGAGGTGGTCGGCGCGGAAGCGCTTGTGACAGGAGAGGCACTCGGTCAGCGGGTCGACGAACTCCCGGACGTGACCGCTCGCCTCCCATACCTCCCTGGCCAGGATCACGGAGGAGTCAATGCCGACGACGTCGTCGCGCTCCTGCACCATCGCGCGCCACCACTGGCGCTTGACGTTGCTTTTCAGTTCGACGCCGAGCGGACCATAATCCCACGACGCACGGAGCCCGCCATAGATCTCGCTTGACGGGAAGACGATCCCCCGGCGTTTGCAGAGGTTGACGATCGTTTCCATGGTTTCGCTGCGTCGGGCCATGAAGATCTCCATCCGGCTGGCGGTCGGCGGGCTGCGAACGCGCGGTCCCTGGATTCGCGGTGAGCGAGACGTACCTGGCTCAGGCCGCGTTCTTGCTTTGCTGTGTCGCCGTCTGTTCGGCGCGGGCCCCATCGAGCGGGTCAAGATATCGAGCCCAGACAATCAGGCCCAGCTATCGAGCCCATCGCGGCGGAGCCCAACCTGCGATCCTCAAGCTTAGGGCCACCAGGTCGGCAGGGCGAACCGAATGTTGCCACGTTATGAAACTAGAGCGATGCGCTCGGTGACCGCCAATGGCACCACAGCGGTCGACAGGCATATACCGGACGCCACGACAGGCGCGGTACGGGGGCCGGCCCATCTTTCATGATCGTGCCGAAGGCTCGGGCCGGTGCGGGCTGCCGGCAGGATGCGGCCCGGGCGTACGCCGTGGTTCCATGATCGTGGTTTCGTAGGCCGCGCATATCGCGGGTCGTGGGCCACGATCATGAAGGACCACGAAATGGCTTGCTAGTAGACCGCCCCGAACACCTCGTCACGATCGATGTCGAGCCGGAACCCACCATGTCGTTGCCAGCGATCGCTACGGAACTGCTTGATGCGCCGGTCCCTCGGCCACCATGAGGCCAGCAGGTAGGGCTCTCCCCGCAGGTTGACGTGGCCATCCCACAGCGCGAACCAGATTGATTTCGGCCTGGCAAGGGGGTGGCCAGGCGACCGAATACGTGCTGCCCAAGTCCCGCGCACCCGACGCGGCACTGGCGTAGACACCTGACACGTAGCCGCGGGTGTTCAACCTCCGGGTCCAGGCGTCAAGAAAGGTGAGCACGGCACGGCGGCATCTCGTCCTCGCGCCGTTGTACGCCTCCATATCGAAGTAGATGGGGGCATGACGGCGCAGGTGCAGCCCGCGCGCCAGCGTTACCGCGTCGCCTGCGGCCGCGGCGCCTTCGCGCGCCGCCCGCTTCGGCCTGATCTTGCCGCTGAAGTGGTCACAGGGCGGCTGCAGACCGACATACGTCGGGATCAGCGACCAGCCCATCGCCTTCACCCGTCGCACCCATCGCGCCGAGAGGTTGCCCTGATCGCAGGCCCTGTTCGCGCCGCCGATGTAAATCGCAGTCGCCCCGTAGAAGGGCCGCCATGCGCGCATGGCCGGAATCGAGGGCGCGGTGCAGGTGTCGAATCCGGCGATGGGCCGGCGGCCCCGGGCCGTGCGGCCGTGCATGTGGCCGCGGGCGAGCGCCTCTATGGCGTCCATGGCAACGCGGCGAGGCAGCACGTTACTGCCCGCCACGGCCTGCGCAGTTGGCGCGGCTGGCACTGCTGGCACTGCTGGCACTGCTGGCACTGCTGGCGCGGCAGGGCTGGCCGACGGCAGATTCGCCCCCCGCACGCTGCTGATGATCCGCTCGACGACGGCAGGATCATCGGCATAGGTCGCGGTGACCGACAGGCTCGGTCGCTGCATGGTCAATCCAAGCTCCCGTTCCTGCGTGTCGCGCACGATCACGCGGCGCTGTGAAGACCAGCCCTCCGCCTGGCCGATCGCGTCGCCGCCCCGTTCGTAGGTGACGGCCGTGCGGGCCGCATCGCGATCGATCCGCACCGCCTCCGTCCGCCCCACCAGGTGTGCGGGGCACTGCTGATCCGGACCCGGATTTCCCAGGTAGACGGCATGCCTGTCGTATCGCACACAATGGTGCGGCTGCCCGGCAAGCTGGTAGACCGGCCAATCGGCTGGAACGTCAATGATGTAACTGCCATATTCGACGATCTTCGTGCCCGTGACATCCCCGGCGGCAGCCTCCTGCGGCCTGGCCGGCCGCGGCCCGCCCGGGCCTGAGGCAACGGGCCCGCAACCTGCGGCCGCGCTGATGCCAAGAACAAGCGTCGCGGTCGTCATGGCCATCGCTGTATGTCGCATCGGCCCCCCCGCTGCGATGACGCCCCGAATCAGAACTACGCTCCGCAATCGTGCCTGTCCACGCGGCGCGTGCGCAGACACGCCCGGCGCGCTTGTGCTTCGTTAGGTAATGACGGGAGGTATCTTTGCCTGCCACATGCGAGATCATGAGAGAGCGCGACAGCGCACCCCAACAGGCAGAGGACAAACCACCGTGGCAGCAGACCAACCTCGGCGGCGGCCGCTACCAAAAGGCGAGACGTTCTTCACCCCCGGCGCGACCGGCATGCGGCGGCGCGTCGAGCGGCGCAGCGCCGCTCCGCTTGTCTTCCTGCATGGGCTACCCAGATGGATACTGCCGCTCGCGCTGCTCGCGGCCCTGATCGCCGGCTTCACCGTGCGTGGCTGGATCGGGGCGGCCGTACTCGCCGTCGTAGCGGTATTCCTCGGGTGGTTCGGCTATCTGTCGTGGCCGTCGCTCTCCACCTCCGCGCGGTTGCTGCGCGGCGTGACCATCGCGGCCGTGCTCGCGCTGGCCGTCATCCAGGGTGCCAGGTGAGGACCGGGTCATGACGAGCCGCAGGGAGGCCGTGCGCAAGGTGCTCGTGCGAAGCGACTCATTCCGCAGCGCGCAGGATATCTACGCCGACATGCGGGCTGAAGGTGCGAAGATCGGCCTGACCACGGTGTACAGGGCGCTCCAGGCACTCAGCGAGAACGACGAGGTTGACGTGCTCCGCGCAGGCGACGGGGAAACCGTCTACCGGGCCTGCCGGACCGAGACGCACCATCATCACCTGGTCTGCCGCGTGTGCGGGCGAACCGTCGAGGTGGCGGGCCCCGCGGTCGAGCGGTGGGCGGAGGCAGTCGGCCGCGAGCACGGCTTCAATGATGTGACGCACACCGTGGAGGTCTTCGGCACCTGCCCGGACTGCGCCCCCGCACAGACGCAGGCGCAGGCGCATCACCCTCGCGCTTAAGCCCGGAATTTTCCTTAACGGCTGCCGCATGGCGCGCCGCTTGCGGCATGCGGGGGTTCCAGGGCCGTCGGGGTCCGGGTGTCCCCGGACGGGCGCTGTCCGTCCCGACAGGCGCCGAGGCCCACGACACCGCGCCAGCCGCGACGGCTGGCGCCCTGGATACCGTGGCCGACGGGAGCCCAGCCGTGTCAGCCGATCATTGACATCCCAGGAGCCAAACCGCCGCCGGTCATTCCTGTCGCGGACGCGTCAACAACAGCCCCACCAGCAGGAACAGCGAAGTTGATCTTCATAGCCGCAGATAAGATATCCGCATAAGGTCGATTATGCTGACATCCGGATTATGCCGCAGAGCCGACTGGCAAATCGCGTTGCCCAGTTCAGGAAGGTGCAGCGTGGTCTTGGAGTCGGCATAATCCGGACGCCCCGAGCCACCCCTCGCCGCGCAGGGCATGCATGCCTGTCCCAGCGTTTGAGGTGCGTTTCCGCTGGCAAGCAGCGGGCTGAACGGCGTCGCGCCGAGTTGATGCCGCAGCCTGGCGCGGCCTTGGCTGTGCCAGGCAATCCAGTGCGCATGGTTTCGCGGGTGACTGCCACGGATCGTGACTGCCCGTCGTTTGTAACCCGATATAGCGCACCCGCGCTGAGGCCCGGTCGCGTCTCGTGATGAAGGTGACCGTCGCCGCCGACGGCGTCCGGATTGGCTGGACTAGCGAGTCGCGGCCGCCGCCGAGGCAGGGTCGCCCTGGGTACGCTCTGTGCATGACTACCTCGTTGGTTCACTGAGCGGTTTCATCCGGACTGGCCGGGCCAGAGGAGCCCGATGTCAGAGGCAGGGAGGTCCCGCGCGTGGGATGGCGTAATCCAGTAGCTCGGCCTTGCGCGTGCGGAGGTCGCCAGCCCGCATCGGTGTCGGCGTGAGCCAGCCCCGGCGCGACGATCCGACCGCCGCCCTCAACCGGGTGCTCGACGAGGTCATTGACGCAGTTCTGGACGTGAAGCAGGCTCACCGCAGGGTTCCCGAGACGCACGCCCTCCACGCGGTGCTCGACCAGCTCTTCGACGATCTGAGAACCTGGGCCCGGTTGCTCGCAGACCAGGACGAGGCACTCGGCGTGTCGCCGCTGGCCAGCATGCCGACCGCGGCCGGCCGAACGCCGCCGCACCCCTGGCATGGAGCCGCGAGCGACGAGGAGGTCCGCCGTATCGTCGGCGAGCATCTCGACCGGCTCGGGCAACACCTGGCCGCAGCGCTGGCGGAGCAACAGGATGACAAGGTGCGAGCGGCCCTCGCCGAGGTGGAGCGCGGATTGCTGGTTCACAGGCGGGCGCTCAGCGAGCTCTAAGGTGTGCGCGCCGAGGCTGAGGACTCGCCTGCCTGCCGCCGGGCCTTCCGGGGTCAGCGAGAAGATGTCCGGCGGGCTGACGTTCTTGACCCACGGCCACCTGACCGTGGGTGCCGCCGCAGCATCCCCCGAAGGCGGAAGACCGGCGGTCCGGCCCCGCCCCCGACCACCCCACCCGTAGCGGGAGCATGTTCGCCCGCATGGTGCCGACGGGCTACGGCAAACGGGGCAGCCCGGCCGGGTTTCCCCTGGAACCCCGGCCCGCTGCCGCGCAGTGTGAGCGTGGCGGTTGTCGCTGAGGGTTGGCGGGCGCGCGCTGCCGATTATTTGCTGCTCTTGTGTTCGGGTGTCCGTCTCCATGTCGAGTGCAGATCTCCATTTATGGAGCATGGTTCTCGCGGTCGCAGCGGCGGGCACTTCTGCGGCCGCCGCCGACGGCGGACTGCTCGTCGGCTTCCAGAGGAACGTGAAGGCCAGCGTATTCATCACCAGCCTCAGCTTCGCCATGTACGTAGCCGCCTGCATCACCAGGGCCGCCCGCGCGCCCGGAGGCCACCCAGTCTCAAGCGGCGTCCGTACCGGCTGGTACCTCCGCCAGGACGGGTGAGCCGGGCTGTCGTGCGTCCGCATGCCGGATTCCGGGACGACGCGCCAGGAACCGAATAGCCTTAGCCGCGATGAACGCTACTGCGCCGCCCGCCGGGAGCCTGTACCTCGTCGTCGGGTATGACGGCTCACCGCCTGCCATCCGGGCACTCGACGCTGCGGCACGGCTGCTGTACGGCCGGACCGGCAGCATCGAGGTGGTGTACGTCGCTCACGTGCCCAGCGTCGACATGCTGTCGCCAGGCGCCGTAACCGAAATCGAAGCCAGCTTCGACGATCTCGCGCGGGAGCTGCACACCGCGGCCAGCGAGCAGCTGCGCGACCGCGAGGAGCGGTGGCGGTTCGAGCGGCGCCAGGGCCTGATCCCGGACGAGCTGATCGCCGCCGCCGCGGACATCCGCGACGCCCACCCCGACGACAACGTGGTGATCGTGGTCGGGAGCTCATCGCATGCCATGCATCGCCTGGTCGGCTCAGTCGCCGTCAGCCTCGCCCGCCGCTCACCGGTGCCCCTCGTGGTCGTGCCTTAGGGCTCCCCGAATCCGGTTTGCCCGTGAGGGCCGGAGGTTCCGGCCAGGGCGAGCAGCTAATCACTGAGGGAAAGCCCGTACCGGCCCGCACCGAACGATCATGGGGCGGGTCCGGCCGGGGGCGAGGACGGCCACGGTCCGGTTCTGGACCATGTCGGCCGGCTGGCCAGGCTCGTCCCCGCACAGCTATGGGGCGAGGCAGCGGCCCGGATCACCGCCGGGCCTCTGACGGGTCTGGTCCGCGGTCCCCGGACAGCGGGGCTAGGATCCGTCCGCCGGCGATCTGGGCCGCGGGTAGCCGGCATGCGTGGCCTGGGTGGCCGCCGCAGATGGACGCGGCTTCTCAGGTGTGCCTATCGTGGCCTGAGATAGCGCATTGGGCCCGCGATCGCCAGCATCACTACTGGGCAATCGTTGCTCCGGACTCCGGTAGCGATCCGTGCAGTGCGCTCCACGCGAAGGGGCATAGATCCCATGTCTGCCACCCAGGGCCGTCCGGCAGCCCCCGCCGACCGGCGCTGGCTGGTCCTGGTCGTGGTGGCTATCGCTCAGCTGATGGTGGTCCTGGATTCCACGGTCGTGAACATCGCGCTGCCGTCGGCCCAGCGTTCGCTGGGGTTCCCGAACGGCGACCGGCAGTGGGTGGTGACGGCCTACGCCCTGGCCTTCGGCAGCCTGTTGCTGGTGGGCGGCCGGCTCGGCGACATGTACAGCCGCAAGTGGGTCTTCATCACGGGCCTGGCCGGATTCGCCATCTCCTCGGCTATCGGGGGTGCCGCCGTCTCGTTCGAGATGCTGGTGGCGGCCCGGGCGCTGCAGGGCGCATTCGGCGCCATCCTCGCGCCGTCCGCCCTCGGCACCCTGGTCAGCACTTTTCAGGACCCGCGCGAGCGGGGGCGGGCCTTCGGGGTCTTCGGCTCGGTCGCCGCCGGCGGCGGAGGCGTGGGCCTGATCCTCGGCGGGGTGCTCACCCAGTACCTGTCCTGGCGCTGGACGCTCTACGTCAATCTGGTGTTCGCCGCGATCGCCGTGGCCGGCGCCCTGGCGTACATGCGCAGCAGCCGACCCGCCATCCGGCCGCGGATGGACTGGCCTGGGGCTGTGCTGGCCTGCGCCGGGCTTTTCCTCATCGTCTTCGGCTTCTCCCACGCCGAGACCGCCGGCTGGACGGCCGGGCTGACGATCGGCTCCCTGGTCCTCGGCCTGCTGCTCCTCGCCGCGTTCGTTGTCGCCGAGCGGTGGGGCAGTCACCCGCTGCTGCCGCTGCACGTGATACTCGACCGCACCCGGGGCGGCTCCTATGTCGCGGTCGGCCTGTCGGGGATCGCGATCTTCGGCATCTTCCTGTTCCTCACGTACTACCTGCAGGAGGTCAAGGGATACAGCCCGGTGACCAGCGGGCTGGCCTTCCTGCCGATGATCGGCTGCATCCTGCTCAGCTCCAATGTCTCCAGCATCGTGACCTTGCCCCGGCTCGGGCCGCGCGTCCTGATCACCACCGGAATGCTGCTGGGCGCCTGCGCGATGACCTACCTGACCCAGCTCACCGTGACCTCCAGCTACGCCGGTGGCGTGCTGCCAGCCCTGCTCATCCTGGGCCTGGGCTTCGGCATGATCTTCGCCCCGGCGATCAACACGGCCACGGCCGGTGTCCCGCGCCAGGACTCAGGCGTAGCCTCCGCGCTGGTCAACACCATGCAGCAGGTCGGCGGATCGATCGGGACGGCCGCGCTGAGCACCATCGCGCTGACCGCGACGACCAGCTACCTCGCCGCCCATCGCACGGGGCCGCTGGCGCCGGCGATCGCGGCCACCTACGGTTACACCGTGGCCTTTGCGGTGTCTGCGGGAATCTTCGGTCTCGGTGTGATCCTCGCGATCGTTCTCCTGCCCTCCCGGCAGCGGCTTGCGGAACTCAGGGCCGCCGCCGCCGCCGCGGCCGAAGCTGCGCCCGCGCCCGCCGCCGCGCCCGCGCCCGCCGCCGCGGCGCACGCCGCTGCCCCTGCCGCCGACCTCGCGCCGCAGCTTGAGGCGCACGCGATTCACGCGATTCCGGTAGCCCTGGTCAGCTGCTCGCCGGTGATAAACTCCGCTTCGCTCCCGGTCAGCAGGCCCGCCGGATGATCGCGGCGGAGAAGGAACCCGATAGGAACTTTGGGTCCCTTAGGAGGGACCCAATGCAGTATTGGGTCCTCTACAGGCGGGCCGCCTATCGCTGGCAGCTGGATACCAGGTAGCAGCGGTGCAGCGGGGGCTAGAGGCACTTGCCCACGCCGCCGGCGATGTCGATGGACGCGTCGGTGATTTACGGCGCTCTCAACGTCCTCGGCCTTGCCGACATGCAGGCCGCCCAGATGCGGGGAAGAAACAGGCGGAGACAGCAGGCTTCCTCGCCTGCCAGGGAATGCTGCACAAGTACCTCGCGGCCGCTGGTAATGATCAGTCCTTGGTCGAGCAAGATTTTCACGAAGCGGCCGCACCCATGGGCGGCTTGTTACCGAACAGCGATCACCGGATCCCGGAACTCCCCGTAACCATAGATCACCGTCTCGCGATCTTTGTGCCAGAGCCAGTTTTCGAGGCATCAAGGCGGCGCCGTTGGAGCGCCCGCCCACTGGGCTCAGCGTGCAACGCCGGCCGGGCACGGGCGCTTTTCGATGTGCACAGGGGCGATCTCGGTCGGCGGGGTCTTCTGCGCCTTTTTCGAGAACGCGGACGCGGCAAGGAGGATCTGGCCGCGTGCGCTTCCCTGGCGAAGAACACCCGATAGGTCGCCTGACGCCCTGCGGGCCGTCACCCCGTACACCTCGCCTCGCGTCGAGCACCGTCGCATCGGCGGTCACGACGACGTGGCGGTGTGCGGCATGCACGGCGTTCGCGATGAGTACGTGGGCCGCGTACCGTCATATCCGGTATGGCGTACGCACCGGTGAACGGCCTGGAGCTCTACTACGAGATCCGCGGCAGTGGGAGGCCAGTCGTCCTGCTCCACGGTGGCCTGCTGACCATCGACCTGAATTTCGGGCCGCTGCTCGAACCCCTTGCGGCGAGCAGGCAGGTGATCGCGGTGGAGCTCCAGGGCCATGGGCACGCCGCCGACACCGACCGCGCGATGACGATCGAGGCGCTGGCTGGTGACGTCGTCACGCTGCTCGACCATCTGGGGATCGCCCAGGCCGATCTGTTCGGCTTCAGCCTCGGCGGTCTCGTCGCGTGCGCGGTCGCGCTCGGCGCGCAGGCCCGGGTCGGCAAGCTGATCGTCGCCTCGGCGGACGCCCACCGCCCGCCGGGCCGCGAAAGCGCGCCGCTCGGCGACGACCGCATGCCGACGCCGGCCGACTTCCAGGCGATGCGCGACGCCTACGACGCGGTCGCTCCCGACCGCGCACTTCGACGAGTTCGCGGCCAAGACGTCGGCAATGGTGCACGAGTTCGCGGTGGACCGACGAGCTGCGATCACTGCAGGCGCCGACCCTGCTGATCTTCGGCGACCGCGACTTCTCACCGTTGCCCGACGTGGTGGAGATGTTCGAGCTCCTGCCGAACGCGCAACTCGCAGTGCTCCCCGGGACCACGCACGTCGGCGTTACACGGCGGCCCAGCGAAGTGTTCGCGTTGATCACGCCGTTCCTCGAACGCATGCAATAAGCGGCTATAGCACGCCGGAGTCGGCCTGTAGTCGGCCAGGGCAGCTACGCATCGTGACAGGTTTGCGGTGCGCGTTGAGAATGGCCCCGACCTGGGCCAGCGCCTGGTCTGCCGGCGAAGGCGATGTAGGGCATGCCTGCGGCTTCGGGAGCCGCATCGACCGGGCGGAACACCGAGATCACGCCGGGAAACAGCTGGTCGCCGGTCAGGCGTGCAGGCCGGTGACCGTTTCCGCGGCGGCAGCGAAGGCGGGATCGCCAATTGCCGCGTGCCCGCGCTGGCAGGCCTCGACGAGCTTCACCTGGTGCGGGTCCAGGCTGCGCACGGCCGCCACGGCGAGGTGACTGCCTCGCGGGCTGGCCGGGTGAGGCTGGGTTACCGGTTCGGTGGCCGCGTACAGCGCGGCGTGCTCGGCGTGCAAGTGGGCTAGCGCGGCGGCGCTGTCCGTGGCCGGGATGTGGGCGGCGAGGATCTCGATGGCCATCGCGCCGGTGACGCCGTGCAGGTGGAAGATGTCGGGCCGGGCCAGGTAGCGGCGTGCGCCGTCGGCCGCGGCCCGCACCAGCGCCATCCGGACGTCACCGGCGGGGGGAAGCGGGCCGGCCGACTGCCCTTCGCGGTAGCGGGCCGCCCAGTAACCGAGCGCCCGGGCCAGCTCGCCGCGCCGCGGCGGAGTGTCGACCGCGTCGATCGCCCGCACGGCATGGGCGGTCCGGATGGCGCCGTGGAACAGCGCGGTGCGCAGCGCGGGCATCAGCCGCGGCACCCACGTCGCGACCACAGCCGGCCAACCGTCCTCGTCAATGGCCTGCGTGAAGTAGCCGATCCACTCCGCGAGCCGGTAGTAGTCGCCGAGCGCTTGCCGCCACTCGAACCCGGCCGGCACCACCGGGTCGACCGATGCCCCGCCTGCCCCGGCGAACCGGCGCGCCCAGCTGTCGATGTCGTCGGTGCAGTCGAGCATGGCCAGCGCCTCGCAGGCCATGGCTCCATGGTTGACGAAGCCGTTCGGCAGCTCGAAGCTGGCCGCCGCCATCCGCTCGAACGCCTCGTCCAGAGCTGGCGTCGTGTCACTCATGCCGTCCTCCTCGCTGCAGCGGCCCATCAACCCCCTGCCGCCATCGGCTCCCGCCGTCGATTCCCCGCTTGACAGGATCCTCCCCGCCGAATCGGTGCCGCGGCAAGCTGCCTGGGAGAGCTGTACGCGCCAGCACATATCGGCGTGACCGCGAGTCGGCAGCCGCAGCGCCGATCAACCCAATCTGCGCGCATCGCGGGCAGCGCCGTCGTGCACAGGGTCACCGCGCAGAACGGCTGCATTGTGCGCCCGGCCCGATTCCATGGCCGATCACGCACCGTGACGCCTGCGGCTGGTGGAGCGATAACCACGGCGGGCGTCGGCAGGCCGCAGTTGTTCTGACAGGCGTGAATACCCATGATGCCCTATGACACCTACCGGCTCTACAAGGTAGAACGCGTCAAGAGCCCGCGCGAGGTCCAGCGCGCCGGTGGTAAGGCGGCCCTGCTCGCCGCAGCTATCTCCAGGCTGTTCTGGGCGATCGCGCAGGGCCCAGTGGCCGCGCGCAGGCCATACCCGGCAGGCCGGCGACGCCCGCCTCGCCCGCTACCAGGCCACCCTCGAGGCCGGGGCCGACCCCTCAGGCCGTCGCCGACTGGACCCGCCAGGTCAAAGCCGAGCGCGCCGCAGCACTCGCCCGCGATGTCAGCCAGGCCCGCCACCAGCCCGGCCGGCTCACCGAAGACGACATCCGCGTCCTCATCACCGCCCTCGGCAACCTGCGCGACGTCATGCGCGACGCGGGGCCCGGCCCGCCGAGAAGGCAGCCATCTACGACCAGTTCGGGCTCAAGGTCACCTTCGAGCCCGGAGAAGCGAAGATCCGGGCCGAAGTTACCATCGGCCCGGAGAACTATGTAGAGCATGCGGAGCAGTGTGGGGATACGGGTCGTGTCCGAGGGCCGACACTGCCTTAACGGCTGCCGCATGGCGCGCCGCGCGCCGCTCAGCCGGTCTCAGAGTCGCGCAGGGTTCGTCCCGGGGTTGGGCATTGGGTCGGGCACTTGGTTGGGCACAGCGCCGCCGTACCTGCGATCACGGCTCGCGTAGATCTCGCAGGCATGCCACAGGTGCCTGCGGTCGAAGTCGGGGAACAGGGTGTCAAGGAAAACGAACTCCGCGTAGGCCGACTGCCAGAGCAGGAAGTTCGATATCCGCTGCTCCCCGGACGACCGGACGAACAGGTCGACATTGGGAATGCCCGGCTCATCCAGGTAGCGGGCGAACAGCTTCTCGTCTATCTTCCCCGGCCGCAGACGACCGGCCGCCACATCGGCGGCGATCGCCGCCGCCGCGTCCGCGATCTCCGCGCGGCCGCCGTAGTTCACACAAAATTGCAGAGTCAGGACCTTGTTACTGACCGTCAGCCTTTCGGCATCCTCAAGCTCGGAGATGACGCTGCGCCACAGCCGCGGCCGGCGGCCCGCCCACCGCACGCGCACCCCCATCTCATGCAGCTGATCACGGCGGCGCCTGATGACTCCCGGTTGAACCCCATGAGGAAACGCACCTCCTCCGGGGACCGTTTCCAGTTCTCTGTGGAGAAGGCGAAGGCGGACAGGTGCGGGATGCCAAGCTCGATCGCTCCCATGATGACGTCGAACAGAGCGAACTCGCCGCGCTTATGTCCCTCGGTCCGCGGCAGGCCGCGCTCTTTCGCCCACCGGCCGTTGCCGTCCATGACAAGCGCGACGTGGCGCGGCACGAAGTCGGCGGGGATGGCGGGCGGACGCGCGCCGGAAACGTGCGGATCCGGGGGCCGGACACCCGGGGCGCGCCTGTCCCGGGCTGGACGCGCGGCTCTTGCGGTTGCGGGATCTGCCGGCCGGGCTGGTTCGCCTCCGGCTGCCGGGCGCGATCTTTCACGCACGCTCCACGAGTCGCAATGAACGGATCGAATGCTCCAGGTGCCACTGCAGATAGGCAGCCACCAGGCCGCTGCACTCTACCCGGTGCCTGGTCTCGCTCGCGTCGGCGTAAACCCAGTCGCCGCGGAGCAGGGCACGCATCAAGGTGACCGTCTGCCCGGCGGGCGATGCCGCACCGGGCGGGCGGCACGATCCGCACACGAGGCCGCCCGCGGCGATGGCGAATGCCCGGGGGCCGCCGCCCGTGACGCCAGGCCCGCCAGGTGGGCCGTCGGAACCGCCAGGCGTGCCGCTGGAACCGCCGGGCGTACTGCCCGCGCCGCCGCTTGCGCTGCGGGTGCCGCAGCGGGCGCATTCTTCGAGCGCTGGCGCGTACCCGGCGAGCGCAAGCGACCTAAGCAGGTAAGCGTCGAGCACCATCCGCGGGTCGTGGGCGACCTCGCCAAGCGTGCGGAGTCCCCCGACAAGCAGCAGGAACTGCCGGAGCGCCGGCTCCTTCTCCACCGCTGTCAGCCGCTCGGCCGTTTCCAGCATCGCCGTGCCGGCGGTGTAACGGGGATAATCCGCGGCGAACGGCTCACCGTAGGGGCGCACAGTCTCCGCCTGGGTGATCACATCGAGCGAGCGCCCCTCGTGGATCTGCAGGTCCACATGGGTGAACGGCTCCAGCCTCGCGCCGAACCTCGACGTCGTGCGCCGCACGCCCTTCGCGACCGCCCGGACACGGCCGTTACGCCTTGTGAGCAGCGTGATGATGCGATCGGCCTCGCCTAGTTTATGCGTGCGCAGCACGATGCCCTCGTCGCGGTAACTGCTCACTCCGCCATTGTGCCGCCTGCGCAGGCCGCTGCGGCCTGCGCAGGCAGCAGCGGCCCCACCAGGCCGCCGCGGCGCCCGTCAGACTCGCGCCGCGGCAGCCGTGCTCTGCCAGCCCGGGGGGCGACCCCCGGAACCCCCGGGCGCCAGCCCGGGGGGCGACCCCCGGAACCCCGGCGCCAGCCCGGGGGGCGACCCCCGGAACCCCGGCGCCAGCCCGGGGGGCGACCCCCGGAACCCCCGGCGCCAGCCCGGGGGCGACCCCCGGAACCCCGGCGCCAGCCCGCTGGTGGTCCGCCACGCGGCAGCCGTTATGGATCAGTTCCTCACGGCGCCTGGACCGTATACGCGGCGCGCCCGGTTGACCGCGGAAAGCACTGCCTTGAGTGACGCGGTGACGGTGTTGGCGTCGATGGCGGCGCCCCAAAGCACGACCGCACCCGGGTCCCGGCCTCCGGCCTCGCCGGCGCCTGGCACGGTGACCTCGCATTCGAGATAGGCCGCGGCCTTGGCGTCGCTGCCTGCAGACAGCGCGTGCTCGCTGTAGTCCAGGACCCGCACACCGATACCCGCGCTTGCGAGCGCGTCGCAGAACGCTGAGATCGGGCCATTGCCCGCGCCTTCGAGCTCGCGGGACTCGCCCTCCATCCGCACCTCCGCCGTCAGGACGTCCTTGTCATCAACGGCCGAGGATGTGTGGCACGCGAGCAGCGCGATGGCACCCTCTGCGAGGTAATCGGCCGAGAAGATGTCCCACATCTGTGCCGCGGTGACCTCACCGCCCTCGGCATCGGTGCGGGCCTGGATGACACGGGAGAACTCGATCTGCAGACGTCTTGGCAGCTCAAGCTGGTGCTCGGCCTTCATCACGAACGCGACGCCGCCCTTGCCCGACTGGCTGTTCACCCGGATGACGGCCTCGTACGTGCGGCCCACATCCTTGGGGTCGATCGCCAGATATGGCACTGCCCAGGCGAACTCTCTTATCGGCACGCCGACCGTGGCGGCATCTTGTTCCAGGGCGTCGAAACCTTTCTTGATCGCGTCCTGGTGCGAGCCGGAGAACGCCGTGTAGACAAGCTCGCCCGCATAGGGGTGCCGCGGATGCACAGGCAGCTGGTTGCAGTACTCGACCGTCCGCCGGATCTCGTCGATGTCGGAGAAATCGATCATCGGGTCGATGCCCTGGCTGAACAGGTTCATGCCCAGCGTGACCAGGCACACGTTCCCTGTGCGCTCTCCGTTGCCGAACAGGCAGCCCTCGACCCGGTCGGCACCCGCGAGAACCGCCAGCTCGGCATCGGCCACGGCCGTGCCGCGGTCGTTGTGAGTATGCACGGACAGGCACACGTGCCCGCGCCGCGACAGGTTGCGGCTCATCCACTCGATCTGGTCGGCGTACACGTTCGGGGTGGACCGCTCCACGGTGCATGGCAGGTTGAGGATGATCTCCCGGTCCTGGCCCGGCTGCCAGACGTCCATGACCGCGTCACACACCTCGGCGGCGAAATCAAGCTCGGTGTCAACGAAGATCTCCGGCGAATACTCGAAGCCGAAGTCACAGTCACCCAGGTACGTCTCGGAATGCTTGAGCACCGAGCGGGTGCCGTCGGTCGCCAGCGACTTGCAGTGCTCGCGGTCGACGCCGAAGACGACACGGCGGAACAGCGGCGCCGTGGCGTTGTACAGGTGGACGGTCGCCCACTGTGCTCCCGCAAGGGACTGGATGGTCCGCTCGATCAGCTCGTCCCTGGCCTGGGTCAGCACGGAGATCTGGACATCGCCGGGGATCAGGTCACCCTCGATCAGCTCACGGACGAAATCGAAATCCGCCTGGCTCGCCGACGGGAAGCCGACCTCGATTTCCTTATAGCCCAGCCGTACAAGCAGATCGAACATCTTGCGCTTGCGCGCCGGGCTCATCGGGTCGATCAGCGCCTGGTTGCCGTCGCGCAGATCAGTCGACAGCCAGCGCGGCGCCTTCGTGATCGTCTTGCCGGGCCAGGTCCTGTCAGGGAGCTCGACCGCCTTGAACGGTGCGTAGCGGTGGCAGGGCATGCCGCTCGGCCGGTTCTGCGTGTGGTGCCGCCGGGTGTGTTGCTGGGCGCTCTGTTGCTGGGCGCCCGGTTGCTGTTGCTGTGCGCCCTGTTGCTGGGCGCGGGTTTGCTGCGCAGTCATTGGAATTGCATTCCCTCATTGGTCGGCAGATGGCCAGCAGTCACGCCAGAACTCCGCGACGAGGGAACCGGCCGTTATCCGCCCTCGCCGCGGCGGCTAAGTAGCAGCAACTCGCGCAGCATAGGTCATAACAGTATCAGACCGAACGGCTCCGCTCGGTGTCACCGGGTCTTCGAGCCCGAGCCTTCGAGCCGCACCGGACGATGCCACGGGAGGCGATGGATGCGGTCGGTCAGCCCTGCCAGGCGTGCGGTCAGGCAGTGCCCAGGGTCGGCGATCACGACTCCGGGGCTCAAGACCTGCGCAGACGCGCCGGTCTTGGCACTCTTCACTTGTCAGTCACGGATCAAGGACCGCGTGCCGCGACCGCTGTGCGCTGCCCGTGCGCCGGGGGCGTGCGGTGGGCAGGTTCCTGCGTCTTCCCCCCCGAAAACGTCGTCCCGGTGGGCGGAATGTCCGTTTCCCGTGACGTTTTCGGGGGGGAAGTTGTGTTTGCTGGCCTGCAGCCGCCGCGCCGGTGAGCTGCTCACAGTTTCCGGTCAAGGATTTGCTCATATTTTCCGGTCAAGGATTCAGTCGTGCGGGGCTGCCTGCTCGGTCATGGTGATGACGCCGAGCGTCTGGGCGGGGGTCATGGCGAGGTGCTGCCCGATCGCCTGCGCGGCCCGCCGCTGCGCCGCGGAAAGCGTCCCGTCAACCACGGCGATCCGCACGGCCTGCGCGAAGAACCACTCCCTGGCCTCTGGCGTTAGCTGCGCTCCGACCTGGGCGAGCGGTCCAGGATCTGGGCCAGCGGCTGGCCGATATCGGCATCGAGATCCGCGGGCCCGTAGCCACCCGCGCCCGCGCCGCGAATCGCCTCGATCGCCTGCTGGCGTGCGGCCGAACTGGCCAGGCGTACCCGCCCGCAGCATGATCAAGGCGGCAGCGCGCATCCCTTCGGGCAGGGCGGCCGACATTTGCGCGGCCGTCGGCAGCATGAGCACGTCCGTGTGGAAGCGCGCCTGGCAGGCCATGCACTGGACGTGCTCGCCGACCCTGGCCAGCGGGATGATGGGCACGAAGAACAGGGTGAAGAAACGCCGACCTGTGCGCAGGCGGTATTGGCGGTCACCGCCGCAGCGCGGGCAGTGGAACACGCCCTGCACGATGGTGCGGAAGAAGACCCTGAGGCCGAAAATGATCAGCAACGCCTCTCCCCTTTCCCAAGACACGGCCGACTGGCGCGATCACATCCTGCCTGATGGCTTGGGTGAGTTCATGGTGTTTCGCCACATCACGCGACGGTGGTGCCCGCATGCGGCTGCGGTTGCACAGGGCCGCGCGCGGCGTGACTGCGCAGGGCCCGCGCGGCTGCACAGGGCCCGCGCGGCTGCACAGGGCCCGCGCGGCTGCGCAGGGCCGACGCGCTGGCGCGGCTGCACAGGGCCCGCGCGCTGGCCGGGCGGCCCGATGACCGGCGCGCCTGGCCGATCAGATCCCTGCCGGTTACTTCCGCATGGTCTTGCGCCAGACAAACTTCAGGCCTGACCAGTCATGATCGAGCGCGGCCACCTTGACATCGACCACGCCCACCGGCAGCAGCAGCTCGCGGAGGCCGTTTTCGGTGATGTCGGATGAGTGGCCGGCGGCGCGGCGCGGCCATGCGACCCAAAGCGAGCTCGTGGCGGGAAGGCGTGACGTGAGGTCCGCGACGTCGCGTTCGAGCCGCAGGCGCGACCGGCAGAAAACAACAACGATGTCAGCGGCGATGCAAGCACCAGCGGGCGCCGGGGCGGCGCGGCGGGTAACGTTCACCTCCGCCGGCAGGTCAGGGATCGTCCAGGCCGCTGGAGCGTGCCTGAGGAGCACCCTGTGGCCAGGCTTCACGCCGAGCTTTCTTGCCAGCGGTGTACCTGAATAGCCAGCTGCCGCAGGTCTTCCTGTCATCCCGGTCACGGAAGCCCAGGTTCTCGTGCCATCTCAGTCATGGAAACCCAGGCGCCGTAGCTGCTTCGGGTCCTGCTGCCAATCCTTCGCGATCTTGACACGCAGGTCCAGGTAGACCCTGCTCCCAAGGAGCGCCTCGATCTGCCGGCGTGCCCTGCTTCCGACGTCTTTGAGCCGGGCGCCCCTGGCACCGATGACGATGGCCTTCTGACTCGGGCGCTCCACATACATGACCGCATGGACATCGGTGAGCCCGCTGTCGTCCGGGCGGGCAACCATCTCCTCCACCAGCACGGCGATCGAATGCGGTAGCTCATCCTTGACCCCCTCGAGCGCCGCCTCACGGATCAGCTCGGCGACCAGTTGCTGCTCGGGCTCGTCGGTCAGCTCGCCAGCCAGGTACAGCGGCCCGCCCTCCGGCAGGTGGGAAACGAGCACATCGGCAAGTACATCAAGCTGGTAACCGGTGACCGCGGATACAGGAACGATGTCCGCCCAGTCGCCGAGGCCGTCAACGGCGGTGAGCTGGCTTGCGATCTGTTCCCTCGAGGCCTGGTCGGTCTTGGTGACGATGGCGACTACCGGCGTCTTGCTGAGGGCGCCGAGCTCGCGTGCGAGGAACCTGTCGCCCGGGCCCACGCGCTCACCCGCGGGGACGCAGAAGCCGACCACGTCGACCTCGGTCAGGGTGGAACGGACCAGGCTGTCCAGCCGCTCGCCCAGCAAGGTCCGCGGCTTGTGCAGTCCCGGCGTGTCCACGAGGATGAGCTGGGCGTCTGGCCGGTGCACGATGCCGCGTACCGCCCGTCTGGTCGTCTGCGGGCGGCTGCTTGTGATCGCCACCTTGGTGCCGACGAGCGCGTTCATCAGGGTGGACTTCCCCACGTTGGGCCGGCCGGCGAAGCAGGCGAAGCCGGAACGGAATGAGGGCCCTTCAGCCATCGGTGGCGAGTTCACGATGCCGATTCTCCTCCACACCCGTGCTATCTCATGATCGCGGTCAAGCTGCCCGCGACCATCGCCATGTGGCGCTCCCAGGGCGCAGGCCCGGTGACCGTAGCAGGATCTACCGCCCCGTGCGGCGCCCTGGAATGGCCGGGACAGGGGCGGCGCAGACGCCGCGGGCGTTGCCCTCAGGTCCGTGGCATCGCGATGATCATGGATGCTCGTTGTCCTTGCCGTCGGGCGTGAGCGTGGCCCGTACCGTGCCATCCGGTGCGGCATGGAACACGATGGCGGCGGGTCCGAGGTCACGCACGACGGCAACGTCATCAGGGTCAGGCCCTTCCGCGTCGCTGACCAAGGCCGCGGCGGCCAGGTTCGTCGCGCCGCTCGACGCCGCCATCGCGACCGCGAGCCGCAGCGCGGAAAGCCGCAGCGACGGCAGGGACACGGCAGCCGCGGCGTAGGTGCGCCCGGTCTCGTCCCGTACCGCGGCACCCTCTGGCGCGGAAACCCGCGCCCGGGTCGACCGGGCGAGCGTAATGATCTTCAGGTCCTCAGAACCGGGGTCCACACCGCTCACACTGCCATCCTCGCTCACTGCTCCACCTGCTCGTCCGTGGCCCGCACGTCAGCGGTACGCGGCATCAGCGGCACGCGGCATCAGCGGCACGCCCGCCGCGCGCGGACGGTGCCAACGCTACGCCGAGCGGCCGTTTCGCCGCAGGGCCGCGGCGGGCACCCGCTCCACCACCACGGTCCGTATCCGGTTGCGCCTGCCCGCCAGACCTTCCGCGGTGAGGTGCAGGCCCGCCACGGTCGCCTCAGAACCGGCGATCGGTACCCGGCCAAGTGCGTGGGCGAGCAGGCCACCGACCGTCTCCACATCTGCGGCCTCGATGGTCACGTCGAACAGCTCAGCCAGCTCATCCACACCAAACCGCGCCGTCACCCTGGCCTTTTCCGGGCCCAGCCATTCGACGGCGGGCTGTTCGCGATCGTATTCGTCGGCGATGTCGCCGACGAGCTCCTCGAGGATGTCCTCGATCGTGACCAGACCCGCAGTGCCGCCGTACTCATCGATGACGATCGCGACATGGATCTGCTTGGCCTGCATCGCGCGAAGCAGTTCGTCAATCGGCTTACTGTCAGGGACGTATGTCGCGGGCCGCATGATCGACTCGATCTGCTCCACCGACTCGCCCTCGCGGTATTCGTGGCTGCGCGCCACGATGTCCTTGAGATAGGCGATTCCGATGACGTCATCCTCGTTCTCACCGACAACGGGGATCCTGGAGAAACCGCTGCGCAAGGCGAGCGACAGCGCCTGGCGCAACGTCTTGTCGCGTTCGATGAAGACAATGTCGGTGCGCGGCACCATCACCTCACGCACCAGGGTGTCGCCGAACTCAAAGACGGAATGGATCATTTCACGCTCACGAGGCTCGATCACGCTGCGCTGCTCGAGCAGGTCGACGAGATCCCGCAGCTCCGCCTCTGACGCGAAGGGGCCCTCACGAAACCCCTTGCCAGGCGTGACCGCGTTACCCAGGCTGATGAGCAGCCGTGTGAGCGGACCGAGCACCCGCGCGAGCGGGTGCAGAACCACGGCCGCGCCGAGCGCCACGCGGTCCGCGTGCTGCTGGCCGAGAGTGCGCGGGCTAACCCCGACAGCGATATAGCTGACCACGATCATGACCGCCACGGTCAGGCCGAACGCGCGTGCGCCCGGCCCGAACAGCCGGACGAACACGGCGGTGACGACGACAACCGCGGAAAGCTCGAAGCTCACCCGGACCAGCAGCACCACGTTCAGGGACCGCGGCGCGTCGGTGAGCATCTCCTGCAACCGATGGGAACCGCGGCGGCGCTGCGCCACGAGTTCCTGCACGCGGACGCTCGACACGCGCGCGAGCGCGGCTTCGGCGCTCGCGCACAGGCCAGCCAACAGCGTCAGCACCACCGCGGCGGACACGAGCCACCCCATGGGCGACATCACCCAGGCCCTTCCCGCCCTTCAGAGACCTCGCCGGACGGCTCACAGGCGCTGTTTTCAGCTGGCAGGCCGCGGGGCTGGATCGTCGGCGGCGTCGCTCCTCGGGAATCCACGCCTGCCTCAGGGCCGCCGCGGCCCGAGGAACGCCAGGACGCCAGGAGCTCTTCCTGAAGGCCGAACATCGTGGCGTGCTCTTCAGGCCCGGCATGATCGTATCCAAGCAGATGCAAGATGCCGTGGGTGCACAGCAGTTCGACCTCGTCTTCTGTGCTATGTCCCTGCGCCTGCCCTTGCCTGGCCGCGATCTGAGGGCACAGGACGACGTCCCCGAGCAGGCCGGGTACAGGCTCACGCTCATGCCCGCCAGCCATGCCACGCCCACCGACGAGGTGCGGTGGCCGAAGCTCATCCATGGGGAACGCGAGCACGTCCGTCGGGCCTGGCTCGCCCATCCACCGCTGATGCAGATCGGCCATCGCGTCCTCGCCGATCAGGAGGACGGACAGTTCGGCGAGGGGGTGGATGCGCAGCCTGTCGAGCACGTGCCTGGCGAGAGCGGCGAGCGCTACCTCGCTGACAGCGACGCCTGATTCGTTGGCGATGTCGATACTCACCGTGCGCTCGCAGCGGTCCGTGCCAATGCCACCGTCAGGTTCACCGCTCACTCTTGCGCCGGCCGCGCTTAACGTGCGGATCCTGCGGGCCCGCCCCGAGCTTGCCAGCGGGCCTGCTCCGGGCGTCGTACCGCTCATATGCGTCGACGATGTCGCCGACCAGCCGGTGCCGCACCACATCATGGCTGGTCAGCCGCGTGAAGTGAATATCGTCCAGACCCTCGAGTATCTCCTGCACGACGCGCAGGCCGCTGGGCTGCCCGGCCGGCAGGTCAACCTGGGTAACGTCGCCTGTGACGACGACATTCGACCCGAACCCGAGCCTGGTGAGGAACATCTTCATCTGCTCAGGTGAGGTGTTCTGCGCCTCATCCAGGATGATGAACGAGTCATTCAGGGTGCGGCCGCGCATGTAGGCAAGTGGCGCGATCTCGATCGTGCCCGCGGACGTCAGCCGCGGGATGGAGTCAGGATCGATCATGTCGTGCAGGGCGTCATACAGCGGCCGCAGATAGGGGTCGATCTTCTCGTACAGGGTTCCAGGCAGGAAGCCAAGGCGCTCGCCCGCCTCCACGGCGGGCCTGGTCAAGATGATGCGGTTGACCTGCTTGGCCTGCAGCGCCTTGACCGCCTTCGCCATGGCGAGATAGGTCTTTCCGGTGCCCGCCGGGCCAATGGCGAAGACGATGGTGTGATGGTCGATGGCATCGACATAGCGCTTCTGGTTCAGGGTCTTCGGGCGGATCGTACGGCCGCGGGCGGACAGGATGTCCAGGGTCAGCACGTCCGCAGGCCGCTCGCCGCCGCCTCGGCGCAGCATCGACACGCTCCGCTCGACGGCGTCGGCGGACAGGTCCGCACCACTGCCCAGAAGCTCGATCAACTCCTCGAACAGGCTCGTGACCAGCGCATTTTCTTCCGGCTGCCCGGTGACCGTGATCTCGTTGCCTCGCACATGGATGTCGGCGTCGAATCCGCGCTCGATGACATGCAGAAGCTCGTCCCTCGAGCCGAGCAGGCTGACCATCGAGCGGTCGCCTGGAATCACAATCTTGACCTGGGACCGCCCATCCCCGGCACCCGCCCGGCGAGGCTGTGGCGTGACGCGCTCCTCGCGCGCCGCACGTACGACGGTCGCTTCACCGCGGTTGCCGGGATCAGTCGATGAATCTGCCAATACTCGTTTCTCCGCCCGCTGTGCTGGCCCGGGGGACGGCCCCCGGTTTCCCCACAGGCTTGCGCTCGCGTGCCATTACATGCTAGCGGCCTGGACAGGCTATCCGGGTGGCCAGGTCATGGCGCGCCCTCCGAGTACATGGGCATGCGCGTGGAACACGGTCTGGCCTACCGCCGGCCCGGTGTTGAACACCAGACGGTAACCATCGTTACTGATACCTTCGGCGACCGCGACACGATGCGCCTGTACCACCACCTCGGCGAGCAGCCCGTCTGCGGCCCCTGCTAGTGCCGCTGCGTCCGCGTGGTGCTCCTTTGGGATGACAAGCACATGCACGGGGGCCTGCGGGTTGATATCGCGGAACGCTACCGTTCTGTGGCTCTCCAGAACCCGCTCAGCCGGTAGCTCACCGGCGGCAATCTTGCAAAACAGGCAGTCCGGCATCCGATGAGCGTAGCCGTGGCGCCCGCTTACCGCGAACCCATCGGAACACGCGAGCGTTGGAGATGTTCAGAACGCCTCGCATATGGCGATTTCCGAACATACATTCCTTTCTCGTCGTGCAGGGTGCAGTGTCCTGGAAGTATCGTTTCCCGTACCGCTCCCGTACCGCGAACCCGCGACCGGGCCAGCGATCTACGGCGGTGAACAAGGCCAGGCGACCCCTGGTGCGGTTGCCGTCGCTGTGATTACGATGCGTCGAGGACGCTCCGCAGTCACAGCAGGGCTGCAATGCAGGGAAAGATATGTGGACCGCCAGGCGGGTGGGGCCGGACATGGGCGGCGACGCGGAGTCGGCAGGGGTGGCGTTGGGGCATGAACGAGCAACGGCGAGCGGTGGCCTGGCGGCTGCCGGATACTAGTGTTCGCTCGGTCGGTGGTTCTTGCAGGCGTGGGAGGAGCCACGCCTGTGGTAAGTGCGCGGGACACGGCCCAGTGGCCGAGCAGCGAAAACACCGTATCGCCCCGAAGCGGACGCCTGGGCGGCGTGGTGCCCACGGCCGCCCGAGGGCGTACCGGACCTTAGCCGGTTCCTGTTCAGCCACCCGCGGGCCGTGGCCCGGTTTGAACCGTTCGGCGGCAAACAGCCATGTCCCTTGGTGAACCACGCGGCAAGGCCGCGCGTCACACTGACGTGACCGAAACCCTTGTGGCGGAAACCATTGTGGCGGAAACCGTTATGGGTTCGATCGCGGCCGAGCCGGATTCCGAGGCGGCGGTATGCGCGCTGTACAGCGCGAACTACAAGTCACTAGTGCGCTTGGCCGCGATCCTTGTCCGAGACGCCGCCACAGCGGAGGAGGTTGTGCAGGACGCGTTCGTGGCGATGCACGCGGCCTGGAGGAGGCTGCGTGATACTGATAAGGCGCTTTCTTATCTGCGGCAATCGGTGGTGAACCGGTCCCGGTCGGTGCTGCGGCACCGGGCGGTCGTGGATAAGTACGCGCCGAAACCAGCGCCTGACGCGCCGAGCGCCGAGCAGGGAGCCATCTCGTTGCTCGAGCGGTCGGCGGTCATCGCCGGGCTGCGGGCACTTCCGGCCCGCCAGCGTGAGGCACTGGTGCTGCGGTATTACGCCGACCTGTCAGAGGCGCAGATCGCCAGTGCGATGGGGATCAGCCGGGGGGCAGTCAAGAGTCACACGGCGCGCGGGATGTCCGCGCTACGCACGGTCCTGGAGCAGGAGTCATGACGGATCCGGAAGCCGAGTACGGCGAACGCCTGCGCCGCGCGCTGCACGCGGCCGCGGACGGCGTCGTGCCGTCCGGGGATGGGCTGGAGCGCATCCGGCGCAGGATCGCCCATGAGCCGTCCACGGGCAGCCTCGGCTTGCTCCTCGGCTGGCTGAGGTCCCTTGCCGTCGATGTCAGGTCCGGCATGCCGGACGTGAGGTCTGTCTTTCCGGCATTGAAGTCTGTCCTCGTAGCCATTGTAGCCATCGCCGTTGCGGCGAAGTCCGCAGTGCCGCAACGGTTGCGGATCAGCCATGGATGGATGCGGCCGGTGCTCGCGACCGCTGGAGCCGTGTTCGTCGTGCTGGCAACGGTCCTGGCCATACCTGGTCTGCGCCAGAGCGTCTTGCAGACTACTGGCCTGGCGGGTCCGGACACTCAGGCAACACAGCCGGGGGGTGGGCATGGGCTGGGCAGCCAGGGGCCGGGTTTTACCCCTCCGGCCGCGCCGACTACCAGCCCCCCGCCGTCAGCTAGCGCGCCCGCGGTAACTCCCGCGCCGAGCAGCCGGACCCGGGCCCAGTGCAGTGGCGGTGCGAAGTCCGCTGTGGCCGCGCCGAGCAGCTCCCCCAGCCCGACCGGCGCGTCCACGTGTGCGCGAAAGCCCGCGCTCCCACCCACCCAGACCGCAATACCAACACAAGCACCAACAACGCCCACGCCGACGCCCACGCCGACGCCCACCACGCCGACGCCGACACCGACGCCGACACCCACCCCGACCCCGACCCCGACGCCCACCGCGACGCCAACAGACATACCGGCCACACCGGTCACACCGGCCACGCGGAGTCCTGCCGGAGCGACGCAGACCACCACGCCACTGAGCTAGCTAGGCGGGGCTAGCTAGGCGGGGCTAGCTAGGCGGGGCTAGCTAGGCGGGCGCGGCGCGCTCTCGCGTCACCACCGGTCAGTGCGGCAGAGCAAGACGGCCGCCGCTACCGCACCGGCCGTCGAGGTGCGGAGGACCGACGCGCCGAGCCGGGCCGCTGCCGCGCCGGCGGCGGTGAACGCCGCGCTCTCCGCCTCGGAAATGCCGCCTTCAGGCCCGGCCACGACGATCACATCTCCGAACCTTGGCAGCGGCACATCGGCCAGCCGCAGGCTGGCGCCCGGTTCGAGCACAACGGCACATGCGGCGTCTTGGATCATTCCGACCACGGCGTGCGTCTCCGTCGGCGGAGCGATCTCGGGGATCCACGCCCGCCTTGCCTGCTTGGCCGCCTCACGCGCTGTGTCCCGCCAGCGGGCGAGCGCCTTGGCGCCCCGCGCGCCTTGCCACCTCGGAACGCACCGTGACGCCGCCCACGGCGCGATAACGTCCACGCCTACCTCGGTCATCATCTCGACGGCGAGTTCCCCCCTGCTGCCCTTCGGTATCGCCTGGACGACGACGAGCGCAGGCTGACCGCGCGGCTCCGTGCGGCGTGATACGACCCGTAGCTCCAGACGACCATGTGTGGCGGCTGTGACGAGGCACTCGGCGACCTGCCCGGCGCCGTCAGTCAGGTCCACGCGCTCGCCCGGCATGATTCTCCGTACGGTCGCCGCATGCCGGCCCTCGGCGCCTGACAGCACGACCGTGTCCGCGCGCAGCTTGGACCGTTCGGCGAGGAAAACGGGCGGGCTCAGGCAGGCCCCTGGCCGGATCACCGGGCGCGACCGGCGGGCGCCGGCGGGTGGACCCGCAGCCACCCGGGCCGAGCACACGACGGCGGAGATCCACGGAGCGGCCTAGCGGCCGTTGAACGCGTCGCGGAGCCTGGAGAAGAAACCGTGCTGCCCGGGCGCGAACTTGCCCGGAGGCGCCTCCTCACCACGCAGGCGCGCCAGTTCACGGAGCAGGCGCTCCTGCTCAGCGTCCAGCTTCGCCGGCGTCTCCACGGTCAGGTGGATCACCAGGTCGCCGCGGCCCGCGTCGTTCAGATGCTGCATGCCCTTGGCATACAGGGTGATCGACTGCCCCGATTGGCTGCCTGGCCTGATGTCCACCTGGTGCTTGCCGTCCAGCGTCTCCACCGACAGGGTCGCGCCGAGGGCCGCCGCGACCATCGGGATGGTCAACGTGCAATGCAGGTCGTCGCCGCGCCGTTCGAAGATCGGATGCGGGCGCTGCACGATCTCGAGGAACAGGTCACCCGGCGGGCCACCGCCGGGACCGATCTCGCCCTCGCCGGCAAGCTGGATGTGTGTTCCGTCCTCTACACCGGCAGGAATCGGCACCTTGATGGTGCGGCGGGTGCGGACCCGGCCGTCCCCGTCGCATTCTGGGCACGGATGCTGAATCACCGTGCCGTGGCCACCGCACCGCGGACAGGGCCTGGTCGTCATCACCTGGCCGAGGAAGGAACGGGTCACCTGGCTCACCTCGCCGCGCCCGCCGCACACCTCACACGTCTCCGGGTGTGTCCCAGGCGCTGTGCCCTCCCCCGTGCAGGTGGGGCAGACGACCGCGGTGTTGACCACGAGCTCTTTGGTCGTGCCGAACGCGCACTCGGCGAGATCGAGCTCAACCCGGATCGTGGCGTTTCGGCCCCTTCTGGCCCGGCTGCGCGGTCCGCGGGAACCTGCCCCCGCCCCGAAGAACGCGTCCATGATGTCGCTGAACGGGAACCCCGCGGCAAACCCGCCGGGCCCGGCCCCGCCACTCGGCGCGAACGGGTCCGCGCCAAGGTCGTACATCTGGCGCTTCTCGGTGTCGGAGAGCACCTCGTAGGCCTGGGTGATCTGCTTGAAGCGTTCCTGGGTCTGCGGGTCAGGGTTGACGTCAGGATGCAGCTCACGCGCCAGCCTGCGGTACGCCTTCTTGATCTCTTCCTGGCTGGCGTCGCGGCGCACGCCGAGCACGGCGTAGTAGTCGGCCGCCACTATGAACCCGCCAGGATCTGGCTTACGTACCGTGCGACTGCCCTGACGGCAGTCATCGCGCCCGGGTAGTCCATCCTGGTCGGCCCGAGCACACCGAGCCTCGCCAGAGCCTGGTCTTGTCCGCCGTAACCGGTCGTCACCAACGACGTGCCTCGCAATCCCTCGACCGGGTTCTCCGCGCCGATCCGCACGGTGACTGAGGCCGGTTCCGCCACCTCACCGAGCAAGCGGATGAGCACGACCTGTTCCTCGAGCGCCTCAAGGACCTCACGCAAACCAATGGACAAATCCGCGGCGGCCAGGTTGGCCGCACCGCCGAACACGACCTTCCCGTCGTGATTCTCGACCAATGTCTCCAGGATCACCGAGAACACCGCCGCCGCGTTCGCCCTGGCGGCCGGCGCAAGCGTCTCAGGCAGACGTGCGACGATGCGCGGCACATCCGTGATCCAGCGACCGTCGAGCGAGGCATTCAGCACCGCCCGCAGATGCGCGACATCGTCGTCGCCCATCGCGTCGGGAAGATCGACCGACCGCTGCTCTACCCGGCCGGTACCTGTAATAAGGACGAGCAGCAGCCGGCGGCCTGCGAGCGGCACAAGCTCGACGTGGCGGACCGCTGACCTGGTCAGAGACGGGTACTGCACCACCGCGACCTGCCTGGTTAGCTGGGCGAGCAGCCTGACGGTGCGGGTGACCACGTCATCCAGGTCATAGGCACCCGCGAGGAACGTCTCTATGGCCCGCCGCTCGGCGCCAGACAGCGGCTTGACGCCAGACAAACGGTCCACGAACAGCCGGTAGCCCTTATCGGTCGGCACGCGGCCCGCGCTCGTGTGCGGCTGTGTGATGTAACCCTGCTCCTCGAGCACGGCCATGTCATTGCGGATGGTCGCCGGGGACACATCCAGACTGTGCCGGTCGACAAGGGCCTTCGAGCCGACCGGCTCGTTGGTGGACACGTAATCTTCGACGATCGTGCGCAGGACCTCTAGTTTGCGGTCGTCGAGCACGTGCTCACCTCCCTGGCACTCATAGATCCCGAGTGCCAAGTGTATTGCGCAATCAGGGCTCCTTGACAGTGACATTCCGTTGCTTGCCATCTCCTACGCTGTTGGACAACGCCGCGCCCGCCGGGCGCGGTGCCGCCGTTCCCGCCCGCCAGGCCTGCGTTTGCTCACGGTACGGCGCGCGGCGCCCGGCAGCGGGGCAGCAGCGGCCGACAGGCGAAGGACGGTCATGCGGAGCAGGGACTACGGCCACGACGTGCTTTCAGTGAACTGGCGCGGGCTCCGCGGCGGCCGCGGCAAACGAGCCGGGCCCGCAGCGCAGGTCGAGGCCGCGGCAGGACTGGTGCTTGAGACGGCTGACTCTAGCTTCTGCGGCGAGGTCGTGGCATGCGACAAGCAGGCGGTGACACTGGAGGACCGGTTCGGTAAGCGGCGGGTGTTCCCGCTGGCAGAGGCCACATTCCTGCTCGACGGCGCGCCGGTCACCCTGGTCCGGCCGGCCCCGCGCGAGCCGGGCATGACGGACAAGGGACGGGCGCGGACGGCGTCAGGCTCACTCGCGTTGCCACAGGAGCGCGCGAGAGTGGCCCTGGCGAGCCGGATCTACGTCGAAGGGCTGCACGACGCGGAACTCGTCGAAAAAATCTGGGGCGACGACCTGCGGATCGAAGGCGTCGTCGTCGAGTACCTCGAGGGAGTCGATCATCTGCAAGCGCTCGTCGCCGCATTCGCTCCTGGACCGCAGCGCAGGCTCGGCGTGCTCGTTGACCACCTCATCGCGGGGTCGAAGGAGAGCCGCGTCGCCGCCAAGGTCAGCTCGCCGCACGTGCTTGTCACGGGGCATGAGTTCGTGGACATCTGGCAGGCCGTCAAGCCGTCTGTGCTCGGTATCGGCGGCTGGCCGGACGTCCCGCGAGGCACCCCATGGAAAGAGGGCACTGTGCGGGCGCTCGGCTGGGGAGCCGGCACCAGCGCCGATACCAGCGCAGCATGGCGGCGGATTCTCGCGGCGGTCCGCACGTACGCTGATCTCGAATCCGGCTTACTTCGCAGCGTTGAGGAACTTATCGACTTCGTCACCGCGTCGAAATAGGGGGGCCACCACAGGTGGGGGCGATCATCAGCAGTGATAGGCGGGACGCAGCGGTGAGCGAAAGGCACTGGGCCATGACCAGCTACTCGACAGGACCGTTCGATCCGATCGCCCAAGCGCCTGACTCTGACGATCCGGGGCCGCGGATGGGACCGCCGGGCGACCCGTCCACCGGACCACCGAGCGAACCGTTTCCTGTGGACCGTCGCTTGCCCGCCGGCTCTGAGCCGCCCGACCGTCACCATGAGGCCGCGCGCCCAGACGCCTTGCACGCCGGGGCGTCACACCCTGAGTACGCCGGGGCGTCGCACCCTGAGTACGCCGGGGCGTCGCACCCTGAGTACGCCGGGGCGTCGCACCCTGAGTACGCCGGGGCGTCGCACCCTGATCCCGGCCACCACCGGGACGCCGCGTACAGCGCGAGCGCGCTCGCGCGCGAAAAGGGCGAAAAGGGGCTGTACGGACGGGCCGGCGACGGGGACGAGCAGGTCTGGGCCATGACGGCCTACCTCGGCATGATCTTCTTTGCGTTCCTCCCGCCACTCGCCGTCTACCTGCTCAAGCGCGAGTCGCGCTACGTGCGCTTTCACGCGGCCCAGGCACTGAATCTGTGGATCACCACGGTCCTCTACGCACTCTCGTTTGTGATCATCGGGGGCGTCCTCGCGCTCGACACCGTCGGGGCGGCACTGTCGGTCGGCATCCCACTGGTCGCGGCGTCCGCGATCGCGATGCTGCTGTTCGCCATAAGGGCCGGTCTCGCGGCGGGCAGCGGTTCGCACTACCAGATTCCTGGCTGGATCTGCGTTCCCATGGTGACGTGAGGAACGGGGCCCGTCAGTGCGTGAGGTCGCGGATGACGGCGTCAGCGAGCAGCCGGCCACGCCTGGTGAGGACCACCCTGCCTGCGCGGTAGGCTGCCGGGTCCGCGAGCCCGTCCGCCACAGCGCGCTGCGCCGCAGCCTGGCCGCCCGCGCCGAGCAGGCCGGCCGGACAGCCGCTGACCAGCCTGGTGCGCAGCATCACCCGCTCGAGCAGACGCTGATCCGGCGTGACAACCTCTCTCGCGTGCCCGGGGCTCACCCCGGCGGCCAGCCGCGCCGCGTAGGCCGCCGGGTGCTTGACGTTCCACCAGCGGGTCCCGCCGACGTGACTGTGCGCGCCCGGGCCGATCCCCCACCAGTCGGCGTCCTTCCAGTACAGCAGGTTATGGCGGCACCTGGCCGTTTCCCCCGCAGCCCAGTTGGAGATCTCGTACCAGGTCAGCCCGTGCGCGGCAAACATCTCGTCCGCCGCCAGGTAACGGTCCGCCGCAGCGTCGTCATCCGGGGCGGGCAGCTCACCGCGGGCGATCCTCGCAGCGAGCCTGGTGCCTTCCTCCACGATGAGCGCGTACGCCGAGATGTGGTCGGGTCCCGCAGCGAGCGCCGCCTGCACGCTGCACGTCCAGTCCCGGTCACTCTCGCCGGGGGTGCCGTAGATGAGGTCCAGGTTCACGCCTGTGAACCCGGCTGCCCGCGCCCAGGCGACGCATTCGACGGGCCGGCCAGGGGTGTGCACACGGTCAAGGACCGCGAGCACGTGAGGTGCCGCGCTCTGCATCCCGAACGACATCCGGTTGATCCCCTGCTCACGCAGTGCGGACAGCGATCGCTCGTCCACAGTTTCCGGGTTCGCCTCCGATGTGACCTCCACGATCGCCTCGAACCCGAACTCCGCCCCGATGGCGGCAAGGATCTTCCCCAGATCGGCGGGCCGCAGCACCGTCGGCGTGCCGCCACCGAAGAACACGCTGCGCACAGGCAGATCCACGGCGCCGAGCACCTGCCGTGCCAGCCTCACCTCCGCGATCGCAAGATCCGCATAGGAATCGCGTGAGGCACCCGGCCCAAGCTCCGCCGCGGTGTAGGTATTGAAATCGCAGTACCCGCAGCGCGTCAGGCAGAAAGGGACGTGCACATAGATACCGAACGGCTGCCGCCCAAGAGCCCCAACCGCGCTCGCGGGCAACTGGCCATCGGCGGGAACCGGGTCGCCGTTCAGCGCCGCTGCGGGCACGCGGCCCCTCCAGTCTCCGGTCCGGACTGCGCCACCTGCGCCGTCCCCTTGCCGAGCACGTTAACGGATGAGACGCGAAGCGGCGGACGAACGCGCGCGGGAGCCCCGAAGCGCCCGGCGCCCGGATAGACTTCCATTTGGGTAACGATGTACGGGAGGCGCCGATGGGCATCGCGCCGGGATACGGTCCACACGGCGGTGATGTCGGCAGGTTGCGCGCGTCCGACACCGACCGTGAGCGAGCGGTGGACGTGCTCAAGTCCGCGTTCGCAGAAGGGCGCCTGACCAAGGACGAGTACGACGATCGAATGGCCAGGATCTTCGCGTCACGCACCTATGGCGAGCTCGGGGCGCTGACCTGTGACCTGCCGACGGGACCGCTCGGGACCGTGCTGCCCGCTCCGCCGATGCACTATCCCGCCCGCGGCACAAACGGGCTTGCGATCGCGTCGCTCATCCTCGGGCTTGCTCAGCCGTTGTTCGGCATCACGACAATCCCCGCCGTCGTCTGCGGGCACATGGCGCGTCGGCAGATCCGCAGGACCGGCGAGTCTGGTAAGGGTATGGCCACCGTGGGCCTGACCTTCGGCTGGATCGGCCTAGCGCTCATAATGATCACCATCGTCGCGGCCGCAACCGCGGCCACGCATGCTGGGCATTCCCTGGGGCCCGCTCCTCATCCCTAGCGCACGGCCGTCCCCAGCGCACGGTTCTGCCCCGCGGCCGGTTCTGCCCCGCGGCCGGTTCCGCCCCACGGCCGGTTCTCGCTGGGGCACGCGGGCGTCCAGGTCAGGTGCCGGAAGCCGCGGCAGGCGTGTTGAGCACCCTCAGCGCCACGGCGTCCCACCGCGAGCTGCGGCCAGGTACCTCGAGCAACCTCCGCAGCAGCCCGGAGTCCCCGTAGTACGCGTGCATCGACTCGGCAATCGTGACGCTGGCCGCGGGCCGCTGAAGGATCACTATCGGGTCACCGGGTGCGACCACGCCCTCCTGCGTCACCCGCAGGTAGGCGCCCGGCCGTGCCGCGGCGGAGAACCTCCGCACCCACTGCTCTTCGCCAAGCCAGTTCTGGAAGACGACGCAAGGGATCCTCGGGCCGGTGACCTCGACAACCGCGGTGCCCACCTGCCACCGCTCGCCGATAAGCGCACCCGTGATGTCGAGACCATCGGTCGTGATGTTTTCGCCGAATATGCCGTCGGGCAGCTCGCGGCCGAGGCGCTCCACCCACCAGTCCAAATCCTCGCGCGCGTACGCGTATACGGCCTGTTCGGGCCCGCCGTGGTGCTCCTTGTCGGCCTGCTCGTCCCCGGCAAGTCCGAGCCTCCCCACGCGCACCGGGACGGCGGCACCGCCGGGTCCGGCCACGCCGGTCACCGGGCGCTTGTCGATCGCTGTGTGCTTGAGCGCGCCGGCCCAGTCGGCGTCCACTCCGCGGCCCGTGTTGACGGAAACGACTTTGGCAGATCCCATAGGAAGCACGCTAATGGCGCGCGACCCGCCGCGCGAATGTGTGCGCCGGGCTGCCGTGCGGATGGCCGGGCATCCGGCCGTCGCGCACCGCGGCTCCTGCCAGCAACCCCGCATGCGCCGCAAGCGACACGCCACGCGGCAGCCGTCAGTCAGGGACCGCGCCAGCCCAGCGGGACGACCCCGCTGGAACCCCCGCACACGCCGCAAGCCGCGCGCCACGCGGCGAGCCGTTAAGGCTAATTCGAGGGGCTGCCTTCGGTGCGCGCCGGTCAGCGCTGATTGACCTGCTGTGTCGACAAAGCGGCGATGAAGGCCTCCTGCGGCACGTCGACGCGGCCGATGGTCTTCATCCTGCGCTTGCCCTCCTTCTGCCGCTCGAGCAGCTTGCGCTTTCGCGTGATGTCGCCGCCGTAGCACTTGGCAAGCACGTCCTTGCGCATGGCGCGGATGTTCTCACGGGCGATTATGCGCGACCCGATCGCCGCCTGGATCGGCACCTCGAACTGCTGGCGCGGGATCAGTTCCTTGAGCCTGGCCGTCATCGCGACACCGTAGTCACGTGCCTTGTCCGCGTGCACGATCTGGCTGAACGCGTCCACCGGCTGGCCCTGCAGCAGGATGTCGACCTTGACCAGGCCGGCCTCCTGCTCGCCGGCCGGCTCGTAGTCCAGGGAGGCGTAACCGCGGGTACGCGACTTGAGCTGATCGAAGAAGTCAAAGATGATCTCACCGAGCGGCATGGTGTAACGGATCTCGACCCGCTCGGTGGACAGGTAGTCCATGGCGAGCAAGGTGCCGCGCCTGCTCTGGCACAGCTCCATGATCTGGCCGATGTACCCACTCGGCGCGAGCAGGGTGGCACGGACCACGGGCTCGAAGACCTGGGCGACCTTGCCCTCCGGGTAGTCAGTCGGGTTGGTGACCGTCAGTTCCTGCCCTGAGTCGAGGACCACCCGGTACACCACGTTCGGGGCCGTCGAGATCAGTTCCAGGCCGAATTCGCGCTCAAGCCGCTCCCTGACGATCTCCATGTGCAGCAGACCGAGGAAGCCGCAGCGGAAACCGAATCCAAGCGCGGCGGACGTTTCAGGCTCGTAGACAAGGGCGGCGTCGTTCAGCCGCAGCTTGTCGAGCGCGTCGCGCAGCTCAGGGTAGTCGTCGCCGTCGAGGGGGTAGAGCCCGGAGAACACCATCGGCTTCGGGTCCGAGTAGCCGGCCAGGGGCTCCGCGGCGCGGCGGCTCGCACTGGTCACCGTGTCGCCAACACGGGCCTGCCTGACGTCCTTCACGCCGGTGATCAGGTAACCGACCTCGCCCACTCCGAGCGAGGCGCGCGGCTGCGGCTCCGGTGAGATCACGCCAAGCTCGAGCGTTTCGTGCGCGCCGCCCGTGACCATCATCACGCTCCGCTCGCGGGTGGTCAGGTGGCCGTCGACGACCCGGACGTAGGTGACGACGCCCCGGTAGGTGTCGTAGACGGAGTCGAAGATCAGCGCCCTCGCCGGGGCATCGGGATCGCCGGATGGGGGCGGGACCTGCTCCACGATGGCGTTGAGGAGTTCGGTCACGCCCTCGCCGGTCTTGGCGGAGACCCGCAGCACGTCGTCCGGGTCGCAGCCAATGATCCCGGCCAGCTCACGCGCATAGGCGTCCGGCTGCGCGGCCGGCAGGTCGATCTTGTTCAGTACCGGGATGATCTGCATGTCCGCGTCGAGCGCCAGGTACAGGTTGGCGAGGGTCTGCGCCTCGATCCCCTGCGCCGCGTCGACAAGCAGGACCGCACCCTCACACGCCGCCAGCGACCGCGAGACCTCGTAGGAGAAGTCGACATGCCCGGGGGTGTCGATGAGGTTGAGAACATAGTCGGCCCCGTCTCTGCTTGTCCAAGGGAGCCGGACGGCCTGACTCTTGATCGTGATGCCGCGTTCCCGCTCGATGTCCATCCGGTCCAGGTACTGCGCGCGCATCTGCCGACCGGCCACCACGCCGGTGAGCTGAAGCATACGGTCAGCAAGGGTGGACTTACCGTGATCAATGTGCGCGATGACGCAGAAGTTGCGGATCACCGCGGGGTCGGTGCGGCCCGGCTCAGGTGTCGGTGGCACGGTACGTCCGTCTAGCTTGGTAGGAGGGCGGGTGGGTAGGTAGCTGCGGGCATGCTCGGCTGAGCGTCGTCGGGTTCACGGTTTCACGTTCAGGTTCAATGGTCAGGTACGCGGTCTCGTGCCGTGCCCAGGTGGCTTCCCTGGCTTGCTCCGCCCGGGGATTGCTTCCCGGGCTTGGCCGCCACGGAGGTTGCTCCAGGGTGGCTTCCTGGTTGTCATCCGGGGTTGCCCGGGTTGCCCCGGCCCGCGATCGTGCAGGACTTGCCGACGTCCATGGTCGCACGTCCCGGGGCCGCCCAACGACGCTGGGCGTTCGCGTTGGGCATTCAGCGTCCTCACGAAAGGAGAGGGGTGCGTGATGTCAGGGGGCGGACGCGGTCCCTTCTGGACGCGAGGCACGCGTCGTCGGGTACACGGCGAGCGGCCGCTGCGGACCAAACAGCACCCATCGGGGAACGGCGGGCCGTGGTGGCTGCGTCCAAGCCGTGCCGGGCAGGGCTTTCGCGGCGGCGGGGGTAGCGGCGGCGGGGGCGCTGGCTCATCTGGCGGGGGCCGTGGGCCGTCTGGCGGGGGCCGTGGGCCGTCTGGCGGGGGCCGTGGGCCGTCCGGCGGGGGCCGTGGGCCGTCCGGCGGCGGCCGTGGGCCGTCCGGCGGGGGCCGTGGGCCGTCCGGCGGCGGCCGTGGGATGTCCGGATCGGCCCTCGGGCCAGCACGAGGCGCGTTCGGGTGGATCGGGGTCCGGGTGGCGGCGCTGCTCGCCATCGTCGCGGTGCTCGTGGGGACCGCCGGTTTTCTGCTGCAGAGTACCGACGGCGGCCCGGCCGCGGCATGGGCGACGTCCACAGACCACGACGCCCTGTGGATGGGGCACGCCTGGCTGGATGGCCGCCGCAGCCCGGCCGGCCTGCGGCTGCTCGCCGCGCGCATCCGCGGCTCCGGGATCAGGGATGTCTACGTCTTCGCTGGCGGGCTCGACAGTGCGGGGCGGCTCGCACCAGCCGGGTACGCGGGCGCGGGGGCTTTCCTTGCCTCGTTCCGTGCCGCTTGTCCGGGCGTGCGGGTGTCCGCATGGCTCGGCGGCGTGATCGGGCCTGGACACATCAACCTAGGCGACAGCGCCACCCGTGGCCGCGTCCTTAAAGCGGCCGCAGCGGTGCTGCACGCCGGTTTCACCGGCGTGCATTACGACCTCGAACCGGTGACCAGCGGCGATCCCGGGCTGCTCACCCTGCTGGGCGCGACACGCCAACTCCGTCCCGACCCGCTGTCCGTGGCCGTTCCCAAGCTTGAACCGCTATCAGGGCTGCGCCTCCCCGCGCGGCTAGCCACCGGCAGGCCGGTGTTCTGGACTCCCGGATATCTGACCCAGGTCGCCAGCCGCGTGGACCAGGTGGCGGTGATGAGCTACGACACCGGGATGCCTTTCCAGTCCTGGTACGGCGGGTACGTCGAACGCGAAACAACGCTGGCGCTGCGCGCGGTCCCCCGCCGGACGGCGCTGCTGATGGGTATACCGGCCTATCACAACGGCGATCTCGGCCATCACCCCGGCGCTGAGACCGTCGCCGCGGCCATTCAGGGGATACGCGTCGCGTTAACAGCGGCGGGGCGCAGCGGTGACCATGGCGGTGGCAGTGGTGGTGGTGGCGGCGGCGCTGGCGCTGGCGCTGGTGGCGGCGGCGCTGGCGCTGGTGGCGGCGGCGCTGGCGCTGGTGGCGGCGGCGCTTTCGGGGTCGCGCTGTTCGCGGACTACAGCGCCACGAGCCGCGATTGGACGTCCTACCTGCAGAACTGGGTGCGGCCCGGCTAGCGCCTCCGGCCGCGAGGCGCGCCTTACCTGAGGAGACACCCTACGCGGGGCTCAGATCAGTGCACAGTGCGCAGGCGATGATCTTTAGATCACACGTCGGTTTGAGTAGATGCCGCAGCCTCGGCTATCCTTCGGCGCAGGCGTGCACGCAGTCCGGGGCGCGGCGCACCGCAATGAACCAGCGTGACGACCTGATCCAGACCCGAAGCTCGAGCGAGGCTTTCGCGTGGCAAACATTAAATCCCAAATCAAGCGCAACAAGCAGAACGAGAAGGCCCGTGTGCGCAACAAGGCGGTCAAGTCCTCACTGAGGACTTCTGTGCGCAAGTTCCGCGAGGCCGCAGAGGCTCCCGACGTCGACGCGGCGACTGAGGCCATGCGCGCCGCCTGCCGCCAACTGGACAGGGCCGCTAGCAAGGGCGTCATCCACAAGAACCAGGCGGCGAACCGCAAGTCGGCGCTCGCCAAGCGCGCGGCCCAGTTGCAGCGCGGCTGAACCGCTTCGCGGAGCACGGCTCAGGCCGAGGGCTTCCCCCCGGATCCGGCTGATAACAGGGTCACCGTGGCACCTGTGCCCCAGTGGCACGGGCCACGATCTGCCGCAGCCTGCCAGTGCTGGCCAAGGCTCGATGTACACACGGTGACCTGGCAATCGCGATAACAGCAACTAGACTCGGCCAGATGGCACAGTAGGCGTGAGGATTCGTGTAAGCGGCTGACGCGCCCATCCTGGGCGTGAACCTAGGAGCCACGATGGCCAACTACCCGCAATATCCCCAGTACCCGCAATACCCACAGGCTGCGCAGATGCCCGAGCGGCCGCATCCCCTCCGTCCGTGGTGAATGCGGTCAGGCTCATGTATGCCGGCGCGGTGCTTGCCGTGGTTTATGGGCTCGTCGCCGGTCTGACCATGGGCAACCTCATGGGGAGCTCGGGCGCGCCCAGAGCAGGAAGCGTAGTCGCCGGGCTGATTTTCGGGCTGATCTTCGCGGGCCTGTGGGTCTGGATGGCCTGGGCGAACAATCGCGGACACGCCTGGGCGCGAATCGTGTCCAGCGTTTTCTTCGGCATCTTTACCCTTGACGTCGCATTCAGCTTCGCGGGCGCACTCCCAGCAGGCGTCAGGATCGTCATGCTCCTCGAGTGGGTCGTCGGGCTCGCCGCGATCGTGTTCCTCTGGCAGCGGCAATCCAGCGAGTACTACACGGCGGTCGGCAAGCCCAGCGGCTACGCACCGGCTCCGTACGGGCAGCCGCAAAACGGGCCGCCGCAATACGGTCAGCAGCAGTACGGGCCGCCGCAATACGGGCAGCCTCAGTACGGGGAGCCGGGGCAACCCTACGGGCAGCCTCAGTACGGGGAGCCAGGGCAACCCTACGGGCAGCCTCAGTACGGGGAGCCGGGGCAACCCTACGGGCAGCCTCAGTACGGGGAGCCGGGGCAACCCTACGGGCAGCCTCAGTACGGGGAGCCGGGGCAACCCTACGGGCAGCCTCAGTACGGGGAGCCGGGGCAACCCTACGGGCAGCCGCAATACGGCCAGCCCGCTCAGGGCCAGCAGCCATACGGCCAACCAGGGCAACAGGCGCCAGGACACCAGCCGTACGGGCCGCCGCCACCCTCACCCGGCCAGCCGCATCATGTCGCGCCCGGGCAGCCGCAATACGCGCAGCCGCCATACGGTCAGCCCGAACAGGGCCAGCAATACGACCAGCCCGAACAGGGCCAGCAATACGACCAGCCCGGTCAACAGCAGCCGGGGCCGGAGCACTACGGTCAGCAACCACCCCGCCCTTACGGGCAGCCCGAGCCGGACCAGGAGCGGTAACCCGATCACCCACCGCACACCGCCGAACGCGTGCCTGATCACAACTGGCTCTCCAACGGCCTATCAGGCACAGCGATGGCCCGTGCTGTCGCAGGGGGCCGAATGCAATGAACCCCCAATATGGTTGCTTGATCATAGGTGACCGTCCTGCCGTGGGCGGGCGGCCGCGTCGCCGGGCGCGACGGCGGGCCCCTTCCTCGGCCAGTGGGACGCGGCCGGCCACGTCGGCAAGGGCCAGATATTCCTGAAGGTGGCGGCAGGCTCACGGCCTGGCGCCCAGGGGAAGCGCACCTTCACATGCGCGGTGCGAACGCTCCCTGGCCACCGACGCCGAAGCAGGTCAGGCGCGACAGGACGCCGGCGAGCCGCCCGGGTGACATCGCCGGGCGGAGCCGCGGAGCCTGTTACGGCCGCCCGCCACTGCCTGACCCCGTGCCGTCGCGGTGGTGTGGGTCGCCGCGATTCTGCTGGGGCCGGCCGGGAACTTCTGCGGCCCAGGCTGGGCGAACTGCCACGAGCGCGCCTAGTGTGGTCTTGAGGCGAATTACACGGATGTGACTTGGAGACGTGATGGCAGATTCGAACCGGGTCGTCCTGCCTCCTTCCCCCGATCCGGATGGACACCGACCAGCGCAAGCAGCTCGACGGGTTCGTCCGGGCCGGGATGCCGCTGAGCACGATAATCGGCGCCGCCCTGGCCGACTGGCTGGAGCGGGCCGGGCCGCCACCCCCGCCCACGGCGGTTTTGGCACTCAATGGCCTCGGGCCTTGGCGGCCGGATGAGGGAGGCGAGACGAGTTGACCACGACGTACAGGTTCGAGGTGCGGCTCGGCGGCGAGCCGGTCGGCGATTTACGACCCCGGGGAAGGTGGTTTCGGCGAGGCGCTCGAAGACTTGGTCGGCGAGTCAAGCCGCAGGCATGGTAAATCGACCACGACGGCGCGACGCTGGTGATCCGCGCCGGACGTATGTTCGCCCCCGGAACCGTCGGAAGCCGTTGCAACCGCGCGGGGAGGAGCCTGCGGCGGGAGGGATCAGCCGGCCGAGCGGGCGCTCACGATGTTGGTGATGGCACGCTCGAGCGCATAGGCGGAGTTTGTGCCGCCGCCCTTGACCTCGGCGTCCGCGTCGGCAACGGCCCGCAGCGCGCTGGCTACCCCCGCCGGCGTCCAGCCGCGCAATTGCTGGCGAACGCGGTCGACCTTCCAAGGCGGCATGCCGAGTTCGCCGGCGAGCGCGGCGCCGCTGCGACTGCGCGGCGCACTGCCCACCTTCGCGAGCGATCGCACGCCCTGTGCCAGCGCGCTTGTTATGAGGACGGGTGCCACGCCGACGGCGAGCGCCCAGCGCAACTGCTCCAAGGCGGCTCCGAGACGGCCCTCGACGGCTTGGTCAGCCACGCTGAAACCGGTCGCCTCCGCCCGGCCACGATAATAGGTCGCGACCACGGTTTCATCCACCACACCAGTGGTGTCGCCCGCAAGCTGGCTGCACGCCGCGGCGAGGTCACGCAGATCCTGGCCGACGGCGTCGACGAGCGCACGCACACCGCTCTCGCTCGCGCTACGGCCCGCGCGGCGGAACTCCTGCCGAAGGAAATCCAGCCGCTCGGCGAAACGCGTAATCTTTGGGCACCTCACGACGTTCGTGCCGCCGCGAGCGAGCGTGTCAAGCAGGCCCTTGCCCTTCGCGCCGCCTGCGTGGGTCAACACAACCACAGCGTCGAGGGCCGGTGCCGCGGCGTAACCGGCGAGCTCCGCCGCGACATCCTTGCTCGCATCCTGAACGGCGCGGATCACCACAACGCATCCGCCGCCGAACAACGACGGTGAGACCAGCGCGGCCAGCTGCCCAGGTGCGAGGCTGGCGGCCAGAAGGTCCTGCGCATCCACCGATCCGAGGGCCTCACGAGCCGCTGCAACGAGATCACTGACGGCCCGCTCGACGAGAAGCTCTTCGTCGCCGACCACGATATTGACGGGCGCTGGAGCGCTTGGAGCACCTGAAGCGGGTTTTGGCATGTCGGCAGGATGCCACATGGTCCGCCGCTACCAGTGACGATGAAGGCCACTCACGGCCTCTCTACGTGACCGCAAGGGCCGCCCAGACCGCCTTGCGGCCGGTATCCAGCGGCGTCCAGCCCCATTGCGTGCTCAGGCTCTCGACGACACACAACCCTCTGCCGGTCTCGGCCGCGTAGCCGGGCTCCATCACCACCGGTGGCCCCGGATTCGGGTCGGTGACCACGCAGACGATACAGCCCGACCTGCGCAGCAGAACAAGCTCGATCCCCGGATCAGGCGCGGACCTGACAGCCCGCGGTCCGTACCGTACGGCGTTGGTCACCAGCTCAGAGATGACGACGGCGGCGTCGTCGAAGACCGCGTCCGCACTCCACTGACCCAGCGTCACGCGGGTGAAGTCGCGAGCCGCCTTGACCGCGCACGGTTGGGGACGTACCGGGCAGCGGGCGAACCTGCGGTGCCCGCTCGTGGAAGACGGAGAAGACGGAGAAGACAGAGAAGACGTAGAAGACGCAGAAGATGGAGAAGGCGTCACGGACACAGACCACGCTCCGCTGCCTTGACCTTGAAGGTCGAGTGGCGTCAGTTCCTCGCCCCATGATCCGTCGCCGATCAGGGTGGGGGTGATCTGGCGTCTTCGGTACGCAGTCATGGCGAAGAATAAAGCGCTTGGGTGGGAAGCCTGGGGGTTGGGTTATGCTCCGGCGCAGCGGTTCCGCATGTCCGCTACGATGCCACTCATCGTGTGCATGTGCAAGTACTGATGCACGTGCATGGAAAGTGTGACCTCGCGGCTATTGTCTGTGACCAGACACAGTAGAAGGATTCTGAACAGCGGGGTGGCCCTGATCCTTCCCAGGAGGGCGAAGGTGGGTCCGACGTACAACGCCATGCCGGCCTTGCTGATGCGAAGCGCCGTATGGCGGAAGAGTCACAAGAGCAACCCGAGTGGCAACTGCGTCGAGATGGCCCGGCTGTCGAGCGGTTTGATCGCGGTCCGCAATTCACGCGATCCGGACGGGCCGGCGCTGATCTACACGTGCTCAGAGATCGACGCCTTCATCCGGGGGATCAAGGACGGTGATTTCGACGGATTAGTCGCGTGACGCGTTCCGCGTTGCGGAGTTTCGCAAAGAGTAGCTGGAGTGGCAGACTGGGCCGATCGAGTGTTCTGAGGAGCACAAATGGTCACAGCGGAGCCGGGTGGGGACCCCGCGATCAGGAGCATGCTAGCGCTTAAGAAGGGCGGGCCGACGGTCCTGCGCATCCTTCTTGGCGCGCAGCTGCGCCGGCTGCGGGAGGCGAAGGGCATCACGCTAGAGGAGGCCGGGCACAAGATCCGGGCCTCGCACTCCAAGATGAGCCGGCTGGAGCTCGGGCGGGTCGGATTCAAGGACCGGGACGTCGCCGATCTTCTCACGGAGTACGACGTCCTCGACGAGCAGGAACGCGACATGCTGCGCGCACTCGCGAGGCAGGCGAACGCACAGGGCTGGTGGCATGTCTACTCCGACATCATGTCGTCCTGGTTCGAGGCCTACGTCGGGTTAGAAGAAGCCGCATCAAGCGTCCGTACTTATGAGGTGCAGTTCGTTCCCGGCCTACTACAGACCGAGGACTACGCGCGTGCGGTCACGATGCTTGGCCACGCGGACTCTCCCGCCGATGAGCTCGAGCGGCGGGTCAGCCTGCGGATGGCGCGCCAGAAGCTGCTCCGCGGCGATGATCCGCTCCAGCTGTGGGCGGTGGTCGACGAGGCAGTGCTCAGGCGGCCGCTCGGCGGACCCGGGGTGATGCGAGGGCAGTTACTGCACCTCATCGAGGCCACGGCGATGCGCAACGTGACTATTCAGGTGATCCCGTTCCACTCTGGTGGCCACGCTGCCGCTGGGGGTTCGTTCAGCATCCTGCGTTTCGCTGAGCCCGATCTGCCCGACGTGGTCTACCTCGAACAGCTCACCAGCGCCCTCTACCTCGACAAGCGAGATGACCTGGACCACTACAAGGCGGTAATGGAAAGCCTGTGCCTGGAAGCCGAAGCGGCCGCCAATACCGTCGAGATTCTCGACAAGATCCTCAGGGGAATTCGACGAGTAGCGCGACCTGCCGATCAGCGCCACCCGCCGGGTCAATTCTTGCGGCCGGTGCCGCCCACGAGCCAGACGGATTCGGGATTATCAAACCGCGATACCCGGCTCCGGCCGCCACGTGGGCAGGTGGACAACGCCCGGACAGACAAGCTCGAGACCGTCGAAGAACTCTCGATCTTGGCTGCATCGTGCGGCTCATACGAGAGTCACGTGCCACGTCAGGCCGGCGCCACAGCCACCCCGAGCATGTCCGGGCCGGTATGCACGGCAATCACCGCCCCCACCTCTGCGATGTAAAGGGTCCGCAGGCCGGGGATCCGTGCACGGAGGCCCTGTGCTAGCTGTGCCGCCCGCTCGCCGTTAGCAAGATGCTGGACCGCCACGTCCACCGGTGCCCTTCCCGCGGCGAACTCGACGGCGAGCTGCTCGAGTCGCGCCACCGCGCGGGCCATTGTCCGCGCCTTTTCGAACGGGATGATCTGACCGTCCACGATGTGCATCAGCGGCTTCACGCTGAGCGTGGTACCCAACAAGGCGGAGCCGCCAATGCGCCCGCCATGTCGCAGGTGGTCGAGCGAGGCGAGGCAGAACAACGAGCGCAGCCGCTCGCTGCGCCGTGCAGCCGCGGCGGCCACCTCCCCGAGAGGGCGGCCCGATCGGGCGGCCGCCCCGGCGGTGAGTACCGCGAAGCCGAGCCCTGCGCCGACAATGCGCGTGTCCACCACCAGAACCGGCACCGGGGCGGCGGCGGCCGCCAGCCGGGCCGAGTCCACCGTGCCGGACATGCGGCCCGACAGGTGCACGGAGACGATCCCAGGCGCACCCGCCGCGGCCGCCTCCGCGTAGACACGGGCAAACCGTTCGGGTGCCGGGCGGGACGTGGTCGGTGCGGTCCCGTGACGCAATGCGGCGGACACGTCAAGGCCAGCAACGGATGTCTCGTCGAGGACGTGCCCGGTGAGCGCGACCTGCAGTGGCACCACGCGGATGTCGCGGCCACCTGCGAGTTCAGGCGCGAGGCACGCGGTCGAGTCCGTGACGACCGCAACCGTGCTCGCCATCTGGGAGGGTGTACCTGGGGCCCGTCACGCCGGGATGGGCTCGCCGCCGCGCCACACGCGCTGAGGCTTGAGGCCATAGGCCCACGCAAAAGCGCCTTCGTGGTCGGCGTTCCAGAGCACCATGTCGGCATACCTGCCGCGGACCAGCGCACCCCGGTCCGGTGCACGCAGCGCATGCGATCCGCCGATCGTGGCGGCACGCAGGGCCTCCGTAACGCTCATGCCGAAGTGAGCGATCGCGAACGCGATCATCAGAGGCATCGAGGTGATGCCATTACCGCCCGGTGAGTGGTCAGACCCGAGGGCGACCGCGACACCCTTGTCGAGAAGCGCACGGACGGGCGGCTTACGGCCAGTCTGCAGTGCGGTGCTCGGACAGACGACGGCGGCGACGCCGGCCTGCGCAAGCGCCGCTACATCGTCATCTTCCGCCTCATGCAGCATGTCCGCGGACGCACAGCCGAGCTCCGCGGCGAGCCGTGCCGCCCCAGTGCGGGAGTGACCGCAGGCATGCAGGCGCGGAAGCAACCCGGACGCGCGTCCCGCGCCCAGGATCCACCGTGCCTCGGCCTCGGTGAACCGGCCTTCCTCGCAGTAGACGTCGACGCTGTCCGCGCCCGCGGCGGCGGCATCGGCGCACCAGAGGCTGACCGCGTCGATGTAGTCGTGGCGCCGCCCGAAGAACTCCGGCGGGACCGCGTGAGCGGCCAGGAATGTCACATGCACCCGGGGCATGCCCGGCTCCTCCTCGAGCGACCTGAGCAGCCGAACGTCGGCCAATTCTCCGTCGCGGGTGAGGTGGTAGCCCGTCTTCGCCTCGATCGTCGTCGTTCCCGACCGCAGCCAGTCGCCGAGCCGCTCGCGCACGCCGTTGCAGAGCGTCCATGGATCTGTTCCGCGGGTGACCGTCACCGTGGACGCGATCCCACCGCCCGCGGCGGCGATCTCCGATGCGGTCGAACCGCTCGACCGCATCGCCAGCTCGGCCCACCGGTTCCCTGCGTAGACCGGATGTGTGTGGGCGTCGATGAGACCAGGGGTGACCAGGCCGCCGCCGAGATTCTCGACATGATCGACATCAACGATGTCGTCAACGACACCAGGCACACGCTGCGGCAGTTCGACAGCAGGGCCCACCCATGCGATCCGGTCGTCATGGGTGATCACGGCGGCGTTGGTGAGGATCTCGCTCCCCGTCCAGAGGCGGCCGATGTTCGTCAGCAGACGGACGGTCACAGCTCAGCCCTGATCGCGGTATGGGAACCGGGGGCTGGGGTTCCGGGCGTCATTTTAGGTCACCTGCCGTCGGTCGTGCCTGCCGAAACACGTATGTTCGCGGAACACACTGGCAAGCACACAGTGAAGCGGATCGTTCGCGGTTGACGCAAGCCCGGCGCGCTGACGGCGCGGCCGAGATATTCGATTTCGTCACGTTATTTCACGGGCGGCACCCTGTACAGGCGGTATGAGGCAAAGTCCCGCCTGGAGTAAGCACCTTCGGGCAGCCGTCACAACGCACCTCCGGTTCAGGCGCCTCCACGTCAGGAGGCACATGACTCGCACCGCCCATAGGGCCTGGGTGGAGGGCAACGGCGACGCCTTCAGGCGTCCCGTGCCCGGGATTGGCCCGCATGGCGCAGACGCGCATCGCACGATCCGGCCCAACCGAAATCGATTACATCACGCTTATGAGTGGTTTCGGAGCGCTATGAAAAGTCCGGTCTCAGGCAGGAACCCATTCACCCGAGATGGCCGTTGAAGGCCGCGAGCTGGGCGGCGAGCGCCGCCGGCACCCTGGCGTGCAACCTGATCCCGTCTGCCGCGTGCTCCTCGCCGAGCACCTCACCGAGTTCGTGCGCACGCGCGACAAGATCACTCCGCAGGTAGGGCACCAGAACGCGTATCTCTCGATCGCGCCGCGGAAGCCGCTGCTCAAGGGCGGCGAGCAGCTCAGGCATGCCCTCACCCGTGCGGGCCGACACCACAACGGCGCCGCGCTCGCGCAGCCGCACCCCTTCGACCATGATCGGATCCGCGACATCCGCCTTGTTGACGACGACAAGCTCAGGCACGCCCTCGGCCCCGATCTCCGCGAGCACGCCGCGGACCGCGGCTAGCTGCGCCTTCGGGTCAGCGTCAGAGCCATCGACCACGTGCAGGATCAGGTCAGCGTCCGCCACTTCCTCAAGAGTGGAGCGGAACGCCTCGACGAGCTGGTGCGGCAGGTGCCGCACGAACCCGACCGTGTCCGTGAGCGTGAACGCACGGCCAGACGGGGTGCGCGTCCGGCGCACCGTTGGATCCAGCGTCGCGAACAGCGCGTCCTGCACAAGCACTCCCGCACCCGTAAGCGTGTTCAGCAGACTCGACTTGCCTGCATTGGTGTAACCAGCGATGGCCACGGCCGGCACGTCCCTGCCGCGGCGGCGCCCCCGCTGCACCTCACGGCCGGTCGCCATGGCGGCGATCTCGCGCCGCAGCTTGGCAATCCGGGCACGCACACGGCGCCGGTCGGTCTCCAGCTTCGTCTCACCGGGCCCGCGGGTACCGATTCCGCCGCCGCCAGCCACCCGGCCACCAGCCTGCCGTGAGAGCGAGTCACCCCAGCCACGCAGCCTCGGCAGCATGTACTCGAGCTGGGCAAGCTCCACCTGCGCCTTGCCCACACGGCTACGCGCGTGCTGGGCGAAGATATCCAGGATCAGGGCGGTGCGGTCGACGACCTTCACCTTCACGATGTCCTCGAGCTTGCGCAGCTGGCCAGGGCTCAGCTCCCCATCGCAGATCACCGTGTCCGCGCCTGTCGACGCGACGATTTCAGCGAGCTCAGCGGCCTTACCCGCGCCGACATACGTCGCGGGGTCGGGCCGCGGGCGACGCTGGATCAGGCCCTCGAGAACCTGTGACCCGGCCGTCTCCGCGAGCTGTGACAGCTCATGCAGTGAGTTCTCCGCACCGGCCAGGCTGCCATCCGCCCACACACTAATCAGGACGACCCGCTCCAGCCGCAGCTCGCGGTATTCGACTTCTGTGACGTCCCGCAGTTCTGTCGATAGTCCTGCCAGCCCCGCCACGCGCCGCAGTGCCTGCCGGTCTTCCAGATCCAGTTCGCCGGTAACTGATACCTCCACGTGCTCGGCCCGATCATGAGATCCCCCGGCGCCGCATGGCCGCAGGCCCTCTGTCTGTCTAGTCAACGCCGCCCCTCATGTACGTCATTCCCCGATAGTGCCACGTGGCAGGCCTGATACTCACCCGAGTTTTGACCGGCCGGCGCCAAGGCGGCCCGCCGGGACCCCCGGTTTCGGTGCCGTCCCGGGGGCGACCCCCCGGGACCCCCCGGTTCAGTGCCGTCCCGGGGGGGCGACCCCCCGGGACCCCCCGGTTCAGTGCCGTCCCGGGGGGGCGACCCCCCGGGACCCCCCGGTTCGGGTGCTAGCGTCTGAAGTCACGATCCGGAACATGCCGCACGATCCGGAACCTGTCACCACACCGTGAAGGGAGCGGGCGATGCCGGGACCCGAGAACGTGGAGATCACTGGCCCCAGCCGGGAACGCTACGACGAGATCCTGACCCCCGAGGCGCTCAACCTGCTTGCCACGCTGCAGCGGGAACTCGGCTCGCGCCGCGCGGAGCTGCTAGCCGCCCGCGGCGTGCGCCAGCAGGACCTCATCGCTGGGGGCACCCTCGACTTCCTGCCCGAAACCAGGAACATCCGCGATGACCCTGCCTGGCGCGTGGCACCGCTCGCGCCCGGGCTCGTGGACCGGCGTGTGGAGATCACCGGGCCGACCGACAAGAAAATGACGATCAACGCGCTCAATTCGGGCGCCAAGGTCTGGCTGGCCGATTTCGAGGACGCCAACACCCCGCTCTGGGACAACATGATCACCGGTCATCTCAACCTCAGGGATGCGCTTGACCGGGTGATCGACTACACCAGCCCGGAGGGCAAGGAGTACCGGCTGCGCCCCGACGATGAGCTGCCCACGATCGTGGCCAGGCCACGCGGCTGGCACCTGGACGAGAAGCATCTGCTGATCGACGGCAAGCGCATGTCCGGCAGCCTGTTCGACTTTGGCCTGTACTTCTACCACTGCGCGCAGCGCCAGATCGACAAGGGCAGGGGGCCGTACTACTACCTGGCCAAGATTGAGAGCCATCTGGAGGCGCGGCTGTGGAATGACGCGTTCTGCATCGCGGAGGATGCTCTCGGCATCCCCCGTGGCACGATCCGGGGCACTGTGCTCATCGAGACCATCCCGGCCGCCTTCGAGATGGAGGAGATCCTCTACGAACTGCGCGACCACTCGGCCGGGCTCAACGCCGGCCGCTGGGACTACCAGTTCAGCATCATCAAGAAGTTTCGCACCCGCGGGCGCGAGTTCGTGCTGCCTGACCGCAACGCGGTCACCATGACCGCACCGTTCATGCGTGCCTACACCGAGTTGCTGGTGCGCAGCTGCCACCGGCGCGGCGCGCACGCCATCGGCGGCATGGCCGCCTTCATCCCGAGCCGCCGTGACCCGGAGGTCAACGCGAAGGCACTCGCCAAGGTCCGCGAGGACAAGGCACGCGAGTCCGCCGACGGTTTCGACGGATCCTGGGTCGCCCACCCCGATCTGGTGCCGCTGTGCCGCGAGGTGTTCGACGGCGTGCTCGGCGACCAGCCGAACCAGCTTGGCAAGCTGCGTGAGGAGGTCAGCGTCAGCGCGGCGGACCTGCTGTCCGTCGCCAAGACCCCCGGCGCGATCACCGAGGCGGGCCTGCGCAGCAACATCAGCGTCGGCCTGCAGTACCTGGCGGCCTGGCTCGGCGGCAACGGCGCGGTCGGCATCTTCAATCTGATGGAAGACGCGGCCACGGCCGAGATATCCCGCTCCCAGGTCTGGCAGTGGCTGCACAACGACATCGAGCTCGCCGACGGCCCACGCGTCACAAAGGACCTTGTCGAGCGGATCATCGGCGAGGAGCTTGCCAAGATCCGCGAGGCCGGCGGCGCCGACTTCGACGAGTCCCGCCTCGAGCAGGCAACCGCCCTCTTCAAAGAGGTCGCGCTGGCCGACGACTACGCCGAGTTCCTCACCGTCCCCGCGTACGAGCGCATGCCCTAGATCGACCGCTGGCTCGCCAGCTCGGTGCGGAGCCAGCGGTGGCGCTCTAACTTCCCTGAGCTCCCGGAGCTAGTGTCGAGGCATGAGTGAATATGGCGATGCCGCGGCGCTCGCGCCGCGGCTGGCCGAGATCCTGGGCCGCGCGAACGTCGTCACAGATCCGCGTCAGCTCCGCACCTACGAATGCGACGGGCTCACCTCACACCGCTGCACCCCGGCGATCGCTGTGCTGCCGCAGACCGCCGAGCAGGTGGCCGCTATCGTCCGCGCCTGCACGCATGCTCGTGTGCCCTACGTGGCGCGCGGCTCGGGGACCGGCCTGTCCGGTGGCGCGCTCCCCAACGCTGACGGCGTGCTTATCGTGACCGCCAAGATGCGGCGCGTCATCGAGGTCGACGCCGCGAACCGCAGGGCCGTCGTCGAACCCGGCGTCACCAATCTGGCCGTGAGCAAGGCAGCGGAGCCGTTCGGCTACTTCTACGCGCCGGATCCATCGAGCCAGGTGGTCTGCTCGGTCGGCGGGAATGTCGCGGAGAACTCGGGCGGCGCGCACTGCCTCAAGTACGGCTTCACCGTGCACCACATCCTCGCCCTCCAGGTCGCGGTGCCGTCCGGGTCGCTCGTGTGGCTCGGCGACGGGACAGGCGCGGCGCCCGGGTACGACCTGCTCGGCGCCTTTGTCGGCTCGGAGGGCACGCTCGGCATCGTCACCAAGATCGTCGTCAAGCTCACCCGCCTGCCCCAGGCTGTTCGCACCATGCTCGCCGCGTTCACGAGCACGGACGCTGGCGGGGAGGCGGTATCGGCGATCATCGGTGCGGGTCTGCTGCCCGCCGCGATCGAGATGATGGACGCGCTGGCCATCGAGGCCGCCGAGGCGGCGGTGGCCTGCCGCTACCCACAGGGCGCCGGCGCCGTCCTGATCGTCGAGCTCGACGGGCCGGCGGCGGAGGTCGAGCGCGAGTATGCCCGCGCGCGTGCCCTCTGCGAGGAGGCGGGCGCGACCGAGATCAGGGTCGCCGATGACGTGGAGGATCGGGCCGCCATCTGGAGGGGCCGCCGCGCCGCGTTCGCCGCTGTCGGCCGGATCAGCCCCGCCTACATCGTGCAGGACGGCGTCGTGCCACGGACGGCGCTGCCCGCGGTGCTGAGGAAGATCTCCAGCCTGTCGCGGGAGGAAGGGATCAAGGTTGCGAACGTGTTCCACGCCGGCGACGGCAACCTGCACCCGCTCGTGCTCTTCGACGACACGCGGCCTGGTGAGACCGAGCGGGCGGAGCGCCTGTCCGGCGCCATCCTTGACGCGTGCATCGAGCACGGCGGCTCGATCACCGGCGAGCACGGCATCGGGGTGGACAAGTCGCGGCACATGCCGAAGATGTTCGGGCCCGCCGATCTGGAAACCATGCAGTTGCTGCGGTGCTCCTTCGACCCGGCGGGCCTGTGCAATCCCGGCAAGGTGTTTCCCACCCCACGGCTGTGCGGTGAGGTGCCCGGCGTGCGGCGCGGGGCCCATCCCCTTGCCGCAACCGGCCAGGTGGAGATCTTCTAATGTACGCGGACGATCATGGGGAGCCACATCGTGACTGACACCGTCGCCGTGTTCGCAAGCGCGTGCGCCGCCGTGCGGCCAGGCGGACCAGCCGATGCGGTATTCGGCGTGGTGCCCGCGGCGGTGGCCTGTCCCGCCACGGTCGCCGAGGCAAGTGACCTGCTGCGGGCCGCGGCCGCTCACGGGCTAGCGGTCCTCCCCCGCGGCAGCGGGACCAAGCTCGCGTGGGGTGCCCCGCCCGACCGCTGTGATCTGATCATCGACACCACCGGGCTCGACCAGGTCATCGAGCACGCGGCCGGTGACCTGGTGGTGCGGGTACAGGCCGGGCTCCCGATGGCGCGGCTGGCCGCGCAGCTCGCGCCCGCTGGCCAGCAACTTGCGCTCGACACACTTGGCACGGACGGCACATACGGCACGCCAATCATGGGGGATGCGGACGGCAGGCCAGGCGCGAAGGGCGCGAAGGGAGCCAAGGGAGCCAAGGCCGGGAAGGGAGCCAAGGGCTCGAAGGGAGCCAAGGGCGCCAAGGGCGCGCACAGCGCGCATATCCGGGGCGGTGCGTACAGTACCGGCGGTGCCGGCAGCGCAGACGGCCCCGACGGCCCCGACGGCGCGGGCAGCGCGGGCAGCGCGGGCAGCATCGGCAGCGCGGATGACACGCACGGGATCGTGGGCGCCGCCGCCCTCGGCGGGCTGGGCGCCGCCGCCCTCGGCAGGGTGGGCGGCGCCGCCTATGGCAGGGTGGGCGGCGCCGCCTGCGGGACCGTTGGCGGCATGATCGCGACGGGCGCCGCGGGACCCCGGCGGCTGCGCTACGGAACGCCACGCGATCTGCTGATCGGAATTACCGTGGTGCTCCCGGACGGCACGATCGCCTCGTCGGGCGGCAAGGTCGTCAAGAACGTGGCCGGTTACGACCTCGGCAAGCTGTTCGCAGGTTCGTACGGCACGCTGGGGCTGATCGCCGAGGCGGCGTTCCGCCTGCATCCGCTGCCGCAGGCCGCCGCCTACGTCACGGTGACGTGCGCGACCGCGGCGGACGCACTCGGCGCCGTCAGGGCGGCCATCGAGTCACAGCTCGCGCCGTCCGCGGCCGAGATCGACCGGCCGGCGGCAGGCGCGCCCGTGTCCGTGTGCCTGCTGCTCGAAGGTGCCGCCGACGCGATTCCCGAACGGGTGGCCCGGATGCGCGACATCCTCGGCAGTGGCGCCCACGCTGGCGAGGCTCCGCCGGCGTGGTGGGGCCGCGGCGTCGCCGACGCTGGCGCGACCGCGCTCCGGATCGTGCTCCCGCCGAACGAGTTGCCGTCCGTGCTCGACGCCGTCGACGAGGCCGCGGCCGGGCTGGGCCCACAGTTCCCGAGCCCCGCCATCCGCGGCTCTGCCGGCGCGGGCGTGCTCGAGGCCGGACTCGAGGCGGGGACCTCACCCGATGCGGCGGCGTCGTTTGTTGCGGTGCTTCGGCGCCGCCTCGCCGCGCCCCCGGGCTGGGGGGACGTGCCAGGCGCGAGCGTGACCGTGGTGCACGCGCCGCCGGGGATACGCAGCGCCGTCGACATGTGGGGACCGGTAACCGCAGCCGAGCTGATGCGTGCGGTCAAGGATCGGTTCGATCCAGGTCATGTCATGTCACCGGGGCGATTCGCGGGAGGGATCTAATGGAGGATCTGCGCAAGCTCACGGGCGATTGCGTGCACTGCGGTTTCTGCCTGCCCGCATGCCCGACCTATCAGCTATGGGGCGACGAGATGGACTCGCCGCGCGGCCGCATCCACCTGATGACGCAGCTCTTGGATGGCGCGACGCTGGACCAGCCGGTGCTCACCCACCTGGATCGCTGCCTTGGCTGCATGGCCTGCGTGCCTGCGTGCCCGTCCGGGGTGCAGTACGACAAGCTGATCGAGGCGGCGCGGGCGTGGCCGCTCGATGAGCCGCGATCCGCAGCGCAGCGGGCCGTGCGGGCCGCGATCTTCGCGGTGTTCCCTTACCCGCGGCGGCTCCGTCTGCTGACAGGCCCGCTCCGCGCGGCGCAGAAGGTCGGCCTCGACCGGCTCCTCACCCGCGGTGCCGCCCACCCGATGGCCGCGCGGCTGCCCGCGGCCGCGGCAGCCGCGCTTCGGCTCGCGCCGCCGCCAGCACGGCGGATCCGGCTGCCTGAACGCGTACCCGCCCGTGGGCAGGACGGACGCCACGGCGACCGGGGAGCACAGCAAGCGCAGGCCCGCCGCGCGGTCGTCGGCATGCTCACCGGCTGCGTGCAGGGTGAGTTCTTCCCGCAAGTGAACGCCGCGACCGCACGGCTGCTCGCGGCCGAGGGCTGCGATGTGATCATTCCGCGTGGGCAAGGCTGCTGCGGTGCGCTTTCGCTGCACACGGGCCGCGCCGACGAGGCGATGTCGTTTGCGCGGCGCATGATCGGATTGTTCGACCGGGCCGGGGTGGACGCCCTGGTGGTGAACGCCGCCGGCTGCGGCTCGGCGATGAAGGAATACGGTGGGTTGCTTTCTGGCGACGCCGCCGCGCCTGCGGCCAGCCGGCTTGCCGGGAAGGTCCGCGATCTTACCGAGTTCCTCACCGAGCTGGGGCCGGTGGCGCAGCGGCACCCGCTGCCGGTGAGCGTGGCCTACCACGACGCATGCCATCTGGGGCACGCCCAGGGCGTGCGTGCGCAACCACGTAATCTGCTGCGCGCGATCCCGGGCCTGACGCTCGTGGAGATCGGCGACGGCGGGACCTGCTGCGGTTCCGCCGGGGTGTACAACCTGCTACAGCCGGAGGCCGCCAGGGAACTCGGCGAGCGCAAGGCGGATGCCGTTATGGCGGCCAGAGCGGCGGGCGCCGGCCTGCTGGTCTCGGGGAACCCGGGCTGCTCGCTGCAGATCACCGCCGCGCTGGCCTCCCGCGGCGAGTGGATTCCCGTCGCGCACACCGCCCAGGTCCTTGACGCATCGATCCGCGGGCTCCCGGTCACCGCGCTCACGGGAGCCCGGCCCTGACCGAGGGCCAACGGGATCAGGTGCCTGGGTAACGTCGATCCGATTACTTCGCATTCTCGATCGATTTAGTTCCATTAGGCTCCCCGAGCTATCGGTGCTGGTCAGTGGGTACACCACACGATCACCGTAAGTAGTTGTTACTTCCCAGTAGAGAACTGGGCGCCGGACGTCTAGGGTTCGTTCTATGGGGTGACTCCCGCCGGTAGGCCGAAGGGCCAGACCGGTCCGGGTCCTGGCCTGGCACGGGCACAGACGCGGTGTATCAGGAAAGGCCGGGGAGGGTGCTATGAACGGCTTCGACTACGACGTTCTTGTCATTGGATCTGGTTTCGGCGGCAGTGTCACGGCATTGCGGCTGACCGAGAAGGGGTACCGGGTCGGCGTCCTTGAGGCGGCCGGCGATTCGATGATCCCGACGATCCGGTGCCCGGGCAGCGGCAGCGAGCACTGCCGAAGACCTCGTGGCGGACAAGCAAGTACCTGTGGGCGCCGTCGCTCGGTATGAAGGGCATCCAGCGCATCCACCTGCTGCGCGGTGAGAAGGGCACTCGGGTGCTCATTCTCGCGGGCGCTGGCGTCGGCGGCGGCTCGCTCGTCTACGCCAACACGCTGTATGAGCCGCCGCAGGCGTTTTTCGATGATCAGAAGTGGAGCCACATCACCGACTGGCGCGCAGAGCTTTCGCCCTTCTACGACCAGGCGAAACGGATGCTCGGCGTGACACTCAACCCGACCATGACGCCGGCCGACCAGGCGATCAGGAAGGTCGCCGAGCGGATGGGGCGGGCGGACACCTTCCATCTGACCCCGGTCGGCGTCTACTTCGGCGATACACCCGGGCAGGAGACTGCGGATCCCTACTTCGGCGGCGCCGGGCCGCGGCGCAGCACGTGCACCGAGTGCGGCGCGTGCATGACCGGCTGCCGCAACGGCGCGAAGAACATGCTGACAGAGAACTATCTCTACCTTGCGGAGCGGGCCGGTGCGCAGGTCATCCCGCTGACCACGGTGACCGCCGTACGACCGCGGCCAGGCGGCTACAGCGTGGAGGTCAAGCGCACCGGGACGATGGGCAGGAACCGGCGAACGATCACGGCGGAGCAGGTCGTGTTCGCGGCTGGTACCTACGGGACCCAGAAGCTGCTGCACCGGATGAAGGCGTCCGGCATGCTGCCCGGGCTGTCGGACCGGCTGGGCGCGGTAACCCGGACCAACTCGGAGTCGATTCTCGCCGTCGAACGGTCCCGCTCCCGTGGGGATGACCACTCGCACGGCGTGGCGATCTCGTCGTCGTTCCACCCCGATGACCAGACCCACATCGAGCCCACACGCTACGGCCCGGGCTGCAACGCGATGGGCGCGCTCCGCACCTCGGCGCTGATCGGCGGCGGCGGGCGGACACCGCGGTGGGCGAAGTTCCTCGGGCAGGCGGCGACCCACCCGTGGGATCTGGTCCAGCTCCCCTACCTGCGCAACTGGTCGAGGCGGACGGTCATCGCGCTGGTCATGCAGAGCAGGGACAACTCGATCACGGTGCGGTCGCACCGTGGCCGGCTCGGGCAAGGGATGCGCTCGGCGCCCGGGCACGGTGAGCCGAGCCCGACCTGGATTCCACTGGCGAACCGCGCGGTACGGATGCTGGCCGAGGAGGTGGGCGGGAGGGCGGAAAGCACCTGGCTCGACGTGTTCAACATCCAGCTGACCGCGCACTTCATCGGCGGCTGCACGTTCGGCGACTCCCCGGACACCGGGGTGATCGACCCGTATCACCGGGTATACGGGCACGAAGGACTGCACATTGTGGACGGATCGGCCGTCTCGGCCAACCTCGGCGTGAACCCGGCGCTCACGATCACCGCCCAGGCCGAGCGGGCCATGGCGCACTGGCCTAACCGCGGTGAGGCGGACCCACGACCCGGCCTCGGCGCGCCGTACCAGCGGGTCGCGCCCATCGCCCCGAACAATCCTTTCGTGCCCGCCGACGCCCCCGCTGCGCTACGCCTCCCCCGGCCTTCCCCGAGAGCATAAAGACGATCGGGGCACTGATCGATGCGACAGGCGAGTGATTTTGCCCGACGGGGAACCAACGCCGCGGCCCCGCACGTCTAAACTTACGCCTCTTCCCTGGGGGCCACGATGAAAAGTCCGCCCGCACGACCCCGCGGTTGCGCATGTCGCGGGGGCGTGCGGGCGGCGCCCGTTCCGCGCACCGGACCTGCCAGATACACGGCCAGCTCACCGGCCCACGGCGCAGCGGGCGTCACGCCACAGCAACAGGAGACACCGGATCAGCCGGGCGCCTCCCGCGCGTACTCCTCTGCGGTCAGGTAGCAAACCCCGGCCTCCTGGAGCACGGCGCGAAGCGCGTTCCGGTCGATGGTGAGCTCGCCCGCCCGCAGCGCCTCACGGGACACCACTTCTGCCGCGGCCCTGGCCTGCGCGCCGCTCAGCGCATGCTCCACCTGCCCGCGCGGCACGCACACCACGCCGTCGTCGTCGGCGATGATGGCATCCCCCGGATGGATCAGCTGGCCACCAACGACGACCGGCACGTTGACCGCTCCAGGAGTGGCCTTGACCGCGGCCTGCGCGCTCACCGTCACGGACCAGACCGGGAAGCCCATGTCGAGCAGATCGGCCACGTCACGTACGCCGCCGTCGATGACGGCGCCGCGTACCCCCCGAACCTGCAGCGAGGTCGCCACCAGGTCGCCGAGCAGCCCGTCCGTGCACGGCGAGGTCGTGGTCACCACAAGGACGTCACCTGGGCGGCACTGCTCCACAGCGGCGTGGACCATGAGATTGTCGCCCGGCCAGCACAAGGCGGTCACCGCCGTGCCACTGATGCGTGAGCCGAGGTGCACTGGGCGCAGCCGCGGGCCGAGGAATCCCGACCTGCCGAGGGCCTCGTGCACGGTCGCGACCCCGTACTCGCCGAGCTTGTCGACCTGGCCCAGGTCCGCACGGGGCGGGTCGGTGACCACGATGTTCCTCACGCCGTACCTCCTTGAGCGGGCGGGCATCGGATACATTACCCCGGCGCAGCGCGGACGCGCTGTCGCCCGCACTCGCGTAAGCCCGTCAAGGCGCGGGCCCGAGACTATCTCGTGCGTTCCGGTGCGGAAGTCCAGGCGTCGCGCAGCTCGCCCTCGGCGACGATCACGGCCGGGCCGGTCAGCCAGCTTGTCCGGCCGTCCAGCGTCACCGTCAGCTCACCGCCGGCGACATCCACCCGCCACGCCCCGTTGGCGACCCCGCCCGCCGCGCCAGAGGCGTCCGCGCCTGAGGGGTCCGCCCCCGAGGGGCCCGCGCCTGAGGGGTCCGCCCCCGAGGGGCCCGCGCCTGCGGCGCCCGCGTCTGCGGCGCCCGCGTCTGCGGCGGTTCTGTGGTCCCCGTAGGCCACGCCCGCAGCGGCCGCGCGGCGCCCGTTCGCCGCGGGTCCGGCCGCCCGGCTGCCCCCCTGCGCCGCGTACGCAGCGGCCACGGCGGCCGCGACGGCACCGGTCCCGCAGGACCGTGTCTCACCCGACCCACGTTCACGTACCCGCATCCGAACGGCTGCGTGGCCTGTCACCTGGACAAGCTCGAGATTGCCGCCCGCGGGGAACTGGCCATGATCGAGCTCGGGCGGGCTGGACAGGTCGAATTCGTCCAGCGTCGCGTCCACCAGGCAGGCCAGGTGCGGATTGCCGACCGAAATCCGCAGGCCCTGGCAGATCCGGCCGCCGACAGTCGCACGGCCAGGGCCGAGGACCGTGGGGGTGCCCATCTCCACGCTGATGCCGCCATCTGGCCGCACGAGCACGCGGCGCGGGCCGGCGCGGGTGGCAATGGTGAGCTCATCGCCGCCGGCGAGGCCCGTTTCGAGCAGGTACCGTGCGAACACGCGGATGCCGTTGCCGCACATCTCGGCGACGCTGCCGTCCGCGTTCCGGTAATCCATGAACCAGAGGGCATCCGCCGGCCCATCCGCCGCATCCCCCCGGGCTGCGCGATCGGCCGCTGGAGGCGTCAGCGCAGCGGTGCGCACGACCCGCAGCACCCCGTCGGCACCAAGCCCGGCCCTGCGGTCGCACAGCCGGGCCACCAGACGCGGGGAAAGATCGAGAATCCCGTCGATGTCAGGCAGGATCACGAAGTCGTTCTCGGTACCGTGTCCCTTCGCGAACCGCACACGCCGATACTACTGACTGTCGCGCGACCACCGCGCGAGCGCGGCAGCCCGCAGGTCCGGCTCACGTGGGTCGAGCCAGCTGACACGGGGATCGCGCCTGAACCACGCTTCCTGCCTGCGCGCGAAGCGCCGTGTCGCGCGCACCGTCTCGCGGCGCGCCTGTTCCTGCGAGCATTCACCGGCGAGGAACCTAAGCACCTGCGCATAACCGAGCGCGCGGCTCGCTGTACGGCCGGCGCGCAGCCCCGCGGCCTCAAGCTGCCGCACCTCGGCCACGAAACCCATGCGCCACATCCCGGCCACCCGCGCCTCGATCCGCTCGTCAAGCCGCTCCCTTGGCAGTCCAAGGCCGATGTGAACTGCCGGGTAGACCGATTCGTAGCTCGGCAACGTCGCGGTGAACGGGCGCCCGGAGACCTCGATCACCTCGAGGGCACGGACGATCCGGCGGCCGTTCCCTGGCAGGATCGCGGCGGCGGCGGCTGGGTCCAGGCGGCTGAGCCTGTGGTGCAGGGCGGCCGGCCCTCGCTCGGCAAGCTCGGCGTCCAGCCGCTCACGTACCAGCGGATCCGTCCCGGGGAAGTTGAGGTTGTCCAGGGCCGCGCGGACATACAGCCCTGAACCGCCGACGAGAACGGGCACCCGGCCGCGCGCCAGGATTCCATCGATGGACTCGCGCGCCATGCGCTGGTATTCAGCCACGCTGGCGGTCTGCCGGATATCCCAGACGTCAAGGAGGTGGTGCGGGACACCGCCGCGCTCCGACCCGGTCAGTTTCGCGGTACCGATATCCATACCGCGGTATAGCTGCATGGAGTCCGCATTCACCACCTCGCCGCCGACCTCGCGAGCCAGGTCCACCGAAAGTCGGGACTTTCCTGCCGCGGTCGGCCCGACGACCGCGATGACGGTTCCGGGCATGGATTCAGTCTCTCAGCCATGGGTACGGTCAAATCTGGGCGCGAGCGTGACTCAGCGCCTTATATCATCCGGGAAATCGCCGGGATCGTCGGGGGAAATCCATGGGATTGTCTGACAGGCTGCGTAATCTGTTTGCCGGTGGGTCCGGCAGGCATCAAAAGCCAGTGCAAGGCGCCAAGCCCGGGCAGGCTGACGGTGCCAAGCCCGGGCAGGCTGACGGTGCCAAGCCCGGGCAGGCTGACGGTGCCAAGCCCGGGCAGGCTGACGGTGCCAAGCCCGGGCAGGCTGACGGTGCCATGCCCGGGCAGGCTGACGGCACCGAGCCCGGGCAGGCTAGCGGTGCCGATCAAGCAGCGTGGCATGCTGCGGAGGCGCCTGCTCCGGGCCGCGCCGGGCAGGCGGCAGGCACCACCGGCCAGGCGGCAGGCACCACCGGCCAGGCGGCCGATGCCCCCGACCAACTCCCGGGCGGTCCGGATCAGGGCTCACCCGGCGCGAGCGGCCAGGCTTGAAAGCACCCCACACACACCGGGGCCTCCCTACGCCCCACCCGACGGCTCAGGTGTTCGCGGTCCACGACGCCACCAGATAGCTGACGCCATACGGCGCCGCGGCACGGTGCAGGTGACCACGGTACCTGCCGTTGCCTGCGGCGCCCGCGAGAACCTGCCAGGCAGCCCGGCCGGAGACCAGCAGGTCCGCCGAGACGTCAGTGTCCAGCCGTGCCAGCCGACCGGCGTCCGCATCCGCGAGCGCGGCTGCCACCTCTGCGTCGTACCCCTGCGCACGGGCATCGAAATACCCGGGCGCCTGCGGGGAAAGGCACGCCGGCCCGTCGCCCATCGCGAGCAGCGCGACACGGCGGGCGCGGGCCGCGATCTCAGCCCCGAGACGCAGGCAGGTCGGTGTGGGTGCCCAGAATGCCGTGGCGTGCAGCCGCGTGGGCGGCGCGAGCCCTATCGGGCCGCCGGCGCCCGCGGCCCATGATCGCGCGCGCGCCTCCGCCGGGCGTCCGCCAAGCAGCCCGGCCCTCTGCAGCAGCCAGCGCCCGATGGTCAGCGAAAGCGGCAGGACGGGCGTGCCAGCACCCGTCCGCCACCCGACGCCGTAGGCGGCCAGGCTCCCCCCGGCGCTGCCATCGAACTCCGCGGTCTCGGCCGCCCCGCCCACCGTGACGATCAGATCAGGATCTGCCGCCGCCAGGACGGCTATGGCCGCGTCACACGCCGCACGGGTCTCGTCGAGTTCTGCCGCGGCGCCGCACGCGGCTTCTGGGACGAGCAGCGGAGGATGCGGGCAGACGGCGGCAGCGATCAGCACGCCACGATATCCCGATCGTGCCGTACCCGATCGGGATGGCCCTCAAGCCCGGCGCGCAGCCGCTCCACGACGATCACGGACGATCTGGGCGGCCTACCGCAGGCATGCCGAGCAGCACCGATCCGGTGGGCTCCGCCGCTGCTGACCGGCCGCCATGCGCTCCGCAGCCGACCGGCTCGGCGCAGGCCGCGCAGCCGTTATGCACAACTGTTCTGCCAGCCACAGCGCGCGGTGCCGACCCGCCCTGCGCTGCCACCGGCGGCCAGGGGCTTTGCCCGGCCCGCCAGGCTTCCCACGCATCGCCGGCGCGGGTACGGCGGACATCCAGCGACGGCGGGTCGGCGATCAGGTGGTGCGGTGCGGCATGCGTGATCACGACCCGCACCAGGTCCCCTGGACGGGGCGGAACGTCGCTAGGCGCGAAATGCACGAGCCTGCCATCGCGCGCCCGGCCGGACAACCGGTGCGTCGCGACATCCTTGCGCCCCTCCCCCTCGGCGACGAGAACCTCGAGTTCATGACCGAGCAGCGCCTGGTTCGCTGCCCAGGTGATCTCCTCGACCAGCGCCGCCAGCCGCTCGTACCTGTCCCTGACCACCTCGGCGGGCACCTGGCCCGGCATGTCGGCGGCAGCGGTGCCCGGGCGCTTTGAATACTGGAAGGTGAAGGCGCCCGCGAACTGGGCACGCCGCACGACGTCGAGCGTGTCCTGGAAGTCACGTTCTGTCTCGCCAGGGAAACCCACGATGATGTCGGTGGTGATGGCCGCGTCGGGGATCTGCGCGCGAACCTGATCGATGATCCGCAGGTACTTGTCGCGGCGGTAGGCACGGCGCATCGCCCGCAGCACCGCGTCGGAACCTGACTGCAGCGGCATGTGCAACTGCGGCATCACGTTCGGGGTCTGCGCCATCGCCGTGATCACATCGCTGGTGAAGTCGCGGGGGTGGGGCGAGGTGAACCGAACACGCTCCAGCCCGTCGATCTCGCCGCAGGCGCGAAGCATTTTCCCGAACGCCTGCCGGTCGCCGAACCCCGCACCGTAGGAGTTGACGTTCTGGCCGAGCAGCGTCACTTCGAGTACGCCCTCGCTGACCAGAGCACGAATCTCGGCGAGGATGTCACCGGGGCGCCGGTCCTTCTCGAGGCCGCGAAGGCTCGGCACGATGCAGAACGTGCACGTGTTGTTGCATCCGACAGAGATGGCGACCCAGGCGGAGTAAGCAGACTCGCGCCGAGCCGGAAGCGCCGAGGGGAACCGCTGCAGCGCCTCCTCGATCTCGACCTGTGCCTCGTCGAGCACGCGGGCGCGTTCGAGCAGCGCGGGGAGCGCACCGATGTTATGGGTCCCGAAGACGACATCCACCCAGGGCGCGCGGCGGACGATCTCGCCCCTGTCCTTCTGCGCCAGGCAGCCGCCGACGGCGATTTGCATGCCGGGGCTGCGGTCCTTCACCGGGCGGAGCTGACCGAGGTTGCCATAGAGCCTGTTGTCCGCGTTCTCCCGCACCGCGCAGGTGTTGAATACCATCACGTCGGGCGTGGCGTCGGGCGCGGCGCGACAGTAACCCGCTTCCTCGAGGAGGCCGGCCAGACGCTCGGAATCGTGCACGTTCATCTGGCATCCGTAGGTACGGAGCTGATAGGTGCGGGCGGCCGCGGGATCCATGATGCTCATCTCGGGATAGAGTACGCGGCCGACGAGGCCGACGGGAGCCACGCACGACCTGACCGGGCGCCGCGCCGCACCGGAACAGTACGCAAGGTGGTCAGGCAGGTACGCAAAGTGCGGATGGAATCAATCATGACGCCCGCCGTGCGGTGCGGCGGGCCGGGCTACGCAGTCGTATGCACCGAGCTGTCAGGTCTATGCCCCAACGTCCCGCCGCATAGGGCACGATGCCGCTATGACCGAATGTCTGACGGCGCCTTACGGTGCCTGGCCCTCGCCTATCGGCGCGTCCGACGTTGCCCGTGCGAACATCCGCCTGTCCTTTCCCACCGTCATCGCGGATCAGGTGTGGTGGCAAGAGCTTCGGCCGGACGAAGATGGGCGAACCACTGTCGTGCACCGCGCGGCAGACGGGCATCGGTCCGAGCTGGTCGCCGCACCGTGGAATGCCCGCACACGCGTACACGAGTACGGCGGCCGTTCCTACCTGCCGGTACCCGCTGAAGGGGTCACCAACGCGGCCACTAACGCGGCCACGGGGCCGGCGGGGGGCTGGGACATCGTGTTCGCGAACTACTCGGATCAGCGGCTCTACGTCGTCCCCGGCGCGGCGCCACAGAGGCGGAAAGGCAAGGGGCCCGTGCCTGAGCCTGACGGCGGCCGCGCTCCGCGGCCGCTGACGCCTGAGCCTGGTGAGCATGGCGCGCCGCGCTACGCCGACTTGGTTCTTTCGCCCGACCACCACGAGATCTGGTGTGTCCGCGAGCAGCACGAAAAGGACCGCGTCAGGCGCGCGATCGTAGCGGTACCGCTCGACGGCTCGGCCACCGGCGACCCCGCCGCGGTGCGGGAACTCGTCAGCGGGTCGGACTTCTACGGGTTCCCGACCCCGTCGCCTGACGGTTCCCGTCTCGCCTGGATCTGCTGGAACCACCCGCGCATGCCATGGGATGGCACGGAGCTGCGGGTGGCGATCATGGAGAATGGCGTTCCAGGCAGGGGGACCCTGATCAAGGGTGGAGTAGCTGAGTCCGTGCTCGCGCCGTGCTGGCGCGACGAGACCAGCCTGTATGTGATCTCGGACTGGTCCGGCTGGTGGAACATTTATCAGGTCGGCCTGTACGGCGAGCCGCCGCAGGCGCTCTACCCGGCCGAAGAGGAGTTCACCGGGGCGCTGTGGCAGCTCGGCGGGCGGCCGTTCGCGGTACTTGGCGATGGCCGGCTGGCCGTCATACACGGTCAGGGGGATCCGCGGCTTGGCGTGCTCGATCCGGACAGCGGCGAGCTTGCCGACCTCGACACTCCATACACCGCGTTCGGCAGCTCGGTTTCCGCGGACGGGACCGTCGTCGTGGGGGTCGCCGGGGGACCCGACGCCCCACGGGGCGTCGTCCGTGTGGACACCGTCACCGGCCGCACCGAGGCGCTCCGCCGCGAGCTTGACGAGCTTCCCGACGCGGCTTACCTGCCGATCCCGGACGCGGTCGAGCTCGAAGGGCCTTTCGGCCGCGTGGTGCACGCGATTGTCTATCCGCCATCGAGCCCGTCGGCCACCGCGCCGGACGGAGAGCTCCCGCCTTACGTTGTGTGGGTGCATGGCGGGCCCACCAGCCACGTGACAAGCGTGCTCGATCTGGAGAAGGCGTACTTCACCAGCCGTGGCATCGGGATCATCGACGTCAACTACGGTGGCTCGACCGGGCATGGCCGTGGCTACAGGGAGCGGCTGCGCCATCAGTGGGGAGTCGTGGACGTCGAAGACGCGATCGCCGCCGCGCGCGGCCTCGCTGCTCGCGGTGACGCGGACCCGCGGCGGCTCGCGATCCGGGGCGGTTCTGCGGGCGGCTGGACGGCGCTGTGCGCCGTGACCACAGGCGCGGCGGCGCATGGCACCGTCTTCAACGCTGCCGCATCCTATTTCGGGCCCGCGAACCTGGAGGAATTCGCGCACAAAACGCATGATTTCGAATCGCGCTACCTCGACGGCCTCGTCGGCCCGCTACCCGGATTCGCAGCCACCTACCGTGAACGGTCGCCGGGCGGCCATGTGACGGATGCCACCAGCCCGGTTCTGGTGTTGCAGGGAATGGACGACCCGATCGTGTCGGCCGAGCAATCGGAGGCGATCGTGGGTGAACTCACCGCGCACGGGACCAGGCATGCCTACCTAGCATTCGAAGGCGAGTCGCACGGGTTCCGCAGGGCCGAGAGCGTCGTCGCCGCCCTCGAGGCGGAGCTGTCGTTCTATGGCCAGGTGCTTGGGTTCACCCCGCCAGGCGTTCGGTTGCTGAAGCTGGATGGCGACAGCCAGCGTTAGCCGCCCGGCAGCACGACCGGGCGGGTTAGCGGGCGAATTCGGTAGCGCGCGACTCCCGGACAACGATGATTCTTATCTGCCCCGGGTAGGTCAGTTCCTCCTCGATCTGCTTTGCCACATCCCGCGCGATCACCTGCGCCTGGATGTCGTCCACGTGGTCGGGCTTGACCATCACCCGGATCTCACGCCCAGCCTGCATGGCGAAGACCTTCTCGACGCCCTCGTGTGCTGCCGCGATCTGCTCCAGCCGTTCGAGCCGCTTGACGTACGCTTCGAGCGACTCGCGCCGTGCGCCCGGCCTGCCACCGCTGATCGCGTCGGCTGCCTGGGTGAGCACCGCCTCGACGGTGCGTACCTCGACCTCGTTATGATGCGCCTCGATGGCGTGCACCACGTCCTCCGACTCACCGTACCTGCGTGCGATCTCGGCGCCGACCAGGGCGTGGCTGCCCTCGACCTCATGCGTGAGGGCCTTGCCGATATCGTGCAGCACGGTGCAGCGCTTGAGTAGCGGAGCGCTCAGGCGCAGTTCGCTGGCCATCATGCCGGCGATGTGCGCGGACTCGATCAGGTGCTTGAGCACATTCTGCCCGTAGGACGTGCGGTATCGCAGCCTGCCGAGCAGGGTGACGAGTTCCGCGTGCATGTCGGTAACACCGAGTTCGATGAGCGCGTCCTCGACCCGCCCGGACGCACAACTGGGCCACCTCGGCCTTGCTCCGCTCGTGTGCCTCCTCGATGCGTTGCGGGTGGATGCGCCCGTCGAGAACCAGCCGTTCCAGCGTGAGCCTGCCGACCTCGCGCCGTACCGGATCGAAACAGGACAGCAGGACGGCTTCTGGAGTGTCGTCGATGATGAGGTTGACGCCGGTCACCGACTCGAACGCGCGGATGTTCCTGCCCTCACGGCCGATAATCCTGCCCTTCATCTCGTCGCCGGGCAGATGCAGGACGGACACGACCGACTCGGTGGTCTGTTCGGTGGCGACCCGCTGGATCGCCAGCGTCACAATCTTCCTGGCCCGTACCTCACCGTCTGCCCGTGCCTGCTTCTCGACATCCCTGACGGTGAGGGCCGCTTCGCGCTTGGCCTGGTTCTCGATACTTGACACCAGTTCGGCCTTGGCCTGATCCGCGGTGAGCCCGGCGACGCGCTCGAGTGCCTCGCTGCGCCGCGCCTCGTACAGGTCGAGTTCGGCGCGGCGCGTGTCAAGCTCGCTCCGCGATTCGTCGAGCCCGGCGGAGCGCTCCTCAAGCTTGCGCTCCTCATCGTCGAGCCGCTGCTCGCGGTCCGAGAGCCTGGCCTCGCGGCGCTCCAGATCGCTGCGCAGCTCACGTAGTTCGACCTTGATCGTCCGCGCCTCGTCCTCGATCGCTTCGCGGGCCTTGCCAGCCTGCTCGACCGATGCCTCTGCCCGCTCCACCACTTGCGCGGCCTCGGCTTGCGCGCGGGACAAGATCTGCTCGGCATCACCGCTGATGGTGTCAGGTAGCGGCTGGGCCGCGGTCCCTGCGCGGTCATCGCGAGCCTGCGGGGGTGCCCCCGGGCGGCGCAACAGGACGATCAGGGCGAACAAACAAGCAAGCAGTCCGAGTCCGAGTCCGATGAACGCGAGTAGTGCGCTGCCCACGGCGTACCCCTTCCCGCTCGCAAGCCGGCCATGATGCGGTACCACGGCCGTGCCTGGCGCGAGGGTTACGAGCGCGTGCGGGCGCCAGGAACGTCACCAGCACAGACTGCGACCTCACCGTCGACTCGGTAGCCGACGACGCCGCGCATCATGACGCCGCGGACATGGCGCGCCGGACCATGGCACCCCTGACCACAGCACGGCGGGCACCGCTGACCACGGTGCCGCGTGCGGCGCAATGTTCATGAACACCGCCGCTGCCGTCCGCATTGCAACCGCCGTGCGCGCAGCCCTGCGCATGGCAACCACCTTGCGCACGGTCACACCGCCCGGCATCCGCGCCGCAGCCCATGTGACCATCACAGCCCGCCTGGCCGCCGAGTGTGCGGCCAGGTATTTCGCCAGGGCGCCTGGCGTACCGGTACGGGACCGGCCGATGACGGGCGCCGCAGGTGACGCGGCCCGGTTGTCGTCTGTGCATCGTCATTTCCGTCTATGTCCATCCGCACGGTGCGGAGTAACACCTCGCTGCCGTGAGGTTAAGCTGCGATAACGCCAGGGGCAAGCAAAGCTCCGCGCCTGACCCGTCGCCCGCGTGCTCGCAAGTGGGTGTGACCAGGGCAGATAGTAGATCTGGAAGCCGATTTCGAGCCGCCGCCCTCAGACGCGTCTGATGGCGTAGTTTCACATCCTGGAGCTCGGCTGCGGCCAGCGTGATCTCTGATCATCACGACCCGGATGCGATCACGGCCGCGCCCGAATGCGTGCCCGGCCGACGCTCAAGGGGCCGCCCGTGCTGCCCCGGCCGGTTGGTTTTGGGGGGGCCGGGTGGCGGCACCTGGCACCCGACAGGTCCTAAACCGTCAGCCAGGCTCCACCGCGTCGGGCCACGCTTCCACCGCGTCGAGCCCAGCCTCCGCCGACTCGTCGAGCCCGGCCTCGGTTGCGTCGATTCCTTCCTGCTCGAGCGCCTCACGCACGACACGGAAAACCATCGCCGCCGGGTAACCCTTGCGTGCCAGCATCCCCGCCAGGCGGCGGGTACGGGCCTGCGGCGGCTGACCGCGCTGACCGCCAGCTTGGCGTTCACGAGCCGCCGGGCCGTCGCGGCCTCCTGTTGCGGGTCAAGCTCGCCGATGGCGTCGCGGACCTCGTCATCGCCGACTCCCCGCTGGCGCAGTTCAGCGGCAAGCGTCCGCCTCGAAAGGCCCCGGCTGTAGTGACGCGACTCCACCCACGCACTGGCGAACGCGGCGTCGTCGATCAGGCCGGCATCGGCGAACCGGCCAAGAACTTCCCCGGCCACGCTCTCCGGCACACCCCGGCGGCGGAGAGCGGCGGCAAGCTGGGCCCCCGTCCGCGGCGCGATCGTGAGCAGCCGCAGGCAAAGTTCGCTCGCGGTGGCTCGCGGGTCGTGCGCCTGATCTGCGGCCTGCCTGCCGTCTCGCCGGCGGCGCGGGCCGCCGGGTCGCCGGTCGCGTACTCTGCCGTCCGCCCGGTCGCACGCCCCGCGGTATCTCCGGGCGCGTGACCGCGCGTCCGGAGATACCGCCCTCTATCCCGCCGGGTTGCCACCTAGCTGCCTCTCGTCCTCGGCATCACTCGTCCTCGATATCCCGCCAAGCGTCAGCCGGCTCCCGGCCTCGGCACCGTGCCTGAGCGCCCTGGACCAGCCGCCCGGCTCCGTCCCGCAGGCCCTCCAGGCGCCGCTGCCGGACCGCCTGCGGATGGCCCAGCAGGGGGACCCGCCAGGCCATCCGGGCCAGTAGCGTCCAACGGGTCGGCGTCGAGCTTGGCCCCCACACCGAGCTTCTCTTTGATCTTCTTCTCGATCTCGTCGGAGAGGTCGGGGTTACTCCGCAGGAAGTTCCGCGCGTTCTCCTTGCCCTGCCCGAGCTGGTCGCCCTCGTAGGTGTACCAGGCGCCTGATTTGCGTACGATGCCCTGCTCCACGCCCAAGTCGATCAGCCCACCTTCCCGGCTGATCCCGATGCCATACAGGATATCCATTTCCGCCTGCTTGAATGGCGGAGCCATTTTGTTTTTTACGACCTTTATCCGTGTGCGGCTGCCGACTGGCTCCGTGCCGTCTTTCAGCGTCTCTATCCGCCGCACATCGAGCCGTATCGATGCATAGAACTTCAGCGCCTTTCCACCCGTCGTCGTCTCGGGACTTCCGAACATGACCCCAATTTTTTCACGCAGTTGGTTGATGAAAACTGCGGTCGTCTTGGTCTGGCTCAGCGCACCCGCGAGTTTGCGCAGGGCCTGGGACATGAGCCTGGCCTGCAGACCGACGTGGCTGTCCCCCATCTCGCCCTCGATCTCGGCCCGCGGGACCAGTGCCGCCACCGAGTCAACAACAACGAGGTCGAGCGCGCCGGAGCGGATCAGCATGTCGGCGATCTCCAGTGCCTGCTCACCGGTATCCGGCTGGGAAACGAGCAGCGCGTCGGTGTCGACGCCGAGCTTTTTGGCATATTCAGGGTCGAGTGCATGCTCGGCGTCGATGAACGCGGCGATGCCGCCAGCCCTTTGTGCATTGGCGACCGCGTGCAACGCGACGGTGGTGTTGTGTGACAGCACGCCGTTGGCGAGGAAGCTATGGGTTTCCGGCAAGAGAACATCGAATGTCGGCTGTAGGCCAATGTCCTCGACCGAGACAACATCCTCGTAGGTATATGGCATTTCCGCAAGCACTCGGAGGTAACGTACAATCACCTGGGCACCCGCAGAGAGCCGATCCAGTCGATGCTCACACCATCCGACGATCCTCGCCAGGCGCTGGCGAGAACAAGAAAGGTTCATGTCCTGACGGAGAAGATCCCCGGCGATGCGGTCGAATTCTCTGTCTCCGCAGCAGTCATCACGCAGATCATGAAGTAGCCCGGATATATATGGAATGTTCTCGAACTGCGGGTCCAGAGTTGAGAGCCTGAAGCACTTCTCTACTTGCGCCCGTCTCCGAGAAGAACGGAAACCGACCTCGCAAAGGAACCGGCCTGCCACAGCAGAATTGATGGTAACAGACCAATAGTCCCGCTCATACTTGGGGTTGTACTTCGACGAAACGGTGGCCGGGATTCCAAGACCATAGAGCATGAGTTGCACCTGGCGGGCTAGCTCTTCTGATGAAGTACTTAGACCGATAGTGGACGAAGAATCGATCCACCCGTCACCTTCAAAGAGCGCGGATAGGAAGGCGCGTTGCACCTTGTATCCTGCGGTACGGACACAGGCGGGAACCTTCCTACCCCCGGCCACGACATAGTCCAGATCATATTCCTTGGCGAATCGTTCCCGGATAGCCTTGCCATGCACCGCGAACTCTTTGCCACCGTAACAGCTTACCTGGATACCGAAGAGTCCTTCCATGAGCCGGGTGAACTCTCCGCTTACCTCGGTATCCCAGCTGGTGAACCGGACCGAGTAATCGTAGGAGAGCGAGCCCTCGGCGAGGAGATAACCAAGTAGGATGGCTTCATCTTCACTGAGGCCAGTACCCTCCGCTGCTTCTACAGCACCGAATGTGGCTGAGACGAGAGTGTCACCCGCTTGAATCTTTCCAGCCTTGCGCCACACGATGAAGCCACGCTCGCTCATCACGCGAAGCGGATGATTGTGGGTCACACTAATCGCACGGCCAGACCGCAATCTCAGCCGGAGTACGGGCTTTCGATTGTTGTGTGTCAGCGCGGCAACCCTCTCCAGTTCGCCGCGCTCGTTGACCAGGCGGATGCTGTATTTCCTGACATCAGTCACACGGGACGTGCAGCTCGCGTTCATCTCTGCGCGCGCGAAGATCTCGGCGATCGTCTCCAGCCCGCGGTCTGTCCACGCATACGTATCAGCCGTGAGGCACTTTCCGCTGCTCTCCGGTCCGTATATCTCGACGACGCGGCCGCGGGGGAGGCCGCCGATGCCGAGCGCGACGTCGAGCGCGATCGAACCGGTCGGGATCACCTCGACCGGGGCACGGGCGTCGTCGCCAAGGCGCATGACCGAGCCCTTGCCGAACTGCCGCTCGATCTGGACGAGCGCGGCCTCCAGGGCCTTGTCCCGGTCGCCGGGCCGGTCAATCCTCGTCCTGTCGCTAGCTGCCATGAGAACTCCCTGTGGGGGTCACGGGCCTGTTGGTGGCGTCTCTGCCGTACCGCCCAGATGATCGTCTTTGTTGAGGTGCGTCCTGCCGACCTGCCAGCAGCGCCGTTCAACGGTGCTGTCCAGTGTGCCGTCCGGCTTGTCGGCACAGACGCTACGCGCTCCTGCCGACAATTTGCGCCGGCCAGGGAAGCGCGGCCTCATGGGGACAGCCCACCTGGAAACAGCCCACCCTGGAAACGGCGCCCTGCCAGGCCCGCCAATCGCGGCAATCCGGGCAAGGGTGCGGCGCACGTGAGCAGCCTATGCGAACAGCTGTTCGACGTCATGGCGACACGCCGACCATCGGCACGGAAACTACGGCTCGTAACTGGTCCCGATAGCTGGTCCCTGTCCATGGCTCGTGCCCCGTTGCCGCCCGGGCACTGCTTCAGGCCGCCCGGGCACTGCTTCAGGCCGCCCGGGCACTCCCGGAGGGCAGGAACCGCGGCGCAGAACGTGTCAGCGCACCAGGATGTCAAAGATGTGCTCCAGTTCGGATTCCGGGTCATCGGTGAGACCGCTGTGCACGGGACTGGGCTGGACAATCGTGCTCCGCGGTGCGGTGAGCCAGCGAAAGCGCGCCCCGAGCGGCTGCTCGGCCAGCGGTCCCTCGCTGCACGCGCTGACGAAAACGCCGAGCGCGGCGCTCACGGCGGGCAGGTCTGCGGCAGGGTCGACCGCCCGCAGGCGATGCTCGTCGAGGTGAACCCGTGCCCGCAGGTACTCATGACCCAGCGAGTAGAGGATCACGCCGACATTGATCGCCTCGCCTCGCTCGACGCGGGGGACGACCCGGATGAGCGCGTACTCGAACACCTCGCTCATACCTTGATCACCTCCCGCACGCGTGGCGCCCGTTCCATGAGATGGGTGACGTACGGCACGCCGCCGCCGTCCCCGTACCATTCGTCGGGCACCAAGGAGGTGACCTCGGTAAGCAACTCCTCGCTGATCTGCGGCGCGAGCATCTCGTGCGCCTCGGCCAGTGACCCGGCACGGTCGCGCAGCACGTGGTCGCGGGCGTCGAAAGGCTTGGCCGGATCCGCGGTAGGCCAGTTGTGATGGAAGTAGAGCGCCGCGCCGTGGTCGATGAGCCAGATATCGCGGTGCCAAACGAGCATATTAGCGTTGCGCCAGGTGCGGTCCACGTTCTGGATCAGTGCGTCGAACCACACGACCTGACTCGCGAAGGACGAGTCCGCCGTCCACCCGAGCGGGTCGAAGCCCACCGAGCCCGGTAGGAAATCCACGCCGAGATTGAGCCCCTCACTCGCGCTGAGGAGATCCTGGATCTCGGGGTCGGGTTCGCTGCCTGGAATGCGCGGGTCGAGGTCGCCGAGTATCAGTTCAGGTGTGCGCAGGCCGAGCCTGCGGGCAAGTTCGCCGCCGATGATCTCCGCTACGAGGGCCTTCGGCCCTTGGCCAGCACCGCGGAATTTCATCACGTACGTGCCGAGGTTGTCCGCCTCCACGATGGCCGGAAGTGACCCACCCTCGCGCAACGGGGTCACGTACCTGGTCACCGTAACGTGTTCGAGCACGCGGGTCAGGTTATCCGCGCGCGGCGGCACTCCGCTCCCAGGGTCACCCCCGGGACCCGTCTTGACAGACTTAGCTACTGTAATTAGCTTATAAGCTACTTCAACTAGCCACCAGCTAACCAGCTCATCCGGAGGACCACGATGCAGCCCCAGACCCACTTCGTCGACGTCCCTGGCGGTCAGATCGCTTACGACGACACGGACGGCACTGGCCCGCTGATATTGTGCACGCCTGGCATCGGCGACCGCCGCCAGCTCTACCGCTTCCTTCGCCCGGTTCTCGCCGAGGCCGGCTACAGCGTCGCGACGATGGACCTGCGCGGCCACGGCGAGTCGAGCATTGGCTGGCCGGCGTATTCCGCAGCAGCTCTCGGCTCCGACATTTTAGCCGTCATCCGCCACCTGAACTCCGCGCGCGCCAGCACCGCGCACCCCGGCACCGCGCACCCCGGCACCGCGCACCCCCGCACCGCGCACCCCGGCACCGCCAACCCCGGCACCGCGCAACCCGGCACCGCCAACCCCGGCACCGCCAACCCCGGCACCGCCAACCCCGGCACCGCCAACCCCGGCGCCGCGCACCCAGGCACCGAGGCCGCCATCGTGGTCGCCGAGTCGATCACCACCGCGTCGGCGGTGTGGGCGGCGGCCGAGGCGCCGGAACAGATCGCTGGCCTCGTACTGTGCGGCCCGGCAGGAAAGGGCCTGCCGCCGTCGGTCACGCAACGGATCGTCATGAAGGTCGGAGGGGAAATGGCGGGCAGGTTCCGCTGGGCCTGGATGGCCTACTGGTCCAGCCTGTTCAAGGCGCGCAAGCCAGACGACTATGCAGAGTACAAGAAGGCCCTCGCCGACATGCTCGCCGAGCCGGGGCGGATGCCCGCTCTGCAGGCCATGATGCACGCACTCGCGGCAGGCACGGCCGACGAGTGCAACGCGAGGATGCCCGAGGTGCGCTGCCCGGTGCTGGTGGTGATGGGCTCCAAGGACCCCGACTCGCGCGACCCGGCCGCCGAGGCCGCCTCGATCGCCGCCGACCTTCACGGGCGGGCGGCAATGATCGAGGGCGCCGGACACTACACGATGGCCGAGTTCCCTGACCGCGTCGCCGCCGAGATCCTCCCGTTCCTCAAGCAGGTCACTGATGCCTAGGGCGGGGCTGTCCACGAGCGCAGTGGTGGAAGCCGCCACCGCTCTGCTTGACGAACGGGGAGCAGATGCGCTCACCCTGGCGAACGTCGCCGCGCGGACGGGTGTCGCCGCACCCTCCCTGTACAAGCATGTGGACAGCCTCGCCGCCCTGCGCAGCCTGGTGGGCCTGCGAATCCTGGAGGAAGTCACAGAAGATGTGGCCACGGCGATCCTCGGCCGCAGCGGCGACGACGCCGTCGCGGCGCTGATGTTCGGCTATCACGGATACGCCACCCGGCACCCGAACCGCTACGCGCTGTTCCCGCAGCAGCCACAGGACGATCCGCGACTCGCGGCCGCCGGGCAGCGCCTCGCGGACATGGTGCTTGCCGTGCTTCGCGGCTACGGCCTGGAGGGATCCGCCGCGATCCACGCCACTCGCTGCATCAGGGCCACCATGCACGGGTTCGCGTTGCTCCAGATCACCGGCGGGTTTGGCCTTCCAGAACAGACCGACGACACCCATCGGCGCCTCGTCCGCATGGTCGTGGCCGGCCTGCACGATTGTGTCACCGGCGGGTGACAGTACTCAGCGCAGCCGTTCGGGAACAGGGAACGTTTCACACACCTCACGCCAGATGGTCTTTGCGTCCTCGCCTTCGGCCAGTGCCTGCGTGATGGTGCGCCCGCCCAGGCCCGCGAACACGTAATCCTTGGCAAGGCTCTGCGCGTAGCCCGCCCCGAACTGCGCGTTCATCCGTTCCCAGAAGACAGTCCTTACCATGCGTACCATCCAAGTCAGCGGCCAGATGGAATCTTACGGGCGTCTCCGCCGCTTGGCGACCTCAGCGCTGCTCCGCGAGCCCGACATCATCCCTCATGGCGTCACGGAGCACGGATGTCCGGCTCAAAGATGCGGTTCCATGTTGCCATCTTGGCGGAGCTGGGGTTCCCCGCCCGCGAGATGGACGATCATGACAGCCTCCGGTTCCCGGACAGCGGGGCGCCGCGAGCGAAACATTCCCCGAGGCCGGGCACTCATATTGGGCCGCCTGGCCAGCTCGGTGAGCGCCTTGTGCAGGGTCGCCGACAGGTATGATGACGATGGACGACGTCGCGTGATCAAATAGGACACGCCGTCTACAACCTTGACCATTCGAGCCCACCGAACGAACGGCCTGATCATGGCGAGCAATGCGCCCCCCATAGCCGTTTGCTCAGCGATGTACGTGGAAGCGCAAGCATTGTGCGCGCGACTCACTCCGGTCGCTTCGAGCACTTCTTTGGGTCTCCAGATGTTCGATGGATACCTCGAGGGTAACAGAGTAGTTGTCGCTATCACCGGGATAGGAAAGGTAGCGGCAGCCCTAGCCAGCCAATATCTGTGTCATCGCTACAGTCCACGAGCCTTGTTCGTGGCCGGTCTTGCAGGCAGAATCGCGCCAGCCGCAAAGCCTGGAACCATTGTCATCGCAAGCGCGGCCATGCAGCACGACTACGATGCGCGCCCCATTGTTACCGAGCGGGGGAAGCTGCCCCATCTTGGCGTGAGCCGCTTCACCTCGGACACGGTTATCACCGCGCAATTGATTCGGGCCTGTTCGGGGTCCGTCCAAAGCAACGGGCGGCTGATCCCCAGTATTGAGGGGCTCGTCGTGTCGGGTGATCAAGTTGTTCGAAGCTCCCAGATGCGGAACAGAATTAGACTCGATCAACCGGACGCAGTTTGTGTGGACATGGAAACGGCGGCAGTAGCTCAGGTCGCGTTTCACAATGCAGTGCCGTGGGGTGCAGTACGCATCGTATCGGACAATGCTGACGAGAAGCTCGATGCTGACGACGTGATCGCTTATGGACGCGAGACCGCTTCCCAGGTGATCGCCTCGATTCTCGTCGAGACCTTCGCCGAACTGGAGGGTGGGCCGCCGTGACCACGCCGTGACCCGCGACGGCCGGAATGACACACCCATGATCCCTAACGGCTGCCGCAGCGCGAACCACCAGCGGGCGTGCGACCAAGCCTCCCGGGTAACGGGCGAACGGCTGGCCCCAGACGGTCCGAGAATGTCAGTGGGACGAGGCAGGATGGTGACATGCCTGCCGCAGCAGCCACCGGCCGGTCCGGGAACCCGCCCCCGGGCCAGGCCGGGCGATCCGCTCGGGTGTTTCTCGGAGCTCACCCGGGCCTGGTTCACGAGTGCCTTCGCGGCGCCCACGCCCGCGCAGGTGCAGGCATGGGAGTCGATCAGCAGCGGCAGGCACACCCTGGTCGTCGCCCCGACCGGGTCCGGTAAGACGCTTGCTGCTTTCCTATGGGCGCTGGACAGGCTCGCGGTGGCCGCGGTGCCGGAAGATCCCTCTCGCAGGTGCCGGGTGCTGTACGTCTCGCCGCTCAAGGCGCTGGCGGTGGACATCGAGCGGAACCTGCGGGCGCCGCTGGCCGGCCTCCGCCAGGCGGCTCACCGCCTGGGGCTACCCCAGCCGAATATCAAGGTGGCGGTGCGTTCAGGCGACACCGCGGCGGAAGAAAGGCGGCGGCTGGCGGGCAGCCCGCCTGACATCCTGATCACGACGCCCGAATCGCTCTTCCTGCTGCTCACGTCGCGTGCGCGCGAGACGCTGGGCAGCGTGCAGACGGTCATCGTTGACGAAGTGCACGCGCTCGCGGGGAACAAACGGGGCGCCCACCTCGCCCTCTCACTCGAACGGCTGGACGCGCTCAGGATCCCTAACGGCTGCGCAGGATCGGCGACCGGGCCAGCGCAGCCGGACGGGGGGTTCCGGGGAGTCGCCCCCCCGACCAGCACAGCCCTAACTGGGCAGGATCGGCGACCGGGCCAGCGCAGCCGGACGGGGGGTTCCGGGGGGTCGCCCCCCCGGACCAGCACAGCCCTAGCGGCTCCGCGGGGACCGGCACCGCTGGTGTGCGGGCCGCCGCGCAAGGGGCTCTCGGGCAGTCCCTTGCCGGGCGCGCACCAGTCGGGCAGGCACCGCCCGGACAGGCACCGCCGCCCGGACAGGTACAGCGAATCGGCCTGTCCGCGACAGTGCGCCCGCCCGCAGAGGTCGCCGCGTTCCTCGGCGGCGACCGGCCAGTGGCGATCGCCGCCCCACCGTTTGAGAAGCGGCTCGAGCTGGAGATCGTGGTACCGGTCGAGGACATGACCGAACTCGGCTCCGTGCAACGCGACGGGCGCGTCGGTTCACCAGACGGCACGCTTCCTCAGGACGGCGTCGGACAAGAAGAATCCGCCGCACGCGGCGGGCCCGCGAGCAGGCAGCCGCCCGATTCCCGGCCGCCCGCGCACGCCGCGGGCACCGATCCTGCGGACACCGGGCTCACGGACACCGGGCTCACGGACACCGGGCTCACGGACACCGGGCTCACGGACACCGGGCTCACGACACCGGGCTTGCAGACGCCGGGCTTGCAGACGCCGGGCGGCGGTCGATCTGGCCACATGTCGAGGAGCGCGTGCTCGACCTGATCGAGCGTCACCGCTCCACGATCGTGTTCGCGAACTCGCGCCGGCTATCAGAACGGCTCTGTGCGGCCCTCAACGAACTCGCATGCGAACGGGCAACCGGGCAGGCCCTGCCCCTGGGCGGCCCCCCGGCGCAGCTCATGGCCCAGGCGGGCGCCACCCGCGGCGCCCCATCCGCAGCGCAAGCCAGGGGGGACCCAGCGTTCCCCAGCGCAGCGCCTCTCCGGGGGACAACCCCTGAGCCTGACCCCCTTTACCCGTACCCCGGCGGCCCGGAGACTTTTGTGGTAGCCAGGGCCCATCACGGATCGGTCTCGAAGGCCGAACGCGCCCAGATCGAGGAGGCGCTCAAGGCCGGCAAGCTACCCGCCGTGGTCGCCACCTCCAGCCTGGAACTCGGCATCGACATGGGCGCGGTGGACCTGGTCATCCAAGTCGAGTCGCCGCCCTCGGTCGCAAGCGGAATGCAGCGGGTGGGCCGCGCAGGTCACCAGGTGGGCGAGGTCTCCCGTGGCGTGATCTTCCCCAAGTACCGTGGCGACCTGGTGCAGGCGGCCGTGACGGCCGAGCGCATGAGGGCCGGTGAGATCGAGGAACTCCGCTGCCCACGCAATCCGCTCGACGTGCTCGCACAGCAGATCGTGGCGATGACCGCGATGGACGACTGGCAGCTCGACGCGCTTGAACGGCTGATCCGGCGGGCGCAGCCGTTCGGGACCCTATCGCGGCAGGTGCTTGAGGCGGTGCTGGACATGCTGGCCGGCCGGTACCCGAGCGAGCAGTTCGCCGAGCTGCGGCCGCGGCTGGTGTGGGACCGGGTGACAGACACGCTGCGTGGCAGGCCGGGCGCGCAACGGCTGGCCGTCACCAGTGGTGGCACGATCCCGGATCGCGGGCTGTTTGGCGTGTTCCTGGCCGGCCGCCAGTCGTCGCGCGTGGGCGAACTGGACGAGGAGATGGTGTACGAATCCAGGATCGGCGACGTGTTCGTGCTCGGTGCGAGCTCGTGGCGGATCGAGGACGTCACCGCCGACCGCGTCCTTGTCTCGCCCGCTCCCGGGCAGCCAGGCAAGCTTCCTTTCTGGCACGGCGACGCGCCAGGGCGGCCGGCCGAGCTTGGCCGCGCCATCGGCGAGTTCCGCCGCGAACTAGCGGGGATGGGACTCGATGCCGCACGGGCCCGGGCGCGCGCCGCGGGGCTGGACGGTTACGCCGCCGGCAACCTCGTCAGCTACCTGGCGGAACAGCGGCAGGCCACCGGCTGCGTGCCGGACGACCGCACCCTGGTGGTGGAGCGTTTCAGGGACGAACTCGGCGACTGGCGGATGGTTGTGCACAGCCCCTACGGTGCCCGCGTGCACGCCCCGTGGGCGCTCGCCATCGCGAGCAGGCTGCGCGAACGCTACGGCGCCATGGACGTCCAGGCGCTGCACGCCGATGACGGGATCGTGCTGCGCATCCCGGACACCGACGAGCCACCACCGCCGGACATCGCGGTATTCGATCCCGACGAGGTGGAGCAGGTGGTGACCGCGGAGCTTGGCGGGTCCGCCCTGCTCGCCTCGCGGTTCCGGGAATGCGCGGCGCGTGCGCTGCTGCTGCCCCGCCGCCGCCCCGACCGGCGCACCCCGTTGTGGCAGCAGCGCCAGCGTTCCGCGCAGTTGCTCGCCGTGGCCAGCCAGTACAGCACCTTCCCAATCGTGCTTGAGACCGTGCGTGAGTGCCTGCAGGACGTTTTCGACATGCCTGCCCTGGGCTCCTTGATGCGCGACATCGCCGGGCGGAAGGTGCGGATCACCCAGACCGAGACCGCGACGGCGTCACCCTTCGCACGGTCGTTGCTGCTGGCGTACGTGGGCGCTTTCATGTATGAGGGAGACTCACCGCTTGCCGAGCGGCGGGCGCAGGCGCTGACGCTCGACTCGGTGCTGCTCGCCGAGCTTCTCGGCCAAGCTGAGCTGCGCGAATTGCTCGACCCAGAGGTGATCGCCGAGGCTGAGCGGGAGGTACAGCGGCTTGCGGAGGGGCGCAAGGCGCGCGGGCTGGAGGGCATTGCCGACCTGCTTCGTGAGACGGGCCCCTTGTCGGCAGATGAGGTCATGCAAAGGTGCACCGATCCCGGTGATGTGGCCGGGTGGCTCGTTGAGCTCGAGGCGACGCGGCGGGCCATCCAGGTGCGGATCGCAGGAACGCAGCGCTGGGCGGCGAGCGAGGACGCCGGCCGGCTTCGTGACGCGCTCGGGGTACCGCTGCCCGTCGGGGTTCCGGAGGCGTTCACCGAGCCGGTAACCGATCCGCTCGGCGATCTGATCGCCCGGTACGCGCGCACGCATGGCCCGTTCACCGCGGCCGATCCGGCTGCCACGTCCGGACTCGGCGTGGCTGTGGTCACCGGTGCGCTGCAGCGGCTCGCCGCTGACGGCCGGGTGGCCGAGGGCGAGTTCCGGCCAGGTGGGCGGGGCACCGAGTGGTGCGATGCTGGAATCCTGCGGCTGCTGCGCCGCCGCTCACTCGCCCGCCTCCGCAAGGAGGCCGAGCCGTCGCCCCCGGAGTCGCTCGCCCGGCTCCTTCCGGCCTGGCAGCACATGGCCGTGTCCGCTGACGGCGTGGAGAGCGCCGCTCGTCTGGCCAGCCACGGGCACGGCGCGCCGGGCGCCATGCCGGGCGCGGACCTGATCGAGCACCCCGCTCCAAGCTCCGAGCAGGGCGCGCGGCGCGGTGAGCACATGGCTGGGTCCGGTGGGTGGTCACCCCGGCTCGGCAGCGCGCTCTCCTTGCTCGACACCCTGGAGCAGTTGCAGGGCGCGTTGCTGCCCGCGTCCGCGCTTGAGACACTCGTGCTGCCGTCCCGGGTCGCTGGCTACTCCCCCGCGATGCTTGACGAGCTCACCACCGCGGGTGAGGTGGTCTGGGCGGGCGCAGGCTCGGTGGGCGGAACACGGCCGGGCGGCGATGGCTGGGTGACGCTGGCCCCGGCCGGGACGGCGCCCTTGCTGCTCCCGGAACCCGCCGATATCACGATGACACCGGTACACGACGCGGTGCTCGCCGCCCTCGACGGTGGTGGCGCGCTGTTCTTCAGGATGCTGGCGGACCGGGTGGCCAGGATCCTCGCGAACCAGCCCACCGCGCAGCACACCGTCTCTCGGCTGGGACGTGAGGCGTCCACGGGGCCCGCCGCCGTGTCCCCCACCGGGCCTTCCCCCGCCGGGCAACCGGCCACCACCCTCCGGCCCCCGGCATCAACAGGCCATGCATCCCCGACCGGGCACGCCACCCCCCTGGCCGGGCACGCGACCTCGGCTGCCGGGCACGCGACCTCGGCTGCAGGGCACGCAAGCTCGGCTGAAGGGCACGCCGCAGGTCGACAAGGGCGCGCGGCCCTCCTTGGATCGGGCGGCTCAGATGTCACGGTCTACGATCTGAGCGACCAGGCGCTTGCGTCAGTTCTCTGGGATCTTGTTTGGGCTGGCTGGGTGACCAACGACACACTCGCGCCCCTGCGGACCCTGCTCGGCGCGGGGCGGCCGGCGAACCGGACCCCATCGTGGCCGGGCAACGCCCGCCGGGCTGGAAGCGCCGACTGGGCGGTCCCCGGCGCCCGGCCGGGCCGGGCGCCAGGCCGGCGGCGCGGCCCTGGCCGTCCTGTCCTGCCCTCACGGGCCGGGCCGCCAACCGTCAGCGGACGCTGGTCGCTCCTGCCCGAACGTGACACTGATCCCACCCACCGGGCCCACGCGCTCGCCGAAACCCTGCTCGACCGGTATGGGGTGCTGACCCGCGGCGTGGTCGCCGCCGAGCGCGTGGCTGGCGGGTTCGCCGCCGTGTACCCGGTGCTGCGGGCGCTGGAGGAAACTGGTCGGTGCAGACGCGGCTACTTCGTCGAGGGCCTGGGAGCGGCGCAGTTCGCGCTGCCCGGAGCGGTCGACCGGATGCGCACCATGCGGGATCCGGCCGCGCCAGCGGAAGCCGCCGGGCCGGTTCCGCCCGCCAGCCCGGTGACGCCGGGCCGCACCCTTGTACTCGCCGCTGCCGACCCGGCGAATGCCTACGGGGCCGCGCTGCCGTGGCCGCCCCGGCCGGACGAGACGGCCGGCACGCACAAGCCAGGCCGCAAGGCAGGGGCGCTTGTCATCGTCAGGGACGGTCACCTGGTGCTCTATGTCGAGCGAGGGGGCCGCACCTTGCTGTCCTGGAGCGACGACCCAAGCATCCTGGCCCCGGCCGCCGCCGCACTGGCCCGTGCGGTTCGCGAGGGCGCGCTGGGCCGGCTCACTGTCGAGCGCGCCGACGGCGCAGGCGTTTACGACTCACCGCTCGCGCAGGCCCTGCGAGACGCCGGATTCCACCCCACGCCCCGCGGCCTGCGCCTGCGCGCTTGACGCGCCGCGTTCCGCCCACCCCCACGCGGCCTCCGCCGTCTGCGACCTCCAGTTTGCGCGTGCGGTCGCGCCCGGCTGGAGCGTGACCGTGCGCGGGACGCCGCTCCACGATGCGGGCTTGCCTACCCGATGACCGTTGCTACCGAGGGCCGAGACGCCGGAATGGCCGTAAAGCGCCCCTGGAGGTCGTGCGCGTGTCGCGCCCGTATCCGCCAGCGCCGCGGATGTGCTGCGTGCTGGCGCTGGGACCGCTATCGCGCAGACAATCGGCGGTATGCGCCAGGTAGAGCCGGTCGACGGCTTCCGTCTCGTGTACGAGCGAGCCGGTCGCGGCCATGCTGTGCTGCTGCTCCACGGGTGGCCGGGCGACCGGACCGACTACCGCTGTCGGCGTACGACCTCACGTGTCGGTCGGCGTACTGCCTGACGTGTCGGCTGGCCGGGGGTCTGGTGGGTTGATGATGGCATGTGCTGGTTTGTGTCAGTGGCGGGATTCTGGTTTTTCATGCGCCAGCTGGGACCAGGTTCTTCAGCGGCAACGCAAGATCCACATTGTCCTCCCGTATGCTCGGTTCGAATCTAGCGGCGGCGTCAGAGGATGCGGTCCAGCCAGTCGTAGACGACCTGGTTGCGGGTCTGGGGGGCCATGGGCGCGCAGTGCTCATCGGCGCCCTCGGCCGCGGTGAACTGGTGGAACTGCTTGCCGCCGCGCAGCAGCTTGTAGACCTGGATTCCCTGACCGGAGGCGGGAATTATGAGCTGGTCGTCCTGGTAGGCGGTGACCAGCGTGGGTGCGGTGACCCGGTCGGCGACCTCGGCGACGGTGAACTTCATCACGGTGGTCCCGAAGTCATACAGGTCGCTGAAGACGTGCCCGGCGCGGGCGGCCAGCAGGAACTGCCGCCCGTATCCTTCGGCCCTCTTGGCCACGTTGTACCGGTCGACGGCATCCAAGGTGGGGATGATCTTGCCTTGCCAGATCTCGTTGATCTGCTCCTTGCTGGCTCCGCTGGCGAACAGGGACCCGAGCTGTGGGTACCCGGTCGTCCAGGACAGCCAGACGCTGAGGATTGCGGGGTCGGCGACGACGGCGGCGAGCCGGTGCTCGAACGCGGCCGCGCGGATGACCAGCTCGCCGCCCAGGCTCGACCCGTTCAGGGCGATGCGCGACGGGTCCACGTCCGGCCGGGACCGCAGGTAGTCCACGACGGGGGTGATGACGTTCTCCCAGTCGGGCCGGAACGGATCTGCCGCTGGAACAGCATCGAGCCCTGCCCGGGTCCTTCGAAGATCAGGCGTTGTAGCCGCGCTCGATGGCGTCCACCCCGCCGAGGGCGTACATCGTGATGTTCTGGGCGTCCTCGCCATTGTTGAGGATGACGGTGGGGCGGCGCACCGGCCGGGTATCGGGCCGGAGCAGGTAGCCGGGCAGCCAGGTGTTGCCGTAGGGGATGCGGACTGGCTCGAACGGCGGGTCGAACAGCTGGCTGGCCTGCTGCCAGCAGCGCTGCACGGCCGCGTACGCGCCGGCCTCCTGCGCCCGTGCCGTGGTGCCGAGGATGAAGTACAGGCACATGTCGTAATACGTGGACGCCCGCAGGCAAGCGCTCCGCGCGCTGGCCGCGTGCCCGGCCGCCAGCTCCTGGTCCGCTAGCGTGCTGGTGCGCTGGGCCAGAGCCAGGAAGGTGTCGTAATAGGTCTGCTACGACGCGCCCGCCGCGTTGATGTGGTTGACCGCTGTGACCAGCTCGCCGAACTCGGCGCACCCGTACCCGGCGCTGCCGAACGCGAACAGGGTCTCGAAATCAAGGTCAGTCAGCGTGAACAGGTTCTGCAGCTGCTGGGGCGCGGCGGACGAGACCCCCTCTGCCGCGGCGGCGGGTGCCCCCGTACCCGTACCCGCCGCCGCCACCACCGCGGCGGCGGGTACGCCGACCACACCCGCGCGCAGCAGCGACCGCCGGGAGTAACGGGAACCCAGACGGCCGGCCGTCTGGTCCCCGGCGGGCAGGCCACCGCTGGCTTCTGGGCCAGCGAGACCGGGAACAGGCTGGTCTTCGCGTGCTGGTCGTCACGGTCGGCGGCCAGCGGCTGGCGTGGGCAGCATCTGATGGCTCCTTCGGGTCGGTTAGCTTCCGGACTGCGGCTGCCGGAGGTAGGCGCTGACCGCGCTGGCCACCGCGTCCGGCTGTTCGGGGAACAGGGCGTGGCTGGCGCCGTCGATGACTGTCGTCGTCACCCGGGATCCGAGCTGGGACCGGAGGGCACCCACTGATCCTTGGGGTGGAACGGGTCGCATTCGGCGATGATCTCGAAGACCGGCGCGGCGCCGGCGGCCCAGTAGCGGTCTATCAGGCCCCCGGCGGCGGCGGTGACCGCGGCGTGCTGCATCCGCAGAGGTCGCGGGTACCATCCGGTCAGCCAGATCGAGGGGTCGTGGCCCGGGCAAGCTCGGCCACCGGGCCAGCGCGTCCACGATCCGCCGGATCCTCAAGGCGCTGCGGATCCCTCCGGCGCCGAAGCGGCGCACCGATACGACGTGGCGGCAGTTCCTGCACGCGCAAGCGTCGACGATGCTTGCGGTGGACTTCTTTCACGTGGACTGCGCAGTGACCCTCCGCCGCTTGTACTGCTTGTCCGTGATGGAGGTCGGCAGCCGGTACGTGCACATCCTCGGGGTGACCGCGCACCCGGACGGGCCGTGGACCACGCAGCAGATCCGCAATCTCCTGATGGACCTCGGTGACCGCGCCGCGGGCTTCCGGTTCCTGGTCCGCGACCGGGCCGGGCAATTCACCGGGTCCTTCGACGCGGCCCTGGCCAGCGCGGGCATCGAGGCCGTGAAGATCCCGCCCCGGAGCCCCCGGGCGAACGCCGAACAAGCGCATAGATCGCGCCAGCGTGCGGCGTGCCCTTGATGATCCTGCATGCGGGCGAGGGCACGTGCCTCCCGGGCCGCCAGCAGGGACAGCACGGGCGGTGGTGACCCTTGGGCTGTGCGCTCTTGCGCCGCGCGGGCCAGGTCGTAGGCGTCCCGGGGGCCGGTTCTCATAGAGGGCTTGCAGAGACATGCTGGCGAGAGCGCTGATCTCAAGCGGCTCGTCGTGCAGGATTGTCGCGGCTGTGAGGGCTTCGCCCCAATAGCGCCGGGCGTCGTCCTGGCGTCCTGCGTCGAAGCACAGCCACCCGCAATGCTCGGCCGTCTGCCCAGCGGCAAGCTGAAGTTGGCAGCCGATCGTGTCGGGGTAGGTGCCTGTGCTGATCACCCGTCGGATGCGGCGCAGCAAACGGACTCCAAGCGGGCGAACATCCGCACCGCCATAGGCGTCATCCAGTGCGTACAGGTTTGCCAGCGCGTTCCGTAGCTCACGCACATGCGCGGCGCCGACCGGCGCGCCAACCGCCAAGGGTGACGCGGGGGGCTCGCCGGGCATAAGCCCGAGAGCGGCAGCGCTGGCCGCCGTACTGGTGGCCAGGAACTCGCGTCGTTCCACGACATTCACATTATGGCGCGGGACGTGCGGCGATGCTTGTGCAGACGCGGCCTCGGGCCGGGCGGGAAGTTATGGCGCAAGGCCGGCGGCCGTGTCACCCGTGCGTGCATGTGCGGAACCGGACCGCTGGTGTGCTCACGGAGAACATCTATTACGGTGACGGCTTCTATTGGTCCGGCTGGGCTGAACGCGTCGCCCCGGTCAGCGATGTCGCTGGAGCGGCGGAGATCGTCATGCGGGTGCTGCGGGCCATGGGTGAACGGCGGCGAGCCCGAGGGACACGCCTCGGCCGCCGCCGCTGCCTCGGACCCGTCACGCTTGGCGAGCTGACATGCCGGCGGCTCCGGCTACGCCAACTGCGAGGCCGCCGCCGAGACTCTCGGCCTCAACCATAACTGTGCGCGATCCGACGGGCGCGAAAGGTTCCTTCGGCAGCTCCAGCGCGACACGAACGCCGACCGCGACACCATCGGCCTGCGCTTACGGCAATAATGCCGTCATGCGGTTGTCTGCACGGGCCGACTATGCACTACGCGCGGCCGCCGAGCTTGCTGTTGGTGACGGCACGCCCATCACCGCTGAGCACCTCGCGAACGCACAGGGAATCCCAGTCAAGTTCCTCGAGAACATCCTCACCCAACTGCGCCGCGCCGGCCTCGTGCGCAGCCAGCGCGGTGCCGCCAGGCGGTTTCTGGCTGGCGCGCCCGGCAGGTGACATCGCGCTCGCGGACATCATCCGCGCCGTCGATGGACCCTTGGTCGGCGTCCGTGGCGCACGGCCGGAGAATGTCGGCTACTCCGGCGCGGCGGCACCATTGCAGCGCGTATGGATCGCGCTCCGCGCGAATGAGCGGGCAATCCTGGAGCAGGTGACGCTGGAACACATCGCCTCGGGCAAGCTCCCGCCGAGAGTGGCCGAGCTTGCAGAGGACCCACAGGCGTGGGTGTGAGGCGTTCATGTACGCGTTGCGGTCAAACTCTGCTTCCCGGTTCCGGGGGTTGCTGCAGGCCATGCCCGTTCGGGACGCAGCTGGACCCAACCCCCATCGCGGCGGCGCGGTCGCCAAAATCGTGGATCTCTCTCGCGACAGGCCGCCCAGCCGCAGCTAGCATAAACCGTACCGCGAGAGCTCATGCTATCCGTAGGAGGGTTTGCGCGGGCGCTGAGGCCGCGCACCGTGGAGCGGGAGGTCGTAGGATGGTGAGGAACCGTTCCGTGCCGGCGGACACAGTGTTGCCGCACCTCACGTACGAGAATGTAGCCGACGCGCTGGCCTGGCTGACCACCACGTTCGGCTTCACCGAGCACTACCGCTATGGCGGCCAAGATGGCGGTGCGCAGATGTATCTCGGCGACGCCTGGATCATGCTGAAGAGTGCGCGAGCAGGCACCGCGAGCCCGGCGCACCTCGGTTACCAAACCCAGTCCCTGACAGTGTTCGTCGACGATGTTGCCGCGCATTTTGACGGCGCGATGTCGGCGGGCGCCAAGATCGTCGAGGATCTCCACGAGACTGTCTACGGGGAACGACAGTACGGAGCCGAGGACCTGGAGGGCCACCTTTGGCTCTTCTCGACGCATGCCCGCGACGTCAGCCCCGACGAATGGGGAGCCACGATCGCCGACCCCAGAGTGACGATCACTTAGGCCTTCGCACCACAATCATGGAAACCCGGCGGATGCGCCGGGGCCAGATGCCTGCCCGGGCCATCAGCCTGGGCAGGGAGTGGCCATGCCGGGGCCAAAGCCCAGGCCGGGGCCACTGCCGAGACCGGGGCCAGTGCCCAGGCCGGGGCCAGTGCTCAGGCCGGGACCATGTCTTTGATGTCGCCGACCCGGCTGGATCCGTCGCCGAACGCGTGGCGCGCGGGCTGGCCGTCGTGCCCGCCGATGAGTCCGTGGCGCAGCGGCTTGCTGGCGAGAACCTCTCTGGCAGGTACGGGGCCTTCGAGCACCGCCTGGCGTGATCCGGGCAGTGCTGCCGACCCTGGCACAAGCTCGCGGTCGTGATGTGCGGAGCGTGCGGGGTGACCGGCGAAGGCTGGCTCTTTCGGGCCGTCCAGAACAGCAGCATTCTGCAGTTCAGCCAGCGCGAAGCCGTCTGACACTTCCCCGAGCACCCGAGACAGTGGCACACCGAGCGCGGAGCAGATCGCCGCGAGCAGTTCCGACGAGGCCTCTTTCTGGCCTCGCTCTACCTCCGACAGGTAGCCGAGCGACACCCGTGCCGCGGCAGAAACTTCGCGAAGAGTGCGACCCTGCCGTAGGCGCAGCCGCCGTAGCACGTCACCGAGCAAGTGACGAAGCATTACCATCGTCGCACCCCTTCCCCTGACCCTGGCACTTCATCCCTGGCGATACCTTCCACCGTACCTGGCCTTGCCGACGAAGTGGCAGGCCCCTTAGGGATGGACTCGTTAATGCTAGTAACGCTGTAATCAGGCCGTCTCTTCCCTCAGCCGGCCGAGGAGCAATCGTAGCGATGTCGCGACCGTCCCTGCCCGCACGGCCGCCCGGTCCCCCTGCAGCGCCACCGTCCGCACCACCGTGTCCCCTTCGGCTGCGACCGCTACATGCACGGTTCCAACCGGCTTGCCGTCCTGTGGGTCCGGACCCGCAACGCCCGTGGTAGCGACGGAAAATGCCGCACCGAGCCGCAGCCTCACTCCTTCCGCCATGGCCACGGCGACATCGGGATGCACCGCGCCGTGACGGTCGATCAGTGCGCGGGGGACGCCGAGCAGAACCGCCTTCAGATCTGTCGCGTAGGCGACGACCCCACCGCGCACGACCACCGACGCGCCAGGGATGTCGGTGAGCGCGGCGCAGATCAGCCCGCCAGTCAGCGACTCGGCGACCGCGAGGGTGTGGCCCCGCGAGCGCAGGAGTTCCAGGATCTGGCCGGCCAGTGCCCAGGTATCTGACTCGTCAGTCCCGGGCCGTTGCAGCCTGCGGCGCTGTTCCTCAACCATGAGCCCCCTTCCGCGTGCCGCGAGCGCCGGCACGGCCTCGGCGCAGCGACGCCGCCCGTAGCACGTAGTCACCACCCGTCACCAGGGTCACGACCAGCGCCGCCGCCATGAGAATCTCACGGATCAGGCCGAGCGGCCCTGGAAGCACATACAACCCGATCGCGACCACCTGGAGCAGGGTCTTCAGCTTGCCTCCCCTGCTGGCCGGGATGACACCGCGCCGGATTACCCAGAACCGCAGCACGGTGACCCCGACCTCGCGGAAGAGAATCACGCCCGTAACCCACCAGGGCAATTCTCCGAGATACGACAGGCCGATCAGGGCCGAACCGGTGAGCGCCTTGTCCGCGATCGGGTCGGCGATCTTGCCGAAATCCGTGATGAGGCTGTACTTGCGGGCGAGGCGCCCGTCAAGGAAGTCGGTGAATGACGCGACCACGAACACCACGAACGCGACGATCCGGTCCAGGGTGCCGCCCCTGAGCAGGAAGATCACAAAGACGGGGACAAACGCGAGCCGCAGCACGGTGAGGCCGTTGGCCACATTGACCACGCCCGCCGGAGCTGGCGTGCCGTCAGCGGTGACCGGCGCCGTAGGTGATGCGGCCGCGCCCGCCACGGTGTCGCCCGCGCCCGCCACGGTGTCGCCCGCGCCGGGGCTTTCCCCTGCACCTTTATCGGCACGGCCTGCTTGCGCGCCGTCCGCGGCACCGTCCGGGTTCGAGCCGGGCCCTGCCCGGTTCAACGCCGTCCCGCGGCGTACCCCTGCAGGATCTCGACGGCGTCGGCCACCAGGTCGACGCCTTCTGCGGCACGGACGGTGGCGCGGACGAGATCCCCTGGAGCTGCGCGGAGGTCGCCAAGGACAGTCGTGGTACCGTCCACCTCCGGTGCCTGGTGTGCGGCGCGCCCCTCGAACCCGCCGCCGGCCAGCGGCCTTTCGATCAGCACCTCCACGTCCTCGCCGATCCGTTCCTCCGCGCGCTGCGCCATGAGTTCCTCGGCAAGATCGCTGATCTCCCTCAGCCGCGCGGCGACCTCGTCTTCGTCCAGCTTGCCGGGCAGCGACGCCGCGGCGGTGCCGTCCTCGTCCGAATAAGCGAAGACCCCGATGGCGTCGAGCCTGGCGTCTTCAAGAAAGCTCCGCAGCTCAGCTAGGTCGGCCGCGGTCTCGCCGGGAAAGCCAACGATGAAATTCGACCGCACACCCGCATCGGGGCGCAGACGGCGGACCTGCCCGAGCAGCCCGGCGAACCGCTCACGGTCCCCGAACCGCCGCATGGCCCGAAGTACCTGACCACTCGCGTGCTGGAATGACAGATCGAAATACGGCGCGACGCCGGAAGTGGACGCAAGCACCTCCGTCAGTCCCGGCCTGACCTCGGCCGGCTGCAGGTAACTGACGCGGACCCGCACAATGCCGGGCACAGCGCCGAGCGCGGGCAGCAGTTCCTCCAGAAGCCGCAGATTTCCCAGATCCTTGCCGTATGAGGTCGAGTTCTCGCTGACCAGCACGAGCTCCCGCACGCCCTCGGAAGCCAGCCAGCCGGGCCTCGGCGAGTATCTCCTGCGGCTGGCGCGAGACGAACGCACCCCGAAATGACGGGATCGCACAGAAACTGCACCTGCGGTCGCAGCCGGACGCGATCTTCAAGGGCGCGGCCAGCCCGCCAGAGAGCCTGCGGCGCAGTAGCCGCGGGCCTGAAGGGGGAGATCCCGCAGATCCCGAACGGCTCACGCGCTCAGGCACCGGCCTGGAATGTGGCTCACCCGGTGGGCAAGAGATCTCGGCCGGCTCTGTCTCGACACCGGCGGGCGTGACACCCGTGGCAGACCCGGGACCGCTTGCGGCAGCCGTTCGGGATTCTGATAGAGAATCCGGCACGATCGGTGCGCCGTGTCCTGGCACGTACACGCCGCCAGCCCGCTCGGCGGTGCTGGGCCGCTGGGCCGCGGGCCGCTGGGCCGCGGGCCGCTCAGCCGGCGCGAGGGGCAGCAGCCTGCGCCTGTCGCGCGGCGTGTGTGCAGGCCTGCGCCTTCCCGCGAGTACCCCGTCGAGCACCTCGCCGATGTCCGGGTAATCGTCGAAACTGATCACCTCGGCCTCGGGAAGTGCCTCTGCAAGATCGGCGCCGTACCTTTCCGCGAGGCAGCCGGCCGCTACTACGGGACGGCCTGAGTCCGCGACAGACAGCAGTTCACCGATGGAGTCCCGTTTCGCGGCCTCGATGAAGCCACAGGTGTTGACGAGCACCACACTCGCTTCTCGGTGCTGTCCACGAACACCCTCGTACGCAGTGTCGCTGCCGTCCTCGTCATCGTCGTGGCCGCCCACCCCGACCAGGGTCCAGCCCGAAGCCTCGAGCCGTGCCGCGAGTTCCTCGGAGTCGACCTCGTTGCGCGCGCAGCCGAGCGTGACGAGGCGGACAGTCCGGCGCGGGCCCGCTTGATCCTGCAATGACGACGACACACCCGCAGACTACGGGACGCAGGCGGGGGGCGATCCCACCGAACCTTGTTCCGCGGGCCGCATGCCTGGGATCTGGCCGGTCATGGCCGACGCGATCGCCAGAACTGGCTCCATCCGCTCGTACGGCGCCACCAGCAACATCCGACGTAGCCCTACGGGTCCTGCTAGCGCTAACCGGAGATTTTATGGCCGGGTTTCAGGTCGAGCGTGACCGGCTGGGAGCCGAGGGAGTTGATGCTCCGGCCGTTCACTGTCAGCGCGACCCCGCCGGGATTGCCGATCTCCATCGAAACCTGCCTGGTGAACGTCCACGAACGGGTCGTCCCAGCCGGAATGACCTGCTGCCATTCCTGGGCCCCGTCCGCCGCGTACACGCCTACCCAGCAGGCCTCGTTGGCTGCCAACTGCACCACCACGTTGCGCCGCGGTTTGGCGACGCCGGTGGCCGTGAGGCTGTGGCTGGGCGTGGCGGAGGCGGACGCGTGCCTGACCGGCTGACCGTGCGCCGCATTGTTCACAGGGTGCGAAGCACCCGCAAGCGAATGCACCACCCAGTAGACGATGACCGCAATGACCGCCAGCGCCATCGCCGCACTCCAGTTCGGCGGGCGGCGCTCGCGGATCTTGATAGGCGTGGCCGGCTCGAAGACCTCGGCCGCGGAGACCTGGCCGAGCTTGCCATGCGCGTCGTCGTACTCCTGGATCAGCGGTCCAGGATCGACCCCGACAATCTTGGCCACGCTTCGGATATGACCGCGCGCGTAGAAGTCACCGCCGCACGGCGAGAAATCGTCGTTCTCAATCCCGCGGATGATCGTTTCCCTGACCCGCGTCCGCTGGCTCACCTGCGTAATGCTCAGACCGGCGTCCCGTCGGGCCCGTGCCAGGGTATCGCCGATACTCACGCCATTCCTCCGCTACCTCGCCGGAGCCCCAATCCCGGGTCCAAGTCTAGACATCTGCGCAAGAGCCAGCGAGATACCCCCCGCATCGAAAAGGGCGGACTCGGCATTCCGTGGAGCGCTCCCCCCGAAGCGACAACCTTCATACCCGGCAGCGCCCTTCGGCAATCACCGGCCTGTTGATCATTCACCGCTCAGGCTGCTCAGGACCTCAGCGAGGTCATCAGGCTTGACCAGCACGTCCCGTGCCTTGGAACCCTCGCTCGGCCCGACGATCCCGCGGCTCTCGAGCAGATCCATCAGCCGCCCAGCCTTGGCGAAACCCACCCGGAGCTTGCGCTGGAGCATCGAGGTCGAGCCGAACTGCGTGCTGACGATCAGCTCGGCCGCCTGGACGAGAAGCTCGAGATCATCACCGATATCCTCGTCGATCTCACGCTTGCGCCCGGCCGGGGCGGCCACATCCTCCCGGTAGGTCGGCTGCGCCTGCTTCTTGCAGTGCGCGACGACCTCGCGGATCTCCTTCTCCGTCACGAAGGCGTTCTGTAGCCGGACCGGCTTGCTCGCCCCCATGGGCAGAAAGAGCGAGTCGCCCTGGCCGACCAGCTTCTCCGCACCAGGCTGGTCGAGAATGACCCGGCTGTCGGCGAGGCTGGACGTCGCGAAGGCTAGCCGGGACGGCACGTTCGCCTTGATCAGGCCGGTGACAACGTCCACGCTCGGCCGCTGCGTGGCGAGCACCAGATGGATCCCGGCCGCACGGGCGAGCTGCGTGATCCGGACGACAGAGTCTTCCACGTCGCGCGGGGCGACCATCATCAGGTCGGCGAGTTCGTCCACGATCACCAGGAGGTACGGGTAGGGCTGGTAGACGCGTTCGCTACCGGGCGGCGGAGTGAGCTTGCCTGCCCGCACCGCCTTGTTGAAGTCGTCGACGTGCCGGAACCCCGACGCCGCCAGATCATCGTAGCGCCGCTCCATCTCGCCGACCACCCACTCCAGCGCCTCCGCAGCCCGCTTCGGGTTAGTGATGATCGGCGTGATCAGGTGCGGGATCCCGTCGTAGATGGTCAGCTCGACCCGCTTGGGGTCAATGAGGATCGCCCGCACCTCGTCCGGGGTGGCCCGGCTCAGGATCGAAGTGATCAGCCCATTGATGCATACGACTTTTGCCGGCGCCGGTGGCGCCCGCAATCAAAAGGTGCGGCATCTTGGCCAGGTTCGCGACGCGGGTACGGCCCTCGACGTCCTTTCCGAGGCCAACGACCATCGGGTGATGGTCGTTCACCGCCACAGGAGAACGGAGCACGTCGCCAAGGCTGACGACCTCGCGGTCGGTGTTCGGGATCTCGACGCCGATCGCGGACTTGCCGGGGATTGGGCTGAAGGATCCGAACGTCGGCGCTCTTCACCGCGTAGGCTATGTTCTTGGAAAGCTGGGTAACCCGCTCGACCTTGACCGCCGGGCCCAGCTCTATTTCGTACCTGGTCACCGTCGGGCCCCGGGTGAAACCCGTGACCTGAGCGTCGACGTCGAATTGCTCGAACACGCCGCTCAGCGCGGCGACGATGGCGTCGTTGGCGCGGGTGCGCATCTTCGGCGCGCTCCCCGGGCGCAGCAGCGCCGCAGGCGGAAGCGTATAGCTGCCGTCGGCGGATCCGGTGAGGGTGAGCTGCTCGGATCCGCGGATGGCGGCGCCGGGCGGGCCATGCGCCGCCGCAGGGTCACGCTGCCCATCGGTGCCACGCGATCCCACATGGGACCTGCCGTCTGGGCTGTGCCCGAACCCGAGCACGTCGAGGAGGTCGTCGTCGTCCCCGTGCTCGCCGGTGCCTGGGCGGCCTGTGCCTGGTCGGCCTGTGCCTGGCCCGCCGGTGCCCTGACCAGGCTCATCCTCCTGCGGCGCGCCAGAAACCAGGGCGGCGGCGCGGGACACCGCGTCTCCGGCCAGCGCCGCCGGACGGCCATGGGCGGCGCCGCCACCGGGTAGCAGCGGGGTGTCGTACGGTTTCTCGTGTTCGCCCGGTTCGATGGCGGCCTTGCGCGACCGTGAGCCGCGCAGCAGGTGGCCGTGACCGCGCCGTGAGCCCTTGTCCGCAGCCGGGCCGCCCTGCGGGCCCGCGGCCTCATTCTCAGCGCCGCCGCCCCCTGCCGGGTTTTCCTGATCACCTCGGACGAAGCCGTGCAGCTCGGCGAGGCGCTCGGGGATCCTGTGCACCGGCGTGGCGGTAATGACGAGCAGGCCGAAGAGACAGAGCAGGGCGAGCAGTGGCGCGGCGATCCACGACGTCACGGCACCGACGAGCGGCGCGGAGGCGAAGAAGCCGATGAAGCCGCCTGCCGAGCGCATGACCGCGGCGCCCGCGGTCGGCGGTGGCGTGCCGTTGGCGATGTGCACGAGGCCAAGGGCTCCAACGATCAGCGCCGACCAGCCGATCACCATCCGGCCCGTTTCCGCGTTCCGCTCCGGGTGGCGCAGGTACCGCCACGACAGCAGGGCGAGCATGAGGGGCACAGACCACGCGGCCGACCCGAACGCGCCTGTCACGGCCGCCCACACCGCGCGGCCCGCCACGCTGCCAATGTGCCACCAGGTGGCCGCGGCGGTGACAATCGCCGCGCCGAGGATGGCCAGGCCGATACCGTCCCTGCGGTGCAGCGGATCCAGGTCGCGGGCGCCGCGCCCGATCGTCCGCACCGCGAAACCGAGACCGTGCGCGACAACCATCCAGGCGCCGACGAGGACATTGGCGATCCAGCCGAACAGGATCAGGAACGGGTCATTCGATCGCCCAGCGCCGGTGTTCCTGCCCCCGCGGCCGGTGCCCTTACCCCGCGGACTGCCCCTGCCATTTGGCGGCCGCCGCCTTTGCTGTCTGGGGTCCTGCCTGCCTGCCTGCCGCCCGGACCCTGTCCGCAGGCCCTTGCCAGAGCCAGCCGCAGTATCAGGGCGGGCGCGGCCCGATGGGCCAGCCGGCATGCGGGAAGCGCTTCGCGGCGCACGGGTCGCCATGATTTCAACGGTACTGACGAACACTTTGCGGCCAAAGGCCCTGGCGCGCGTGTCGCGAAGATTGTCACCCTCGCAGTTGCGACTTCTTCGCCAGCGCCCGGCCGCGTCTGCCCTGCCGACCCGGCGCATGGGCCGAACCCGGCGCATGGGCCGAACCCGGCGCATGGGCCGAACCTGACGCATGGGCCGAACCCGGCGCTCGTCAGAGCTCGACGACGACCGGGATGATCATGGGACGGCGGCGGTAGTTCTCGTTGACCCACCGTCCGACCGTGCGGCGGACAAGCTGGCGAAGCTGGTGTACGTCGTTGATGCCATCGGCCGCGGCGTACGCGAGCGTCTCCTCGATCAACGGCCGCACGTCAACGAATGCCGTGTCGTCGATACCTGAACCGCGTGCGTGGATCTCCGGCCCGCTGACCACCTTGCCCGTTGTCGAGTCGACCACCACGACGACGGAGACAAACCCCTCGTCACCGAGAATCCGCCGGTCTTTCAGCGACGACTCGGTCACCTCACCAACCGAGAGCCCGTCCACGTACACATAACCGCACGGCACCGCGCCCGCTATCGACGCCTGCCCATCTACGAGGTCCACCACGACGCCGTCCTCGGGGATGACGACGCCACGGCGCGGCACACCGGTGAGCTCGGCGAGGTCTGCATGCGCCCGCAGATGCCGCCACTCCCCGTGTACAGGCATGAAGTTGGACGGGCGGGTGAGGTTGAGCACGTAGAGCAGTTCGCCGGCCGGCGCGTGCCCAGACACATGCACGAGCGCGTTGCCCTTGTGCACCACCCGCGCACCCCAGCGGGTGAGCCCGTTGATCACCCGGTAGACCGCAGTCTCGTTTCCCGGGATCAGCGAGGACGCCAGGATCACCGTGTCGCCTTCGACGACCCGGATCTGATGATCACGGCTGGCCATCCTTGAGAGCGCGGACATCGGCTCGCCCTGTGACCCGGTGGAGACGAGCACCACCCGCTCGGGCGGTAGGTCATCGACCTCGCGCACGTCCACCATCAGGCCGCCGGACGTACCTCCCCGGGGGGAAGAGCCCACGGAACCCCCCGCAGCGCCAGCCCCAGGGGACGACCCCCCGGAACCTCCCGCGGCGCCAGCCCGGGGGGACGACCCCCCGGAACCTCCCGCGGCGCCAGCCCCAGGGGACGACCCCCCGGAACCCCCCGCAGCGCCAGCCCCAGGGGACGACCCCCCGGAACCTCCCGGAATGCGGAGGTAGCCGAGGTCGCGCGCGACGCCCATGTTGCGCACCATCGACCTGCCCACGAACGCCACCTTGCGGCCGTGGCTCGCCGCCGCGTCGAGCACCTGCTGAACCCGGTGCACGTGGCTCGCGAAGCACGCCACGATGATCCGCTTCTCCGCGGTCGCGAACACGTCGGCGAGCACAGGCGCGATCGCCCGCTCGCTGGTCACGATCCCCGGCACCTCGGCGTTCGTGGAGTCGGACATCAGCAGGTCGATGCCCTCGCCGCCCAGCCGCGCGAATCCCGCCAGGTCGGTCAGCCGGCCGTCGAGCGGCAACTGGTCCATCTTGAAATCGCCCGTGTGCAACACCAGCCCGGCGGGGGTACGGATCGCGACGGCGAGCGCATCAGGGATGGAGTGGTTGACCGCGAAGAATTCGAGATCAAAGCTCCCGAACTGCTGCCGCGTGCCCTCCGCCACCGCGGCGGTGACCGGGTCGATGCGGTGCTCGGTCAGCTTGCTCGCCACAAGTGCCAGCGTGAGCTTCGAGCCGACGAGGGGGATGTCCCTTCGTTCGCGCAGCAGATACGGCACCGCTCCGATGTGATCCTCGTGCGCGTGCGTGAGGACAAGCGCGTCCACCGCGTCAAGCCGGCCCCTGATGTAGTCGAAGTCCGGCAGGATCAGGTCGACGCCGGGCTGGTCGGATTCTGGGAAAAGGACACCGCAGTCCACTATGAGCAGCCGGCCACCGTACTCGAACACCGTCATGTTCCGGCCGATCTCACCGAGACCGCCGAGTGGCACGATGCGCAAGCCGTTAGGGGAAAGGGGTGGTGGCGGGCTGAGGTCGGGGTGCGGATGGCTCACGCGGCCATCCCCGGGATCTTCACGCCACCTGCCTGCAGGTCGTCACGGAGCTTGGCGATCTCGGCCGGCGTCGCCTCTATCAGCGGGCCGCGCACGGGGCCGCCGGGCAGGCCCAGCAAGCCAAGCGCGGCCTTCGTCATGATCACTCCCTGGTTGCGGAACATTCCCGTGTACACCGGCAGCAGGCTGCGGTGGATCGCGAGGGCGCCGCTCACGTCGCCGGACGCGTACCTGTCGATCATGTCATGCAGGCGGTCGCCCACCAGGTGGCTCACCACGCTGACGAACCCGACAGCTCCCACGGACAGCCAGGGCAGATTCACCATGTCGTCGCCGCTGTAGAAGGCGAGGCCGGTGCGGGCCATCACTTCCAAGCCTGCGCCGAGATCGCCCTTGGCGTCCTTGACCGCGACGATGCGCGGGTGCCCGGCGAGACCGACAAGCGTCTCGGTGGCGATCGGTGTGCCGGTTCTGCCCGGGATGTCATACAGCATGAGTGGCAGCCCGGTCGCGTCGGCGACGGCGGTGAAATGCCGCTGTAGGCCCGCCTGCGGCGGCTTGCTGTAGTAAGGCGTCACAGCGAGCAGGCCGTGTGCGCCGGCCCGCTCCGCCTGCCCGGCCAGTTCGATCGTGTGCGCGGTGTCATTGGTGCCCACTCCGGCCACGATCGTGGCCCGGTCCCCCACCGCGTCGAGCACGGCTCGCAGCAGGCGTTCCTTCTCCGCATCTGTCGTGGTGGGCGATTCGCCCGTGGTTCCACTGATCACAAGGCCGTCGTTGCGAAGGTCGTCAACGAGGTAGGCGGCGAGCCTGGCGGCGCCGTCGTAGTCAAGGGAGCCGTCGGCCGTCATCGGGGTGACCATGGCGGTCAGCATCTGGCCGAACGGCGGAGCTTGCGTAGTCATAACCCGAACGCTACCTGCCCACGGGCGGTGGCGGCAGGCATGATTGGCGCCCGGATGGGGGCCGGCCACCGCATGACGGGATACGTGCCGCGCTAAGGTGCCGGTAGGCGCGACACACTTCGAGGTAAGGCGCGGCCGACGTGAGCTCGGGGGTACTCACGTCAACCGCGTCTATCCGCTTATCGATGCCGACGCGGGAACCGTTACGGACAGGGCTTTAGAGATACCAATGCGTGACTGCGACGCCACATCCACCGGCTCAGACGCCCCGTTGCTTGAATGGGGAATCCTGGACAATCCGAACTCCTGGCGCTTTACGCCATGTACGACACTGAGATCTTCGCGTACGCGGCGCTGAGCCTGCGCGGTGTGATCGCTGTGCTCGGGAGATCGCCCCGTGCCCAGCTCTGTTCAGCGAACTCTCAGCTCGGTTCGCCGCATAACTCGTGCCCGTTCCTTTACTGTCACTCCCACGGGTCGTCCTGCTTGGAGCTGTGTGAACGCGTTCCCCCGTGATCCTCATGATGGTCCCGCCAGCGGAACGGGCGTTCCGTGCACTGACAGTGGCGGCATGCTGATGTCGCCGCGCCTTCCCGGGGAGAAAGATGTCCCGGCAGAAGGGGCAGAGCCGGCCCCGGGTGACGCGACCCGCAGCGGAGGCTCCTCGTTGCGCCTGACGTCAGCCGCGGACGAGCGCGCGATTGCGGCAGGCGCCGACGCGTCCGCCGCGGCACCTGGGTCTGCGGTACCTGCGTCTGCGATACCTGGGTCTGTGATCTGGTCGAGGATGAACCGGGCCGCTCTCCCTGGCCTGGTCGCCCTCCTTGGGGCGGTCAGCTTCGTCATAGCGCGCCTGCGGTTCTGGGCCCACGGCGACATCAGCGCGTTCATCATGCTCGGCAACCATTTCGCGAATGCCGCCCAGCTGCCGCGGGGCGTGCACCTCCAGGCAACCTATGGCTACGACGGCCAGTTCTTCTACCGCCTCGCCCTCGATCCAGCCAACCTCCGCCACACCGCGTTCGGCATCACCATGGACCAGCCCTACCGGTACACGCGGATTGGCTATCCGGCGCTCACCTGGCTGACCTCGCTCGGCCAGCACCAGTTTGTGCCCTTCGCGCTCGTCGTGGTCAACATCCTGGCCATCGCTGGCCTGGGCGTGCTTGGCGGGCTGTTCGCCCGCCAGTCCGGCCGCCACGCCCTGTGGGGGCTGCTCCTGCCCGCCTACTTCGGACTCCTCACAAGCCTCGGCCGCGACACTGCCGAGCCGCTCGCCGCCGCGTGCCTGCTCGGGGGGATGCTCGCCTACCGCCGACGGCGCCCGGTGCTGGCCACCTTGCTGTTCGCCTACGGCGCCCTCACCAGGGAGACCGTCCTGGTGGTCCCCGCCTCCATCGCGATCATCCGGCTAGCTCAGATGGCCCGCCGCCGGGCCAGGCCCGGGACCGACGACCTGACCTGGGTCGTGCCCATGGCCACCTTCGCCGGGTGGCAGCTCGTGGTGCTGGCCGCCACGGGCAAGCTCCCCCTTTTCGCGGACGGCAGCCGCAACGTTGGAACGCCTTTCGCAGCCGCCATCCACGCGGTGCTGCATAACTTCGGCCACATCACCACAAGCCACCTCAGCCAGTTGGACGTCTGGCTCCTTGAGTTCACCACCCTTGCCATCTTGGCCGTCGCCGCGCTCCTGTCGCTGCGCGCCACGACCGTACCGGCACACGAACGCCTCGCATTCGTGCTTTACCTGGCCGAGGTCTGCGTCCTGACCCCCACCATCTGGAGCGGCTACAAGGCCGACTTCAGGTCGTTCATCGAGGCGTACCTGCTCGCCGTGATCATCCTCCTGGCGACACCACTGCGTCACCTCGCAACGGCTGGCCGCCCGAGACCGGCGCGGTGGACGACCAGACTGGCTTCGCGGGCCTCGAACTGCTCAAGCCCACCGACGAGCGCACGACCTGGCCGGTCGTGACGAGGTGGCGTGACGAGGACGGCGCCGCCGCCGGCCCCATCCGGCGGTCGGCACGCGGCCAGGGCGGGGACCTGGCGGGCGCGCGGCGGACGCTGGAGCGGGCCGGCCGTGCTGGTCGTAGCGGGAGTCGTGCTCTTCTTCACCTACCTGCGGTTGTCGCGTACCTATCCGGAGAACTCGGACGAGGCGAACATCCTGCTGATGGCGTGGGACATGCTGCATGGCAACCTGCTGCTGCATGGCTGGTCCCTGTCGGACGTGTCGTTCTACACGACCGAGCTTCCGCAGTACATGCTGGTGGAGCTTGTCCGCGGGCTGAACCCGGATGCGGCGCACGTCGCGGCGGCGATGACCTACACACTTGCGGTACTGCTCGCAGCGCTGCTTGCAAAGGGTAAAGCGACCGGCAAGAACGCCGCGATCCGGGTGCTGCTGGCGTCCGGGATCATGCTGGCGCCGCAGCTTGGTGTGGGCATCTTCGCCCTGCTGCTGATCTGTGGGGCACATCGGCACGTCCGTGCCGCTCCTGCTGATCTGGCTGATACTGGACCGGGCCCCGCCCAGGTGGTATGTGCCGGTGGTGCTCGGACTGCTGCTGGCGTGGGTCTTGGTCGCCGATTCCCTCGTGCTTATCGTGGGGGTCGCGCCGCTGGCGGCGGTGTGCGGCCTGCGTGTGGTCCGGGAGCTGCTCGGTACTCCGGGACCGGTCAGCGATCGGGCCAGCCGTGTCCGGCGGGCGCTGGCGGCGCGGTGGTATGAGCTGTCCCTGGCCGGCGCGGCCCTCGTCGCTGTGGGTGTCTCGTCGATCGTGGTCAGGCTGATCCGTGGCGAGGGCGGGTACCTCCTGCACTCAGTCCCGTTTGGCATCGTCGGGGCCAGCCAGCTGCCCGCCCACGCCGCGATCACGGTTGAGGGACTGCTGGCGCTGTTCGGCGCTGGCTTCAACGGCCTGTATCCGGGCGCCGGGCTGACTTTCGCGCTGCCGCACGGTGCCGGGCTGGTTCTAGCCGTGCTGCACTTGGCCGGGGTGGTGCTGGTGACCTGGGCCCTGTGGCTGGTGGCGCGACGGTTTCTGGCGGGGGCGAGCCTGGTCGACCAGGTTCTGGCAGTCGCCGTGGCGGCGAACGTGGCGGTGTATCTGCCGAGCACCCTGGCTACCGGGGTGCTGAACGCGCGGGAGATGGCCGTCGTACTGCCGTCCGGCGCCGCTCTTGCCGGGCGCACGCTTGCGCCGCGAATCCGCGGCAGCAAGCTCGCACCGGTGCTTGCGGCGGTACTGGTCGGCTACGGGCTCGGCCTCGCGCATGAGGTGGTCCAGCCATCTGTCCCTCCGGCCAATGAGCGGCTTGCGGTATGGCTGGCCGCCCATCACCTGACATGCGGTCTGAGCGGCTACTGGGAGGCGAGCATCGTCACGGCCGACACCGGGGGCCGTGTCACGATCAGGGCGGTGTCCCCGAAGACGCAGCAGTGGGACAGCTGGGAATCGAAGCACTCGTGGTATGACCCGCGTTCGCACTGGGCCCACTTTGTCGTCGCTGACAGCCAGCCGGGATTCTTTCACCATTGGGTGCCTTACGGTTCCGTGCGGGCGAAATTCGGCCGGCCCGTACGCACCTACCACGTCGGCCAGTACACGATCATGGTCTGGGACAAGAACCTGCTGGCTCAGCTTGGCTGATCAGAGTTACCGCAGGACATCCGCCCCCCTCACTGGTGGGTGGGCCTTGCAGGGAAGTGGCTGCCGTGGCCGCGTCCGGCCGCATGCGAGGGCGCGTCAGCGGGCAGGCGGGCGCCACACAGCACCGCCGTTAAGGATCATTCTGGGGTTAAGCGGCGTTCGGCTCGGGGAGATACGGCGCCCATTGCGGGTCGCCATCATGGTGTGCACCGATCAGCCGCCAGTGCACGCCGCGCGGCACCACCGGCGCAGCGCGCAGGGTCCAGCCGAGCTCGTCGAGCAGCCGGTCGGCCTTGCGGTGGTTGCACGCCATGCAGGAGGCGACGCAGTTCTCCCAGGCGTGCTTGCCGCCGCGGCTGCGCGGCACCACGTGATCGATCGTCTCGGCCCGGCGGCCGCAGTACGCGCATCTGTAGTCGTCCCTGCGCATGAGCGCCGACCGAGTCAGCGGGACCCGATGCCGGTACGGGACCCGCACATATCTGCGGAGCCTGATGACGGAAGGGACCGCGAGTGCGATCGAGGCCGCATGCAGCACGGCGCCTGAGGCGTCGCCGTGTACCACGTCTGCCTTATCACCGAGCACCAGGCACACCGCCCGGTGCATGCACAGCGTCGTCATCGGCTCATACGTGGCGTTGAGCAGCAGAACTCGTCGCAACAGCACCTCCACGCGGGCACGGCCGGTTGGGTCAGGGTCGGCCTCGCCGGATGCGCCCGAGATCCAGTGTGTCCGGTGAGATGTGGCATCCGCTACCCCACAAGCGAACGGGCGGCGTCCGTTGCATGTCGGTCCGAAGCGCGGTGCTCAGCGTGATCGGGCCGCAAGCCCGATCACGCCTGGTCTCCGATTAGTGTGCGAGCCATGACCCGACCGCACTATCCACTCTCGCGACGTCTCGACTTTGGCGAGCGGATCCCAAATGGTCATCTGGTGAGCGACCCCTACAGATGGCTGGAGGACGGGGCCAGCGAGGAGACCCACGCCTGGCTGGCCGCTCAGGAGGAACTCTTCTCCCAGGCCGCCGCCACGTGGCCGGGCCGCGAGCGGTTCGCCGCGCGGATCCGCGAACTGCTCGGTGCCGGGTACGTCAGCCCGCCTGTCTGGCGGGCGGAGCGGCAGTTTTTCATGCGCCGCTCTGCGGCGCAGGAGCATGCGGTCCTGACCGTTGTTATGAGCGCAGCCGAGCCCGGCAGCGCTACCCACGATCGCGTCCTGCTCGACCCGATGGCGATCGACCCGTCCGGATCCACGACGCTCGATTCCTGGCAGCCGGACAAGGAGGGCAGGCTGCTGGCCTACCAGCTATCGGAAGGCGGCGACGAGGCGTCGGTGCTCCGGGTCATGGACGTATCGAACGGCCAGGTGGTGGACGGGCCGATCGACAGGTGCCGCTACTCCCCCGTGGCCTGGCTGCCCGGAGGAAAGGCCTTCTACTACATCCGCAAAATGCCCCCGGACGCGGTACCGCCAGGCGAATATCAGTATCATCGCCGCGTCTTCCTGCATCAGGTCGGCACGTCACCGGAGCAGGATGTGATGATCTTCGGTGCGGGGATGGAGAAGACCAACTACTACGGGGTGTCGGTCAGCTGGGATGGTCACTGGCTCACGGTGACGGCATCGCGGGGCACCGCGCCACGCAATGACCTCTGGCTCGCCGATCTGACCCGCTCAGATCCTGCCATGCCTGAGTTCGTCGCAGCACAGGAGGGCCTCGACGCTCTGACAAGCGCGCGTGCCGGGCGGGACGGGCGGCTGTACATGTTCACGGACTACGGTGCGCCACGTGGCAGGCTCGCGGTCGCGGACCCGGCCGATCCAGGCCCGGGCTCGTGGCATGACCTGATCAGCGAGGACCCGGAGGCGGTGCTGTCCGGCTACGCCATTCTGGACGGCCCGCAGCTCGGCGAGCCGGTGCTGCTCGCGAGGTGGACACGGCACGCGATCAGCGAGATCACCGTGCACGACCTGGCGACGGGCGAACGGACAGGTCAGGTGGCGCTGCCGGGTCCTGGTTCTGCAGGCGGGATCAGCGAGCGCCCGGAGGGCGGCCACGAGGCGTGGTTCAGCTATACCGATCACACCACTCCGGCCGCCGTGCACCGGTACGACGCGCGAACCGGTGAGACGACGCTGTGGCGCAGTCCCCCTGGTGAAGTCCAGGTACCCGCGGTACAGGCACGGCAGGTGACCTACAGGTCGGCAGACGGCACCGAGGTCCGGATGATCGTAATGTCGCCGCTGGAGGCCGACTGTGACGCTGGGGAGACCGCGGATCCCGGACGTGACGCCGGGCAGAGCGCGGAGCCTGGCGGGGACGCTGATGCCCCGCCGGCTGCGCCGCGGCCGGCCATCCTGTACGGCTACGGCGGGTTCGGGCTCAGCGTGACCCCGGCGTATTCCGCGTCGATCCTAGCCTGGGTCGAGGCGGGAGGCGTGTACGCGGTGGCCGGCTTGCGCGGTGGCAGCGAGGAGGGTGAAGGCTGGCACCGGGCCGGGATGCTCGAGCACAAACAGAACGTCTTCGACGACTTTCACGGCGCGGCCGACAAGCTGATCGCCTGCGGCTGGACCACGCGGCAGCAGCTTGCCATTTCCGGCGGCTCCAACGGCGGGCTGCTCGTCGGTGCCGCGATCACGCAGCGGCCGGAGCTTTACGCCGCCGTCGTCTGTTCCGCGCCGCTGCTCGACATGGTGCGATACGAGAGATTCGGGCTCGGCCAGACCTGGAACGTCGAGTACGGCAGCGCGGATGATCCGGATCAGCTCGGCTGGCTGCTCGCCTACTCGCCCTACCATCATGTGCACGAGGGCACGTTTTACCCGGCAACGCTTTTCACCGTCTTCGCCTCCGACACTAGGGTTGATCCGATGCACGCACGCAAGATGTGCGCGGCGCTGCAGAATGCGACCGCATCCGATCTCCCTATCCTGCTCAGATCCGAGTCAGAGGTCGGTCACGGGGCGCGTGCTGTCAGCCGCGCGGTGGCGCATTCCGCGGACATCCTCGCGTTCCTTGCCCGTTTCACTGGCCTCACCCTCAAGGAGTGATCTCGCTGAGCAGCGCGAGCGTCTCAGGGTCACCCGGACGCAGCATGAGCGAGCGCTCGGCGTCCGCTCTCGCCGCCTTCAACCGCCCCGCTGCCCTGTGCGCGACGGCGCGGTTGAACAGCAGGCATGAATCCTCTCCCTGCTCGAGTGCCCGGGTCAGGTCGGCCACCGCCGCGTCTGGGTCACCCGCCTCGAGCTGGAGTGCGGCGCGGCTGGCCCATGCCGCCGCGAATCCGGGCCATGCTGCGACCGCCGCGTCGAAAGCGGCGCGCGCCGCGACCACCCACCCCCTCGCGGCTTCAAGCTGCCCGAGGATACATAGCAAGTAGGGGTTGCCCGGATCCCTCGCGAGCCCGGCGTTCACATCCGACCAGGCCGCCGGGCTATCGCCGCGCGCGGCGAGAATTCCAGCCCGGTTGACGTAGGCATCAAGGAAGTCGGGGTCAAGCTCGAGCACACGGTCAAGATCGGCGAGCGCTGCGTCTTCTTCGCCGCGCGCGGCAAGTAGGTCGGCGCGGTTGTAGTGCAACTCGGGGAAGGGAAGCGAAAGCCGCTGCGCTTCGGCGTAAGCGTTAAGCGCCTCGTCATCGCGGCCTAGCCGGTGCAGCAGGTTGCCCCATTCGAACTGGTATTCACCGTACGTCGGATCGAGAGCGATGAGAGCGTCGTGGTTCGCCAGCGCCTCAGTCAGCGGGCCTCTCATCGTGAGCAGCCGGGCACGGTTGGCGAGCAGGGAACAGCGGTCCAGCGGATGGCTTCCGGCCGGGAGTTCACGGTCAAACAGGGCGAGGCCCTCGTCCACGAGCTCAAGCGCCCGGTCGCCGTTGCCGAGACGCATCTCAACCAGCGCGCGGCCGTTCATGCTGAAGGCGAGGTTGAAGGCACGTTCGGCCGAATCTGGCAGTGTGCGTGCGAACGCGATCGCCTCGTTGATCCACGGCTGCGCCGCCACCGGGTCGCGGCGGGACGGATCGTGGTGGCGGGCGTAGAGCATGGCCGTTTCGTATGCGGCCGCCCAGTGGACGGAAGGGTCCGTGTATGCCCTCCGTGCCTCGTCGTAGAGCGCTTCGGCCTCGTCGCCGCGGCCAAGGGCCGCCAGCGAGCCAGCGGCTGTCGACGTGAACAGCCACCACTGGGCCGGGTCCCGCTCGGCGGTGACGAGTCTTCGACCGCGTGCGCCGAGATCGGCCACTGCCTCATGGAAGCCGGCCGCGAAACAATGCTCGGCCGCCTCCGCGAGCGCTCGCGCGCCCGCGCCCACCGGATCGCTACCCCGCTCCCGGTGGTACGGGATGGCTCCGAGCCGCGCGGATAACTCGCCGCTGCCCGCGAGCTCATCGGCGCGTTCGTCATGCAACAGGGCGCGCGCGGTCTCACTGAGGCTGGCATACGCCCCGAGCAGCACGGGATCGTCTGAAACGCCGTCGCCGTTGATGTAGCGCGCAGCGTCGGCCGCCGCCTCATCACCACGCACCGGTGCCACGTTTGGCCCGCATGCCGTATCCGGCGCCGTTACGTGAACCGACTCGGTGTACGTGGCGAGAGCTTCGCAGAGCGGGTCGCCCGCAGCCGCACCAGATCGCGTGTCACGTGGGCCGGCCTGTGGACCTGGGCCGGCCTGTGGACCTGGGCCGGCCTGTGGACCTGGGCCGGCCTGTGGACCTGGGCCGACCTGTGGACCTGGGCCGGCCTGTGGACCTGGGCCGGGGTCGGCCCCGCAGGCGACAATCGTCAGCAGCGCCGGGTCAAGCCTGCGTACAAGCACGGCGACAAGCTCGCGATCGGACGGGTCTGCGTGGTGCATGTTCTCGATTACCAGGCAGCGCGGCCCCCCGCCCAGCCTGGTTAGGCAGTCGCGGAGAAGGTCGGTGATACCGTGCGCGAGCCGCCGCGTGCGCAGTCGCGGATATATGCGCGTTCGCTCGGCCGGCGGCACGGTCTCCGCCAGGGCCTCCCTGACAACAGGCACCGCGTCCCGCAGTTCAGGTACGAGTGCCCGGATTTCTATGTCGTGGCGTTGCGCGAGCGCAGGATAAGACCGCAGCGCCGCTACAGCCAGCACGCGCACGAGCACGCCTCCCGCTGTGTACGGTCCGCGCAGCCTGGCATGAGCGTCGACGGTGGCAATGAGCCGCGGCGGAAGGTCCATGGCGGAGATATGTCTTTCCCGGTCGGCGCGCAAGCCGCCGAGGATCGAGCGGTGACGGAGCTCGCTGCTCATGAAACCTCCGAGCGATAGAGAAACTCGCTGCTCATGAGGCCTGCATCCGGTTCGTTCGTAACGGCGGCATGGCGGGGCACTCGTGCTTGGACGTTCATGTCCTGCGGGATGGCACCTCTGCGCGGGACGGTCGTGCCCGCGGGACCATCGCTGTGCGTGGCACAGTCGCTGGGCGCGGGACAGAAATGCGGACGGTGGCCGCGGTCGCGTCTACCGCCGGGGCGCTTCCACGGATCCGATCTGGGCCCGGGACGTGGCGCGGCAAAACGCCCTACATAGTGGTTCATGCACATCTTGCACTCGTCACGCCCGGCGTGCCTTGGCCGCGCAACAGCGCCCCAAGCCAAACAAACCCGCAGGAGGTGTCGCCGCGTCTCGGTCAGCTACCTGCTGCAGTGGAGTGTCGTTGCGGTTCCGGTCAGCAGCACCGTGCCTGGCTTGCGCACGATGATCTTCTTCATCACACCTCCTGACACGTGGCAACCACTTCGATGGCGGCGTGCCGGTCCGCGCTCGATACAACCTGCAGTATCCCAGTAGCTGTCTGTAAGGTCAAGAATCACTTATATTGAGAGGTTTCTTCAACTTTGCCGCATTGCAACCCAAGTAAATCCTAATTCATCTAAGTATGAAACTAGATCATCTTCGGTGCAAAGAATCGCAATCGTGAATTCTTGATTTCTTGATTTCTGCTCGACAGACGGGCTGTCCAGACCATAATCGTCGTTGATTTATACGGATATGATATGAGATCCACTACGATCATGGGGCCAGGCCCAGGCCAGGCCCAGGCCCGGACGCGGCCCGGACACGGCCCGGCCGGGGGCCGCGAACCAACCGCCCGGCCTCTGTCGGAAATCCGAGCAAACCGGATAATCCCCCTGGGAAGAACCCGGAGCAGTGGTATTTTTCCAAATACCACTGAAAATCATCGTGCTACTGGGGACCACGGCAGGCTCGCACGGCAGGCCCCGCGGCGCACGGCAGACTCGCAGCGCACGGCAGGTCGCAGCTCACGGCGGGTCCTCGCCCGTCGCCCGTCGCCCGTCGCCCGTCGCCCGTCGCCCGTCGCCCGTCGCCCGTCGCCCGTCGCCCGTCGCCCGTCGCCCGAGACATCATCGCTGGCCAGGTACGCCCTCCGCCGCGGCCCCACTGTCCGGCTCCACCGGGAATATCTGGCGCGGGATTCCCGGCTCGCCTTGTCGGCGGCGCCACTCTCGCGGGTATCCACATGAGACCTCTTCGAACCGCACGCCGTCATGCCACGTCGTGCGTGGGATATGCAAATGCCCGTACACGACCGCCGTGGCGCCGTACCTGACGTGCCAGTCAGAGGTGCGCTCGGTGCCGCACCACTGCGCGAATTCCGGGTACCGCAAGATCCTCGTCGGCTCGCGGACGAGCGGGAAGTGGTTCACGAGCGCGGTCGGCAAGGTGAGATCGCGGCCGGCAAGCCTACGCTCCGTGACCGTGAGCCTGACCTCACACCAGGCCTCCCGGCTCGGATGTGGATCCGGGTGCAGCAGGATCTCGTCCGTGCACACCACACCCGCCTCGTACGCCTGCGCGAGCCCGGCTTCTTTGGTCGTGGCGCCCTCGGGCCGGAACGTGTAGTCGTAGAGCAGGAACAGCGGTGCGATCGTGACCGGTCCGCCAGGGCCATCCCAGACGGGGTAGGGATCCTCCGGGGTGACGACCCCCATGTCTCTGCACAGTTCCACCAAGTACTGGTAGCGCTGCTCGCCACGGAGCGGCAGCGGATCGTCTTTCGGCGTCCACAACTCATGGTTGCCTGGTGTCCACACGACCTTTGCGAACCGCCGCGCGAGCGTGCCAAGCGCCCATCTGACGTCAGCGATCCGCTCACCGACGTCACCGGCCACCACAAGCCAGTCCCCGGTGGATTCCGGGCGCAGCTTCTCGGTGATCTCACGGTTCTCCGGGAAACCGACGTGGAGGTCGCTGATGGCGAGCAGTTTCGGCACTGTGACGCGAGCAGCCTGCATGGATGCGATCGTTACACATCGACCGGCCCGCCGGACATCGCGAAAGACCTCCTTATCTCACTTCATGAGATTCGCATCGGCCACCGCGCCGACGCGCGCACTAGCCATGCTTGGTTGGTGGATCGTTGACCGGAAACCCTGCCCGGTGATCCGGGCGTGCTTGGCGCTGACGGTGAACTGGTGGCGTGCGGGCAGGTTCCTGCGTCTTCCCCCCCGAAAACGTCGTTCCTGCGGGCGGAATGTCCGTTTTCCGTGACGTTTTCGGGGGGGAAGTTGTGCTTGCTGGCCCGCAGGCGCCGGGCCGGTGGGCTGCTCATGTTTTCCGGTCAACGATCCAGCGAGGCTCCGCCTCGGACCGCCGAGTCTGTCGCCCGCCGACCCGGTCTTTCCGCTCACCCTAAGGCGAATCTGGGCAAGCTTACGCAGGGACCTGCGGTCATGACCGGCCGACCGCCACCACCCGCTGCGCCGAAGCCAGGTCCACCATGCAACCGGTCGTGCCACTCCAAAGTGGCTGGTCAGGACATTGCCTGCACGGTTGTGGAGCGGATCTTCACGACGCTACACACCTCCAAAACTCGGGACAAGTGTCAAAGTCCTAGCAACCAAGTGGGCAACCAAGCGTGGGCAACCAAGCGTGGGCAACCAAGCGTGGGCAACCAAGCGTGGCCAACCAAGCGTGGCTAGGCGCTCATGGTCGCAGGAAGCGCGGCGAGATGGTCGCGGAGGCTCTGCACCTTGGCCTCGCTGCCTGACGTGGCCGCGGCAGCGCAGACGAGATCCCTGGCCCGGTTCAGCACGATCTCAGGGCGATGGTCGGCCGGCAGATCCCTGATCGTCTCCTCACCGATGCGCAGGGCCTCTTCGACCTCGCCGCGCACGAGCCTGAACATCGCCCGGTCGAAGTGGATCAGTGAGCGGTCGAGGCGCTCCGTCGCCGGATAGGCCGCGAGCGCGTTGGCGAGCACGCGGTCGGCGTCTGCGACACCGAGCCCGGCGAGCGCCTCGCCTTCGTGGAAGAGCAACTGCCTCTCCGTATACCCGAACGCGGTGTCGGCCCGCTGGTCCTCACCCAGCTGGGCGAAAACCGTGTGTGCCCGGGTTATCGCGCGCTGCGCCTGTTCTCTCGTGCCGGGACGGTTCGGCCCCCCCCTGGCCAGCGCACGTGCCTCGATCATCGGAGCCAGTGCGCCAGCCGCGCATGGCGTCCGGCCGGCCAGATCCTGGCTGATGCGGGCAAGCCTCAGCGCCTCACGCGCGTCGCCATAGTAGAGCGGCACTAGCCCCTCTCTCGCCACCACCCAGGCGCGCAGCGCCCGGTCACCCGTTTCGTCCGCCGCGGTACGCGCAGTGCGGAAGAACGATCTGGCGAGCCTGTGGTCCCCGACGTCGATCATCGTCATTCCGGTGAGCGTCGCAAGCTGGGCAGCCAGCCTGCAGAGCCGTTCCTGTGCCTCGATGGACTGCCGTTGTTCGCACATCCTGCGCACGTCACCGAGATCAAGCAGCACATCGCAGAGGAGGCGGAGCGGCGGCACTGTCATGTACTGGCGTCCGTAACCCGCCGCTGCCTCCTCCCACTGGTCGAGCACGGTGGCCGCGATGCCGCTGCTCAGCAGCGCGCCATCGAGACGGCGCCTGACACCGTCGACCGCACCGAAGAAACGGCTGTCCAGCGAGACGCCCGCCCCGGCGATCATCTGCAGCAGGGTTCGTCGTAACACGTCCTCATGCTCCTCACCCGTACCGCCAAAGTGATCACGGACACCGCTAGCGGTGACTGAGGATGCGGCGTCCGCGCGTTCCTGGCTGTGAGTTCCACCCGCCGAGCCGCCGCCGAGGTCGCTCACTTCGCTGTGCGCGCCATCACTGGCCAGGTCTGCACATCGGTGCCTGCGACCGCAGAAACACCCGGCAGAGTAGCCCAGATCCGTGGGCTCGGCGCGGTAGACGGCACACAGGTAATGCAGGTACTCAGGGCCTGGCCGCTTGTGCCCGCTCTCATATGCCGACAGCAGGGTCTCACTGAAGCGCGGCGCGCTCCGGCCCTCGTGCTCGTACCAGGCCTTCACCTGCTCGACGATGTCGGCGAGCGCGGTACCGCACGCCAGGCGATAGGCCCTGATCCAGGTCGTGCCGAAGACCGGCTCACACTCGTCGTGGATGGCCGCCGCGATCGCGGCGGCCGTGCGCCGTGCCACAAGTCCCTGGGCTCGGATCCTGCGCGCAATGATGGCTTCTTTCTGTACGTCACCGTCCGGTAGGTCGGCTTTCTGTACGTCACCGTCCGGTAGGTCGGCTGATCCAGACGGAACGTCCGTTGCGGCGTCGTGTGGCTGCGCACACGAACTCACATGTCGAGCGGCGATCGGGCCGCCGCGCGGCCCAGAGATACCGGTCATCTTCCCCCCCAGCCTCGTCCGCCCCCCGGCCGGATCATTTATACTGACGCAGCGTAATCCAATCGTTGCTCTCAGCCAACTAGAATGACATGAAACCCACCTGCGCACACGATCCTCTACAGATCATGGCGGATGATCCTCACACCGGGACGAACCTTCCTGCCCTTGCAGACATGGATCCTGAACGCGCGCCGGAGATGGCGTTTGACCGCACTGTATCCAGATTGCGATTCTCATTTCACATGTTGCACTTTGCGCGGCTCAATGGATGCGGCGGATAGTTGTACCTGACCTGTTGCGACTACATGAAGTGATTATGTGCATGCGATGTGTAATACGTCACGGATATGGCATCGGTCATGAAAGATCCGATCTGTTCGCATTTACTCCAGCACTGCGCCCGCGAAACTGGTCATGACGAGCGCCGACGTCATCAGGCGACATGCGCCGCCGAGATACGCCACACGGACTGGAGGGATTGGGCATGGCAAGGAGGGGTGCCGTGGACAGGCAGGACGGGAAGGCAGATCCGGGCACGATGTCCACGTCAGGCGCTATGGTCTGGCAAGACGACACGACCCGGGTTCGCGTGGCCGGGGCCGCCGGAGCATCTGGTACGGACGACGGGTTGCGCCGTCATTGCCACGGAGCGATGGCGTACCTGAAGAACCTCGGGGATGAACTCGATACTCGCGGTCTGGTGGCCCGGGTGATCCGGACGCGATCGGGAGTGGCATTCCTCCGTGTCGTCAATCCACTGGCGACGGCGATGCGCGAGAACGTCACGTGCGCGCCTTCGCCGGCCGGCTTGCACGATTGGTACTACTGGTGGTCGTGGGGGGAATGCATGCACTGCGTCGACGACCCGGCGGGGGCAGCCTCGAAGGTCGCCCACGTCCTGGACACGGTCGGGGCGCCTGCCGGGTAGTGCCCGCCGGCCCGGTTCGATGTGCGAGGACACCGGACCATCGGACAGTATGAGGGTCAGCCCGCAGACGAGATCACCGATCGGCCACGATCGCAGCCGGTCGGCCCGTCGCTTCCCCGGCATGGAAGGGAACCGCGGTGATCGCCCTCGCGCCGCCCGTCGCCGCTCGTGTGCAGGACACCTTGCATACTGCATGCGGCCCCGACCCAGGTGTCGCATGCCGCCTCGTGTGGGACATGTCCCGGGACGCGAGCGCGGCCAGGCTGGTCAACGCCTACCTCGCAAGTCCGATCAACGTCGTGCTGCGGATCGCCTTTGTGGTGATCCTCGCGCTCGTGACCCGTATGCTCACCCACCGGCTCATTACCCGGCTGACCAACCGGGCGGCCGGGGCGGGGCCGTCGAGCCGGCAGCGGACGCCGGGCACGGCGGCCATGCTGCTTTTCACCGAACGGCGCAAACAGCGCGCGTATGCGCTTGGCTCGATCCTCCGCAGCATCTCCTCCGCGGTGATCTTTGGCATCGCTGGCATCTACATTCTTGGTGACCTTGGCCTGAATCTCGCGCCGGTGCTCGCAAGCGCCAGCGTGCTCGGTGTCGCCGTCGGAATCGGTGCGCAGAGCCTGGTCAGGGACTTCTTGTCGGGAATCTTCATGCTGGTTGAGGATCAGTACGGCGTCGGCGACGTCATCGACGTGGGCGCGGCCACGGGGACAGTGGAGACGGTGGGCCTTCGCGTTACGCGTCTGCGAGACATCAACGGCGTCGTGTGGCACGTCCGCAATGGGGCGATCGACCGGATCGGCAACGAGTCCCAGGGCTGGTCACGGGCGGTCATCGACCTTCCGGTCGACTACAGCCAGGACATTTCAAGGGCCCGCGAGATCATAAGAGAGGCCGCGGGAGCCATGTGGGCCGAGCCACGATGGCAGCCGGTCATGCTTGAAGAGCCGGAAGTATGGGGTGTCCAGGCGCTTTCTGGCCACACGGTCGTCATGCGACTGGTCGCAAAGACCGTGCCGCTCAAACAGTGGGAAGTTGCCAGAGAGCTCCGCGAGCGGCTGAAGACGGCACTTGACAGTAACGACGTACGCCTCACGCTGGACGGCGACGGCCAGGACGCGGCCAAGCCCGCGTGACGGCGCATACCCTTGTGACCAGCCATGGATGACACCACCGAACTCAGCTTCTTCGAGGCAGTGGGAGGCGAGGAAACCTTCCGCCGCCTGGTGAGCCGCTTCTACAACCACGTCGCCGATGATCCGGTGCTGCGGCCGATCTACCCGGGCGCGGATCTCGGGCCCGCCGAGGAGCACCTGCGGATGTTCCTGATCCAATACTGGGGCGGGCCCCGTAACTACAACGAGCAGCGCGGCCACCCGAGGCTGCGCATGCGCCACGCCCCGTTCCGGATAGGTGAAGCCGAGCGGGACGCATGGCTCCGCCACATGCGCACCGCGCTCGACGAACTGCAACTTGACCCACAGCTGGACGCGCAACTCTGGGACTACCTCGTGACGGCCGCCTACAGCCTGGTCAACTCGCCCGCCTATACAGACGGCGGCCTGGATACAAACGGCAGCGCGAGAAACCTGCCCCTGGCCCCGTCCTGAGCGTCACCACCTGAAGAGCGCGAGGTCAGCCTCGCGTCAGCTTCCGGTAGGTCACCCGGTGCGGGCGGGCCGCCTCGGCACCCAGCCGCTCGATCTTGTTCTTCTCGTAGGACTCGAAGTTGCCCTCGAACCAGAACCAGTTCGCGTCGCCCTCCCAGGCCAGGATGTGGGTGGCAACCCTGTCGAGGAACCATCGGTCGTGGCTGGTGATTACGGCGCAGCCCGGGAAGTCCAGGAGCGCGTTCTCCAGTGAGGACAAAGTCTCCACGTCAAGGTCGTTCGTCGGCTCGTCGAGCAGCAGCAAGTTCCCGCCCTGCTTGAGGGTGAGGGCGAGGTTGACGCGGTTCCGCTCTCCTCCGGACAGCACACCTGCGGGTTTCTGCTGGTCCGGTCCCTTGAAGCCGAACGCGGCGACGTACGCACGGCTCGGTATCTCCACGCCACCGGCCCGGATGTACGACTCGCCGTCTGAGATGACTTGCCACACGCTCTTGTCCGGTGCGATCCGGCCACGCGACTGATCCACGTAGGAAATCACGACGGTGTCGCCTACCCGGACGGCACCTGAGTCCGGCTGCTCCTCACCCACGATCATCTTGAACAAGGTGGTCTTGCCCACACCGTTCGGCCCGATGACACCGACGATGCCGTTGCGCGGCAGAGAGAAATTCAGATCTTCGATCAGCACCCGGTCGCTGAAGCCCTTGGTGAGGCTGTCGGATTCGACCACCAGCCCGCCCAGCCGCGGGCCGGGCGGGATCTGGATCTCCTCGAAGTCAAGCTTGCGGTGCTTGTCCGCCTCCGCGGCCATCTCCTCATAGCGGTCCAGCCGGGCACGGCTCTTGGCCTGCCTCGCCCTCGGAGCCGCTCGCACCCACTCGAGCTCATCTTCCAGGCGCTTGCGCTTTTTGGCGTCCTTTGCGCCCTCGACCTTGATCCTCGCCGCCTTGTTCTCCAGGTACGTCGAGTAGTTGCCCTCGTACGGATGGGCGTGACCGCGGTCGAGTTCGAGGATCCACTGCGCCACGTTGTCAAGGAAGTACCTGTCGTGGGTGACGGCCACCACTGTCCCCGGATACTTGTCCAGGTGCTGCTCCAGCCACTGCACGCTCTCCGCGTCGAGATGGTTGGTCGGTTCGTCAAGCAGGAGCAGGTCCGGCTGTGAGAGCAATAGCTTGCACAACGCGACGCGGCGTCGCTCCCCGCCGGACAGGATCCGGACGTCGACGTCGGGCGGCGGGCAGCGTAGCGCGTCCATCGCCTGCTCGAGCTGGCTGTCAAGGTCCCAGGCATCGCGGTGGTCGAGCTGCTCCTGCAGCTGACCCATCTCATTGAGGAGCTCATCCGAGTAGTCGATCGCCAGCTTCTCAGCGATCTCGTTGTAGCGATCGACCAGGGCCTTGGTCTCCGCGACGCCCTCCTCGACGTTGCCGAGCACCGTCTTGTCCTCGTTGAGCTGTGGCTCCTGCTCCAAGATCCCGACGGTGTAGCCAGGCATCAGCCTTGCGTCACCATTCGACGGCTGCTCTAGCCCGGCCATGATCCTCAGCAGCGTGGACTTACCGGTACCGTTCGGGCCGACTACGCCGATCTTGGCCCCGGGCAGGAAGGCCAGCGTGACATCGTCGAGGATCAGCTTCTCACCGTACGCCTTGCGCACAGTACGCATCTGGTAAATGAAATCGGGCATGCCATCAAGGGTATGGGCTGAGCGAAACTGGCCGGCCGGAGGGCCAAGCGCCGCCGTCATGGCCAGGACGTCCTGGTACTCGCGCCAATGCACGATCTTGCCATCGCGGACTTTGAGCACAAGGACAAAGGGCGCCACCGCGGGACGGCCATGACTCGCGCCGAACCACGGCAACCTCGGCGCCGATGCCCGGCCCCGGTCAGTCGCACCCGGCCCCGGTCAGTCGCACCCGGCCCGGTCAGTCGCACCCGGCCCCGGTCAGTCGCGCCCGGCCCCGGTCAGTCGCACCCGGCCCCGGTCAGTCGTGGCACGTAGCCGTGCGGATTCGGCCTCCCCGCCGGTGGACAGGCACACCCGGTCGCGCCCTGACTCCTTGGCGCGGTAGAGCGCGAGATCCGCCGCTGCAAGCAGCTCGAACAGATCGTGGCCATGCGTACCCAGCATTGCCACGCCGATCGAGACCGTCACCGTCACCGTCTTCTCCTCGACCGCAACACTAATTTCGCTGATCCGGGCCCGCATCCGGTCCGCGACCAGGCGCGCTTCGGCGACACCAGTATGGGGCAGCAGCGCCACGAACTCTTCGCCGCCGAACCGCCCGACGATGTCGGCTTCGCGGACAAACAGGCGCAGCGCGTCGGACAGCCCGGCCAGTACCTGATCCCCTGCCAGGTGACCGCAGGTGTCGTTCACACGCTTGAAGTGGTCGATGTCGATGAGCAGGAGCGCGAGCGGTGCGCCGCCGCGCACTGCCTTGCCGATCTCAACGTCAGCCTCCCGCTGCCAGGCGGCGACGTTGAGCAGGCCCGTCTTCGCGTCAGTTCGCGCTGCCGCCCGTAGCTGCTTGTGAAGCAGGCTGCGTTGCAGGACGACCACGGGCGGCAGCGCGACGAACAGCAGTGCTGTGTTCGCGACGCACGCAATGGTGACAAGCACGCCCAGGCAGAGCTCGGCCAGGTCGAGCAGGAGGCTTTCCTTGTCCCAGAGAACCCCGCGCCATGGTGTCTGCCGCTCGGCCATGTGCGCGGCCACCGCGACCAGGACCACGTTCACGATGGTGAAGAAGACCGCGCAGGCAACGGCTGCCGCGACCATGGCGGGATTGAGCCATACATTGGGGCGCCCGAGCGGGGCGTGCCCCGCGATCCGCTCCCCCACAATCTGGAAAACGCCTGATGCCCCGGCGCCGGCGAGGCCAAGAACGGCGGCACTGAAGACGCGCCGGAATGCCGGCGCACGCCTGACTCTGCGCTGTAGCAGGAAGCTGATCGGCACCGGTGCGAGTAGCGCGTACAGCGGCGGAAGCAGGAGTGCGACAGGCAGCCACCACGCTGAAAGCAGGTCCCGCGAGACCCCGGAGGGCATGCCGAGCCGTCTGGTCGCCTCGATGCACACCGCGCCGCAGGCGAGCAGGGCCCCGAAAAGCAGTAGCTGTCCCAGGCGCGGCGGGATACGAGCAAGCTCCCAGTCGACCAGCGCGATGTCCGCGCCAACCACGCCGAGCATGTAGGCAAGCAGTGCCGGCGGCTGGTCGAGGAGCGGCCAGCGCGTAGGACACCTTGTCATTAACCGGCCCAGGCCGCAGCGTGCTACGAGCCGGGTCGTCGCCTGACGAGCGGGTGACATGCCGTCCATTCCGAGTCCTGTGGCTCCATGCCGGTCCGAGCCATCGTCACATTGGGTAACACGATAGTTGCAATGAGTGCGAGCGTCTGAGGAAACGAGTATGTTGGACCGCGCGGGGACGGTCGGCCACGGCCAATCGTCATCGCACCTGGCCGGACGCGGCCAGCCAGACCGCCCGCCCAGCCAGACGAGGGCCTAGCGGGACCACCGCTTAGCCGTCCATCGGCTGGTCGGCTGCGGCGCCGGAGCCGCCGTTGGCCTTGTGCCCTCGGCGTGTCGGGCACGCGCGTCGCGGGCCGCAGGGCCGGGGCGGCGCGGGCGCCTCGGCCGCCACCATGGGGCCGGCGTGCTCCTTGCGGCCAGGGTCGCGGAACACAAGGCAATACCGGCCACCTGGGTCGGCCACGGCCGGGTGGTACCCACGCCGCAGGACACCACCGGAGACCGGCCGACCCGGACCACGAGGGCGCCCCGCAGAAAGGGACGCCACCGGCTGCCGGGCCGACTCGCGCACCGCGCGACCTTCAGCACCACCGCCCGGCCGACCCAGGCCACGTAACACCCCAAGTCGGGCGGGTAACCCGGCCGCCCGGTCGTGGTACTCACAAGAGCACTACCGGCGGTGCGGCCGACGCGGGGCACCGCGCAAAGCCTCGGCGCTACCAGAACGGCCGATGCTGGGCCATGTGTAACCTCAAGCGCCATGGGCGACCCGGGCCGACCGCGGCCCGGCAGGTAGTTTCAGGCACCACCTGCTCGGGCCCGGACGGCGCGGCCGGCGCCGTAGGCGCTCGCCGACCGGGGTGCCTTGTCGGAACCGGACGGAAACGATGGAAGGAGGCCGCACTGATGCGAGGCGTCATTTGGACGTGACGGCCCTTGTGCGGGGGGCCCTTGTAGCCGCGAGGCGGGGTCAGGTCAGGCAGCCTGCCCAACCTGCCGCACATCCGTTGCGTCGGCGCTCGGAGCGGGATCAGCCGGATCCCCGACCTCGCCCGTGGCGCCATCCCTGCCGGCTACGAGGCCGCCCGACGAAGCCTCCACCCCCGCGTCATCGAACAGGTCGGCCGCGGAGAACTCATCGTCTGGTGGGTTCCCCGGCCCCGGCTGCGACTCCCCATCCGGGTCCCGCTCTTCCCAGCTGTTACCTGGAAGGCCGCCAGGCTCGAAGCCGCCATCGCTTGGCAGGCCGGGATCACCGGGCGCCCGCTGAGCGAGCTGAAGTGTGGGTGCGTCGCCCGGTGAACGTTTGGTGCGCAGGAAGTGAGCGACGCCGCGGGTGAGATCGTGGCCCAGCGTGGACGCGTCCACCTCGACCGTGGTGTGCTGGTTTCCGTCCTTGCCGTCGAAGTGGTGTACCCGCATCCGGCCTTTGACGACGACGGGGTCGCCCTTGCGCAGGCATGCCGCGACGTTAGTCGCGAGGGAGCGCCAGCAGGTCACGGTCACGTACGAGGTTTCCCCGTCTGACCACTGGCCAGTGTCCCTGTCCAGCCGGCGGGGCGTCACCCCGACGCGCATGTTCGCCACGAACTTGCCGGCCTTCGTCACGACGAGGCTCGGCGTGCTCGCCACGTAACCGACCATGGTCACCTGTGCTTCGTTCATCACAGTCCCTCCCGGTCCGCCGGCGGCGCGGCGCTGCCGGCTCTGCGACTACCGTCTGCCAACCGGGCCGTCACCCGCCATCCCGAGCGAGGTTCTGTGGACAAGGGGCTGCGTCCGGGCGATCTGTGGACAGCGGCGCATGATTACGGCGCAAATCGTGGGATTATTGCCCGCCTCAGGCACCAACCAGTTCGGCCGGCTCGGTGATCACATCGACGAGTGCGCCGTTCCGCATCGCCGTGATCGCGAACGGGCGCCCGATGGCGTCCGCGAACATCAGCCGTTGCAGGGCCTGCGCGCTGTCCAAGGGCTGGCCGCCCGCGAACAGCAGCAGGTCACCGGCCCGAATCCCGGCCCGGTCAGCTGGGCCGCCAGGTACGACCTCCGCCACGCGGATCCCGCGGCCAGAACTGCCGCGTTCACGGAACTTGGGCGGCAACGGCGCGGGTGTGGTGATGAGCCCGAGATAGGCGCGGCGAACACGCCCGTCTCGCATCAGGGACGCGATGATCCGCCTCGTCGTCGCGTTCACGGGGATCGCGAGGCCAAGCCCGATCCCTGCCACGGCGGTGTTGATGCCAACGACGCGGGCGTTGGCATCCGCGAGCGCGCCGCCGGAACTGCCCGGGTTCAGCGCCGCGTCCGTCTGGATCACGTCCTCGATCATCCGTGCCGGGACGCCCGACTGAGCGGTTGCGCCGGTGCGGGTGGGCAGCGACCGGCCAAGAGCGCTCACCACGCCCGCGGTGACCGAGCCCGCGAGGCCGAGCGGGTTGCCGACCGCGACCACGAGCTGGCCGACAATGAGCGTGTCCGCGTCACCGAGCTCGGCGGGATCAGGCGTCTGCCCTGCCGCCCGGACGACGGCCAGGTCGGAGAGCGGGTCGGCGCCGACAACCGTGCACGCGATGCTGGAACCATCGGCGAATTCGGCCGTTCCCGCCTGTGCGCGCCCGACGACGTGCGCGTTGGTGAGCAGGAAACCGTCCGAGGTGAACACGACGGCGGAGCCCAGGCTCTGGCCGCCGGCGGCGCCACGGCGCGGTATCCGCACGCTCGCGACCCTCGGCGTGAGCTGCGCCGCAACGCCGGTAACGATCTGCGAATACGCGTCGAGCGGAGATGTCATGCAGGCCTCCGAGAGAAATTACAACATTACATTTCCCGAACGGCTGCGCTGCGGCGTCACTTCCGCGAACCGGTTACGCCGTGAGCAGAAATCACCCAATGATGCGAGTCGACACTTCTGACCTGCTGTTCCGACCAAATCCACGCCTGGAACACGATCAAACGAGGCCCGCGCTGCGCAACTCGTCCCGGTACCTCGCGTACTCAGACAGTTCCTGCTGGATCGGCATCAGGACCTTGTCCTGGGCGACCTCGGTGATCCGGCTGCGGATGAGCTCCACGATCCGATCCCGCTGCCGCTCGGCCGCAAGCGTGACCACGTTCTGGCACCCGGCCGAGGTGAGCCAGCCGAGCAGCAGAATCGCGGCGACCATGACGCAGACCCATGGAATGAGGGTGGGGTCATCGAGCAACGGCGTCGACTGGGGTGAGATCCCGAACACACCGAAGGCAAACAGCGCGCCGAGCCACGCCAGCCCTGCGATGGCCACCGCGATGAGCGTCCACTGCCAGCCCCGGACGAGCCGCCACCAACTGGGGATCCGGTTCACTACGGGAAGGGACTCCTTCAGCGCGCCGCCAAGTGCGGCCGGAATCTGATCGGCCTGCGACCTGGTGGCCGCACGGACAGTCCGTGACCACGGCTCGGGCAGAGACGCACTGATATCCCCCGCGAGCGCATTGAGCGTGTTGTCAATGTCGGCCTGCTGGGTGCCCACCGGGCCGCCGACCATGCCACGCAGTTCCTCTCGCAAATCCCCCAGGCGCATCTTGCGTACCGGGTCGCGGCCAGGCAGACGTTCGGCGAGACGAGAGACCGGCCAGCCGACGTAGTCGACGGCACGCAACTCGTAAGCGCTCTGCAGACCGTCGCCGACCGCCGACACGCCCGCTGCCGCGGCGAAGGCGTCCACCAGGCGGGCCGCCCGGTCGGCGTCCACGGCGGATATGCCCGGACCTGCTGCGCGGTAGGCAGCGAAACGCGGCAGCAGTGCGTCGACATCGGCTGCGATCCGCTCACTCGCCGACTGCCGCGCCGTGACCGCATCAATGAGTACCTTGCGCAACTCGTCAAGGCCGGCCCCGGTCCTGGCCGAGGTGACGAGCACCCGGGGATCGCGGAAATCCGCCGAGTCGAGCAACCGGCGCAGATCCCCCACACATTCCTCGGCCTCCTGGCCGGTCAACTGGTCTACCTGATTGAGCACGAGGGCGGTGACGGCGGAGTGCCCGGCGAGCGGCGCGAGGTAGCGCCTGTGCACGGCAGCGTCCGCGTACTTCTGCGGATCAAGCACCCAGATCATCAGGTCCGCGAGGCCGACAAGCCGGTCCACCTCGGCGGAGCTGCCCGTCACAACGGAATCGTGATCAGGAAGATCAAGCAGCACGAGCCCGGCCAGCGACTCCTCACCGCTGTCGAGGGCACTAGCCCGCCCATACCGGTATCTGCGCGGCACGCCGAGCCAGTCGAGCAACGGTCCAGCGCCGTCCATTCGCCAGACGCAAGCGTGCGGCGCGATCGTCGTCGGCCGGGTCACGCCCACTGGGGAAAGATCAGCACCAGCCAGCGCGTTGAACAGCGACGACTTTCCGCTGCCTGTTCCTCCTGCCAGCGCCACGACGGTGTGGTCCGCCGACAGCCGGAGCCTCTCGCCCGCGCGCGCAAGCAGGTCTTCCGCCGCTTCGAGGAGCCGAGGGTCGAAACCGTCGGGCCCTTCGCGCGCGGCGCCGATTTGGATCAGGCGGGCAAGGGCGGTCAGCCTGCCGGCCAGGCTGCCGTGCGCCATGGGCGGCATCGCGCCTGGCTTGGCGGGTGGCATCGCGCCTGGCTTGGCGGGCGACCAGATGCCCGATCCGGCCACGGCGGGCATGTTGATACGGAAGTTGCTCATCTCGCGTTCTCAAGAGAATTCGTCGCCTGGTAGAGCTGGAAGGCCGCAGCGTCGTCTGGCACACCCGCCCAGTCGGCGACCTGGGCAAACCTGAGCATCTCCTCGGCGAACAGCAGGCTGAGCCTGCTGCGGAGGTCGGCACGGACATCGAGGCTCATGGCGCGAAGCGGCCCCGGGCCGAGCAGCGAGCCGAGCAGGCGCTGCGGCACCGTGTTGTTCGCAATGTCCACAACACCGGTGCTCCCGGGACCGGCCGGCGCCGCGTCGCCGCCTCCGTAGCCGAGCACGTCGATCATGAAAACGACCGCGAGCGACTCGTCGTCGAACGAGACCACCCGCGCGACAGAACGCTTGGTGACCCCCTCGGCCTGCACCAGGTGCAGCACGTGATCCTGCCAGCCGCTCACGGCCCGAGCCGCTCGCCGCGCGAGGTCCGGGGAGGACTCGGCGAGCGCCGCGGCCCGGTTGCGCTCGCCCAGGTGACCACCCGCCACGGCGCCTCTCAGGCCGCCGGACGATTCGAGGAGGGTCGCGCCTGCCGCATGCTCGCGCCATCGTGCCACCGCATTCTCGGCGGCCCGGTCCCCAACAGAGACAATGAGCGACTCGAGACCCGACCTCAGCGCCGCCTCGAGCGCCCGGAGGCGCACGGAACTTCTCCGCTTTCTCTGCGGCTGCCCCGGACCGCGTGAGTGCCGCACCTGGAGGGTACGCAGCAGCTCTCCTGTACCCGCGAAGTCCTGCCAGCGGGCAAGCGCCTCGCCCTGCAAGAGCGAGCCGTTCCTCGTCGCCTCATCGAGTTCCGCGAGCGCCGTGTCGTACGCGCCCTCGACCATGCCCTGCATCTCGACCCGGAGCGCCGCCTGAGCCTCGACTTGCGCGGCAAGCTCAGGAACGCGGATATGGAAGGTGTCGAGGACGCCCGACATGGTCTGTGTGAGCACGGCGACGCGCCGGTCCTCGCTCACCGCGGCCTCCTCCAGCCAACTACGCACAGGCGCGAAAAGCTCTGACTGGAGCATGCCGTCAGCGACCGCGGTTTCCGGGATCACGAATCGATCCGCTTCATCGACGCCGTTCGCCTCCAGCATCGCGCAGAAGTGGGCGACAAGCTCGCTGTGCCCGCCTTCAGGCACCCGTGACAGAACGATCCCCAGCGCCGTGCCGCGTTCCTTGGCGTACTGCAGTAGCTCCCAGACCGGCGCGTCAGCGTACCTGGCCGCCGTCGTCACGAAGAGCCAGAGATCGGAAGCGTCGAGGAACTGGTGTGCGAACTCGTAATGCGCCCGCACCACCGAGTCGATATCGGGGGTGTCGAGCAGGGCGAGGCCCTGCGGCATTCCGGGGCAGGCAGCGATCACAAGCAGTCCGTCACGGCCTGGCCTCGCCAGGCCCTCCTGGCGTACACGTGGCAGGGTGGGCAGGAACCGGTTCGCTGCGAACCAGTCGGCGTCATCGGGGTGGCATGCGAGCACCGGGCTGTTGGTGGTCGGGCGGCGGATGCCCGTCGCGCTCACCTGCTGACCCACGATGCTGTTGACGAGCGTGGACTTGCCCGCGCCCGTGGACCCGACAACCGCTACGAGGATGGGCGCTGCCGGCCGGTGCAGGCGGGGAAGGAGGTAGTCGTCGATCTGGACGAGCAACTTCTGCCTGACGGCCTTTGCCTGGGCCACGCCGGGCACGTCGAGCAACAGGGGCGCGGCGGTGATCCGTTCGCGGAGGGTGAGGAGAGCCCTCTCTAGCTCGCGCGCGTCGACGTGGCGGCCGAGACCCGGGCCAACCTGGTCATCAGGCGCTACGGCATCGGCTGCGTGATCGTGCCGGTGGTCATCGTCGTCAAGGGCGGCCTCGTCAAGGGCGGCGTCGCCGCGGGCAGGGTCACCGGCAGCATCGCCGCGCGCAGCCTCATCATCGGCAGCCTCGTCAAGGGCGGCCTCGTCATCGGCGGCGTCGTCAAGGGCGGCGTCGCCGCGGGCAGGGTCACCGGCAGCATCGCCGCGCGCAGCCTCGTCATCGGCAGCCTCGTCATGGGCGGCCTCGTCATCGGCAGCCTCGTCAAGGGCAGCGTCGCCGCGGGCAGGGTCACCGGCAGCATCGCCGCCGGCAGCCTCGCCACGGACAGGGTTAATTCGGGCAGCCTCACGGTGCGCAGCGTCGTCCGCCGTGTCGGCGGGCGGCTGCTGTCCCTCTTGTCCCGCCTCGGGATCCCGCGCCGCTTCCGGGGCAGCTGTCACACTCTTCCGATCCACCGCTGCCTCCCCGGCAGCAATTCTGCTATCTGTGCCGCGATGTTGACCACCTCCCCCACGACCACGACCGCCGGCGGCCGGATTCCTGCCGCGACCGCCTCGTCGGCGACCGTACCCAGAGTCGCCGCGAGTGTGTGTTGCGTCGGAAGGGTACCGTCCTGAATGATCGCAACGGGAGTAGTAGAAACACGACCGTGACGTATTAGTTCTTTCGCGATCGCGTCGAGTCGTTCGACGGCCATGAGCAGTACGATTGTCCCACTCGACCCGGCGAGCGCGATCCAATCTATGGTAGACCGCCGGTCGCCCGGCGCAACGTGCGCGGAAACCACGTGAAACTCCTGCGCGATCCCGCGGTGGGTGACCGGGACAAACGCGGCTCCAGGAACCGCGATAGCGCTCGTCACGCCTGGAACAACCGTGACAGGCACGCCCGCCCGCAGGCAGGCGAGCACCTCCTCCGCGCCACGGCCGAAGACGAACGGGTCGCCGCCCTTGAGCCGCACGACGAACCGGCCCGCGAGCGCGTGCTCGACGAGCGCCGCGTTGATGTGATCCTGCGCCATGGCCCGCCCGTACGGGATCTTCGAGGCGTCGATGACCTCCACGTCGGGAGGCAGTTCATCCAGCAGCGACCTTGGCGCGAGCCGGTCCGTTACCACGACGTCGGCTTCAGCGAGCAACTGCCTGCCCCGCACGGTGATGAGGCCTGGATCCCCGGGCCCACCGCCGACCAGCGCGATACCCCGGATTGCCGCACTGGTCTGTCCGCCAGCGCCGGGCGCGCGCCCGGCACCGGGCCCGGCGACGGAACCGGGTGTGAGGGCGGCACCACGCCCACGCCTCGCGCCGATCGTGCCGTCGCGCAACCCTGCGACGACGACGTCTCTTATCCCCGCGGACCGGCGCGGGTCGCCGGTAAGCACCGCGATATGCGCGTCACCCGCCTCACCCGAGGCGGGCGTCCATGCGGACGAGGCCGCGCGGTCGTCGGCCCGTACGCACCAGACCCGGGCAGCCTCGCAGTCCGCGGCTATCGCGTCATTGACCTCGGGATCGCTTGTGCAGGCCTGAACCAGCCAGGCGCCTTCGACGTCGCCCGGCGCGTAGGCGCGCCGCTCCCAGCTGACCTGGCCCGCAACCGCCAGGCCTTCCAGGCCCGCTGTCACCGACGGTGAGACCACGACCACGTCCGCACCCGCTCGCACGAGGACGGGCACCCTGCGATTGGCGACGTGGCCGCCGCCAGCCACCACAACGCGGCGGCCAGAGAGGCGCAGCCCGAGAAGGTATGGCGGGTCGGCCCGCTGGGCCGGGCGCTCGGAGTGACCCGGCTCATGTGGCGCGGGCGGATCGGCGGCGGGCATCGTTCCAGCAGCTCTTCTCGGCGTCAGTTCTTGTCTTTGCCGCCAGTCTTGTCCGTCACCCCGGCGGAATCGAACGTGGCCACCTCCCGCACGGCACGGACCGCACTTTGCACGAGCGGCAGGGCGAGCAGCGCGCCCGTTCCCTCACCGAGGCGGAGGCCCAGGTCGATGAGCGGCCGCAGCCCCAGATGGTCAAGGGTAATGCTGTGTCCCGGTTCCATCGACCGGTGGCCAGCGATACACGCGCCGCGCGCGTCAGGCGCCAGCGCGCATGCCGCCAGCGCCGCTGCTCCGGCGATCACGCCGTCCAGGATCACGGGTACCCGCAGCGCGGCGGCGCCCAGGATGAACCCGGTGAGCGCCGCATGCTCGAAACCGCCGATGGCCGCGAGCACGCCGACCGGATCAGTGGGGTCGGGCTCGTGCAGCGCGAGCCCCCGGCAGACGACATCCACCTTGCGCGCATAGGTGGCGGTGTCCACGCCGGTGCCCCTGCCGGTCGCTTCAGCGGGATCGGCGCCGGTGAACGCGCAGACCAGCGCGGCGGACGCCGTGGTATTGGCGATACCCATGTCACCGGTGACCAGGCACCGGTTCCCCGCGGCGACCAGGTCGCGCGCCACCTCCAAGCCTGGCCCGAAGCGCGGTCGCCGCCTGGTCGCGGCTCATGGCCTGCCCCACGGTGAAGTCCGCGGTGCCGCGAGCCACCCTGCGGGGCAGTAGGCCGGGAACCTGCGCCAGGTCCGCCGCCACGCCAACGTCCACCACTAGTACCTCGGCACCCACCTGCGCGGCGAAGGCGTTGACCACCGCGCCGCCGGCCAGGAAGTTCTGCACCATCTGAGCGGTCACCTCCTGCGGCCACGGGGTCACGCCACGGGCGTGCACACCGTGGTCCGCGGCGAACACGGCGACAGCAGCGGGCTCGGGCAGGGGCGGCGGGCACTCGCCAGCGAGCCCGGCGAGCCGCACCGACAGTTCCTCGAGCGCACCGAGCGAACCAGGTGGCTTGGTCATCCGGGCCTGGTGGTCACGGGCCGTGGCCATGACAGCTTCGTCGAGCGGGCCAATCGCGGCCACGGTCTCTGTGAGCAGATCCATCGGCTCCTCCCCCGGCAGGCATCGCGCGCCGTACTGCTCCGCGTGCACGGCCCAGTGCAGGGGCCTACGGTGTGCCCAGCCCGCCTGCTCGAGCTCCGGCTCGGGCCCGAACTCGCTCACCAGGCCCACGCACAGGTAGGCGACGACCTCCAGCTGATCGGGAAGGCCGAGTTCGGCGGCGAGCTCGCGCTCGTCGAAGAAGCTCACCCAGCCGATGCCGACGCCCTCGGCGCGCGCCGCGAGCCACAGGTTGGCGACAGCAAGCACGGCCGAGTACGGTGCGGTCTGCGGCTGTACATGCCGCCCAAGCGTGTGCTGCCCGCCGCGGGTCCTGTCACAAGTAACGACGATGTTGACCGGCGCGTCCAGGATTGATTCGATCTTGAGCTGGCTGAAGGCGCGTGCCCTGGCCGCGGGCAGGCGGGCGGTGTAGGCGGCCGTCTGGCGCTGCGCCAGTGCCCTGATCCGCTCCCTGCGGGCCCTGTCGGTGATCACAATGAAATCCCACGGCTGAGAGAAACCAACCGAGGGGGCCTGGTGCGCCGCGCCAAGCACCCGCCGCAGCACCTGATCCGGCACCGGCTCAGGCAGGAACCCACGCCGCACGTCACGACGCTCGGCGATGACCTGGTAGACCGCGCTGCGCTGTATTTCTGAATACGGTGTCGCTGAATGGGGCTCCGGATATTTCTGGGACTCTGGATTCACCTGGGCCGCTGAGTCCTGCTGGCCCTCCGGACTCACCTGGGCGGAGTTCGGCTGGCTCATGTACCACCTCTCATGACATCGGCGAGCGCAGAGGCGAACGCCTCATTAGTGCTCCGGTCCTAACCGCCACCCGCAGCCACGCCGGGCCGAGGCCTGGGAACGTCTCGCCGCGCCGCACCGCGAATCCCCGTGCGCGCAACCGCTCACGGACCCCCGCGCCTTCAGCGCACGACGCCGGTGCGGACCTGGCCTTCGGCACGACTCGCAGCAGCAGGAACGAGGCCCGTGCACGAGGCACGACCCGCACGCCAGGCACTGCCGCGAGAGCCGTAACCAACTGATCACGCTCCGCGCCCATTTCCCGGGCCCACGCGTCGGCCTCCGCGGCGGCCCGCGAGGACGTGCACGCCTCCACCGCGGCGAGGGCTGGTGTGGACACGGCCCATGGCGGCTGCATCCGCCCAATTTCCTTAACGACTGCCGCGGAGGCGAGTAGATAGCCAACGCGCAGCCCTGCAAGGCCCCAGGTCTTGGTCAAGCTGCGGATCACGATGAGACCTGGCACATCGCGGCGGGCGGCGAGGCTTTCAGGCTCTCCAGGCACGCAGTCCGCGAAGGCCTCGTCCACGACAAGCACGCGGCCGGGCCTTGCAAGTGAGGCGATTAACGGCGCCGGGTGCAGCACCGAGGTGGGATTGGTGGGGTTCCCGACGATCACCAGGTCCGCGTCTTCTGGAATCGCGCGCGCGTCGAGTGCGAAGTCCGGCGGCAGGATGACGCGCCGGACCGCGTGCCCCGCAGCGCGCAGCGCCGCCTCCGGTTCGGTGAACTGCGGGTGCACGACGACCGGACATCGCGGACTGAACGCTCGGGCGATGAGCGTGAATGCCTCTGCGGCACCGGCGGTGAGCAGGACTTCGCGTGGCAGCCTGCCATGACGCGCCCCGGCCGCCGCTCGTGCCCCCCGTTCATCGGGATACCTGGCAATGGTGGACAGGGCCGCGCTGAGCCGTTCGGCTAGCCAGTTTGGCGGCGCGGCGGGACGGACGTTAACGGCGAGGTCCACCAGCCTGCCCTGTCCGTCCGCTATCTCGGCATCCCCGTGAAAGCCGAGGTCGGCGTCAGTGCACATGGTTGGGACCGGATGAGCCCGCGCCCGAGGGCTCGGCGGGATGGTAGTGCGGCCGCTGCGGCGCCCCCACCCGATGCTCGAAGCCGGGCAGCGCGGCACGGTACACGCACATGTCGCAGTTCATCCGGATGTCGCCCATCAGCGCCTCGCGGTACCGTTGCACGACGAGCTGGGCGATCTCGTCACAGTCGCCAAGCACGTCGGCACAGCGCACGTCCAGTTCGCCCCTCGCGGCACCGTACGCGTTTGCCTGGGCGGCGACCCGGTCCGGCAGCACTCCAGGGAACAGGAAGTAGCGTGCCACCACGATGCGCCTCGCCCCGAGCCTGCGGCAGCGATCCAGGCCCTCGGCGACGTCCGGCCTGGCCAGCGACACGAACGCGGTCTCCGCGAGGGCCGCGCGCTGCTTTCCTGTCTGATGTGTCTCCCACAGGAGCCGCGTGGTCTTGCATGTCTCCGCGTTCGCGTCCGGGTCAGTCGAGCCGCGGCCGACCAAAAGCACGGCGAGCGGGCTCGGGTCGCCTGGCCGCTTGCTGCCATGGTGCGCGGTGGTGGCCGTGACGCAGTGACTCACCGATCCTGTCTGTGAGCAGGCTGAGCAGCACCGGGTGCGGGCCGAGGGCCGGCCGTAAGCGAACGACATGCCCGGATGGCGCTCGCGCTGCGCCGCAAGCGCGGCAGGGATATCACCCTTGGCATGGCCAGCCGCGCCGAGCACCACAGGGACAGCCACCACGAGTCGGTGGCCACGTGCCGCCAGCACGTCGACGGCTGCGGAGAGCGGAGGCTCAGAAAGCTCGATGAAGCCGCCGGCCACGTCAACGGAGCCTGCCGCGGATGAACGGGCCGCGGATGAGCGGGCCACGGATGAGCGGGCCACGGATGAGCGGGCCGCGAGCAGCGTCGCCACCCGCTCGCGCAGCGCGCCGAATGCGGCGGCGCCCACGGGATCGGCACTCCCATGCCCGGCAAGCAGCAGCGGAGGTGGACTCATTGTTCGCCGCCCCCGCGTGAGAGCCGTTCCCGCTGCCCGCCACCTCGTCCGGAGCCAGGCGCTGGGGTTCCTTCCGCGCCGGCTCCTTCACCCGGCCGGGCCGCCCGCCCCGCGTGTCCCACCGCGCCCGGCCGTCCACCTTGCCCGGCGTCTGGCGCACCGCCTTGCCAGGCGTCCGGCGCACCGCCTTGCGCGGCTCCTCGGTCCGCACTGCCTGTCACGCCAGGCCCATGGCCTCTGTCTGCCCTTGGGGAGGCCGAGGCCAGGGGTGGTATCACGCGCAGCAGAGCGTTGAGCGCGGCGGCGGCCACCGCGGAGCCTCCTTTCTCAGACTTGTTCGTGAGCGCTGGGAGGCCACTCGCACGCAGCGCGTCCTTCGCCTCCGCCGCGCCGACGAACCCGACGGGCAGCCCGATCACCAAGGCGGGCTCAACATCCCGGCTGAGAATCTCGGCCACCGCGGTCGGCGCGCACCCAATTACCCAGACCGCGCCAGCACCGGCTTCACCGAATGCCAGCCGGATCGCTGCGGCCGAGCGCGTGATCCCGACCGTGCGTGACAGCCGGGTCGCCAGCGGCTCGCCGATCTTGCAGATGACCGGGCGGGCGGTGATGCCTGCGGCTACCATCGCCACGTCGACGACCACAGGCGCTCCCGCGGCCAGTGCGGCCACGCCTGCTGCGAGTGCGGCCTCGTCGCAGACCAGATCGGTGGCGTAGTCGAAATCGGCGCTCGCATGGATGACGCGCTCGGTCACCGCCCTGCTGAGCGGCGGCAGATAGCTCAGATCGATGCGGGACCGCACGATCCGGTAGGACTCCGCCTCGATGGGGTGCACCTGCTCGCTGGACTGCCCCGGGTCACCGGGATGCACCGGGCCGCTGGACTGCACCGCGCCACCAGGGCGCACCGGGCCGCTGGACTGCACCGCACCACCAGGGCGCACCGGGCCGCTGGACTGCACCGCACCACCAGGGCGCACCGGGCCGCTGGACTGCACCGCACCACCAGGGCGCACCGGGCCGCTGGACTGCACCGCACCACCAGGGCGCACCGGGCCGCTGGACTGCACCGCACCACCAGGGCGCACCGGGCCACCTGCGTGCACCGGGCCGCTGGACTGCACCGCACCACCAGGGCGCACCGGGCCGCTGGACTGCACCGCGCCACGAGGGCGCACCGGGCCACCATAATCCATCATGCTGTCTCCCCCTCCCCTTTTATCTCACCCGCCACACGGCTCACGAGCTCGGAAGAGCGGGTTCGGCCAAATCCACGATCGTGATGGATTTCTTGTCGTATGCGCCTACGATCCGCCGCGATCATGGAGCGGCCGGTGAATTCGATAGCATCGACCGGACAGATCTCGACGCACTCGCCGCAGCCGGTACACAGGGACGCGAGCACCTCAAGCGGGCCCGCACGCCGCGCCTCGTGGCCCGCCTGACGCATGTGGCCTGCCCGACGCATGTAGCGTGCGGGAGGTATGTGGCCTGCGGGAGGTATGTGGCCTGCCGGACGTATGGCGCGCTCCGGGCACGTCAGCAGGCATGCGCCGCACCCCTGGCAGGCCGAGGTAACGGCGATCATCTTTCCCTCCATCGGTAGCCGCGGGGCGTCACCATCCGGCCCGCGACGATCCGCGTCGCGGATGAGCCGACGACCACGAGCGTTCGCATGTCCGCACCAGAAGCGTCGAACTCGGCAATCGTGGTCAGGGTGACACATTGGCCCGGCCGTGATGCATCGGTGACCATGCCAACCGGTGTGTCAGCAGGGCGGCAGGCCGCGAGCAGCGCGAGCGCCTTCGCCAGGTGGCCGCCGCGCACCCTGCTACGAGGGTTGTAGAAGCAGACGACGAAATCGGCTTCGGCGGCGGCGCTGATCCTGCGCTCGATCGCCGCCCACGGCGTATGCAGGTCGGACAGTGAAATCGAGGCGTGGTCGTGCCCGAGTGGCGCGCCGAGCGCTGCGGCCGCGGCTAGCGCCGCGGTAACGCCGGGCGCGCCGACGACCTCGATCGAGCCGTCGGCGAATTCAAGCGCCGGGCTTGCCATGGCATAGATCCCCGCATCCCCGGAGCCGACGAGGGCTACCGCGTGGCCCGCCCGCGCCTGTGCCACCGCTGTCGTGGCCCGTTCCTCCTCTGCCCCGAGCTCACTCGTGAGAACCCGTGTGCCTGGGCGCAGCAGATCGCGGATCTGGTCCACATACTGGCTGAGCCCGACGACCACCCCTGCCTGGCGTAGCTCGGCCACGCTGCGCGGCGTCATCAGGTCGCGTGCACCAGGGCCGAGCCCGACGAGCGCGAGCCCGGCCGCGCGGTGGTCGGCGCGCGATCGCCACGGTGGCACGCGGGCTCTTGCTCTTGACCGCGGCGAGCACGGCGCCCTGGCCGGCCGCGAGCAGGGCCGCCGCCTCGGCGACGCTCGGTGAGCCGATCGCCGCACGCACCGTCTCGCTGGGGTTCGGCACCGCAACCACCGCCAGATCCGCGGGTGCGAAGCCGGTTACCTCCCAGCCGCGCTCCTGTGCCGCTTCAAGGAGCCCTTGCTCGTCCTCCTTCAGGTCCACAGTGGCAACCCGGCAGACAGAGGCGCCCGACAATTCGGCATCCGCGAGCGCCTTGTCCATCAGGTCACCCATCTCCGCCGCGGTGACGCCCCGGCTCGCGCCTGCCCCAAGCACGAGCGACGGCGGCCGGTAGATGACCGCGGCGGCTGCGGCGCACCCGTGACGTGGTCGGTGATCACGATTGCTGGCACGCCGGGTTCCGGGCCGTGGGTTCGGGTCACGTTGGGTGGCAGGGCTGGAACCGGCCAGGTCTGATCCATGCTGAGCGTCACCCGCTCGGCGGACAGAACGGCCGCCCCGACTTCGGCAAGCTGACTGCCAGGCTCGACACGCAGGCCAACGCCCGCACCGAAGTCATCAAGGGCCGGAATACCCGCGGCATCACTGGCAGTGGTAATCACAGCCGTCGCGCCGAGAGTTTCCGCGACCGCACGGGCGAGCCTGTTGGCACCACCCGCGTGCGCCCCCGCGACCGGAACAGCGAACGTGAGCGCCTCGTCTACGCACACCACACCCGGATCGGCGGCCTTCGACGTGAGCAGCGGCGCGATCAGCCGTACGGTGGCGGCGACCGCGAGGAAGCAGACGATCTGGTGGCATTCCCCGAAAGCGCAGGGAATCGCCCGGGGCGCCGGTTCCGGATACGTGCGGGTACCCGGCCAGGCAGCGGCGAGCCGCGCCGCAGCGGCGCGGCCAGGCGCGGTAACCGCGATCAGGCCGATCACCGCAGGTTCCCCCAGAGCACAAAGACCGGGTTGGCCGCTGCCAGCCGTATCGACCCGCCGGGCAGCGCGGCGAGCCTCGACGCCTGCAGCGCTGTGCCGTCCACCTCGTAGCCTTGGCCCGCGAGCAGGTCGCGGACCGTACGAACCCGATCCACCGAGGCGAGCGCCACCACGATCCTGGCCGGATGGGCCGCTGCCGCGGCGGCAAGCGCGGCGTCGCCGCCGCCGCCGGCGAACACAGCGTCGGCGCGAAGCAGACCGGCGAAGACTGCGGGCGCGGGGCCATCTGCAAGCTGGACGCGTACACTGTACGCGGCGGCGTTCGCGCGGATGCGTGCGCACTGCGCGGGGTCGGCTTCAATGGCGATTACGTGGGCGCCGAACCTCGCGCACTCGACGGCGACCGAGCCCGAGCCCGAGCCGACGTCCCAAATCGTGCGGCCGGGACCAGGCCCGAGCCGGGCAAGAACGAGAGCCCGCACTTCCGCTTTCGTGATCATCGAGTCGCGGCGGGCGAAGGCGTCCTCGGGCAGGGCCCAGCCATCGGGCGCCCCCAGGTGACCGGCCATCCAGCGCCGACTGCCCGATGAGCCGTCCGACGCGTCCCTGCCGTGCACACCGTCCCCGTCGTGTGCACCGTCCCTGTCGCGTGCACCGTTGCGTTCGCGTGCACCGTTCCCCTCGCGTATACCGTTGCGCTCGCGTGCACCGTTCCCTTCGCGTGCACCGTTGCGCTCGCGTGCACCATTGCGCTCGCGTGCACCATTGCGCTCGCGTGCACCGTTGCGCTCGCGTGCACCGTTCCCCTCGCGTGCACCGTTGCCGTCGGATATGCCGACCCCGCCGGGCGCGCCGTCACCGCTGTGCGCGCCACGAGCGCAGGGAAGGTCGAGCGCGATCACGAGGTTGGGGTCAGCGAATTCCTGCAGCGAGCCGGGCGTTACCCGGGTGAGCCGCTCGCCTGGCGTGCCGAGGCACTCGGCAACGTAGACCAACCGGTCGGCGGCAAGCAGCGCCGGGATGAACCGCTGTGGCCCCGCGGTGGGCCCAGGCGCGGTGAGGATCGCTGCCTTGCCGCAGCCGAGCGCGGCGGCGAGCACTGGCCGCGCATCGCGCCCGTGTGCGGAGAGCACGAGCGCGTCATCCAGGGCATGCCCAGCCGCGCGAACGCGAGCGCCACTGAGGAGGCCGCCGGGATGACGTCGGGCACCGCGCCGCGCGCCGCGAGCGCACGGACGATCCCGAAGAAGCCGGGATCGCCCGAGGCCAGGACGGCAACCGGCCCTGGGTGGGCAAGGATGGCGCTGAGCGCCGTGTCAAACGCTGAGGCTGCGCCGCTTGCGGACACGGCGCCGCCGTTGGTCACAGCACCGCCGCCCTGGAAGCAGGCACCCGCCCCGCCGGCCGTGCTGCCCTGCGGGGCGGTGGCGCTCTGCGGGGTGGTGGTGCCCTGCGGGGTGGTGGCGCCCTGCGCAGTGGTGGCGCCCTGCGCGGTGGTACTGCCCTGCGCAGTGGCACTGCCCGCCGGAGTGGCATTGGCCTGCGAAGTGGTACTGGCCTCCGGGACGGAGCTGGCCTGGGGGGACGAGTCGGCGGTTTCCGCCGCCACCCTTCTCTGTATCTGCGGCGGAGGCCCAGACCCCGCGCCGCCGCTGGCCTGAAGCGACGCCTCCGCTCCCCCGATCCGGATGCGATCCACTCCGTCCGGCACCGAGACGGCCGCAAGGTGACGACTGGAGCCAGCCACGCAGCGAGCCGCGGCCAGCGCCGCCGCCGCAGGCGCGGACAGCGGGCCGCCGTCACATCCGATCACGGTGATCGCGGGACTCATGATCACGACCTCCCCTCAGTCCGGCCGGGCTGGTCCGCGTACTCCGGGAAGCAGGCGATCACGCTGCGGCCGGTGAAATCGACCATGATCACTTCGACCCTGGGCGCGTACCCGTCCGCGAGCCCGGCGCAGAACCGGGCCAGGACGTCAGGCAGTCCGGCGGCAAAGCTCCGTTCCCGCGGCATTGGCCAGACCTGCGGCCAGCCACAGTTCGAGGGCGTGCCGCGCGGTGTTGGCCTCCGCGACCTGCGCGGTCAGTTCGGCAGATCCGCCGACAGCACTGGTGATATCGGCCAGCAGATCGGTTGGCACCTTCGAGCGCGTGTAGTGGGTCATGAGCACACCGCCAGCGAGCTTGCTCAGCTTCCCCGCCATGCCGGCGAACACGATCCTCGCGATGCCACCGCCTGCGGCCTGCCGCAGGGCCGCCCCGGTGAAATCGCCGACCTCGACGAAACTCGACTCCGACAGCCCGGGAAGTAGCGCCATCGCTCCCTTCTCCGTCCGGCCGCCCGTGCACAGCACGAGCACCTGACCGCCCTGGGCGGCGAGCACCGCGACCGCCTGCTCCACGCTGGCCCGCCACGAGGCGGTCGAGAACGGCCGGACGATCCCGGTCGTGCCGAGGATCGAAATGCCGCCGAGAATGCCGAGTCTTGCATTGGTCGTCTTGCGGGCCATCCGCTCACCCTCGGGTACCGATATGACGACGCGCAGCCCGCGGTGGCGGGGGTCACTGGCCTCCGCCACCGCGTCTGTAATCATCTTCCTGGGCACGGGGTTGATGGCGTGTCCACCGATCTCAAGGCCGAGGCCGGGCTTAGTGACGATGCCGACCCCGACCCCGCCATCGAGTTCTACGCCTGGCTGCTCGGCCCAGGTCACAGTCGCGGTGAGGTGGGCTCCGTGGGTGACATCCGGATCGTCACCTGCATCCTTCACGACCACAGCCTCCGCCCGCGCCGGACGGTACCGGCAGTCTTCGACGGCGAATATCACCCGGCGCCCGGACGGCAGCGCGACCTCCACTGACCGCTGCTGCTGCTGGGTGACAAGGGCGGTTGTCGCGGCCTTCGCGGCGGCGGCGGCACAAGTCCCGGTGGTCCAGCCTGTGCGCAGCCCGCCGCGTCGTACCTTCGCGGTTCGTGGCAGGTCCGGTTCGCGTAGCTCGGCAGGCTCGGTCACTGGCCGCCGCTACTTCCCTTGGCGGTGCCGCCGGTCCGGGTACGGTCCTGGCGGCTGCCCTTGCCCGTGCCAGCCCCGGGTCCGGGTACGGTTCCGGCGCCATCATCGGATGCGACGGAGGCACGCAGGTCGCGGCGGGCGTCCGGATCGGCCCTGCGGTGGCCGTGAAAATGCCCAGGGTGATAGAGGTGCGAGCGAGTCCCTCCCGCCCCGAGGGCCGGGCCGACAAGGACGAGTGTGTGCCTCCACAGCTTGTGTGCCCTGATGGTGCCGGCGAGCTCATCGAGCCTGCATCGCAGGATGAGCTCGTCTGGCCAGGTCACCTGGTAGGCGATGACGCAGGGGGTGCCAGGCTCGTAGCCGCCCGCCAAGAGTTCCGACTCGAGCTGGCCGGAACGGGCGGCGGACAGGAAGAGCGCCATCGTGACGCCGTGCCGCGCGAAGCCGGCGACTTGCTCACCAGGCGGCATTGGGGTCTTGCCGCCGCCGAGCCTGGTGAGGATCACCGATTGGGCCACTTCAGGGATGGTCAGCTCACGGCCGATGCTGGCCGCGACCGCGGTGAAGCTTGACACCCCTGGTACCACCTCGGTCCGCAGGCCAAGTGCCTCGCAGCGGTCGAGCTGTTCCTGGATGGCTCCCCACAGGGATGGATCGCCCGAGTGCACGCGCGCGACCCGCAGGCCCTCTCGCGCGGCTCGCGCGTAGTAGGTGAGCACGCCCTCCATCGGCAGGCGCGCCGAGTCGATCAGTTCGGCGCCTGCGCGCGCATGCAGCAAGACGTCCGGATGGACCAGGCTCGACGCCCAGATGACCAGGTCGGCATCGCCGATCACGGCTGCGCCGCGCAGAGTGAGCAGGTCGGCGGCACCGGGGCCCGCCCCCACGAACGTGACCGATCCGGCTGCGGCACCAGTCCCCGCGCTCATCTGAGCTTGCTCCCCGTCCCGCCGCGGCGACCGGGCGCGATCAGCGTGGACAAGTACGGCACCACCGTCCCCGCCAGCTCACCGGCCGGCCTGATGTCTTCGCCGGGCAGGCCGAGCCGCGCTCCGTAAATCGCGTCGTCCAGCCGCCCGGCCTCACGCAGGGCAGCGAGCAGCACGGGTATGTCCGTGGTCGCCCGATCGCCGGACGCAGCGCCGAGCTTGTAAGCGACAACCGTGTCGTGGCGGGCAAGAGCGTCACGCAGGCCGGCGAGCGGCGTGTCCGGTACGGCGGCGACTGCAGCGCCGGCTGCGCCCGGCGCAGTTCCGGCATCGGCGCCGCGGCTGACCGGTCCGCCGCCCGGCGGTCCGCCGGTCAGCGGTCCGCGGCTCAACGTCCCGCGGCTCAACGTCCCGCGGCCCAACGTGCTGCGGATGAGCGGAAGCAGCACGAGCGATTCGCTGCCTTCGGCGAGCACGGTCCCCGACCGGGATGCGAGGTCCTGCATGGCTGTGATTCCGGGCACGGTATGCACGGTGACGCCTGGAACAAGCTCGCGGACGGTTTGCGCGAGGTAGCTGAACGTGGAGTAAATGTTCGGATCACCAATGGTGGCGAAGGCGACGGTGGCTGTGCCTTTTGCAAATGCGGCGGCCACCTCACGGGCGGCGGCCTCCCATGCGGCCTGGCGGCCCGCAGTGACGCCGCCGCAGTCACTCAGCGCGAATGGAACACGGTGGATCCGTGCCCCGTCAATGTGCGCGCGTACCGTCGCCTCGGCCCTGCCTGGCTCGGCAGGTCCCGCACCCGCCATGACAGGGACGAGCACCAGACCCGCTTCGGCGAGCACCCGGACTGCCTTGATAGTGACGAGCTCGGGATCGCCGGGGCCGACGCCCACGCCGAACAGGCACATGGTGGTCACGTGGCACCTCCGCCCGCGGCCGGACGGGAGGCACCGCCCGCGGCCGGACTGCAAGCGGCCACGAACCGCAACGCGAAGGACGGCGCGGCCGCCCAGTGCAGGTGCAGATAGGAAGCGATGACATTGCCGTGCACGTGGCCCTCGTCGCGCGTGGCGCCGGCCCGCGTTCCCTCGGCCGCGCGGCCGGTGGCAAGCCGCCACGCGGGCCGGCGACCGCATCCGGGCTCGGCGGCTGTGCGGTGGAACTCGTGGCCGCGCACATAGTCACCAGCGCGTGCGAGCGCCGAGTCCGACACCGCCTCAGCGGTGCGATATCCGAGCGTCAGCCGGTCTGTCATGTGCGTGTCCGCGTCGACCACACCGCACATGGGCAGGCCGTCCAGGGAGCGGGCCAGGTAGAGCAGGCCCGCGCACTCGGCGACCACCGGCGCGCCCGCGGCGGCGAGCGCCCCGACCTGCTGGCGCAGCGGCGCGTTGCCTGACAGCTCGGGTGCGTACATCTCGGGGAAGCCACCACCGATCACAAAGCCGGCGGTCCGATCAGGCAGCGCCTCGTCGATGAGTGGGTCGAATGGTGCGATCCGCGCGCCCGCAGCCTCGAGCAGCTCCGCGTGCTCCGTGTAGCTGAACGTGAACGCCGGGCCCTGAGCCACCGCGACAAGCGGCTTGGCTCCACCTTCCGCCCAAGCAAGCGTGTGCTCAGGACGATTGGCTGAGGAACGTGCGGAGGGAGCGGCACGGGAACCCCGGTGTGATAGCCCCAGCGATGGCCCATTGCTGGGGCTGTCACCCCAGCAATGGGCCATTGTTGGGGTGGACAGGGAAGCCCGGTCGGACGGGGAACCCGCCCCGGGCACAGGACCCCGGTCAGCCGGGGAACCACCCCCGGACAGGGAACCGCCGCCGGGCGGCGAGCCAGGGCCGGACACCTGGCTGTGGCCGGAACCTGGGGAGCCGCTCGCGGCGGCCGCGCGCAGAGCCGCGTGCGGGTCCCACGGCCGGGTGGCAAGCGGGGGGGCGGTCGAGGCAAGAGCTTGAAGTCTATGAAGGTCACATGACGATGCGACCAGATCGGCCAGCCCGGCGATCGCCCGCTCGGCCGCGGTTCGCCGCTCCGCAGCAGGGACGAGCCCAAGATGGCGGGACGGCGTGACCGCGGCGTCCGTTCTCCTTATCGCACCGAACACGGGGACGCTGAGCGACTCGACGGCATCCCTGAGCAGCCGCTCGTGGCGCTCGGAGCCAACGCGGTTGAGGATCACCCCTGCGACGCGGACCCGCGGATCGAAGCCGGCGAACCCGGCCACCACGGCGGCCACCGACCGGCCCACCGCTGCGGCATCAACAACGAGCATGACCGGTGCCCGTAGCAACCTGGCGACGTGCGCGGTCGAGGCGAAATCCGGACCGGCGGCCGCCCCGGCCGCGGCCGGGTCGGCGAGGCCGTCGAACAGGCCCATGGCACCCTCGATCACGGCGATGTCCGCGCCGGCCGCGCCGTGAGCGAACAGCGGGGCGATCAGTTCCTCGCCGCACAGGAAGGGATCGAGATTCCTGCCGGGGCGGCCGGTTGCGAGCGCGTGGTAGCCAGGGTCGATGTAGTCCGGTCCGGCCTTGTGCCCTGACACCGCGACCCCCCGCGCTCGCAGCGCCGCCATCAGGCCGGTTGCCACCGTGGTCTTGCCGCAGCCGGATGCCGGGGCGGAAATGACGAGCCGGGGGGTGATCACCACTCGATCCCCTTCTGTCCCTTCTGGCCGACGTCCATCGGATGCTTGACCTTGGTCATTTCCGTGACGAGATCGGCGCATTCGAGCAATCGTGGGTGTGCGCCCCTGCCGGTGATCACCACGTGCTGATTGCCGGGCCTGTCAGCGAGCACGCCGACCACCTCGTCCACGTCAACCCAGCCCCAGGTGATCGGGTAGGTGAACTCATCAAGGACATACAGCCCGTAAGTCTGCGCGGCGAGGTCCCGGCTGATCTGTGCCCAGCCCTCTGCGGCACGCTCCGCGTTGTCATCGCCGGCATCGCGCTGAATCCACGACCAGCCGTCACCCATCTTGTGCCAGGTCACCGCGCCGCCGGCGCCGCTGTCGCCGAGCGCACGCAGCGCCCGCTCCTCACCGACCCGCCACTTCGCCGACTTGACGAACTGAAACACGCCGACCGGCCAGCCCTGGTTCCACGCGCGGAGCGCCAGCCCGAACGCCGCCGTGGACTTCCCCTTCCCCGGGCCCGTATGGACGATCACCAGCGGCCGGTTCCGGCGCTGCCGGGTGGAGAGGCCGTCGCTCGGCACCTGCGACGGCTTTCCCTGCGGCATCAGGCTGCCCCCGCGGCCCTAGCGGCCCTAGCGCCCCCCGCGGCATCTGCGGCACGCGCGGCCCTGACCGTCGCCGTTAGCGCGCTCGCGGCAAGCTCGTCGAGCCGGATCAGCCCGCCACCGAGCGAGGCGGCGAGCCCGGCGGCGAGCCCGAGCCGCAGTGGCCCCGACTCGCAGTCCACGACCACACTCGCGACGCCGCGCAGCAGCGCCGCAGCCCGTGTCACCGCGCCCGGCTCGCCACGCGTGCCGCGGCCATCGGTGACGACCACAAGCAGTGGGCGGCGCCCCGGATCGCGCAGCCGCTCTGCTGAGAGCACCTCGGCGGACCGGATCAGGCCCGCGGCCAGCGGCGTCCGGCCGCCCGCAGGCAGCTCAGCCAGCCGCCGTGCCCCCGCCTCCACGGAGGAGGTGGGGGGCAGCACCAGCTGCGCCCCGTCACCACGGAAGCTGATCATTCCGACCTTGTCCCTGCGCTGGTAAGCGTCGAGCAGCAGGGAAAGCACCGCGCCCTTGACCGCGCGCATGCGCTGCCGTGCCGCCATCGAGCCGCTCGCGTCCACCGCGAACAGCACCAGGTTGCCCTCCCGGCCATGGCGGACCGCCTCACGAAGATCCGACGGAGCCAGGCGCAACGGCCGGCCTGCGCCCGGCTGCCATCCCCTGGCTCGCTGGCGAGGCGCGGCGGCGCGCAGCGTCGCCGGCAGATGCACCGCGGTCAGTCTGCCGCGCGGCACGCGTGCGCCCGCGAGCCTGCCCTGCGAGACACGGGCGGCGCTGCGGCGGCCCGGTGCGCCTGCGCCCACACCCGGGATGGTGAAGACGGGCGGCCGGAACGGCGCGCCGGCCGCGGCGATGGTACCCGGCGGCGTGGCGCGGGACGTCTGTGCGTCGGAGCCGCCCGGCCCCCGCGCGGCGGTGCCGCTCTGCGCGCGGCCATCGGACCGTTCAGCATCGGACCTTGCAGCCTTGGACTGGACGGCATCGCATTGGGCCGCATCGGATTGGGCCGCATCGGATTGGGCCGCATCGGATTGGGCAGGCGCCGCCTCGCCGACCTGCGAGGCATCGGCCGCGCTTGACGGGCCTGCCTGATGTGGACCGTGCGACGCAGCGGTTCCGTCAACAGGGCCGGTGGCTGGATCCTGCCCGCTGCCTGCATCCGTGCCTGACGGCGGGCCAGATCTGACGCCGCCACCCGGCCGATCGGGGCCGCCGTCAGGATCGTCACCGTCACCGCACCCCTCCCCTGCCCGGCGTAGCGCCTCGTCGAGCGCCTCCTCGTCGAGGCCGGGCGCGTCGAACGGGTCACGGCGGCGTCTGTGGGGCAGCGCCAGCCTGGCAGCATGCCGCACGTCCTCGGCGTTCACCTCGTCGCGGGCATGCCAGGCGGCGAGCGCCATCGCGGCGCGGGCTGTGACCAGGTCGCCGCGAAGCCCATCGACGCCGAACGCACCGCACACGGCGCAGATCTGCCGCAGCACCGCATCGGGCAGCCGCACCAGGGGAAGCCGCGTCCTGGCGTCCGCGATCCGCCGCGCAAGCCGTTGTGTATCGGCACCCCAGCCAGCGGCGAAACCAGCCGGATCGGCCTCGTAGGCCAACCGCCGCCTGACCACTTCCGCCCGCTCGGCTGGATCGCGGGTCGCCGCGACCTGGACGGTAAGCCCGAACCGGTCGAGCAGTTGCGGGCGAAGCTCACCCTCCTCGGGGTTCATCGTGCCGACGAGCAGGAACCTCGCCGCATGCGCGACCGACACGCCCTCACGCTCGACGTAGCAGGTGCCGAGGGCGGCCGCGTCGAGCAGCAAGTCGACAAGGTGATCGTGGAGCAGGTTGACCTCGTCCACGTAGAGGAGGCCGCGGTGCGCCGTGGCGAGCAGGCCCGGCTCGTAGGCCGTGACACCCTCGGTCAGCGCCCGCTCGATGTCCAGTGAACCGACGAGCCGGTCCTCGGTCGCACCAACGGGAAGCTCGGCAAGGCGAGCACGGCGCCGGCGGGCGGGTGCGCCCACCGGGTGCGGGCCATCCGGGCAGCCGGACTCCGGAGTTTCCGGGTCGCAGGAGAACCTGCAGCCGGCGATGACGGCGATCGGAGGAAGCAGTTCCGCGAGCCCGCGGACAACCGTGGACTTCGCGGTTCCCTTCTCACCCCGCACGAGCACGCCGCCGACGCCTGGCGAGACCGCGTTGAGCAGCAGGGCGAGTTTGAGATCGTCCATGCCCACCACTGAACTGAACGGATACAGCGCACTCGCGGCCCCGGCACCGCGCGCCCCGGCCCCTGCCGACCCGGCCGCGGCATCAGCGGCCGCTATTGCGGCATCAGGCATGCCATCTCATCCTTCCCCGGGTTCGGCGCCCGAAGGTGGTGTCCGATCGGCGGCCGGAGTTTCCTGGCTCCCGGATCACACGCTCACCCCGCCTTCCCGCCGCCACGCGGCAGTGGCGTCGTGGGGTTTGCTCCCCGGTCACAGTTGCGCGACAGCCCCGGAATCGCACCGGGTTCCTCCGCAGACCTCGCCAGTGTCCAAGCATGACACATCCGGTGGATCCGCTCGCCGGGTGGCATTCACCCGACGGTCTGTCCCGTCCGCTAGCGCCACGTACCAGCGGCGGTTCGCCGCCCCGTTCGATGAGCCATGATCGTGCATACTGAGACCGGGTTGTTGGACCTGCCTCGACCTGACGTCGCGACTCAGGGCCGGACACGCTTCGAGCAGGCTCGCAGCGCTGTGAGCTTCGGTACAGTGCCCCTAGTTCGCCGCCGGGACGGGAGTTTTGCACGATTTCAGACACTACGGACGACCGAGCGTCTGAGCCTACGTGCTGTCGGCGCCGCGGGAGCGAAGCCCGCAGGATAAATCCTCGCCGGTGTTAGGTGTTTCTCGGTACGCCCCCGCTCGGTGCCGTCAGACGTTCAGCTTTCTGCCAGGGAGTTCTCAGCTCGGCCTGGTAGGCAATGGCGGTAACACAGATACAACCGGACCACAACGTGACTTCTGCGAATGGAGCGTGCATGGCGGATCCACGCTGTTCCCGCGTGCTTGTAACCGGCGGAGCGGGTTTCATCGGGCGCTGGGTGGTAAGGACGCTGCTCGAATCCGGGGCCGACGTCACGGTCGCCGACAAGCGGCCCTTCCCTGACGGCGTCGTGGATGGTGGCGTCAGGACCGTTCTCGGAGACCTGCGGAACCGGGACGTCGCCGCACGCGCCCTGGACGCGGGCACCGACGCCGTCGTGCACCTCGCGGCCGTGACATCGGTGCTCCGCTCGGTCGAGGACCCCGCGGGCACGTACGAGATCAACGTCGCCGTCACCGCGAACCTCCTCGAACTGGCGCGCAGGCGTGAGGCCGGCACCTTCCTCTTCGCGTCCACCAACGCCGTCGCAGGGGACGTCGGCCGCCATGTCATCACCGAGCAGACGCCGTTGCGCCCGATGACCCCCTACGGGGCGACCAAGGCCGCGGCCGAGATGCTGCTCAGCAGTTACGCCGCGGCTTACGGCATCGACGCGTGCGCGCTGAGATTCTCCAACGTCTACGGTCCGGGGATGGCCGCCAAGGACAGCTTTGTCCCGCGGCTGATGCGGGCGGCAAAATCCGGCGCGGGTGTCGACATCTACGGTGACGGCACCCAACTGCGTGACCTTGTGCACGTCGACGACGTCGTCCAGGGTTTGCTCACCGCCTGGCGCGCCGGTTACTCCGGGCCGCTCATCGTCGCCTCCGGTACGTCCGACTCCGTGAACGACGTGGTCGAAATCGCCCGCCGGGTCACGGGCGCGCCGATTCCCGGCCGCCATGTCCCGCCAAAGCGGGGCGAGATGCCCGCCGTTCTCGTCGACATCTCATTGGCGCGGGCGCTGGGCTACGAACCGGCCTACAATCTCGAATCCGGCCTGGCTACGGTGTGGCCAGAATTCGCGGCTGAGACGGATGCGGCCACCCGCAACGGACATGGCAGCCCAGTAGGAGCGGAGGCAGCGACGTGACCAGCCCGGCATCCGTAGGCGGCACAGGCGCCACAGGCGCCACACGCGCCACAGGCACATCGATCGACGACGCAGCGGCAAGCGTATTCGCCGGCGAGTACGCGGAGCGTGCGCTGCGGCTTCCGCCTGTCGCCTTCGTGATCGCCGCCTACAACGAGGAGGGCACGATCGGCGCGGTCATCGATGCGCTCCCCGCGCGCATCTGCGGGCTGGCCACCGCGATCATCGTGGTCGTTGACGGCTCGATGGACGCCACCGCCAAAACGGCGTACGCGCACGGGGCGCTCGTATGCGATGTGCCTGTCAACCGCGGGCAGGGAGCCGCCCTCAGGCTCGGTTACCGGCTCGCGCGCGAAGGCAACGCCAGCTATGTCGTGACCACCGACGCGGACGGCCAGTACGACCCCGCCGACGCACAGCGCCTGCTCGAGCCCGTGCTTGCGGGTGACGCGGACTTCGTCACGGGTTCGAGAACGCTCGGCAGCGAGGAGACCAAGGATCCGGTGCGAAGGCTCGGCGTCCGGGTGTTTGCCGCGATGATCAGCGTGCTGACCGGCCAGCACATCACAGACCCGTCGTTCGGCATGCGAGCCATGCGGGCAGAGGTGACCGGAGCGGTCCAGCTACAGCAGCCCCAGTACCAGGCTGCCGAGTTGCTGATCGGGGTGATTGCCCACGGCTTCCATGTGGCCGAGAGGCCGGCCACGATCCGCAAGCGGCGCGTTGGTGAGAGCAAGAAGGGCCACAACGTCATGTATGGCCTCAGCTTCGCTGGCGTGATCGTCGGCACCTGGTGGCGCGAGCGGCGTCAGCATGCGGCGGATGTCTCCCTTAATCCGTCTTCTGCGGGCACCCCGCGCGCCGGCGATGACGCACCGACAGCCGATGGGGCCGCCGCGGAAGGGGCGGTGGACGCCAGGGCAGGGAGGTTTGATGAGTCCTCTGACGGCCCCGGCAGGTCCTTGGCGCCCCGGTCGGCGAAGAGGACGTAATGGAAGATCGCAAACCTCGACAGGAATGTCACCGCGTTGGCCGCGAGGTAGGCGGCGCCGACGAAGGCGAGTCGCTGGACCGGCCGCATACCCATCGAAAGCGCCAGGTGGTGCGCCAGGCTTGTGGAGAGCGAGAGGAAAGCGATCGTGCCGACGGCGATCAGCCAGAACGGCAGCGTCTCCTTGAGCAGGTGGGGCCTTCCCTTACGCTCCCATGCCCACCGGCTCAGCACATAGCTCGCTGCCGCGCCCGCGAACCAGGCTACGGTCGCCGACACGGTCGGCCACAGCTTCACGAGTCCCAGGCAGGTGATCAGTGTAATCTCACTTGCCGCGAGCGCCATCGCCGAGCCGAAGGCGAATCGCGTGAAACGCCTGCCAACAGTGCGGACGCCGTATGCGTACACTGCCCGGACCACACGGTGCGCGCGCACTGCCCGGACCACTCTGCGCAACGCCAATGCCATGGTTACCTCAGCTTACGTGTCGTGGGCGACCGACAATAGCGGATCAATCTGGGCGTAAGGACAGGATCAAATCTCAGGAAGTTAGGAGCTATTCATGAAGATCTTGGTGTTGGGTGGTGACGGCTACCTGGGGTGGCCGACTGCACTGCACCTGTCGCATGGCGGCCACGACGTGGCTGTTGCCGACAACTTCGCCCGCCGACAGTACGATCACGAACTCGGCGTTGAAAGCCTAGTCCCCATCGAGACGCTGTGCACGCGTGTCACCGCATGGCGTGAACTCACTGGGAAAAACATCGAATGCTACGTTGGAGATCTCACCGATCCCGACTTTACCTACCATATTATCCGGGATTACCGCCCCGATGCAGTCGTTCATTTTGCCGAGCAGCGCGCCGCGCCGTACTCGATGATTGACCGCAAGCATGCCGTGTACACGCAGTCCAACAACGTGGTAGGAAACCTCAACCTGCTGTACGCGATCGCCGAGACCGATCCGAACATCCACCTGGTCAAGCTCGGAACCATGGGCGAGTACGGCACGCCCAACATCGACATCGAGGAAGGCTGGCTCGAGATCGAGCACAAGGGCCGCAGGGACCGCGTGCTCTACCCGAAGCGGCCGGGCTCCTTCTACCATCTGTCCAAGGTCCACGACAGCCACAACATCGAGTTCGCCTGCCGTATCTGGGGACTGCGGGCCACCGACCTGAACCAGGGCGTGGTCTACGGGCAGCAGACGCCGCAGACCGCCATCGACGAGCGGCTCGCCACCCGGTTCGACTACGACGCGGTCTTCGGCACCGTCCTGAACAGGTTCTGTATCCAGGCCGTGCTCGGTCACCCGCTGACCGTGTACGGCAAGGGCGGCCAGACCCGCGGCATCATCGACATCCGCGATACCGTCCGCTGCATCCAGCTCGCCTGTGAGAATCCCGCAGACGAGGGTGAGTTCCGGGTCTTCAACCAGATCACCGAGTGGATGTCGGTCGCCGAGATCGCCGACACCATCGCGAAGTGCAGTCCGGTGCCCGTGACGATCGAGTGCATTGAAAACCCGCGTGTGGAGGCCGATGAGCACCACTACAAGGTCACCCACACCAAGCTTATCGAACTCGGGCTGGCGCCCCACCTGCTGTCCGACACGCTGATCGAGTCGCTCCTCGAGATCACGAAGCGGTACGCCCACAGGGTGCGAACCGAGGCGCTGCGCCCGACGGTCAACTGGCGCACACCCCTGGCGGACTGAGGTAGCTGACCGGATACGGCAAGGGGTCGTGGCAGCACCCCGGGCGGGCTCCTTGCCAACTGTGACGGCCAACCGCGTGCCGCCGGTTGGCCAGGCCCCGCCGCGGGGGACGCCCCAGACCCCGATGTCCCGGAACCCGCAGCCCAAACGGGCTCGCCGACGCTCCTGGTTCGCACGTCTCGCCGACTGCAGTTTGGGTCCCGGCGCTCATGGCTACTCCCGTCTGCCAAGGAGATTGCAGGCGTGACGATCGTCTGCCCAGCCGGTCAGGGCGGGGGCAGGGGCCGTGCCGCCGTCCATCCAGCATGGAGAAACACGAGCTTGCCCTAGTATGGCGCGCGGGGCAAACGGACGGCGGCGGAGGTGGCGCCAGTGACGGACCAACTGAAGCTGGGCCTGAATCTCGGGTACTGGCTCACGCCGGGCGACGCCACCCAGACCGTTCTCGCTGCCGAGCGTCTCGGATACGACTCCATCTGGACCTCGGAATCGTTCGGCTCCGACGCGCTTACCCCATTGGCCTGGTACGGTGCGCGGACCAGCCGGATCAAGCTCGGCACAGCGGTCATCCAGCTCAGCGCCCGCACCCCTGCCGCGACCGCCATGGCCGCCGTGACACTCGACCACCTTTGCGGGGGCCGGCTGATACTCGGTGTGGGCGCGTCCGGCCCGCAGGTCGTCGAGGGGTGGTACGGCGTGCCATTCTCACAGCCGCTCGCGCGCACCCGCGAATATGTGGACCTGCTTCGGCTGATGTGGCGCAGGCAAAGGCCGGCGCGCAACACCGGGCGCCACTACCCGCTCCCCTACCGCCCGGGGACCGGGCTCGGCAAGCCCCTGATGCTGAACATCCCGCCGCTGCGCGATGCCATCCCGGTGTATCTGGGCGCGGAAGGCCCGAAGAACGTGGCACTGGCGGCCGAAATCGCCGATGGCTGGCTGCCGCTGTTCACCCATCCAGAGAAGATCGGCCACGTGTACGGCGACGCCATCGCCGCGGCACCGCCTGGCTTCGACATCGCCGCCATGGTCAACGTCATCCTCGCTGACGACCTTTCCGCCGCCTTGCGGACCGCGAAGGAGATGATCGGTTTCTACATCGGCGGCATGGGCGCGCGCAACAGGAACTTCCACCTCGACGTTGTCAGCCGGATGGGATTCGGGGAGGCGGGCCGCGATGTCCAGGAGCTGTACCTTGAAGGCCGCCGCGACGAGGCCATCAGCGCCGTGCCGGACGAACTCGCGGATGGGATGTGCCTGCTCGGCCCGATCGGGCGGATCCGTGAGCGGCTGGAACTCTGGCGCAAGAGCCCGGTCACGACGCTGCTTGCGATGGGACCGACGGCTGAGCCGGATCTGCGGGCGATACGCGACGCGGTGCTCGGCTAGCCGGAGCTCGCCCGGCGTGGCCTTCGGCGCGGTCTACGAGTCCGCGCAGGCGCTTGCGGCCGGCGAAGGTGAAAGCCAGCCATGGGCAGGTGTCTTACGGCGCCGTGCACGATCGCATCCCGGGTGCGCGAACGGTCCCACGAGCGCGCTCAGTCCAAGGTGCGCGCGAGCATCCAGTCATCAACCGCCGGGTCGCAGCGCAGCTCGTAGACGCCGCGCGGCGCGTCCCTGCCCGGCGCCGCCTCCACCCGCCAGAACTCCCGCTCGACCAGCTCGCCGGGCTCCGGGCTCTGTTTCTGCCACAGCTCACGGCTGATGATCGAGTGCTCGAGAACGGCGAGCACCGTATATAACCTGCCACGCCAGACGAACCTGGCGGGCCTGCCATCATGGGTCCATACCTGGATCGGCTCTCCGTACACCCTGTTCACGCGCTCGCCCGCACTTCCCTGCCCATCCCGCCTCACGGCCCCGGCCGAGCCGGGTGCCGTGCGCGGCCATCTCCGCTTCCTCTCCCGCTGCCACCCGGGGGAAGGCGGGCAGCTACATTCGAACATATACTCGAATCCTGGAAGCCGCAATCGGGCGGCGGGCGTCTCGCCGTCGCGCGGCCATGTCGCGGCCATGTCGCGGCCATGTCGCCGCGATGTCGCGCGCCTGTCGCGCAGCCAGCGGCCGGCCTGCGACACTACCGACCATGCGAACGCTGGTCCTTGACCATCCGCTGGTAGCGCACAAGCTCACCGCGCTGCGCGACGCCAGTACAGAAGCCCCGACGTTCCGCCGGCTCACCGACGAACTTGTGACGTTGCTCGCCTACGAGGCGACGCGCGAGGTGCGCGTTCAGGAGGTGTCGGTGAAGACCCCTGTCGGCCCGGCGGAAGGCGTGAAGCTGGCACGGCCCGGGCCGCTCGTGGTGCCGATACTGAGGGCCGGCATCGGCATGCTCGACGGCATGGCCAGGATGCTGCCGACCGCTGATGTCGGCTTCGTCGGCATGGTGCGTGATGAAAAGTCCCTCGTCGCCTCGACCTACGCGGACCGGCTGCCTGCCGATCTCACCGGCCGCGAGGCGTTCATCCTCGATCCGATGCTCGCCACGGGCGGCACGCTTGAAGCCGCTATCGGCATGCTCGTCTCGCGCGGCGCGACCGCGGTAACCGCCGTGTGCCTGATCGCGGCGCCGGAGGGCGTCAGCAGGATCGCCGCCGCCTTCCCGTCTGACGAACCCGTCCCCGTGCGCGTGGTCACCGCCGCCGTGGACGACCACCTGGACGACCGTGGTTACATCGTTCCGGGGCTCGGTGACGCCGGCGATCGCCTGTTCGGCGAGATCTGACCAGCCGGCGCCGTGCGCAGGCGCAGATTGGGCGTGTCGGGCTTGCATCGCCCCGACGGCACCAGTAACGTCCTACATGTTGTGGCTTACATCGGTGTAATTTACCGCTGCTTGTGGTCCGCGCATAGGCTGTGACTCCCGCGGAGTCCGTAGCTCATCCGCAGCCGAGGGGAGATCCTGCTATGTACTGTCCGTTCTGCCGCCATCCAGACACCAGAGTGATCGACAGCCGGACCACGGAGGATGGGATGGCCATCCGCCGCCGCCGCTCATGCCCCGGCTGTGGCCGCCGCTTCACGACCGCCGAGACCGCGGCGCTCCTCGTCGTGAAACGGTGCGGCGTAACCGAGCCGTTCAGCCGTGAGAAGATCATCGGCGGGGTGCGCAAAGCATGCCAGGGGCGCCCTGTCGGCGAGGACGCTCTGGCGCGGCTTGGCCAGCGGGTCGAGGAGACGGTACGGGCCACCGGCCGCAGCGAGCTGCCGTCACACGAGGTCGGTCTGGCGATCCTCAGCCCGTTGCGTGAACTCGACGAGGTGGCTTATCTGCGGTTTGCCTCGGTGTACCAGGCGTTCGAGTCGCTTGACGACTTCCAGCGGGCAATCGATCGCCTGCACGCCGACCGTGAGACCGTCCTGGTGGCTTCGGCCGCCAGCCAGACCGCTGCCGTCGGCCGGACCCGTGTACATGACCCGGGCCTTGCCGCCGGCCAGCCGCAAGCCATCGGCGGGAACGCCTAGACAGCAGCACACGGCCAGCTGAGGACCCAGCACGCGCTGACGATCGTCACCACGTAGCTCCCGCCACGGGAGGGAAGGAAAAGATCATGACGGAGGCAGGGAACACTTCGGCACGCGGGCTGTCACGGCAGGGCAAATCAGCCAAGGGAATGCGGATCCACAAGGGAATGCGGATCCAGCGGATCTACACCACCGAGGGACTCCACCCATATGACGAGGTGACCTGGGAGCGGCGTGACGTGGTCCTGTCGAACTGGCGGGACGGCTCGGTGAACTTCGAGCAGCGTGGTGTCGAGTTTCCCGACTTCTGGTCACCCAACGCCGTTCAGATTGTCACGAGTAAATACTTCCGTGGGGCGCTCGGGACTCCGCAGCGGGAGTGGCGTCTCAAGCAGCTCATCGACAGGGTCGTTCTCACTTACACCAGGGCGGGCAAGGAGCACGGCTACTTCGCGACTGACCAGGATGCCGAGATCTTTGAGCACGAGCTGACCTACACGCTCCTGCATCAGATCTTCAGCTTCAACTCCCCCGTCTGGTTTAACGTCGGCACCAGGTCTCCCCAGCAGGTTTCGGCGTGTTTCCTGCTTGCGGTCGATGACTCGATGGATTCGATCCTGAACTGGTATCGGGAAGAAGGCCTGATCTTCAAGGGTGGTTCCGGCTCCGGCGTGAACCTGTCGCGCATCAGGTCCAGCAAGGAGTTGCTTTCTTCGGGTGGCAATGCCTCCGGGCCGGTGTCCTTCATGCGTGGTGCCGACGCTTCGGCCGGCACGATCAAGTCCGGCGGTGCGACCCGGCGTGCGGCCAAGATGGTGATCCTCGACGTCGACCACCCAGACATCGAGGAGTTCATTGAGACCAAGGTCCGGGAGGAGGAGAAGATCCGGGTGCTGCGGGACGCCGGTTTTGACATGGATCTCGGCGGGCAAGATATCTACTCGGTGCAGTATCAAAATGCCAATAATTCTGTGCGGGTGTCCGAAGAGTTCATGCGGGCCGTGGCGAACGATGCGGAGTTCTCGTTGCACGGCCGCACCACTGGTGAAGTCACTGACACACTCAGCGCAAGGAAGCTATTCCGTAAAATGTGCGAGGCCGCCTGGGCCTGCGCCGATCCCGGCATTCAGTACGACGACACCATCAACGACTGGCATACTTGCCCGGATTCTGGCCGCATCACTACCTCCAATCCGTGCGCCGAATATGTGCACCTGGACAATTCGAGTTGTAACCTCGCCTCACTCAACCTGATGAAGTTCCTGCGCAACGACGCGGAAGGCGCGGCCAGGTTCGATGTGGAAAAGTTCATAGAGGTCTCCGAGCTTGTTATCACCGCGATGGACATCTCCATCTGCTTCGCGGACTTCCCAACGGAAAAGATCAGGGACACCACCCGTGCCTACCGGCAGCTTGGCATGGGGTTCGCCAACCTTGGGGCGCTTCTCATGGCCACCGGGCACGCGTACGACTCGAACGGCGGCAGGGCGCTCGCCGGTGCCATCACAAGCTTGATGACCGCCACGGCCTACCGGCGCTCCGCCGAACTCGCCGGGGTCGTCGGACCCTACGACGGGTACGCACGGAACGCTGAGGGCCACAAACGCGTGATGCGCAAGCACGCCGCGGCCAGCAAGGCGGCACCCCGCGTGGACGACCTGGACCGCGATGTGTGGAAGTCGGCCACCACGGCCTGGGCCGACTGCCTGACGTTCGGGGAACGGAGCGGCTGGCGCAATGCCCAGGTGACGCTGCTTGCACCGACCGGTACCTCGGGGCTGGCTATGGATGTCGACACCACCGGCATTGAACCGGCTCTCGGCCTGGTCACCTTCAAGAAGCTCGTCGGGGGCGGCTCCATGCAGTTCGTCAACAACACCGTGCCGCAGGCGCTTGAGCGGCTCGGCTATCAGCCAGAGCAGGCCGAGGCCATCGTCGAGCACATCGCCGCGCACGGCCACATCATCGACGCGCCAGGGCTAAGGCGAGAGCACTATGACGTGTTCGACTGTGCCATGGGCGAGAGGGCGATCTCGCCGATGGGCCATGTCCGGATGCTTGCCGCGGTCCAGCCCTTCCTGTCCGGCTCCGTGAGCAAGACGATCAACATGCCGGAAACGGCAACGGTGGACGACATCGAGGAGATCTACACCGAGGGCTGGAAACTCGGCCTCAAGGCCATCGCGATCTACCGCGACAACTGCAAGGTGGGCCAGCCGCTGTCGCTGTCGAAGCGCGATGAGAAGCGAGCCGGCCTTTCCGGTGGCCGCCGCCGCCGCAGAGCGCCAACCAGTTCGCCGGCGGCTACCCAAGAGCCGGCGAGGCTGGACGACATCGTTCACCGTTGGCGGTGCGGAAGGCTACATGACGGCCAGTTCCTACCCGGGCAACGGCCTGGGCGAGATCTTCATGAAGATGTCCAAGCAGGGTTCCACGCTCGCTGGCATGATGGATGCCTTCTCGATCGCGGTGTCAATCGGCCTGCAGTACGGGGTGCCGCTCGAAACCTACGTCTCGAAGTTCACGAACATGCGTTTCGAGCCAGCCGGGATGACCGACGACGCCGATTTGCGCCTGGCCCAGTCGATCATGGATTACATCTTCCGCCGGCTTGCTCTTGATTTCCTGCCATTCGAGATTCGCTCTGCCATGGGCATCTACTCAGCGAGCGAGAGGGCACGCCAGGCAGCTCCTGGCTCCTACGGTGCCCAGGACGACAGGAATGAGATTGACGCCGAGTCGCTGGCTCAGTCTGCGCCGCTTACCGAACGTCATTCCCAGGCGACGATCGACGCGCTGAGCACGGAGCCTGCGGCGCCAACGGCGCATTCGCCAGTGGAGCTGATCGAGATCCAGCAGGGTCTGCACGCCGATGCCCCGTTGTGCCTCACCTGCGGCGTCAAGATGCAACGGGCTGGGTCGTGCTACCTGTGCTCGAGCTGCGGATCCACGAGCGGGTGCAGCTGATTCTGAGCAAAACTTACCGCAGAACTGCCCGCCTCGGTCCTGGCCGACTTGACCGGCGTCGGCTGGTTGATGTCACTGAGCAGCCCACCGGCCCGGCGCCTGCAGGCCAGCAACACAACTTCCCCCCCGAAAACGTCACGGAAAACGGACATTCCACCCGCAGGAACGACGTTTTCGGGGGGGAAGGCGCAGGAACCTGCCCGCACGCCACCAGTTCACGTCAGCGCCAAGCACGCCCGGATCACCGGCCCGGTTGCCGGTCAACGATCCAGCAACCAAGCGTGGCTAGATGCCGACCGGGTGCCAGACCGTTTTCGTCTCCAGGAACGCCATCATCCGGCGCGCATCCGGCGGGCCCAGTCCCCATCCGGGTCCTCATGTGGAATGAACACCCGCTTGAGGTTGCCCGCCGCGAGCCGTTCGAGCTCCGCGCGGTCCCCAGGCGCCACGCCTGACAGATCGATCGCGTTCACGTCCATGTGGGCGGCAAGTACGGGCGCGAGTTCCGCGGTCCGGCCGGTGAGCACGTTGACGACGCCCGGCGGGACGTCGGATGTCGCGATCACCTCGGTGAGCGTGACCGCGGGCAGCGGCCGCGGCTCGCTCGCGACGACAACCGCGGTGTTACCCGTGACGATGACCGGCGCCAGCACACTTACCAGCCCGAGCAGGCCCGACATGGCGGGCGCGATGACCGCCACGACGCCGGTCGGCTCTGGCACGCTGAAGTTGAAGTACGGGCCTGCGACCGCATTCGACGCGCCGGCGACCTGGGCGACCTTGTCCGCCCACCCCGCGAACCACACCCACAGGTCCACCGCCCCGGCCACCGACCGTCGTGCCACCGCGGCGGGCACCCCTTCGGCTGCCGCGACCTCGGCGGCGAACTGTGCCGCCCGCCCACCGAGCAGCTCGGCCACCCGGTAGAGGATCTGACCCCGGTTGTACGCTGTGGCGCCGGCCCAGCCAGCCGCCGCGGCGCGAGCCGCGACGACCGCGTCCCTCGCGTCCTTGCGTGAGGCCTGCGCGGCGGCCGCGAGGAGTGTGCCGCCCGGTCCGCTCACCGGGTAGGAGCGGCCGGACTCTGATCTTGGGAACGCGCCGCCGATGAACAGCTTGCAGGTCTTGCGCACGTCAAGACGTGAGCCACCGGCAGCAGCGCCGTCATCAGACATCGAGATAGGCCTCCAGCCCGTGCCTGCCGCCTTCCCGCCCGAAACCGGACTCACGGTAACCGCCGAACGGGCTCGCCGGGTCGAACCTGTTGTAGGTGTTGGCCCACACCACGCCGGAGCGCAGCCGCTGCGCCATCCACAGGATCCGGCTGCCCTTCTCGGTCCACACCCCGGCCGACAGGCCGTATGGTGTGTTGTTCGCCTTGGTGACCGCCTCGTCCGGTGTCCGGAACGTGAGCACGGACAGAACCGGCCCGAAGATCTCCTCGCGGGCGATCCGGTGCGACTGGCTGACCCCGGTGAACACGGTGGGCGGGAACCAGTAGCCCCGTGCGGGCAGCTGGCATTGCGGGGACCAGCGGCCGGCACCCTCGGCCTCTCCCGCGGCGGACAGCTCGCGGATCTTGTCGAGCTGCTGCCTCGAGTTGATCGCACCAATGTCGGTGTTCTTGTCGAGCGGGTCGCCGAGCCGCAGCGTGTCGATGCGGTGCTTGAGCCGCTCGACCACGGGGCCGGCGACCGACTCCTGGACAAGCAACCGCGAGCCCGCGCAGCAGACGTGGCCCTGGTTGAAGAAGATGCCGTTCACGATCCCCTCGATGGCCTGGCCGAGCGGCGCGTCGTCGAAGACCACATTCGCCGCCTTGCCGCCGAGTTCGAGGGTGAGCCTCTTGCCTGTGCCCGCGACCGCGCGCCGGATTACCTTGCCCACCTCCGTCGAGCCGGTAAACGCGATCTTGTCAACACCTGGGTGGGCGACGAGCGCCGATCCAGTGCGCCCCGCGCCGGTGATCACGTTGACGACACCGGCCGGCAGGTCGGCCTGCTGGCACACCTCGGCAAGCAGGAGCGCCGATAGGGGTGTGGTCTCAGCCGGCTTCAGCACGCATGTGTTGCCGGCCGCGAGCGCGGGCGCCAGCTTCCACGCGGCCATGAGCAGCGGGAAGTTCCACGGGATGATCTGGCCGGCGACGCCGAGCGGCTGCGGCGCCTGGCCGAAGCCGGCGTACCCGAGCTTGTCCGCCCAGCCGGCGTGGTAGAAGAAGTGCGCGGCGGCGAGCGGCACGTCGACGTCGCGCGACTCCCTGATCGGCTTGCCGTTGTCCAGGGTCTCGAGCACCGCGAACTCGCGCGCGCGGTCCTGCAGGATCCGGGCGATCCGGTACAGGTACTTGGCCCGCTGGATGCCGGGCATCAGGCCCCAGACCCGCTCGTAGGCGGTGCGCGCGGCACGCACGGCGCGATCGACGTCGGCTGGGCCCGCGGCGGCCACGTCAGCGAGCGGCTCCCCGGTCGCGGGGTTGACGGTCACGAATGTCTGGCCGCCGACCGGCGGCGTGAATTCCCCTTCGATGAACAGGCCGTATTCCTTCGCGATCGAAACGACGTCGCGTGACTCGGGCGCCGGCGCGTAGTCCCAGGCTCTGCTCATGATCAGTCGAGGGTGAAGTAGTCAGGGCCGGCGTAGACGCCGGTGAGCTGCTTGCTGCGCTGCATGAGCAGGTCGTTGAGGAGGCTTGACGCACCGATCCTGAACGACTCCGGGGTGAGCCACTCCTATCCTGCCGTCTCAGCCACGAGCACGAGATACCTGATCGCGTCCTTGGCGGTGCGCACTCCGCCCGCGACCTTCACGCCGACACGGCGCCGGGTCGACTCGGCGAAATCAGCCGCGGCGGACAGCATGACCAGGGCCACCGGCGGCGTGGCCGCCGGTGACACCTTTCCCGTTGATGTCTTGATGAAGTCGGCGCCTGCCAGCATGGCGAGCCACGCGGCACGCGACACGTTGTCGAGGGTGGCGAGTTCCCCCGTCTCGAGGATCACCTTGAGGTGCGCGGATCCGCACGCCTCGCGCACCGCCCGGACCTCCTCGTAGACCTGCCCGTACCGCCCGGCGAGGAAAGCGCCCCGGTCGATGACCATGTCGATCTCGTCAGCGCCCTCGTGCACGGCACTCTCGACGTCGGCGACTTTGACCGCAAGCGCGGCGCGGCCGGACGGGAACGCGGTGGCCACGGACGCCACGGCGACGGGGCTGCCATCCAGTTCGGCGCGGGCGACCGGGACGAGGTCCGGGTAGACGCAGACCGCCGCGACCGGCGGCACGCCGGCGTCCATCGGGTCGGGCCGCCGCGCCTTCGCGCACAGCCCGCGGACCTTTCCAGGGGTGTCCGCTCCTTCGAGCGTCGTCAGATCGATCATGCGGATCGCTGTGTCGAGGGCCCACAGCTTCGCGTCCCGCTTGATCGACCTGGTCGCGAGGGCGGCCACCCGCGCCTCGGCGCCGACCTGGTCAATGCCTGGCAGCCCGTGCAGGACCTGGCGGAGCGCGGCATCCGACGACGGCATGGTGGCGACCGTGCCGAACTCCGCTGGCAGCGTTCCCCACGGCCGGCCGGTGACCGCCTGCCCGCGCGACTCGATGTTCACGTCCCGACGCTACCTCGCGCCGCCACCAGGGGCGCAGCCGCCGCCAGCAGCGGCCTAGCTGCCGCAATCATGGCGCGATGCGCTCGATGACCAGCGGCTGGTCAGGCGGCGGCTCGGGCCCGATCTCGACCGCACCGACCAGCGCCTCCGTGGCCCGGGCGAAGCGTGAAGCGTCGTCGCCCCGCAGTTCGAGCAGGGGTTGCCCCCGCAGCACCCGGTCGCCGGGCTTGGCCAGGCAAATGACGCCGGCCGCCGCGCTTACCGGGTCTTCCTTGCGGGCGCGGCCGGCGCCGAGCAGCCACGCGGCGCGACCGACCGCGAGCGCGTCGAGCCTGCGGAGCCAGCCCGACGCGGCAGCGGGCACCATGGCGGCGTGCGCTGCCTGCGGCAGGGGCGCGTCCGGATCGCCACCCTGTGCTGTGATCATCGCACGGTAGCAATCATGCGCCCGGCCGTCGGCGAGTGCGGCCGCGGGGTCCGTGGGAGGGTCGCGCGGACCTGCCGCGGGGTCCGCGCGAGGATCGCGCGGGCGCGCCGCGGAGCCCGTGGAGCCCGTGGAGCCCGTGGAGCCCGCGGAGCCCATGGGGCCCGTGGAGCCCATGGGGCCCGTGGAGCCCATGGGGCCCGTGGAGCCCGTGGAGCCCGTGGAACCCGTGGAACCCGTGGGGCCCGTGGAACCCGTGGAACCCGTGGAACCCGTGGGGCCCGTGGAACCCGTAGAGCCCGTACAGTACGGTGCTGGTTCTGGCCCAAGTCCCGCCAGCCAGAGCATCTCCCTGGCCAGCGAGAGCGTCACGCCGACAAGGTCCGGCGGACCTCCGCCGCGCAGCGTGGCCACAGCCTCCTCGACTTCTACCGCGTTGCCCGCGGCGCAGCCGAGTGGTGCGTCCATTCTGGTGAGCAGCGCGGAGGTCCGCACGCCGTGCTCGGCGCCAAGCGTGATCATGGTCTGCGCGAGGAGCCTGGCGTCGCCCGGATCGCGCATGAACGCGCCGCTGCCCACCTTCACATCGAGTACGAGGGCCGCGGTCCCCTCAGCGATCTTCTTCGACATGATGGAGCTTGCGATCAGCGGTATCGACTCGACGGTGCCCGTCACGTCGCGCAGCGCGTAGAGCCGCCGGTCCGCCGGTGCCAGTCCCGGGCCTGCGGCGCAGATGACACAGCCCACGTCGCGCAGCACGGCAAGCATCTCTGCTGGTGAAAGGCCCGCCCGCCAGCCGGGCACCGACTCGAGCTTGTCCAGGGTGCCACCGGTGTGGCCGAGCCCGCGGCCCGACAGTTGCGGAACGGCGGCTCCGCAGCTCGCGACGAGCGGCGCGAGTATCAGGGACACCTTGTCCCCGACCCCGCCGGTCGAGTGCTTGTCCACCGTGGGCGCGCGCATCCCGCGCAGGTCGAGCCGCTCACCGGACTCGGCCATCGCGGCCGTCCACGTACGCAGCTCCGCCGGGTCGAGCCCGCGGAAGTATAT
>CAVQKF010000007.1:0-36048 GCA_963712955.1 uncultured Actinomycetota bacterium | reverse complement strand
CCGCCGCACCCACGGCCCCGCGTCCTTCGCCACCACCGGGAAGGTCCCCGCCGCGGCGAACGCCGCCACCTCGGCCGGTCGACAACAACACCGACTCAGGCGCGGGCACACCATGCTGGCGGCACAGGCCGTACAGGTCATGTTTGCCAGCCAGCTGCCTCGGCAGCCCAGCCGGGACCCGGGGAAACAGAAAATACTCCGAAAGTTCGTCCGCATGCTCCGCGATCAGGACCGCAGCCTCATCGTCCACCGGAACCGCGACCGACCGCCGCCCAAGGCGCCGCCCAATGTCCCGCAGCCCCCCAACCAGCTCCCCCGGATCCTCCCTCCCACTGGTCCGCCACCTGAACCAGCCCGTGCAATACCGGGACAGGGCCGCCGGAGTAAACCGATCCTCGGTCGTCGCATACACCGGCACACCCAGCCGCCCCAGCGTCCGGATCGCACCCACCCCACCCGAGTGCAGTGGATACTGGCCGATCTTCACGATCAAAGCCGGGACCGGGCTATCGCGCTCCACCACAGGCCTGCTCATCGGCTACACCTTCCCTTTACGAATAGTCACGACAACACGATGAAACGCTCGACCACGACGGCGGCCAGCAGCATGAGCAAGGGCAGCGACACGAGCGTGAGCGGCCTGACGAACCGCCGCGGCTCCGGCAGGCACACCCGGGCGAACTCACGCGCCGCGAGCACCAGGACCAGCAGCGCCAGGACGATCAGGCCAGGCCGGGGTCCACGCGGTCGCGACGACCGTGGGGCCGGGGCGTTGATGGCCAGTGGCGTTGCGGGGGTTCCGCGCGGCCAGCGGAGCGCGTAGATGACGGCGTCGTGGTCGGCGAACACCACCCGCACGCCGTGAGCCGCGGCCATGCGCGCACGGAACGTGCCGCCCCAGCCGGGCGGATAGCTCGCCGCCTGCTGGAGGTAGGTCTCCTGGGTGCGGGTGGTGATCAGGTAGGTTCCTGGACCGAGGGCCCGGAGTGTGCTGACAAGCCCGGCGACGCTCGCCGGGTCCTGGGGCGCCTGTGCCGCGATGTAGTCGACCTTCTCGATGTCGCGATATTGCCAGGGCATCTGCGGCGTATTGTCGACCGCGGGCGCCGGGCTCAGCCACACCAGCCGGGTGGCCGGCGCTGTCGTGGGCATGGATGTAGTTCATCGCGGTCAGCTCACCGCGTGGAGTCTGCTCGAACGCCTCGTTGCCGTAGCGCGCGACAAAGAAGGCGGGCACGAAGACGATGGCGCACGCCGCCGCGGCCACGAGCGCGCGCCATGAGCGGGCGGCCTGGCCGGTGGCGGGGAAGAAGAGCAGGGCGGCCAGGATGCAGGCGGCGGGCAGCGCGAACAGGTAGATGCGCAGCGCGATCTCGCCCCCGTAGCTCTGCAGCCCGACCGCGAGAAATGGCACGCACAGGAGCACCAGCGCGGCCCGGTCCCCGATGCCCCGGTGCCGGCGCCTGAGCAGCCCGAGCGCGGCCATGGTGATGACCGCCGCGGCCAGTACCGCACGCACGTCAAGCACCCGCGCGTGCTCGGGGGTGCTGCCTGCCAGCCTTCCCGCGACGCTGGTGGACAGGTTGGCGCCGAGGTTGCCGATGCCGCCGAACATGTCCGACGAGTGGCCCGACCAGAAGGTGGCGGCCGCGAAGCTGACCCAGCCCACCAGGATCACGCTGAGCAGCGCCGGCAGCCCGGTGATCGTGCAGCGGCGCGCAAGGACGAGGCCACCGCAGGCGCCCAGCATGAAGAACGGCGTGAGCTGGTGACTCACCGTGGAGACCACGAAGATGGCGATGAGCAGCGTGAGGATGATCGCCCGCTCGCCGCTGCCCATCGGCCGGCACGGCACTTCGCCCGGCTCGGACACGCCGCGCCTGCCGAACCGTGCGAGCAGGCCGGCAAGGCGGTCCCGGACCGGCCGGTCCCGTTGCGGCCAGGCGGCCCCTCCCGGCCGAACCGTGCGAGCCGGCCGGCGAGGCGGTCCCTGACCGGCCGGTCCCGTTGCGCGCTGGCCAGCGCCGGCAGGCTGAACCAGGTCAGCAGGAACGCGGCAAACAGCAGGTACAGCAGGTAGTTGAAGGACTGCGGGGAGAAGTAATCCTGGCCCACCCAGCTGCCCACGCAGAAAAGGAATGCCGCGAACCACTTCGCGCGCCAGATCATGCGCAGGTTCCGCATGATCAGGAAGAGCGGCGGCAGGCAGAGCAGGTCGATGGTGACGGGCCACAGCCGGAGCACCGGGATGAGGTCATGCTTGCCGGCCACGCCTTCCACGAAGACGACCAGCGCGAAGAACCCGGGCCAGCTGAAGTAGGCCGCGATACCTGGCGCGGTGTGCCCGGTCCGGCTGATGTACTCGACGAACCCGGCGATCTGGTAAGCGGTGGCGAACCGCGGCTCGGGCTCGGCGATGACGGTGACCCCGTCCAGGCAGATCACGATGGCAGCGAGCATCGCGCCGAGCATGACCGGGTGGTCTTTGCGCAGGCCGAGGGCGAGGATGAAGGCGAGCGCGAGCAGCCAGGCCCCGGCGAGGGAAGACGCGGGCAGCACGGAGATGAGCCCGAGCCCGTTCATCCGGTTCAGGTCGATGCCGCGGAGCGGGACCAGGAACATGGCAAGACCGCCCGCCGCGAGCAGGCTCAGCGCGCCGGGGAGCAGCCAGCCTGGCGGCGGGCCGGGCAGCCGGCGCGCGGTCGGTTGCGATGGCGGCGCGACCTCGTTCACCTGCCGGTCTGGGGGTGCCACGCTCACCGGGCTTCGGCCTCTGGCATGAGGGCCAGCGGCCGCGGCCGCGCCCCGGCGAGGATGCGCCGCAGGCCCGGCGCCACCAGCAGGGCCACGAGCACCTGGCTGGCGAGTACCGCCACGCCGGCGCCGACGATTCCCAGCAGCCCGGTCAGCGCGAGCGCAAGGCCGAGCACCAGAACACAGCGGATCCCCTGGATCAGCGCGATCAGCGATGTCCTGCTCTGCGCGCGCAGCGCGCCCAGATAGATCTCGGTCACGCTCCTTGGCAGCGTCGCGACCGCGAGCAATTCGAGGATCAGCGCGCCGTGTGCCGCGTAGCCGCCGCCGAACAGGCCAAGCGCCCACGGCGCGAGCAGCACCACGGCGACGGCCAGCGGCACCAGGATCAGCACCGCCCGGCGCAGCGCCGCACGGCAGTTGACCGCGAGCGTGGCCGCCTCGAACGCGCCCTCCACCGTCAGCGAGGTCGCCATGTTGACGGCGAACAGATCAAGCGTCGCACCGATGACCCACGCCATGTAGAAATAGGCGTACATACCCGGGCCGATGCGGACGGCCACCAGCACCGGGACCAGGGTGGTGGTCGCGAGCACACACAGAGCGCCGGTGTAATCCCCGGCGAGGAACCGGCCGATCTGCCTGCCCGTCGGCGGCCGCAGGCGGCGGTCAGCCGGGTGTGGCGGGGCACCAGCCTGCTGAAGATCAGCATATTGATCAGCGGCAGTGAAATGGCGACCGGGAGCATCCAGGAGACATAGATGCCGGTGTGCGGCAACCTGGACGCCAGCGCCACCAGCAACGCGATCTTGATGATGCCGAACAGCCCGTTCTCGACGGGCACCCAGATAGCACTCCGCAGTCCGGTGAGGACACCGTCCTGCAGGGTGAAGACCCCCCAGATGACCACGCACACGGTAAAAACCAGTCCGGCGGATGCGCCGCCGAGCTGGGCGTACGACACCCCCCAGTGACTGACGGTGAGCAGGAAACCGATCGAGATCGCCACCGACGCCGCCGCGCTGACCGCGTAGGTCCGCAGGACCAGCGCCCCGGTCCGCCGCCCCGATTGCGGGATGAACCTGGTAAGCGCCCCGGTGAGATTGAGCGCCGTGAACCCGGCAAGCAAGCTTACCGCTGAGAACGCCGCGGTGGCGCGGCCGACGTCGGCGACCGAGTAGCGGCGCGCGGCGAGCAGCCAGTAGGCGATGCCGAGCAGCCCGGTCGTCCCGGTGTTGACCATCAGCGCGTAGGCGTTGCGGAAGAGCGGGTCGGCAAGGTGGCTGCGGCATGCCGCCAGATAGCCGCGCACACCGGGAAAGCGGCTCTGAACCACCGCCGGCCCGGCCTGCGCCCGCGCCTGCGCCTGCGGGGGCCGGCCCCGGGCGACGGGCGTGAGCTGGCGGCCCGGCCCGCCGCGGGCGCGCCAGGAGCCCCGCCGCCGCGAGCTGTCCGGCCGGCGGCAGCCGCAGCACGCCCGGGCGGGCCCGGGCCGGCCGGGGCGCCCCCGGCGGCCGTCGTTTCATGCATCGCGTGCAACGCCGGCCAGCATCGCCCGGGTGCGCCGGACCACCGCCCAGCCCCTGGTAAGCGAGCGGTCCTTCATGAAGATCACCGGCAGCCGCCGGGCGTGCACGAGCTGGTCGAAAGACCGCAGCCCGGTCGACCGCCTGACGGTCAGCCGCGGCACAGCAAACGGATCCCACCCGGGACCAGCGATCGTGTTGCCAACCGCGCACGCGTACTGGTGACCCGCCGCCCGGACCGCACCCCGGACCCGGGCGCTGGAATAACCGAACGGATACGCAAGACCGGGCACCGGCCGGCCGAGCCGGTCCTCCAGCAGCGCCTTGCTGTCGCGCAGTTCACGGCGCAGCTCAGCACCGGCCAGCTGATCAAGTGCGGGGTGCCGGTGGCTGTGGGCGCCGATCTCCACCCCCGCGCCCGCCGCCTCGGCGATCTGCCCCCAGCTCAGCATCCGGCCCGGCCTGCGGCCGGCCGAACGCGGCCCGGCGTCCTGGATCCAGCCCGTCGTCACGAACACCGTGGCGGTGAAGCCGTACCTGTCCAGCAGCGGAAGCACCTCGCGGTGAAAATCAGCGAACCCGTCGTCGAAGGTGAGCACCACCGCCCGCTCCGGCAGCGCGCCGCCGCCGCTGACCGCGGCGGCGAGCGCCGACGCGGTCAGCGTGGTGAAGCCGGCCGCGTGCAGATGCGCGAGCTGCGCCGCAAAGGCATCCGGCGGGACCGCGAGCCTGCTGCCCGTCTGCGGCCGGCTCGCGATCTCGTGATACATCAGGACCGGCACCACCGGCACCACCGGCGTCACATTCACCGGATCCACAGGATTCACCGGATCCACCCGATCCACATTCACCGGATTCACCCGATCCACATGATTCACCCGATCCACTGGATTCACTGGATTCACCCGATCCACAGGATTCACCGGATCCACCGGATCCACATTCACCGGATCCACATTCACCGGATCCACATTCACCGGATTCACTGGATCCACAGGATTCACCCGATCCACTGGGCTCATGGGATTCACCGGATTCGCTGGATTCACCCGATCCACTGGGCTCATGGGATTCACCGGATTCACCGGATCCACATTCACCGGATTCACTGGATCCACCCGATCCACTGGACTCATGGGATTCACGGGATTCACGGGATTCACGGGATTCACGGGATTCACGGGATTCACGGGATTCACCGGGATCATCCGTCCCTCCCGTCCGCGGGCGGGCCGCCGGACGAGCGGCCATATCCGGCGCGGCGGCGCGCCCGGGCGCGGCGCGCCCGGGCGCGGACCGAGCCGGCCGAATACCCCGCCGCCGTAGCCGTGAGCCCCACCACGATGGCACCCGCCCGGAGCAGGCCCGTCAGCTGGCCGCGGCAGGCGTCGGCCAGCCCCCGCGCCACCCCCCGGGGCAGCGTCCTTGTGGTGTAGCGGCGCTCCGACGACAGCCCGTCCGCCGCACCGACGCTCCGCGTGACCAGCGCCTTCGACAGCCCTTCCGCGTAGCAGCGGGCGCGGAAATACGCGAAACCGCAGCGGGCCGCCGGCACCCGGTGCCAGATCACCGCACGATGGTCGAACAGCAGCACCGAGCCGCGCACCCGCTGGCCCAGACGGATGCAGAACTCGGTCTCCTCACAACCCAGCGGGCGCTTACCGGCTGACCGCCCGATGCCGCTGCTGAAGCCACCGATCACGCCGAAAACCTCCCGCCGGAACGATGCGTTGCCGCCGAGCAGGTTACGGACCGGCGCACGGGCCGGTGGCATGCCGACATAGGTGCACCCGACAACCCAGTCGAACTCACCGGGAAACCAGGCCGGCCGCCTGGTCTCCCACAGCGGCAGGGTCAGCCCACCCACGCCCAGCACACACGGATCGGCATAGGAATCAGCAAAGAACCTCAGCCAGCCCGGCTCCGCGACCGCGTCGTCGTCGAGGAACGCCACGATCTCACCCCGGGCCAGCGCGACCCCGGTGTTCTTGCCACCCGACAGCCCGCGCTCCTCACGGTTCTCCACCACGGTCACGCCCGCCAGCGCCGACTTCAGCCGCTCATACAGCACCGGATTATGATCAACGACCACGATGGTCTCGCGGGCCGCCAGGCTCTGCGCCCGCACCGAGGCGACCGCAGCCAGCGTGTCGTCCCACCGCTGCTCGGTATGAGCGCAAATAACGACCGAAACATCGGGCACCTCGCCCGGCACCGGCACCGGTCCCGGCGCCGGGTCAGCAGCCCGCGACACCGCAACGGCACCCGCCGCCCCCGCCCGCGCGACCGAGGCCCCGCTCACCTGGCCTCCCCATCGGCTTCCTGCGCCGTTGCGATCGCCGCCCTCTCCCGCCACTGACCAGCCGCAGCCGCCGGATCCACCACCACGGCACGGCGCCGCCGGTCACCGAACCTCTCCCGCAAAATCACCTTGAGGATCCGCCAGCCATCCCTGACCGCCCGCAGGTTGCTCGACCCGTACAGCCGGGGGCGTTCATAACTGGGGATCTCCTGGATCCACAGCCCCGCCTTGGCCGCACGGATGCTCATCAGGGTCTCCACCTCAAACCCCGCGCAGTCCACCGACATCGCACCCAGATGCCGCGCCCAAAACGCGTTGTAGCCATAACACAAATCGGTGTACTGAGTACCGAACATGCGGTTGACCAGAACATTGAGCAACCAGTTCCCACAGCGGCGGCCCACCGTGATGTCATCACTTCTGCCACCACTGGCAAAACGCGATCCCTTCGCGAAATCAGCACCCGCCACCAGCGCGCTCACGAACTGAACGATTTCCCGCCCATCGGTCGAGCCGTCTCCGTCGATCATCACGATGATGTCGCCACTGCACACCGCGAAACCAGCGACCAGCGCATCACCCTTACCAGCACCCTGCTGCGTCACAACCTTGATATCCGGGCGGATCCCCCGCGCCACCGCGACCGTATCGTCCGTCGAATGCCCATCCACCAGCACCACCTCGTCCACCCACAAAGGCAACGTGGCGAACACATGCGGAATATTCGGCGCCTCATTCAACGCCGGTATCACCACACTCACGCTCGGCGTAATCGCAAGAGCCGCAGACACGGGCCGATAGGGGAACAATCTGTGCAGCGGAACGACCTGGCGCACCTCGCTCGCTGACTGTGGCTCCGGCAGGCTGTCCTGCCCTGTATGTGACAGATTTGATGAACGCATTGCCCGCTAGGCCCCTGTCCGCCTTCCTGGTGGCGCTCCCTGCCTGCGCCCTGGCAAATAAAAGACCTTGGCGCCCGCCAGCGGGCGCCCGGCTTCGGCGAGCACGTCTGCGGAGCGCTCGATGACCCGCTCCGGGCGCAAATCGATCGACGGCATGGCCTGCTCGATCAGCGGAGCGCCCCGATTGTGCTTGCCGAGCCGCCACAACAGGTAGTACGGGTCGCATGGGATGCAGTGACCGCCGACGCCCGGCCCTGTGGATGTGCACCGGATGGGAACCAGCTTTCTGCCCAGGTTCCCCTCCTTGTCGTTGATCGCAAGCGAGAGTCGGTGTTCTGACACTGCAAGTCCCCCCAAGCCCGTGTGGAAGGCACGGTGCCCCCGTGGTTGTGATCCGTGACCGACTGTGGCATTGCGCTGCCCAGGGTTTGCTCATTCATCGGGGGTAGCCGCCCTAGCCGAAATGGCGGAGAAGAGGTGTCGCTCGCCCACGCATCAGCCGGTGGCGGAGCGGCTTGATCACCAGTTGCATCGGCGAGTCTGCGCCGCCGGCGCCGGTGCGAGGTAGCGCATGCTGCCCGGTGTGCGCCGAGCGCCAGATCGCGCGGCCGTAGGCGTAGCCTGCCACCGCGACCTCATCGGCCACCTGGCCGTCGACAGTGCCTAAGAGATAGTCGGCATTGCCGTAGGGATAGCAGAAGCGCACGTCCTGGCTGCTGATGTCCCGCAGCCGGCAGCCGCGCGCAAGCTCCTCGGTCCGCGCCATGTCCGAGGCGCCGGGCAGCGGGACATGGCGCAGCCCCGCCCGTGCGAGCCGATCTCCACGCCGCGCGCAGCGGCCAGCCGCACCCGATGCGCGGTCATCAGCGTCGTGCGTAGCCACCACGTCGATGTTCCCCGCAGCCGATGCCTGCGCAGCCAGCACATCTGCGCACGGTGACCGCTGCTGCTCGTCTGCCCGGGGGGATCCGGGTACCCCATTCGGCGGAGAAATCCGGCTCAACATTCAGGTTCACTGGTGATATGACAACGCAGAACCGGTCTCGCCTGTCCTATAAGATCATCTTTGCGGTAAAGCATCCGGATCAAATCCTGCCATACGCGCGCCGGGTTCTCGTCGACGCGTGGATGCGAGCCAGGGCCCGTGATCACGTCAGCTACTACCGCGCCGTGATGAAGTACAAGGCTTCAAGCAGCCTCGACGTCGCAGTTGGCAGCAGAAGCCACGACCAGTGGCTCGAGTTCGGCCAGATGCAGTTCGACTACTTGCTCAAGCACGGGCTCGAGCCGGGTGACCGCATCCTGGAGATCGGATGCGGCAACCTGCGGGCTGGCCGGCTGCTCATCGACTACCTCGACGCCGGCAACTACTACGGGATCGACATCTCACCGGACATCCTTGTGGCGGCGGAGCGCGTGCTCGCAGAGTCCGAGTTGCAGGACAAACTGCCCAGGTTGAGTGTCGTCCAGGGCCTGACCTTGGAGTTCCTGCCCACCGACTACTTCACCGTGGTACATGCGAACAGCGTGTTCACGCATTGCCCGATCGAGGTCATTGACGAGTGCCTGGCCCACGTCGGACGTGTCATGTCCCCGGGCGCGATCTTCGACTTCACCTTCTACCGCAGCGATGAAGCCAACTACCAGGTGCTGCGTGAGGACTTTTACTACCGGACGGAGACACTTCTCTCGCTCGCCGACAAGCACGGGCTAGCGGCGCGGCTCATGGATGACTGGCACGATCCGTGGGATCACCAGCCCAAGATCCGCGTGACCCGTTTATGCCGAGCGGGAATCTCGACCGCGTCCGCGCACATGTCGATCAAGAACGGCAGGGTTCTTGGGCTCAGCCGCGGAAAAATCGCGCACCGCCCGGTCGCGGTCGTGCTGGTGTCCACGATGCCCGACCCGCCGCAGCACGTCACGTCCACGTGCTCCGGACGGCGTTCCGCGGCGCCGCCACATCCGGGGTGGCGCGGTCGCACATGTCGAACCCGGCGGCACATGTATTCGGATGAGAACGCCGTCATGCATCTGGATGAGGACCAGCCAGCTCCCGCCGTGCACAGTGGTCAGATGGACATCCAGCGGCTGCTGCTCGTCGACGACCACCTGATGGTCACAGAGGCGCTGGCATCGCGGTTGTCCGCGGCGCTGGACTTCTGGGTGGCCGGCCGTTGCGCCACGCTCGACCCCAACCTGATCGATATCGTCCGTGGGCTGCGGCCTGATGTCATCACGATCGAGGTCGAGCCGCTCGGCCCCGCCGTCGGGGACGTACTTAGGCGCCTCGTGGCGGCACGGCCGGCCGCGCATGTCGTCGTGCTGAGCGCCGACCACAATGTCGCGCACGCGGTGGAGGCAGCCAGATCCGGGGCGGCTGCCTGGGTGGCCAAGGAGCAGGGTGCCGCGGACCTCGAGAACGTGCTGCGCGGGGTCTCCCGCGGTCACTCCTGGTTCCCGCCGGACATGCTCGGCGAGATCCTGCGCGAGCTGCGGGCCGACATCAGCGGCGCCAGGGACAATTCCGACCCGCTTCACATGCTCAGCCCGCGCGAGCGCGACGTGCTGCTGAGCATGATGGATGGCAAGCGTGGCCGCCAGATCGCCCAGGACTTGCTGATCTCCACCGACACCGTGCGCACCCACACCCGCAACATCTTCTCCAAGCTGGACGTGCACAGCCGCCTCGAGGCTGTCAGCGTGGCACTCGCCGCCGGGCTTGAGCGGGCGGAGCGTGCGGGATGATCGGCCCTGTGCCACCGGGTCGGCCAGGAACTCGGGACCTCCGGCACTTACCGCTGCCGGCCGGATGCCCTAGACATGATCCGCTGGGAAGTTGTACCCGCCGGGCGCGCACGCGACGTATTCGCATTAGTCGCGCGGACAACCTATTCTGACGGTTCACAGGGATCTTTGACAGAAATCCTGCACAGCAGGGTGATGTCACAGGCGTAATAGCATGTCCGCGTTTGGCGGTACCACCGCACCGCACCGCACCCCCCCGCAGCGGTCGGTGCGCGGCCATGCGCTCGTTCAGAGCGGGGAGGGAAAGCGAATATGGAGTGGCCGCTCGACCGGCGGGAGGGGCAGGGTCGCCGAGGCTCAGATGGCCGCGACACACTCGCCATGCGCGGGTTGCTGCATGATCTCGGGCACGAATTGACAACGCTGTCTTATCTGGTCGATGCAGTGCGCAGGGAGCCCGCGCCGCCGGGCGATTCTGGTGTCAGGATGGAACTCGTGTCCCTCGAGGTGTCCCGCCTGATCGACATCGTCACTGACGCGCTGTCCGGCGGTGATGCCGCAGGTCCCGTCGATGTGCGGGCAATGGCCAGCCAGGTCACGCGGCTCGCGGGCGCCGCGTACGGCACGCAGGTCGTGCTGCTGCCCGGACCGGCGGTGAGCATCGAGGTGAGCCCGACGCTGCTGTGGCGTGCCCTGACCAATGTGGTCGACAACGCCACGCGCGCGGCGGGCCAGGCAGGCCGGGTTGAGGTGGTGATCGGGCAGGCGTCGCGGACCGTCATCGACGTGATCGATAACGGTCCCGGTTTCGGCAGCGGCCCGCCGGGTATGGCCTCGCTCGGTCTGCGGGTGGCGACGTCACTGCTGGAGTCCTGCGGCGGCGCGCTCGAAGTGCATTCACCCGCGGCAGGCGGCACCCGGGTCCGCATCGCGCTGCCAGGACGGGCCGCCACCACGAAGCGCATCGGAGCCGGAGCGAGCGGGTGGTTAGCGTGGCTGACCTGGTACTCGGCGACGACCACACCGTTTTCCTTGACGCGCTTTCCGCGGTGCTCGAGCAGCGCGGTTTCGCCGTCACTGTTGCCAGGAGCGCGGCCGAGACGATCGAATGCGTTCGCCGCGTCAAGCCGGACATCTGCCTGGTGGACCGCCATTTCGCCGGGGAAGACGGCGTCGAGGCCATCGGGAGCATGATCGCTGCTAGCCCTCGCACAAAGATCCTCGTGCTCAGTGCCGACCCCGACACCGACGGGATACTGCGGGCGCTGCATGGCGGGGCATCCGGCTACCTGCACAAGACCCAGGGCGTATCGGCGCTGACAGCGGCGATCGACAGGGTGCTGCGCGGCGAGGTGGTGGTCAGCGTACCCAAGGCCACCGCGGCCAGACGGTCAACGCGCGCCGACGACGCGCACCGGCTGGCCTCCTACCTCACCGACAGGGAACGCGAGTGCCTCACGATGCTTGTCGAAGGGCTGGACACCGCGGCCATGGTCGCCAAGCTCGGAGTCTCACGCACCACGGTCCGCACACATGTCCAGGCACTGCTCACCAAGCTTGGCGTGCACTCCCGGCTCGAAGCGGCCTCCTTCGCGGTGCGCTACCGGTTGCTCGATGACGACCTGACGCGCGACCGTAGGGCGCGGGCGGGCTTAGGCCACGGCGCGAGTGCCTGGCCACTGCCGCCAGCCGTCGAGGCGGCAGGCCGCGCGGCGGCTGGCAGGTGCACGTGGGCTCGCCGCAGGCCACCGCGCCGCCGATGAACGCCGGCGCGGCGAACAGCATCCGGCCGTCGGACACCCGCGGCGATGCTGTCGCGCCCTGCCAGGGGACACCCCGGACCCGACGCCCGAAACCGGCTCACCAGCGCGCGTGAGCCTTCGGATCACGTGACACGCCGCGCCGCCGTTAAGGCAGTGCCTGCCCGCTGGGGCGGCCCCCCGCAGCCCCCCGCCCGGTGAGGGAGAGGACCCAGGCCGAAAGCTCGGCCTCGTAGGCCAGCGAGCCGGAACGGCCGGCCCCCGGTGCGCGCCTGCGCCGAGTTCTGGGCGAAGCAAGATGCGGTTGCCGCAGGTGTCGGCGGCACGCAGCGCCGCAACCCACTTCACAGGCTCGGAGATCATTACCCGCGGGTCGTGCAGGGTTCCTGTGACGAGCAGCGGCGGGCGCGGCGCATCGGTCACGTTCTCGGCCGGCGTGTACGAGCGCATCCACCCGAACTGCTGTTCATCGGCTGGGTCACCCCACTCGTCGTACTCGTTGACGGTGAGCGGGATCGCCGGGTCGAGCATCTGATTGAGCAGGTCCACGGCCGGGGCTTCAGCGATCACACACGCCCAGCGATCAGGCCAGAACGTGTAACCCACGGCGACGGTGAGACCGCCGGCGGACAGGCCGCGGCAGGCCACGCGGCCGTGCGCGGCCCAGCCGGCCTCCACGAGGTGATCGCGGACCGCGACGAAGTCGGTGAAGGTATTGCGCTTGGCGGCCAGCCGCCCACCCAGCCACCAGCGGCGGCCAAGCTCGCCGCCGCCGCGGACATGCCCGATCGCGTACACGTACCCGCGGTCGAGGAGGCTCGGGAGGGTGACGGAGAACCGGGGATCGGCGCAGGCCTCGTAGGCGCCGTAACCGTAGAGCAGGCACGGCGCGCTGCCATCGCGCCGCACGCCGCGGCGGTAGGCGATCGTGACGGGGACACGCTCGCCATCGGGCGCGGGCGCCCAGAGCCTCCGCGTCTCATAGGCGGCCTCGTCGTAGCCTGGTGACCGGTTCGCGCACAGCAGCGTCCGCTCGCCAGAGTGCAGGTCCACCGACCACCACCGTTTGGGCGCGACGAGGGACTGCGTAGACACGATCACGTCCGCCGCATCGTAGGCGCCACGCACGGCGGCCTCGATGGACCCGGCCTGGGTTCCTGGATGCTGGTCGTGGTGGCTGCCGTCCTGCCGCACGATCCGCAGGAAGGGATCCCCACCCGACCGGCAGGAAAGCACCAGGTAGCCGCCGATCACGTCCAGTCTGCGGATCCTGATATCCGGGTCGCCGGGCACGAGCTCACGCCAGTTGCCGCGGCCCGGTGCCTCGACTGGCGCCGTCACCACCCGGTACTCGGGCGCGCCATCATTGGTGAGGATCGCGAACTTGGCCTCGCCGGCCGCAGCCGCCGCTGGCTGGGCCAGGTGCTCGGTGAAATACTCGACACCGCGGCGGCGCCGTTCGATCAGCCGCGGCGGGAGATCGTGCCCGGCGGCAGGGATGATCCACTGCTCGTTGGTGTCACGGGCCTCGGCGGAGATCACGATCCATTCGCCGCTGCGGGTCGCGGTCACCGTGACGTGATAGCGTGCGTCCGGTTCGCTGAAGATGAGCCTGTCCGCGGCCGGCTGCGTGCCGATCACGTGCCGGAGCACCTGGCAGGGCCGGAACGACGCATCGTGCACCACGTAGAAGAAGGCGCATGAATCGGCGCTCCACGCACATCCGTAGTAGCTGCGGCGGACGCGATCGGCCAGGTCCCAGCCGCTGGCCGTGTCGCGGAAGCGCAGCTCGTAGACCTCGTCGCCGGTGAAGTCGACCGAGTAGGCGACCAGTCTCCCATCCGGGCTCGGCTCACAGACGCCGAAACGCATGTATCTTCCGGGGCCGTCGGGGTCCGGCGGGCGGGCCCGGACCGTCCCGCCGTCGAGGATCACCTCGAAGCCGCCGTCGCTGCCGTGGCGACGGCGGCGCAACTGCGGGAACTCGGCCCCGGCCGGGGTGTGCTCGAGGTAGGCATAGGGGCCGCGGCGCCACGGCACCGAGCCCTCCTCGGTCGGCAGGCGCGCGGCGAACTCGGCGACGAGCGGCTCCGCAGTGGGGCCAGCCCGCCCGCGGCCGTCTCGTAATGCTCCCGTTCGGCCATCAGATAGGTGAGCAGCCGCGGGTCGCTCCGGTCCGCCATCCAGCCGAACGGCTCCGCGGTCACCGTCCCGTGCACTGTGCGGACCCGGTGCTCGGCGGGCGGCGCTACAGGTGCGGGCATAGCTGCGGGCAGAGGTGGGACCGGTCGGTCCTGATCGCTCACGTTGTCTCCCCCGATGCTGACCAGTACCTGCCTGGGCTCCTGCCCCGCATGATCAGCCATACCTGGCCTCGGTGGCCGCGGAGATCAACGTGGCCACCGCCTTGAAGCAGCGGATCATCTCGTAGGCCGTCGGGCTGTCATACGCGACCATCCGTTCACCGAGCCGCTCGACCGTCGGCACGATCGCCGCCGCCTGAGCCAGTTGCGCGGCGTCGACTTCCACCTCCACGTGGTACCGCGCGCCGGCCACGGGTGCCCGCCTGCCCGCGAGCCTGCCCACCCGGGCCGCCGCGGACCGGATAGCCGCGGCGGTCACAGACGGCGTGCGGCAGATGGCCGAGTACCTGCTGACGCACTCCTTGACCACGACCGCCCCTGCGCCGGGAGCGTAGCCCGCCGCATCGGCGCAGGCGCGATCGTCGCCGGTGACGAGGACGACGGGTACGCCGTACTCGGCGGCGACCAGGGCGTTGAGCCGTCCCTCGCTCGCCCGGACGCCGTTAACCCTCACGCCGATGATCGAGTTGGGCAGGTAGGTGTGCGCGAGCACACCGTCCGCTCCCGCGGGCGCGTGGTAACCGACGAAGGCGACGGCGCTCACGTCGGGATGCTGGATGCCTTCCACCATGCCCAGGTCCTTGTGGCGGCCGGTCAGCATGGTGGCCCGGCCGTCGAGTTCCTCGAGCAGCAGGTTGCGCATGGTGGCGTGCGCCTCGTTGACCACGACCTCGGTGGCGCCTGCGTCGAAGAAGCCGGCGACCGCCGCATTGACGTCCGAGGTGAACATCGGGCGGCAGCGCTGCCACTGCTGGGTACCTGGCTCCACGTCGGCAGGCCAGGTGACCCCGGTGGCGCCCTCCATGTCCGCGGAGATGAGGATCTTCATGGCTTCAGCATGCCCGGCCCTGCTGGCCCGTTTCAGCATCTTCCCCGGTAACCGAGCCGGAAATGTCGGACGCAGATGCGACGATCGGGACGTACCGGCAGAAGGCACCTCGAGCACCGTCACGGGCAGCAGGCGGCGGCAGACCCCAGTGGCGTACCCGAGTGGCAGACCCACTGGCACACCCGAGTGGCGCACCCGAGTGGCGTACCCGAGTGGCAGACCCCACTGGCACACCCGAGTGGCGCACCCGAGTGGCAGACCTTGGCACACCCGAGTGGCGTACCCCAGTGGCATCCCTGGAAATGCCGCGTCGCGTCCCTGTGGCTGGGGCGACGTACGCTGCATTGTACGTGGCGACATTGCCGACGCTCAGCTGGGACACTAGCCGCCATAGACGGTTCACGAGGAACCGGGCAGGGTCCGGACAGATCGCCGAGCCGGTACAAGCCCCCGTCCGGCGTTGAGCACTGAAAGGACACGATTGGGTAAACAGCAAACTAACCAGAGATGACTATAGTGCGTCGTATCCGGTGACGCCCGAGGGTGCGAGCATCGGCACGCATTCAACCAACATCAACTGGGGAGGCGGGCGTTGCCCCAGCAGCTGCGCGAGTTCATGATCGAAGACGCGGTCGCGCCGAGCGGGTTGGCCGACGCGCTGCGGTCCCAGTTTCAGGTCGCCGCAGACGGCTCACGCACACTGCGGCGCGTGTGGCTGGACACGTTCGACTGGCGCCTCCACCGCGCCGGAAGCACACTCGAATACGTGAGCGGCCCAGGCATGCACGAGCTCGCACTGGTCTCGCCGGACGGCGAGCGGATAGCCGCCGCGGTGCCGAGGATGAGCTGGCCGCGCATGGCCGACGGAGTTCCCGCGGGGCAGGTCCGCGAACTTGTCGCGCCGCTCGCCGGGATCCGCGCGCTCCTGCCTGTCGCCGCGAGCACCGGCACACAGCGCACCCTGCGGGTGCTGGATGGCGAAGACAAGACCGTGGCCCGCCTGACGTTCGACAACGCCCCGGCGCGCGGCTCCGCCGCCATCGCATGCCCTGCTCGCCTGACGATCACGCCTGTGCGCGGCTACGACGCCCAGGCCGACCGTGTGGGGCGGCTCCTCGCCGATCTGCCCGGCGTCACCACGGCCGACCTGTCCGCCTTTCACATGGCGCTCGAAGCCGCGGGGCGGCACGCAGGCGACTACAGCAGCCAAGTGGACGTCGCGCTGGCGCCGTCCGTCCCCTCCGCTGCGGCCGTCGCCGCCGTGCTGCTCCGGCTGCTCGACATCATCGAAGCCAATGTCGACGGCACCATCCGCGACATCGACACCGAGTTCCTGCACGATCTGCGGGTCGCCGTACGCAGGACCCGGGCGGCGCTGAAACTCGCCGGCGACGCGCTACCCGGTGATGTGGCACTGCGGTTCACACCCGAGTTCAGGTGGCTCGGGCAGCTGACGACACCGCTGCGCGACCTGGACGTGCATCTGCTCGGATTCTCCGTGGCCGCCGCGGGCCTCGTCACCGCGTCGCCGCGGGACCTCGCACCGATGCACGACAGCCTCATCCGTTATCGGGCCGCCGAGCGCCGGCGTTTGGCCCGCGGCCTGGGCTCCGCCCGCTTCACCAGCCTGACCAGCCAATGGCGCGCCGCGCTCGACGCGCTCCAGGGCGGCGCCGCGCCATCCCGCAAGACCTCGCGTGACCGGGAGGGCCAGGCGCAGGTACCCGTCGCAGACCTCGCCGCCACGCGGATCGAGCGCGCATACCGCAAGCTCGCAAAGACGGGTTCCGCCATCACGGCCGCGTCACCAGAAGAGGACCTGCACATGGTGAGAAAGCGCGGCAAGGAACTACGTTACCTGCTTGAGTTCTTCGCCACTCTGCACGACCCCGCGACACACCGCGGCGCCGTTAGGGAGCTAAAGCAGCTACAGGATTGCCTTGGTGAGATTCAGGACGGGCACGTCCAGCGCGAGGCGATCAGGGCACTCGCCGCCCGGATGGTAGCCGAGCGCGCCGCACCGGCCACCACGCTGCTCGCCATGGGCGAGCTCGCGGCCCAGATCGACGCGGCGGCCAGCAAGGCCCGCGACGACTTCGGCAAGCGTTTCGCCCGTTTCACAGGCGAACGTAACACCGGGCGCATCGCGAGCCTGACCAAGGTGGCCGCCACATGAAGACCATCGCGAGCCTGGCCAAGGTGGCCGCCACGTGAAGATCTACGCCACCTACAACGTCAAGGGCGGTGTCGGTAAGACGTCGGCAGCCGTCAACCTTGCCTACCTGGCCAGCCTCGAGGGCCGGAGCACCCTGTTGTGGGACCTGGACCCGCAGGCCGCGGCCACGTTCCTGTTCCGGATCCGCCCGCGGGTGAAGGGCGGCAGCAAGGCCCTGGTCCGTGGCGTCAGGCCGCTGGACGCTGCCATCAAGGGCACCGACTTCGACCACCTCGACCTGCTGCCTGCCGACTTCACCTACCGCAGGATGGACCTTCTCCTTGATGCGGCGAAGAAGCCGACACGGCAGCTCGCCCGGCTGCTCGCACCGCTGGCCCGCGAGTATGACACCGTCTTCCTCGACTGCCCGCCGAGCATGTCGCTGGTTTCGGAGAATGTGCTGCACGCCGCGGACACGCTGGTCGTGCCGCTCATCCCGACCACGCTGTGCACGCGCACCCTCGACCAGCTCACCGGCTTCGTCGACTCGTTCGACGGCGGGCGGCCGTCCATCCTGGCGTTCTTCTCCATGGTCGACAGGCGCAAGCGGCTGCACCGCGACATCGTCGAGCGCCTCCCGCATGAGCGCACGGACGTCGCGACCGCCATCGTTCCCGCGCTGTCGCTCGTCGAGGAGATGGCGGTCCGCCGGGCGCCGCTGCCTGCGTACGCGCCCCGGAGCATGGCCGCACGGTGCTATCGGGACCTGTGGCAGGAGCTCTCAGGACCTGGGAGCTGATCGCGTGCAGAAGAACCTGGAGGAGTTGGCGCCATGTCCGTTCGCCGCCTGAATCACGCCGTGCTCTACGTCAGCGACTTGCCGCGATCCGTGACGTTCTACCAGGAGACGCTCGGTTTCGAGATCGCGACCGAGATCGCCGGCCGTGCCGCCTTCCTGCGCGCACCCGGCACCTCCAACGACCACGACCTCGGGCTGTTCCAGGTTGGTAACGCAGCGCGGCCGTTCGGGAGCAATGGTGGAGGCCGGATCCCCGAGGGCCCGCCGCAGCCCGGCCTGTACCACCTGGCCTGGGAGGTCGGGTCGCTGCCCGAACTGGCCGAGATCCGCGGCAGGCTCGCCGCGCGTGGTGCACTGGTCGGCGCGAGCGATCACCGGGTATCGAAGTCGCTCTACGCGAAGGATCCGGACGGAATCGAGTTCGAGGTGATGTGGCGGGTCCCTGTCAAGGACTGGGCGGAGGAACTGCAGAAGGGTGAGATGATCGCGCCGCTCGACCTGGACGCAGCGCTCGCGCGCTGGGGGGACGCGGCGACCGGCGCCGCCGCCGGTTCGGCGACCTGACTGACTGACTGCCTGCCTGACTGACTTCCTTCCTTCCTTCCTCCCTGCCTGCCTGCCTGCCTGACTGATTGATTGACTGACTGACCGGACCTCTACTACAGCTAAAGCTGCTTCGTTTGCCCTCACCTGGATCCTTGACCGGAAAATCTGAGCGGCCCACCGGCCCGGCGCCTACAGGCCAGCAACACAACTTCCCCCCCGAAAACGTCACGGAAAACGGACATTCCGCCCGCGGGAACGACGTTTTCGGGGGGAAGACGCAGGAACCTGCCCGCACGCCACCAGTTCACCGTCAGCGCCAAGCACGCCCGGATCACCGGCCGGGTTCCCGGTCAAGGATCCAAGCACGCCCGGATCACCGGCCGGGTTCCCGGTCAAGGATCCAAGCACGCCCGGATCACCGGCCGGGTTCCCGGTCAAGGATCCAAGCACGCCCGGATCACCGGCCGGGTTCCCGGTCAAGGATCGGGAACACGCCCGGATCACCGGCCGGGTTCCCGGTCAAGGATCTACGCTCCGTCCGGGACTTCGCCCGGAAGGAGTGGCCCCTTCGGGGCAGTCGGGCTGACGTGAGCTGCCGCTGATCCGTACGGTCGGCGGGTGGCCGATGACTTCTCTGAGCGGTACGGAGATCTGCTGACCGGCAGCTATGACTGCGTGGACCGGATCGTGCTGACGGCCTACTTCCCGCTGGGCCACAACCCGGGCGGGTTCCGGACCTGGTGGCGGCGGCTGCACGGCGGCAGCGACGAGCAGCTGGATGACACCCACCTGATCCGGATGGCGGGCCGGTTCGCCCGCCGCGTCAAGGCGTGGGCGGCAGCCAACCAGGTCCCGCTCCAGTACTGCACGGCCGGGCAGCGTAAGCACCTGATCGCCGAGGAGTACCTGGAAACCCATTCGGTGCAGCCGGGAGTGTTTATGATCCTGGCCGCGAAGGCGCCCGCCACCGTGTGGAAGGTGAAACGCTCAGCGCGCGGGGCGATCACCAACATCGAAAAGAAGACCGAGTACGTCTACCACTACAGCTTCCACATCATGGACCCGGCCTGGGGGCATCTGACGGTCAAGATGTCCGGGCACCCGCCGTTCGGGGCGCAGGTCATCCTCAACGGCCACGACTACGTAGCGGTCTGCCAGGCGCAGACCGCCGGGATCGGTTTCACCAAGGAGGGCAACTGTTTCACTGAAATCGCGGATCCGCAGCGCCTGGCCCAGGTCGCAGATTCTCTGCCGCAGCAGGCGGCTATAGGGCGCCTGGGCCAGGTCTGTGACCGGTGGATCTACACGGCCTGTCTGTGCTTCGGCCTCGACTTGGCCGAGCAGCGCCGCAGCGGGTTCTGTTACGGCTACTCGGTCTACCAGGCCGAATACAGCCGCAACCTGCTGTTCGGCTCCGGCGGGCAGATGGAGGACCTGTTTGACCGGATCGTGGACCGGACCCGGTCCCGGCTGGACATCCCGGCGGTGCGGACCCTGTTCGGGGTCAAGACGCGGCCCCACCGGGACCGGGCGGCCGGGCCGCCCGCGCAGGAAATCGTGATCGAGAAACCACAGTACGGCCTCAGCTGGTTCCGGATCCGCTTCGGGCGGCTGCAGCTGAAGGCCTACACCAAGGGCGAACACGTGCTGCGCCTGGAGGCCACCGTGCACAACACCAAGGAACTGCGCTGCCGCCGCAGCCTGGACCACTTCGGCGAGATCATCACCCGCTTAGCCGCCATGGCCGAGCGGTTCGCCACCACCCTGGACTGCGCCGACATCGGCTTCCTGCCCGACGGCGTCCTGGACCAGCTGCCGCTGCCATCCGAGATCGGCGCCACCCGCACCGGCGGCATCGACCTGAACAAGCCCCGGATCCGCGCCGCCTTATCGGCGGCGCTCGCCCTGACCGCCGCCCCACTACGGCTTCACCGTCGCCGAGTTCACCGCCAAGGTCTGCGCGATGACCAGGCCAGAACAGCTACACCACCCGCCAAGCCGCCTACGACCTCCGCAAGCTCCGCGGCAAAGGCCTCGTGGACAAGCCCGGCAGTACACGCCGCTACCACGTTCCGCTCCACGCCGCCCGCACCATCGCCGCCCTGCTCGCCCTGCGCGACCACGTCATCGCCCCCATCCTCGCCGGGGTCCGCAGCCCGCGCATGGGACGTAAGCCCGCCATCTGGACCCGCATCGACCGCCGCTACGAGACCCTCCGCATCGGCATGCAGGATCTCTTCCACGACCTCGGCATCACACCGGCCACTGCAGCCGCATAGACAACATTTTGTCGATCGGAGAAATCCAAGCTTCTAGGGGTGATTATGCTTACCAAGTGGTAATTAATCGGATTAGGGCGAATGTGCGGGCTCCTGGCGAGCAACTGGCCAAGAGGCTGGCCGCAGCGCGGACGACCATGCACGCGACCGTGCAGAACGCCGTACGGTCCACCGGCGAGAGCCGCAGCCTCGTACGCGCCCACGCCCTGCGCAGGGTCCGCGGGGTGACGGGCGGCAGGATCCTTAACCGCGGTGCGAGCGTGACTCGCCACCGCCCGGCCGGCGTCACGCGAGGTGACAGCGCGGACGTGGCCGCGGGCGGCACGGTTGTCACGCCCGGAGGCGGCGCAGTCGCCATGGCCAACGGCGGCGCCGTGACGACGGCCAGAAACCACATTGCGGGCACCAGTGTGATCGCGGCCCGCGGCAGGGCGGCGACCGCCGCACGCAAGCTGGGTGCCGCCGCGCTGAAGCTGCCGCCCGGGCGACACCAGGTCGCCGTGCGGCGTAACCTCGCCGTGGTAATGGTGGACGGCGTGACGTTGCTTGCCGACAGGTACTTTCCCGTCGGCGCGGCGGACCAGGCGGGCGCCGGCCAGCCGCCGGTGATCCTTGTCCGCTCGCCGTACGGCCGCAGCGGCTTCGTCGGCCTCGTCTACGGGCACTTCTTCGCCCAGCATGGTTTCCAGGCCGTCGTCCAGAGCGTGCGCGGGACGTTCGGGTCCGGCGGCGTGTTCGAACCTCTCGGCAACGAGCGGGAGGACGGGCTCGCCACGGTCGCGTGGCTGAAGGCGCAGCCGTGGTTCGGCGGAACATTCGCCATGTACGGTCCGAGCTATCTCGGTTATTCCCAATGGGCGATCGCCGCCGACGCCGGGCCGGAACTGCGGGCGATGGCCGCGCAGATGGCCGCGTCGCAGTTCCACGACGCCGCCTATGTAGGCGGCGCGTTCGCTCTGGAATCCACGCTGACGTGGAGCGACCTGACCACCCGCATCGAGCGGCCGATCGCGGGACTGACCGCGGGCTTCACATCCATCCGCCGTGCCAGGCGCGCGGCCATGTCCGGTCGGCCCCTCGCCGAGCTTGACACGCTGGCCGCCGGTGCTCCCGTGCCGTTCTTCCAGGACCTCCTGCACAACACCGCGACCGACGGGCCCTACTGGCAGCGGCGCGACCACAGCGGCAGCGTGGCCGACGTAGACGTCCCCGTCAGCCTCCTCGGCGGCTGGTACGACGTCTTCCTGCCCTGGCAGCTGCGCGACTACGCGCAGCTGCGCAACGCCGGCCGCAAGCCGCAGCTGACGATCGGCCCCTGGTATCACGCCGACCCGCGGCAGCTTCGTGTGGCGAGCGCCGACGCGCTCGCATGGTTCCGCGCCCACCTGCTCGGCGAGGAGTCGGAGCTGCGTGATCAGCCCATCAGGCTGTACATCACCGGCGCGGAGCAGTGGCGCGACTACCCAGAATGGCCAGTGCCTGAAATGCGGCAGGAACGCTGGCACCTGCAGCCTGACCATGGCTTCGTCACCGCAAAGCCCCCCGGGTCGCCGCCTGATGCCTTTCGCTACGACCCCGCGCACCCGACCCCCACTCTCAGCGGGCCCACGCTCGTCGGCAACTCCGAGCCGGAGGACAACCGCCGGCTGGAGGCGCGCAAGGACGTGCTCACCTTCACAAGCCCGGTGCTGCCTTCCGGTCTGGAGATCATCGGGCCGGTCACCGCCGACCTGTACGTCCGGTCCAGCCGCGCGCACACCGACTTCGTCGTCCGGCTCTGCGATGTCGGGCCGACCGGCGCGTCGATCAACGTCTGCGAGGGCGTGCGCCGCCTGGTGCCTGGGAACCCGGAGCCAGACGGCGACGGCGTACGGCGCGCGCTGGTGGAACTATGGCCGGCCGGGCACCGGTTCCTGCCAGGTCACCGCGTTCGGGTTCAGGTCGCGAGCGGCGCCTACCCGCGGGTGGACCGCAACCCTGGAACCGGGGAACCCCTCGGCGCCACCAGTATGGTCGCCGCCGACCAGGAGCTGTTCCACGACCCGGAGCGCCCGTCGGCGATCGTGCTGCCTGTCACGCGCTGACGGCGTGAGCGGCCAGTCGGCCCTGCTCCGGTGGCGCGGTCCCCTATGGCGACGCGATGACCGATAGGCATGCGAGAAGAATAGGGCCGCCAAACGCAGTTCTCTCCAGGCCCTGCGTGGCAACATTCGGTTGATCATATCTCCACGAATAGTGGCGAACTCGAATCGAACGCAACCATTCAACGCGAGCGCGATGGATAACGCCACGGAAGTCTCGCGGCGCGCATTCATGAAGACCTCGGCACTGACCGGGGGCACGACTGCGGCCGCGTGACGGCTAGCGCTAGGCGCTGGGCGCTAGCCGCGCTCGAGCACCGCCCGCACGGGCGCGTAGGACAGGAGTTCAAGGACCCTCGGGAGGAGGCCCCTGCCGAAGTTACTGGTCGATCCGGCGAGTTCGCCACCGGCCGCCACCGCGTCCCCGCTGGCCGGGGGGCACCCCCGGCGGTCTCGTGACTCAGACCGGCGATCGTGGTCCACGCGTGCCTGCACGGAACGTATGTCCGCACCGAATACTGGAGGAAGTTCTCGAACTGCGGCTGCGACGACGGGTAACCGTCGTTCCAGAGTCCCTGCGCCTGGCTCCCGCAGGCCTCGATGGAGCCCATGAGCTCCTGGCCAGGATTGAGCAGGTGCAGCCTGTTCTGGACGAAGTCGACGAGCCCGCCGACGATCAGGCTCGAGCTTGTCGTCGCCCTGTCGACGCTGACGAGAACGTTGACAGGCGCGAAGGTGCCTGACGTAGCGGTGACGCTGTCCCCTGGCAGGACAAGGACGCCGGACGGCGCCGGCGTGGCCGCGATGGCGGCGCCGGCCGCCAGGGACGCGAGATCACCCGTCTCCGGCTCGCCAAGCCGGAGCGACGGGTCGTTCTCCCCGGGCTGGACGAGCAGCACAGCGGGGGACAGATTCGTCACGGACACCGCGGTCTGGTCGGCGTTCTCACAGGTGCGGTACACGTCCGACCAGGCAGGCGCGACAGGGACATGGCGCGGCCGCAGGAAGTCGCAGCCCTGATCCACCCTCATGGCAACCGTCGGTGACGGCAGCGGCGACGGCAGCGCCATCGGCCGGCCTGGCCCCGTGGACCCTCCGCAGGCGCACAGGGACAGCAGCGCGGCGGCGACGAGCCCGGCGGCTGCGATGCGTGCTTGCCAATGGATAGCCAAACGAGACCTCCAGGGGCGCGGGTTTACGTCCACAAGACAGACGCCTGACGACGGGGCTAAGGATGACAGCGTCCACACACTTTGTGGTTGCTCGCCAATCGCGCATTTACCATGGGGCGGTCATCGGGCGAGCCCGTCTCACCCATCCTCTGCGGTCGCGCACCGCGCAGCCGTTCGGGAATAGCCGGTTTGGGCATTTCTGATCATGGGTTCCTTTATCTGCCTGGAGGCAATCATGGCTCTGCACGTCAACTCCGAGGTCGGCCACCTCCGGGAGGTCATCGTCCACCGGCCTGGCCTGGAGCTCAGCCTGGTGACCCCGTCGAACGCGGCCGGCATGCTCTTCGACGATGTGCTGTGGGCGCAGCGGGCGCGCGAGGAACATGACGAGTTCGTGGCGGCGATGCGGGCGCGCGGCGTCACCGTGCACCTGTTCGGCGAACTGCTCCGTGCCACGCTCGCCGATCCCGCGGCACGCACCTATATCCTCGACCACACGTTCGACGAGCGGTTCTACGGGCCGATGGCCATCGACGCGGTCCGCAACGCGTTCGACGCCATGAGCGTCGACACGCTGGAGCGGTACCTGATAGGCGGTATCACCAAGCGTGAACTGCTGCAGCGGATCTCGCAGCCGGACAGCGTCTGGCTCCACTCGCTCGCACTTGACGACTTCGTCCTCCACCCGCTGCCGAACCATCTGTACACCAGGGACACCTCGTGCTGGATCTACGGCGGCGTTTCGATCAACGCGATGCGCAAGCGGGCCAGGCGGCGGGAGACCATTCACTACGAGGCGTTGTACCGGTGGCATCCGATGTTCGCGGGCGGGCAGTTCGAGGTCTGGAACGAGGGCACCGCCACGGCGCCCGCGACGATGGAAGGCGGTGACGTGATGCCTGTGGGGAACGGCTCGGTGCTCATCGGGATGAGCGAGCGAACACAGCCGCAGACAATCGAGATGCTCGCACGGCGTCTGTTCGCCGGCGGCGGGGCGCGGCGCATCGTCGCGGTCAACATGCCGAAGGCACGGGCGGTCATGCATCTCGACACCGTCATGACCATGGTCGACCGCGGGGTGTTCAGCAAATACGCCGGGCTCGGGATGCTCCCGTCCTACACGATCGAGCCCGGTGACAACGAGAAGGAACTCAAGGTCACCGATCATCCGCCTGCGGACATGCACAAGGCGATCGCCGCGGCGCTCGGGCTTGATGACGTCAAGATCCTCATCCCGACGCACGACGTGTACACGGCAGAACGCGAGCAGTGGGACGACGGCTGCAATGTCCTGGCCATCGAGCCGGGAGTCGTGATCTCATACGAGCGCAACGTCACCACCAACACGTTCCTTCGGCGTAGCGGCATCGAAGTGATCACCATCCGGGGCAGTGAGCTTGGCCGCGGCAGGGGCGGCTCGCACTGCATGACCTGCCCGGTGGAGCGCGACGGCTAAAGCTCGCCGACGACCAGGCCGGCGATCTCGCGTGCGCAGCCCCAGGACAAGGTCACACCGGCTCCGCCGTGCCCGTAGTTGTGGCAAAGCAGCGTGCCACCTGGCAAGCGCTGCGCCTCGACACGTACCTTCGGCCGGGCCGGCCTGAGCCCGACCCGGTGGGCGACGACCTCCGCGCCCCGCAGCCGCGGCTCGAGTGCCGCGCAACCGTCGAGGATCCGCTCCGCCGTTCGGGGGTCTGGGCGCAGCTCACGGCTCCCGTACTCCAAGGTCCCGCCGAGCACGACGACGCCGCGGTGCGGGAAGAAGTACAGCAGTTCGGGCGGGGGCCCGCCGTCAGCCACAAAGAACTCGTCGAGACCCGGATTGCGCACCACCACAACCTGACCGCGCACCGGTGTCACCTGCGGGTCGGGCACGAGGTCGCGCGCGCCCACGCCGGTGCAGTTCACCACCGCCGGCGCCTCACCCGCGGCGTCCGCCAGCGAGCCGGCCACGCCTGCCTCGATCGCACCACCGGCCGCCGTGAAACGGCCGAGCAGGTAGCCGAGATAGACCGGCATGTCAACGAGCGGCGCGGTGCATCGCCAGCCGGCCTGGTAACCAGTGGGAAGCTCACCGGCGCGGCAGGGCCGGAAATCGTCAAGCACACGGGCCCATTCCGGCCAGGCGCCCGCGGGAGTGGCTGCCTGGATACCGCTGACGACGCGCACGCCGCTCGCGGCCTCGCCTGCGAGGCCGGTGAGTTCGGCCAGCGTCCTGCGGCCCCAGTCCAGCGCACGGTCGCCGCTCTCGACAAGATGCAGCCCCCACAAAGCGCCGGCGGCCGCCGACGTCGTCTGGCCGGGCGGGCACTTCGCGCGGATCAGGACGCTGAGCCCGGCCTCAGCCAGGCAGACCCCCGTCGTCAGGCCGGACACGCCCGCCCCGATCACCAGCACGTCGAGCCGTGGATCCGCCACACGCACGACCATAACGCTGCAACGGGACCATGTAGGCGTTCCGGAGGGGTCGCTTGGCGGGTGCCGCCGAAACGCGTGGGGCGCCGACGCGACATCCGCGTGATCAAGTTGAGGCAGAAGGTGTCCGGCGGCATGCGTCCATGGCCGGCGCCGGGCAGGTCTGTGCATCCCCTCCCACGTCGCCACCGCTGCCAGGCACGGCATCGGCGCTCTGGACGCCCTCTCCCGCGCCGCCGCGGGGCGACCCTGCATCCCCGGGCCGTTGAACATCTTTGTCGTCGCGCCGCAGCTCCCGGAGATGCCGGGTGACGAATTCCGGGTCCAGGCCGTGCCCGTAGCCGGCCGTGGGAACGACCCCGCGCATCTCCCGACGCCTCCATCGGTACCCGCGCGTGAGGCCGACGGCGAGCAGCGCCACACCGCCGGTGAGCGGCCCGCCGACGAGAAGGGCTACCGGCGCCCGGCTGGCTAGGTTGTCGATCGCGGCGTGGTTGGGGTCACCCGGGTCGAGATAGACGCCCACGGCCTTCGACGACCCGTATCCGGGCGCGTCGAGCGAGTGGTTCTGGCCGTGCCACCGGTAGCTGACGATCCCGCCCTGCTCGGTCCCGACGACACGGTGACCAGTCCACAGCACGGCGTCCGGCGACTGGGACTCCCCCAGCACCACGATCAGGGCGATCACGAACAGCGCCACCGCCGTGCCTACGAACCAGCCGGCGCCGTCGAACCAGGCCCCCACGCGGGCACGCACCGGACCAGTATGTGCCATGAACCGGCCGCCCGCCAGCATGCCGGCGGGCGGCCAGCCGCCCCCCGCCGTGCTGCTGGCCGGGTTGGTCGAGATCGTACAGTCATCACGCACACTCCCTACCGCTCCGTGAACAGTGCCCACGTCTGCGCCGACGTGGGGTTCCGGCTGCCTGATCGCGGTCGGCGACATCTATACAGAGGCGCGGCGCCAGACGGTGATACGTGCCCGCACGTCCAGATGACCGGTCATCCCGGGCCTGGCAGATCGTGCGCGCGACCGCCCCGTGTTCGCCCGGGCGACGCTACCGCCGCTGGTAAGGCGCGGCGCCCCGGCCGTCGGAATGCGCGCGGCGCTCATGAAGGATCAGCAGGGCATAGGCGGCAACGGTGGCGTCATCTGTGACGGCGCCTTCCGCGATCATCTGCTCGAACGCGTCGCGGGAGATCCACGCCTGGCGCATGTCCTGTTCCTCGTGTTCGCGCTGCGGGGGGCCATGGCGCAGATCGGTGGCCAGATAGGCGTTGCAGCCCTGGCGGCTCATACCGTGCGAGCAGTGCAGGAAGCCAAGGTGCACGAGCTCACCCGCGCGCAGGCCGGTCTCCTCCGCAAGCTCGCGGCGCGCCAGGCACTCCGGATCGGCCTGTGCGCGGCCAGGCATCGTGCCCTGGGGGAAACTCCAGGTGCGGCGCCCAATGGGGTAGCGATACTCCTCGACCAGGTGGAATCCGCCGTCCTCAGCCGGGATGACAAGCGCGAAGTCGGGCTTGTCGATCACGCCGAAAATGCCGCGTGAGCCATCGGGCCGTTCGATCTCATCCTCGCGGACGATCATCCACGGGTTCTCGTAAACAACCCGCGACGACAACCGCCTGATCTCGGGGCCGTCTGCTGCTTCCTGGCTCACCTCGGCCTCCCAGACCCACTCACGAGTCAGCTGTGTGGATAGCACGAGGTCGCCCGCTTCATGGTCCGCACGGTACTCCGTCCGGTGGCACCGCACGCCAAGCAGGGTCTGATGGGGTCGTCTAAGGTACGGATCATGGCGGAGCCGCTTCGTTACGCGGTCGGCGTTCCCAACGTCGGCCAGTTCGGTGATCCCCGGCTGCTCATCGATCTCGCGGCGGCCAGCGAGGAAGCCGGATGGGACGGCTTCTTCCTGTGGGATCACCTGCTGTACGCCGACCCCGAGTGGCACGTCGCCGACCCGACTGTCGTGATCGCGGCCGTGGCTGAGCGGACCGCCCGGATCCGGTTCGGCGTAATGGTGACGGTGCTTGCGCGGCGCCGGGTGGCGAAGGTCGCACGCGAGTCTGTCAGCCTCGACCACCTGTCGGCAGGACGGCTCATCTTCGGCGCCGGTCTCGGCTCACTGCCCGCGGAGTTCACCGCGTTCGGTGAGCCAGGCGATGCCAGGCATCGCGCGGCGCGGCTTGACGAATCCCTCGAGCTGCTCAACGCACTGTGGAGCGGGCGGCCCGTGACATTCGCGGGCGATCATCTCACCGCCACGGACGTCACGATGCTCCCCACGCCCGTGCAGCAGCCACGGATTCCGATCTGGTGTGCCGGGCGGTGGCCAAACAAGGCGCCGTTCCGGCGGGCCGCGCGATGGGACGGGGTCATGCCGACCCACACCGGATACGGCCTCGGTGAGACCATGCCGCCGGACGAGTTGCGAGCGGTCCTGCGTTATGCGCAAGCGAACCGGACGCTGCAGACACCGTTCGACGTGGCGCTCGAGGGGCGCACGGACGGCTCGGCCGCCGACCGTGGCGCGCGCCATGTCGCACCGTACGCGCAGGCCGGCCTGACCTGGTGGATCGAGGCGATGGGCTGGTGGCGCGGTAACCCGGCCGATGCCATGACTCGCGTCCACCAGGGCCCGCCGCGGCTTCGCCACGGAGATGGCTGAGATGGCTGAGCGCGGCGACGCCCGCCACCGCCGGTCAGTCCCGGCATTCCTGTATGAGTAGCGACGCCCGCCACCGCCGGTCGGGGCCCGGCATTCCTGTATGAGTGGGCTTGTTCGGTATTGCCTGGTGCGAATCGGCCCGCTCACTTGGCGTGAGGGCAGTTCAAGGGAGGCGTTCGAGTGGCAGCCCGAGGGTCCGGCGGCGCGACTCCCCCAGGCGGCGCAGGTTCCCGGCGTGGCAGGGCTGGCGCGCGCGAAGGCAGGCAGCCCGTTGTCGACACACGCGTCGCGCACCCGGCCCGCGTCTACGACTACTGGCTCGGCGGCAAGGACAACTTCGCCGCCGATCGCGAGGCGGCCGATCAGGTGATCGCGGCGCTAGCCCAACATTCTTGTCGGCGTCCGTGCCAACCGCGCGTTCCTCGGGCAGACCGTGCGCTACCTGGCGAGCGAGATGGGTGTCAGGCAGTTCCTCGACATCGGGACAGGGATACCCGCCCGGCCAACAACACCCATGAGGTGGCGCAGTCCGTCGCGCCCGAGTCCCGCGTGGTGTACGTGGACAACGACCGTTGCAAGTCGGGTTGTGCACACGCTTCGGTCAAGCTACTTTCGTAGCAAGCCCTGCACGTGCCTGCCTGACCTGCGGCTTTGCCAAGGCTGCGCCTCGGACGGCATGCGGCATGCATGTGATCGCTGAGGCTGTACGGTGTGTCTCATGTCCTTGACGTCGTGGGCAGCGCCAAACGCTGAGCGCATGTTCTCTCCGCTGGGCGCGCGTTGGGATCACGTCCAGCAGGTAGCCGAGCAAGCCCGCCGGATAGTGGACACAGTTCCGCTTGCCGATCGTGATTTGCTGATTGCTGCGGCCTATCTGCACGACGTGGGATACGCGCCAGAGTTGGCGAAGACTGGCTTTCATCCGCTGGATGGCGCGCGATGGATTAGGGATTACGGGCCGGGTGGCCGACTCGCGCGCCTAGTCGCTCATCACTCAAGCGCTATCTACGAGGCGCGAGTCCGGGGATTGGCGGAGACTCTGCTCAGCGAGTTTGAGCCCGAGGAGTCGCCTACCTATGACGCTCTGGTTTTCTGTGACCTCACCACCGGGCCTACGGGAAAGATCATGAGCTTTGATGAGCGGATAAATGATATCTATAAGCGTTACGGGCCAGATCATGAAGTAAGCCGCGCGCTGGATATGTCTCGTGCTGAGCTGGCAGCTTGTCATGCGCGGGTTCTTGCGCTTCTGGGAAATACCACTGGTCAGCCGATGTACGGTTCATCCCGCTTCTCTAGATAGTGCTGGATACGAAGCCTGATCGAAGGGTGAATGCTTAGGTCGGGTATCCCGCCGAGCGGCACGAACCTAACCTCGGAGGACTCGCTACTCGTTCTAAGACTTCCGCCTAGTGTGCGTGTGGTGAAGCAGATAGAAAACTGTTGCCGGACTTCGCCGTCATCGTAGGCCGCGACGTGATTCGGGTCAGAGTAAATGCCCACGAGTCCTGCAACTTGGCAGTCTATCCCTGTTTCTTCCTTTACCTCACGGGCGGCAGCCTCACTTACGGACTCCCCCGGATTGACGCCGCCGCCGGGGATTGACCAGTAGTTATTGTCAGTCCGCCTGATGAGGAGCATTCCGCCCTGCTCATCTGTGACTATGGCACTCACGGCCGGTACGATGCTGTTTGCCTCCGGTGCGTTAGGGTCGTTCAGGTAGTCGGTGCGCGTCATCGTTTCAGCTCACTGTCTCGGGATCGAATGGGCGGCTTCCGGCCCAGGTACGCTCGAAGCACTCGACATACGTCTGGAAAAGTGGCCCACCTTGGATTCGCCGTAGATGGATTATGGGCGCGCGGAAGGCTGGCATGCTGTAGATGTGCGGATTGACCAGCATCTGGTCATCGAACCGCAGGATAGAATTATAGAGAACAGTAGAATGCAGCGCGATATTCAGGTTCGGGGAACCGAAAATGGGTCGATGCCACGCTAGTGCGTACTTGATTCGAGCTGCAAGGCCGGCGCCGACGCCTTCCTGGTCTCCGCGCGCACGGACGTTCGGGCATTCAGGGTCACCGAATGCTATGCGGACGCGAACGGATTCCTCACATTTCTTCCTTATCTCTTCCGGCCACGATGGATTCGCTTCCGGGAGATGCAGCCCGGCGTAAACGAGAATGTCGATGCTGTCGGCTGCCGCGCGCAGCAGTGACAGCCAGAGGGAGTTGGGGACGCTACTCCGTTCGGTGTAAACCGTGATGACCTCCCCGTGGGTCTCGTCGCTGACCACACGACGCCCGAAGTCGGGCCACAGATAGGCCGGGTCTTCCTTCAGCAGCTTGGCGGCCGCAATGGCGGTCGTCCGATGTGGCGTACGTTCCTTGGTGATCCATCGTTCCACCGTCTTGTGATCCACGCTGAGAGCATCAGCGAAACCAGTTACGGTCCACCGTCCGCGCGCCAACGCGGCCCGAAGCCGTTCGTTCGCCATGCCGGGCACCCTCTCACCCTCTAGCCTAGGGGACCTTTCCATCGTAGAACGTCCCCAGTGTCCCGCACCTGCGGTACCAAAGTCCCAGCCTCCTGCGTGAACCTGAGTGGTGAGCGAACCGAAGCCGAGAGGAGGTGGTGCCCATATGGGACTGTTCTCGGGCCAACCGGGCAAGCCCGACATCGCGTCGGCCGGCGCACCTGACGATGACGCTGCACGCAAGGCAGCGGAACGGACTGAGCGTGAAAACCCTGGATGGATTGTGATGTTCGGAGTATTTACGAAGCAATTCGTGTGCTTTCCCACGTTCCCGGCGCCGGCCGGAACTATCATCACTGCGCTGTATCCGGGCGCCATTCCGCCTCGTATGCGACTAATCGAACGCGCTCTGCGGGTCAGCATTAGGGGAGAAAGGCCGACGGGATAACCGCACGGAAGGATCTGCTCAGCGGGTCATCGGACGAAGTGTCCGCACGACTTGAAGAACTCTCCAGAGGGATTACTCAGCATGAGTACGCCGCCGGCACCCGGCTGCGCCTGCTGGCGGTTGAACTGGCAAAGCGGTCGAACCTAAAGGTATCGGTAGTGACTTACGAAAACGAGTCGCAGGATCTTGAGGTCACATTCACCGATGACCCGCATTGTGAACCGGTCATGATCGACCGGGACGCTATAGGTGAGAATTGCCAGATCACGTGGGACAGGTGGCTTTCTATAAGCAGTGATCGTGATATCGAGACTGCTGCGGACGTGGTTGCCAGCGTTCTTAATACCTGCGCTCGATTCGCCAGGCCAATCCCCAGCGCAAGCATCGGAGGAGAAGCATGACAGGGCAGGCGGCAGCGCGTGTCAACGGCACGTCGCCGGACGTGCCAGTTTCGGCCGGGCGCAAGGGGTTCAAGGCTGAGCTGGACGGCTTGCGTGAGCGTATGCGCGCCGTGGGGTTCAGTTTTGAGGAGATAGCGGCAGAACTAGCGCGCCGGTACCGGTTGCGGCCGCGTGAGGCATACCGGCTCGCCTACGGGTGGACGCTGGAACATGCGGCAGCGCGATTCAACGCGCACGCGGCTAAGGAAAACGCGGACCCAGAGGCACGCGCGAGCCTGACCGGTCCGCGTCTATGTGAATACGAGAAATGGCCGGACAGCCCGCGCAAGACGTCGATTTACGTGCTTTGCGTACTCGCGCGGATTTACGAGACCGATGTTCTGTGCCTGCTGGACCTTGCCGACCATGAAAGCCTGCCGCAGCAAGCCGGCTCGTGCTGCTGCGCCGGCCGAGAGCGGAAAATCCGTTCGGGGAGAAAATTCTCACGCTGATGGAGGCTCGCGGGTGGGCACTGCGGGACGCGGCGCGGCGCGTGCCGTGCAGTGCCGGTTACCTGTCGAACCTCATTCATGGCAGGAGACGCACGTCAGAGGAAATGGCGGGCCGTCTTGATGACGCGCTGGAGGCGGGCGGGGAACTCGCGGCACTCGCCGAAATGCAGGCACGCGATGACCAGGCAGTCACGCGGGAAAAGGCTCCTGCCCGCGCACCGGACGCGCTGACAGCGAGCCAGCACGGGCTGTCGCTATCGCTTCCGTATGTGCCGGGCCGGCTCATGATCGAGATTTCCCGGCCGGATGCGGAAACCAGGCCGGAACCGGGAGCCAGCCTCTCACTCGTAACGCCACCGTCAGGGCACGGCGCGTGATGGGATCACAGATCAAGGGGAAGAAATGACGAGCCGCACGCACGAGCCGATACCCCAGTTGCCCCAATGGGCATCGGACAGGTGTGCCGGCTGGAGCTATGAGAGGCTTGGAGAACTGAGGCAGATGGCGGCCCGGGTACGCGATTCCGAATTCGTGTGGCAGCACGAGCAAACACATCTGGCCGAAATTGTCGAACGTATTGACGCGACAGTGAGACTTAAGAGGGAACGCGAGTCATATTGGCCGGAAAAGAAGCGCGCCGCCCTGTGACATCGAAACGAATGGCCGGTTAAAGCGCCTGGCCGCCGCACTGGCCGCATGCAACGATGTGATGCTGTAGGGCGGTAAGTACTCGGAAATCCTGTGACGGAGTCGTCGGCGTCCCACGGACCGGTGGGCTTTGACACGCTGGCGCGTGGTGCGTGATTTGCGCTTGGTGAGGGTGTTTGCTGTGCTGCGTGGCTGTTGCGGCAGGTGTTGTCCTGGATCTGGCGGATGCTGAGGCGTCGCCCGAGGATGTGCTGGCTGCGGCGCTGGAGGCGAACCAGGAGCTGGCGCGGCTGGCGGGTGAGCTGCGCGAGGAGAACGCCCGGTTTCGGGAGGAGAACGCGGAGCAGGCGGCTGAGCTGGAGCGGCTGCGCGCTGACCTGGCGGTTTTGCAGCGGATGGTATTCGGGAGGTCGTCGGAGCGGGCGCGGCCGGGGCCTGCTGGCGGTGAGGATGAGGCCGGCGGTGACGGGGAGCGGGGCCGGGCCGGTGGCAAGGGCGGCAGGCGCGGCCCGGGGGCCCGGGCGGGGCGGCGGGATTACTCGCGCCTGCCGCGGCTGGAGGTGGTCTGGGACTTTCCCGGAGGCGGGTACTGCTGCCCGGAGTGCGGGGAGCCGTTCACGCTGCTGGGGGATCATCTGTCCGGGGAGCAGCTGGACTGGCTGGTGATCGTGCGGGTGCGGGCGGACTGCCGGCGCCGCTACCGGCGGGCCTGCGATTGCCGGGTGCCCGCCACGGTGATGGCGCCCGGCCCGCCGAAGGCGATCGGCAAGGGCTTGTTCACCAACGGGTTCATCGCGATGCTGCTGACCGAGCGGTTCGCCGCGGGGCGGAGCATGAACTCGCTGGTGACCGGGCTGGGCAGGCAGGGCGCACAGATCTCGCCCGCCACTTTGGCGGGCACCTGCGCGCAGGCCGGGGCGCTGCTCGTCCCGCTGGCAGACGCGATCACGGAGCGGTCGCGGGGCTCGTGGCACCTGCACGCCGACGAGACCACGTGGCGGGTCTTCGCCCCCCGTGACGGGGACGGGCCGGCGAAATGGTGGCTGTGGCTGTTCCTCGGCCCGGACACCGTCTGCTTCGTGATGGACCCGACGAGGTCCGGCGCGGTCCTGGCCCGCCATGCCGGGCTCGACGGGAAGACCGGGCAGCTCACCGACGGCGAGGACGGGCCGCGGCGGCTGGTGCTGTCCACCGACTTCTACAAGGTGTACGAGTCCGCGGGCAAGAAGGCGGACGGCCTGGTCAACCTCTACTGCTGGGCTCATTATCCGGAGGCCGCCGTTATCCCGCAGTTGCCGCGTGACCGCAGGGTGCAAGGGCAGATAGCGCCAGTATTTCCGGGATAACGCTGGCTAGTTGCTCTAAGTGACGAACTAATGATTCTGAGTCATCTTGAGGTGGCCGGGTTCCCCGTCTACCTCAAGGAGACGCCATGCATTGCGCATCACGGGTCCACGTCACCGGTCCGCTCGAGCCGTATGCGGCTGGTTTCGACGCCGAGCTCGCCAGGCTGGGCTACACGCCGCTGTCGGCGGTCCTGCAGCTGAGGCTGGCCGCGCACCTGAGCCGGCACATGACCGGCGCGGGCTTGCCGGTGCAGGCGCTGACCGAGCGGGCCGCCGGTGAGTTCCTGGCCGCCCGGCGGGCCGCCGGCTATACGCGGTATCTGCACCCGCGGTCGCTGGGGCCGCTGCTGGGGTACCTGCGCCGGGCCGGTGCCGCGCCGGCGGTGCCTGCCGCCGCGCCCGCCGGGCCGGCCGGGGAGCTGCTGGCGGCCTGGCAGAGTCACCTGGCCGGCGAGCGCGGCCTGGCGGCGGGAACCCGCGCCTATTACGTGAGGCTGGCCGGGCCGTTCCTGGCCTGCCGCGCCGGCGGTGTCGCGGGCCTGAAGAGGCTGACCTCCGCTGATGTCACCCGTTTCATGGTCACCACTGCCCGCGGGCGGTCACCGGATGTCACGCGGCACACCGCGACGGCGCTGCGGTCGCTGCTGAGGTTCCTGCACGTTAACGGGCTCATCGCCGGGCCGCTGGCGCAAGCGGTCCCGGCGGTGGCCCGCAGGGGCAGGACCCGCCCGGGCAAGGCGGCGGACGCGCAGGCGGTGGCCGCCATGCTGGCCGCATGCGACCGCGGCACGATCGCCGGCCGGCGAGATTACGCCATCATCACCGTCTTGGCCCGGCTCGGGCTGCGTGCCGGGGAAGTCGCCGGGCTGCGCCTGGACGACCTGGACTGGCACGCCGGGCAGATCGTCGTCCGAGGTAAGGGCAGGTCCTGTGACCGGATG
>CAVQKF010000006.1:0-327947 GCA_963712955.1 uncultured Actinomycetota bacterium | reverse complement strand
GCAGGTGGAACTGCCAGGGCGTTAGGGCGACGAACAGCCCGGGGCTGGCCAGCTCGTCGCCATCCCGCTCGAACACCCCCTCCCCGAAGAGGTCGGTGAGGTGCCAGCTGCGGCCGGGCAGGTCTGCCCACTCCAGCGGGACCCGCCCCTGAGCCGGCTGCCCGGACAGGTTGACCACCACCACGTGCCGGTCACCGCCGCCGTCCCCGGCCCAGGACCAGGCGATCAGGTTGCGGCCGGACTGGTTGTCGGGCCAGCCGCTGGCCTCCAGCAGCCGCCATGCGCCTTCGCGCACACGATGGCCGGCGACGGCGGCAAGCAGCCGCCGGTACCAGCCGGCGAGTTCCATGTCCGGCGGTTCGTCCGGCCGCCGGGCCAGGAAGACTGGGGCCGCACTCGCCGGCCCTCGAACTGCCCTTCGTGCCACAAGGTCGCGCCGGGCAGCGTGGCGACGGCGACGGCGGCGGCCCGTTCGGCGTCCGCTGGAAGGCGGGCGGCGATGCGGGGCTCGTCATGGTTTTCGAGGAAGCGCACCAGCCGCGACTGGTAGCCCAGATCGGCGCGCAGGTGGTCGCGGACGGCGGACGGGTCCTGCCCGGCGATCCGGTCGTAGAGCCGCTTGTCGTAGCAGAAGTCGAACCCCTGCTGCTGCAGCTCCCACTCCAGGTCCCAGTAGGCCTCGGCGACCAGCACCGTGTCCGGGTGCCGGCCGCGCAGCTCGCCGATCACTGCTGGCCAGAACTCCTCGGCCGGCTCGCGCCCGGTCCGGCCGCCCCAGGTCTTGGCGAAGACGTTGTTGGTCATCAGCATGGCCATGTCGCAGCGGATGCCGTCGCACTGGCCGGCGATGTCCGCCAGCGTGCCGGCCGTGGCGGCGCGCAGGGCTGGCGAGAACGCGTCGAGCTGTACGACGTCGGGCCAGGGCGGGAAATAGGGGTCGCGGCCGTGGGCGAGCACCTGCCCGGCGACGGTCATCCAGCCCGCTGGGTCGCCTGGATGTCGTGTTCATCGCCGCGCATGAAAGCTCCGGGTGCTCGTCACCCAGGGGTGGTCGGGGGCGACGTGGTTGGGCACGTAGTCGAGGATCAGCCGCACGCCGCGGGCGGCCAGGGCCGCCCGCGCCGCGGCCAGCGCCGCCGGGGCCGCCGAAGGCCGCGTCGGCGACGTAGCGGCGCACGCAGTACGGCGAGCCGATGACGTCGCCGCGCCGCAGGTCGGGCAGCGCGTCGCGGAACGACGCCTGCAGCCCGGGGTTCGCGTTCGCCACGGCCAGCCCGGCCGGGCTGCGTTCCCACACGCCCATCAGCCAGACCGCGTCGACGCCGGGCGGAGTGACCGCGTCCCAGTCGGTGCCCGCCACCTCGGCCAGCGTCAGCCGCCGCCCGGCCGCCCGGGACAGCCCGTCCAGCCAGACGGCGGTGTTGATCTCGTAGATGACGGGTTGGGCCGGCCACCCTGTCATCGCGGCGCCGCCGTGGGCCGGCGCGCTGCGGCGCTGCGGGGTGCGCCGCGGCCGCGGGTAAGCAGCCGTTCGGCATTGACGCCGCGGAACAGCAGGGGCAGCACCGCTACCGTTCCGGTCCAGCCGGTCTGGTGGCTGGCGCCGATTCCGGCTCCGTTGTCGCCGTGGAAGTACTCGTAGAACAGCACCAGGTCCCGCCAGTGCGGGTCGGTCTGCAGGATCGGCTGGCCGCCGTGCACCGGACGGTGGCCGCCGGCGTCTTGAGGAACGTGCTGGTGAGCCGGTCGCTGATCTCCCGGGCCACCTCGTAGAGGTTCAGCTGCCGGCCGGAGCCGGTCGGGCACTCGACCCTGAATTCGTCGCCGAAGAAGATGTGGAGGTTCAGCAGTGCCCGGATGAGCATTACGTTGATCGGGAACCACACCGGTCCCCGCCAGTTGGAGTTGCCGCCGAACATGCCGGTGTCGGACTCGGCGGGGAGGTAGCCGACCCGGTATTCCTGCCCGTCGGCCTTGATGACGTACGGGTGCTCGGCGTGCCATCGCGACACCGAACGGATGCCGTGCGGCCCCAGGAACTCTTCCTCGTCCAGCATCCGCGCCAGGATCCGCCGCAGCCGTGTCTCGTCGAACAGCGCGAACAGCACCGGGCCGGTTGCCCGTGCCTGCCGCCCGTGGCCCCACAGGGCGGCCATGACCGCGGGGTGGCGGGCCAGGAATTCGGCGGCACCCTCGACCAGCTGGGGGAACTCGGTCCGCACCGCGCTGTCGACAACCGTCGCTGCTGCCAGCGGCATCAGCCCGACGACCGAGCGCACCTTCAGCGGGATGGAGCTTCCGTCGGGGCGGCGCAGCACGTCGTAGAAGAAGCCGTCCTGCTCGTCCCACAGGCTGATCCCGTCGGGACCGACGTGGTTCGTCGCCGCCGCGATCCAGGCGAGGTTTTCCAGCAGCGCCTGTGCCTGCTCCAGATAGACGGGGTTCTCGCGGGCGAGTTCAAGGGCGATCTGCATCATGTTCTGGCAGTACAGCGCCATCCACGCGGTGCCGTCCGCCTGGTCGATCCAGCCGCCGGTGGGCAGCGGCGCGCTGCGGTCGAACACGCCGATGTTGTCGAGGCCGAGGAACCCGCCCTGGAAGATGTTCCGGTTGTCGGCGTCCTTGCGGTTGAGCCACCAGCTGAAGTTCTTCATCAGCTTCTGGAAGGCGTCTTCGAGGAACGCCCTGTCTGCCGTGCCCGTCGTGGCCTTCTCGATCTCGTAGACGAACAGGGTCGCCCACGCGTGCACCGGCGGGTTGACGTCGCTGAAGTTCCACTCGTACGCGGGCAGCTGGCCGTTGGGGTGCAGGTAGCGGCGGGTCAGCAGGAGGCGGAGCTGCTGCTTTGCGAAGGCGACGTCGGCCACGGCGAGCGCAACCGCGTGGAAGGCGAGGTCCCAGGCCGCAAACCACGGGTACTCCCACTTGTCCGGCATGGAGATGATGTCCTCGGCGATCAGGTGCCGCCAGTCGTGGTTACGCAGCCAGGCGCCGCCGGTGAGCGGGTCGGCGCCGTGCTCGGCCAGCCAGCGCTCCACATCGAGCGCGTAGTACTGCGTTCGACCAGAGCATGCCCGCGAGCGCCTGGCGGACTACCAGACGCTCGTCGCCGGTGAGGTCGCCGGCCAGCACCTCAGCCCAGAACTCGTCGGCCTCGCTGCGCCGGGTGCGCATCAGCTCGTCGAAGTCGGCGAAGGGCCCGCCGGCTGAGCCGACCCGGCCGGGCTTCACCCGCTCGGTGTCGGTCAGCCGCATCCGCAGCGTCGCGCTGCCGCCGGCCTGGACCATCACCACGTAGTGCAGCGCCGCCTTGGTGCCGGTGCCGCCCGGATCGACCGCCGCGGCGTCGCCGTGCACCACGGCGCGGTCGATACCGTCCTTGACGTAGGGCGTGTCGTTCGCCGACCCGAACACGCGCTCGTTGTTGGTCTCGTTCCCGGTCACCAGGACTGGCACGGCTTGGTCGGCGTAGAACCACCGGCTGCCCAGCTCGCTGTGCTCGGCGCGCACGGCAGCGATGCCGCCAAGGTTGGTTACCGTGCGCAGCGATGGCCGCTCCTCGCCGCCCGCCCACGACCATGTGTGCCGGAACCACAGCGTCGGCAGCACATGCAGCTCGGCGTCATCGGGCCCCCGGTTGTGCACGGTGACCTGCATGAGCAGATCCTCGGGCGCGGCCTTGGCGTACTCCACGACGACGTCGAAGTACCGGTTGCCGTCGAAAACCCCGGTATCGAGCAGCTCGTATTCGGGATCTGACTTCCCCCGGGCCCGGTTGGCCGCGACCAGGTCAGCGTAGGGGAATTCCGCCTGCGGGTACTTGTAGAGCATCTTCAGGTAGGACGAGGTCGGCGTGGCGTCGAGGTAGAAGTAGCACTCCTTCACGTCTTCGCCGTGGTTGCCCTCAGCATTGGTGAGCCCGAACAACCGCTCTTTCAGAATCGGGTCGCGCCCATTCCACAAGGCCAGCGCCAGGCACAGCCGCTGCCTGTCGTCGCTGATACCGGCCAGCCCGTCCTCCCCCCAGCGGTAGGCCCTGGATCGGGCCTGGTCGTGCGTGAACGCCGACCACGCGTCCCCGCCGCCGGTGTGGTCCTCGCGTACCGTGCCCCACTGCCGCTCACTGAGGTACGGTCCCCAGCGCCGCCAGCCAGCGCCGCGCGTGTCGGCCTCGTCCAGTCGCTGCCGCTCCGCGTTGACCATGGTGTCCCGCCCTTTCGCGGCCGTCTCGATGGCGCCGGCTCATCCACTCGCCGTTCCCGGGGGACCGGCCATGCTGTCAGCCTCATCCGGCCGGGCGCTGCGGCTCATCACCCCCCGCGGATGAGTCACGCGCTGCGACCCGGACACGGGTCCGGGTTCGGCATATTTCTCACCTGCGATTCCGGACCTTCCCGGCCCCGGACCTCCCGGGCTGGCGGGTGGTTGCTTATGGATTGGCGGCAGGCAATTATCCAAACGGCTGCGCCAGGTGACACTGAAGTGCCAGGTAGTGCAGCCGTTCCCCGTCGTCATTTTCTGAGGTAGCTCCCGAACGCGCGGGTCGGCAATAAACCGGGCGTTCCGGGCGCCTGCGGGCACGGCGACTGTGGCGGCCTGACATCGAAGGACGCTCCCAATCGACGTGAGCCGCGCCGCCGGGCGGGCCGGAATGCGAGCCTCGCGGCGGACCGGTCACTCCCACCGGGTGAGGCGGCGGGTACGCGGGATGCGAAGGATGGTTATCGTCGTAGCCCCCAGGAGGCTAGTGCGTGGACCGTCAGGCGGTCTTCCGCGGGGTCCGTCGATGGCTCACGGCCGGGAGGAAGGCATGGTGGCCCGCTACCCCAACATTAGTGATCACGGGTTGATCGGAGATCTGCAAACGGCCGCGCTCGTGACGACGGACGGCACCGTGGACTGGTTCTGCCTCCCCCGGTTCGACTCGCCCAGTGTGTGCGCGTCCCTGCTCGATGCGGACCGCGGCGGCTATTTCCGGGTCGGGCCCGACCGGGACGATTACGTCAGCAAGCAGCTGTACTTCCCGGAGACGGCGATACTGATCACCAGGTTCATGACCCCGGACGGCGTCGGTGAGGTCCACGACTTCATGCCCGTCGAACCAGGGGCGGCGACGGGCCGGCACCGGCTGGTGCGGCAGCTGCGGGTGGTGCGCGGCACCATGCGGTTCGTGATGGACATCCAGCCCCGGTTCGACTACGCGCGCAAGCCGCACCGGCTGGAGCTGTCCGAGGACGGCGCCGTGTTCTCGGCGGACGGCATGGAGCTGACGCTACACACTGTCGGCACGCCGGGCACCGCGCTGGCCGATCAGGGCGTCACGGTGGAGCGCCACGGTGACGGGCTGCGGGCGGCACGGACGCTGCGGGCGGGTCAGACCGGCGGCGTCGTGCTCGATTCGATGGGCGGCCAGCCCCGGCGGCTGCCACCAGCGGAGGTCCAGCGCCTGGCCGATGAGACCGTTCGTTTCTGGCGCGGCTGGCTGCACGGTTCGACGTATACGGGGCGCTGGCGGGAGATGGTGGCGCGGTCGGCGATGACGCTCAAGCTGATGACCTACGCGCCGACCGGCGCGGTCGTCGCCGCTCCCACCGCCGGGCTGCCCGAGCAGGCCGGTGGTGAGCGCAACTGGGACTACCGGTACACCTGGATCAGGGACGGCTCGTTCTCGATCTACGCGCTGCTCGGCCTCGGCTTCGTGGAGGAGGCAGCCGCCTTCGGCGGCTGGCTGCGCGACCGCGCCGACGAATGGGCGGGCGACGGCCACCCCCTGAAGATCATGTACCGCGTCGACGGCAGTTCCGGTCTTGCCGAGGAGACCCTCGGCCATTTCGAGGGCTGGCGCGGTTCACGGCCGGTCCGCATCGGCAACGGCGCCGCCGGCCAGCTGCAGCTCGACATCTACGGTGAGGCGCTTGACGCCATGTACCTCGCCGACACCCAGGGCATCCAGGCCGCCCACCGGGGCTGGCTGGACATCGCCCGCATGGTCGACTGGCTGTGCGACAACTGGGACCAGCCGGACGAGGGCATCTGGGAAACGCGCGGGGGCCGCAAGGACTTCACCTACGGGCGGTTCCAGACCTGGGTGGCGCTTGACCGGGCCACCCGGATGGCGGCCCGCCGGGGCCGCCCGGCGAACGTGCAGCGGTGGACCACCGAGCGCGACCGCGTCTACAACCAGATCATGGAACGCGGCTGGAATCCCAAGACGCGCGCGTTCACCCAGCATTACACCACCGAGGTGCTCGACTCCTCGCTGCTGATGATGCCGCTGCAGGGCTTCGTGGCGCCCCGCGACCCGATGTGGATCTCGACCCTCGAGGCCATGGACCGTGAGCTGGTATCCGACAGCCTCGTCTACCGCTACAACCCGGCCGCCTCACCCGATGGGCTGGCCGGTGACGAGGGCACCTTCTCCCTGTGCACCTTCTGGTACGTCGATGCGCTGGCCCGCGCCGGGCGGCTCGACGAAGCGAGGCTGACATTCGAGAAGATGCACACCTACGCCAACCATCTCGGCCTGTACTCCGAGGAGATCGGCAGCACCGGCGAGCAGCTCGGCAACTTCCCGCAGGCGTTCAGCCATCTGGCGCTCATCAGCGCCGCGATCAACCTGGACTACCAGCTCGACCACGGCGCCGGGACGGCCGCTGTCCTGTCACGGGCGCGCTGACGGGCGGATGCAGCCGTGACCGACGCGACTTCGCCTGAGGCGGGGGTTGCTGCCCGGAGAATGACCCTGCCGCTGGCGCTTGCCAGCGCGGGCGAGGTCAGCGGGGAATCGCGCTGACACCGGCCGGTGCAGGCACGCCGCGCGGCAGCCGTTAGGCATGGATGCTCTACACGGCTGACGCGGGGTAATACGGCCGCCGGAACCTCAGGTTCCCGGTGCGGCCGGTCTTTCACCCGGGTCGTCGCGCCACCAGGATCGTCCGCGCCGGCGGGTGGGCCTTCATCCTGCGCGGGTGATGTGCCAGGTTTGTCCAGACGGGAAATTGCAGTTGCGGTTTACAATCACGGCCGGGGTGTGGTGTCCATGTTCGGCTTGGTGCCCGGGCTTCGCGTGATCTCGTCGTACCGCCGCCAATGGCTGGCCAGGGACGTCATCGCGGGGGTTGTGCTCACGACGCTGCTGGTTCCGCAGGGCATGGCGTATGCGGAGCTCGCGGGCCTGCCGCCGATCACCGGCCTGTACACGTCGATCCTGTGCCTGCTCGGTTACGCGGTGTTCGGCCCGTCGCGGATCCTGGTGCTCGGCCCGGATTCCTCGCTCGGGCCGATGATCGCCGCGACGATCCTGCCGCTGATGGCGGCCGAGGGGGACGCGAAGCGGGCGGTCGCGCTGGCGTCGATGCTCGCGCTCATGGTCGCGGCGATCATGATCTTGGCGGCGGTGGCGAAGCTCGGTTTCATCGCCAGCCTGATCTCGAAGCCGACCATGATCGGGTACATGAATGGCCTGGCGCTGACCATTCTGGTGGGGCAGCTGCCGAAGCTGTTCGGGTTCAAGGTCAGCGCCGAGGGCCTGATCGGTGAGATCACCGGCTTCGTGCACGGCCTGGCGAAAGGAGAAGCCGTCGGCGCCGCGGCCGCCGTCGGGATCGCCGGGATCTTGCTGATCCTGGTGCTGCAGCGCTGGCTGCCCAAGCTCCCCGCCGTACTGATCATGGTGGTGGCGTCCATCGCCGCGACGTCGGTGTTCAGCCTGGCAAGCCGCGGGGTCAGCCTGGTCGGGGTGCTGCCCAAGGGGTTCCCGCCGCTGACGATCCCGCATGTCCGCCTGGCCGACCTTTGGCCGCTGTTCGCCGGGGCGCTGGGGATCGCCCTGGTCTCCCTCGCTGACACGATCTCCACCGCGTCGGCCTTCGCCGCCCGCACCGGGCAGGAGGTCAACGGCAATCAGGAGATGATCGGCATCGGCGCGGCGAACCTGGCGGCCGGCTTGTTCCAGGGGTTCCCGGTCAGCACGAGCGGGTCGCGGACCGCGGTGGCGGAGCGGTCCGGTGCGAAGACGCAGCTCACCGGGGTCACCGGCGCGGTTCTGATCATCGTGATGATCGTGGCCGTCCCGGGCCTGTTCCGTAACCTGCCGCAGCCCGCGCTGGCCGCCGTGGTGATCACCGCATCGCTGTCGCTGGCCGACATTCCGGCAACGGCGCGGCTGTGGCGGCAGCGCAAAGCCGAGTTCGCGCTGTCGGTCGCGGCCTTCCTCGGCGTCGCCCTGCTCGGCGTGCTGCCCGGGATCGCGATCGCGGTCGCGCTGTCGATTCTCAACGTCTTCCGGCGGGCGTGGTGGCCCTACGACACGGTGCTCGGCCGGGTGGACGGCCTGGAGGGCTTCCACGACACCCGCTCGTACCCGGGCGCCGGGCACCTGCCCGGCCTGGTGATCTACCGGTTCGACGCCCCGCTGTTCTTCGCCAACGCCAAGACGTTCCGCGACGAGGTCGCGCGGCTGGCCCGGGCCGACCCGCCACCGGCCTGGATCCTGATCGCGGCCGAGCCCATCACGGACGTGGACACCACCGCTTCCGACGTGCTTGAGGACCTGGACGAATCGCTGAACGCGCGCGGCATCAGCCTGGTGTTCGCCGAGCTCAAGGACCCGGTACGGCGCAAAATCGAACGCTACGGGCTTACCCGGACGATCGACCCACACCACTTCTTCCCGACGGTCGGCGCCGCCGTCGCCGCATTCCGCGACGAAACCGGAGCCCAATGGACGGCCGCCGTCCAGCGCGGCCCTGGCGAGCCCGCCCCCGGCGTGGGCACAACCGGCCCGGCGGCTCCGGGCCAGACGGCCGCCGATACCGGCCCGCCGCGCGACATTCCCGCATCGCCACCCTTCGGGTAGGCGGCGCCGCTCGCGAGGATGGCTTCCAGGAGTTCTTCGATCGCCCTCGCGTGGCTGTCTAGAACGGCGTCGGGATGTACCGCAACGGCAGGTCCGGTTCCACGTAACCGCCGGCTCGCTGCCGTTTGGGCAGCGTGATGTCCTGGTGGGCGAGCGGCTTGTATGGGACCTGGCTGAGCAGGTGGCTGATGATGTTGAGCCGGCCGCGCTTCTTGTCGTCGGTGTGCGCGATGTACCAGGGCCCCCACGCGGTGTCAGTCGCGGCGAACATCGCGTCCCTGGCTCTGGAGTAGTCGTACCAGCGGCTGTAGGACTTCAGGTCCATGTCCGACAGCTTCCAGATCTTCCGCGGGTCGTTGATGCGGCTCTGCAGGCGCCGGGTCTGCTCGTCGGCGCTGACCTCGAGCCAGTACTTCAGCAGCAAGATCCCGGAATCGACCATCGCCTTCTCGATCGCCGGTACCAGCTCGAGGAACCGTTCGGTCTCCTCCGGCGTGCAGAAGCCCATCACCGGCTCGACGCCCGCCCGGTTGTACCAGCTGCGGTCGAAGATCACGACCTCGCCGGCCGCCGGGAAGTGCGAGATGTACCGCTGGACGTACATCTGCGACTTCTCGCGCTCGGTCGGGGCGGGCAGGGCAACGACCCGGAACACACGCGGGCTCACCCGCTCGGTGATCCGCTTGATCGTGCCTCCCTTCCCGGCGGTGTCCCGGCCCTCGAACACGATGCAGATCTTGGCTCCCGACGCCTTGACCCACTCCTGCATGGCGACGAGCTCGCCGTGCAGGACTCTCATCTCCCGCTCGTACTCCTTGCGCTTCATCTTCGGCGGCGGGCCGGCTTCGGCCTGCTGCCGCGCTGCGGCCGGCGACGCCTGGACTTCCGCGTCGTGCTGTTTCTGCTTGTCCTTCTTCTTCTTGGCCATGTCGCTTACCTCCGATGGGTGTGGTGACGTGCGTGCGATATCCGCGCAGGGGCTCACCGGGCGGCATCGGTTTAGTGCGCGCGCCGGGGCGGCCCCGCTACGCATCGATCACGGCTGCCTTTGGCGTGCGGCGGCGTATACCGGCGGACAGTCTCCACAGGACGGGAGGACCGCACTAGCACTGCCCGGGTCATCGGGCCGGCGCGGCCGCACGCTTGGCCAGGGCCGTCCGGCGCGCGATCCACTTACCGGCCTCCCAGCCGAGGAGCAGCACGACGGCGGCGAGCAGCGCGATGCCCCACTGCCGGGCGGTCAGCTGAGCGGTACCGAGCAGCCGCTGCATGAAGTCCGCCTGCGTGATGAGGAACGCCCCGGCGACCTCGGCCACGGCGATCAGGTTCATCCTTGAGCTGTTGAAGGTGTCCACGGCGAAGACCGTCTCGGTCTCGCTGCGGGCCTCGAAGGCGGCGACCACCAGCATCAGGGAGAAGGCGACCAGGCCGATCGACTGCCCGATCTCGAGGCTGCCGTAGTGGTTCTTCCCGATCGCGATCAGCGCCAGGTTGGCGACGGCGATGAACAGCCCCACGAGGCCGCAGGTGATCATCACCCCTGTGGTCAGGACCGACTGCCCGCGCGGGCGAGGCCGGCGGTTCATCAGGCCGGGCGTCTCCTTGTCGAAGCCGAGGGCGACGCCGAACGGGGCGTTGACGAGGAAGTTGATCCACAGGATCTGCGCCGGCGTGAATGGCTGGCCGGCGGCGATGTTGAGCAGGGTCGCGCCGAGGAAGGTGAGGACGAACGCGACGAGCTCGAGCAGGACGAACCGGATGTACTTGTTGAGGTTGTCGTAGAGCTTGCGGCCCTGCTCGACCGCGTAGACGATCGTGGCGAAGTTGTCGTCGGACAGGATCATGCGGCCGGCGTTCTTCGCCACCTCGGTGCCGCTGCCCATGGCAACACCGATGTCGGCTGCCTTGATGGCGGGCGCGTCGTTGACGCCGTCGCCGGTCATCGCGACAACGTGGCCCTTTTTCTTGAGCGTCTCGGCCAGCAGCACCTTGTGCTCGGGTGCGACCCGGCCGACGACGCCGATGTGGTCGATCCGCTCCAGCCGCTCGGCCTCCGGCAGCGCTGCGAAGTCAGCCCCGAGGATCGCCTCGCCGGGTATGTTGAGCTGCTTGGCGATCGCGGCGCCGGTGACGACGTCGTCACCGGTCACCATCCGCACCCGGATGTGCGCCGCCTGTGCATCGGTCACCGCGGCCTTCGACTCCTCGCGAGGCGGGTCGACCATCCCGACGAGACTCGTCATCTCCAGGCCCTGGACGAAGCCCAGCAGATCGCCGTCCGGGTCGAAGCTGGCCGCATCGAGATCGCGGATGGCGCCGGCCATGACCCGCAGACCCGCCTCTCCCATGCGCTCGACGTGCTGCTCGGCGCGCTGCTTGAGCGCGTCGTCCCAGGGAATGCTCGTGCCGCCGGCCAGCGCGGTCGCCGCGCGGGCCATCACCGCCGGCGCCGCTCCCTTGACGAAGCAGCGCACGACGTCGTTCCCGGCCGCGTCCTTGGCCCGGTTGAAGGTGGCCATCAGCTTGTAACTGGGGTCAAACGGCAGCGTCGCGAGGCGGGGCAGCTGCTCGCGCGTCGCGTCGATGTACATGCCCGCCTTGTGCGCCAGCACGAGCAGCGCGCCCTCGGTCGGATCGCCGACGACCTTGCCGTCGACGAGCTTCGCGTCGCTCGCGATGACGTAGGGCAGGATCGCGGCGTCGATGGTATCGGTCTTGCCGGCCGGGTGGCTGATCTTCCCCTCCAGGCTGTAGCCGGTGCCCGTGATCGCATAGCGGTCGGTCGGGTCGACGACCTCGACCGCCGTCATCTGGTTCATCGTCAGCGTCCCGGTCTTGTCCGAGTTGATCGCCGAGGTGAACCCGAGCGTTTCCACCGACGGCAGGTCCTTGACGATCGCCTTTTTCTTCGCCAGCTCGACGCTGCCCAGCGACAGGACGACCTGGACGACCATCGGCAGGGCCAGCGGGATCGCCGCGATGGCGAGCGCGACCGCGGTGTCGAACAGCATCGTCCACGACTGCCCGCGGTACAGGCCCAGCGCGAACATCACGATCATCGTCAGTCCCGCCGCGCCGACGATCCACAGCGTCAGCGTGTTCATCTGCTTCGTGAGCGGCGTCTCCTCCTTCGCCGTCGCCGAGAGCATGTGCGCGATCTTCCCGACTTGCGTGCCGCTCCCAGTCCCCGTGACGATCACCACGCCGCTCCCGTGCGTGACCGGGGTGTGCATGAACGCCATGTTCGACTGCTCACCGGGCCCGATCTCACCGCCGGGCAGCGTCGCGGCGTCCTTCGCCGCCGGGACGCTCTCGCCCGTCAACGCCGACTCGTCGATCTGCAGCGCGCTCGAGGTAACGATCCGCCCGTCCGCCGGCACCTCGTCCCCCGCCGCGATCAGCACGACGTCGCCGGCCACGAGCTGCTCGGCCGCGATCTCGGCCTCCACGCCGTCGCGCCGCACCCGCGCCGTCGCCTTCATCATCGACTGGAGCGCGTTCATCGCGCTCTCGGCCTTGCCCGCCTGGCGCAGCCCGACGACGGCGTTGAAGAGCGTGATCACGATCAGCACGATGGCCGTGGTCCACTCCTTGATCACGCAGCGAGACGATCGCCGCCCCGACCAGGATGAGCTGCATGTAGCTCGTGTACTCGGCGAGGAAACGGCGCACCGCCGACGGCGGCTCCTCCACCGGGAGCGCGTTCGGGCCATCACGCCTGAGCCTCTCCGCGGCCTCATCAGCAGAAAGGCCCGAGTCCACCACGACCCTGAGCTTGCCCGCGACGTCCGCCGGGTTGAGCGCATACCAGCGCTCGCCGGCGGGCGGTGAACGCTCGCGAGTTTCCTCTGCCGTAGCCACCACGACTCCTTTCCGCAGGGCGCAGCCGCGCTGACCGGATTGTCCCGCACCGGTACATCACCGTATCCCGTCTTCACCGAATCGACCGCAAGCGCGCCTCGATCGGCCGGCCCGGACAAGACTCGTCCTTCTGCGACGTATGTGGGCTGAATACCTTGGTCCGGATTGCCAATGAGGCCGACACCGCAGGGTGCTCGCTACGGCTACGAGCCACTGGTACATGCTGCTCGCCGTGGCGGGGTCCAGCTCTCCGTGCACCTCAAGATCTGTCGGTCTGCGGGGCTGGGCAGGCACGGGTAAGCGCGACCATCGGGTCGAGGGCGGAGGCCCGGGGCAGCCCCGGGCACTGCGGGCCGCCCTGGACCCCGCGGCCGCGGCATGCGCGTGCGGCTGGGTGGCTTAGGTCCGAAGGTCGTCCTGGTGAGGTGTGACTTGTGTCCTGTGTCCTGCACCCGGGCCGGGGCGGAGCCTGGTTCGTGGAGGGAGGTCGCCCCTTTACGCGGAAGAGGCTAATATGTCGGCATGCGGTTCCCGGCTCTGTCATGGCTCTGTCAGATGGAGGCCCAGAAATGACGTCGGCGCCAAAAATGAGACTCGTAGGCGCGGGCGGGCAATATGCCGGAGGCCGTGGTCAGGGATTGGTCATATTCGCGTCTGTCGTGTTGGCCGTGGTCAGCTTTGCTTACGGCGGCCGCGAAAATCTGGCCGCTTAGCGTTGCGGTTCACGACCGGAAGGGAGCGGTGCATGTGTCGCTGGCTCGTTTACATGGGTTCACCCGTCCTGCTCACAGATGTGCTTTACACCCCGGTCCATTCGCTGATCGACCAGAGCTTGCACTCCGAGCTTGGGGCCGAAACGACGAACGGCGATGGATTCGGCGTCGGCTGGTATGACGCCGCACCGGCTCCTGGGGTCTTCCGCAGCATCGAGCCGGCGTGGAATGACCAGAACCTGCGTGAGCTCGCGGGCCACGTGAGCTCACCGCTCTTCTTCGCGCACATCCGCGCGGCGATCGGGTCGGCCGTTCAGCAGACGAACTGCCATCCGTTCCGGCACGGCCGCTGGCTGTGGATGCACAACGGATTCATCAGCGACTTCGCTAAAATTAAGCGCGACCTCGTCCTCGCGGTCGATGAATCGCTCTATCCCGAGATCAAGGGGCAGACCGACACCGAGGTCTTGTTCTATCTTGCGCTCACCTTCGGGCTGCAGGACGATCCGCCGGACGCTGTCGCGCGCGCCATCGGATTCGTCGAGGCATCCGGACACCAGCGAGGGGTCACGTACCCGTTCCAGGGCACGATCGCGGCGACCGACGGCGAGAGCCTATGGGCATTCCGCTATTCGAGTGAGGGCAGATCGCGGTCGCTGTTCTTCACCCGCGACGTCCGCACGCTCAGACAGCAGTATCCCGAACGGCAGGTCCTGCAAAGACTGTCAGACGACGCGCGGATAGTGGTCTCGGAGCCAATCGGTGACCTTCCCGGCGCCTGGAACGAGGTGCCCGAGGCAAGCTACGGAGTGGTCGGCAAGGGACATGACCAGCTCGTGCCCTTCACCCCGAAGCTCCCGCCGAAAGCCCTGTAACGGCCCGAGAGCCGGGCCACCGCACGCGCGGCGCACCTCACGGCCGCGACGGGCCCGCGGGGGTACGCCTGGCCGGTATCGCACACTGCGAACGACACGCTGACCGGCAGCTCGCCAAGACGCTAAGGCCGCGTCGGCGTGCGGGATCACCCTGGGCGTGGAGGAGGCGTTCATGCTCCTGGACCCGTCCACCGGCGATGCCAGAATTTGGCCTGTATCCGCCGCTGGACGCGCCTGGTCGAAGGCGTGCGCCAGCGTGCGGGCAGCCGTTCGGGATCATTGTCCATAACGGCTGCGCGGGCGTGCCACGGCCTGGGAGGTGTCGCGGTCCGGCGTGGGCGCCCACGCGTGGGCGTTGTCCCTGCCGCGGTCCCCGGCGGAGAGCACCCGGGTCGGGTCGTCGTGGTCGACGCCGGGGACGGTGAGCCGCACCGAGGCGGCCGCCTGCCCGAGCAGGTCCGCGAGTTTGTCCGCTGCCCAGCAGCCTGACACACCCCACCGACACAACCACCGAGGCACGCCCCCGGCTGTGCACAACCGGATCCCCCCGCGACTAGGTGCCCGATCCCGCAACGCACTCTCATGCCGATGAGCGGGCTGTGATGTTTGGAGCCCGCGTCCGTGCCTCGGTATGTGATCGTCCTGAGCGGCGCCCAAGACCCGTTCGAACACACACGTGCGACGTTCAGGTCTGACAGCCGTTTCACGGACGCACGGGCTGGACTGTCATCCCGTGGACCTAGGCCCTGTAAAGTTACCGCAGCCGGTCAAGGCCCCGCGTCCCAGTACAGGTCGATGCGCAGACCGCGCCCAGGGCACGTCTTCGCTCTAGCCGTGGCGGGTCTCCTTCGATCAGACGGCCGGGTCGGGCAGGAGCTCCCGTACCTCTTGCGCACAGCGGCAGGCGACGGCGATCTTGGCAGCCCACTCGAGCGCCTCCTCGCGTGAGGGCACGTCGACGATCGCGAACCCGCCGAGGACCTCCTTGGTCTCCGGGTACGGGCCATCGGTGACTGTCCCGTCGGTGGCCACGATGGCCGCCCTCTGGCTTTCCAGTCCGCCGCCGAAAACCCACACGCCGGCGTCCCTGGCCTCTTGGACCACGTCGTACCCGGCCTTGGCCACGTCGGGCAGTTCCTCCTCGGGGAAGGTCATCGCGCCATCATCGAACGAGATCAGGTACCGCGTCATCCCATGACTCCCTTGTCCCGGCGGCCACCTCCGGCCGCCTCTCACTCTGCTACGAACGCCTTGCTCCGGATCCGACACTCTGCCAGAAGAAATTCTCACGAGACCTCGGCCGCACGCTCATGCCGCCGACCTGGCCCTGTCATTTCGAGGGCAGCAGCCAGAGTGAAGGCCCACGACACCCGCCAGTGCCCCCCGAAACGCCATCTGCCTGCCCGGGCGAGCTGACTGCCAGCAGTTCCTTCACCCAGCTGGGCAGGATGTGGATGCGCGACCTGGACCTGGGGGCCAAAGCCGGGCCGGGCGCCCGCCGCCCCAGGGACAGGGTCCGGCGCAGCTTCCGGGTGCCAGGATCGTCGCCGGCCCGGCAACGCCTGCCGCCGTTGGCATCATGCCCGGGTGGTGAGACCGCTCAGACCAACTCGCCGCGCTTCCTGCTCAGGTAGGCGCGCTCGGCGGAGTTCTGGGTGGCGGCGATGGCGGCGTCGTACGACTCCTTCGCCTCGGCGGTCCGGCCGAGCCTGCGGAGCATGTCGGCGCGGGCGACGTGCCATGCGTGGTAGCCGGTGAGCGGCAGCCGGTCGACCAGAGTGAGGGCGACCTTCGGGCCGTCCAGCTCCGCGACCGCGACCGCGCGGTTGAGCGCGACGACCGGCGACGGGTCGAGCCGGGTCAGCTGGTCGTACAGTGCGACCACCTGCGACCAGTCCGTGTCCGGCGCGGTGGGGGCGTCGGTGTGGACGGCGTTGATCGCGGCGAGTATCTGATAACGGCCAGGCCGGTTGACCGCGAGGCACTCGCGGACCAGGTCGTGCCCCTCGGCGATCAGCCCGCGGTCCCAGCCGGCCCGGTCCTGCTCGCCGAGCGGGACCAGCTGCCCATTCCGCACGCGGGCCTCACGCCGGGCCTCGGTGAGCAGCAGCAGCCCGAGCAGACCGGCCACCTCCGGCTCCCCGGGGAGCAGCTGGCGGAGCACCCGTGCCAGCCGGATGGCCTCGCCGGTGAGCTCGGCGCGCACCGGGTCGCCGTCGCCGGTGGCGAGGTAGCCCTCGTTGAAGACGAGGAACAGCACCGCCAGCACGCCGCCGAGCCGCTCGGGGAGGTCGGCGGCCCCGGGCACCCGGTAGGCCACCTTCGCTGCCGCGATCTTCTTCTTCGCCCGGGTGATCCGCTGCGCCATGGCGGTCTCGGGCACGAGGAACGCCTGCGCGATCTCAGCCACAGTCAGCCCACCGAGGAGGCGGAGCGTCAGCGCGATCCGCGCCTCCGGTGCGAGCGCCGGGTGGCAGCAGGTGAACAGCAGCCGCAATCGGTCGTCCTCGACCGGTCCGGTGTGCTCGTGGGGCGTGTCATCGTGGTACATGAAGGCCGCCTGGTGCTTCGCGTCGCGCTGCTTCTCGCGGCGGATCCGGTCGATCGCGCGGTTGCCCGCGGTGGTGGTGAGCCAGCCGCCGGGGCTGGGCGGCACGCCGGACTCCGGCCACTTCTCCAGCGCGGCCACGAGCGCCTCACCCGCCGCCTCCTCTGCGATGCCGATGTCACCGAAGCGGCGGACGAGCGAGGCGATCAGGCGGCCGTACTCCTCGCGGAAGACCCGCTCGACGGCCGCCGTTCCGCGTTGCATCGATCAGTCGCCGTCCGGGCCGGCTCAGGCGAGGCCCTCGAACGGACGGACCTCGACCTTGCCCCGGCACGCCCTGGACCCCCCGGCCGCGAGCTTGAGCGCCACCTCGAGGCCGGGCGCGTCGATGACCCAGAAACCGCCGATGACCTCCTTGGTCTCGAGGTAGGGGCCGTCGGTCAGCACCGGCGTCTCACCCTGGCCGTCGACGACGGTCGCGGTCGACGCCGGCTGAAGCCCACCGGCGAAGACCCAGTAGCCATCGGCGTGAAGCTTGTCATTGAAGGCGCCGGTCGCGGCGAACGCCTCCTCCATGTCCTCCTTGGAGCCGTAGTTGCCGTACTCGTCCATCTCGGCGGGGCCGTGCACGGTCAGCAAGTAGTGCGTCATCCCGCTTCTCCTCAGTTCCGGGCGGTCCCGATGACCGCCTTCTACTCCCACCACGAACGGCATCCCGCCGATACGACAACCTGCCACAGCAGGCCCTGCGATCGGGTGCCTCACAGGCCAACTGCCCGTTCGGCGCTCTGTAGCAGCAGCACCGGGTCGCAGAGCACCGGGTCGCAGAGCACCGGACGCTCGTGTGCAGGCACAGCCGCGGCTACGTCCAGCGCGCCGCCGATGGGACTGGCTGCGCCGGCGTCACGGCCGGGACTCGCGCCCTACCCCTGGCGGTGCTGCGTCACCGGGCATCGGGCGGGGCTGTGGAGGCTGAGGAGTCCCAGCCGTCGGGCGACGGCATGCCACCAGGATGGGCCGGCAACGGCGCGGGCCTGCCCGCGACGCCCGCCGATTGTCCGCCCCAGCGGAGGCGTCGTAACGCCGCGAAACATTCGGCTGACATCCTTCGGACGGTGGCAGCACGCAGCGTTGGAGTCGAAGAGGAGCTGATGCTCGTAGACTCCGCCAGCGGTCAGGCACGAGCGGTGGCCGGCGCGGTGATGCGGGCCGCCGAGGAGGCGGCGGCCGCGAGCCCGCCTGAGGGAGGCAGCCGGGGCGAGCCTTCGGAGGTGCTCGAGTTCGAGTTCAAGCTGGAGCAGCTTGAGACCGGGACCCGGCCATGCGCCTCGCTGGAGGAGCTGGGCCGTGAGGTGCGCCGCTGCCGGTCGCTGGCGGCCGAGGCCGCGGGGCGGGTGGGCGTTCAGGTGGCTGCCGTGGGCACATCGCCCATGGCGGTTGTACCGTCTCCCACGCGCTTGAGCCGGTACCGGAAGATAGCGGCCGAGTTCGGCCTGACCGCGCAGGAACAGCTGACCTGCGGGTGCCACGTGCACGTGCAGGTCTCCTCGGACGAGGAAGGGATCGCGGTCCTTGACCGCATCCGGCCGTGGCTGCCGCCGCTGCTGGCGCTGAGCGCCAACTCTCCTTTCTGGCAGGGCCGCGACAGCGGATACGCGAGCTTCAGGTACCAGGCCTACAGGCGGTGGCCGTCTTCAGGACCCACGGACCAGTTCGGGTCCGCGCGGGCGTATCACGATGTTGTGCAGGCGATGGTGGACACCGGCACGGTGCTGGACCAGGGCATGATCTACTTCGACGCTCGGCTGTCCCGGCACTACCCGACCGTCGAGGTCCGCGTCGTGGACGTCTGCCTGTATCCCGACGACGCCGTGCTCATTGCGGCACTGGTCCGCTCTCTGGTCGAGACCGCGGCGCGGACCTGGCGAAGGGGCGAGCCAGCCAGCCCTGTACGCACCGAACTGCTGCACCTTGCTGCCTGGCGGGCCAGCCGGTCCGGCCTCGACGACCATCTAGTCGACCCGGTGACAAACCGGCCAGCAGCCGCGCGCGCGGTGGCCTACCAGCTGCTGGAGCACGTGCGGCCCGCTCTCATAGACGCTGGAGAGTTCCCCATCGTCAAAGAGCTTCTGGAAGATCTGTTAGCCAGGGGGAACGGCGCCCGGCTCCAGCGCCGGGCATACCGGCGGGCCAACCAGGTCCTGGACGTGGTCCGCGAGGCAATCGCCCGCACGCCGCCCAGCTGACCGGCAGCGGGTTCTCCGCCCCGGCGTCGGGCGCGAAGGCCCCGGCTCGTCGTCCCGTTCCCGCCAGAGCGGGACGTTCACTTCGATCTCGGACAATGACCGGTCGCCGACGGCCGAGGCGATCTGCCGCCGGCCCGCAAGGGCCGGGCCGGGGGCAGCGGGTGAGAGCGCTGATGTCATGACGTGGGCTGCTTTCTGTCTCAGGAGGTGGTCAGCTCGGCGGCGATACGGCTCTCGAGGTCGGCCGTCTCCAGTTCCTGGAGGGTGCCGAGCCGCGCGGCGCGGGCCGGGTCCCGCACCTTGAGTACCAGGTACCAGGCCAGCCCGATCACGATCCAGCCAGCGAAGATATACGGGAAGGTGTTGTAGGGGCCTGGCGGGACCGGGACGAGGGTCTTGTAGAGCACGTAGCCGATGGCCGCCGTGGCCAGCACCATGACGGTCACCTGCAACGGGGTCAGCACCTTGCGGCGGGCGAGGAAGAAGGGGGCGGCAACCGAAACCAGCAGGTAGGCCAGCAGATAGCCGAAGGTGGCAACCGTGGCGAGGTAGCCGAGAGTATGGAGCGGCGAGGTGCCGTAGGCCGCCATCACGAAGGGCACGGCGCCCACCACCGGCGCCAGGGCGTAGATGGCGACGTGCGGCGTCTTGAATCTCGAATGAGAACGGCCGAAGTTGGCCGGCAGGACGTCCTCCCGGCCGAGGCTGTAGACGCCGCGGGCGGCGGCGTTCAGCGATGCCGATGCGCAGGCCGCCACCGAGATGGTCACGGCCAGGTCGAGGTAGTAGGCGAGCCAGCCCACGCCCGCGGTGGCGGCGAGGTGGTTCAGCGGGGCGCTGCTCTTCGCCAGGGAGGCCGCCGAGCCGAAGCCCAGGACCTCGCCGTAGGCGGCGACAATGTAGAGCACGCCGACCGCCAGCACGGTGAACAGGACGGCCCGTGGGATGGCCCGGTGCGGGGAACGGGCTTCGATTCCGAGCGAGGACGAGCTCTCGAAGCCGACGAAGGCGCCCACCGCCACCACGGTGCCCAGCGCGATGCCGGTGGTGCTGGCGCCGGTGGCCTTGAACTGGCCCGTGTCGATCCGGGCCCCGTAGTGCACGAACAGGGCGAATCAGCAGGACGCCGATGGCCACCAGCGAGATGATCTCCAGTGTCACCGCCACCCGGGTCGAGATGCGGACCCCGCGGATGAGGATCGCCACGGTGGGCACCAGGAAGACCGCCAGCAGCAGTAACTGCCACGGCCGGCTCTCGCCGTTGAGCCCCAGCTTGGCCAGGAAGGCGCCGAAGTAAAGCGCCGCGCCGGCCAGGCAGGCGGCCGCCATGATGACGTAGCCGAAGATGAGGCCCCATCCGCCGGCGAACGCGGTGCCACGGCCCAGGCCCGACGCCGTGTAGGTATAAAGCGAACCGGCCGCCGCGGTACGGCGAGCGAACTGGGCAATGCTGTAGCCCACCAGCACGGCGACGGCGGTCGCCAGGACGTAGGACCAGATCGTGCCCCGGCCGGCGGTCAGGTAGACCACGGCCAAGGTCCCGACCGAGATACTCGGCCCGGTCGCGGCCAGCGACTGGCCGAACACCTCGAAGCCGCTCACTGACCGGCGCGCCAGTTCCTTTCCCTTTACTAACGGAGTGGCACCATCTCCGGCAAGTGGCCCGGCCCCTGGTTGCCGACGTCGCGGCTGGTAGTCATCTCATGCTCCCCACGCTCGTTGTCCGGTGCTCATCGGTGCCGGCCACCTCAACCGGCCGCGGCCAGGCGCGGGGCGGGCCCGTCGGGCGCCGCCGCCCAGGTGGTGCGTTCGCCGGCCCGGCTGCCGACAGACGAAACTCAGTGATGGCAGCGGCCGAGCCCGGCAATTGCTGTGACACTGCACCACCCTTGGTCGCGACTTCGAAGGACGACGCCTTGCGCAGCGGTTGCACGCGCCGCCGGGCTACCCCGGTGCTCTCGGCGCCTGTGGCGCAGGTGCGGGAGTGCAGTTCAGCGTCAGCGCTGCGGCGGGAACTCACCCGCAAAGCGGCCGGCCTGACACAGCGCGCTCTTCGTCCGGCCCAGGTCAACGTGACGCCGGGCGGCGAGCGAGCAGGCACTGGCATTCACTTCTTCAGAGTGACACCGGGGCCTGGACAAAGTCAATTTTTCCGACCAATTTAATAGATATTCTCTGAGCCGGAAATCGCCTGCCATGGTTAGGCAGCGGGGGCGAGGGTGACCTCGTAACCGAGGGCCCGGAGCTGGCGGATGAGGCCGGTCTTGCGGCCCTTTTCGATGCGGCTGGCGCAGTAACCGACGGCGAGCTCCTGGTGGCGGGCGCGGCGGGGTCCGTCAGGTAGGCGCACGGGCGCGGCGCCGCTGTTGCCACCGGAGCAATATCCTCAGAGTTCCCTGAGGTCCCTTCAGATTATTCCAGCCCCTGGACCATCGCTCAGTCGCCGAGAGTTCGACCAATCCGGCCTGTATGCTATGGAATCGTTACGTTCGTGGTGAGGCTTTGCGGGCGCGGGCTGCGAGCGACGTCGGCCCGGTGCCGACTGCCGCTGATCGACCTCGGCTCACACGGAACTCCTGTAACGCGCCGCCGCGATCGGGACCTGTGGTGAGCCGACGCCGGGCCACGTGGTGGTGGCCGGCAACGGCGGTTGCCCGTCCAGCCTCGCGGCCGCGGCGCTGCAGGCCCTCGGCGTCACGCGCGTCACCGGCCTCGTCGCGGCTACCGCGCTTGGCGCGCCGCCTGCCCGCCCCACCCTCGCCGCCCTTGTCCCCGCCTGAAAGGGAGACCGTCATGTCCGTCGCCGATGAGCTGCTGGTCCCGGCGAACGTTACGCCGCGTCGCTGTCCGGCCCGCTACCGCCGGCAAAGCAGGTCCCCGGCCGGCAGGAGCATCTGACCGGCATGGTGGTGGACTTCCGGCCCTCCCGCCGGCCGACGCTCGGCGTCGAATGGGAGCTCGGCCTCGTCGACGCCCGCACCGGTGACCTCGTCTCCGCGGCGGCGGAGGTCGTCGAGGAGGCGCGGGGCCGGGTATCGGAGGGCGAGTCGCGACTGCACCGGGAGTTGCTGCGCAACACTGTCGAACTGGTCACCGGGATCTGCGAGTCCGTGCCGCAGGCGGTCGACGACCTGCGCGAGAGCCGCGATGTCGTTCGGCGGGTCGCCCGGCACCGCGGACTGGAGATCTTCAGCGCCGGCACGCACCCGTTCGCCCGCTGGTATGACCAGGAGGTCAGCGAGGGCGACCGGTACACCACGCTCATCGAGCGCACCCAGTGGTGGGGGCGGCACATGCTCATCTTCGGCGTGCACGTGCATGTGGGCGTGGACTCGGTCGGTAAGGTGCTGCCGATCCTCAATGCGCTGCTGCGCTGGTTCCCGCACCTGCAGGCGCTGTCGGCGTCCTCGCCGTTCTGGGGCGGGGCCGACACCGGGTACGCCAGCAACCGGGCCCTGATGTTCCAGCAGTTGCCGACGGCCGGGCTGCCGTTCCAGTTCGGCACCTGGCCGCAATTCGAGGCGTACGTGGGCGACATGCTCGCGACCGGCGTGATCAGCGAGTTCAAGGAGATCCGCTGGGACATCCGCCCCTCTCCGGCACTGGGCACCATCGAGGTCCGCATCTGCGACGGGCTGCCGACGCTCGACGAGGTGGCCGCCATCGCCGCGCTGACCCACTGCCTGGTCGTGGACCTCGACCGCCGGCTGGAAGCCGGCGAGGCGCTGCCGACGCTGCCGCCATGGCATGTGCAGGAAAACAAGTGGCGTGCGGCCCGGTACGGGCTGGACGCGGAGGTCATCCTCGACGCGGAGAACCGCGAGCGGCTCGTCACCGACGACCTCCACGACCTGCTCAACACGCTCGAGCCGGTGGCGGCGCGGCTAGGGTGCTCGGCCGAACTCGCGTCGGTGTCCGACCTTATGGCCGCCGGAGCGAGCTACCAGCGGCAGCGGGCGGTGGCCGCCCGGGCGGGCGGCGACCTCAGGGCGGTCGTGGACAGCCTGGTACGGGAGATGCGCGACGGCCTGTGGGACAGCGCGGCTCGCAAGGCGAACCACGCCGCCCGCCACGTCGGCGGTGGCGGCACTCCGTAGGACCGCGGACGGCGGGCGCCCTTCTATTCGTCCGACGTTGACAGTGTTTCCAACATCACGCAGACTGCCGCCATGGCAACCGCCACTGCGGTGCTGGCCGGGCGGCTGCATATCGATCCTGACCACGGGGATAGCGCGAGCTGCCGGGTGACCTGACCACCGGTTCGCGGCCTGAATGCCGCGCTTACCTGGGGTCAGGCTAGAATTTCCTGCTTTACAGGTCGACTGTGAAGGATATCGCCATGACAGCCGGGCACCATGAGCACGGGCATCACCAGGACCCGACCTTCTACCGCTCACCGCGGGACGCCGCGGCGGCGCGGCCGGAAAAGCTCGCCTACGTCGCCGCGTTCTCGCGTCCCGCCAGCGCGCCGGACGCGATCGCGGTCGTCGATGTCGACCCGCAGTCGGATGGCTACAGCTCGGTGGTGGGTTTCACCGAGCTGACAAGCCTCGGTGACGAGTGCCACCACTTCGGCTGGAACGCCTGCTCGAGCGCGCTCTGCCCGGGCGGGGGACACGACCATGGCGACCGGCGTTACCTGATCGTTCCCGGGATACGGTCATCACGCATCCATGTGCTCGACACCAAGGACGACCCTGTCGCGCCCCGGATCGTGCAGGTCCTGGGCCCAGAGGAACTCGGCAAGCACGCGGGCTATTCACGCCCGCACACCGTGCACTGCGGGCCCGGCGCGCTGTTCATCTCCTGCCTGGGCGCTGACGGCGAGGAGGGACCGGGCGGCATCGCGCTGCTCGATCACAACACGTTCGAAGTGCTCGGCGCGTGGGAGGCCGACCGCGGCGGCCAGTACCTCGCCTATGACTTCTGGTGGCACATCAACCACGACGTCCTCATCACGTCGGAGTGGGCTACCCCGTCCATGATCGAGGACGGGATCGTGCCCGAGCTGCTGCTCGGCCGCAAGTACGGTCACCGGCTGCATTTCTGGGACATGAAAACCCGCAGCAACGTCCAGACGATCGACCTCGGCGATGAGCACCAGATGGTCCTGGAGTTGCGGCCCGCACACGACCCGACAAAGAAGTACGGCTTCGTTGGCGTGGTCGTCAGCGTCGAGGACCTGTCGGCATCAATCTGGCTGTGGCACGAAGATGGGGACCAGTGGGCCGCCACCAAGGTCATCTCCATCCCCGCGGAACCTGCGCCTGCGGAGACCCTGCCGCCGCTGCTCCAGGGGTTCGGCGCCGTGCCGCCGCTCGTCACCGACATCAACCTGTCGGTGGACGACCGCTTCCTGTACGTCTCATGCTGGGGCACCGGCGAGCTCAAGCAGTATGACGTGTCCGACCCGTTCCACCCGCGCCAGGCCGGCGGTGCGGATCGGCGGCATCACCGGCCGAACACCGCACCCCGCCCAGCCGGGCCAGCCGCTCAGCGGCGGGCCGCAGATGGTCGAGATCAGCCGTGACAGCAAGAGTGTCTACTTCACCAACTCGCTGTACGGCGCCTGGGACGACCAGTTCTACCCCGGCGGTGTCGGCGCCTGGATGGTCAAGCTCGATGCCCGCGACGGCGGCGGGATCACCTTCGACGAGCGGTTCTTCCTGCAGGACGAGGCGTTCCGCGGCCGCCGGGCGCACCAGATCCGCCTCCAGGGCGGCGACGCCTCCAGCGACTCCTACTGCTACCCGCCCTGACGGGCAGGCCCGCGGGGCTTTCCCGGCGACGAACCACCACCGGGCCAGCCGGGGCGATCTGCAGCGTTGGCCCTGAACCAGGAATTTATCTACTATACCAATTAATTTTATCGGAAACTCTTCCACGCTGATGGCGCCGGCGGGAGGCGCTACGGACAGTGTGAGTTTGGGGGGACGATATGGACCGCGATGACCTGGCCGGTCCACACCTTCGGGCGGTCGGACGATGATCTTCACGCAGCACTACCTTGCATGCCTCTCGCATGCCTCGTACCTGGTCGGCGACGAGACGACCGGGCGGGCCGTCGTCGTCGACCCTCGCCGGGACATCGGTGTGTACCTCGACGAGGCGGCCGCCTGGGGGCTGGCCATCGAGCGGGTTATCGAGACGCATGTGCACGCCGACTTTCTCAGCGGTCACCTTGAGCTCGCCGCCGAGGCAGGTGCCGTTATCTCCTACGGCGAGGGCGCCGACGTCGAGTTCCCGATCGATGCCGTGCGCGACGGTCAACGGCTCTCGCTGGGCGAGGTCACGCTTGAGGTCCTTGCCACGCCGGGCCACACCCCGGAGTCGGTCTGCATCGTCGTTTACGAGCATCCGGACGACGACGTGCCCTACGGGGTGCTCACGGGCGACACCCTGTTCGTCGGTGACGTCGGTCGGCCCGACCTTTTGGCGTCGGCCGGCGCGGAGCCTGTCTGCCGCCGCGCTGGCCCGGCACCTGTACCGCTCGCTCCGGGACAAACTGCTGCGGTTGCCCGACGCGACGCGGATCTTCCCGGCTCATGCCGCGGGTTCGTCCTGCGGCAAGCAGCTCTCGGCCGAGACGAGTTCGACACTGGGCGAGCAACGGCGCGTGAACTATGCGCTGCAGCCCATGGGGGAGGACGAATTTGTCGCCGCGGTCACCAAGGAGCAGCCTGTCCGTCCGCGCTACTTCGAGTTCGCCGCGCAGCGAAACCGCGAAAGCCGTCCTCTGCTCGACGAGGACGCACCCCGGTTGCTCGACATCGACGAGGTGCTGGCGCACCGGGACGCGGGAGCGGTTGTGCTCGACGCGCGCGAGCCGGCCGACTTCGCCGCGGGGCATTTCCGTGGCGCTGTGAACGTCGGGCTGCACGGCCGGTTCGCGGAGTGGTCTGGCGAGGTGCTGTCGCCCGAGCGCGATGTCGTGCTGGCCGGCGATCCGGCCGTGGCGCTCGAGGCGAAGATCCGGCTGGCGCGTGTCGGCTACGACCGGGTGGTGGGGCAGCTCAGCGACCCTGCGGCGGTGTTGGCCGACCGGCCCGAGCTCGTCGAGACGAGCTCGCGGCTCACGATCGAGCAGCTGGCCGAGTTGCGCGGGCTAGATCCTGGCCTGCAGCTCATCGACGTGCGCAGCCCTGGCGAGACCGCCGCCGGCGCTCTGCCCAGCGCTCGCGAGATCCCGCTGACGGTGCTCGCGGACTCGCTCGCCGCGCTGGATGCTGGCGCCCCCGTCGTGGTGTACTGCGCGAGCGGGTACCGCTCGCAGGTCGCGGCGAGCGTCCTTGCTGGCGCCGGTTTCGCCGACGTGTCCGACGTGCTGGGCGGCTACGCGGCGTGGGAAGCCGCCGGGTTGCCGATCACGACCCCCGGCACAGCCGAGCAGGCCGGCTCGGCCCCGCAGGCCAGCGCCCGCGCCGGCAAGGCGCTCGTCGATGCGGGCGCCCTGCTTCTGGACGTGCGCGAACCCGGCGAGTGGCAGGCCGAACACGCCCCTGATGCCGTGCTGGTACCGATGGGTCAGCTGCGCAAGCGCCAAGCCGAACTGCCCCGCGACCGCCGGATCGTCGTGATCTGCCGCTCCGGTGGCCGCTCGGCGGCGGTCACCGAGTCGCTGCGCGCGTCGGGGTTCGACGCGGTGAATCTGGCCGGAGGCATGTGCGCCTGGGCGGCCGCGGGTTTGCCGGTCGTGACCGCGCGCGACGCGGGCCTTGTCGTGCACCGCGCCGATCCGCTCAACTGCGAGACGTCGATCCCCGCGCTCATCGGCGGCGTGGTGATGCCCAACGCCCGCTTCTACATCCGCAACCACTTCGACACCCCGACCCTCGACGCGGCCACCTGGCGCCTGGTCATCAGCGGTCTCGTCGAGGGCCCGCTGCGGCTCAGCCTGCGCGACCTTCAGAACATGCGCTCCCATACCCTGGTCGCCACCCTCGAGTGCGCCGGCAACGGACGCTCGATGTTCCAGCCACCGGTCGAAGGTGAGCCATGGAACCTCGGCGCGGTGAGCACCGCCGAGTGGACCGGTGTGCCGCTCGCGGACGTGCTGAACCGCGCCAGCCCGGCGCCCGGCGCCTGCCAGGTCATCTTCCGGGGCGCCGACGCCGGCACGCCCGGCTCTCTCGAAGGATCATCGGAGCCCGTTCGCTTCGAACGCAGCCTGTCAATCGGCGACGCCCGTGGCTCGGAGGCGCTGCTCGCCTACGCAATGAACGGTGAGCCCCTGCCCATCGAACACGGCTACCCGCTGCGGCTGATCGTCCCGGGCTGGTACGCGGTTGCGTCGGTCAAGTGGCTCACCGACATCGAGGTGATCGGTTCGCCGTTCGAGGGATTCTTCCAAACCGACCAATACGTCTACGAATGGGATCGCGACGGGACGACGGTGCGCGAACCGGTTCGCCTGCAACAGGTCCGGTCAATCATCACCGAGCCGACCGGCGCCGAGGAGGTCACCGTCGGCGAGCCCGTCATCCGCGGTGTGGCGTGGTCGGGGGCCGCGCCGATCGCGGGTGTCGACATCCGCGTCGGCGACGGCCCATGGCAGCAGGCCCGGCTTGTCGGTGACTGCCAGCGCAACGGCTGGCAGTGGTGGGAGTTGTTGACGCACCTCGATGAGCCTGGCCCAACCACGGTCCGGGCGCGCGCCACTGACCTGGCCGGCCGTACCCAACCGGAGCAGCCGGACTGGAACCGCCTCGGCTACGGCGGCAACGCCATCCACACCGTCCAGCTACGGCTGCGGTAGTCACGCGCGCGCTCGCGGCAATGAGCTGGGGGTTGGCTTTGCCAGGTTCGGGTCCGGCCCATCCGCACGAGCGCCGAGGGTAGAAGCCAGCTCGCCTGCTCCGGCCAGCCAGGCTGAACTTGGTGGCCGGCATCCCCGCGAGACCGCACAGCGTGCCGTGTCACCCCGCGTGAGCCGTTAAGGATCAGTTATCCCGCACGGCTGCCGGCGGATGCGCGACGGCGTATCGGCGCGCGCCGTTGGCCTGGTCACCGTCATGATCTTCTGGATGCGGCGGACCGCTGCGGCGCTGTCAGGCGAGCTGCGCGGCAAGGTCGACGCCGCCGTGAGTGTGGGGACGGGGGCGCTCGCGCTGACCGCCTTCCTCGCTGTCGGCCGGGAAGGCGTGGAGACCACCCCGTTCTTGTGGACGGCCGCGCGGGCGGCGGGAGACACGGCCGCGCCGCTGGCCGGCGCCGCGATCGGCGTGGGCGCCGCTGTCGTGCTGTGCTGGCTGCTGTTCCGCCGCGCGATCCGCCTCAACCTGGGGGCGTTCTTCGCACGGACGGCGATCGCGCTGATGGTGATCGCCGCCGGAGTCCTGGCGTACGGTCTCGGCGAGCTGCAGGACGCCGGGCTGCTGTCCGGCCGCGACTGGGTCGCGTTTGACCTGGGCACGCGGGTTGACGCCAATTCGTGGTGGGCGTCGATCCTGACCGGGGTGACCGACCTGTCGGCGCGGATGACCATGCTGCAGGCCGTTGCCTGGTACCTACCTGGCCGTGGTGATCCCGGCGTTCGTCCGGGCCTGCCGCCGTGGCGGCAAAGCCCGCGGGGCCAAAGCCTGCGGAAGCGGCGCCGATGCCGGTCAAGGCGGCAGGGCAGAGCGGCGGAGGCGCGTGGGACCGGCGGACCGGGCGGCTGCTGACGCGCCTGCCGTGGGTGGCCGCGGCGGCGCTGGTGATCGTGCCCGCTGCCCTCGCTACCGCGACGATCGTCGCGCTGCCCACCGCGAGCCAGGCCGGTGCCACCTTCGTGACGGTCACCGAGTCGCGCTGCGCGCCGGAGTGGTCGTCAGCGCGCACCGGAAGCCAGGCCTTTCCAGGTCGAGAACAACCCGCCTGATCAACGAGCCGCTGGTCGACTACGTCCAGCCCTTCGGCGGCGGCTACTTCTACACACTCCCCGGCGTCCGGAACGTCAACGACTGGTACGCCCGCGGGCTCCTCACCTGACACCAGCCGACGGCGGCCGCGGCGGCAGCGCCGGCCCCGGCGGCCAGGCCGGGGAAGACCCTTCTCGTCCCCAGGGCATCCGGGCTGACCCCGCGGCAGCATGCGGCCTGCGGGGAAGGCCGGTCGTGAGCTTAAGCGACATCGTCCGTTCTTCGCCGGTCGCTCTCCAGGGAACCCACCGGGGCTGGCGGGCTGCCGTGCCACGGAGTCGTGCGGCCGCATTCCGTGCCATGCACGTTGAGACGCTGAACCAGGCAGCTTTCTGGCCCGTTGATGTATGGGGTCCGCGTGTCTACGGGAGAGGGAGCAGGATCATGCCCGGACGCAGAACATGGGTAGGGGCTGCCGCATTAGCTGCGGCGTTCGTCATCGCCGGTGGCACAGCCTGGGCTGCGGCCGGCTGGACGGTGGTGAACGTTCCAGCGACGCCGAACAACACGGAACTGAACGGAATGTTTGCCCGCACTGGGACAGACGCATGGGCGGTCGGCCAGCAGTTCGGGGGCGCCGGTCAGTCGCCGCCTCCGCCGGTGACCTTCCACTGGAACGGCAGTGCCTGGTCGCTGGTGGCCACGCCTGCCCTGGGGGCGAACGCCAGCCTGGCTGCGGTCAGCGCCAGCAGCAGCACCGACGCGTGGGCGGTCGGCTTCACCCTGCCGGGTGGTTACCGCAACCGGCTGGCGCTGTATGAGCACTGGAACGGCTCCGCGTGGAGTGTGGTGGCCGGGCCGGGCGGCGGGCTTACCGGTGTGGTCGACCTGAGCGCGGCCAATGCGTGGGCGGTCGGCCAGCGCGGCGTAGTCGAGCACTGGGACGGCACAGCTTGGAGCAACGTGACGGTGCCGAGCCCGAACCCAGCCGACACGTTTGGAAACAACCTGACGGCGATCACCGCCAGCAGCGCCACCGACATCTGGGCCGTGGGCGAGTTCACCAACGGCAGTTACACCAACTCGGCGTACGCGCTGCACTATGACGGCACGTCCTGGCGCGTCGTCATCCTGCCGCAGCCGGCGGTCAGTGGCCCAAGCAGTCCCGTGCTGCACGCGGTGACCGCGGTGGCGTCGAACAACGTCTGGGCCGTCGGGGAGAACGAGGAAGTCCCCGGCCTTGGCATCACCACCTTGATCGAGCACTGGAACGGCGCCGCGTGGAGCATTGTGCCCAGCCCAACGCCCGGCGCTTATCCCATCCTCAACGGTGTCGCGGCGAGCGGCTCCACTGACGTGTATGCCGTTGGATCCAACGAGCCCAGCGTCAACGGTGGGGTCCAGCAGGGTCTGATCATGCGCTGGAACGGCAGCACCTGGTCCGCCGACAGCGATCCCACCGCAGGCATGTTCAGCCCCCTGTATGCCGCCGCAACGCTGCCCGGAACGACCGAATGGGCAGCCGGCATCAACAGCAGCGATCGGGCGCTTGTCATGAGTCACGGCTGACGCCGGACGCCCGTCAGAAGGGTCCGTGCCGCATAGCGGCACGGACCCTTCTGACGGGCGCTGTCATGATGTGATAGCACCGGCAATCCCGGGTCGAAACCATCACGAATGGGCCGCGAGACCGGGCACCATACTGGACCGGCATGACAAACGGCACATCAGGCGCTACGTCGCATTGTCAAGAACTGCCTCGCTGACGTCCAGCTCAGGGCTCCTGACATGGGGAGATCGTTTATGCAGTGGCGGGTGTTCTTTGACCTCATAGCGCAGGATGAGGTTGGGGGCTGTCGGCGATTTGATCGGCCTAACGCTTCCGGGGACCGAGGAGTGCGACGAGCCAGGGCCGTTCGAAGCGGTCGACGTGGGTGGTCCGGCGGTACTTCCAGGCCATGAGCGTGCGTAGCAGGTTGGTAACGCGTGAGTCGGCCACGATGCGGAGCTTACTGGCTTCGCGCCCGCGCTTGCGGGCGCGGTGAGCCAGTTCGCTGCATAAGTGCGGCGACTTCACCCGGAGCTTTGCGGGGGTCGGGAGCTGGTAGTAAAGGTGAGGGGGGAGGTGCGGAAGTAGCGGCGATCGGCGCCCATGGAAGAGCGTGGAAAACTGGTGTGGCTTGAGGTCGATGTAGCGAGAGATGTTCTCGAACCATTGGGCGCTGAAGCGAGCCTCACTTTGGGGTTGCAAGAGCGCGGCTTGGCGTTGCCTTTGATATGACTGGAATGCCAGCTTCAGCTGGCCGTGGTGCTGCAAGGCTTCGGCGAGAGCGATGACGTCCTCGATGGCCAGTTTCGTCCCCGACCCGATGGTGAAGTGGGTGGTATGGGCGGCGTCTCCGGTCAGCACGGTTTTGCCGTCGTACCAGCGCTGGTTGGTGACAGTACGAAAGTTCAACCATCGAACGTTCGCGTCGTCACAGACCTGCCCGACCAGCTGATGACCATCCAGATGGCGTTCGAAGAGTTTCTCGAGGAGGGAAAGGCTGTCATGTGGCGGCATGGTGTCAAAGCCGAGGCCGGTCCACGTTTCGGACGAGCATTCAACGATAAACGTGCTCGATTCAGCGTCGATCCGGTAGGCGTGAGCCCACACCCAACCGCTGCCTGTGTGGACGAAAGGAAACGTAAAAGATTCGAACACCTTGTCTGTCCCCAGCCAGATATATTTGTTGCTACCCAGGTGCACGTCGGTCTGGAACCTCCCGGCTTCGAGCCGTGTCCGGCTGTTCACGCCGTCGCAGGCCACGATGAGATCCACCTCCGGTAGCTGCCACGGGGCCATCACCTCCTGATCGAACTTGATGTGCACACCTAGGTCCTGTGCCCGGCCGGCCAAGATGTCCAGCAGACGCTGTCGGTTGATGCTGTAGCCGCTCCCGACGTGTAACACCTGCTTACCCTCGACGTCGACAACCTGGTTGACCCAGCGGACCGCGGCCTGGTCGATCTCCCGTGCCGACCTGGGGTCGCTGCTGTAGAGCTTCTCCAGGAGGTCGTCCCCAAACACCACCCCCCAGCCGTAGGTCGAGCCGGCCACATTCCGTTCAAAGATCGTGATGTCGTGTCCGGGGTCACGCAGCTTCATCAGAAGCGCGAAGTACAGGCCGGCCGGTCCGCCACCCACGCACGCGATCCTCACAGCGCCTCCCCCGCCTGACAGCTTCCCGTTCCCGCTACCGTTTCCATCAGACCTCCCGCTGACCTCCCGCTGGCCTCTGCCTAGCAGCACCCAGACCGCGGTAGAACGATGCCTTGGAGATGCCCGCCTTCTCCTGCAGTTTCCGCGACAAGGGTTCCGTCTCAGTGTGACGTCCGTCCTCGCCGCCGGGTTGACGAATGGACATGGCCATTTGCCGTCGTGCGGGTCGAGACTCTGCGGCCCGCGGTGCCGCAAGACGCATATACGCCACGGCGGTATCGATATCGGCTTGATCGAGGGCTACAACGGAGACCTTGCCTTGATTAGTGATTGTAAACTGAATGCGAATGGAATGCAATGTCCCGTTGAACAGCGGGTCGGTTGGGCTTTGGATTACTCGAAGAAACTGAACTTTCCTGATCGCTGCACGCTGGGCCGGATCTCCCAGTAGCGCTCCCGGATCGGCCCCTGATGGAGCTTCGCAAGAATCCTGATCGGTACAATGCTTGCGAAGCTCTCGGGTGGCTCATCAACTGGCACGATTGCCAGTTTGCAGGACTGTTGACAGCCCGTTGCAGTTGACCCTGCCGCTAAATTAGTAGCAGGGTGCAATGGTCGCGTCAAGAGGCGTAGGCCAGGTGTGGGCTGAGAGATGCGCGTCGACTCACCCATGAGTGAGCCATCAAGGAAGAACTTCACGTCGCCCGGCGTCCACTGGATGGTCGTGGTGCGCCAGCCGGTCCACCGCGTACCGTTGTCGAACGCGTCCTGCGGGCCGCCGCCCTTCGGATGGTTGAACGCTGAGATCATTGTGTCCCACGAATCCTCTGGGAAGTCGATCTCGCAGCTGCTGCAGGTGCCCGACGGCCAGAGCAGGTGCGCCGACTTGTAGCCTCGGGCGGCCGATAAGACCCTGAACGTCTCGGTGTACGCGCCGTACCCGCCTCGGTGAAGACCCGCTACCGCCGGATCCGGCTCCTATGTTCCCGACCGGCCGAGAGCACGAGCCGTAGGGCGCGCGCCGGAGCCGCTGCAGATCGTGCACTTCCAGGGCCGACGTGTGCGAGGCCTGCCTCAGCCGCCCCATCGCTGATGTACTCGCCCTCAAAGAAGGCGCAAGATCCCGGTCCGGCAGGCTGGCCGTCACCCCGGAAGGCACAGACGGGCACGTCCGCGCCGCCGCCGCGTTTGAGACGGCGCTGGAGGACATCGACGCTCACCGCCAGGCCGTTGAGGACCTCCTCGCGCTTCAGGCTGTGTGGCGGGTTAGGTCAGCTGGGTTCAACTCGACCGCAAAGGGCCTGGTAATCCGGCCCGGGGTTCCTGCAACGAGCGTGGTACGGGCGACATACCGGCCGCGGTTCAGGGAGCAAGCGACGATCCTCGGCGTGTCATGCAGCTCCACCCGCCAGTAGACGGGGATTTCTGCTTCCGCGTACATGACCGGCTTGATCGCCCGGTCCATCGACACCGTGGACTGAGAGACAACCTCGACCACGGCCAGAACGGCCTCGCTGGGAAGCCTGGTGGTCGCCTCATCGACTGCTTCGGCGGCCACGACCACGACGTCGGGCACCAGGAGCTTGCCGCCCGGCAGTGCGACGTTGACCGCTTCAAGCACCTCCACATCGGCGCCTGCGGCGATTGCCGCCTGGGCGAGAGCGCGGTGCAGCCAGTAGGACGCCCGCTGACGGCCCACGCCCGGCGCCGGGCTCACGACAAGCACCCCACCTTCGTAGACTTCGAAGCGGGCATGGTCACCGGCATCTGGCAGCGCCTCGACATCGTCGGCTGTCATGGTCCGGTATGCTCTACCAGCGCAACGCTCATGCACCTCACCTCGTGCCGTCATTCAGTCTGACATCTGCCGGGCCTCGTCTGGAACGGGCATAGCGAGCCCTCGAGTGGTATCCCGGTTTACAAGTCGGCTGGCCAACCTCCACGACGCCCGCAACGGTCCGCGGCGGCGTCCTGATGATCTGGATGTCCTCGGCGTCGAAAACGCCATCGAACGCCAGTATGTATTGGCTATCCCTGTCACGGATCAAGAACCGCAGCGTGTCCATACGGGCACCGACGTCCATCGTCAGGTTCCGCGCTTGCTGGGCCACCCACGAGCCAGTCGGGCTGGCCGTCACACACCGGCGATGTGCAGTTTGCTGGTCCCATGCTCGATGGAGATCAACACGTACAAGCGGTGGGCGGTGTCCGTGCCGCAAATGCGTACCCTTTGGGAGCTCGGCGCTGCTTGGATCGGGTCATGACCGGTGACGGAATGCGCCAGATCGGAATCTTGCTTTTTCCTGACGTCGAGGAGTTGGACGCGATCGGCCCCTGGGAGGTGTTGTCATACTGGGCCCGAAGCTTTCCCGAGGACGGTTTGGAACGTCCGGTGCGTGTCCGGTGACGGCGGACCGGTGGTGTGCGCGAAGGGTTTGACCGTCCACGCGCACCAGTCGATGGCTGATATGCCTGCATTGGAGGTGCTGGTGCATCCTGGCGGCCGGGGAACACGTCCTCAGCTCAAAGATGAGCGGCATCTGGACTGGGTCCGTAAGCAACGCCAGACGGTGCCCTTGATGACCAGTGTGTGCACTGGCTCACTAGTCTATGCAGCGGCCGGGCTGCTGGAGAACCGCCCGGCCACCACACACTGGGCCTCGCTCGAGCTGCTCGCCCAACTAGACCCCACGATCGATGTGCGTGTGGACGATCGGTTCGTTGATGACGGTGATGTGGTGACCTCGGCGGGGCATCTCGGCTGGGATAGAAATGGCACTGCACCTGGTCGCCCGGCTGGCTTCGCCCGAGCGAGCTCGACAAGTTCGCCGCGGCATTCAGTACGACCCGGAGCCTGTACCGCTTCAAAACTCGACGCAGGCGCCGTGAACTGCGGTTAGGCCAGACTCCGCCGCGGACACCACAGGCGAACTGTTATGCCGGGAGATGGATACGCACCGCACGAGCTGAGTGCACCGACCGAATGCTGATCTACGGCGAACGGCATCGGCGGATGCGCGACGGCATTTCGGCGCGCCGCGACATGGGGAAACGCCCGATGCCCGCAGCTCAATCCGGTGACCACGACGGAGTTCCCACCACGCCGGTGATCCCTGGCCGTGGTCCGGCAACCGCCGCTGGCGCCGGGTGCTGCGCCGCGCCGGGGCCGGGCCGGGTCTGGATGACGCTCCACAGCCGCACCCAAGGCACCTTCGGGCGGGCCGCATCGAGATTCACGGCCGACACCCCGAGCCTGCGGCGCCCTGTCCCAGCCCGCAGGATCTCCGGCATCCCGGCCGGCAGGTCCACGGCGGTGACCTGGTAACGCTGGCCGGCTTCACGCGAGCTGCGCGGCAAGGTCGACGGAGTACATCGAGCAGCAGAAACGCCCGGATTAGCGCATGGGATGCGATTCCTCCCGGCCCTGAACGGCCGGGATTCCTCGCATGCTGCGTTGACGGCCAATACGGCGATAGGCCGCAGACGGTCACCCGAGCACGGCGCGCAGAGCCACCGACTGCGCGGAGGGGGCAGGCCGGTGCCTCCCATTGCCGATCGGATCTGATGGTCTTCATGGTCTTCCGGAGTTAGGCCCGGGGCTCGATGTCGAGGTATCCGTCGCAGGCGCGGATCGTCACGAGGAAGTGATGCAGGAAGCCCTCGAGCCCGGCCAGGCCGAAGGGGTGGGGCCATGGATCGCAAAACCAGACCGGCGCGTCCCAGGAGAACACGCCAGTGCTGTCAGCCACCGTCAGGTTGACGCGGGCCAGCGCTCCGACAGTATTCAGCCCGCCGATGTAGAACTCCTCAGTCAGGGCGCCGGTGAGCTCGATTCCGGCCAGGGGGGCGAGTTCCGCGCTCATCCGGGTTCGCAACGCGCCCGTGTCGAGCAGGCACTCCATGGGCGCGTCCGCCAGTCCTTCCAGCGCGATGTCAACGACGGGCCGCGGTGTCAGCGCGCCGCCGCCAGCGGCTGGCAGCGCCCGGAACGCGAACCTCATCGCGGGGCCGCGCCGGTGATGGCCTGCCAGGAGTCCGGGACGCGGAACATTGACTGCGCGCACTGGCGGTGCTGGGCCAGCCAGGCCACGACTTCCTTGGCTGAGGGGGCGGCAACGAGTACCTCATCGCCGCGCATTACCACCCACAGGCCGATGAAAGGGCGTAGCGCCTCCACCAAAGACTCCGGCCGCCCGGCAGCGCCGGAAACCGCAGCCCGTGGTGGCGCGGCGGCTGAGGAAGGCGGCACATGGTGTCCCCTGGGGCTTGCCGCTCGCGCAGCGGTGAAGCCAAGACGGGTCAGGGCCCGGCGCGCCTGATGGGTTGTGAAGTCGGCCCGGTCGAGCCCGGTTACCAGGGCCAGGACCTGCTTGGGTGGCCAGCGCCGGCCGTTGATCACCACGAAGTGCTCCTTGATCGGCTCTGGCAGCTCTCCCTAGAGTGCCGCCTCCACGCTCCGCGAGTCCAGGTCATACCGGTGGCCCGAGACCGTCATAGCCGTCATGGGTGTCTCCGATTCGGATTCTCCGTCGCATCTTCTCCGAACGTTCTCTACGGTAGGAGACTTGCTAGGTTCGCGCAACACACCACCAAGGGCTGACGGCCTCTGACGTGCGTCTATCTCTGACGGTCTCAGTTCGGCGCTGACCTCAGCGTACGGGGGGTCGGGCATCTTCCTGGAACGGTCACGTCTCCCCTGTCTCGCCGTGTTCCTGGCGTAGGGTGCAGTTTTGGCGGATTGTCGTTCGTGGGTGGTCTCGGGACAGGGATCGCAGCCCGGTTGCAGTGGAGGCCAGGCATGCTGGCGATTCTGGCGGGGCGCGCGTTTGACGGTGAGCGCCTCCTGCGAGGAGGCGTGGTCGTCTTGCTCGATGAGGGACGCATCGTCGCGGTGGGGCAGGATGCCGCGGCCGTGCCCGCCGATGTGCGCGTCGCCGACTTCCGGAATGCCACGGTGCTTCCCGGGTTGGTTGACGCCCACGTCCACCTCTGCGGTGACGGCCGGCCGGGTGCCCTCGATCGGCTCCCCGAGTACGACGACGACGGGTTGACCGGGGTGATCCGCAGCTCGTTAGCGGGTCAGCTCGCCGCCGGTGTGACATCGGTTCGCGACCTGGGTGACCGTCGGGCGGCGGTGCTGGACTGGAGGAGGCGCGCAACTACGTTGACCGGCCCAGAGGCAGCGGCGCCGACGATCGTGGCATCGGGCCCGCCCATCACCAGCCGCAACGGGCACTGCGCGAACATGGGCGGGGAGGCGACCGGGCCGGAGCAGCTTCGGGCTGCGGTGCGCGACCGCGTCGAGCGCGGTGCCGACCTGGTCAAGGTGATGGCCAGTGGCGGAGTCATGACACCGGGCTCAGACGCTCTGCTCTGCCAGTTCCAGCTCGCAGAGTTACGCGTTGTCGTTGAGGAGGCGCATGCGGCCGGGTTACCGGTGACCGCTCACGCGCACGGCCTACCCGCGGTCGAGCAGGCCGTGGACGCCGAGGTTGACGGCATCGAGCACTGCACCTGCCTGACCCCGTCGGGCATCCAGATGCCTGATCGGTTGCTGGAACGGCTGGCCTCCCGCGGAACTGTGGTGTGTCCGACGCTGGGCAAGGCGGCCGGCTCCACGCCGCCAGCGGCGGCCCTTGCCATCATGCAGCGCACCGGCATGACCTGGGAGGCGCGGCAGGCCCATGCGGCCCGGATGCACAGGGCAGGTGTGCGGCTGGTCTCCGGCAGCGACGGGGGCATCGGCCCGCGAAAGCCGCACAGCGTTCTACCCGAGGCGGTCGCGGATTTCGTGGCCGGAGGCGTACCGGCCGCCGACGCGCTGGCCGCCGCCACCCGGTGCGCGGCCCAAGGCTGTGGGTTGGGCAAACACAAGGGCCGCCTGCGCGCAGGCTACGACGCCGACCTACTTCTCGTCGACGGGAACCCGCTGGACGACATCGGCGCCCTCCGCCGTGTCTCCGCGGTGATCCTGAACGGGGCCATCGTCGGCAAGTCCGCCGATATTGAAAAGGGGTCGGCGTGACCTGGCTCCTGTTTCTGCAGGATCCCGGGTAATCGCCGTCCCAGGTCACATCGCGGGGACCTTGCCACCAGAGGTGCGCGGCGGGGTGCCGGGCATAGGATCGCGCAGCGAGCCGGTAGGCGCCTTCGACGAGGCGGCTGCGTCGGGAGACTTGAGCGCGAGTACAACGGCCCCCGCGCCGCCTTGATCTAGATCTTGACAGGATACGGGCTGATTCGGCAACGCTGATGCCAGCGAACGACGGGAGCCGCTACGTCCTGCTGCTGCATCTGACCGCCGTCGCCGGGTCGGCCCGAAGAGGCCGCACGCCCGGCGGCAGTCGGTCGTCATGGCTGCTGCACGCCTGACCGCTGCGGCGGCCGTCCGTACTGGCCGAGCGGTCGCGGTAGGGACCGCCATTGCGGGCGGCCCCCCGCACAGATCCCAGCGAGCGGGACTACCGCGCTGGGCTCCTGCCTCGGGTTCTGGCGTCGAAGCGCACCTCGGGGAACGGATGCTTCACGCGGTCGGGTGGTAGCCATCGTTTCGCGAGGGGTTCATCCGTTCCCAGTTCAGCCGTGTGCGCTGGCTCCAATAGTCGGCCCACAGGTCGAAGCCGCCGCCTAGGCTGGGCAGTAAGTGGCGAAAGCGGTGGAGAACCCGTCGTCGAACCCTTGATCGCTCTGGGTCTTCGTCGTTAGGGAGAACGGCATGTGAGATTTCGCGCATAGCCTTGCGCGCTTGGCTGCCCTGCCCGCTGCGAAACCCTTTATGTAGCCCATCTGGTAGCCACACGCGTAATCATTGTTTGCACATCCAGGAACAGCTTGTGGAGCCGCAACAGCTTGTGAAGCCGCAAGAGCTTGTGAAGCGGCGATCGGGGCGACCGCAATGCCCCCGCCAAGAGCGCCGGAGAGCAGGAGGAGACTGAGCGTCCTACGCATAACCACTCCTTTTGTCTTATCTGACCAGTCGAGGCCGGGCTGAACCTTCCCAGGTGGGAGCGGCACCAGGCTCGGCTCTGGATGGGGACTCACAGATGTTCGTACGTCCGGTAACCCCTGGTGAGCAGCCGCTTGGCTCATGTGACCAGCAGTTTCGTTGTCCTCGCAGCTGATGGCAGGTTTCGCCATGCCCCCGGTGAGCAGGTTAGGAGAGGAACGACCTGAGCCGCAAGTACAGAGAGTAATTTTTTTCGTCGCTTTGAGTGTGCTCGATGGGGCGATGCCGGTCCGTTGTCCCCTCATCCGATCTGGGCCGGGGACATCAGCTGGACATCAGCGTCCTTGCAGCTTGTACGCTGTTGCTTATCGTGGCTGACAGCTCGCTTCCCCCATCCTCCTGATAGGCGCCGAGGGTTGGCGAAGAAGATCACTGCTCAAGGGTGGGCGCTTGCACCCGGTCGGGCCGGTGTCCGGCAGAGCGGCGTTTTGCCCGTGGGCGCACGGCCGGCTCGCACCGGCACTTCACTCATCCCGCCAAGCCTGGACTGGTTACAGTCGCCGGCAAGCCGAGCGCTACCTTGAAGCCGAAGACCGAATCGAGCATTCTGAAGCAGGCGGGTTTACGAAGGGAGCGGCCGTGAGAGGCTATGTCGTCGTTTTCGAAGGAGACGATCAGGTCGGCTATTCCGCGTACTCCCCCGACTTGCCCGGGGTTGTCGCTGCCGGAGCTACGCACGGCGAGGCGGAGCAACTGATGCTTGAGGCGATGGCCGAGCACATCGCGATGCTCCGTCAGGCCGGTGAGCCCGTGCCCGAGCCTGCCGACGCGGACAGCGTAACTATCCTGGATCCCGCTGCGGCCTAGCTATGGCAGGTGATCGAACCGAAGGTCTGCGGCTGGCCCCACCCGGACGGCTGCTACGACCTGCAACTGGCTGCCTGAACGCATCGGCCACGCCGTCCACCCCTGTCACGGGACGCGTGTAATCAATCGCGGTGCTGCGGGCGGCACAGGAGCGTTACCACGCCCCGGAGGAGCTGCGCGCCGAGGTGGCCGATCTGAGGGCCAGGCTGGCTCAGTATGGGCGGTCCGGATGTGTCTCGTTGTATGCCATGATCGCCCGCTCCGGGATGCTGCCATCGCCACCAAGCTCAAAACCGGCGTTGAGCGCCCAGTTCCTGACTTCCCGTGTACTCGCCTGCCACCGCGAACCGGCGATCTCGGCGCGTGGCTCCCGCGCCCGGGCCACCCGGATGGCCTCGGCGACCAGCTCTGCGGCACGCCGCGTCCGCTTCATGGCAAGCTCGGCGAACACAGCGCCGGAAAGCTCCGCCACGGTCCGGCCAGGCCGCCCGCGCTCCAGCAACCGCACAGTCTCCACGAGCTCTTCCAGGCTGAAGACATTGACCGGATTATCAAACAGGGCCAGCTGGGGGCGCCCTGGACGCGGCGGCATGCAGCCAGGGTAACCGGCAGCCCAACGACACGGCGCCACAACGCGGACCAAGCAGCGACACTGCTGCGGCGGCGAAAGCGCCGCAGCTACGCCGCCGGCTGTTAGGCCCGCCGATGATCCCGGCCTCAACGCGCGAGGGGACCCATCCAGTGCATCCCTAGCTCTTGATGGCGGAGAACCCCAGCTTTACCTGGCGGTTTTGTACTACACCCGCTCCATATAGATCCCGGCATGTGCCGGTCTGCGTCCGCTACCATGAGGTCATGAACACGTCCGCAGGTCAGGTGATGATGCCCCGCTCACGGGGCCGCTGACGCTGCACGGACGATCGTTTCCGAGGCCCTGCTACGGGGCCTCGATTCATTTCCGCGGTCGGAGCCCTGGGTCCATCTGGAGGTTCCCATGACCACACCGCACACCTACATCACCACCACGATCCCCTACGTCAACGCCCGGCCGCACCTGGGCTTCGCGTTGGAACTCGTGGAGGCCGACGTGCTCGCCCGCCATCGCCGCCGCCGCGGCGACCATGTCAGATTCCAGACCGGAACAGATGACAACTCGCTCAAGAACGTGCTGGCCGCCGAGGCCGCCATGGTCGGCGTCCAGGAGTTCGTGGACGGCAACGCCGCCGCGTTCACCGCCCTGACGCAACCGCTGTCGCTGTCGGTCGACGACGTCATCCGCACCAGCCGCGACCCCCGCCACCGAGGGGGGGTGGAGCGGTTCTGGCAGGACTGCGCCGACGCGGGCGACCTCTACCGCAAACACTACGAGGGCCTGTACTGCGTGGGCTGCGAGCAGTTCCACACCCCGGCCGAGCTGACCGAGGGCCGCTGCCCCGAGCACGGTACCCAGCCCCAACAGGTCTCAGAAGGGAACTGGTTCTTCCGCCTGTCCCGCTACACCGACCACCTGCACGATCTCATCGGCTCCGGCGCTTTGCGGATCGAGCCCGCCGAACGCCGCAACGAGGTCCTGGCCTTCATCGCCGGCGGGCTGGAGGACTTCTCCATTTCCCGTTCCACCGACCGGGCGCGCGGCTGGGGCATTCCCGTGCCCGGCGACCCCAGCCAGGTGATCTACGTGTGGTGGGACGCGCTGGGCAACTACCTCACCGCCCTGGACTACGGCACCAACAGCGATGCCCTACAGCGCTGGTGGACCGGCGCCGAACACCGCATCCACCTGGTGGGTAAACGAGTACTCCGCTTCCACGCCGTCTACTGGCCCGCCATGCTGCTCTCAGCCGGACAGGTACTGCCGACCGACATCCTGGTACACGACTACCTCACCGTCGACGGCCGCAAGATCAGCAAATCCAGCGGCGTCCCCATCGACCCGGCCGCGCTCGTCGAGGAGTACGGCACCGACGCCGTCCGCTGGTGGCTGCTGCGCGAAATCCCCCGCGTCGGAGACGCTGACTTCACCCTCGACCGCCTCATCAACCGCGCCAACGACGAACTCGCCAATGGCCTGGGAAACCTCGTCAACCGCGTCGTCGCCATGATCCACCGCTACCGCGCCGGACACGCCCCCACCACCCAAGCCTCAGCCCCGGACGCCGAAGCGCTCGACCAGGCAATCCACCAGGCACCCGCGCTCATCGACACCTCTCTGGCCGACTTCGACTTCCGCAAGGCCACCACAGCGGTCTGGAACATCGTCGACGAAGCCAACCGCTACATCAACCACATCCGCCCCTGGGACCTGGCCAAAGCCGAACGCACCAGCAACGAGCACACCAACCACGACCTGGACACCGTCCTGGCCACGCTCCTTCAAACCTGCCAAACGATCGGCGAGCACCTGACGCCCTTCCTGCCCGACGCCGCAACCCGCATTAACCGGCAATGCACCAGCCTGGACGGACAACTCCCAGCCCCCTCACCCGTCCTCCAAAGGCTGGCCGCGCCCGCATCAACGCATGAGCCGGAATCCGACAACCGAGAGCCCGACAACCGACTTGCCTAACGAAGCAGCGGGCCACACAACCCCTGGGCCACGGCCAATGATCAACCGCCAACCACAGATGAGAGCCGCCAACAAAACCATCCTCAAGCTCACCGAAGAAGTCGGCGAGGCGGCCGAAGCGCTGATAGGTGTGCGAGGGCTGTTCTCTGAACTTCCTTGATGATCACTGAGCCTGGGCGATGCCTCCGCTCATTGCCGGCATGCCGCAGGGTGCGCGCTATCCGCCGATCGGGCGTGGGAGCAGGCCACAGGCGTCGATGTTCGGCGTGCCGGTTCGGCGCTCGTACCGGCACGTCCGGCGACAGCTGACGGGAGGACGGTGCGATGACAGGACCGGATCGACGTGACCTCGGTCGGGTGTTCAACGAGGTGCCCGAGCTCTACGACCGCGTGCGGCCGACGTACCCTGACGAGCTGTTCGCGGATCTCGTCGCCATCACCGGCATGGACAGACGGTCGTCGGTGCTTGAGGTGGGCTGCGGTACCGGTCAGGCGACACGCTCGCTGGCAGCGCTCGGGTGCTCGGTGACCGCCATCGAGCCCGGCGCGGGCATGGCCGCGCTCGCTCGCCAACGGCTCGCCGCCTTCCGCAACGTCGAGGTCGAGAATTCGACGTTCGAGGAGTGGGACGACGGCGGACAGCGCTTCGATGTCCTCGTGGCGGCGGCGGCGTGGCACTGGGTCGACCCGTCCATTGGCTGGCGCCGAGCGCATGCCGTGCTCCGTCCCGGCGGATGGATGGCGCTGCTCGGCAACGTTGTTGTCCGCCGGCCGGGTGAGCCGGAGGTGTACGCCGAGACCGCCGATCTCCACGAGCGATTTTCCCCCGGCAACCCCGATTGGGGTCATCCGCCGCTCGAGGACGAGGTGCGGATGACGGACGAGGGCTGGGGATTGGTCAAAGACCCCGGCAGCTTGTTCGGCCCGACGATCGTGCGGTGGTACCCGGCTGTTCAGTGGTTCGATGGGGACGGCTTCGCGGATCTCCTCCGCTCGACGTCGCTGTACCGGAGCCTCAAGAGCGACGTCCGTGATCCCCTGCTCGACGCGATCGCCGAGCGCATCCGCACGCAGATGGGCGACCGAGCATCACGCCGCTACCTGAGCGTCCTCCGTGTCGGACGGCGTGCCGAGTGACCGCAGCGGCGGTGGGAGGCCGGGCACCTCAGAGAGCGATGTGGGAGCAGGTCGGCCAGCTGCCTGCCCATCATGGGGATGTTCCCGTCGAGGTGCGGCTGCTGAAGCTAACCGAGGAGGTCGGCGAAGTGGCCGACGCTTTTCTGGGCATGGAGGGGCTGAATAAACGCAAAGGGGTTTGCCATACTCGTGAAGACCTCCGGAACCAGCGCAGCAGGTCCATCGAATACGACCTGAGTGTCGCCTGCGACCGCCCCGCCGCCTGAAGATCCTTCAAATACTCCACCACCGGCCGCACCGGCACGCCCTCGGCATTGACCAGCCGGTACGGCTCCCACGGGTCGCCGGTCTCCTCCGGCCGCCCCGCCAGCGGGACGACCATCTTCGCGGGGGCGCCCGGGTCATCTCCCGTCTGGCGGATCCGCCGCCGCCCGTCCTGACGGCCGGGCGGACAAACATGATCCCGAACGGCTGCGCCACGTGGCACACTCACGCCAGCCGACGCCGGTCAGGACGTTGGCCTGTGCCCGCGCGGCCCACGACAACCGGTACGCCCACGGCGCTGCTGGTGCGCCAGCACGTAAGCCCGTCATCGGCCGCAGCACCTGGAGTTGAGCGACGATGTCACGCCGACGCCGGCCAGCCACACCCGCCCAACCCGGAGCAGCAGCCGTCCACGCCACCCCGCGAGGCCAATGGCCGGCGCCTCCGAGATAACGGACCTGGCCGACTTACCCGACCGGGCCGTCTTGAATGATTCCGAGATCAACGGGTACGGGACTTGTCACATAGGGTAACTTCTCCACTACGGAAAGTCGCCGACGCGGGACCGCGCGGCGCCGCTTGAACGGCGAGTTGGTGGGATCATGCAGACAGTCGGGATGGCGCCGGAGCTCCAGTTCGGCTATGGGGTCTTGCGCCATGTGGGCTGAGCAGGCGGCGCCGCCCGTCGGCGTGGTCGCCGAGTGCGACATCGCCGAAGGCATCCCCGCGATCGAGGCGCCGCGGGCTGGAGCGATCGCCGCCGCCGCACGACGGTACGCGCGGCGCCTGCGCCGTGCCGCGCCGAGGCGGTTAGCGCCGTGCGCGCCCCTGCAACGGTGGCGGTGCTGCTCTACCACAGCATCGCCGCTGCCACGACGCCCTCGTTCGCGAAGCTGACGGTCGATCCCTCCCTGTTCGAAGAGCACCTCACGGCGCTTCGCGAGCACTCGCCCGAGGTGATCCCGTTCGGCGAGGTGCCCGCCGCGCTTGCCGACAGACGCCGTGCAGTCGCGATCACCATCGACGACGGGCTGGCCGACGTGGCTGCTGCGGCCCCGGCGCTGCTGCGCCGCGGGCTGCCCGCGACTCTTTTTGTGCCCAGTGGATACGTCGGCGCATGCGCGAGCTGGATGCGTGGCGAGGACGGCAAGCGGCCGATGCTGAGCTGGGGCGCGCTCGAGGAGCTGGCGCGTGCCGGGTTCGAGATCGGCTCGCACGGGAGGCTTCATCTCGCCGCGGATGTCAACCCACCAGAACTCGTGCGGCGTGATGCTGCCGAAAGCAAGGCTGAGCTGGAGCAACGGGTGGGACAGGCCGTGCTGAGCTTCGCCTACCCGTTCGGTTACCACACTCCGTGCGCGCATCTGGCAGTACGTGATGCGGGCTTCGCGCAAGCGTGTGTGACCGGCGAACTGCCGGCGCAGGCTGGCGACAATCGCTGGGCGCTTCCTCGGCTCCAGGTAGCTCACGGAACCACGCCAGAAGCGCTGCTCGCCATGGTCGGCTGGCAGCCCACGGCTGCTGCCCGGCGCTGGGCCCATGCGAAGCAGCGCGTCTGGCGTGCGGGCCGACGCTGGGCGGGCTGGGGCCCGCCCGAGGCAAGTCGGCAGGCGGGGATGCCGAAATGAGGCTGCCCGGCCCGGTGCGCGTCGCCGTGATCGACGTCGCCGGCCCGCTGGCCGATCTCGACTGCGCGCGTGCCGGCCGCCGCCCTACACGGCCGCCTGGATCCTGGCGTGCAGGCCGGGCAGCCCGCTTGGAGTCGATCGAGATCCCGCTGCGCGGCACGCGTGATCACCGCCGCCGAGCTCGAGCGCGAGGTGCGCCGCCAGCTCGGCGAGGACTGGCTCCGGACCGGCCGGTCGCCCACCAGCCGCCGCCGCTGCCGCTGTCGCGGGCGAGCGTCGTCGTCCCCACCAACTTCGCGCGCCCGGCCGAGCTGCGGCCGCTGCCTCAAGGCGCCTGGCGGAGCTCGATCACCCCGACTACGAGGTGATCGTCGTCGACAACCGGCCCGCCGACGCGCCGCCGCCCGATATCGAGGGAGCGCGGGTGGTGCGGGAACCGCCGACCGGGCATCTCGGCCGCGCGCAACCGGGGCGTGTCGGTCGCGACCGGCGAGATCGTCGCCTTCACCGACGACGACGTCGGGTTCATCCCGCTGGCTCGTCGGCGCTCGGCAGCCGCTTCGCGCGCCAGCCGCACGTCGCCGCCGTCACCGGCCTGGTGGTGCCGCTTGAGCTCGAGACGTCAGGCGCAGATCCTCTTCGAGCAGTCGGGCAGCGGCCTGGACCGCGGTTACGCCCGCTGACGTTCGAGCGCAGCGGGACGGTTCCGTGTACGCGCCGCGCGACCAGCTGGCCGGCAGCGAAGCAGGTCCGCTCGCTGTACCCGACCGGCGAGTTCGGCCTCGGCTCGAACATGGCGTTCCGCGCGGCGGTGCTGCAGGCCTCGGGCGGGTTCGACGAGGCGCTCGGCGTCGGCACCCCGACACGGGGCGGCGAGGACCTGGCGATGTTCGTGGAGCTGCTCACGGCCGGGCACCAGATCGGGTACGAGCCGGCCGCGATCATCGAGCACCAGCACCGCGCGACCATGGCCGATCTTGACCGGCAGATCTACGGCTACGGGCATCGGCTTCACCGCGATGCTGACCGCGGTGACGCTGCGCGACCCGTGGCACCTGCTGGGGCTGGCGGCGATCGTGCCCGCGTGGCTCAGGTCGCTGCGGCGACTCGTCCGCCAAGAGCGTCAACCGGGCCGACGACTACCCGCCCGCCCTGGCCCGGGCCGAACTCCGCGGCATGGCCGCCGGGCCGGTCGCTTACCTGCGGGCCCGGCGGGCGTCATCGCCGTGGCGGCGATGACGACAGCGCGCGCGATCAGGCTGCCGCGGCTGCCCAAGTCGCTCACGGTCAACGCCGTCGCGCTGATGGCCGCGACCATCGGGGCCAACGGGCTCGGCCTGGTGTTCTGGGCGGTGGCGGCGCACCTGCGGCCGCCGCCGGTGGTCGGGCAGGCGTCCGCCGCCATCGCCGCGCTGACCCTGCTGGCGATTATCGCCCAGCTCAACCTCACCAACGTCATCGTCCGCCTGCTGCCCGCCGCCGGGCAGGCTGGGCGGAGTGCCTGGTCAGGCGCGCCTATCTGGTCGTCGTGTTCCTCTCCCTGGCGATCGGCGCTGGCGTACTCCGCGTCAGCGGCCTGGGCCGCCACGTCGTGACCGGCGGCTGGGCGCAGTACCGGCGTGTTCACTGCTCGCGGTCCCGGTGCTGGCCGTCTTCGCGCTCGAGGATTCCGTGCTCACCGCGCTGCGGCTGGCGCCGTGGGTGGCGGTGGAGAACATCACCACCGCGATCGCGCGGATCGCGCTGCTGCCGGTCCTGCTCGAGTGACTCGCGATGGGCGCATCGTCTGGTCCTGGGTGCTGCCCGCGCTGGCCGCCGCCGTGATCGTGAACTCGCTGCTGTTCGGCGGGCGCTGCCGGCGCTCATGGCCAGGTCGCCGGCACGCTGCCGGCCGCCGCCGCCTGCTGCTCTGTTCGTCGCCGGCGAGTACGCGGGCAACATCTGCGCCACCGCCATCGGTCCAGGTCATGCCGCTGCTCGTGGTCTGGCGGCTGGGCGCCTGCGGCGGCCGCCTACCTGACGCTGCCGTGGCTGATCGCGTCCGGCATCACGCCTGGTGCTGTGGAACGTCTCCGCCTCGTTCGTGGTCGAGGCGGCCGGATCGCGACGGGCAGCCGGGCGCCCTGCTCCGGCGCAGCCTGCTGCTGTGGGCGGGATCGTGGTCGGCGGCGATGATCGTCTGCGTGCCGGGCGCCCGCCCGCTGCATCGAGCTGGTCGGCGCCGCAGTACGTCGCGCGCAGGGCGTGCCGCTGCTCCGGCTGATCGGGCTGAGCGCCCCGTTCACCGCCGTGGTCGTCATCTACGGGACGCTCGTCTGGCTCGACCAGCGGGTCTGGCTGCTGGCCGGCTTCCAGGCCGTCGCCGGGGTCCTGCTGCTTGTGCTCGCCCTGGTGCTGCTGCCGCGGCTGGGGCTGACGCCGTCGGCTGGGCGTACCTCGGCACCCAGGCGGCTTGCTGGCGGCGGCGGTGGCGCCGTTCACCGTGCGGCACATTCGTCGAGCCGAGTTCGGAGGGCATGCAGCGTTCGCGCGGCCAATGAAGCGACCGCGCCGGGGCCATCCGGGGCGCTGCCGCTGCCCGCCCGGGAGCTCGCGCACCCGGCCGCGACGGGCTTCGCCGTCGCTGCCCGCCGACGCGCAGCAGCAGGCGCTGCGCTGGCTGCTGCCGCGGCCATCCCGCCACCTCGACCGCTGCGCCCGCCCCGGCTCGGCGGGCGCTGCTGCGCCTGGGCGGCGTCAGCTCGGCGGCGGTGGTCTGGGGGCTCGAGCGCTGCTGGTTCGAGTCCGAGCACGTCAGCATCGGCGCGGCGCCCACCTGAACGCTGGATGCTGGTTCGAGGGACACGGGCGCATCGTCATCGGCCGTGACTCCTTCGTTCGGCCCCAGGTGATGATCTTCACCTCGGTCACGCGTTCGGGCCAGGCGGGAAGTGGCACGTGGCCCGGCTACCGCGATGTGCGCATCGGTGACCGCTGCTGGCTTGGGACGCGCGCCATGGTCATGCCCGGGGTGACGTATCGGCGCGGGCACCGTATCGTGGCCGCAGGTGCCGTCGTGACCAAGGACTGCGAGCCGGGCGCCGGTGTACGCCGGCGTACCCGCGCGGCGGCTGCGGTGAGCAGCGCCCGTGCGGATGCCCTGCGGCAGCCGCTGGACCCGCACCGGGCTGACCGCCTGGGCCGGGATCGCCGCGAGCGTCGCGGCCGCGGTGCTCGTGCTCGCCGCTGCCCGGGCACTGGCCGGCGCTGGCAGGGGCGCTGCTGCTCGCCTGCGTGCCGGCAGGCGCGGCCGTGATGTGCTGGGTCGACAGTGGCGAGGGCGTCGTCGCAGGCGGGCTGACGCTGGTGCTCAGCCTGGCCGTGACCGCGATCGCCAGCGCGGTCATGATCTGGCTGGCGGCCTGGCATCCGTCCGCGCTGCTCGCGCTCGCGGCCGTGAGCATCGTGTCCTGCGTCGCGCGGCTGCGGCGTGCGGCGCGCCGGTGAAGCGGGCCCTGCAGCCTCAGCTGGCCCTTCGCCGGCGCTGCGCGGGCTGGGCGCCTGGGCGTTCGGGGTGAGCCAGCTGCGGCGTCAGACGATCGGGCCCTTCGGGCTGCTGGCGAGCGCCAACGTCTGGTTCTTCCTCGGCCTGGCGGCGCTGCTGGCCGGCTGCCTGCTCGAGCTGAGTCGGCCCGAGCCGCGTGCGTGGCTGCTCGGCACGTACCTGGCGGGCCTGATCGTCGCGATTCACGCCACGGTGCCGATCCTGTACGGAGATCCCGGAGTATTCGTGGGTCTACAAGCACATCGGCGTCGCGCAGGCGTTCGGCCAGTACGGCCGCGTGACAGACAGCTCGGACATCTACCAGCAGTGGCCGGCCCTGTTCGCCGCCGTCGCGTCCGTCAGCGGGCTCGCCCGCGTGGCGCCGCTGTCGTTCGCCGCGTGGGCGCCGGTCGCGTTCGAGCTGGCCGACGCGCTTGTGCTGCTCGGCATCTTCCGGATGCTGGTGCCAGACCGCCGCGTCGCCTATCTCGCGGTGCTGCTGTACGAGGGGCTGATCGCCTGGGTCGGGCAGGACTACCTGTCGCCGCAGGCGTTCGGCTACCTGCTCTGGCTCGGCATCGTGTTGATCGTCGTGCGCTGGCTGCTTGCCCCGCTGCCGGCCGCCGGGCCCCGGGGCCTGATCGCGCGGGCGCGTGCGCCCTTCCTGGCCGGGCAGCGGCCGCCGCCCGAGTCCACGCCAGCGCTGCGAGCCATCGCGGTCGACGCTCGTCGCGGTGATCTACTTCGCGATCGTCGCCGCGCACCAGCTCACGCCGTACCTGGCGCTCGCAGGGCTCGGGGTGCTGGCGCTGCTCGGCCTGCTGCGGCCCGGCTGGCTGATCGTGCTTGTGCTTGCGGCGATCGGCGGCGGGTACCTGGCGCTCCATTACAGCCTGATCGCCGACGCAGTTCGGCGGGCTGTTCAGCGGCGGCGACCCGTTCGCGAACGCGGCGGGCAAGTCGGGCACCTTTCACCGTCCCGCCCAGGCGTTCACGGCGGTGATCGTGCGCGCGCTCGCCGCGCTCATGTGGCTGCTCGCGCTGGCCGTGATCGCGCGTCAGTGGCGGGCGCCCGGCCGCGTGGTGATCACCGCCGCTCTCGCGTTCAGCCCGTTCGTGATGCTCCTCGTCGCAGAACTACGGCGGCGAGGCGATCTACCGCGTCTACCTCTTCTCGGCACCGTGGTGCGCGTTGCTGATCGCGGGGGGCCTCGCTGACCTGCGCGGCGCGCTCGGCGCTGGCTGGCCACGGCCTGCGTCTGCGCGCTGGCGCTGGCCGCAGGGCTGCAGGGTCTGTATGGGCCTGTCAGTGTCGACGCCTTCACCCCCGCGGAGCTGACGGCCAGCCAGTGGCTGTATAGCCATGCCGCGCCCGGCTCGCTGATCGTGCTGGCGGCCGACGACTTTCCCGCGCTCGAGACGGCCAACTACAACTCCTACAACCTGCAGGTGATACCGGCCGACCCGCAGCAGGGCGCGGCATGGATGGACGAGGCCGATGTGCCTGAGGTGGAGGCGTGGCTCGCCTCCCTCGGATACCGCAGCGCGTACGTCGTGTTCAGCCGCAGCATGGCCGCCTACGTCGACTACTTCGGCGCCCCGCACGGCTACGCGCGACTGCTGAGCGCGATCTCGGCCAGGCCCGGATGGCTGGTCGTCTACCACAACGCCGGCACGACGATCTACCGTGTGAACCTGCGATAAGCTGCAAACGCTCCTGATATAGGCGGCAGGCCCGATGAGGATCCCGGAGCGCTGCTGCCGCTTGAGCTCCGGCGGAAGGCCGCTAACGGATGCCCGGCGAGCGGTGCTGGCCCCGCGCAGGTAACCGACCGCAGCAGGCAGCAGCCTCAGCAGTGCGGGAAATACCGTAGGCAGGCGGCGCAGCAGGGCCATGTAATAGGCAGTCAGGCCGACGCCGTACCCGTACAGCTGCGAGCCGAGACCATCCAGGTCCGCATAGTGGGCATGGCGCACGAATGCCGTGGGCTCATAGGCGATGCGGTATCCGGACAGCAGCGTCAGCGTGAGAGCCAACGTATCCTCACCGCCCCGCGCCGGTGTTCCCGCTCCCAAGGCCGTATCGAAGCCGCCGATGCGCGCGAGTGCTTCCCGGCGGAATGCCATGTTGCCGCCGGCGCCGAACGGGGGCAGCGGGTAGAGCGGGTTTTGCGGACCGTCCGCTGAGAAGATGGCCGCAGCGAAACCGCGCCCTTTACTGTGGCCGCCGGACTGCTCGAACAACTCCTCGGCCGGGGTGTCCAGCCGGGCGGGAAGGATCATGCCAGTGACACAGCCGATGTCATCCCCCCGGGCGAACCCGCCGGCGAGCCCGGCCAGCCAGTGGCGGTCAGGTTCTTCGTCGTCGTCGAGGAAGGCGATGATTTCGCCATTCGCGGCGGACGCCCCGGCGTTGCGGGCCCGGGACAGCCCGCCCTGTGCCTCGAGGACGTAGTGGCAGGCGGCCCCGCGTTCGCGTAGCTCGACCAGCGTGCGGACGGCGTCGCTGGTGGGCGCGTTGTCCACCACGATGACTTCAAAGCGCTGGTATTCCTGCCGGTCGAGGCCACGCAGGCAGGTTTCCAGCCGGTCTGCCCCGTCGCGGGTGCAGATGACGACGCTGATGAAAGGTGCGGCAGCCATCACGTCGCGGCGGTGCCGCAGCAACGGCCACTCCGCTGGCGTGGCCTTCAGTCCCTCCCCGGTAAGTTCACGGGGCCCGGGCAGGCCAGCCGCCGCGAAACGGGCGGTCACCGTGTCACGCAGTTCCGGCCAGAGCAGCGCGCCCAGCTGGTCCGGCGTGAGGCCCTCGGTGCCTACGCGCAGGATAAGCGCGCCGACGGGCTCAGTATGCAGGCGGCCGAGTACCCACACCCGGCTGCGCTTCCCGTCGTAGGGCACCGCTGGAAGGGGCTCGGTGAGCTCGATCTCCATCATCCGGGCCGGCGAGAATGCCCCGTCCGTGGCCGATTCGGACGCCGCCACACGTTGCGGCGCGGCCGCTGATGCGGTCATGTGATCAACCCCTGCTGTTTGGCGGTGGCCATGGCGTCTGTCCGGCTCGACCGCGTCTTGGAGCTCCCGGTGTGCGTCTCGCCCGGCGTCGCGCAGGATCATGGCCGCGCACCCGCGTCCGTCGCTTGGGCCCGCTGACTGCGCCGGATACCCGTTCGGGGACCGATCGTGGCAACCTGGCTAGCAAAGAAACCGGCGACCGTGAAGGAGAACCCGACTGCGATGGCGAGGCTGCGCGATCCTCCGGAAAGGTCGCCGTGAATTGTTTCGCGCAAGCCACGGCCAATCCCCCCAGGCAGCACGCGCCGTGTGTACCGCCGCTCCGCCGAGGTGCTCTTGCCCGCGCCGTTCAGTGCGGCCAGCGCCGCCTTTCCGCGGCCCTCATTGAAACAGCGGGCGAGAAAGTAGCCGACGGTAGCGCGCGGCGGCGGCACCCGGTGGGCCGCGATCCCGGCTGGCTCGTATATCCAGGTTCCATGGTCATGTGCGGCTGCCCGTAGGCACAAGTCGGTATCCTCCGGGCAGGAACGCTGCCCGATCTTTCCGAAACCATCGCGGAATCCACCGATATCGTCGAACACCCGCCGGCGGATCGCCATGTTATTGCTCCATACGTTCCGCACGGACGCGGCGTTCTCCGGCATTCCCAGGTACGAGCCGCCGACGGCCCAGTCGAACTCAGGCGGAAACCAGCCGGGTCTCGCATCGTCCCAGGCCGGGTCCAGGCTCCCACCGACCCCCACGACGCCAGCATCGGCGAAATGGTGCAGCAGGGCCTGCAGCCAGATGGGGGAGGCAACAGCATCGTCGTCGATGAACGCCACCACTTCGCCGTGGGTCACGGCCACACCGGTGTTACGCGCGCCGGACGCTCCACGGGAACCCGTGCTGGGAACAACAAGCGTGCTCGGGGGGAGTCCGCTGCGTGCCCGGGCGAGAAGGCCCGGATTGTGATCGATGACGACGACCGTCTCCAGCGCCGGATTGGTCTGCGCCTGGGCCGACGCCACCGCCTTGCGCAGGTCATCCCAGCGTTCCATCGTGTACGCCGCGATGACCACCGAAACTGTGGGCACGACCTTCCGCGCCGCCTGCGCCGTGCTCACGTCGCCACTTCTTTCGCGACGTTGCCCCTGCCGGGCAACTGGTTGCGGGTCCTTCCCGCCCCGCGGCCGCGATGACAGGGTCTGATCCGCTTTACCGGCGCGCACCTCGGGCTGCACGGCTGAAAGCGCAACTGTGGGAGGCGTGCGTGCCGCCCGGCGGCGTGAATGGCCGCGCTCAACCAGGATGGTCCGCAGCACGCGAAGGCCATCGCTGAACGTGCTCAGGTTGCTTTCCCCGTGAATTCTCGGGTGCTCGAAGCTGGGAACTTCTGTGACGGTGAGTCCCGCCCGGGCCGCACGAATGTTGATGAGCGTTTCGACCTCGAAACCGTCGCCCCAGAAGCGGCCGCTGCCGTCGGGTGGAGGCGGCGATGTGGCGTCAAGCCCGAAAGTAGAGACATGCTGCCGCCAGAATACGTTGTACCCGTAACATAGGTCTGAGTAGCGTGTCCCATAGAATAGGTTCACCAGGGAGCTGAGTGCACGGTTGCCGAGACGGCGCAAGCGCGTGATGTCGCTGCTGCCAGCGCCCTCCGCGAACCTCGTTCCCTTGGCGAAGTCGGCACCTTCAAGCAGCGCTTTTACAAACAGCGGGATCTCACCGGGATCGGCCGAGCCGTCCGCGTCGATCATCGCGATGACGTCGCCGGTCGCGGCAGCGAACCCGCAGGCGAGCGCATTTCCCTTGCCCTTGCGCGTCTGCTGAACTATGCGGACGTCCGGACGCAATCGGCGGGCAACTGCCAGCGTGTCATCCACGGAATGGCCATCCACCACGATGACCTCATGGACGTCAGCCGGAAGCTGGGCGAACACATATGGTAGGTTGCGGGCCTCGTTCAGTGTCGGGATAACCACCGATACACGTGGCCAGGGCACGTTCGAGTAAGCCTGGGCTGTCATGATTCCCCCTGGATGACTACCGGCGAAGTAATCGCCATCGGCCTTGGCGGCGTCAGGCTGCGCTGAATTCGCCATGCGCTACTTCGATAGGAAAGAGTTGCGCCGCGCCCGGCTACGGAATGTGCTGTGCCGGGGGCCTTGCGGACCGGGAGGATTTCCCCCCGTTCATACGCGGTGCTCTTCATGAACCCAGGCTGTTACCGGCGGGTAGCGAGAGCGTTTCGCACTAGGTTGCAGGCCGGTTGCGAAGCGCCGAGGCGGTCGCCCAAGCCCTGGGTCACGCAGACCGCCAGCCAATGGAAGGCCCGCGGCGGCGGGCGCAGAGCAGGTCGATCATGAGCCGCGACGGTCCGCCCGGAAGCCGTTCCGGCCGCCCTGACTGTGGGTAGCGTCCGCCGGGCACCACGGCGCGGCAGCACATGTGAAGCGGGCCGGGCTATTCGCCGATGGGGATCTGGTAGACGACTACCCATCGTTCGGCGGGGATGACGATGTCCGCGGGGCGCCGGCAGTGGCCTGTCCCGGCGCCAGCTGGTTCACCCGCCACTTCGCCACGGCACACTCACACGGAACCGCACAATCGGCGTGACCGAGCGCACCTGCCACGCGTCCGGCCAAGACAGCCAGCGCCGATCAACAGTGCGGTGGGCCCGTAACCAGTGGCCCCCGGGTCCACCGCAGCTTGTGCCGTTATGCGCGTGTCCAGCCGCCGAGGTTAGGCCATACCCCCGCTCTCATCCAGGGCTGGTTGTCAGTTCCGAGTACGAACACGTAGGTCTTTCCGCCGGTCACGGTCGTTGCGGTCACCCCGGAGGTCAGCTTGCCGCCGAGCGAGTGCCAGGAGCCGGCCGGGCCCATCGGCAAGCCGCTTAGCCGGTACCAGAGCGCGTTGTCGGTGCCGCGCGCGAAGGCCACTGCCCACGGCAGCGCAACGGTAACGCCAGGGTTGGCGGTGGTGCGGCCACCCATGTTGACAAAACCGTTCTGGGTGCCGGTGCGGCCGTACAGCCAGACGTTACGGTCCGTGCCCGTGAACGCGAGCACGCCGCCCTCGGGTCCACCAGCGCTGGCGTTCGGCCCGGTGCCGGGCAGCAGGTGGGTACCGCCCAGCGCGGTCCACCGTTGCCAGCCGCTTGCCGCCCAGACCCGGTACCAGATCCCGCCGCCGGTCCCGTCGGCGAACACATTAAGTGCGCCGAACTGGTTGGTCATGGCGGGTGGCGTGGCCGGGTTGGAGGTGAGGATGCCGCCGAGGGACTGCCAGCTGGTCCACCCGGCTCCGGGGGCGGTCTGGTGCCGCCACCACAGCGCGTTGTCGGTCCCGCGGCCGAAAACCGCGAGCACCGGGCCCGACGACAGCACACGTTCCGGGACAACGGTCAAGGCGGGCCCGCCGATGAGGCGGCCACCAAGCGCGATCGCGGCCTGCGTGGGTGCATCCACGTTTCGCACATACACCTGGTGGTTGGTTCCGGTGTAGGCCAGGTATACCGCTGAAGCCGAATATGCGGCGGCGCTCATAGTCACGCCGGGCGCCGGGCCCGGCTGTGCCGCTGCCGCGCTCGTGGCAGGGCTGGCGGCCAGTAATGCCAGCAGGGCCACGACGCCGACGGAGGCGCTGATCGCCGCAAACGCCTGGCTGTGCATCGCGTCAGCCAGGTGGTCGTTGTGGATGAACCGGGCATGCACAGTCTTCTTCCTGCCCGAGGCGATGGTCAGCGGCGAGGCGCCGGCGTAGTTGCGGCAGGCCTTGGCATCGGCGTACCGGCCCGGCGCGTCGCCGAACTCGCGAGCATCCGGGCTCCTGTGATCACCCAGATGCCGGGCGGCTGAGGTAGACGCCGATATCAGGGTGGCGGCGAAAAAGCGACTCCACCTTGGCTTCCATCATCTGATCGGCTCGTTCAGTACGGCGATCACCGCAGCGGAGGCGCCACGCCCGCCGCGTATGCCTCCGGCACGACCTCGGGCTGGCCCACGCGCTGCTCATCGCCTGCTGGAAATCGGCTGCGCCACTGGGCAAGGCCACCTTCCGCTGGCGTTAGCCCTTCATCTGGTACACCACGACGACCGAGGTGGTCATCTGCTGGGTGCCGGCCGAGATGGGCACCGCGGACCTGGGGGCGAACGGCGCGCTGTGCAGAACCGGACTGGGCACGGTGTCGCTGCCGGTCGTGCTGATACTCAGCACCCGGCCGAGCCGCGTGCCCGCCGCCTTCGCGTATTGCTCCGCCTGGTCCCTAGCATCGATGATGGCCTTGGCCCGGGCCTTGGCCATCAGCGTGGCCGCCTGGTCGGTGAGGTCAAGCGACACGTCGTCGACAGTTACCGCGTTCCCGCCCGCCTCGACCGCGTCGGTGATGGTCTGGCCCGCCGTGGCGAGATGATGCAGCTCCGCGGTGAGCGACTCGCTGACGGTGTAGCCGGTGATCGTGTCCTGCTGGTTATACTGCGGCTGCACCGACATGCCAGAGGTCTGCAGATCGGCCGGGGCGACGTGGCCGGCGGTCAGCGCGTCGCGGACCGCGGTCATGGCCTGGTTCGCGCTGTCGAGCGCCGCGCTGACCGAAGCCGCCTGGGCGTTGGCTTTCAGCGACAGCTGAAGCTCATCGGGCGTGCCGGTCACGGCACCGTTTCCGGTGACCGTGATAGTACCCGGTGTCGCGGCCGTCGCCCGGTCGGCGCCACCCGCGCAGAGGCAGATCGCCGCGCAGGCGACTCCGATCACGCGCGCTGTCCTCGTCGTACCGGTCATTTGTCCCCCGTCCGTAGACCGGCAAAGAGCGACTACTTAGAGTAGCATCTCCTGATCACAGCGCGACGGGCGAGGACTCCCTCCGGTGTCACCTGCCGAGCAGGCTCTGTTCCGGGTCCGCACTGTCTGGCGCCGTTGCGCCAGTGTTCTACCTGCATGGTCCCGGCCGGATCGGCAAGTCCACGTTGCTGAGGCAGTTTGTCTCCGAGGCCCGGGAGGCGGGACGGATCGTTGCCGAGGTGGAAGGCCGCACGGTCAACCCACAAACCCCACACCGCACCTTCGAGCAGTGTGTCATCAACGCCGCGCACCTACGGATGATCCTGGGCGAATACGAAGCCCATTTCACTACCCACCGGCCGCACCGGTCCCTGGAACAGGCCAGCCCGCTGCGGGCGCTTCCCGATCCCGTCAACGCCGATATCAAGGTCATCCGCCATGACCGGCTCGGTGGCCTCCTCCACGAATACTCCCAGGTCGCATAGGGCGGCCGAGTTTGCGGCACCCACAGCCAGCGTTACGGGCACGAATGACTGAGAACCTCCAGCTCAGAAGGGATTGCGGCGTCTCCTTGGTCGGGACATCATCGGGGACGGCGGAGCCTCACAGCCTCTTGCAGCGCGCGTCGGTGTCTCAGCCAATCTTGACCACCGTAGGTCAGACCAGTTTGGTCGGCAGGTTGTGCTGATAGAGGACAACGGCAACGGGCGCCATCCCAGCTACCGCCCCGATGAGCTGTTCCCCGCCGTCCCGGTCACCGGCACCCTGCCAGCCTCGGCACGCTGCACTTCCGCCTGGTCACCACCCGGGCGGACTCAAAGTGCTACATCGACCTCATCGCCGCCCACCACTACCTCGGCTACGCCCCGCTGGCCGGAGCCCAGCTGCGCTACCAGATCCAAGCCGAGCGAGCCCGGACCATCGCCGCGCTCGGCTTCGCCGCCCCGGCCTGGAAATGCGCCGCCGGCGACACCCACCTCGGCTGGGACGCCCCCACCCGCCAGGCCCGGCTGCACCTGATCGCCGGCAACGCCCGCTTCCTCATCCTCCCCCACGTCCACGTCCCGCGCCTGGCCTCGGCGATCCCCGGCCGGGTGACCCGCCGGCTACCCGCCGACTGGCAGAACGTCTACGGCTACGCCACGGTCCTGGCCGAGACCTTCGTCCAGACCGGCCGGGTTCAGCGGCACCAGCTAGCGGGCAGCCAACTGGATCCACGTAGGCCAAACCCGGGGCCGCGGCAAGCTCGACCGTCACCATCTGCGGGCACTACCGGTCAAGGACGTCTACCTCTACCCCCTGCACCGGGCCTACCAGGCCATCCTCACCCACACCCGTAGAGCGGCACCCACCAGCAAAGCTCCCGCTCCCAGACCGGCGAGGGCCGATGACAGGACGGGATGGCCGAATACTTACGATCGCCCAGCGTGTCAACCTGGCGGATGGCTACGTATGAACTATCTTGGTGGGAAGTGCTATGTGATGTCCCTGTTGTAAGGATGGGTCAACTATGTCCGTTACCGAAGCATCGTCATAAGGTGGCTAACTCCTTGCCGACGGCTAGATCGCTGGCAACCTGAAGGCCGGCATGATTAACACGATAACGTGATGGATACCGGGAATCGCAGCGTAGAGCCAGCATTTCGGTGGCTGGCGATAAGCGTGCGGCGCTGCTCTGCCCTTCGCGATCTTAGCCGTCGGCCAGCGAACCGCAACCTGGCACGGTTACGCGCCGATTTCACGCGTGGGCTCGGGGAAGCCGGTGTTTGTCGCGGGCGACAGCCTCGGCACCGTCCCTATCCATTCCCGCGACGAGAAGCACCAGTCAGCCCCAGACCTCCGGACGTTTGCAACCGGCGAAGCGGTGAAAGTCTGGCGGCTATACCAGATGCCCTTTACAAGATCCACTACAATATCTTCACCATCAATCTCTCCGACAGGGAATTATCCAGATCTCACGTCCCGCTCCAGGAAGATATCACCCAGCCCGCCAGTAGGAAGATTCACCGAGTTTGAACGAATTTGGCACGTTGTTGCTGAAGCAACTGTGTAGATCAGCGTGGTAGCAGATGGCGATTTCCGGAGGTTCTGAGCCCGCCGCCCCAATGCGCGGTGAAGCAGCCTCAGCGTAGTAGCGAGGGACGCATGATAAGAGTCACTCATCCGCATCAGCTCCAGTGTCCACAGACAGGAGGTGAGCTGAGGTGGACTTTCTAAAAACCCTTTTCAGCACAAGAGGCCTTGTCATCGTGATCTACGTTTTGGTCGGCGTCTTCCTCAACACCGCGCCTCCCCATCTGCCGACGACGGTGGGCAGTCTATCGTCGCTCCATAGCTGGGTTCAGTACTTCATCTCGGTCCTCTTCTGGCCCCTCAGCTTTTGGCATCCCACCTTCACAGTGGGTAAATGGCTGCCCTGATCATTCATGGCGACTAATCGGCCGGCCTTACCCTTCCCCGATCCTGTGCCGCTCGAATCCGACGTGGCGGCAGTTGCTGGCCGGTGGTGTTGAAGCAGGCGACAGTGGTCGCGGGCACGGCCGGGGTGGTGATGGCACCGCTGGCTGTGCCGTTACATCTGATGCCGTCCGCCGCCGACCGGATGCGGCAGGCCATCGACCACATGCTGACCGGTGAGGCTGACGGCCCAGCCACGGCCCAGGCGTGATCGCAATTGGCGTTTCACCAGGTCAGGCGCGCTGCCACCCCCAGATCAACCAGATCTGGGTGAACCGGCCAAAGGAAGCCTGCTGAGGCAGGTACGGGAACAGGTGCTGCGGTGTGCACGGGCGTGCCGCAGCCAGCAGCGTCTTTACCTCGCGTTTTCTCGCGGGAATGATGTTCATGGGGTCCGCGGTCGCCAACGGGGGTGTGAGTATGCCGACCTATGTGTCTCTGATCCATTGGACTGAGCAGGGCGTCAAGAACTTCAAGGACACGACGCAGCGCGCGGACGACTTCTCCAAGCTCGTCGAGCGCGCCGGTGGCTGGGTCCGCGAGCTGCTCTGGACGACCGGGGAGTACGACCTCGTCGCCGTTGCCGACTTCCCCGACGATGAAACCGGGGTGGCGAGCATGCTCCAGGTCAGCTCCCTCGGCAGCATCCGGACGAATACGCAGCGGGCCTTCAACGCCGATGAGATGGCCGCAATCATCCGCCGGGCCAGATAAGGGCGGTCAGGTCTGCGTCTACGGCGCGGGTGCGGCGAACACAACGACTGAACGGGGCCCGGCAGCCAGTTCATCGCCCGGGTGAATCTCGGGCGCTTCTTGCCGAGGCCCTGGGCCTCGGCCAGCTCACGGCGGTCGTCCGGCTGTGGCGCCGTGGCCGGCAGACTTCCCTGCCACCAGATCAGGGCGGCCGGGACACGGCGTCAGAGGGCTCATTATGCGCGGCCACGACCGGCAGAGCCCGCGCTTGAAAGCCACGCATATGGGCAGGGAGGATGGAGATATCGCGCGTCGTGCGACAGCCGAGCTGTCACCGTCTGTAACACAACGCCGGTGCCTGGTCAGGCGAGTCAGGCTCGCCAGTCCGCTTTCAGGTCCATCATGAGCCGCCACGGGCCGCCCCGGAAGCCGTTCCGGCCGCCCTGACTGTGGGTAACGTCCGCCCGGCACCACGGCGCGGCAGCACATGTGAAGCGGTCCGGGCTATTTGCCGATGGGGATCTGGTAGACGAGTGCCCATCGTTCGGCGGGGATGACGATGTCGGCTCTTTCGATGGGGCGGCCGTTGGTGGCGTAGGTGCGGGCGACCGCGAGGACGGCGGGCGCCGGCGGCGATGCCGAGGCTGCTGGCCTCCTCGGCGAGGGCAGGCCGTGCGGTGACGGCTTCTTCGGCTCGGGTAATGCGGTGGCCGATGACGGCCATCCGGGCGATGACGCCGGCGCCAGCGTAAAAACCTTCTTCGGGCAGCATGACCGGCGTGCCGTCGGTGACCGTGACAGCTTCCCACGAGGTCGAGAGCATGACTGGTTCGCCTTCGGCGAGGAACGTATAGCGGGTGCGCATCGCGGCCTCGCCGGACTCGGTGCGGTCTGAGCGGTTGGTCGTCGATGGCGCCCGGAAGATGGCCTTGACGTCGGCGTCGGCCGAAGTGATCCGGGCGGCTTCCTCACCGGAACGGGTTACTGGCCCGCGGGCCTGCTGGGCGCGCCGGTCGTTTTCCTGCCGGACGGCGGCAAGCCTGTCCTCCCAGGCACGCTCGAGAATCCGCTGTGGCGCGGGTGGGCTGGGTTGATCTCGGTCATCGTTCTGGCTTCTTTCCGATTCGTGTCAAAACTCCCAGGTACCGCGCGGTTCAGACAGTTTGCCAGCCGACGAATGTTTGGCCGAGCACGCCTTGGTTGAGGTGGAGGTTGCCGTCGGTTCCTCGGATGAGGACGAATAGGTAGTTGTTGTCCGGGCCGACGAGTGCCGCAGCTGGGGGGTCGTCGGTTCGGATGTCGCCATCCAGTTCCTGCCAGCCCTGCCCGCCGCTGCCCAGCGGCCACCAGGTGTAGAAGATGCGCCCGTCGCCGCTCTTGGCGACGATGACGCTGTTGTTGCCTGAACCGGCGGCGGCAGGGGCGACGTCGGTCTGGAAGCCTGCTTGCGCCCAGCCCACGAACCCCTGGCCGAGGGTGCCTTGGTTGAGGTACACGTTGCCGTCGAGGCCTTTGACGACGGCGAACAGGTAGTCGTTGTTCTGGCCGACCAGTGCGGCGGCCGGCGCCGCGTCGGTGCGGCCGTCCCCGTCGAGTTCCTGCCAGCCCTGCCCGCCGCTGCCCAGCGGCCACCAGGTGTAGAAGATGCGCCCGTCGCCGCTCTTGGCGACGATGACGCTGTTGTTGCCTGAACCGGCGGCAGCAGGGGCGACGTCGGTCTGGAAGCCTGCTTGCCCCCAGCCCACGAACCCCTGGCCGAGGGTGCCTTGGTTGAGGTACACGTTGCCGTCGAGGCCTTTGACGACGGCGAACAGGTAGTCGTTGTTCTGGCCGACCAGTGCGGCGGCCGGCGCCGCGTCGGTGCGGCCGTCCCCGTCCAACTCGTGCCATCCCCGGCCGCCGCTGCCCAGCGGCCACCAGGTGTAAAAGATGCGCCCGTCGGGGTCCTTGGCGACGACAACCGTGTTGCCACCCGAACCCGACGCCCCAGGCGCCACATCGGTCTGCACGTGGGCGATGCCTGCCAGCCTGTTGAGCACGTTACGGGTGATCTGGGTGGTCACGGGTTCGCCGTCGCGGCCGACGACGCGCGGCCAGTCCGTCGTCGCGCCGGTGAAGACGGTTCCGGCGTTGGTGTAGAGCCCCATCGTCGCCGCGAAGTTACCGTTGAAATTGCCGATTTGGCCAAAGGCGCCAGCCACGTCCCCCACGCCAAGTATCACAAAAGTCGCGGGGGTCCCGTCGTCAAGTTTGGGGATGAAGGGGGGACCTTGGCTACGGTCGAAGTTTGCGCCGTCTGCCTCGTAACCCACGATCTCTTCCTGGACGCCGAAGCTGTCTCCCTCTTGAAGCCCAGTACCCACGAAGATCCAGTGATCATGGTTTTGAACGACGTAGCCGACCTTGGGACGATCCTGATTCCCTTCGCCCCCGTTCCTTGAGCTCACGCCTGTGAGAGAGTTTTCTGGTCGGTTACGTCCGTCCCACCAAGTCGCAGGTCTCTGGAAACGGAAATCGCCATCGAACTCGACTGCCCACCAGCAGGTATTGCCGCTGAAGAATGCAAAGTTACCGCCGCTTTGAACGTATGCCTCGGCCTGGTCGCGCATTTCCTTCGACCAATATTCGTCGTGGCCGACGCTTAGCACGAGGGGGTACGGTGCGAGCAAATTCGGGTCAGTGTGGAGATCGAGGTCGGTCGCGTAATCGATTGCGTACCCGTTCTGCTCCAGCCACCCTATGAAAGGCGCATCCCAGTGGGCGAAGACCTGCCGCGCCGAGGAACGGTCTGCTGGATCATAGTTCCAATCGTCCCATGGATGCCCGCCCGTGCCGCCGCCCGGTCTCCTCAAGGAGACGAAGTTGGGCTTGCCTTCTGGCACGGTGTAGAGAGACCAACCGCCGACATCGTTGTACGCCTGATAGGTGAACAACGGGACCTTATACAGGATGGTGGCCTGGGTGCCCGGGGCGGGACTGCGGACAACGAACAATGCCTTGCCGTACCGGGCGTCAGCCGTGGTCGGGTCCAGCGGTGGAGTATTGCCCCGCGGGTTGTCGTTGCCGTCACCTTCGACGAACATCGCAATGTACACGCCGGAGCTGCAGGTCGAAGGGATCGGAACGTCGAATCCCGGCCAGCCGCGGCTGCCGTCAGGCTGGTCTTGGGACCAGTCCGCATCCGCCGCATGGTCAGGGTTGTCAGCCTGCTCCGACGCAAACCAGGTCGAGGACAGCTCCAGAGACAACGACGTACCCCGGCGGTAGATATCGACCCGAAACTGCGGCGCGTCAGTGCTCACATGAAATCGCACATTATCGCCGGGAAGAACGCTGGACTGAAATGGAAAACCCTGAATCATGACGCGCGACTCCGCTCCAGTTGCTTCATCTAGAGATTGGGCATTTGCATGATGCGTGTTATTACTATAGCGGACATAGCGAAGGCTGCTCTGTTGGTATACTAGTCCGGTGGCCGTCATCGTCCAACGTGATGGCCCTGTCCGATTTGCCGCACTGCCGGACGAATCCCATTAGGTCTGCGCTTGTTTATCAAGGCACCATCGGTGCCGCTGAATGCCGCCGGGTGCAGCTCGGTAGCCGCGCAGTTGGCGTGGTGGGCGCCGAATGTTCCCGGGTCGATATAAACAGTGCGCCCGGCGTGATACCAAACAAGGCCATCAGCTGCGCGAACTCCTGCTCACATCGAGCAAGCACGGCGTCGGCGAGCGTTTGGCCGCCCGCGCCCAGGCTGTTGTCGTAGTACACGTTGAAGTTGGATGCCTCCCCCACTTCACCACGACGTGCAGCTTGTTAGTAGCGTTGTCTGGCATGCGAAATCCCTTCTCCGTGAAGGCGCCATCGTCAGGCTCTGGAGTGTCCGCAGGAACGCCGAGAGCGTGCTGCATCCCCCATCCTCGATCCCGCCGGGCCTGGCCTACCTACTAAGGAGTCGGAGGCAGCGCGCCTGATACGTGGCCTTCAGATTTCAGCCTCCCGAGGTGCTCGCCACCACCGAGGCGCAGCGGGACCCCGCCGAGGTCATCCGGGTGCTGCTGGCCGAAGAGATCGCGGCCGGGACGACGCCGGGCGGCGGATCCGCCGCAAGACCGCGGGGCTGCCCGCCGGCAAGACCAGAGGAACGGGACGACGAAGCGGCCGCCAGCCCGGTGACCGGCTCGGTGTCGGCGGCCTGCCGGACAGCGGTCACCGCGACGTCACGGCCGGCCAGCGCCCGGGCGGCATCGGCCGGCAGGCCGGCGGGCACGCCAACGCCGGCGGCGTGAGCGCCGGGGATCATGACAGCTCTCCTTCTCTTTTCATTTCATCTCATTTCCATTTCTTTTCTCCGAGGTGAAAAGAAATAAGGGGTTATGTCCTGGCGGTAGCCGTAATCCGGGGCATGCCGATGGCCGGACCGGACAACTCAGCCAGGCCGGGGCCTAAGAAGGGCGCGTTCCCGTGCTGTCCATCGGCGGCTCATCCGACCTCCGGGTCGCCGGCTCGCCCAACCGGATCACCAAACCCCGCAGCTCGCGCAGACCAGCCGCATCCAGGATCAGTCCCGCAACACCCCGCGGCGCATCTCCGAACACGTCCCGTCGCGTCGGCGGCAACCAGGCCCGGCAGCCCTTCCGGCAGCTTCACCTTCAGATGAAGCACCCCATCGACGTGCCGGAACGCATAGTAAGCATCACCCATGGCTTGCCTGCCCTGGTTTCGATGACGTTAAGTGATCGACGGGGTGCCGGTGATCTTTGCTGGCCGGCTCGGCGTAGCCCCTCACGGCCGGCCCGTTTCCGGGTAACCTGCGAGCATAGCGCCGCAGCGGCCCGGCCCCTGCGGCTGTTCTCACCGCCCAGCGTCCACAGTACGCAGCACCCGCATCACGATCCGCGCAGCCTCGGCCACCTCGGCAACCGGCGCGATCCGCTCCGCCCAGCCGAACCAGTAGAAACCGTCGCCACAATAGATGTTCTCCTTCAGCACACCCGCGCGCCGGTTCCGGGCGTGCACGGACGGGCGCCGCCCCTGCGGTGTAACAAGCCGTGCCTCATAGTCCCCACCGTTCAGTTCGGCGGCGAGTTTTTCGAGGTCAGCCACTCCACCGTCAGGGGTCCCAACGGCCCGCACGCTATCTGAACGATTCTCCGCGTCGCCCCCGCGCCGCACACCGATCCTGTCCTGTCCTGTCATGAATGACGACGCTAAGACCCATGGCCAGAGATCGGGGACACAATTTGTGCCCCCGTGCGCTCATACGTAGAGATCGATTTTGGCCGCCAACTCCGCCGCCCGCGCCCGCAGATCGGACGGCCCCTCGTTCAGAACCTCCAAGATGATCCGCCGGGCGTAGCCGTTGTAACGAATCGTTTCGGGCGCGGCGCCGAACGCCTCGGACAGCGTCGCCAGCGACGCCTCTACGTCATTTCGCAGCCGGTAGGCACGGGCCACCTCAATCAGGTGGCGCCCCCGCCGTGGACGTGACGGAATCGCCGCCGACGTCATGTGCTCGGCCTGGCGAACACTGTCCGCAGCCTGGCAGAGTTCCACTCCAACAGTGACCGCGTGCGCACCCATGATCACCTGCGAGAACGACGTCACGGGATGGTAGTAGGCCACCGGGAGCCGCAATGCTATCCGCTCCGCCTCGTCCCAATGGCTCCAGGCAACCCCGCGATCACCTGCTCGCGCCTCCGTATAGGCCATCTCGAACTGCAACGCGCCCCACCACGCGAGCAGATCGACGCCGCCATCAGGCACAAAGGGCTTGAGATACTCCAGGCACTGGCTATTGATCTCATGTGCCGCGTCGAAATCCCCAGCGTCCCGGTGCGCCTGAGCCATGAACCACACCGAGCCCGCAACCGCTTCCGGCACCTCCGATTCCTGCGCAGCCAGCATCGCCCGTTCCGCCGCCCGCCACAACAGTGACACATCAGGCTGATACGCCAGAAACATCTGCGAAAGGTTCAGCACCTCCGCCAGCAATGCGTGCGCTGCCCGGCGGTCGGACCCGAACCTCGCCATCACCTGGGCGTCTTTGATCAGATCCGGCAACAGGCCACCCAGGACCGTCCGATGATCCGGCGACGCGTGCCGAGCCTGCCAAGCGCGGGCCAGCCGCAGCCGAAGGTGCGCCACGCTCGGGAGCGGCTGGGCCTGCCACAGCGGATAGGCGTTCATTGCCTCCCGTACGGCAGGCAGCGCCGGGTGACCCGGCCCAGTGAACATCTGGATGGGCATCGACTGATCCCCGGTGAGATCAGCCAGGTTCCGCACCCGCAACACTTCTGCCATCTGAATCAGAACAGGCAATCGGGGAACCTGAAGACGGCCTTTCTCGATCGCCTTGACCCAGCTCTCCGACTTACCCACCAAGCCGGCGAAGACAGCGCGCGTCATACCCCGCCGCTCGCGCAAGAGCTGTACCCGCTGGCCCACCGTAACGGCTGGCCCAGGAAGATCCACGTCACCGTTCTCCAATGCCCGGCCTTTCTGGATCACCATCGCCTAGGCCCAGGATATGCCCCGCATCAGTCCGCCGTTGTGCTCGGTCGGAAGGGCCAGCGGCTGGGATGGGGCCATCCGATCAAGGTCGCCCGTCCTCCGGCCGACATCGCGCGACAACCTCATTCGTGGCAAAGTTACCGCGATCATGGAGCGGGCCGGACCGCTTGGCTCGCAGCCCCGGTGGCGACCATGATCGCGTCACTTCATTTGTAACGCATGCGACTGGCGTCCTCTTCGTCACACCGCACACCGGGGCCAATTGATCCGCCCGCCTGCCACCTGACGGCCCAGATAGAAGGAAGCGCGGCGGGGCATGGCCGCCCAGAGCCGAGGACGCGGCCGCCCTGCGACGGCGGCTGTTGCGGCATTTGCCCTTTGACACTGCGACGCCGCGAGGTCGGACTGCGACACCGCGGCGCCGCGGCGTGGGAACAGCGCGACAGCGACACCGGTGGCGGTTTCCAATCCGCGGCTGCGGCGCGTGAGACGCTTCCGCACGAGCACGGCGAGCGCGGCGACTGTGATGAGGATGAGCCCCAGGACCAGGTACCTGCGCAGGGCGCCCCAGCTAGCCCGGTAATTCGCACATGGGCGTAGATCACGTCCCGTGGGCCGGTTCTGTGTCACGGCGGATGGGTCGGGTCGATGCTCAGCAGTTCCAGGAGCCGGGCCTGGACCGGGCTGGGCCTGGGGATCTGGGCCGGGCTGGTCGAGGTGGCCGGGATCAGCTGCATGCCGGCCAGGGTGGTCAGGATGAGCCGGCCGGTGGGCCGGGCGGGCTGCTGGTTGTACAGGCCGTCGAGTTTGGTTTGGGGGGCGAGGTTGCGGCGGGCTTCGCGTTCGATCAGGCAGAAGATCAGTAGCGCGAGGCTGATCACGGTGATCAGCGCGGCGATCCGCCGGTTGCTGTTCAAGAACATCGGGGCGACTGCCAGCGGTCCCTTGAGGTTGCCGTAGCGGCGCTCGACGGCTTCCTGGGCCTTGTAGCGCAGGAGGACCTCGGCTGCGGTCTCCGCTTTGGCGTCGATGCTGGTGAGCAGGGCGTACCAGCCGTCGGTGGCGGCTTCGGCGTCGATCGCGGCCTGGCCGGACCACCAGGTGAGGGCGGGTTTGCCGGGTCCGCCGCTGCCGGTGCCCTGCCAGGTGTCCGCCGGGCCGGGTCTGGTCTGGCCGGTGCCGGCGGTCTGGGTGCGGGCCGTTTGCCCGCTGCCCTCGGGGCCGTCGGCCGCCGTGGCGGGGGCGGTGCCGATGGTGTAGCGCAGGTAGGGGCCGACCTTGCGGTCGCGGGCGATCTGCTGGAGCCGGCCGGTGACCTTCTCCTGGGTGGGGTAGAACCGGCCGCCCAGGCCGGAGACCAGGCGGCCGAGGTCGTCTTTGGCCCGGGTGAGCTTCTTGGTCCGGCTGGTCGCGGCAGCACCGGTGCGGGCGGTTGAGTGCACGAAGATGCGGCGCAGCGTGATGGGCGGGTCGCTTTTGCGTTTGGAGTTGCGGATCGCAAAGCTCTGATTGTCTTCCAGGACATGCCAGCGGCCGATCTGGCCGGGGTTGCTGTTCTTCTTGTGCTGGTCGCGTCCGGCGACGTAGTCAACCTCGGTGGCCCTGTCCAGGTCGCAGGCGGCCAGCTCGGCGGCCTTGACGTAGAGCTTGGACGCGGGGGCCAGGAACGTGCAGCGGGTTTTCCGGATCGCGGCAACGTTGTCGTAGCTGATCAGCTTGGAGTCGCCGACCAGCAGGAACTTCTTCGCCCCGGCGATCTTCTTCAGGGCTTTCATCGCCCCGGTCACCTGGGAGATCTCGGCGTCCCCGCCGCCGTAGGCGGAGGCGTAGACGGGGATCCCGCCGTCGCCGGCGGCGGCGATGCCCGCCTGGATCTGCAGCAGGTCGGTCCTGCGGTCTTTGGGATGCCCGTAGGCGGGGGCCGGGTAATCCTCATCGGGCAGGTCGTAGGCGCCGTAAAGCGAGAAGCTGGTCATGTCCCAGTGCAGCTGGCTGATGTCGATGCCGAAGGCGCCGATCGCGCGGACGGCGACCGTCCCGGTGATCTCCTCCAGGTGCGGGGCGATCGCATCCAGGGTGCGGCCCAGCTTGTCGTCGTTCAGCGCGAGCGCGGGGATGCCCAGGACCTCCGGGACCGCCCAGTCGCGGGCCCAGTCCCCGATGTGCACCAGCGGCGCGGGCGAGGTGAGCCGGTTGCAGATCATCGCCTCGATGGCCTGCCCGGCGCTCACGGTCGCCACATCGCGGATCGGCACCAGATCGTCGATGACCTGCCCGATGCCCAGCCGGGTGCAGAAGGAGAAGACCACCGGCAGGGAGCCCAGCATCTTGACCTGCCGTGCCGGGACATCGGCCCAGGCCAGTTCCGGGGCCGGGGCGGCCCGGCGCCGGCCGAGCCCAAGGTGGTCTACATGGAAACGGTCGGCGGCAACCTGTACGTGGACAAGGCGGAAGAGGTCCGGCTGTACACCACGGCATTCGACCGCCTGCGCGCTGCGTCGCTCAGCCCTGCACAGACGCGAGCTATGCTTCATGCAGTATCCACAGCCTTGAAGTGACCACGAGGGGAGGCGCGGGATGCCTGCGTATGACCTGTCCCGCGCTGTCTGGCGCAAGAGCGCTCGCAGCGGGCAGAACGGTAGCTGCGTGGAGGTAGCCGTCATCAGGGATCCGGACACGGGTGACCGCGTGATCGGTGTGCGCGACTCCAAAGATCCCGACGGGCCAAAGCTGTTCTTCACCCACGGCCAGTGGAACGTGCTTGCCGCCACGGTGAAGAATGGCAGATTCGATCTCGCCTGAGTTGTGCCGCAGCCGACGCCTCAGCGCCTCAGCGCCTCACCGCGTCACGCGGGGCGCCCCAGCTAGCCACCCTCCTGGCGCCAGCGAAATCAATGGTGGCCCAGGCCCGCCGCGCCTGCCCCATTATGTATGGCGGTGCGGCGCCAACTGGGATCTGGTGGACGAGCGCCCACCGCTCAGCGGGATCTTGTTTAGGCGGCTCAGTGCGCATCCGGTAAGTGGCCCAGAATGATGTGGCGCACCAGGCAACCCTCGGAACTGTCGTGGCGATCCACAGCTCAGCATGTATGACTATGCAGGCTCGGTCGGAGTCGATACCTTCCGCATCTGCCGCGATGATGGCCGTTCGGCCGCTGATCACGGAGCGTGCTCATAGCCTCGGGGCCGGTAGCACGCAGACCCGCCGTTCGGGCGCGGCTGGAGTCTCCCCTCAGCAGCCTCCTAGCCGAGCGAGTAGGACGATCTGTCGCGAGCGTCCCAAGCCGGCGGGCGATTCCGTCGACATTACCCCGCGGCCAGCAGATCGGCGAGGACCTCATCGACGGCCGGGGCTGCGGCCATCTCGTCAGCGATGACACGCGCCTGGTGCCGATAGGAGGTCTCGGTCAACACCACTTTGATCTGCCGGCGGATGTGCGGAGCATCCTCCCCGGCCAGCTGCGGGCGGGACCCCGGTGGTCTTCTTGACCCGGCTTCGACGATGCGTCCGGCTCCCAAAGCCGCGATACGCCGACCATTCTCGAACTGGTCGGCAAAGAGGGGCACGACTACGAGCGGAACGCCGGCCGCCAGCGCGCCGAGCGCTGTGCCCGACCCACCGTGGCAGACGACAAGGTCGGCTTCCCGCACGACCTGAGCCTGTTCCACCCATCGCGCCACGTGAACGTTCGCCGGGATCGAGCCGAGCTCAGAAGGGTCGAACTTGCGCCCCACGGTCAGCAGCACCCGCGCCTCCAGGTCCTCCACGACCTTCAGGGCAGTCCGGTAGACGCGAGCGGCTAACGACATGTAACCCACGACCGTCCCGAAGGTCACGTAGACGAGCGGCGCGTCCGATCCGTCCCACCAGTCCGGCAGCTGCCCGTCAGAGAGTTCGGGCCGTTCCCGGAAACGCACCGTGGCCGGAAAGGGAGACGGGTCGAGCGAATCTGGGAAGCGGCTCAGGTAGGGCGAGGCCCACAGCTCCTCGACCACACCCTTCCGGTGCTCCGCGAGCGCGGGCGCGGCCGCGGTGATCGACGCTGCTTCGGCTTCGGCCAATGAGATGGCGACCTGGGCGATGGGGATGTCTCGCTGGGACGCGACGATTGCAGACGAGTACTCGCAGGGCTCCCGCAGGACGAAGTCAGGCCCCCACTCGACGCAGGCCCGCTCCATCCCTTCCAGCATGGATCGGGTCGCGAGCCGACCGAACAGTTCCCGATTACCCAGGACCGCCGCCTCATCGGACGCAGCAACCGGGAGGCGCTCCCGTATGGGAGCCGCTACCTCCTCCGACGGCTCGCCACCCGGCCAGAACGGATAGCCGGCGGCCTCGACCATCTCGCTCAGCGCAGGGGGGCCCACCACCAATACCTCGTCTCCCCGCCGTCTTGCGGCAGCGAGGAAGGGCACCAAGGGATTCAGATGACCCGCACCGCCGAGGGAGCACGCAGCCAGCACCCGCATGTGGCGAGACTATGGCAGCATCAGGTGGAGAACCGGCATCTCATTGCTTGGACCGGTTGTGATCAAGGAGCCTGATCTCAGACTGAGCAGGCGGTCCAGCGCTGCGGTCACCTCATCGGGAGATCGCGAATACCAGTCCCGGCCCGCCACGCTGAACGCCCACGGGCGGTCCGGCTTCGGTCCGGCTGGCACGTGAGGCTGCGGGCGCCCAGGTGCCCGTAAGCCAGACTGCCTCCGCGCGGGCGGGACACTTCCAAGCGCGACTTGAAAGTGGGGAGACCCAACCGCACGGTGTCTTACTGCCGCCCGGGGGCGAGGTTCTGGGTGGCTTCCAGCGCGGCCCGCAATTCGGCGATCGTGTGCTTGATCACGATGTCGGCGCTTCGACCGGCCGATCAGCGGTGGCGTAGGTACGGGCGACGGCCAGGACGACAGCACCGAGGGCGATGCCCAGGCGGCTGGCCTCGGTGGCGAGGACGGGCCGGGCGGTGACGGCTTCTTCGGCGCGGATGATGTGCTGGCCGATGGGCGTGCACGATCGTGCCCGCGGAACCACTCACCTCGGCGGTCCGAGGCGGAGCCTCACTGGGAGACAGCGATCCTGCTGAGCTGGCGAAGGAACGGCCGGATGGTCTCCGCGAGCTCGTGCGGGTGGTCGTGGTAGGCCATGTGGGTACCGGGCGTGTGCGTGACCTCGACCCCCAGGCGCTGGGCAAGCCGCCCGGCCGCCTGCCCGTAGACGGCGTGCGTTTGCTCGCTTACCAGCACCATGACCGGGACGGCAATGGCCGCCAACATCCCATCATCCGGCAGGAACCCCTCATAGCTCCCCAGCTCGACCCCGAAGAAGGTCTCGGCCGTTGCCCGCATGCGCTCCCGAAGTGCGGGCTGGAGCCGTTCCCAGTTAGCATCTCCAGCCACCCAACAGAAGAGCCGCTCCAATGCCACCGGGGGCCCGCCAGCCTCCATGCCCTCTCGGACAACCGCCGTGACCGCCCCGCGCGCGCCCGGATCGTCAAACAGCCGCACCAGCGCCGGCTCGTGCAGGACCGCGCCGCGGACGACTTCGGGATTGCGGATCAGCAGGCACAGGGCGAAGGTCGCGCCGGCGCTGCTGCCATAGACCGCGGCAGGCGCAAGACCAAGGGCGGTCAGCAACGCGGCCGCGTCGTCGGCCTGTTCCTCCGGGGAGGTCGTCGCCCAACCGGCCGGGCGGGGACTGCGCCCGTTTCCGCGCCGGTCATAGCAAATGACGGTGAACTCGTCGGCAAGCATGTCGGCCAGCGTCTCGAAGTTCCCGCCGTCGCCGGTGAAGCCCATGACGAGCAGCACCGGCGGCCCGCCGCCGCGCAGCTCGTAGTAGAGCTCAGTGCCATTGACCGTGAGCAGCGCCATCAGATCCTCCCCTCGAATGTGGTCAGCGCAACGCCGAGCGGCGCTGTCTCCAGCCCCGAGATCTGGCGAGATCCGGCACAGCCCCACTGACCGAGAACAGCCACGGATTCTTCGTCCTGACCGCACAGGCCCTGGGAACGAGAAGGCCTCGCCGTGACCCAGCATGACCTGCTGCACCAACTTGGTCTACGGGTGTTCGCCCGCGGCCGCCGAGATTGGCAGCGTGACAACTGCTGGAAGCCGACCTCTGCTCGCCATCTGATCCCAAGTGTGCGCCGCGAGCCGCTACCCCGACAAGCCCAGGTGCTGGAGGAACCAGTCGCGGGCAGGCGCCGACCACTACCGCTGACAAGCAGCCTGGATCGAACGATACCGATCTCCGGCAGATCCCCAGCGGGGCCCCACCTTCACCATGGCGGAATGGCGGAAGGGATGGTCAAGGCGCCCGCCCGGAGATTTCTGCTGTGCGCTGCCCGGCGACGAGCGCGTCGGCGGCCTGGAGTCCGGTTCAAGCTGGAGTACTTCCGGCCCGCCCCACCGTAACGGTTGGCCAGCGGTGGGTTACCGGGGCATGGCATGAGGCTGGGCGAATGCACGCTGACAGAGATCGCGGTACTTCGGGGAGATGTTGCACTTTCCCGCTTCCCAGCGGTAGAGGAGCCGGACGACTGAAACGGGATCGAGCTTTCCGGATCCGTCAAGCTGACCCACATCGCTGGCGGCTGAGATGATCTGCTGGGCCATCTCGCGCACACTCCAGCCGCGCGCGGCACGCCCAGACCTCAGCCATGCGGCGACCCGGGGGTCTACGACTCGCACAACGCCCATACCACTTTTCCTTGGGTCGTGTCCGGAACGGTGTACCAGTCCCAGGATCTGCTAATGGCGTCGACTAAATTTAGCATCAGCCCCCGGCCGCGCTCCGCGTCTCGCTCTGGGTCTATACGCACGGGTGGATCTGGGTGGGCATCCCAGACCAGAATCAGAACTTGCCTCGTGTCCGAGAGCAGCCACAGCCGTACCGGGCAGATCCAGTCGAGCGACCGCGACGCAGCGATAGCATTGGTGGTCAGTTCCGAGACCACCAGCTCGACGCTTTCGCTCAATTCCGTTATGCCCCATTCCCACAGCAGTTGTTTCGCATGCAGCCGCGTGCACGGGACGGCAGTGGGCAGTGCGCCACAAAAGCACGAGAGAACTCCGGAGTGGCCATTCATGGCCGGTCATGTTCATACTTTGCTGGTCCTGGGACGGTAAGGGAACCTCGCACCGCGAGGGTGCGGGAGGGTGAGGCATGGTCTGAACCGTTCGGGCTGGGGGAAATCGTCACTGAATGTGTTACCTCGCCGGGAAGCGTGTCATCGTCTCGGCGCCGTGCCCACGCGGAACGACTGACCGGACAACCGCAACAGAACAGCACAAATTGTCATTTCACGCCGGGCCGGCAAGGACTTGACCAGGCGCGTGAAACCGAAAGGCTTGGACATAATCGCTGACAATCCCGTCTCCGTCGCTGGCTTGATGTGACAGGTTGATAGCGGGAAGTTCACACCTCCCCGATGCCCCGTCGCGACGACACAGTTCGACATCTTTTGACATCTTGATGGACGAGGACTGTCACTAGATGTCTCGTTGTGCAAGGATCGAACCATGGTTAATGAGCGGCTGCGCCGCAGCATGCTGCGTGCCGGCCTGCACACGGAAACACTCGCCCAGGCCGCCCAGGTGTCCACGAAGACGGTCGAGCGCTGGCTTCATGGGGATGTGACGCCCTACCCGCGTACCCGCTACCGGGTAGCCGCGATCTTGCAAGAGGACGAGAGCTATCTGTGGCCCGGCGCGGTTGATCATGCTGCGCTCAAGGGAGCGGAACTGATCGCAACCTATCCTCGGCGGGCAGATGTGCCACGCCACCTCTGGATCGAACTGCTCAGGCAAACCGGCCGCAACGTGGACGTGCTGGCGTTCGCGGGGCTATTCCTGACCGAGGATCATCCAGACTGGGTGTTATTGCTTGCTGACCGGGCTAAGGCGGGTGTGCGGCTACGGCTGCTGCTGGGCGATCCTGCGGGCGCGCAGCTAGCCGCCCGCGACGCCGAGCATAAGATCGGCGGCGGCGTGGCTGGGCGGGTCGCGGCCGTGCTGGCTTACTACAAAACGCTCGTGGGCGTGGCGGAGATCCGGCTGCATGACACTCCGCTGTACAACTCGATCTACCGGTTCGATGACGACATGCTGGTCAACACCCACGTGTACGGCCTGCTCGCTGCCTACACGCCGATCATGCACCTACGGCGCGTCGATGGCGCGTACTTCAACACCTACCTTGAGTCGTTCGAACGGGTCTGGGCGTCGGCGCGTCCGCTCGACGGCCAGCCAGGGCAGGCGGGATCGTGAGCGCCGCGAAGAAAGCGCGGCGCGTGGACTACTGGCATGACCCGGATGCGCCGAAGCCGACCAGCCGCAAGCCGTCCGCGAGCGTGATCGTCCGCAACAGCCGTGGCGACCTGCTGCTGTTGCAGCGGCCCGACTCCGGGCGGTGGACGATCCCCACGGGCAGCCTCAAGAGGAACGAGACACTGACGCAGTGCGCGGTGCGGGAATGCCGGGAGGAAACCGGCCTGGATGTGGAGATCACTGGCCTGGCCGGGGTGTTCAGTGACCCCGGCCACGTGATCGCCTACGCCGACGGTGAGGTACGGCAGCCCGTAAACGTCTGCTTCACCGCCCGCCAGATCGGCGGGCATCTCACCACCACCGACGAGGCGTCCGAAATCGCCTGGGTGGCGTCGGCAAGCTTGGATGAGTACGACATTCATCCCTCGATCCGGCGACGTATCGCCCACGGGCTTGACGGTCGCGGCCTTCCGCACATCGACTAGCGACGCACAACGCTGACGCGGCACGTCTTGGCCGGGTGTGCGCGGCCACAACCGCCGGTGGGGCCGACAGGATGGCCGGGCGGCCAAGCGGGGCGGCGTCGCCTCGGCCGGGACATCCCCTTATGGGGCGGACTCAGCCGGACGGGGCATCGTCATTGAGAACGCCGTCCTGACGGCCGGCCTCGTAGGCGGCCGTCAGCCTGCGGCGCTGGTGACGACGGAAGAGCAGGAAGGCAAGCACCAGCGCGACGAGCACGCCGATGCGCGATGAGGGCCCGCACCACGGGGAAAATGACGACGGTCGCGGTGGCGACGCTGCGGTGGCCGTCCGTCACGACGGCCGTCCTGACGTGGCAGACGCAGATGAGCGGAGGGTCTTTCCATTTGGTAGTGAGGGTAATGGTTGAGCCCCGCAGCACGACGGCTGCGGGGAACAAAATCTTCGCACCACCAGCCGTTGCCACCAGACGGTCCCGGGCAGTCGTGAAGCTGTGATGGACGTCGCCGGATTCACGTATCCTCGCGGCGAGCGGTATGGGGCCGCCGGCCGAGAATCCCGGCGCCTTGAGGCGGGTGAGGCTCACGTCGTCGATCACGGGACCGGGCACCGTGATGAGGGCCGGTACGCCTATTCCTTCCGCGATGCGCATGCTGCTTCGTCGCCCGCCGTGGTTGTTGCTCGTCTTCGCGGCGACGGGGGGCTCCATGAAAACGATCGCGACATTGTGGTCACCGGGCTCGGCGTCCGGCGGCACGCGGAAGCGGACCTGAACGTACCGCCGGGTGCGCGTCCTGACCTCGAAGTGGTCCGGCATGACCGTGACCCAGTTGACCGCCGAATACGGAGCGTTCGGCTCCACCAGGGTCGACCCGTCGGCACGCTGGGACACGCCCTCCAGCTGGGTGTTTAGGTCCAGCCGGGCGCTCCCCCTGTTCTCGATCTCCAGCCGCTGAACCTTGGCTACCTGGCTGGCCGCCACGGTCAAGTGGGCCGGGCTGATCAGCATGCCGACGCCCGGGAGCTGGGGGATCCCGGGATTGACGGGCGCCGGGGCCGCGGCGGCGGGAACGGCGGCGACAGCCGCAGCGCTCAGGGCCCCGACGAGCAACAGGAGCCGCGCGACCACGGGGAGGCCGCCTCCGCTGCGGAGGCAGCCTCCCCACAGAGGCTTCGGACGGTTACGCACATGTCCTCACTTCTGGTTGCCGTACGCCGTCCCCAGCGTCACGTCAAGTTGGTCGCGGCGATATAGTCGAGCTGGACCGTGTAGGTGTCAGGGGCCACGGCCGGGATCGGCGTGCTGTACTCGTAGTCGTTGGTGAGCGTGTCGCCCGCGCTCGCCGAGGGCCCACTCTGGCTGTACACCGTGCTGGCCCCGTTCGTCGAAGCGGCGTAGGTGGGCGAGGTGGCCGTGCCCAAGTGGGTCGCAGGTGGCCCCGGGGGTCTCCTCGACTGAGATGTCGCCCACCGGGATCACGTCGGCGTTAGCTGGCGTCAGCGTCAATGAGACGAGGTTGGAGACTGCGTGTCGGGGTTGCCGACGGGGCCGACGGCACCGTGGTCGACGTGGGCGCTACGGGCGTCACGGTCACGTTGTAGCCGAGGGCGGGTTGGTGAGCACCGTCAGGTTCACCGCAGCAGGAACTTGCGGGGCTGTCACCGATATTGCCGGTCAGGGTGAAGTCCGGTGTGTTGTCGATGAGGGCGATGGCCTGGGCGACGTCCGTATCGAGGACCGTGCTCCCGTCTGGAGTGCCAATGGCGCCCGGGGCGACCGGGCCATTGAGATTCGGGTTGGCGACGCCTGCCTGGCGTCGTGGGCGCGGCTGCCGCTGCGGGCGGCCGGATTGTGCGCGTCGGCACTGACAGCGGCGGCGCTGCGGGCGCGGCGTGTGCCGCCGGCGCGGCGGGCGCGGATGAAGTAGTGGATGGGCCGTTGGCCGTCGTCCCCGTGCCGGGATTCGGCGAGGCCAGCGCCAGGCCCGGAGGGCTCAGGGCGGCGACCGCGACGCTAACCGCGACGACGCCGAGGCCGGTGAGGACGGGCCTGCGATGACTCCCCCGCATCGCAGGCGGTTTATCGGACATTCTTCGCATCGGTCCCCCCGATGTTGGTCGCGCCCACAGCAGATACTGCAAGATCGCGAGCTCATTGTCAACGATGAGTAATTGTCCAAACACGCTACGTTACAAACCGCAGTCAAGGTAAATGTTCGGCGCCCAGAAGCAGACCGTTTAGGCCGACGAGGGCGCCTTGGGCGGCTGACAACGCGGCAGGCGTTCAGGGAGCTAACCGACGGCGCGACCCTGGTTGACATCCGCCTGGCCACCCAGCGCGCCGCCGAGGGCGGGATACCCGGAGTGATCGTGGTCGAGCGTAACGTGCTTGGATCGCGGTTCGACCCCGAAGGTCCGTTGCCACGCAGTCACTCCATGGATGACTGTGTGGCAGCGGGCTCGCACACCCGATCGGATGCGTCAACCGCCGCTTTGGCTGCTCGCGTCCTGTCGCTGGTGTGTGGCGGGCCCGGGAACCCGTCAGGTTGACGCCTGATCTTCCGTGGCGGTTTCCAATCGGCGACCGCGTCGCATGAGACGCTGCCGCACGAGGACGGCGAGCCCGGCGACGATGATGAGGATGAGCGCCAGGGCCAGGTGGCGCAGGGCGGCTGTGTTAGCCATGTGAGCGCGGCCACCGAAGTCGATGGTGGCGTAGGCCCGCCGCTCGGTCAGGTCGCTTTGCAGGTCGATCATGGCGCGCCACGGGCCGTCCGGCAGCCGTTTGCTGAGGATCGTCCAGACCTGGCCCGTCTGGCCAGGCGCGAGAGTGGTCCCGTACTGGATCGGGAACGGGCCGGCGCTGACCCCTCCGGGGCCGTCGGACAGCTTCAGGTGGCCGCTCAGGTCAACCGCCCGCCCGCCGGTATTGCTCACCCGCGCGACGACGACGGGATCGCCGCCCTTCTGCCGCGCCGCGGTCACCCGACCGATGGTGAAATTTGTCGGCGGCGAGCCGCCCGGGCCGACTGAGAGGTACATCCGGATGCCGACGCGGCTCACCTCCGTGATGGCGAGACCGGCCGCCATCAGCGAACGCGGGCGCTTTCCTGCGCCCAGATCACGCCGTAACGCTCTCCGGGGGAGGCGTCGCGTGGCACCCTGATCGTCACGGCGGCCATCGCTGTTGCCAGCGGGCCCAGGGTCAGCACCTTGCGGCTGGTGCTGATCCAGGTGGTCAGCTCGCTGCGGGTGCGGCCGGCGTCACCCACAAAAGACCCGCCGCGGATGGTAGCCGCGTCCGGGTACACGGTGACGTGCGCCACCGCCGGGCTCTCGTTGTCCACCAGGACACGGCGGCGGATGACCGCACCCGGCGGCACGTGATCGATGATGTACCGCCATGCGCGGGAGTCTGCGGCCTGGGACACGCGGGATGTCGACGAGCCGGATGCCGAGGCTGGCGGGCCCCGGCCCGGCCCAGGCAGGTGCGGGTGCGGCCAGCGCGCTGGTAACCGGAGTCAGCACTCCGGCGACCAGCAACACGAGCGCGCTGAGCGGAAAGCGCACGATCCTCCTTCGCGATCTAGGCCACCGAATGGGTGATGGTCCCGCTGTAGGTACCGGGCACGGCCGACCAGGGCACCGTCAGGATGAGTGTCGCGTCCCACGTCGCGGAGTTGTTCCCCACGCCGGCGGTCAGGCTGAACGCGGTCTGGGTGGTATCTATGGGCACCGCGTCGCCGGCTGTGGCCTGCCCCGGGGCGAAGGTACCGGTGCCGGTGGTGGCGGAGGCCGTGCCGGACCAATAGCTGACGTCGGTAGCCGGGATCGCGGCCGCACCAGTGGTGCTGGTGTTGGCGAGGTCGCTCGAGATGACTGTCGCGGTCCAGGTGGGGGCGAGCTCGGCACGGTCGTCGGTCACCGTCACGTCCCCCAGAGCGCCGCTGGTCGGCTCGCCCGGCAAGGCCGAGCCGAGGTCAGCGGTCGCCGGCACGCTGATGGTGAGAAAACCTGTGTTGACGGTGAACGTCACCGTGGTGCCCGGGTCAGACCCGGACGGCGCAGCCGGTCCGGACGGTGCTTGCATGGCAGGCGCCGCCGCGGCGCCGCCGTCTGGAGCACTACCCACCGGGGTAGCGGACTTGCGGGCGTCGGCTGGGATACCGGAGGCCGCCGTGGCGGAGATGCGCGCCGATGCCGCGGCTTCCGGCGCCGTGGCGGAGGTCCCGGCGGACGCCGGAGTTCCCGGCAGCGCGGACGGCGCCGCGATCGTGGTCCCGGCCAGGCCGACCGCAGCCACGGTAAGAACCGCGGTAATGGCGAACCTGCAGCCCGCGGCGGCCAAAAACCTCGTCCTACGCATGAGTAGATCCCCACCCAGAAACGGGCGAGAGCGCCACCCCCGGAAGTCGAGCATTCCGGCGACGTCGGGCCCCTGCCAGCGGCCTTCCCTTCCTTGGGCCACCTTCTTCGGCGGCATTATCCACACGCTCCGTACGCAATTATTTACTATCCGTGATCGCGTTTCTGCAAACACTGTTCTCATGCGCCCCTGGCCTAACCGGTCGCTAACGCTGAAAGCGGTCGCCAGCGTTGAAACCTGGCGTCCGAGTTTCCCGGCCGACAGCGGGCGGCGCGGGTGCGCCTGGCCGGACGGCGTTCAGCCGGTTGGTAGACACGCCTGCGATGCCGCGCTTCAGGGCGCTGCGCGGTCCTGCGGTCTCAGCCCCGCTGGCGTGCCACTTCATGGCCGGGCGGCGCAGGTGCGCCTGCCAGACGGCGTTCAGCCGTGGGCAGGTGCACGTGTGCGGCCCGCCCGCAGGCGCTGCAAGACACCGCGGACGGGGCTCAATCCTGTCCAGGCCGGTAGCCGGTCTCCTCCTCGATCTCCCGCCTGATCGCGGCGGCCAGGTCCTCGCCACCCTCTGCCCAGCCAGCCGGTATCTCCCATCCTCACGGGCCGGTGATGCAGCGATGCCGCCACAGCAGCAGCCCGCGGCTGTCGTCGCCGGTGACGACAGCCGTCACCGAGGCCTGCGGGAAGTGCACGACGGGATTTCTGATGACCGCATACCTGGAGCCAGCTGGCCGCACACCTGGATCTTCTCGTCTCCGCCGACAGACGGTGGCCGGGACAATGCGCCAGGATTCGATCTTGACGTCCTCGGCTGGAGTGCTCAGCACAAGTTGTAGGGAAGTTGTTCCAGGGTTTGCCTTCCACCTGGCGGTATTGCTCCCCGGAGGACGCGGGTCCTCGAAGTCGTTTCACTTGTCATGTCTGCTGCATTTGATACCTGCAACCGGTCTGCAACCAGTTGGCAAACCCCGTGGCTACCCGCGCATAAGAGCCTTGGGGGCATGAGCAGCAGGGCACCAGCAATTCGCCAGGAAAAGATCCTCGTCGCCGAGGACAATTCCCTGCCTCAACTAGCCCTGCCTCAACTCACTTCAACCTGCCAGTTGCCGTCCTCGCTAACGCAGTGGGGGTGTAGCGATAGCACACCTAGATAGTCACCTGCCGCCGATCAGGATGAATGCGTGGGTAGTGCAGGCGCTGAAATTTATCGCGGCTTCTGACAACAGGTCGCTGAGCTACGTCGTCAAGATGGCCGTGAATTTCCTGGACCGCCATCCGCGCCGGCGTGCTAAATGAGCCCGAAAAAACTCGGACACCGGAAATGCGACTGATCATCAGTATCTCGGAACTGTCCGCGCTCAGACGGAGAGAGCCTGCGCTCGGGTGCAAGAGGACACCGGTTTAAGCCCGGCACAGGATCGGTTACGGGGGGTTGCGGGAAACGGTCAACATCTATTGAAGGGAATCATCATGAAGCGCCACCTTATCGCCACCAGCCTTTCCGCTCCCGCAATCGTCGGCATGGGCATCCTGAGCACGGGCGTTGCCGGTGCGAGCACCACGCACAACGCACCACCGCCGTCACACCAGAGTCATAGTGTTCCCGCCGCAACGACGCCCGCTCCGGCTGCTACCACTCCTGCACCAGCCACGACGACGCCAGCAGCAACTACTCCTGCGCCGACGGCAACGACGCCAGCACCAGCCGCTACCACTCCCGCGCCTACGGCGAGTACACCGGCTCCTGCTGCTACCACGAATCCAGCGGCGACGACGCCGACGCCTGTCTACGGGCTCGGTGGCGGTTTCCTCGGACTCCCCGGCCCAGGTGCAGGCTCACCTGATAACACGATTAACGTCGCGCAGGGCGGGACGGGCACCTTCACCGCTGAATACTGGAACCCGGTGGTCGGCACCGCCGAGCAGGCCTACATCAGCGTCAACGGGAACAACACCCCGGTGCAGGTGACACTCAGCTCGTCCACACTCACCCTGGCGGCTACCGGGCAGGCCGGTGACCAGAGCCCATCCCAGCGGACCACAGTTACCGTCACCGTCCCGCCGGGCACACCTGCTGGCACCTACACCGTGTACATCAACGGTCAGGCCGTAGCACCTGCCGGTGTAGACATCGGGATCGGCACCTCACAGGCGTTGACGATCGTGGTCGCGCCACCTACCGTCTCCACGCTTGCCAGGATTGGCTTCAGCGGGTCCACCACGGTGGCAGGCAATACCACCAGGAGTCAGTACAACGCAGCGACGATACAGCCGCAGCTCAACTTCGCCAACACGAGTAACGTCCCCGTCACCTACTCGCTCGTCGGCACTGGGACGTACGGCAAATGGGTCCAGACCAACCCTGCGTACTACACCAACGTTGGGGTCGTCAAGCCTGGGGCGGTCGCGGGAATGAACCTCAACATCACGGTCCCGTTCGGAACACCAGCCGGGACCTACACGGTCACGTACAACCTGGTTGCGACGAGCGCGGCCGGGGTTACGACCAGCACTCCCTGCAGTTACACCATTACTCTCACCTGACCGCTGGCCATGATCCCCTACGGGGGGTCGTGGGGAACGGTCAGTGGTTCCACCAACTATGTACGGGGGGAATCATGTTCAACACCTATCTGAAGTCTAATTCGTCCTGCTGGTGCTCGCGCTCGTCGCGGCAGTTGTCGTGAACTGGAAGGTGGTGCAGTCATGACTCTGCTCTACCCGCCACCACCAGTCCAGCCACAACCACCTCCGCCGAAGAAGAAGACGAACCCGCTCTTCATCATTTTGCCCGCGATCGGCGGCGTTTCCTGCTGCTCATCGTGGTCATCACTGGTGCCGCCCTCACCGGCAAGCCATGGCTGCCACTACACGCCCACTACACGCCGTCGCGACCGCAGCCTGAAACCGCAGCTCGCGGATACCCCGGAATGGACACGCGCGTAGGGCCTGGTTTTGGAGCCGCCGGATAACGGCAGGTCCGGTTGGGCCGTTTCGGAGGAGCAGGCTAGGCTGTGCGGCCTTGCCCTCCGCTTGCCCTCCTGGTGATTGCTGCCCCCCACTGCTGTTGATGACCTGGGCTCCCTCTTCCACGGCTGGCTCGCTTGCTCTAGCGAGATCAAGCTGGGAGAGATGGCGTTCGTCAAAATCCCAAGGGACCGGAGCGATTAAACCCCGGCACCTCGGCGCGGTAGCGGCGACGGGGCTGTCCAGCTGACCGAAGATCAAGCTTGCGGCGTGCGTACCGTGAACCGATATCGGACCCCGGCGTCAGCCGCTGGCGTGTCACGCCCGCCAACCCGTGGTGACCGGCGGGCGTTCTGGCAAATTGGTTACGTGGGGTCAGCTTGCCGCTCTACAGCCAGGTAGTAGGTGAGGGCAGTCAATGAGGGACCGTCAAGGATCTGCCCTTCGGCGGCCAGTTTCGGCACCGCATCCAGCGGCACCCATTCCACCCGGCTGGACTCGCTCCCGTCAGCCGGTGGCCCCAACTGATCGGCTCGCTGGCGGCGAACGCGGTAAAGCGCATGTCACTGATCCCGCTCAGGGCGTTGTAGCTGAGCATCTCCCGCACGGCCCGCGGCCGGTAGCCGGTCTCCTCCTCGATCTCCCGCCTGATCGCGGCGTCCAGGTCCTCGCCGTCGTCTGCCCAGCCGGCCGGTACCTCCCATCCCCACGAGCCGGTGATGAAGCGATGCCGCCACAGCAGCAGCACGCGGCCGTCGTCGTCGGTGACGACGGCCGTCACCGAGGCGCGCGGGAAGTGCACGACGTGATGCTCGAAACGGTCATCACCGGGGATCTCGACGTCGTCGAGCGACACCCTCACCCACTCGCTGGTATAGACGTCGCGGTGCCCGTGAACAGTCGAGCGCAAGCGCCTCAGCCTTCCGTTCTCGGGCGGCGGCTGATCTCCGCCAGATGGCTGCCGAGATCACTCACTTCCTGGATGTCTTTCCACCGTTGCAGGGCGCGGCCGACCTCACGTGCGCGCACCAGGACCGGCTGGATCACGGCGCCCCGCGACATGCCGAGCGCGTCGTTGCCGAGCCGGGCGGCTTCCTTGGGCTCGCCTCCACTGCGGAGCATTCGGCGAGGTCGAGCATTAGCAGCGCGCGGCCTTTCACGTCGGCGGCGGACCTGCGGGCCAGGGCGTCGCAGAGCAAGTCTCTCGCGCGGCCAGTGTCCCGTAGCAGCAGCAGTGCCGTGCCGGCCATCCCGGACAGCCTCGGCCGGTCGAAGAACTCCGTATCCCCCGACGGCCCGGCCGCCCATGTCGGTGACGGCGATGCCGACCGAGCGGCGTGCGCGCCAGATGATGACCTCGAATGTGCCACCAGCCCCGGTCCGGGTGTGCCGGAGCGTGTTGACGGCCAGCTCGGAGGTGAACAGGATCGCGTCGTCGACGACCGGGCAGCCGTCGAGGGCACGGGCCACGAACTGGCGGGCTCGCTTGACTTGGTCGGGCCGGCCGGCGAACACGCGGCGTTTGGGACGGCCCCATCCTTGGCAGCAGCACGGGACGCTGCGGAGCGGGTTTGTCACCAACATGTTGCTGGCGAGCGTTGCGGAACATGCGCGAAGCGCGGCACCTGAGCTGCGCCGATGTAGGCAAGGCGGCAGGGTGGTCCGAATCAAAGGTGAGCTGGATCGAGACCGGCCGCGTCGGCATCGGGCAGGCTGACCTTGAACGGCTCCTTGACCTGTTCGACGTGACCGGCGAGGCGCGCACGGCGCTGCTGACGCTGCGCCGCCAGGCGACCCATCGCGGCTGGTGGCATTCCTACACTGACGCGCTGCCCGGGTGGGTCGAGGACTACGTCGGCCTTGAGGACGGCGCGAAGTCGCTGCTCACCTACGAGAACCGGCTCGTGCCTGGGCTGATCCAGACCGAGGATTACGCCGCCGCGGTCATCCGGGCCGCCCGGCCTTCGATGGACGCCGATGAAGTGGAGCGGCAGCTTGCCGCGCGGGCGACCCGCCAGGGGCTGCTCACCAGGCCGGACTTGCCGCAGGTCTGGGCCGTGCTCGATGAGGCCGTCCAAGATCCTTGAATACACGCCAGTGCCGGGGCAAGAGGGAAAACCCTGCCCGCCAGCTTCCTCCGCTGCCAAGCCGAAGCCCTCCTGGCCTGCGACTTCTTCGAGACCACAACACTGTCCGGGGCGCGCCTGCATGTCTTCGCCGTCATCGAGCACGCCACCCGGCGCATCCGGATCCCCGCCACCGCACACCCCGCCGCCGCATGGGCCACCCAGCTCGCGCGGAACCTGGCCATGGACCTGAGGACACCGGCAGCAAGGCGAAGTTCATGATCCGTGACCGGGACTCCACGTTCACCGCCGCCTCCGGCACCGTCCTCCACGACGCTGGCCTGCGCGTCGTACCCACCGGCATCCGGATGCCCCGGCATGAACTCGATCATGGAACGCCGGGTGCAGGCCTGCCGGCACGAGCTCCTGGAGCGCACGCTCATCTGGAACCAGCGCCACCTCCCGCACGCCCTCCGGGAGTTCGAGCACTTCTAGCCCACCGGCCCCACCGAACCCTCCGGGCTGCCGCACCCCTGCGCCCACTACCCGGACCGATCACCGATCCTGAGCGGATCGCGCACCTCGATGTCCGCCGGCGAGACCGACCCGGCGGCACCCTCCACGAGTACCGACATGCTGCCTGACCAGCACGGATGAATAATCGGCACCCACACAGTACGAGGCCCAGTACAACGGACGACGCCCCCACCGCAGCCGCCAGCTCCGCCCGCCGCGGCCCGACCACCCCGCCGCCGACCTCTCCCACGAGCAGGTCAAGCGCCGACCCGTTCTCGGCGGCCTCCTCAACGAATACGAGCGGGCCGCGTAGAAGCCCAGGTCAAGAGTGGTGGCCGAGTTCTGGAACCCCACAAGGTATGCCTCACCGGGCCGATCCTCGCTGACCGGCATGCCCGTCACCTCGTTAACCTGCCGGGTTACCCGTTCGCCGAGCGCGGTGAAGGCACACGCTGCGGCCACCCGGACCTCAAGGTGGGCTGCGGCGCGATTCTGGTAGAAGTCTGCCATTAGATCTATACTTCTTCCATGGCGTTGAGTATCAAGAGCGACGAGGCGGACCGGCTCGCCAGGGAACTGGCTGCCGAGACGGGCGAGACGTTGACCGAGGCTGTCGAGACTGCGCTCCGGGAGCGGCTCGACCGTGAGCACGCCAGGCACGCGGCCAGCATGAGCACGCGGCTGAAGCACCTGGCGGCCAACGTAGCGGCCCTGCGAGTCGCCGACAACAGGACGCCAGAGGAAATCGTCGGTTACGACGAGGCTGGCCTGCCGCGTTGACGGAGCCCGCCCGGCGGAGCCTAATCGTCGATACGTCGGCGGCCGTGGCGATCATCCTCGGCGAGCCGGGAAGCGAGGAGCTTGCGGTACACCTTGAGAATGCCCTGGCCCGGCTCATGCCGGCCGCCATCCGCGTCGCGCTGGGCATCGTCATCGAGGCCCGGCTGTGGCCTGCCGGGCAGGACGTTGTCGGCCGGTTCCTTCGTGACGCAAAGATCGACATCGTGCCCGTCGATGCGGACCTTGCCGCCCGTGCGATAAGCGGCTGGCGGCGATACGGCAAGGGACGCCACCCGGCGGCCCTCAACTTCGGCGACTGCTTCACTTACGCGCTTGCCGAGCGGACCGGGCACCCCGTGCTATGCACTGGCGACGACTTCGCCGCGACGGATATCACCGTGGTGCGCCCTCAGCCGACGTCGGCCGTGGGCTGACGGCAGCACCCCATTGCCTCACTCCAAGCCATAGGCCGTTGGAAGGGGCTCGCCGTCACCACAAAGCAAAGGCGAGGCAGTCTGAGCGATGAGTCCTCGCGCGACCGTAGGTCATACCTGCTGCCAGGCATCGCACCGGATGCCTGGGCGGCGAGGGACCAGGAAGGAAGCGACCCATGACCGATGACACCTGCCAGCCCGTCTCCGTATCCCGGACGATCGAGGTTCCGGCGGAGAGCCTGTTTGACCTTCTCTCCCATCCCGCCAACCACCCGCTCATCGATGGCTCGGGAATGCTGAGGGAAAGCTCCGGTGGTGTCATTTCCGGAGTTGGCGACGTGTTCACCATGAAGATGCACAACGACGAGATGGGCGACTACGAGATCGCCAACCACGTCGTGGAGTACGATTGCAACGCCCGGATCGGCTGGGAGCCGGTCCTCAGGGCCGCCTCCCGCCCCGTAGACCAAGGCGACATCGGCCTACGGGGCGAACATCGCTGGACATATGAACTCGCGCCGGTCGGCGCAACATCCACGCTGGTTACCGAGACCTACGACTGCACACGCGCGCCCGAATGGCTGCGCAAGGCCGTCAAAGGCGGTGCCCGCTGGATCGCCAGCATGACCGGGACCCTGGAAAAGCTCGACACTTTGAGCCGCGCGGCTGAAAACAGGGCCTAGCACGGCGACGCGGGCTGCGGGTGCCCCGCCCACGGCGGGTTTGCTCGCCGCGCGCATGGCCGGGAAAACCGCGCAGCCAGGGGATGGCGCGGCGGCTTCCCGCCCTTCCGGCACTGCCGCGCCTACGGGCGGCGCCGCCGCGCGGGGCCTGCGGCCCCTGAGTCGCGGCCACGTACTTGCGGACAGTGTTCCGCGATAGGCCCAGGCTGCCGGCCACCTCATTCTTGGACTGCCCCGCATGCCAGTGCACGAAGATCTCGCAGATATCGATCACGTCGAACGTCCTCCTTGCCATCGGCCCCCTCCGTCTCAAGGACGAGGGGAATGATCCTGACTTCCCGATGACCAGGTCCACCCCGACACGCGTGCCATGACCCGCGTCAATAACGTGATCGGGGTGGTCAATTACGTGATCGCAGGACGCCCCTCACTGCGCAATTTCATGATCGCCGACAGGCGTATTGCCCGGCACCGCACGTGCCGTGCCATTTTCAGGGTCGGGCGGCGCAGGTGCGCCTGGCCGGACGGCGTTCAGCCGTTGGCAGGCGCATCTGTGCTGCCGGGCCGCAGGCATTGCTCGGTCTCTGGAGCGTCACCCCGCAGGCGTGGCACTTTCAGGGCTGGGCAGCGCACGATCCTGGCGGTGTAGAGCGCACCTGAGATGCCGGGCAGGGACTGCCCGGGTTGTCTATTGTCAGCCCGCTGGCGTGCCACTTTCAGGACGTACCGCCACTCGTCAGCCGTTCGGGATCATTATGGGCTTACCGGACTGCCGGCGACGTCTGGCTCGTGGACAGGCCGACACTGATGCTGGCTGACTCGTGCCGCGTGGCACATCGCTGCGTCGCGGTGGCCCTGAAGCCGAAGGGTAGCTTGACTATTTAACATTAATGTAAGGATAGTTACCATGAAACCGTTGACAATGTAAGATGCAGGCCCGGCATGCCTGACGATGACCGGATCCCCGGGTACCTCGCGGCACCCTGGCGGAAGGTCCTCCGGTACCTTCAGGGCGGGGAATCTGTAGAGCGGACCGCAGATGCCGCCGCTGGGGCACTTGCCGCGACGCTGCGTACCGCACACGGTGTGCCCAGGGATCCAGGGCATCGCCGCCCAGATGCAGGAAAGGGGACGGCGGCAGGATGACGAATGACGCGCACGACAGTCAGGATGGCGACAGCATGCCCCTGGCACTGCGACTGCGCGCGGCGAGGGAGTCCAGAGGGCTCACTCAGGCGCAGGCTGCCGCTGAGCTAGGAGTGAGCCGCCCGCTGCTGATCGCGATCGAGAAGGGCGCGCGTGCAGTCGGCTCCGAGGAACTTGTCAGACTCGCCGAGATATACGGCAAGCCCGTCAGCGAACTACTGCGGCCGACCCCTCCGCCGCTCGCGATCGGCACGCGATTCCGGGAGGCTCTGGCCAACGTGCCGCATGCGGACGACCTGTCCGGCGTCGTAGCACAGCTCGAGGAGCGAGCAGACAACTATCTCGACCTTCTGCGCCGCGCGAACACCGAACCACCTGGCCGCTGCCAGCCCGCCCGCAGCATCAGCCATCTAGACCCTCGGCAAGCGGGCGAGGACCTTGCCACCGAAGAACGCAACCGGCTCGGGATGGGCGACGGCCCAATCCGGCCTCTCCGCGAGGTGCTGGAGATCGAAGTAGGCCTCCGGGTCTTCCTCCTCCAGCTTCCCCGCCACCTGGCGGGACTGTTCGTCTACGTTGAAGCACTCGGCGGCTGTATCGGCGTCAACGCCAACCACCCAGCCGAGCGACGCCGCTGGACTATGGCCCACGAATACGCGCACTACCTGGCAACCCGCGACCGCGCCGAGGTCACCCCCGTAACCCAGCGGCGCCAGCAGCCGGAAAGCGAACGGTTCGCTGACGCATTCGCGGCCAACTTCCTGATGCCGCGCAGCGGCCTGTCCCGCCGCTTCCACGAACTAAAACGCAGCAAAGAGGGCAAGGTAACCCCGGCCACGTTGGTTCAGCTCGCTCACGCGTACGGCGTTTCGGTCCAAGCGCTCACGCTCCGGCTTGAAGACCTCCGCCTGGTGCAACCTGGAACCTGGAACAGGCTCCGCGATAACGACTTCCAGCCCCGTGCAGCTGCCCGCATACTCGGCCCCGAACCCAGCGAGCAACCTGCAGACGCGCTTCCACTGCACTACCAACTCCTCGCAGTCCAGCTATACGCAGACGGGGAGATCACCGAGACCCAGCTCGCCAGATACCTCACTACCGACATCGTCGGCGCTCGCCGCGCCTACCAGGAACTGACCGAAACGGGCGACGTGTCTGAGGACGGATCACCTCAGATAGTCGACCTCGCTGAGGCCGCGGGGTGACATGTGCCACGCACTGCTGTGCTGCTCGACGCCTGCGTCGCAATCAACCTCGCCGCCACCGATCTTCTCCATCCCATAGCAGAGGCCCTCGATGTCACCTTCATCCTCACCCGGCAGGCGGGAGCCGAGGTGGGGCATCTCCGGGACATCGTCAACGGTGAGCTAGTTTCCACGCCGATCGACCTCGGCCAGCACACGAGCGAGGGCACCCTCCAGATCATCGACCTGGCTCCGCCTGAGTACCCGCTCTACCTTGAGCTCGCCACCAGTGTGGACGATGGCGAAGCGGCAACGATCGCCGCCGCTGCCCAGCGGAATCTTCAGCTCGCGACCGACGACCGCAAAGCCCGCAGGCTCTGCGCCGAACGCCATATCCCCGAACCCCTGCGAACCCTCGCCCTCATGCACACCTATGCCGACGCAGCCGCGCTAGATCCCGTTCACGTACGCGCCATTCTGATCAAGATCCGCGACAGGGCAAGCTTCCAGCCACCCCGTGCCGACCCTGACCACAAATGGTGGACCGACCACATCAATGACGCCTGACCATGAGAGCGTGAGTTTCATCTCGTTGGGACGAGTGCATCGACCTCGTCCCAACAGGCGCATCAAGGTCTCGCAATGTCACCCCGCTGGGTGTGCCACGTTCTAGACCGGACACCAACGTCACCCGGCAGCCATGCCTGGCAGACGCTACACCGACTTGGTGGCCCCGGCGGGGCGGCCCGCGGAACCTGCCGGGCCCCGCGCGGCACGGGTCTGGCCGACCAGCGCGAGCCCGGCGAGGATGACCACGATGCCTTCGATGATCAGCGCCGCTACGCCCAGCGGCTCCAGCCAGTTCCCGACATCGGCCGGGTCGCCGGGCATCCCGACACCGCGGGTGAGACAGTAACCGGCCGCGGTGAGCAGGCAGAGCAGGCCGCCGAACTGCCACGCCAGCACCGCCGGCCTGAGCACCAGCCACAGCCCCGCTATGGGCGCCACCACCGCCAGCAGCCAGAACCCCGCCGTGAGCCAGACCGCGCCGCTCAGCTGGCGTTGGATCTCAAGGGCGTGGATGATCCCCACCGCGATGAGGCCGACCGCCCCGACCGCGCGTACCGCCGGGTCGGCGGCCAGGTGGGGCGTGTGCTGCGCGGCGGCCCGCAGCGGGCTGATGGCACTGGGCAAGCCGGTGGCGATCGTGTCCGAATAATCCGGCATTCCGCATCGACCTTTCCGTTCCTGGTAAAGCGCCTAAAGGAAGCCCGTACGCAGTTAGCGCAGGGGTTTCCCCGCCCTTCTCTGGCGGGCGCTAGTTAGCCCCCCTGGAGCGTCGGGCCAGCCCGACGCTCCTGTTATGCGCCGGACGAACTGGCGAACCCGAGGCTGTGGGCGAGCCTGTCATAGAGACTGCATGACCAGGTGCTAAGACCTGGTGCAGGTTTTCTTCAGGTCTGGTTAAGAATTGCCGAGGTTGTAATGGATACTAAGGGCTCGCGACGAAGGCTTTTGTTCCTTTTATTCCTTTTGTTCGTCACGGCGTGCCGGTCGGCCGGAGCGTTTAATTCCATCTGTCCGTGGAAATTGTGATACGTGACCGGCAGGGCCTCGACGTCCTTCTTGGTGTACGCGCGTCGGCTCGGAATGGACCGACTCTGGCGGGACGCATGGACGAGCGTCACCTCAAGCACAGGTCCGGGAAAACTACGCGGCCCGTGCCGATACCGCCGGATCTGGTGGAGTGCTCCGCGCACATCGGCCGCTTTGGTGCCGCCCCGTGCAGGCGACCGTTCCGCGGTGTACGGGTGCCACGTTGAGCGAGAGCAGTTATGGCCGCGTCTGGCAGCAAGCGCGCGAGCAGGCGCTCGCTCCTGCCCAGGCGGACTCGCCGCTGGCCGGGCGGCCGGCCGACGCGCGGCACAGCGGAGCGACGCTGCAGGATCCGCCGCAGACGGGCCTAGTTCCAAACGAGCGTGCGGGTGTCCGGGCGTTCGGGTCTTGCCCGGCACCGCACGTCCTCAGCGGCAAGGCGCGGACCTGCCCGGCCCTGTCACGCCCCAGACCAGTGCCACGTCGAAAGCAAGGCAGCGCCACCGGACCTGGGCCCGGACACGTGTCGTGCCATTTTCAGGGTCGGGCGGCGCAGGTGCGCCTGGCCGGACGGCGTTCAGCCGTTGGCAGGCGCATCTGTGCTGCCGGGCCGCAGGCATTGCCCGGTCTCTGGAGCGTCACGCCGCAGGCGCGGCACTTTCAGGGCTGGGCAGCGCACGATCCTCCCCCGCAGTCTCGGGTGCACCTGAGATGCCGGGCCGCAGGCGCGGCCGAGCCAAGCTGATCACGTCACCCGGTCACCGGCGCGCTGCTGGGCTCGCCACGGCTGACGCGCTTGAGCTGGAGCCTCGGCTTGGTGACCAGCTGTATCCCCAGCATCGCGCCGTCGGACACCGGTGTGGCGCTGATCACCGATTCGAAGTCCGGCAGGCCTTCCTCGTTGGCGGCCATGGCCTCCCGCTGGACCCGGCGGGCCTCGGCCAGGAGGTGTCCGGTCAGCACCCTGGTGGATGCGTCGCCGGCTTCTCGCAGATCGGACAGCCCCGCGATGATTTCTCCAAACGAGGCGGAGGTGCGCGGATCATTCTCGGCACCGGCGTCCTGGCGGGCCAGGCGGTCAGCGGTCCAGAAGAAATTGTCCTTGCCCTCGTACCGCTCGTACATGGCGCTCACAAGGGCCAGCAGGCGCGTGTAGGCGCGCCGGAAGCTGAACTCGAAGAACCGGAGTCCTTCCTCTTCCGTCACCTCGTCGCGGATGATCGACGCGATGGATGCGGCGGCGAGCAGGCTGCTGTAGACAGCGAGGTGAACCCCGGTGGACAGCAGCGGGTCCAGAAAGCAGGCGGCGTCCCCGACGAGGAAGTGGCCGGGCCCGCCGAACAGTTCGGCGGCATATGAGTAGTCAGTTTCGACGCGCGCGTGCCCGGTGTATTCGGCGCCTTCCATGAGGGAGCTGAGCATGGGCGATTCGGACACCAGGGCGAGGTTCATGGCGTCCAGGGAAGCGTAGTCCTTACGCCGCCCGGCGAAGGTCTCCTTATGGGTCACCAGGCCTACGCTGAAGCGGTTGCCGTTCAAGGGGATCACCCACCACCAGCCGTCGGGGCAGGAGATGATGTTGATACCCCCTATCGGGCTGTCCGGCAGCAAGCGAGCGTTGTTCCAGTAGCCCCAGATAGCGACGTTACGGAAAAACTTGTGCGGCTGCCGGTTCCGGAAGTGCTGTGCGCTCAGAACTCCCGTGCGGCCGGAGGCGTCGATGAGGTAATCGACGCCATCGAGGACCAGCGGCCGGCCGTCCTCGGCGACGCAATGCAGGGCCGAGGGACGGCCGCCGGTGAAGGCGACGCGCTTCACGGTGACGCCCTGGCGTACTGTGGCGCCCTTACGCTCAGCGTTCTTGAGGAGCAGATGGTCGAACTCCGCGCGATCGACCTGCCAGGAACGCACGTCAGGCCCGAATAGGCGGCTCCAGTCGATCACCCAGTGGTCGGGCCCCCATTGAATGACACCACCGTGCTTGATCTTAAAGATTCCCGAATCGAGCTGATCGGCGGCACCGATCAGATTCAGGATTGACCTCGTCGAGGGGGTGATCGATTCACCGATGTGGTAGCGAGGGAAATGCTGGCTTTCGATGAACTCGACGCCGATGCCCTCCTGGGCCAGCAGTGCCGCGGCAACAGATCCGGCGGGGCCGCCGCCGATGACGAAGACTTTCTTCGAAGCTCCCACGGCCCTCACCTGACTCTGAGATGCCTATCGGCTGGCGAACTCCGGACCATCGCCGGCACGCCCCTGATGGCGCCCTGATGGCAGCAGAGTTCCCATGCTGCTCATTTCAGCTGAGGCTAACTTCTTGCGCGCAGGTGGTCAACTGGCTCATCGTTCTCGTAATGCTCGCCAGCTATTGACTCGTCGTGCTTGGTGTGACAAGCGATATCGTTGAGGTTGAGCCGTTGGCAGGCGCATCTGTGCTGCCGGGCCGCAGGCGTTGCCCGGTCTCTGGAGCGTCACCCCGCAGGCGTGCCATTTTCAGGAGGTGCGGCCACGCGGCAGCCGTTCGGGATCATTATGGGCTTACCGGACTGCTGGCGACGTCTGGCTCGCAGCGGGCTCGTAGCGGGCGCGCTGCGGTCATTGACGAGCCGGCACGCCCGTCTCCCGTTTCGGACGGTGATCCCTCTAGGTATTCTTGATCACATTCATCTCATCTTTACCACTGCCCACACCACTTTGCCGGAACGCGCCCGCGGGAAGTACCAGTTCCACTCATCGCTGAGCGCCTCCACCAGCAGCAGCCCCCGCCCACCCTCGTCTTCATCATCCGCGTCAGTACGGATCGGCGGCTGCGCGCTGGCGTCCCATACGAGAACCAGGATCCGCGCCTCGTCCGACAGCAACCAAAGCCCCACCAGGGCGGCCGGATCCGTCGACCCGGACACGTTCACGGCATTCGTTACAAGCTCAGAAACCAGCAGCTCGACACTCTCGTTCAACTCTGCCAGGCCCCACTGCCACAACAGCTGCCGGGCATGCCGCCTGGCATACGGCACCGCACCTGGATACGCGCCAAGTTCGAGGTGGTCGCGGAGCGGCCACTCGTTCCCCATGCCTTTTCCTCGATGTGTCTGGGAAGGTGGAAACGGCGCCGGGAACCCCACTCCCAAACTGACTGCCTGGGATGCCGCGTCCGTCTGACCTTCTTGATCAAATGTTGCCCGCTCGCCGGCCACCTGTACCGCGCGAATGGCGGCCTCATGAAGCTGAGCCGTCAAACGGTCAAGTGCGCTGTCTTGCGCCGTCACCATGCCCTGCACCGGGCACCTCCTTGGGCCGTCGCTGATGCCAGCATGGGTTCGTCCCCGTATGGATAAGAGAATCCGCAATGGGCGTGTGATACTCCCGTCTATGCGGTTATGTCGGGTGCCGGCAAATGGCCCGGCGGCCGAGACGGCCAAACGATCAACCGGGTGACAGTTGGATGCGGCGATGGACGAAGCTGGCTGTTCGCACAGCCGCATCGCGCGGGTTCTTGAGCTGCCGGGGGCTGAGGGTGCACACGCTGGGTCACGGCCGCACTGCGGTTGCTGTGGAATGAGCCCTCGCCGCGACAGCACATCCGGGCGCGCCTGTCTCGATCTGCAGGCGCTGGCCCGCCGGACCGGCCGGCAGACGCAGGTGTGCGCGGCCCGACCGGGATGGCCGAAGTGCCAACGCCGTCGTCAGGGCGGAATCGGCGGTTCGTACCGGGGGGCGGCACTGTTCGCCGAGACCCGCCCCCGGATCGAGCGCGGGCCGTCTACCGGGGCTGCGCCAGGGCCCAGTCCTGGCTGGTGGCGCCGGGCCGCAACAGGGCGACCATCGGTGGGTAGACCCGGAGCATGCTGAGGGACAGCAGCAGGCCGCCGCCGTCTTCCGCGGGGGTCAGGCTGAAGGTTCCGTCCTCGTCGCCAAAGGCGAGTTGCCAGCCGTAGGGTTCCGTGGTCTGCGACACCGGCACCATCGGGCTCGGGGCCTGGTTGGTTCCCAGGTACTGGCCGGTCTCGACGTTTCGCAGGGTGTAAGTGCCCGAGTCGTAGGCCAGGTCCCACTGCTGGTTGGTACCGCCCTCGGGGGGGAGCAGGAACACCATCTGCTTATCCGGGGCTGTCAGTACTCCGGCCGGGTTGGTGATGGTGTACTGCCCGTCGGGTAACAGCTGATCGCTCATGTTCCGCGTCCTCTCGTTGTTCCACGCCCGCGTCCGCACCCGGGCGACAACCGGCCTGCGCCGCCCCCATCCGGCCTGCCCGCCAGGCCCTCCGAACATCCCGCCGAAACTGGGCCGGAACCAATCGTAAGCAGACGACGACGCTGCGTGCCAGGATCGCATGCGGGGAGGTGACCGGTCAAACGTCCGAGAATCACCCATGTTGTGCCCGGGTCCGCGCCACACTCCGGTGGCCTGCCCAGACCGGTCCCCGGGGAATGCCCGCTCGCGCCCGGGCCGGGCCGCAGGGCACTACCCGCAACGCCGCGGGCCCGGCCCTACCAACCGCCAAGCTGGCCCACACCGGAGTAGGCCTGCTTGATCGGGTTGGTGCCGTCGGCGATCGCGGCCGCCGCGACCGGACTGCCAGAGTCGTCACTCAGGTATCCGTGGAATGCCCAACGCATCGCTTATTTCGTCGTCAAGCAACCGATAGCTGTAGAGAGCCCAGTCACCGCACGGCTCAAGCGAACGATCCATCAGGCGTCCCTGCTCATCGAGGTACCTGCCCCTGGTATCACGAAAGCAGTGCAATGGTTGTTTATCCTCCGGGCGTAGCTCAGCGTGTCCAATACTCTCAAAGTACCCTCTGCTCCAGGGAAGGCGATTGATGAACACAGGAGGCAATAGCAAATGATCAGGTGACAGCCCGTCGAGCGGCGCTCGCTTGTCGGCGGACACCAGGTCGTAGACGTATATAAGATAAGACCCTGGCATTGGAGCGCGGTCGCGCGGCACGTCGGCGAGGATGACCCGCCCGAACAGAAACCGACCATCGGGCAGTTGCATAGTGAACAGGTCGCCTGGCTGGGGCTTCTTCCTGCTCGGCGTCAGGATCTGCAGATTCGTACTATCGGGCATGTTTAAAAGCCTCTGTTCTTTAGCCACTGCTCGCCCCAATCAACGGCTTGTTGATAATAGGGGTGCTTCGGACTGATGCTGTTGCGGTGGTTCTCGAAGGTTGGCTTGCGGAGGGGGCCGGTCAGCTGGTCGTCGCTGCTGGCCAGCAGGCCGCCGCGGGCCCACTGGTACTGGCGCTGCTGCAGCACCTGCCACGGCTGCGGCACCGCCGGGCCTGCCGCGGGCGGGCCGGCTGCGGGCCCGGTGGGAGGTGGGCTGGCCGGAAGCGCGTCAGCGGCGGTGCCGCTGGCGGTGCTGCTGGGGACGCCGGCCCGGGCCAGGATCTGGCTGGTGAGCCGGTCGCTGGTGTCCCATGCCTGGGTGAGCGCGACGTGGTCGCCGATGCGGCGGGTGGTCTCCCGCCCGGCGGTGTCGTAGCCGAAGGTGATCTGCTGCCCGGCGGTGCGGAGCGTGACGGGCCGCCCGGCCTGGTCGTAGTCCCAGCGGGTGACCGCCCCGGACGGGGTGGCGCTGCTGGTGCGCCGCCCGGCCTGGCCGTAGCCGGAGGTGACGGTGGCGCCGTTGACGGTCTCGGCCAGCACCCGGCCCAGCGGGTCGCGGCGGATCACCAGCTGCGCATCCGGGCTGACCGCGCCGGTCAGCCGTCCCATCGGGTCGTAGCGGAACGTGGTGACCTGGCCGCCGGATTCCTGCCGGGTCAGGTTACCCAGCTCGTCATAGCGGTAACAGGTCTGCTGCCCGGCCCCGTTGATCTTGGATATCAGCTGCCCCGCACTGTCGTAACCGTAGCGGACGGCGCGGCCGTTGAAATCGGTCTCACCGGTCAGCCGGCCCGCGGCGTCGTGCCCGTAGCGCCAGGTCAGCCCGGCGGGATTGGTGACGCCGGTGAGGCGCAGGCCGCGGTCGTAGCCGTACCGCCAGGTGCCGCCGTCCGGCCCGGTGACGGCGGCGGGCAGGTCGAAATGGGTGTAGGCGAACGTGGTGAGCTGCCCGGCGGGGCCGGTGCGGCGGGTGAGGTTGCCTTCCCCGTCGTAGGCTGCCTCTTCCCGGGCGCCGTCGGGTGATTGCCGCCAGGCGAGCTGTCCCTCGGTGGTCCACCCGTACCGGGTGACCTGTCCGGCCGGGCCGGTCACCACGGCCACCCGGCCGAAACCATCCCGCTGCACGGCGGTGACCGCCCCGTCCGGTGCGGTGACGCTCACCGGCAGGCCCGCCGGATCCGCGGTGACCCGGGTGGTGGCCTGATCGGGGCCGGTGATCGCCGCGAGGTGGCCGCGGTCGCCGTAGCGGTAGCCGGTGCGCGTGCCATCCGGGGCGGTCACCGCTGTCAGGTTGCCCCGCTCGTCGTGGGCGTAGGACCAGGTGGCGCCGCCGGGGCCGGTGACCGCCGACGGTAGCCGCGCCGCGCCGCGCCGGGCGTAGCCGACGTGCAGCCGGGAACCATCCGGCCGGACCAGGCCGGTCAGCAGGCCATGGCGGCCGTAGCGGTAGCGGGTGGTGCGCCCGAGCGGGTCGGTGCGGGCGGTCAGCTGCCCGAACGGGTCATGCCGGTAGCGGGTCACCCCGCCCGCCGGGCCGGTCTGCGCCGCCACCAGGCCGTCCTGATCGAGGTCGAACACGGTGACCGCGCCGTCCGCGCCGGTGACGGTGGTGCGGTGCGGCTGGTAGCCGAACACCGCCGGCAGCGCCCCGTCCGGGCCGGCCGACCGGACGCAGCGGCCCTGGGGGTCGTAGCTGTAGCGGTACCAGCAGCCGTTGCGGTCGGTCCAGCCGGTCATCCGCCCGGCAGCGTCGTAGCCGAACTCCAGCGGCCGCCCGCAGGAGTTGACCACCTGCGCCAGGAGCCCGGCGGCGTACTCGAACCGCAGCAGCGGCACGTCCCGCCCGCCGCCCGCCCGGGCCAGCGACAGGGCGCTGACCCGGCCGCCGCTGGTGGTCACGTCAACCCGGTAGCCGCCGCTGTGCTCGACCCGCTGCGGCGCCCCACCCGGGCCGTAGCCGAAGGTGATCCGGTTGCCGTTGCGGTCGCTGATCCGGTCCAGCAGCAGGTCCCCGCCGCCGCCGTGCCGGGTGAACGCTAGGGTCCGGCCGTCCGCCGGGTCGGTGATCAGGTAGGTCTCGCCGTCGCGCCGCAGCGGCCACCGCGGCCCGGCCGCCGGCCACACCTGCCCGCCGCCAGCCGGCGGGTGCGGGTAGCACAGCAGCCGCCCGTCCGCCGCGGTGTAGATCACCCCCGCGGCGCCGGTCACCAGCCGCTGGTCCAGGCTCGACGCCCAGCCGGGCCCGAACCAGCGGCCCGCCCGGTACGACGAGCCATACGCCCGCTCCAGCACCAGCGGCAGCACCCCGGCCAGCTCCGCATCCACCTGGTACATGATGACCGCGCCGGTGGCCGCATCCACCGGGTCCCCAACCGCCGGAATCAGCTCCCGGGCCCGCGCGGCGACCTTCTTCCCCCCCACCACCAGGGCCTGCCCGCCCGCCTGTGCCGCGGCTGCCACCCGCCCGCCGCCGGCGCGGATCGTGGTGCCGATCGTGCCCGCCAGCGCCGCGTCGGTGTGCGCCAGCCTGGCGATCGCCGTGCGCAGGAACTTGATGGTGTCCAGCACGATCGCGCAGATGGTGTGGCCCAGGTCGCGGAACGCCCGCACCAGCACCCGCAGCACCGCCTGCCCGACCGCGGTGGCCACCTCACGCCAGCCCCCGCCCGGGCCGCCGGTCTCCAGCCGCCGGGTGGCGGCCCGCCGGTAGCTGCCGGCCGCCGCGTGATCGACGCGGGCCCCGTGCCCGTTCAGCGTCGTGGCCAGGGTCTGCATCGCGCCGTAGTCGGCCTTCAGCGCCACCGCCTCCGCGGCGGCCTGCCCGCCCCCGGCCACCAGCCGCGCGATCGCCCCGCCCAGGTGCGCGCTGATCTCCGCCGCCGCCCTGGCCACCAGCACGCCGAGCAGCTGGCCCTCCAGCTCCTGCAACGCCGCCTTCACCACCAGCCGGGTCACCATCACCTCCTCCGGCACCTCCGCCTCGGCGGCCCCGAAGGTGACCAGCGCCTCGCCCTGGGTAGCGATCACCGCACCGGCCAGCGCCACCGCCGCCCCGATCACCGCCCCCTTCTGCGCCAGCACCGCATCCGCGGCCACATCCAGCGCGGCAGCGAACACCTCCATCGGCCCCCGCAGCCCGGTGATCACCCCGTGATAATGCTCCCAGTTCGCCGCCAGCGTCGTGGTGAACGCCGCCTGGCTGCGGGCCGCCAGCTCCGCCACCGCCGACCTCGACTGGCCCGACAGCGCCGTGATCTCCCCGGAGAACTGCCGCAGGTCCGCCGCCCAGCCCCGCAGCTGATCCTCATCGATCCCCGGCCACGGCAGCCCCACCAGGTTGAACGCATCCAGCACCCAGCCGGGCAACTCCAACGACACGCTGTCCACCGTCCTCGCCCCGCCACCACGCCGGTCACCGGCGGCACCTGCCAGCAAGTACGACCACAATGAGCAAAACGGTTCACACCCCGGCACGGCGCTTTTCCTCAGTTCCTGCCGCCGCACGCCAGCGGACCCTGGCCGCCAGGGCGTCGCCGTGCTTCCCCCGCTTCTCTGACGGAGGCGATCCGCATCGGCCGCCGCGGCCTGGGCGAGGCCCCGGCGGCGGCCCGGCCGGTGCCGGGGGACAAGGGGTACTCCTCCGCCGCTGACCGTGCCTGGCTGCGCGGCCGCGGCATCAAAAGCGGTCATCCCTGTCAGGGAAAACCAGAAGAAACACCGCCGCCGCCGCGGCCCAGGCGGGTGAACCAGACCTCATCGGGGCGGCTACGGCGGGGCATGACTGCCCGACCACGAAGCGGGCGTCAGCGAAGACGGGTCGAGCAGAGCGATGCCCGCAACGGCAAGGCAGGCCCCCGTGAGCTGCGCGGCAAGAACAGCCGGGGAAGCGGCCAGTTGCTCCTCGAAGACGGCCGTCCCGATGAGGACGCCGGAGATGGGTTCCAGGGTGTCGATGATCGGCAGGCTCGCGGCGAGCGCGCCGGACTGATAGGCGCTCTGGGACAGCAGCACTCCGGCGAGGCCGAGCGAGATCAGCGCCCATGGCTGCCAGTGGCCGAGAATGCCGGCCAGCCCGAAGTCACGAACCAGCCGGGAAAAGCTCAGCGTCACGGCGGCGGTCAAGCCGAAGGTGACGCCCGCCGCCGCGCCGAGGGTTCCGGCCCGTACCGTCTTGCGGCAGGTGCTGCCCACCGCGACTGCCGCCACGCAGACAAGCAGCACCGCGCCGAATGCGAGCAGCCATTCCCGCGCGGGTGCATCGGACCGGCCTGACGACGGCGGCGAGGCCGCAAGAAAGATCCCCACGCCGCTGGCCACGAGCGCGCAACCCATCCAGTTCCGCCGGCGCAACGGCCGCCGCGACGCCCATGCCGCAAGCGGCAGCGCGAACAGCAGGTCGGTAGCCACGATCGGGGCGACAAGCGCGAGCGGGCCGAAGGCCAGCGCCAGGGCCTGCAGGCCGTATGCGGCCGCCGCCAGCACGATACCGGCCAGCCAGGCGGGCCGGCGGGCCAGGTCGGCGAGCAGCCGAATCCGTAGCCTCCCGGCTCCAGCGGCGGCGCTGGCCTGCTGATGCTGAAGCACGGCGGCCACACCGAATGAGCACGCCGCTGCCAGCGCTCCGGTTACTGCGATCATGGTCCCGGTCGCGGTGGTCACCTTAGTCGCCTCCGGCGAACCGGACACTGCTGAGCAGGCGCATGGTGCCGCTCGTTTCGATCAGCGGGCATGGCTGAGTCCCTGCTTGATGCGCGCAGGAAGCGCGGCTGCGGGCATAGCACACGTGATGATAGAAGCCAGCCGGATTGCAGCCACGATGCACCGGCTGTGGTGGCCGGATGGAGAAAGGTCGCGGTCATGGGCGGGCTGCGCAGGTGCGCCTGGCCAGACGGCGTTCAGCTGTTGGCAGGTGCATCTGTGCTGCCGGGCCGCAGGCGGTGGTCGCGCGGCCACGCATCCCGCGGACGAGTCGCTGCCCGCGGGTCCGGCTCGCCTCGGCACGCACGATGCGCAGGGTGTCGCCATCCTCGACGACGTCTACTTCGGCCGTTCTGTCGCCTATTAGATCGTTGACCGGAAAATCTGAGCAGCCCACCGGCCCGGCGCCTGCAGGCCAGCGACACAACCCCCCCGAAAACGTCACGGAAAACGGACATTCCGCCCGCAGGGACAACGTTTTCGGGGGGGAAGACGCAGAACCTGCCCGCACGCCACCAGTTCACTGAACCTGGCCAGCTGACCCCCATGACCCTCACCCAGCTGGCGTGCCATTTCATGAGCGGGGGGCGCAGACGCGCCTGGCCGGACGGCGTTCAGCCGTCGGCAGGCGCACCTGTGATGCCGGGCCGCAGGCGCTGCCCGGTTGTCCGTTGTCACGTCGCTGGCGTGCCACTTTCACGCCGGGCCGCAGGGGCTTGACGGTTTTGCGGGTGTCAGCCCGCTGGTGTGCCACCTTCAGGACGGGACGCCACGCGGCAGCCGTTCGGGAATCATGATGGGCTTACCGGGCTGCTCGCGACGTCTGGCTCGTCGCCGGCGCGCAGCAGGCAGTAGGCGACGGCTTCCTCCAGAGCCTGCCAGGAGGCCGCGATCACGTTCTCGTCCACGCCGACGGTGCCCCAGGTGGCGGAGCCGTCGCCGGACTCGACAAGCACCCTGGTCACGGCGCCGGTGCCATGCGAGCCCTCCACGATGCGGACCTTGTAGTCGACGAGCTCCAGGGTGGCCAGTTCCGGGTAGAGCCGCCCCAGCGCCTGCCGCAGCGCCGTGTCGAGCGCGTTGACCGGCCCGTTGCCCTCACCGGTGGCGACGATCCTCTCCCCCTTTGCCCGCAGTTTCACGGTGGCCTCACTCATGAGCGCCCCGCCGGGGCGCCGCTCGACGATGACGCGCCAGGACTCGACGTCGAAATGGCGCAGCCGCTGCGAAGCAAGCTCGTCGCGCAGCAGCAGGTCGAACGACGCGTCGGCGGCCTCGAACGTGTAACCGCGGGCCTCCAGTTCCTTCACCTTTTCAACCACGGCGCCGGTTACCGCCCGGTCGGCGGACAGGTCGTAGCCCAGCTCGCGGCCCTTGAGCTCGATCGACGCGCGGCCGGCCATGTCCGAGATGAGCATCCGCGTGTCGTTGCCGACCAGCGCGGGGTCGATGTGCTGGTAGAGCATCGGGTCGACCTTGACGGCGGAGGCGTGCAGCCCGGCCTTGTGCGCGAACGCGGACATCCCGACGTACGGCTGGTGGGTGTCCGGTGCCACGTTGGTGACCTCGCTGATCGCGTGGGCGATACGGCTCATCTCCGCCAGGCACCCATCCGGCAGCACCTTCTGGCCCTTCTTGAGCTGCAGCCCGGACACGACGCTGAACAGGTTCGCGTTGCCGCACCGCTCGCCGTAACCGTTCGCGGTGCCCTGCACGTGGGTGACGCCGGCATCGACCGCCGTCAGGGTGTTGGCCACCGCGCACGCGGCGTCGTCGTGGCAGTGGATGCCGAGCCGAACCCCGGTCTGCCTGGCCACCGCCAGCACCACCTCGCCGAGTTCGGATGGCAGCATGCCGCCGTTGGTGTCGCAGAGCGCGACGACATCGGCGCCCGCCTCGGCGGCGGCGCGCACCACCTCGAGCGCGTACGCCGGGTTGACGCGGTAACCGTCGAAGAAATGTTCGGCGTCGAGGAACACCCGCTGGCCCTCCGCGCGCAGGTGCGCGACGGTGTCGCGGATCATCGCGAGGTTCTCCGCCAGCGTGGTGCGGAGGGCCAGCTCGACGTGCCGGTCGTAACTCTTCGCGACGAGAGTCACGACCGGCGCGCCGGACTCGCGCAGCGTGGCGACCATCGGGTCGTCGGCCGCCTTGGCGCCCGGTCGGCGGGTCGCGCCGAACGCGGCGAGCTGCGCGTGCTTGAGATCAAGTTCGGTCCTTGCGAACCGGAAGAATTCCGTGTCCTTGGGATTGGCGCCCGGCCAGCCGCCCTCGATGAAACCGGCGCCGAGCTCATCAAGCTGCCGCGCGATGGCCAGCTTGTCGGCCACCGTCAGGTTCAGGCCCTCTTGCTGTGCCCCATCGCGCAGGGTCGTGTCGTAGACGTGGAACGCGTCGTCGAGCATCGGCTATGTCAGTCCCTTCAAGTGCCTTCGAGTTCCTTCGAGTGCCTTCGAGTTCCTTCAAGGCCCGGCGAGCGCCCGCCGTCCGCAAAAGCAAAAGACCTCTCGCGGGGTGCGAGAGGTCTGCGCGCCGACTGTGCCGGGCCCTGCTGAACGCTTCTTGTGAGCGATTCCTGCTTTGGCCCTACGTGTCGCCGCGCCCGCCAATAATGATCCGGCCAGACGGCATGTTACCTAGTGTGCCAGATACATCCCCCCTTCGCACATCCGTCTCGCCATACGAGACGCGGCAGCGTCCGGTCCCGGACACCGGCGGGGGCGCACTTGCCCGGCGAAATCCGGCCATACGGCGTGTCGGCCAGATTTGCCCCCGCTGCTGCCGCTAACTTCGGGTTCATGTCGTACCGGATCAGACAGCGGACCGTGAGCGATTTCACGCAGTGGGCCGCGGACCTGCACCTGCTACCCGCCTCGGCAGATGCCGAGAAGCAGTGGCGCCAGCGGATCGCCATCCTGCTCGATGGGCGCGCCGACTTCCTGAACAAGCCCGATCCCACGCTCTGGAAGAGCGGCGACGTGCACGAGCTACTCATGGTCCACGTGGTGACCCGGCAGTTCGACACGTGGGACCTGGCCGAGCGTGCCCCCTCGGCGGTACGGGAGTTCCTGTGCTTCCTCGATCAGACCGGGCGGCTGCACCCCGCCAGTACCAGGGTGCGCACCCTGCTGAAGGAACTGGACCGGCTGGCCCCGAATTTTCCCGCGGCCATGGCCGACTCGTCCCGCTGGCGTCTTGCCAAGCGGGTGTTCACCGCCATGGTGTCGGACGGCGTTCAGCTCGAGGACGAAGCGGAGGTCGACTGCTGGGCGGAACAGTTCAGCGCACGTGGCCCTGCGGAACGCCGCGGGGTGCTTGGCGAGCTGATGGACTCCGAGCCTGGCTACGGCGCCGCGAAGCTACTCGTCCATGAGGGCCAGGTTGCGCTGCTCGAACCTGGGACACCGGTCTCGAAGCACATGGTGTGGCGTGATGCGCCCTGCGATTGCCCGGACCATGGGGGGGAGTACCCGCCGGTAGCCCTGCCGGGCAAGGCGGAGCTGGCCCAGATGGTGCCCGGCTATGGCTCCGGCGTGCTGCGGCGTCTGGTCGAATTCGGCAGATGGGCCGGCGATGACGGACGTCCGGTCGACAAGCGCGGCGAGCTGGCCAGGGATTCGCTCCGGGCGGCGGCAGCGGCTCTGGATCTCCCGTCGGACGGGATCAGCCGACCATATGACCTGCCCGCTCTGGCCAAGCTGTGGCGGCTCTCGCTCGACTTCGGCGTGCTCGCACTGCGCCGCACCCGCGTGATAGCAGGCCCGGGGCTTCACCTCGCCGAGCAGGTGCTACGCGGGGACGCCGAACCGGGCGAGGCGCTCACCCTGTGGGCCGGGCTCTATGACGAGCTGCTCTTTCCGGATCCGGCTCCCGCCGCGGTGGAAAGCACCGAAGCGGTAGGGGACTGGCTACAGATCTGGCCGCCCCGCATTTTCGGGCTGCTGTACAGGCTGGGGCCAGACAGCGACTGGGCCCAACTCGACGACGTCACCGCACAACTGCTTGACGATTACGCCCACCTGATCCCGCCCGCTGACTCCGCGGTGTTCACGGAGCTTGCATCGCTCGCCGCCCGGCAGCCCCTTGCCGACCTTGCCGAGCACGGCGCGGTCGAGATCAGCCCGCCGCCGGCAGAACTGCAGGAACGGTTCCCCGTCCCGGCCCGTGAAGGCGCCCGCAAGCTCGGGACCCAGCTGTGGACGCTGTTTCCCCTGCCGGGCATCCGGATACGGCTAACTGACCTGGGCAGGTACGTGGCCCGCGAGCGCCTGCTCGCGGAAGGCGCCCGGGTTCCCCTGGCGGAACCCGGGGCCTTGGCCCTTCAGCTCGCGACGCCCGGCGGCTCAGCCTCCGCTACCGCCGGCAACGCAGCCTAGGATCCGCACCGTGGCCCGCGGTTCCAGCGAGATCCGCATGCTGTCCGTGTTCGGGGATTGGCGATCCGCAGTGGCGTGAGCGGGGCGCGGTCGGGGCGGCCCGGTTGTGCCGCCCCGACCGTGCCTGTCAGGTCAGCCGGATGACCTTGTGCATGCCCATCACCGCGTGCGGCATGCCGGTCACGTCGTCGGCGACGAAGCAGAGCAGCACGTAGGTACCGCGCGGCAGGTTGTAGGACACCATGATGGTCCGTCCGGGCGAGACGACGTCGTTGCCGCCGGACGGGCCGTTGCGGAAGAACGGCGGCTGGCTCTGGCTGCCGGAGTTGAAGAACGCCTGGATCTGCTTGTCGGTCGTGCCCGCCTTGACGGGAACGATGGCCATGAAATGGATCGTGTCAGCGACATTGTGGAAGAGGTAGGTGCCACGATGCGGCCAGCTACGCGGGGCGATGAAGCGGTCAGCACTGGTCGTGCTGACATGCACCCTGCCGTGCAGCGAGCTACCCCTCCCGTGGCCCGTCACGGACAGGCGAGTGATTGCCGGCTGCCCGACTCCAGTAAAGTTCACGAGGTCCATCAGGTAGTAGGTGCCGGACCGCAGGTTCTCGGTGACAACCTCGGGGTAACCCGGGACCACGTCAGCCAGCCCGAAGAGCGAGACGTCCCTGACTATGTCGCGAGTGCCCTTGGCGGCCGTGGCCGGCTTGCTGGAGAACTCCTCGCGAAGGTCGGCGAACACCCTCGCCAGCGTCACCCCATGTTTCGGCTGGAACAGGCTGATGTTGCTACCGCCGTTGCCCTGCGAGACGGGGTTGGTGCTCGAAACCTTGAAGCTGACCGTCCCGGCCTTGACCCTCGCCTGGCCGAGGTGAACCGACCTGCCGTTGCCCACGACCGTGACGCGGTGCGAGCCTTGCCCGGCTGCCTTGGGCTCGTTCGCGGATGCCGCCGGCACGGCCAGCGCGAGCAGCCCACCGCCGGCTAGGACGACGGCGGCGGCTCTGAGAGTTCGGTGCATGTCCCCTCCATATCCCTGGGAGATCCCCTGCCAGGCGCAGGGATCTTGGGATCCTAGCAGTCATGGGGGGATATGGAGGGTATTGACCCATTTTCTTGTGGTTTGGCCGGAAATGACCCGGAACACATCCGCGTGATCGACTGGCGCTGCGCCCGCCGGGCGCTCGCGGGCCACGGAGCGCGGTGGCGCCGGGGAAAAGGAGCACCTGCCGATGTGACGGGCGCGCCCACGACGAGATGCGGGCAGCGCTCGCGGAGGACCGCCTGCGTGGTCGGCGCGCGTGAAGTTTGGCCTTCATGGTCGGCGCACGCGAAGCTTGGCCTTCATGGTCGGCGCGCGTGAAGCTTGATAGAAAGCGTCGCCGGGCTGGCTGAGTGTCAGGGCGCGCAGCCGTTCGGGATCATTTGTGATCTCAGTCAGCAGATCTTGTGGATCCAGCCGTACCGGTCGGGCAGGCGCCCGTACTGGATGCCGAGCAGTTCCTCACGCAGCCGCAACGTGACCGGTCCCGGTTCACCATTACCAACGGTCCACTCCCCCCCGGCCGACCGCACCCGGCCGACCGGCGTGATCACCGCAGCGGTGCCGCAGGCGAACACCTCCGTGAGCTCGCCCGATTCGGCCTCCGACCGCCACTGCGAGACCGAGATCCGCCCTTCCTCCGTCGGGATCCCCATGTCCGGCGCCAGCTTGAGCAGCGAGTCACGGGTGATTCCCGGCAGCAGCGCTCCGGTCAGGGCCGGTGTGACAAGGCGTGTCTGGGCCCCTGAGTGGTAGCCGAAGAACAGGTTCATCCCGCCCATCTCCTCGACCCATCGGCGCTGCGCCGCGTCCAGCCAGACGACCTGGTCGCAGTCGTTGGCCAGGGCCTGGCTCTGGCCAGCGAACGCCGCCGCGTAGTTGCCGCCGCACTTCGCCTCGCCCGTGCCCCCGGGAGCGGCCCGGGTGTAGTCCTCGGAAAGCCACACAGTGACCGGCCGGACGCCACCGGAGAAGTACGCGGCGGCCGGGGAGGCGATCACCAGGAACAGGTAGGACGAGGATGGGAAATTGACGCCGAGACCACGCTGGGTGGCGATCATGAACGGGCGCAGGTACAGGCTGTTGCCGTTGACCACAGGGACCCAGTTGCGGTCGTGGGAGACAAGCAGATCGATCGCCCTGACGAACAACTCCTCCGGCAGTTCCGGCATGGCGATCCGCCGTGCCGTGCGCCTGAATCTCGCGGCGTTCGCCTGCGGCCGGAACGTCACGATCGACCCGTCCGCCTGGCGGTAGGCCTTCAGCCCTTCGAAGATCTCCTGTGCGTAGTGGAACACCGAGGTGGCCGGGTCGAGGGTGAGCGGCCCATAGGGCCTGAGCCTCGCGTCGTGCCAGCCGCGGTCCTCCGTCCAGGCAATCGTGACCATGTGATCGGTGAAGATCTGCCCGAACCCGGGCGCGGCGAGAATCTCGGCGCGGCGGGACGATGGCATGGTGTCGCTGGACGGACGGATGTCGAAGGTGAGCTCGGTCCTTGTCTGGGCTTTCATCGCAGTTCTCCTCTTACCCGGCAGCCGCCGGGGTGCGCCGGCGTTGCCGGGCCCGCACTCCCATCTTGCCGCGCGCGAACGTGATTGGCCCCACTGCGTCACGGCGAGCCGCCGTGGGGCGCTCCCGGAGGACCAGCCGCCCGCCGCCTGAGCCCGGCTCCGACGGATGCGGCAGGAGCGCCCTAGGAGGCTACTCGTTCGGCGACGTCGTCGCCGATCTCGGGTGTCGAGCGGGTGGCCCATGCGCCCTGGCGCTCAAGGAGATCATCGGCGACCGCCTGCTCGATCCGCGCCGCCTCCGCGGGCAGGCCCATGTGATCCAGGAGCAGCGAGGCCGACAGAATCGCCGCCGTGGGATCGGCCTTGTGCCGGCCCGCGATGTCGGGCGCGCTGCCGTGCACCGGCTCGAACATGGCGGGCGAGACCCGCTCCGGGTTGATGTTGCCGCTCGCGGCCAGGCCCATCCCGCCCGCGATGGCGGCACCGAGGTCGGTCAGGATGTCGCCGAACAGATTGTCCGTCAGCACGACATCGAACCGCTGCGGCTGGCTGACAAAGAACATGGACGCCGCGTCGACGTGGCAGTAGTCCACGGCGACCGCGGGGAACTCCTTGGCGAGCGCGTCCACGGTGCGGGACCACAGGTCCCCCGCGTGGGTGAGCACGTTCGTCTTGTGCACCAGGGTGAGCTTCTTGCGCGGCCGCGCCGCCGCGCGCTCGAACGCGTACCGGGCCACCCGCGTCGTCCCGTACGCGGTGTTCACGCTCTCCTCGGTCGCGACCTCGGCCGGGGTGCCCTTGCGCAGCACGCCACCGGCGCCTGCGTAGGGGCCCTCGGTGCCTTCCCGCACGACGAGCATGTCGAGCGATTCAGGCCGCACGCCCGCGAGGGGCGTGGCGACTCCGGGGTAGAGCCGGACCGGGCGCAAGTTCACGTAATGATCCAGTTCGAAGCGCAGCCGCAGCAGCAGCCCGCGCTCCAGGATCCCGCTCGGTACGGTGGGATCCCCGACCGCGCCGAGCAGGATCACGTCGTGCGCGCGGATCTCCTCGAGGACGGCGTCAGGCAACGTCTCGCCGGTGCGGTGCCAGCGCGCGGCGCCGAGATCGTAGTTTGAGATGTCGAACGTCACGTCAGGTACCGCGGCGGCGAGAACCTTCAAAGCCTCGGCCACGACCTCGGGCCCGATCCCGTCGCCCGGGATCACGGCGAGCCGGATAATGCGCGATGCCATGCGGGTACCTTACTTGCTGCGGGCGCCCGGCAGCGGCAGGCCGGTGGCTGTCACGGGCCCGGCGTGGTTGCTCGGCTCGCCGCCGTTGTCGCGCCGGTCGAGCGCGACCTGAACCGCCCGCACAGCCCCGGTGGCCTTGTCGCTGGCGTCGGCCGGCTGGTTCCAGGGATACACGTCATACATGGGAAGTCTCCAGGCGTGGGCTTCGTATCGGTCGGGGGCCGGCAGGGACTTACGTGGATGTAGGTGGGAGACACGGCCAGCACTTCTACCCGTAGCAGGCGCTGGCCTGCCCTGTCAGGCCCCGCTACGGCAGCGAAGGATGAATACGAAGTGCCACATGCCCGTATACGTTACCCGCTAGTAGCGTAGTTTGTCCCATCAGGCGGCGATGTATCTCACTATGTGATAAATTAGGGAACGCTGAGAAATCCAGGGAACGCTGAAAAATCAGGCAACGCTGAGAAATCAGGGAACGCTTGAGAATCCAGGGAACGCTGTCCGGTGTCTGCTGTCAGCTGTCGTCGAGGTCGACGCCCCTGCCGGCCTCCCCGCCGATCGCCTGGGTGATCTCGTCAAGCAGCGCGGGTGGCAGCGCGGAGTCGACGGTGAGCACGATCAGGGCCCTGCCGCCCATCTCGTTCCTGCTCACCTGCATGCCGGCGATGTTGGTGCCCTGGCCGCCGAGGATCTGGCCGACCAGGCCGACAATCCCTGGCTTGTCGGTGTAGGTGAAGAACGCCATGTGCGTGGCTACACCGATCTCCATCTCGAAGCCGTTGACCTCGACGAGCTTTTCCAGATACCGCGGTCCGGACAGCGTTCCCGAAACCGAGATCACCTGGCCGTCCGGCATGGTGCCACGCAGGGTGATCAAGTTACGCCAGTCCGGGCTCTCGGCCTCGGTCCGCAGGTTCACCTCGACGCCGCGTTCCTTGGCGAGCAGCGGCGCGTTCACGTATGTCACCGGGTCGGTGACCACGCCGGAGAAGACGCCCTTGAGCGCGGCGAGCTGCAGCACCCGAAGGTCATGGGCGGCGATCTCACCGCGGGCCTCGACGTCGAGCGCCACGGCCACACCGCACGCGATCGCGGTGAAGATCCGGCCGAGTTTCTCCGCGAGCGGCAGGCCTGGCTTGAGGTCCTCGTCGACGGCGCCGCCGTCGACGTTCACCGCGTCGGGCACGAACTCGCCCGAAAGCGCGAGCTTCACCGATCGCGCGACCTGGGTCCCCGCCTTCTCCTGGGCCTCCTGGGTGCTCGCACCGAGGTGGGGGGTGGCCACGACGGCGTCGAATGCGAACAGCGGGCTGTCGGTGCACGGCTCGCTGCGGTACACGTCGATCCCGGCGCCGGCGACCCTGCCCTCCTTGAGCGCGGAGGCGAGGGCGTGCTCATCGATAATGCCGCCCCTGGCGGCGTTCACGATCCGTACACCCGGTTTCACCATGTGCAGTTCCCTGTCGCCGATGAGCCCGAGCGTCTCGGCGTTGCGTGGCAGGTGCACGGTGATGAAGTCGGCCTCCGCGAGCAGTTCGTCGAGGCTGACCAGCCGCACCCCGATCTGGGCGGCCCGCGCGGCAGGAACATACGGGTCGTAGGCGACGACCTGCATGCCAAACGCGGACAGCCGCTGGGCGACAAGGACGCCGATGCGGCCAAGGCCGAGGATGCCCGCCACCTTGTCGTGCAGTTCCACGCCGGTGAACTTGGAGCGCTTCCACTCGCCGCGCTTGAGCGAGCTCGCCGCCTGCGGGATGTTGCGCGCGGTCGCGAGCATCAGCGCCACGGCGTGCTCGGCCGCGCTCACGACGTTGGAGGTTGGCGCGTTCACGACCATAACGCCGGCCTTGGTCGCGGCCTCCACATCGATGTTGTCGAGCCCCACCCCCGCACGCGCGACAACGCGCAGCCTGGGCGCTGCCGCCAGCGCGTCCGCGTCGACCTTGGTCGCGCTGCGCACGATCAGGGCATCGACGCCGGCGATCGCGGTAAGCAGTGCGCCGCGGTCGGCGCCGTCGGCGTAACGCACCTCGAAGTCGGATTCGAGCAGGGCGATGCCGGCTGGCGAGAGCTCTTCAGCGACAAGAACAGTGGGCTTGGGCACGTCGGCTATCCTTCGCATCCGGGCGGTTGCGGTCAGTATGGGAGTGTACTTGCTTGTGAAGATATTCACGAGCGTGCGGCTCCCGGACATCGGCGGCGAAACCTCGGTACCGTGCGTCAGCCACATCTTCATGATCGTGGTTCAGAGCCCGCGATATGCGAGGGTAATGAACCACGATCATGAAGCGGGGCGCCAGTGCCGCCGCATCCGGCCGGCGGGGCTCCGGCCCAGGCGGTGTGGCCCAGACGGTGTGGCCCAGACGGGTGGCCCAGACGGTGCTGCCCAGACGGTGGGCCGCCCAGACGGTGGGCCGCCCTGGCAGGGGGCCGCCCTGGGAGATAAGGCGGCGACGCGGCGTCAGGCGTTCGGGTCCAGCCAGCTCATCAGCGGGCGCAGCCGCGCCCCCACCTGCTCGATCTGCTCGGCCTGCTCTGCCTCGCGGCGCTTGGTGAAGTTCGGGCGGCCATTGTCGAACTCGTCGACCAGCTCGCGCGTGAACGAACCATCGCGGACCTCGGCGAGGATCCGCCGCATCTCCTCACGAGTCTCCTCGTTGATCACCCGCGGCCCGCGCGTGTAACCGCCGAACTCGGCGGTGTCCGAAACCGACCAGTACATCTTGGAGATGCCGCCCTCGTACATGAGGTCGACGATCAGCTTCATCTCGTGCAGGCATTCGAAGTAGGCGACCTCGGGCTGGTAACCGGCCTCGACCAGGGTGGCGAACCCGGCCTTGATGAGCTCGGAGACGCCGCCGCACAGGACGACCTGCTCACCGAACAGATCCGTCTCCGTCTCCTCCGCGAACGTGGTCTTGAGCGCGCCGGCCCTGGTGCCGCCGATCGCCTTGGCGTAGGACAGCGTGAGCGGCCAGGCGCCACCGGAGGCGTCACGCTCGACCGCGACGAGTACGGGCACACCCCTGCCCTCGCTGAACTGACGGCGCACCAGATGCCCGGGGCCCTTCGGGGCCACCATGCACACGTCCGCGCCGGGCGGCGGTTTGATGAGGCCGTAGCGGATGTTCAGGCCGTGGGCGAAGAACAGCGCGTCGCCGTCGCCGAGAGCCGGCGCGATCGCCTCCTCGTACAGCGAGCGAGCCGCCGTGTCGGGGACGAGAACCATGATCACGCTGGCTTCCTCGCACGCCTTCGCGGGCGCGGTCACGCGCAGGCCCTCGTTCTCGGCCTTCTCCACGCTCGCCGAGCCTGCCTGAAGGCCCACCCGCACGTCCACACCGGAGTCGCGGAGCGAGAGCGCGTGCGCGTGCCCCTGGCTGCCGTATCCGAGCACGGCCACGCGGCGGCCCTGTAGCACGCTCAGGTCGGCGCCGTCGTCATAAATGATCTCTGCCACTGCTGGCCTCTCCTTGCTGTGTGCTTTCTGGTTGCTGAACTGCCTCACGTTGCTGAACTGTCTCACGCCGCGTAGCCGTCAGGGCTATTGCCCGGTCGGGGGGTCCGGGGGGGCGTCCCCCCGGGCCAGGGCCCCATCGGGGGTCCGGGGGGCCGTCCCCCCCGGGCCAGCGCCCGGTCGGGGGGTCCGGGGGGTGTCCCCCCGGGCTGGCAGGTCTCCGCAGACCCCGTGGTGGTCCGCACCGCGGGAGCCGTTAAGGAAAATGATCCATAACGGTGGCCGGAGTGTCACGCGGTCCGGTCGGTGACTCGGGCGCCATCGCCAACTGGCCGCAGCGAGCGGTCGGTGATCGAGCGTGCACCACGCCCGATTCCGACGACGCCCGACTGCACGAGTTCCTTGATCCCGAACGGCTCGAGCACGCGGACCAGCGCGTCAAGCTTCTCCCTGTCACCTGTCGCCTCGACGGTGACCGCGTCGGGCGCGACGTCCACGACCCTGGCGCGGAAGAGCTCGATCGTCTCGAGGACATGGGACCGCGACTCGGTGTCCGCGCGAACCTTGATCAGCATCAGCTCTCGCTGCACCGAGGCGCCCTGGTCCAGCTCGACGATCTTCAGGACATTTATGAGCTTGTTGAGCTGCTTGGTGACCTGCTCGAGGGGATGCTCCGCGCAGTTGACGACGATCGTCATACGGGAGACCTCGGCCTGCTCCGTCGGCCCGACAGCTAGTGCGTCGATATTGAAGCCCCGGCGCGCGAACAGCCCGGCGATCCTGACGAGCACACCAGGCTTGTTCTCCACCAGCACCGACAGCGTGTGCGTGGTCATGATCGGCTCCTATTCCCTGTGTCCGTGCCGGCCACGCCCTCCCCGCCGTCCACGAAGGCGGCAGTGCGGCGCGAAATCCTCGTGGTCATTCTGAACGGTCCCAGTCGGGCGCCATGTCGCGGGCATACTGGATGTCGTCGTTGCTCGTGCCGGCCGGCACCATCGGCCACACCATCGCGTCCTGATGTACCACGAAGTCGATGACGACCGGGCGGTCATCGGTCTTGGCCGCGGTCTCGATCACGTGGTCCACGTCCTCGGCGCGCTCGCAGCGCAGCCCGGCGCAGCCGTACGCCTCGGCGAGCTTGACGAAGTCAGGGATGCGGGTCCCGCGAGGGCCCAGATCGGTGTGGGAGTAGCGCCGATTGTAGAACAGCGTCTGCCACTGCCTGACCATGCCGAGGTTCCCGTTGTTGATCACGGCAACCTTGATCGGGATCCCCTCCAGGGCGCACGTGGCCAGTTCCTGGTTGGTCATCTGGAAGCAGCCGTCACCGTCGATCGCCCACACCTGGGCGTCGGGGCGGCCCACCTTCGCGCCCATCGCCGCGGGCACCGCGAACCCCATCGTGCCGAGCCCACCGGAGTTGAGCCAGGTGCCCGGGTTCTCGTAGGAGATGTGCTGCGCCGCCCACATCTGGTGCTGGCCCACGCCGGCGACGAACACCGCCTCGGGTCCCGCAAGCTTCCCGATCCGCTCGATCACGTACTGCGGCGCGAGGGAGCCGTCCGCTGGATGGTCGTAGCCGAGCGGGTAAGTGGTGCGCATCGTGTTGAGCTGTGCCCACCAGGCGCCGTAGTCGCCCTTACGCCCGGCCGCCTGCTCGCTGGCCACCGCGGCCACCAGGTCCGCGATCACCTCGCGGCAGTCCCCGACGATCGGCACGTCGGCGCGGCGGTTCTTGGAGATCTCGGCTGGATCGATGTCGGCGTGGACGATCATCGCGCCGGGCGCGAACGAGGCGAGCTTGCCCGTCACACGGTCGTCGAAGCGGGCGCCGAGCGCCACGAGGAGATCCGCCTTCTGCAATGCACCCACCGCCGCGACGGTGCCATGCATGCCGGGCATGCCAAGGTGCTGACGGTGGCTGTCGGGGAAGGCGCCCCGCGCCATCAGGGTGGTGACCACCGGGGCGCCCGTGAGTTCCGCAAGCTCGGCAAGCTCGGCCGACGCACGGGCCTTCAGCACACCGCCACCCACGAGCAGGACAGGCCGCCGCGCCTCCACGATCATCCGCGCCGCCTCCCGCACCTGCTTGGAGTGCGGCCGGCTGATCGGGCGGTAGCCGGGCAGATCGAACGGGACAGGCCACTCGTACTCGGTGGTCGCCTGCATGGCGTCCTTGGCGATGTCCACGAGGACAGGCCCCGGGCGACCGGTCGACGCCAGGTGGAAGGCCTCGCCGACGGTGCGCGCGATGTCACCGGGCTTGGTGACGAGGAAGTTGTGCTTGGTGATCGGCAGCGTGATCCCGGAGATGTCCGCCTCCTGGAAGCCATCCGTGCCGATCAGCGGGGTCGGCACCTGGCCGGTGATGGCCACGACAGGCACCGAGTCCATGTACGCGTCGGCGATCGGGGTCACCAGGTTGGTCGCACCGGGTCCCGACGTCGCCATGCACACCCCCGCACGTCCCGTGGCGATGGCGTAGCCCGCGGCGGCGTGGCCGGCGCCCTGCTCGTGCCTGACGAGCACATGCCGCAGCTTCACCGAGTCGAACAGCGGGTCGTACGCCGGCAGGATGGCGCCACCCGGGATGCCGAATACGACGTCGACACCGGAGTCCTCGAGCGCGCGGATAAGTGCCTGGGCGCCGGTTATCCGCGGACGCGGGCCCGCGGATGTGGACGGCGCCGTCGGTGTCGTGTGCTCGGTCATCGGCTGGCTTCCTCTTTCTGGGGCCTACTGTTGTTTCCGGGGCCTACTGTGGTTCTGGCGCCTACTGTGGCTTTCTGGGGCTTAGCAGGGCGGGTCAAACGGCGGGCGGACAACAAAAAACCCCTCGCGCCGATGGCGATCGAGGGGAGCGCGCAGGCCAGAACGTGATCAGCGGCCTGCGCGCCGACCAAGTACGAGAATTACGCTGCGTTGCATGTCACCAACGATGACCGACATACCGCCACGCGTCAACTTGATCACGTGCTCATCTCACATTCTGAGACGCAAATGTTTCAGAATGTGAGTCAAGATCCTGCGCGCTGTGGCGCGTGCCCCGCGCGCTGGGCCGCACTGTGTCCGCCGATGTCCCGCGAGTGTCCCGCCGGTGTCCCGCGGGTAAACGGCTCACGAGGCCGGGGCGGGCGCCTTGCCCTGCTCGGTCACGTCCGGGCCGTACCTGGCGACGCTCGCCGCGATCATGGATTCCACGCCAGGCGCCGTCGCCGGCGGGGCGACAAGGTAACCCTGGCCGCGTGCGCAGCCCATCTCGCGAAGCAGTTCGAGCTGGCGGGGGCGCTCGATCCCCTCCGCCACGACGGTCAGCCCCAGGTCGTGGCCGAGCCGGACGATCGTGCGGGTCAGCAGCGTGAGCGTCTCGTCGGCGCCGACCCCGGACACGAACGAAGGATCAAGCTTGATGATGTCCACCGGCGGCTGGCGCAGGTTCCCGAGCGAGGCGTAGCCGGTACCGAAGTCGTCGATGGCGATCCGGATCCCATGACGGCGCAGCTCGGCCAGCCGCCGCGCGGTCTCGCCCCGGTGCGCCTCAAGCACCCGCTCGGCGACCTCGATGGTGAGCGCACTCGCGGAAAGCCCGGCGTCCGCGAGCGCGGCGAGCACCGATTCGACGAAGCGAGGCGCGCCGATCTGCCGCCCTGAGAAGTTCACCGACACACCGATGTCCCACGACGAGCGGCGCCACTGCGCGAGTTGGCCGCACGCCTCACGCAGTACCCAGTCGCCGATCGGCACGATGAGACCGGACTCCTCCGCGATCCCGAGGAACTCGACGGGCGGCACCGGCTCACCGGCGCGCCACCAGCGGACCAGTGCCTCGACGCCGGTGACGCGCGAGGTGGCAAGCTCGACGATCGGCTGGTACTCCACGGTGAGCCGCTCCTCGGTAGCGGCTCGCTGCAGGTCGCTCGTGAGTTCCAGCCGGCGGACGATGTCGGCGTGCATGTGCGCGGCGAAGATCTCGACGAGGCCGCCGCCGAGGCTCTGCGCCCGCGACATGGCCACGTCCGCGTTGCGCATGACGTCCCCGGCCGTGCCGTCACCGGCGAGTGCCACACCGACGCTCGCGGTCAGCGCGATACTCCGGCCCGACACGCTGAACGGCTCCGCGGACATACACCGGGCAAGCTGTTCGGCAAGGTCAACTATTTCCTTGGCGCCCGCGCGGGCTTCCACAAGGATCGCGAACTCGTCGTCGCCCCAGCGTGCGAGCGTGTGCTGTGCGGGCACGACCCCGCGAAGCCGGCGCGCGGCCTGGGTGACGAGCAGATTCCCTGCCGCATGCCCGGCCGAGTCGTTCACCGCCGTGAAGCCGTCGAGGTGCAGGAACACCGCCGCGACCTGGACACCGGCGGGATCCTGCGAAAGATCCCCCGCGACCCTTGCACCTGCAGGGGTTTGGCTCTCCCCGCCCGCCGGGGCCTGCCCGGCCTGCCCTGGGTGCCCGGCCTGCCCGGAGTGCGGGGCCTGCCCGGCCTGCCCGGAGTGCGGGGCCTGCCCGGCCTGCCCGGAGTGCGGGGCCTGCCCGGAGTGCGGGACCTGCCCGGAGTACCCTGCCTGCTCGGTGCCGCCGGGATGCCGGCCATGCTCGCGGTGGACGTGGTGTGCGCGGCGCCCAAGCACGTCGGCGACGCGCTCCTCGAAATAGACGCGGTTTGGCAGGCCCGTCAGGCGGTCGTGGAAGGTCAGGTGGGTCACCTGCTGCCGGAGCGCCACCTGGTCGCTGACGTCGCGCGCGGTGACAAGCAGCTGACCGCGCTCCCCGGGCCGCATGTAACCCGACACGGCGGCTTCGATGTGGCGCCAGGTCCCATCGGCCGCAAGCACCCGGCAGGGGAAGCGGGCGGTGCCTGGTTCGGTGCCAGCATCCGCGCCATCGCCGGTGTTCGCGTCACCGCGGCTATCCCACCGAGCGTGGCCACCATTGTGGGCACGGCTGTGATCATTGGGGCTGCCGTGACCATTGGCTCCGGCATCACCGCGGCGGTCGGCGTCACCGCGGCGGCCGGCGTCACCGCGGTCGCTGACGTCACCGCGGCTGCTGCCGTCGTCACCGGCGCCCTCGATACCGGCGCCCTCGATGCCGGCACCGTCGATACTGGCGCCTTCGATGCCGCCGCCCTCGATGCCGGCACCGTCGATACCCGCGCCTTCGATGCCGCCGCCCTCGATGCCACCGCCTTCGATGCCACCGCCTTTGCCGGAGATCCGCCGTATCTCGCGTTTCCCAGCGGGCCGGTCCTCCGGATGCACGAACTCAGCGAGATTCCGTCCCTCGACGTTGCTGATCGCATACCCGTACGCGGCGACAGAAGGACTCGAGTAACGGATGGACCCATCAAGATCGCAGATGAGTACCACGTCGCTCGTGCGGTCAGCCAGTTCACGCACGTGACCGCCCGATGCCAGGGCGGCGGCGACGGCCAGGCCGTTCTCCCTGGCCAGACCGAGCACCCTGATGGCCAGTGCGACCAGGGCACCGCTCGCGGCAAGCACCGCGACCGGGTCCACCCGGCTGCCGCCGGTCACCTCATCAGCGATGATCAGCACGGCTCCCGTGGCGACGGCGAGCGCGGACACGATCGCCGCGGTGGGCACCCGACCTGTGGCGGTCTCCCGGTGCTCACCACGGCCGCCGCGGGCCGCACGGTAACTCGCCACCCACGGTGCCGCGGCAAGCAGGAGGTAGCCGGCAATCTTGGCGATCTGCTCGGCGCCACCAGGTTCATGGCCCCCGGCCACGCGCAGGGCCGCCCCGAGGGCATCGCCCACGGTTACGGCGATCAGTGCGAGATACGGAAGCACGGCACGCCGCCCCGCCGCGGCTGCGATCGGCAGCAGGCCACTCGCGACAAGGATGCCCGCGAGTGGTATGACGAGGCCGACCAGGAACGTCCGCGGGTCCTCACCTGACCTGTGGTATTGGGTTCCGAAGATGGCCAGCCAGCCGACGACGAAAAGCCCGGCCGCCATTACGTAGCTGTCCGCCAGGTAGCCGCGGAATTGCCGCGCGTCCTGTTGCGGCCTGCGGGAGAACGTCAACGCGCCGCGCGAGGCAGTGGGGCCGTGCGGGTCCACGGTGACGTCCGACGCGGCGGTGACGCCCACGCCGCTGCCCCCCGTGCTGCCCACGACTGTGATGGGGCCGTTCACGCGGGGGATGGGGCCGCCCACGCGGGGAACGGGGCTGCTCACGCAGGGAATGGGGCTGCTCACGCGTGGAATGGGGCCGCTCACGCGTGGGATGGGGCCGCTCACGCGTGGGATGGGGCCGCTCACGCGGGGAATGGGGCCAGTGCTTGCCGCGTCTGGGGTGGCAGGTGTGTCCGCGGCGTGGGCGGCATCGGCGGCGGTGGCATCCGGCGTCGCGAGTGCCACGATGCCGGCGACCATCGGCGCGAGCGCGAGCAAGGGGAAGAGGTCGCCGAGCGTGAGCGGCGCGGCGATGCCGTTCAGCTGACCGGCAAGGATCTGCTGCCCCGCGGCTCCCACACACCAGAGCAGGGCTGCTGCGGCGAGCCATCGGTAGCCCGTGCGGACGCGGCCGGACGCGTGCGCAGCGCCGAACCAGAGGCTCACCGCGGCGCCACCGGACGCGATGACGCCCAGGAGCCAGAGCCAGCCGTACGGGCCAACCGACCGCACCGGCACTCCTTCCACCTTTTCTCGCCGTCGCACCGCGTATCAGGCGAATCCAGCCAAGTTTTGAGGTCCGGTCAAATGTCCTTGCGTCACATTTTCATGACGATCAGTCACCGCTGCTTGTGCGCCGGAACCAGCTGGCCAATGGGTGCTTGACGGCTCGCCAACACGCCCGGGGCGCGGCTTTGCGCCAGGGTACGCGTATCACTGTACGTACTGAAGGTCACACTTCGATTGAGGTAGGGCGTACACCGGGCGACAATGTGAACCCCGCCGCCGCGGAATGGCATGGATCTATCCTGCCTGTTCCGCACGGGAATGTCCGGTATTCGCCCGTAACGATGTACTCGGGTGCCTTCCCCGCAGGTACCTGCCGGGCTGCGCCCGGATCAGGCGCCCCCCTGGCCGAGGCGCTCAAGGATGAGCTCGCGGGCACGGGTGGCATCGGCCTGGCCGCGTGTGGCCTTCATCACCGCGCCCACGAGCCTGCCAGCCGCCGCCACCTTTCCCGCCCGAACCTTCGCGGCCACATCGGGATTGGCCTCGATAGCCTCGTCAACCACCGCGGCGAGCTCACCGGCGTCACTCACCACGGCCAGGCCGCGCGCGGCGACCACTTCGTCCGGTGCGCCCTCTCCCGCGACCACCGCGGCGAGCACTTCCCTCGCGAGCTTGTCGTTCAGGGCACCCGACGCCACGAGCTCGGACACTCGTGCCACCTCGCCCGGCGTGATGGCGAGCTGAGCCAACTCGGCGCCCTTCTCGTTGGCATGACGGGAAAGCTCGCCCAGCCACCATTTGCGGGCATCTGCCGGCGCGGCGCCTGCCTCCACGGTCGCTGCGACGAGGTCGAGCGCGCCGGCGTTGCGCAGCGCCACCATGTCGAGGTCGGAGAGCCCCCACTCCTCCTGCAGGCGGGCGCGGCGTGCGGCCGGAAGTTCCGGCAGTGCCAGCCGCAGTTGCTCCACCCATTCGGGCGGAGGCGCGATCGGCACCAGGTCAGGCTCGGGGAAGTACCGGTAATCCTGCGCCTCCTCCTTGCTGCGCCCCGGCGTCGTCGCCGCGGTGTCCTCGTGGAAGTGCCTGGTCTCCTGCACCACCCGCCCGCCGCCATCGAGCACAGCCGCCTGGCGCTGGATCTCATAACGGACCGCACGCTCGACCGAGCGAAGCGAGTTGACGTTCTTGGTCTCCGTCCGCGTCCCCCACAGCGCCGAGCCGCGCGGAGCGAGCGAGGTGTTCACGTCACAGCGCAGCGACCCTTCCTCCATCCGGACATCGGATGCCCCGAGCGCCCGCATCAGATCCCGCACTTCGGTGACGTAGGCCCGCGCGACGGTCGGCGCGAGTGCGCCTGTACCCGCCACGGGCTTGGTCACGATCTCGACGAGCGGTATGCCGGCCCGGTTGTAGTCGACGAGCGAGTAAGCGGCGCCGTGGATGCGCCCCGTCGCGCCGCCCACGTGCAGCGACTTGCCCGTGTCTTCCTCCATGTGGACACGCTCGATCTCGACCCGGAGCACGCGCGACCCGGCCTCCGGATCATCCACCGTGACGTCCAGCCAGCCGTCCGTGCACAGGGGCTCGTCGTACTGTGAAATCTGGTAGTTCTTCGGCATGTCCGGATAGAAGTAGTTCTTCCTCGCGAACCGGCACCATCGGGCGATCGAGCAGTGCAGCGCCAGGCCGATCTGGATCGTGTACTCCACCGCCGACCGGTTGGTCACCGGCAGGGATCCCGGCAGGCCCAGGCACACCGGGCAGACACGGGTGTTGGGCTCGGCGCCGAACTCGGCAGGGCAGCCGCAGAACATCTTCGTAACCGTGCCGAGCTCGACGTGGGTCTCCAGGCCGATCACGGGGTCGTAGCGGGCGGCAGCCTCGTCGTAGGGCGCGAGCGCGGCAGCGGGCGGCGCCGCGGTCTCGGTCATCGTGTCTCCTCCAGCCGGGGCGCCGCGTCAGCCAGCAGGTGCCCCCAGCGCGCGGAGAATGCGGCTTCCGCCGCGGCGGCAACGCGGTACATCCGGTCATCGGCGAGCACCGGCGCCATGATCTGCAACCCGACCGGCAGCCCATCGGAGTCCGCGAGCCCGCACGGCACCGACAGCGCGGCGTTCCCGGCGAGGTTGGACGGGATCGTGCACAGGTCGGCCAGGTACATCGCCATCGGATCGTCGGCCCGCTCGCCGATCGGGAACGCGGTCGTCGGTGTGGCGGGCGACACGAGCACGTCCACGTGACCGAATGCAGTGTCGAAGTCCCGCGTGATGAGGGTGCGGACCTGTTGGGCCTTGCCGTAGTAGGCGTCGTAGTAACCGCTCGACAGTGCGTAGGTGCCCAGCATGATCCGTCGCTTCACCTCCGCACCGAATCCAGCCGCGCGGGTGAGCGACATCACCTCCTCCGCGCTGCGGGTCCCGTCATCGCCCACCCGTATCCCGTACCGCATGCCGTCGAAACGAGCCAGGTTGGACGAGCACTCGCTCGGCGCGATCAGATAGTAGGCCGGCAGGGCGTACCTGAAATGGGGGCATGACACCTCGATGATCTTGGCGCCGGCCGACTCGAGCAGGTCGACCGCCTCCTGGAACCTGGCGAGCACACCCGGCTGATAGCCGTCACCGCGGAGTTCTGTGACCACGCCCACCCTCATGCCGCTCACGTCCGGGTGCTTCGCCGCCGCCACCACCGGCGGAACCGGTGCGTTGATCGAGGTGGAATCACACGGGTCATGCCCGGAGATGACCTCATGAAGGAGAGCGGCGTCGAGCACCGTCCGCGCCAGCGGCCCCGGGCTGTCGAGCGATGAGGCGAAGGCGACGAGGCCGTACCGCGACGAGCCACCATACGTCGGCTTCACCCCGACGATGCCACAGACGGCGGCCGGCTGGCGGATCGAGCCTCCCGTGTCTGTGCCGATGCCAAGCGGTACCTGCGAGGCCGCGACCGCGGCCGCCGAGCCGCCCGACGAGCCGCCGGGAACCCGGTTCAGGTCCCATGGGTTGCGGGATGGCCCGAAGGCGGAGTTCTCTGTGGACGACCCCATCGCGAACTCGTCCATGTTCGTCTTGCCGAGGATGACGACGCCCGCCTGGCGCAGCCGCGTGGTGACGGTCGCGTCGTAGGGCGGCCGCCAGCCGCCGAGAATCCGCGACCCGCACGTCGTCGGCATGTCCCTGGTGGTGAACACGTCCTTCAGGGCAAGCGGCACGCCAGCGAGCGGCCCGAGGGGCTGCCCGGCGGCACGCCGCGCGTCGACCGCGCGGGCCGCCTCGAGTGCCCCCTCCGCGCCCACGTGCAGGAACGCATGCACCCTGTCATCGGTGAGCGCCACCCGGTCCAGGTGGGCCTGCGCGACCTCCACCGCGGAAACCTCGCCCGAGGCGATCAGGCCGGCGATGCCGGCGGCCGTCATCCGCGTCAGCTCAGCGTCCATGGTCAGTCTTCCTCGAGGATCCGCGGGACCCGGAAACGCTGCTGCTCCACCGCGGGTGCCTGCGCAAGCGCCTCCGCAGCTGTGAGCGGCGGCACGATCTCGTCGCCGCGCATCACGTTGGTCATGGGCACCGCGTGCGAGGTCGGGGGGATGTCGTCCGCTGTGACCTCCTGTACCCGGGCCACGGCCGAAATGATCACATCGAGCTGCGCGGTGAGATGTTCGAGTTCGGCATCATCAAGCGCGAGCCGCGACAGGCTGGCGAGATGGGCCGCCTCATCACGGGAAATAGGCATGGGCTCAATCTTAGGGGCGCCGCCGCGGGCCGGCGAAACGTCAACCGCCCCGGTCGCTCCCCCGGCGCAGCACCTGCCCCCGTACGGGAAATCCCAGCCAGATCCCGTACGGCTGCCGCGCGCCGTCGCACCATGCCGTACGGGCCCCGCCGTACGGGCCCCCGGGTTCAGCCGGCCGGGCCGGTGGCGAGCACGACCGTCGCGGTATGCCGCTGACCGGACTGGTCCAGCCAGCCGATACTGATCTTGTCGCCGGGGTGGTAGGCCTCGATCGCGGCGGGGACCGCCGAGGGTGAGGCCACGACATGGCCGCCGATGGACTCGATCACGTCACCGGCCTTGAGGCCCGCGGCCATGGCGGGTGATCCCGGTTCGACCCCGGTGACCGTCGCCCCCGCCGTGGCCGCGCTACCGGGGCCACCGGCCCCCGGGGCGGTGCCCGAGGTCAGGAGCGCGACACCGAGGAAGCCGGTGGCGCCGATGTGCACGGAGGCCGACGATTTACCCGCTTCGATCTGCCTGGCGATGGCGGATGCCTGGTTCAGCGGAATCGCGAATCCCTCTGACGGCTCCGTCGCTGACCCTGCCTGGAAATGAAACCCCGATGACGCTGCGGTGTCGACGCCTATCACCTGGCCGGCGGCGTTGACGAGCGGCCCGCCGGAGTCGCCTGGCTGGACGTCCGCGTTGGTCCGGATGAGCCCCGTCAACTGTTCGGAGACGCCGGCAGATTCGTCGGTTGCGGTGACCGAGGCGCCCAGGGACGTGATCGTTCCGGTCGCGACCGATGGGGTGCCCCCCTTGCCGCCGGCGTTGCCGATGGCGACGACCTTCTCTGCGACTGTGACCTTCGACGAGTCGCCGAGGGCAGCGGTGGTGAGCCCTGGTGCCCCCTGCAGCCGCAGCACCGCGATGTCGTGGGTCTCGTCGTAGCCGACCGCCGTCGCCTTGTAGGTGCGCCCGTTGCCCACGTCGGTGACGCTGATGGCAGTGGCGCCCTTGATCACGTGGTTGTTGGTCAGCACCTCGCCCGATGAGGTCAGCGCGATGCCGGTTCCTGATGCGATGGCGCGCTGATAGCCAAGCGTGGAGTTGACGTCGACCAGGCCCGGGTCGACCTTGGCGGCGACGGCCGAGGTGCTCAGTGCAGCGGTCGTCGTCGTGTTCGACGTGGTTTCGTGGGTCCCGGTTGCCCAGACTGATCCCAGCGCCGCGACCAGGGTGACGGCAAGTGCCGTAGCGGCGAGTGCCAGGAACCGGCGCCTGTCTGGCCTGACCGGGAGGCCGCGGGGTTCCTGTACCGGCCCGTCGCCGGACGGCCCCGCCTCATCCCCGTCCCGGGCTAAGCGCTTCCCCATCCCGCGGCCCCTTTCTGCGGCCCCTTTCTGCGGCGCCGCCAGCGTGGCGGCTCCGCTCTCAATGGTGGCTGCCCTTGCTGAGCCCGGGCTCCAGGCTCCTTCTGGCCTGCCTCTGACATTCCGCTGCATCGTCACGAACCGGCGGGATGAGGCGCAGATTGGTCACCGGAGATGGATCGAGGGATACTGCGTGGGTGATCAGGGGTGAGAACGCGACGATCTGCGTGGCGGACATGGCAGGCCGGTGTTGTGCTCCACCGAGGCCCTTGGCCTGCGCCTGGTCTTCCGGGCGGGTGATCACTGGGCCGGCAAATACGCCCGCCATGGGCTGCCGCGCGTGAATCTGTCCCCAAGCCATCGGGAGCCTTCGTGACCGAAGCCCACGCTGATCTGTCCGGGCAGGGTCAGCGCCGCGACCAGCACGCCAGGGATGGCGGCGAGGATCCTGGCCAGCGCGGAAACAAGTGGTGGGCGCTGGTCGCGGTGTGCCTCGGCACGTTCATGCTTCTGCTGGATATCACGATCGTGAACGTCGCCCTGCCGGACATCCAGCGGGCGCTGCACTCGAGTTTCTCCGACCTGCAGTGGGTCGTTGACGCTTACGCGCTGACCCTGGCGGCGTTCCTGCTGACCGCGGGCAGCCTCGCGGACATGTACGGCCGCCGGCTGCTGTACCTGATCGGCCTGGTCGTGTTCACCTGCGCGTCGGTGCTGTGCGGCTTTGCCGTCAGCACGCTGATGCTCCAGCTATCTCGCGCCTTGCAGGGAGTCGGCGGGGCGATCATGTTCGCGGTATCGCTGGCCTTGCTGGCCGACGCCTTCCGCGGCAGGGACCGCGGCACCGCGTTCGGCGTCTGGGGCGCTGTGACCGGCCTGGCCGTGGCTATCGGCCCGCTGCTCGGCGGCGTGCTGACCTCCGGCCTGTCCTGGCGGTGGATCTTCTTCGTGAACGTGCCGCTCGGCATCGTGGCGGTCGTTATCACGATGACAAAGGTGGCAGAGTCGCGGGCGCCGCACGCCAGCCGGCCCGACTGGGCAGGCTTCGCGTTGTTCACGGTGGCGCTGTCGAGTTTGGTATACGGGCTGATCGAGTCGAATCAGCGGTCCTTCACCGACGGTCTTGTGCTGGGCTGCTTCGCCGCGGCGGCCGTGCTGCTTGTTGCCTTCGTCATGGTGGAGCGGCGCATCGCGCACCCGATGTTCGACCTGAAGCTGTTCATGCTGCCGACCTTCAGCGGCGGCTCGGTGGCGGCGTTCGGACTCAGCGCCTCGATCTTCGGGATGCTGCTGTACCTCGTGCTGTACCTGCAGGACATTCTGGGCTACTCGCCGCTGGCCACCGGCGTGCGGCTGATGCTGCTCTCCGGCGGCATCCTGGTGACCTCTGTTGTGGCGGGGAGGCTGTCCTCGCGGGTACCGGTCCGGCTGCTCATCGGGCCTGGCCTGTTCATGGTCGGCGCGGGGCTCCTGCTGATGCGCGGGCTGGACGCTGGCTCGTCCTGGACCCATCTCATCCCGGGGATGATCGTGGGCGGCATGGGCATCGGCCTGGTGAACCCGCCGCTGGCGTCCACGGCTGTCGGCGTCGTTCCGCCGCAGCGGGCCGGCATGGCCTCGGGCATCAACTCCACCTTCCGCCAGGTCGGGATCGCAACCGGTATCGCCTTGCTGGGGACGCTGTTCTCGAAGACGGTGACCGACGAGGTGCTGACCCGGGTGGCCGCGGTGCCCGGGCTGTCCCGCAGGGGCCCGCAGATCGCCACCGCGGTGCAGTCCGGGGAGGTCGGGCACGTGATCGGCAAGCTACCCGAGCAAGCCAGGCAGGCGGTGGGAATGATCACCCGGGCAGCCTTCACCACGGGCCTGAACGACATCCTGCTGGTTGCGGCAATCATCGCGCTGGTGTCGGGCGCGGTGTCCCTGGCCGCTATCCGCAGCAAGGACTTCGCTCAGCAGCAGGGAGCCCGCTCGCCGCGATGACCGCGCCGTGGCCAGATCCGGTGCGCTCGGCGCGCACCAGCCGGGCGGGCGCGCCAGGACAGACGCCGCTCGAACTCATCCCACGGGACCGGCGGGTTGTCCCAGCCCAAGGTTGCCGCACTCCCTCTCCTGCCCCTTTCTCAACTTCCCCTCCGAAACCGTCGTTGTGGCGCCCGGAATGCCCGATTCAGACGACGTTTTCGGAGGGGAAGTTAAGCGCAACCCGCGTCACGCCATGCCGCCACGTTCGTCGCACGCGGGAACAGGCCGTCGGCATAGCTGGACTCGACCATCCAGCGGCTGCCGTCCACGGCCGCGAGCCATGCGGCACCATCCCAGGTAATCAGCGGCTACTCATGCCCGCTCCCGCAGCCGCGCGGGCCTGGCTTCGTCATCAGCGCGGCCGACCCTGCGGCCGGCTGGTAAGGCTGCAGGCCGGCCTCTGGCGGCCCGGGCGAGGCAGGCGAACGCGCGCCCAGCACGGCCGACCCTGCCGACACAGCCGACACGGCGGCCCCAGCCGACCCAGCCCGCACGGCCGACACGGCCGACACGGCGGCCCCAGCCGAAGCTGCCGACACGGCCGACACGTCCCACACGGCCGACACGGCGGGGCCTGCCGACACGGGCGACACGGCGGGGCCTGCCGACACGGGCGACACGGCCGGGACGGCGGCCCCAGCCGATCCTGCCGACCGCCGACACGGCCGACACGGCCGACCCTGCCGACACGTCCGACACGTCCGACACGGGCGAAACGAGCGACACGGGCGAAACGAGCGACACGGGCGACACGGGCGACACGGGCGACACGGCGGCCCCAGCCGAAGCTGCCGGCACGGCCGACACGGCCGCGAAGGCCGACATGGCCGACATGGCGGCCCCAGCCGACCCAGCCGACACGGCGGCCCCAGCCGACACGGCCGACACGGCCGGGACGGCGGCCCCAGCCGAAGCTGCCGGGCACGGCCCGCCCAGCCGATCCTGCCAGCACGGCCGGCCCTGCTGGCGCTGCCCGGCCGGCCGTGCTCGGGCGCGGCGGAGCGCCAGCGCCTTCGGCCGCAACTGAACGCACCCCCGGGCCCCGGGGAACCGATACGCGTTCCGTCAGCCACGCGGTAGCGGATGCCGGGTCCATGGGCCCGCTGACAAAATAGCCCTGGGCGGCGTCGCAGCCCATGTCGCGGAGAGCCGCGGCTACCTCCGCCGTCTCGACGCCCTCGGCGACCGAACGGATCGCGAGCGCGCGCACCAGATCAATCAGGGACTGGACGATGACCTCGTCATCGGGGCTGTGCGGCATCCGTTTGATGAACGAGGAGTCGATCTTAATCTCACACACCGGCAGCCGTTTGAGCCGGACCAGCGACGAGTAGCCGGTGCCGAAGTCGTCAAGGCTGAGCGGGATTCCCATCCTGGCCAGCGTGTCCACACATCGGGCGGCGTGGGCGGGCTCGCTCATCAGGACCCGTTCGGTGATCTCCAGGAGCAGTGCGGACGGCGGGATCGAGTGCCGCCGCAGGCCAGCGGCGATAAGGATGGCGAGCGCCGGGTCGAACAGATCGCCCGCCGATACGTTCACCGCCACCTGCACCTGGAGGCCCAACCGCCACCAACGGGCGGCCTGGTCGAGCGCGGTTTCCATGACGTAGCGGGTCAGACCACGCTTCAGGTGGGATTGCTCGGCCAGCGGGATGAACTCCTCAGGCGCCAACATGCCCCGGTCCGGATGCCGCCATCTGACGAGGGCCTCCATGCCCACCGGCTGGGCGTCGGCAAGCGCTATCTTCGGCTGGAAGCACAGCTCAAGCTGGCCCTCGTTCACGGCGCGGCGCAACTCGCCTATCAGGCTCAGCCTGGCGGGCGAGTTACGATCCTGGTCGGCCACATAGGCCTCGACCCCGCTGCGGCGCTCCTTCGCCAGGTACATCGCCACATCGGCGCGCTGCAGGAGCAATTCGAAATCAGGCGCGTGATCGGGATAGAGCGCGATGCCCACGCTGGCCTCGATGTCCAGGTTCATGGTGTCGATCCGGATCGGCTCGGCGAGTGCCGCACGCAGCCGCGCACCGACCTCACGGGCCGTGGCAACGTCACGCACGGCGGGCAGCAGCACTGCGAACTCGTCGCCACCCAGCCTGGCCACCGCGTCGCCTGGCCGCACGCTGCGCACGAGCCTTTGCGCCACAACGCTGAGCAGCCGGTCACCGACCGGATGCCCGAGCGTGTCGTTGACCTCCTTGAAGCGGTCCAGGTCGAGCAGCAGCAGGCCGACGTGGCGACCAGGCATGGCCGCTGCCGCCTCGGTAAGCGCCTTCTCGGTGCGCAGCACAAGGAACTTACGGTTCGGCAGGCCTGTGAGCTCGTCGTGCATCGCCTGGTGCGCGCGGTTCACCGACATCGCCGCGTTCGTATAGACCGCGATCAAAGGCACCAAAAACAGCGGGACGAGCGCGGCCGACCTGTTCATCACCACGACGACCAGGGGCGCGACCGACAGCAGCGCGACATTCACCAGCACCTGGTAGGGCAGATCGGCGCGGATCGTGCGGATGAGGGGGGCGCGGGTATGCAGTGCGATGGCGACCGCGACCAGGACGAAGTTGCACACGAAGAACACGGCCGCCGCCATGGCGACCTCGGCCACGTGGCGGCCTGTGGGCACCCACGGGCTGGCCGGGCCGGCGTGCACCCCGGTGGCCGTAAGCACCGCCGCGGCCCCGCCAAGACTGAGCGTGTACTGCGCTGCGTTGAACGCGTTGCGGTAGGGCGCGTGGCGCGCGGCGATTCCCGCGATCACCGTTGCGGCGCCCTGGAGGACGGCGGCGGCAGGCAGTCCCCAGTAGATCAGGGCGGCGAAGCTGAACGTGATCGATGTGGCCGCCGCGTCCGCGACCGTCTTCCCCGGGGTGATGATCGGCCGAAGCTCGCCGCACACGACCAGTAACGCGAGCATCCACCACAGTGGGCTGCCGGCAAGCACCCGCAGGTCGGCCGGCTGAAGGCTGACCAGCGCCCGCGCGAGCACAACCATGCCGGCGACTGTGATGGCGGTCAGGTAGAGCCACAACGGCGAACCTGGCCGCGGCCCGTTATCCCGGGTATCGCTGGCTTCCAACATCATGTCCCCACCCGTGGGCTTTGACCGCCAAACGTGCACGCCGCCGGCTGCCGATACGGCGCCCCCTCGTCATAGCTGCCCTGAGGTAACTATGGCGAAAATACCACTTCCCGGAGCCGATTGCGTACTTTCCGTTACAACGTCGCCGTTACTATTCCGATTCGCTGCCGCCCGATCCTGTACCGGCCGGCCCGCCGCTGCCCCGATCGGCCCGCCGCTGCCCGAACCGGCCTGCCCGCCGCTGCCCCGATCGGCCCGCCGCTGCCCGAACCGGCCTGCCGCTGCCCGAACCGGCCTGCCGCTGCCCCGATCTGCCGGCCCGCCGCTGCCCGAACCGGCTGACCCACCGGCTGTGCCCACGCCCGCCGTACCCGCGCCCGCCGTACCGACGCCCGCTGTGCCAGCGTCAGCGGAGGCGGCCGCGGCCCTCGCCGCCTCCGGGCCATGGGCAAGAAGTTCGCGGAAACCTGCTTCCGCGAGCACCGGAACGCCCAATTGCACGGCTTTGTCGTGTTTCGAGCCTGGGTTGTCCCCAACCACGACGAAGTCGGTTTTCTTCGACACGGAACCAGTTACCTTGCCGCCACGCTCCTGGACCGCCTCGGTCGCGGAATCCCGGCTGAATGCATCGAGCGACCCGGTGATGACCAAGGTGAGCCCGGCCAGCGGGCGCGGCCCGCGTGCCGCCTCCTCGGCCATCCGTACCCCTGCGGCACGCCACTTCTCCACGATCGCCCGGTGCCAGTCCACCCGGAACCACTCCACGACCGAACCGGCGATTACCGGCCCAACCCCCTCGGCCGCCGCGAGAGCCTCCTCCGGCGCGGCGGCGATCGCATCGAGTGAGCCGAACTCCCGCGCGAGCGCCTGCGCGGCGGTCGGTCCCACGTGCCTGATGGAAAGAGCGACGAGCACGCGCCATAGCGGCCGCTGTTTCGCGTCGTCCAGGTTGCGCAGCAGCTTGTTCGCGTTGACCGTGAGCTCTCCCTGCTGGTTCACGAAGAACCGGCCGCTCCGCAGCGCCACTTCTGACAGCGTGAACAGATCACCCTCATCGCTGATCAGCCCCGAGTCGAGCAGCGCCGCGTCCGCCTCGTAGCCGAGTACCTCGATATCGAAGGCGCCGCGGCCTGCCAGGTAGAAGAGGCGCTCACGGAGCTGTGCGGGGCAGGACCGTGCGTTCGGGCAGCGCCAGTCGACCTCGCCCTCGTCGCGGTCAAGCGGCGTCCCGCACGCCGGGCACTCCCGTGGGAACACAAACTCCCGCTCCGAGCCGTCCCGCAGTTCCGCGACCGGCCCGACGACCTCTGGGATCACATCTCCTGCCTTACGCAGCACGACGGTGTCGCCGATCAGCACCCCCTTGCGCCGGACCTCGTCCTCGTTGTGCAGGGTGGCCTGCGCCACCGTGGAGCCGCTCACCTTGACCGGCTCCATCACCGCGTACGGCGTGATCCGCCCGGTGCGGCCGACGTTCACCCTGATATCAAGGAGCTTGGTGTTGACCTCCTCCGGCGGGTACTTGTAGGCGATCGCCCACCGAGGCGCCCGGCTCGTCGAGCCGAGCCTGCGCTGCAGCGCCACCTGATCGACCTTGACCACGACGCCGTCGATCTCGTACGGCGCGCTGTGCCTGTGCTCGCCGTAGAAGGCGATGTACTCCCGTACCCTGGCGAGGTCGGTCACCACCCGGTACCTGTCACTGACCGGCAGGCCCCAGGCCGCCAGGCGCTCGTACGCGTGTGCCTGGCTGACCGGCTCGAAACCGTCGCGTGCCCCGATACCGTGCACGATCATGCCGAGCGGGCGGCTCGCGGTCACCCGCGGATCCTTCTGCCGCAGCGAACCGGCCGCGGAGTTGCGCGGGTTGGCGAACGGTGCCTTCCCCTCGGCCAGCAAGCGCTCGTTCAGTTCCTCGAACGCCCGCACGGGCAGGTACACCTCGCCACGCACCTCCAGCAGGTCGGGGACGCCGTCTCCGGTCAGCCGCATGGGCACGTCCCCGATCGTCCTTATGTTCGGCGTGACGTCCTCACCGGTGCGCCCGTCACCGCGTGTCGCGCCGCGCACCAGCCGCCCCCGCTCGTAGACAAGCGCCACCGCAAGCCCGTCGATCTTGAGCTCGCAAAGGTACTCGACCGCACTGGCCGCGTCATCACTGCTGGCCGCGCCACCAACGGATCGCGCCACACGCGCCGCCCACGCGGCAAGCTCCTCGTCGGAGAACGCGTTGTCCAGGCTTTGCAGACGCTCCAGGTGCTCAACGGGCGTGAACTCGGTGCTGATCTTCGCACCGACCTTCTGGGTGGGTGAGTCGGGCGTGCGCAGGCCGGGATAACGATCCTCGAGCTCGCGCAACTCGACCATGAGCCTGTCGTAGTCGGCGTCCGAGATGATCGGCGCGTCGAGCACGTTGTAGCGGTAGTTGTGCTCGTCGATCTCCTGAGACAGCTCGGCGTGACGCTCTCGCGCGGACGGCGGCGCCTCGGGCACGTCAGGCACGTCCGGCGCCTCGGGCACGTCGGGCACGTCCGGCGCCTCGGGCACGTCAGGCACGTCCGGCATCTCGGGCACGTCGGGCACACCTGGCGCCTGGGGCACGTCCGGCGCCTCGGGCACGTCGGGCACACCTGGCGCCTGGGGGACGTCAGGAACGTCGGGTACCTCGGGCACGCCAGCCACATCGCTGCTCATCGGTTTGGTCCCTCCTATCAGCTCTCGAGCTCATCACGCAGCGCGCGGGCGGCATCGCGGCAGCGCGCGAGGGCATCCCGCGCGTACTCGGGCGGCGCACCTGCGAGCCCGCAGGCCGGCGTGAGCACCACGCGCTCCGCGCACCACTGGGCCGGCAGGCCGAGCCGCCGCCACAGCCCCGCGACGCTGGCGACCACCGCGTGCACCGAGCCAAGGTTGGCATTCCCGCCGACCGCGTCACCGGGCGTGACCGCGCCACGCTCGCGCCGCCGTTGTGGATCAATCTCACCCGCGCTCGCCTGACCGCCTGGCACGGCGGGCAGCACCCCGGCCAGCAGGCCTAGACCCGCCTCGGCCAGTTCTGCGACCGCGTCCTCCCCATCCCGCCGCAGCAGGCTGAGGTCGAAGGACACGCCCCGCGCACCTGCCCCTCCAATCAGCAGGAGCGGCACGCCTGGTGCGCAGCAATGCACTATCCCGAACGGCTCCGCCGCGGCGTCGATCACGCCACGGATCCCCTCCTGCGCGGCCGACGTGTCAAGGGGTGGCAGCCTGCCGAGCCCACTGGCGGTCGGCACGGCCCCTGCGATCACCGCAGGCAGCGCGGGCTCGTCGAGCTGGAGGACGATGCGCGCACCTGGCAGCCGTTTGGCGATCTCGGCGACGTGCGCCGCGACACCGTGCGCCAGCGAGCTGACCAGGTCGCGTGCCGCGCCAGGGTCGGCGAGGGCGGGGTTATGGCTGGCGAGCTCCACGGTGGCGGCGAGTGTCCACGGGCCGCACAGCTGGATCTTGAACGGCCCCTGGTAGCCGGCCGCGGTCTCTTCGAGCGCGTCCAGGTCATGGGCCAGGAATCCGCGGGCGCGGCGCAGATCCCTGCCTTCTCTGGCCGTCAAGCGCCAGCCAGACGGCGTGGTCTCCACCGGCATGGCGACAAGGAGCGCGGCAGTCCGGCCGGTCAGGTCGGCGCCCGGGCCGCGGGCAGGCAGCTCAGGCAGGAAGGGAAGGTCAGGCAGCTCGCCAAGAACGATGCGGAGTGCCTCGGCTGGATCCGTGCCTGGCATCGAGCCCACGCCTGTGGCGCTGGCAGGCGGCCAGGGGAACGCCGCATTCTGCTGATCAGTCACACCGCCGAGCTTAGGAGGTCGCCCTGACATTCACCGCGTGACTCTCCCGCGCCCGGCGGCGCGACGGCGCCGTTGGTCTTCTCCGTCGCCCGGGCGGCCTGCAGGACGTGCCGCAATCTCGTGGATTGTGGCGTTGCTGTCGCAAGCGTTCGGTGCTCAACGTGCTGTGCCGCGCTTCGCTTGTGGGCACATGGACAGCAAGGCCACATTGATGGTGCTCCGGGTGTGGCGCGGGTGAGGCGGGGGCGCGGGCGCCAAGGAGCAAGTTTGCCTGCGTGCTATGCGGCCGCCGCGATCGTCGCGGACCCGAGCACGATGTCGCCGTCGTACAGGACGGCGGCCTGGCCCTTCGCCACCCCGCGGGCGGGTGAACGCAGCCCGATCCGCAGCAGCGCGCCATTAGGCGCGGCGGTGCACGGGTGCACCTCGCCGTGCGCGCGCAGCTGGACCAGGCAGTCGCGTGACTGCGTGAGCGGCGGGCAGCCCGTCCACACGGGCCGCTCCGCGGCGATCTCACGCACGTCGAGCGCCTCCGCGGGGCCGACTGTCACCTTCCTCGACACCGGCTCGATGCCGAGCACGTAACGCGGCCTGCCGCCGGCCGCTGGCTGGCTGATGCGCAGCCCCTTACGCTGGCCCACCGTGAACCCATAAGCGCCGTCGTGGCTGCCGACGACCTGCCCGCCGGTGTCCACTATCTGCCCAGGCGCGGACCCGAGGTGCTTCGCAAGGAACGCGCGGGTGCCGCCGTCGGGGATGAAGCAGACGTCATGACTGTCCGGCTTGTCCGCCACCGCGAGCCCGCGCTCCGCCGCCTCCGCCCGCACACGCGCCTTCGTGGTGTCTCCGAGCGGGAACATCGCGTGCGCAAGCTGATCGCGGGTCAGCACGGCGAGCACGTACGACTGATCCTTGCCAGGGTCGGGGCTGCGCCGCAGTACTCCCCCGTCCAGCCGGGCGTGATGGCCGGTACAGACCGCGTCGAAACCGAGGGCCCGTGCCCGGTCGAGCACGGCAGCGAACTTGATCTTCTCGTTGCAGCGCAGGCAGGGGTTCGGGGTGCGGCCCGCCGCGTACTCGGCGACGAAGTCCTGCACCACGTCCCGGTCGAAGCGCTCCGCCATGTCCCAGACGTAGAACGGGATGCCAATCACGTCCGCGGCGCGGCGCGCGTCCCTCGCATCCTCCAGCGTGCAGCAACCGCGCGCGCCGGTCCGGTAGGACGATGGGTTGGCCGAAAGGGCCAGATGCACGCCGGTCACGTCGTGGCCTGCATCGGCGGCCCGCGCGGCGGCGACGGCAGAGTCGACCCCGCCCGACATCGCGGCGAGTACACGCATGCGCTTCATCACACCAGAGGGTAACGCCGGATCCGCACCCGCCGCCCCGTCCGGCCGCAGCCGAGGTGAACACCTGCCGCACCCGGGTGCCGCTCGCCGGCGCCGCCGCCCCCGCGGAAGGGTCACACCCGCACCCACGGGGAGGGTTCCCGCTTGGATCGACCGACAGCCCGAGCGGGAAAGGATTCACCCCCTACGCCTGCCACCCCACCGCTCGCCCGCGCAGTGTCACACGTGGGGCAACTCACTGAACTGCGTCGGGAGTCGGCAGAACAATGGGCCGCGGTGTCATCGGGGCGCGGCGGCGCGGCAGGCACGTTCGGCGGCCTCGCCGATCACGGCTCCGACGGCGTCGACGTCCTTCTGAACTGAGGTGTGCCCGAGACTGAACCGCAGCGACCCGCGGGCGCGGGACATGCCGGCGCCCATCGCGAGCAGCACGTGGCTCGGCTGCGCCACGCCCGCGGTGCACGCCGACCCGGTCGAGCAGGCGATCCCCTTCGCATCGAGCAGCATCAGCAGCGCGTCGCCCTCGCAGCCGGGGAAGGAGAAATGCGCGTTACCTGGCAGCCGGCCAGGCCCGGAGTCGTCGCCGTTCAGTATCGCGTCGGGCACGGCGGCACGGACCTGCCTGATCAAGTCGTCCCTGAGCCCCGTGACGTACTTCGCGTACTCGGCGCCGCCCTCCACCGCCAGCTGGACCGCCGTCGCGAAGCCGGCGATGCCCGCGGTGTCCAGGGTGCCCGACCGGACATCGCGTTCCTGGCCGCCGCCGTGCATCACGGGAACCGGCTCGACGCCGCGGGCGAGCAGCAGCGCGCCGACACCGACCGGACCGCCGATCTTGTGCCCGGTGACCGTGAGCGCGTCCGCTCCGCAGGCGGCGAAGTCAACCGGCAACTGGCCCACCGCCTGGACCGCGTCGGTATGAAACAAGATCCCGTACTCGTGGCAGATGGACGCGAGCTGCGCCACCGGCTGCACGGTGCCAACCTCGTTGTTCGCATACATGACGCTCACCAGGGCGACGCTGTCCGGATCGCGCTCTATCGCCGCGCGAAGGACATCTGGCTGGACCCGGCCCTTGGCGTCGACCTCGAGCCAGCAGGCGTCCGCTCCCTCATGGCCGGCGAGCCAACCGACAGAATCGAGCACGGCGTGATGTTCGACCGAGCTCGCGAGCACCCGCCGACGGCGCCGGTCCGGCCACGCACGCCGCGCCCAATACAGACCCTTGACCGCGAGGTTGTCTGCTTCGGTTCCGCCGCTCGTGAAGATCACTTCGCTCGGCCTCGCGCCAAGCGCCGCCGCGATCTGCTCCCTGGATTCCTCGACCACCCGGCGTGCCCGGCGGCCCGCGTTGTGCAGCGACGACGGGTTACCAAGCCGTGCAAGCTCGCCTGTCATGCTCGCGAGCGCCGCTGGCGCCATCGGCGTCGTGGCCGCGTGGTCGAGATACGCGACGACACCGGGCGCTGACCCTGGATCGCCGTCTGGCGGAATGTCGACGTACCCCATGACTGCCTCAGCCTAGCTGTGGATCCGGGGTTTTCTCCCGGCCAGCGCCCGATGCGTGGCGATTAGTTCTACTTCCGCTTCTCGATCTCCTCGACGAGTTGAGGCACGACCGTGAACAGATCACCGACCAAGCCGAAGTCAACGAGTTCGAAGATCGGCGCCTCTGGGTCCTTGTTGACCGCGATGATCGTCTTCGACGTCTGCATGCCCGCCCGGTGCTGGATCGCACCGGAAATCCCAACAGCCATGTACAGCTGCGGCGACACCGTCTTGCCCGTCTGGCCGACCTGGAACTGAAGCGGGTACCAGCCCGCGTCGGTCGCGGCCCTTGAGGCGCCCACAGCGGCGCCGAGAGAGTCGGCAAGCTTCTCGATCAGTGCGAAGTTCTCCGCACCGCCGACACCGCGGCCCCCGGAAACCACGATCGCGGCCTCGGTCAGATCCGGGCGCTCACCTCGCTGCGCCACGACCCGCTCAGTGATCCGCGCGGCCTTGGCGCTCTCTGATACCGCGACAGTGACCGCCTCCACTGTCGCCGCGGCCGGTGCGGCCTCTGGGGCGGTGGAATTCGGCCGCACGGCGAGCACCGGGACGCCCGTGCGCACACGGGACTGCACAACGACCGCGCCGCCGAAGATCGACTGCTCGGCCACCAGGCCGTCGCCGAGGCCGACCACATCGGTGAGCACACCGGAACCGGTCTTGACCGCGAGCCGCCCGGCGAGTTCCTTGCCCTCCGGTGAGGCCACCACTATTACCGCCGCCGGAGACTTCTCCGCGACGAGATGGGCGAGCACCTCAGCCTTCGGGGCCACGACATAGTCGACGTACTCGGCGCCCGCGGCCACGTACACCTTCGTGGCGCCATACTCGGCCAGCCTGGGCTGGCCTGCCTCTGCTCCTGCGCCGATCCAGACCGCGGCGGGCTCGCCGAACCGCCTGGCCAGCGTCAGCAGCTCACAGGTGACCTTCTTGACCTCGCCATCCACGTGCTCGGCGAGTACCAGAATCTCTGCCATGTCCCTCTTTCCTCAGCGCGCCGCGGCGCTCTGTCCTCGGCGCACCGCGGCGCGGGGCCGCAGCGTGCCTCGAGCGTTCTGCTTTCGCATGACCGCAGCTCAGATGAACTTCTGCGATGCGAGGAAGGCGGCAACCTTGGCACCACCGTCGCCCTCGTCTTTCACGACGGCACCCGCCTGCCGTGGCGGCCGAACCGCGAAACTGGTCACCTCTGTCAGGGCTGCCGCGAGCCCCACCTTCGTGGGGTCGATCTCCGCCTCGGCCAGGGTGAGCTTGGTCACAGGCTTCTTCTTGGCGGCCATGATGCCCTTGAAGGACGGGTAACGCGGCTCATTGATCTTCTCGACCACGCTGATCACCGCGGGCAGGTTCGCCTCGACCTTGTCGTATCCATAGTCGGTCTGGCGCTGGATCCTGGCGGTCGTGCCGTCGATCTCGACCTTGTTCGCGAGCGACGCCTGGGCCACAGAGAGCCGTTCAGCGAGCATGGCGCCGAGGACGCCCATCCGGGCGTCTGTTGATTCCGAACCCAGGATGACCAGGTCAAACCCGATCTTCGTGAGCACTTGGGCCAGTGCGTAGGACGTCTGCACCGCGTCGCTGCCGTGCAGGCTGTCGTCCACCAGGTGCACGGCCTTGTGCGCACCCATCGAAAGGGCCTTGCGGATTGTCTCATTGGCCTTCGCCGGGCCCATGGTCAGCACGGTGACCTCGCCGCCCTGGGCCTCGGTCAGCTGCAGCGCTTCCTCGACGGCGTATTCGTCGATTTCGTTCATGAGACCGTCGACGGACTCACGGTCCAAAGTCGAGTCGGACGGATTCAGCGTGCGCTCGGCTGCTGTGTCTGGGACCTGCTTGACGCAAACGACGATGTTCATGGCCGGTGGCCGACCTCCCTGCACTCGAAGTGATCACGGCTCCCACCCGCTCAAGGCGGCCAGTGGGCCGTGCGCTCGCACCTAAGCCTGCCAAAATCTACCGGTGCCCCCACCGGCGGGTGCTTGTCTGGATGGCCTTGACAGCATGGCCGTCCAGGCACGCGCGATTGTGTTACCTACGGGTACAAACAGCGCCGACTGGCCGGCTCCCGCTCGTGGTCATGGTATGCGAACAGTTCTCGTCAGCCCATGGCTAAAGGTCCCGTAGCCGCGGCACCATGCCATGGAAAAGGCCCGCGCCGGGCAGATGCGCAAGCAGACCGCCCGGATCTGGCACGGGCCAGTACACCGGCGCCTTGATCATGGCGAGGGAGACGAGCGCGGCCGCGAGCGAGCCAAGGACCATCGTCGCCGCTGTGGCCACGAGCCGTGTCGGGGTGACCGCGTTGAAGACACGGTTCAGCTGGCGCCGTGGCGCGGGCGACCCGGGGCCAAGACAGCTGAAGGCCATGAACACGCCCGCCGCGTAGGCACCGATGACCTGCACTTGCGTGCCGCGCATGACGATGATCGCCGCGACGGCCAGGACTGCGGCGATGAACAGGGAGAACGGGGCCATGAGCACCGTCACGAGGATCGACCGCGCCAGCGTCCACGGCGCGGACAGCGCGACGACAAGCGCGTCCGTAGCCCGCGGCCCGCGCACGCTGCGGCGCAGGGCGAGGCCGTTGTGCGCGCGGTCACCGGCACGGAGAAGCGCCATCACCGCGAGCACCACCACCGTCCCAGCGACCGGGAGGATCACGCTGACCCCGACCGCAATCACCAGCGCCGCCAGCGCCAGCGCGCGGCGCCTGCGCGGCGGGGAGGCGGCGCGGCCTGGCCTGGCCGCGTTCGCCGTGTTTCCCACCGGCTCTGCCCACTCCTGCCCCGGCTGCCGCTGCCCCCGGCCGACCTGCTGCGGCGGCCCGTAGCGCACCGGCGGGAGCAGGTCAGCGACGTCACCAGGCGCCTCGTACGCGGCGAAGGCACCGTTGCCTGGCAGGTGAGGGGTCGCGGCAGGCGCCATCGCGGCGCCAGGGACATGCCCGGCCCACGGGCCCCCGCCCGGGAGATGGATCGCGGCCACCCGATGTGCCCGCGCTGGTCCGGCTCCGCCGTTCACGGGAGCTCCGCGGTTGACGGGACCCGCCGGCTCCGCCGACTCCGCCGCCCACGGCACCGCCGGCTCCGCCGTTCACGGGACCGCCGGCTCCGCCGTACACGGGACCACGAGCTCCGCCGTACACGGGACCGCCAGCTCCGCCGTACACGGGACCGCCGGGCTCCGCCGGCTCCGCCGCCCACGGCACCGCGAGCTCCGCCGTACACGGGACCGCCGGCTCCGCCGTTCACGGCACCGTGAGCTCCGCCGTACACGGGACCGCCGGCTCCGCCGTTCACGGCACCGTGAGCTCCGCCGTTCACGGGACCGGTGGCGGCCGCGGCCCGCCAGTTCGCCGCAGACGCCGTCAGGTCGAGCCTTGCCGCCTGGGCGGCCAGCCACGCCGCGCTCGGCCGCTGCGCGGGCTCCCGGGTCAGCGCCCCCGCGACCAGCGGGTACAGCGCTCCGGGAATTCCGTCCAGGTTGGGGCTGCAGTGCAGGATACGGAAGAACACGACATCGTAGCTGCCGGTCCCGTACGGCGGCTTGCCCGTCGCCGCGAACGCGACGGTCGCACCCCAGGAATGCACGTCCGAGCTCTGAGCGCTCGGCTTGCCCTCGATCACCTCTGGCGCCAGGTAACCCGGCGTGCCGACGAACATGCCTGTCTGCGTGAGCCGCGTGGCATCGCCGACCTCGGCGATGCCGAAATCGATCACCACCGGATTGTCGCCGACCATCATCACGTTGCCCGGCTTGAGATCCCTGTGAACCACGCCGGCCGCGTGCACCTCGGACATCGCCAGGGCAAGGCAGCACGCAAGCCGCTGCAGCGCCGGGCCGCGCAGCGGCCCGCACTCGTCGACCACCTGTTCAAGCGTCCGGCCACGGACGTACCTGGTGACGATGTAGGGCACCGGGCCTGTGACGTCAGCGTCGATCACCTCGGCGACCAACGGGCTGTGCACCCGGCGCATCGTCTCCACCTCGCGGGCGAGACGACGCCGTGCGATCCCGTCGCCGGCGATCTGAGGGCGGAGGACCTTGATAGCGACCAGACGGTTCTCCGAATCGGCGGCGAGGTGCACGACACCCATGCCGCCTTCCCCGATCCGGTCGAGCAGCCGGTACGGGCCCAGCCGATCCGGCAACGCATCCTGGATGGCCATCGCATCTGTACCCTACGAGATGTCGGCCCCATCGTCACGCCCATCACGAACCTCCCCGGCTGGCGAAGGCTGGCGAAGGCTGGTGGAGGCTGGTGGAAGGAAGCTGTGGCGGCGCCGCGTCACTGCCGCCCGAACCGCTCAATCACGGCGCGTACCACCGCCCGTGGCGCGATTCTGGTCAGTTGCGCGGCCGCCTTGTACTGGGTTCCTGGCACGCACAGCGAACGTCCCGCGGCGACGGCGGCCAGGCCGCCCTGGCCACGTCGTCGCTTTCCAGCCAGGCGAAGCCCGGTACGCCGGCGGTCGCCACACTATTGGCGGCATGGAACTCCGTCCGGGTGAAGCCGGGGCACAAGGCGGTGACGTGCACACCCCGGCTGCGCACCTCGGTGTGCAGGCTCTCACTGAACGAGGTGACGAACGCCTTCGTCGCCGCGTACGTGGCGCTGCCGGGCGAGAGGACGAAGCCGGCCATCGACGACACGTTGAGGATGCCGCCATGGCCACGGTCGAGCATTTCCGGCAGCACGGCATGCGCGAGTCGCGTCAGCGCGAGCACGTTGAGCAGGATCTGGCTCTGCGCGCTTTCCACAGGCAGCGAGGCGAACGATCCGGCTGCGCCGAAACCGGCGTTGTTGACGAGCAGCTCGACGGGTCTGCCGGGATCTGCGAGGCGCTCCTCCACGGCGGCGCGCGCATCCGGCCTGCCCAGATCGGCCGCAAGCACCTCCACGCTCACCTTGTGCTCGTCCGCGAGCCGGGCCGCCAGCTCCTCAAGCCTGCCGGCGCGGCGCGCGACCACGACCAGGTCGGTGCCCGCCGCGGCGAGCAGCCGGGCGCAACTGGCGCCGATGCCACTCGAAGCGCCTGTGACGAGCGCGCTGCGGTACGCCTGCACCGTGGTACGGCCCATGGCTCGTGCCTCCTCCGCGTTCCCGTCAGCTTCCGTCAGCTTCCGTCAGCTTCCCGTTACCAGCCGCCGCAGCGCCTGCGCGGCCCGCGCGTTCTCACCCGCGTGGGCGACGAGGGCCCGGGCGAGCGCCTCCGCCCACTCGTCCAGCTGCACCTGCTGGCGGGACAGGACGACGCCGCGCACCTCATGGCAGATCTCGGCGACGGGCTGGCCGCGGCGCATGCCGAGCGACATGACCTGCTCGCCGAGCCGCACGGTCACCCGCTGCACCTCGCCGGGCCTGCCGCGCATCCGGTCCGACATTGTCCGCTCCCGCTCCACAGTGACGCATCCAGGCGGCAGCGAGTCGCCCAGGCTCTCGGTAAAAACGCGAGCGTAGGTGGCGACGTCGGCGGTGTCGGCCCGGAGCGCCGCAGCAACCAGGTCGAATGAGGGTCCAGCTTCCGGCTCGGTCATCATGGGTCCGTTCGGATCGGTCGTGGCTGCCAGGCACCCCGCCGGGCAGGCGCCCGGATGTCGCCCCCGGGCTCACCGCCCCGCGAAGGTGGCCTTGCCAGGTCCATTCTCGATGAAGCTGCGCATTCCCGTTCGCTGGTCCTCGGTTGCGAACAGCGCCGCGAAGTGCAGCCGCTCGATCTCCAGGCCGGTGTCAAGGTCCACCTCGAGGCCGTCGTCGATCGCCTGCTTGGCGGCGGCGAGGGCGATCGCCGGCCATGCCGCATAGCGCGCCACCATGTTCCTTGCCGCCTCGTACACCTGATCGTCCGGCACGACCATGTCGACAAGGCCCATGGCCAGGGCCTCTGCCGCGCCGACGAACCGTCCGGTGAAGATGATGTCCTTGGCCCTGGCCGCGCCGACCAGGCGCGGCAGCCGCTGGGTCCCTCCCGCGCCAGGGATGATACCGAGCAGGATCTCTGGCTGGCCGAGTTTCGCGCTCTGCCCTGCGACGCGGAAGTCCGCGCAGAGGGCAAGCTCGAGCCCGCCGCCGAGCGCGTAGCCTGTCACCGCGGCGACCACCGGCTTGGGGATCTTGGCGACCGCAGTGAAGGATGCCTGCAACCGGCGCGTGTCCGCGGCCATCCGCGCGTAGCTCGCCTCGGCCATCTCCTTGATGTCGACGCCCGCTGCGAACACCTTCGCGCCACCGTGGACCACCACCGCCCGTACGGCTGGATCCTTGCTCACAGCAGCCGCCGCCGCCGCAAGCTCGTCCTGCATCGGCGCGGTGATCGCGTTCATCGGCGGCGAGTCCAGCCGGATGGTGGCGACGGCGCCTTCAACCTCGATCCGGACACCGCGATCCGCGTCCACCGCTGCGTACGGCTGCTTCGCTCCATCTTCCATGGGTCAAGAATGCACGACGCCGCGCGCCCCTCAGCCGCAGGCACCGGGCGGAGACAGCCCGTCCCCGCCCACGTTCAGATGGCACTCCGGCAGATGGCACTCCGGCAGATGGCACTCCGGTCAGCGCAGGTCGCCGTTGGTCATTCCTGGCGGCGCGGCAGGCAGCGCGACGAGGCCGAGCTCGGCGCGGCTCGCCAGCAGCGGATGCTGTGGCAGCACACGCACCGTGTACCCGAACGGGCCTGGCCGGTCCAGTTCCACCGAGCCCGAATAGCGGAACACGGCGCCGTCCGGGCCGTCGTGGTCGTCGGTGCCGAGCGGCGCGTACGCGGGCTCGATGATCTCGTCGTCCTCATTGGCCCGGCCGTACACAAGCTCGACCGTCACGTCGGCGGGTGACACCTGGCCGAGCGCGACGGTCGCCCGCACGGTGAACCTGGCGCCCAGCCTCAGGTCCGCCGTGCCCGCCTCGACGTGCTCGATCCGTACGCCTGGCCAGGCAGCCGATATCCGCTTCTTCCAGGCGGCAATCTCGCGCGCGGCCGCGTAAGGCTCACCGTCAGGCCCAGGGGCCGCGAGCGCGCGGGACGCGCGGGCGGCGGGCGCGTACAGGTCCGTCACGTAGTCGAGAAGCATGCGCGACGACAGCACTTTCGGGCCGAGCGAGGACAGTGTCTGCTTGACCATCTCGATCCAGCGCCGCGGCGGGCGGTCATCGTCCCTGGCGTAGAACAGCGGCGCGACATGCTGGCCGAGCAACTCATACAGGCCGATCGCCTCGAGCGCGTCCCGCCGGTCCGGATCATCGACGCCATCCGCGGATGGGATCTCCCACCCGTTGGCGCCGTCGAACCACTCGTCCCACCAGCCGTCCCTGATCGACAGGTTAAGCCCGCCGTTGAGCGCCGCCTTCATGCCCGAGGTACCGCACGCCTCGAGCGGGCGCAGCGGGTTGTTCATCCAGACATCGCATCCCTGCACCAGCGCCTTGCCGAGTGCCATGTCGTAGTCGGGCAGGAAAACGATGCGGTGGCGGACCCGTGGGTCGTCGGTGAACCGCACCATCTGCTGTATGAGCTTCTTGCCGCCCTCGTCGGCGGGATGAGCCTTACCCGCGATCACGATCTGCATCGGCCGCTCCTCGTCGAGCAGCAGCCCGGTCAGCCGTTCCGGATCATGCAGCATGAGCGTGAGCCGTTTGTAAGAAGGAACCCTGCGGGCAAAGCCGACGGTGAGCACGTCCGGGTCGAGCACGTCATCGATCCAGCCGAGCTCAGCTTCGCTCGCGCCACGCTGCCGCCAGGACGCGTGGAGCCGCTGCCTGGCGGTATTCACCAGGCGCTCGCGGAGCTTGCGGCGGATCGCCCAGATGTCCTCGCCGGGGACAGCGGCGACCTCATCCCAGCCGCGCCCGTGCGCCACCAGATGATGGCCGATCTCGCGCTCGGCGACATCGAGAACCTCGCGTGCGACCCACGTGTGGGCGTGCACCCCGTTGGTGACCGAGCCGATGGGGACCTCGTCCGGGTCGAAGCCCGGCCACAGGCCGCCGAACATCTCCCTGCTCACCCTGCCGTGCAGCGCGCTCACGCCGTTCACCCGCTGGGAGAGCCGCATGCCCATGACCGCCATGTTGAACACGTCGGGATCGCCGCCCGGGTAGGTCTCCGCACCAAGCGCGAGCACCCGGTCGGCGGGCAGCCCGTCCTGGGCGCAGGTACCGGAGAAGTAGCGCTCCACCAGGTCATTTGGGAAGCGGTCGATCCCAGCAGGCACCGGTGTGTGGGTGGTGAAAACGGTGCCGGCCGCGCACGCCTGTACCGCCTCGTCGAAACTGAGCCCTTCCGCGGCGTACTCCCTGATGCGCTCAAGGCCAAGGAAACCCGCGTGCCCCTCATTGGTGTGGAAGACCTCGGGCGGGTGATGGCCGGTGATCGCGCAGTAGGCGCGGACCGCGCGCACGCCCCCCATCCCGAGCAGCAATTCCTGGCGCAGCCTGTGCTCGCCGGCGCCGCCGTAGAGCCGGTCGGTGACCCCGCGCAAGGCGGGGTCGTTCTGCTCGATGTAGGAGTCGAGCAGCAGCAGTGGCACCCGGCCCACCTGCGCGCACCACACCTGGGCGGCGAGTTCGCGGGGGGCGGGATCGTGGGGGGAGGGATCGTGGGGGGCGCTGGGCGCACCACCGCCGGGCAGTGGCACGACGACCCACACAGGCTCGCCGTCGTCATCGCGCAGCAGGCTCAGCGGCAGCCCGTTCGGGTCGCTGGCCGGGTAGCGCTCCAGCTGCCAGCCCTCGGCCGACAACGACTGGGTGAAGTAGCCGTGGCGGTAAAGCAGCCCCACGCCGATGATCGGCACTCCAAGGTCGCTCGCCGTCTTGAGGTGATCACCGGCCAGGATGCCGAGCCCGCCCGAGTACTGGGGCAGCGCCTCGGTAAGGCCGAACTCCGGCGAGAAGTAGGCGATGGCGGCGGGCGGCGCGGTCGCAGGGTCATCCTTGCCGAGTGCCTGATACCAGCGCGGGCCCTGCAGGTACTCGTGCAGGTCATCCGTGGCGTCGCTGAGCCGCCGCAGGAAGCGCCTGTCATCGGCCAGCCGGGCGAGCCGCTCCTGCGGCACCTCGCCGAGCAGCCGGATCGGGTCGTGGCCGGCTGCCTCCCAGCCCTCACGGTCGATCGAGGCAAACAGGTCGAGCGCTTCTGCATGCCAGGACCACCGGAGATTCAGCATCAGCTCGCCCAGCGGGGCGAGCGGCTCCGGCAGCGCGGCCGCAACGGTGAACCGGCGGATCGCTCTCACGGGGAGTGACCCTAATCTGTTCCGTGGCCGCCTGCGAACCGGCTGGCAGATTGGCTACGTGCTTGCCCGCACCTGGGCAAAAGAACCCGCCCTGGATGACACCAGCGCCCCCCGGATGGGTAGCGTGACAGGGTGATCGGACGCATCCCCATTCTCGACGTGGAGCCCGTCATCGACTGCGGGCGAAGGCCCGTGAAGGCGGTCACGGGCGAATCGTTCGAGGTCTCCGCGACCGTCTTCCGCGAAGGGCATGAGATGCTCGGCGCGGACGTGGTCCTGCGCGACCCTGACGACCGTGCCGGGCCGCGCATCCGTATGCGCGAGCTGACGCCCGGGACCGACCGCTATGGCGCCGAGGTCACCGTCACCTCGGTGGGCTCGTGGCTGTTCCACGTCGAAGCGTGGGGGGACCCGTTCGGGCACTGGTACCACGACGCCCGCATCAAGATCCCGCGCGGCCAGGACGTTGAGCTGATGCTCGCCGATGGCGCGCTGCTCTTCGATCGCGCGGCGCGGCGGGTCCGCGAGCCAGGACGTGACATACTCGCCGCCGTCGCCGAGCGGCTGCGTGATCCCGGCATCCCCCCTGCGCATCGGCTCGCCGCCGCCTCCGACGCCGAGGTCACCTCGATCATCAGCGCCTACCCGCTGCGCGACCATCTCACCCGGTCAAGGAAATTTCCTGTCACCGTGCACAGGGAGCGGGCGCTCTACGGCGCCTGGTATGAGTTCTTCCCCAGATCCGAAGGGGTGCAGATCGACCCGATGGGCCGCAGGGAGCCGATCTCAGGAACCCTGCGGACGGCGGCACGACGGCTCGACGCCCTTGCCGCGATGGCTTTCGACGTCGTCTACCTGCCGCCCGTCCACCCGATCGGGTTCACGGGCAGGAAGGGCCGCAACAACACGCTCGAAGCCCGGCCGGGCGATCCCGGATCACCGTGGGCGATCGGGTCCGCCGAGGGCGGTCACGACGCCGTCCACCCCGATCTGGGGACGCTGACGGATTTCGACGCCTTCGTCGCGCGCACCCGCGAACTCGGCATGGAGGTCGCGCTCGATCTGGCGCTGCAGACCTCACCCGATCATCCATGGGTGAAGGAACATCCGGAATGGTTCACGACAAAGGCCGACGGTTCCATCGCCTACGCGGAAAACCCGCCCAAGAAGTACCAGGACATCTACCCGGTCAACTTCGACAATGATCCGGAGGGCAGTTACGCCGAGGTGCTCCGCATCGTCAGGCACTGGATGGACCACGGCGTACGGATCTTCCGCGTCGACAACCCGCACACAAAGCCGATGCGGCTGTGGGAGCGGCTGCTCGCCGACGTGCACGCCACCGATCCAGACGTGATCTTCCTCGCCGAGGCCTTCACCCGGCCCGCCGCGATGCACACCCTCGCCAAGATCGGTTTCCACCAGTCCTACACCTACTACACGTGGCGCGTCGCGGCAGCCGAGCTCGAGGCCTACCTGCAGGAGCTGTCCGGGCCCGCGGCTGCCTACATGCGGCCCAACTTCTTCACCAACACCCCTGACATCTTGCATGCCTACCTGCAGCATGGCGGCCCCGCCGCGTTCAAGATAAGAGCCGCGCTCGCGGCGATGCTTTCACCCAGTTGGGGCATCTACTCTGGGTATGAGCTGTGTGAGAACGTGCCGCTACGCCCTGGCAGCGAAGAGTACCTGGATTCGGAGAAATATCAGTACAAGCTGCGCGACTGGGATGCCGCGGAGCGCAGTGGCCAGAGCCTCTCACCGTTCATAACAAAACTGAACTTGATCCGACGTGCCCACCCCGCGCTGCACCGATTGCGTAACCTACGCTTTCATCACGTCGATCAGCCGGACATCATCTGCTTCTCCAAACGGCTCGCCGTGGCGGAAACGGGGCAGGACGCCCGGTCCACCGCGGCGGGTCAGGAAGCGGACACCATCCTGGTCGTCGTGAACACCGACCCGCACCAGCCGCGCGAGGCGACGGTGTGGCTTGACCTGCACGCGCTCGGCTGCGACGCCGGTGAGCAACTCGTCGTCACGGACGAACTGACCGGTGAGTCGTACCTGTGGGGCCGAGCCAACTACGTCCGCCTCGACCCGGCAAACACGCCAGCGCACATTTTCTCCGTCACGCTACGGCCGCCGCAGCCGTAACGACGGCGGAGAGCGGGCTGCCCCGAGCTGCCCACAGCACAGCGATGTCCCGGGGTTTCCCTGGGACAGAGCACATATCCGCACACGCCGCCGCAGACAAGCAGCACTTCTGGAGACGCCAGTGGTGACACACCCTGACCCGGTCACACCCGGGACGTTCCGCTCCGGTTTCGGGCACGGTCACAGGGAACCAGTACCTGATCCGTTCTCGTTCAACAGGCCACGGGATCCGCACTGGTACAAGCGCGCCGTCTTCTACGAGGTCGTCGTCCGCGGTTTTCACGACTCCAACGGAGACGGTACAGGCGACCTCGGGGGCCTTACCTCGCGCCTGGACTACCTGGAGTGGCTCGGCATCGACTGCATCTGGCTGCTGCCAATCTACTCCTCACCGCTGCGGGACGGGGGTTACGACATCTCCGACTTTATGACGGTATTGCCGGACTTCGGGCACATCGGGCACTTCGTCGAACTGGTCGACGAGGCGCACAAGCGCGGCATCCGGGTGATCGCCGACCTGGTCATGAATCACACCAGCGACCAGCATCCATGGTTCCAGGCCTCACGCAACGATCCTGACGGCCCCTACGGCGATTTCTATGTCTGGTCGGACACCGACGACAAGTACTCAGGCGCCAGGGTCATCTTCGTCGATACCGAGCAGTCCAACTGGACCTACGACCAGGTCCGCGGCCAGTACTACTGGCACAGGTTCTTCTCCCACCAGCCCGACCTCAACTACGAGAACCCGAGGGTCCAGGAAGCGATGCTGGAGGTGCTGCGGTTCTGGCTCGATCTCGGCATCGACGGCTTCCGGCTGGACGCCGTGCCCTACCTGTACGAGCGCGAGGGCACCAACTGCGAGAACCTCAAGGAAACCCACGAGTACCTGAGGCGCATCCGCACCGAGGTGGACCGCCTCTACCCGGACCGGGTGCTGCTCGCAGAGGCCAACCAGTGGCCGGACGACGTGGTCCAGTACTTCGGCGACGCGGAGAGCGGCGGCGACGAATGCCACATGGCGTTCCACTTCCCGCTGATGCCGCGCATCTTCATGGCCGTGCGGCGCGAGCAGCGCTACCCGATCTCGGAGATCCTGGCCCAGACTCCTGCGATACCCGAGCATTGCCAGTGGGGCATCTTCCTGCGCAATCACGACGAGCTCACGCTCGAGATGGTCACCGACGACGAGCGGGACTACATGTACGTCGAGTACGCGAAGGACCCGCGCATGAAGGCGAACATCGGCATCCGCCGCCGGCTCGCTCCGCTGCTCGACAACGACCGCAACCAGCTTGAGCTCTTCACCGCGCTGCTGCTGTCCCTGCCCGGCTCGCCGGTGCTCTACTACGGCGACGAGATCGGCATGGGCGACAACATCTGGCTCGGTGACCGTGACGGCGTGCGCACCCCGATGCAGTGGTCGCCGGATCGCAACGCGGGCTTCTCCAGCTGCGACCCGGCACGTCTCTACCTGCCGCCGATCATGGATCCGGTCTACGGATTCCAGGCGATCAACGTCGAGTCGCAGCAGAAGAACACCGGCTCGCTGCTCAACTGGACGAAGCGGATGATCGAGATCCGCAAGCGCCACCCGGTCTTCAGCCTCGGCAGCTACGAGGAACTCGCCTCCTCGAACCCGAGCGTGCTGGCGTTCGTCAGGGAATACGACCCGAACGGCCACGGGCGGAGCGGAACCGGGCTGGACGGCTCGGACCGGATACTTTGCGTCAACAACCTGTCCCGGTTCCCCCAGCCCGTCGAACTCGACCTGCGCCGGTTCAAAGGGGTCACCCCGATCGAGTGCATGGGCGGGGTCCGGTTCCCCCCTATCGGTGATCTCAGCTACCTGCTGACCCTGCCAGGCCACGGCTTCTACTGGTTCCAGCTTCCGCCGCCGCGAGAAGAGGAGCTGCCGTGACCCGCGGTGGGGGGCACGCAGGATTGACGTGGCCCTATCAGGGAACTTTCCTGGCAGCCCGTGCCCAGAAAGAGAGCTTTGGGATGGTGTAAACCATAATCATGAGATTCGAGGAGATCCTCACTGTTTGGCTGCCCAGGCAGCGCTGGTTCGCTGGTAAGGGTCGCGCCATCCGGGATCTCGCTGTCGTGGCGGACACCGAGATCGCCGCGGGCGACCCGGAGCTCCGCCACTTGGTGGTCGCCGTCGGACAAGACGGCACCATTGACAAATACCAGGTGTTCGTCGGCGTGCGAGCCACGCTGCCCGACCGGCTGAGACACGCGATGATCGGCCGCGGCGTGCGGCCGGATGGCAGCTCAGCCGCCGTCTATGACGCCGCACACGACAGCGAGCTCACCAAGATCCTGCTGAGCGCGATCGCGGCCGGACAGGACACGGGGCGGCTGAGATTCCGCAGATCTCCTGGTGCGCGCATCAACACGAACCTGGAGAGCCTGGTGCTCACCGGCGAGCAGAGCAACACGAGCCTTGTCTACGGCGAGGAGGCGATCCTCAAGCTGTTCCGCAGGCTCACGCCTGGCGCCAACCCGGACCTGGAGGTAACGAGCGCGCTCGCTCGTATCGGCTCCGCGCACATCGCGCAGCCGTTCGGGTGGATCGACATGGAACTGGACGCCCCGGCGACCACCGTCGCCATCTTGTCCGAATACCTTCGGACGGCGAGCGATGGCTGGTCACTTGCCCAGACCTCGGTACGGGACCTCTACGCAGGCGAGGGCGTCCGCCCCGAGGAGGCAGGCGGCGACTTCGCCGGTGAGGCACAGCGCCTCGGCGGCGCCACCGCCGAGATTCACCATGACCTCGCGGACCTGTTCGGGACCTCGGAGCTCGAACCGGACGCGGCCGCCGAACTGGCGGCCCAGATGCGGGAGAGGCTCGAAAGCGCGCGCAGCGCGGTTCCCTCGCTCGCCCGCCACGCGGACCTGGTGCAGGCCGCATTCGACGATTTCGCGAAGCTCGACAAACCCTTGCGCGTACAGCGCGTCCACGGCGACTACCACCTCGGCCAGGTCGTGCGCACGAAGCCGGCTGGATCGTGCTCGACTTCGAAGGTGAGCCCGCCGCGCCACTCGCGCAGCGGCGCGCGCCGTCGTCACCGCTCCGCGACGTCGCGGGGATGATGCGCTCCTTCGACTACGCCGCGCGCGCACTGCTCATTGGCCACCCCCACGCCGACAGGCTCCGTGGCGCGGCATACGGCTGGACGCAGCGCAACCGCGCCGCCTTCTGCGCGGGCTACGCCGCGGCCAGCGGCGCGGATCCGCGCCTCGACGAGGCCGTGCTGCGGGCCTTCGAGCTGGACAAGGCCGTCTACGAGGTCATGTACGAGGCTCGCCACCGGCCGTCCTGGCTGCCCATACCGCTTGATTCGCTCGAGGCTGCCGCATGACCACCCCCGCCGCGCGGCGTTGCGGCCGGTCGGCCAGCAGCCCACTTCCTGCCTGAGGAGCCATCCCTGCATGCCGCAGTTCAGCATGGATGAGATCGACCGCATCGTCGCGGGGCACCATCACGACCCGCACTCGATCCTCGGCGCCCACCCGGGGCCCGACGGGATCACCGTGCGGGCGCTCCGGCCACTTGCCACCACGGTGACCGTCGTGACAAGCGACGGCCGCAGATACCCCATGCGGCATGTCCGTCAGGGTGTCTTCGAGGCGGTCCTCCCGCCAGGCGACATACCCGACTACCGGCTGGCCGTCTCGTACGCCACCCCGGACGTGGGGGACGGAGCCTACCCGACCGGTACGGAGACGCTGACCGACGATCCGTACCGACATCTGCCCACGCTGGGCGAGATTGACGTGTACCTGATCCGCGAGGGGAGGCACGAGCAGCTGTGGCAGGTGCTCGGCGCACACATGCGGACGCTATCCTGGGCAGGTCCGGCACCGGACGGCGATGCGCCCGGCCAGACCCGCGCAGCGCCCCAGGCGCCCGACGCACCGGCACCCAGCGCACCGGCACCCGCCGCAACAGCACCCGACGCACCGGCACCCAGCGCACCGGCACCCGCCGCAACAGCACCCGACGCAACCGCACCCAGCGCACCGGCACCCGCCGCAACAGCACCCGACGCAACCGCACCCAGCGCACCGGCACCCAGCGCAGCGGCACCCGCTGCAGCGGCACCCGCCGTACCGGCACCCGCCGCACCGGCACCCAGCGCAGCGGCACCCGCCGCAACAGTACGCAGCGCAACAGTACCCAGCGCAACCGCACCCAGCGCAACCGCACCCAGCGCAGCGGCACCCGACGCAGCGGCACCCGACGCAACGGCACGCGACGCAACGGCACCGGACGGAGCGGCGCCGGACGGAGCCAGCGCCACGCAGCGGCAGCCGTTCGGGAAAAATGATCACGCGCGTCCGGGATTCGGGCCGGTGACCGGCGCAGCCTTCGCCGTCTGGGCGCCTAACGCGCGCGGCGTGCGCGTGGTCGCCGACTTCAACAACTGGGATGGCCGCGAGCACCCGATGCGCTCGCTCGGCAGCTCAGGGGTCTGGGAACTCTTCGTCCCCGAAGCCAGGGAGGGCATGCGGTACAAATACGAGATCTGCGGGCGAGACGGTGCGTGGCGGGTCAAGGCGGACCCGATGGCACAGGCGTCCGAGCGCCCGCCCGCGACCGCGTCCGTCATCTACACCAGCGACTACACCTGGCGTGACGGCAGCTGGCTCGCCGCACGGTCCTCGCGCAACCAGCACCGCGAGCCCATGAGCGCCTACGAAGTCCACCTCGGCTCATGGCGGCCCGGCCTGTCCTACCGTGAGCTCGCCGATGAACTGACCGGATACGTCACCAGCATGGGCTTCACCCACGTGGAATTCCTGCCTGTCGCCGAGCACCCGTTCGGCGGCTCATGGGGGTATCAGGTTTCCTCGTACTACGCGCCCACGGCACGGTTCGGCAGCCCGGACGATTTCAGATACCTGGTCGACCGGCTCCATCAGGCCGGCATCGGCGTCTTCGTCGACTGGGTGCCCGCACACTTCCCACGTGACGACTGGGCCCTGGCCCGTTTCGACGGCACGCCGCTGTACGAGCACCCCGACCCACGACGTGGCGAGCAACCGGAATGGGGCACGTACGTCTTCAACTACGGCCGTCATGAGGTGCGGAACTTCCTCGTCGCCAACGCGCTCTACTGGCTCGAGGAATTCCACATCGACGGCCTGCGGGTCGACGCGGTCGCATCCATGCTGTACCTGGACTACTCGCGGCCCGAGGGCCAGTGGACCCCGAACATTTACGGCGGACGGGAAAATCTGGACGCCATCTCATTCCTGCAGGAGGTCAACGCCACGGCCTACGGCAGGGCCCCAGGCATCTCCATGATCGCTGAAGAGTCCACGGCCTGGCCGGGCGTGACGAGGCCGGTGCACCTGGGCGGGCTCGGGTTCGGTTTCAAGTGGAACATGGGCTGGATGAACGACACGCTGGCGTACCTGTCGCGCGACCCGGTGTTCAGGCAATACCACCACCACGAGCTCACGTTTTCGCTGATCTACGCGTTCAGCGAGAACTTTGTGCTGCCGCTGTCACATGACGAGGTCGTGCACGGCAAGGGCTCGCTGCTGGGCAAGATGCCGGGCGACGACTGGCGGCGTTTCGCGGGCCTGCGCGCGCTTCTCGGCTTCATGTGGGCACATCCCGGCAAAAAACTGCTGTTCATGGGGTCGGAGTTCGGCCAGGGCGCCGAGTGGTCCGAGGAGCACGGGCTTGACTGGTGGGCACTCGACGACGACCTCCATCGCGGCGTTCAGCAGCTTGTCCAGGATCTGAACCGGCTGTACGGGGGAATGCCGGCCCTATGGCAGCAGGACTCGTCCCCTGAGGGTTTCGCCTGGATCGACGCCAACGACGCGAGCGGCAACACCGTGTCGTTCCTGCGCCTCGCCCAGCCGGTCACGGGCCGCAGCGCCGGCTCTGGCGTGGGCACCGGGCCGGGTTCTGGTCCGGGCACGCGGACCAGCGCTGACGAGGGCTCCGGACGGGGCATGGGGTCCGATTCCGGTGTGTCCGGTCGGGTCGCAGGTACGGCTGACAGGGCCGACGGTGCGGTTGACGGGGGCGCCGGTGCCGACGGTGCGGCCGAGGGTGCCTCCGGTACGGCCGGTGGGACCGACGGTACGGCGGGCGGTGCCGACGGTACGGCGGGCGGTGCGGACGGTACGGCGGGCGGTGCGGACGGTACGGCGGACGGTACGGCCTCCGGTGCCGACAGTTCGGCCGACGGGGCCGCCGGTGCGGCCTCCGGTGCCGACAGTTCGGCCGACGATGCCACCGGGGCCGCCGGTGCGGCCTCCGGTGCCGCCGGTGCGGCCTCCGGTGCCGCCGGTGCGGCCGATCGGCCCGACGCGAGGATCGTCGCCTGCATCGCGAACTTCTCCGCCATCCCGCACGGCAACTACAAGGTCGGGCTGCCGCACGCGGGCCGCTGGCGCGAGGTGATCAACACCGACGCTCCGGTGTACGGCGGCAGCGGCGTGGGAAACCTCGGAGTTATTGAGGCCGTGCCCGAGCCGTGGCACGGCAAGCCAGCCTCGGCGACCCTGATCGTCCCGCCGCTCGGGGTGCTGTGGCTCGTTCCCGAGTGAGTGGCCAAGAAACTCTCAACCGTCGCGACCTGGCGCGTGGGTGTGCGCAGAACGCGGGCGTGTGGCCGCGGGCGCGTGGCCGCATCGACCGCCCGGCGCAGGTCAAGTCGAGCAGCGAGCGCACGCCCGGCGCAGGTCAAGTCGAGGAGCCAGCGCACGCCCGGCGCAGGTCAAGTCGAGCAGCCAGCGCACGCCCTTCACAGCAAGCCGAGCAGCCAGCGCACGCCCTTCACAGCAGGCCGAGCAGCCAGCGCGGGCCGGACACGGCCGCACCAACCGCCTCGCAGCGGCGGCGCAGTTCCCTGTCGGCGGTCACCACCAAACGGATTCCGCGTGTCCCGGCCGCAAGCTCCGCGATCGTGTCATCTCCTGAGCGCGGGGCCGCCACCACCCGGACCGAGCCCGTAACCGGGGCTACGTACGCCGAGCCGCCCGTCCGGTCCACAGCGGCACCGCCGTACGCCCGGCCGGCGACCGCATCACCGGCAGACTTGTCGACCCCGGTGGGGACGTCCAGGTGCTTCCTACGTCGCAGATCGGCAACTGGGACGTCTGCCATCGCCCGCGCCGTGCCTTCGACCACGAAGATGATCTCGGGATACCAGACATCGAGCGGCGGCGCGGTCACCCCGGCAGGCAGCGACCTCAGGCCACGGACGGCGAGGGCGGAAAGCTCGTCTCGAAGGCGCGCGGCCGCCCCGGCCCGGTCCCGCCACCAGCCATCCGCCCGTGAGCCCATGACGTTCGCGGCGTCCACGATGATCACCAGCGGCTCAAGAGCGCCGCGCAGCATCGGCCAGAACGCGGCGAGACCGGGATGGAGCTCCAATCGCCCGACATCGTCGGCCAGAACCCAGGCCGCGGCGGCGGTCTCCGCGCTGAACGGTTCCACGGGAACGGGCCACGGCATCTCGCCGATCACCGTGTCGTACGCCCATCGCCCATGATCGTCACGCACAACGGCCCGGATCCGCAGCATGTCCACCGGCAGCGTGCTCTCCTCCGCCGCCTCACGCAGCGCCGCCACGACGGCGGGCTCGTCGCGCTGTCGAGCGCCTCCGAACAGGCCCCAGGTGCCACCATGGCTGCTCCACAAGCTCCTGTGCTGCAGCAGCACCTGGGTCTGGCCGGCGTCGTCGCGGGCGTAGCCGAGCAGTCCTGCGGCACCGAACCGCCCCCAGTGCCGCTGGCCCAGGTCGCAGCGGACCCAGCCATCGCCGTCGAGGTGGGCCATCCCGCGACAATAGCCCACCGGCGGCCGCGCGGCCCGGCCGAGTCAGAACCCGACAGCCCATTGGCGGCCGCGGCCCGGCCGAGTCAGAACCCGACGTCACCCTCCTGCCCGCCGGAGAAGGCTTAGGCTGAGGCCATGCCGGATATCAGCCTTGCCGACAGGATCATCGGGCTTCGCCAGCGGCGCCCCGGATCGCTGATCCTGGAGCTCGACCTCAGCGAGGGGATCACGGACGAGGCGCCCGCGGACCCGCTGTCCGCCCTGCTCACGCACCGCAGAAACCGTCTCGGCGATGTGATCAACGCGCTGCGCAGGGCGCAGGCCGACGACCGGGTGAAGGCGCTCGTGGCGAAGGTCGGCGGCCGGCGCGTGGGGCTGGCAAACATCCAGGAACTGCGCGACGCCGTCACCGAATTCCGCGAAGCAGGCAAGACCACGATCGCGTGGGCGGAGAGCTATGGGGAATTCGCACCGGGCAACGTGGCCTACTACCTGGCCACCGCTTTCGAGCAGGTCTACATGCAGCCCTCCGGCGACCTCGGGCTCACAGGGGTTGCCTTGGAAACCATGTTCTACCGTGGCACGCTGGACAAGCTCGGCGTCGAATACGAACTCGCCAAGCGGCACGAATACAAGAACGCCGTGAATGTCCTGACCGAGCGCGGCTTCGACGCGCCGCACCGCGAAGCGCAGCAGCGGCTCGTCGAGTCGGTCACCGGGCAGCTTATCGAGGGGATCGCCGACCGCCGTGGAATTCCCGCGGCCGACGTGCGCGCGCTGATCGACCGGGGGCCCTACATCGGCGCCGAGGCGGTGCAGGCCGGCCTGGTCGACGCGCTCGGCTACCGCGACCAGGTCTACGCGGCGGCGCGCAAGCAGGCAGGCGACCACGCCGAACTGCGGTACGTCGCCCGCTACCCCCGCCCCAAGTCACTCCCCCGCATCGCGCGCAAGCTCCCGAACCCACGCGAGCACTTCGTCGCGCTCATCCACGCCAGCGGTCCGATCAGGCGCGGGCGAAGCGGGCGGGGCCCCGTCGTGGCCGGCTCGATCGGCTCCGACACGCTGGCGGCGGCGATCCGGGCCGCCACTGCCGACGAGCGCGTCGGAGCCATTGTGCTGCGGGTGAACAGCCCGGGCGGCTCGTACGTCGCCTCGGACACGATCTGGCGGGAGGTCGTGCGGGCCCGCGCCGCCGCAAAGCCCGTCGTGGTGTCCATGGGCGACGTGGCCGCCTCAGGTGGCTACTTCATCTCGATGGCCGCCGACGTGATCGTCGCGGAACCTGGCACGGTGACCGGCTCGATCGGGGTGTTCGGTGGCAAGCCGGTCGTCAGCGGACTGCTCGGCCGGGCAGGAGTATCCACCGACGCCGTCCGCGAAGGCGCGCGGGCCCAGATGTTCTCGAGCACCCAGCCCTTCAGCCCGGACGAGTGGGAGCGGGTCAACTCCTGGCTTGACCGCATCTACCTCGACTTCACGCAAAAGGTGGCAGACGGCCGCAGGCTCACCACCACACAGGTTGACCAGATCGCCCGCGGCCGGGTCTGGACAGGAGCCGACGCGGCCAGCCACGGGCTTGTCGACCAGCTTGGCGGCCTCGAGGTCGCGGAAAGGATCGCGCGGCGCCGCAGCGGGCTTTCGAAGGACGCGCCGATCCGCCCCTACCCCAGGGTGAACCCGCTTGACCGGCTGCGCGCGCCACAGTCGAGCGAGGACCGCGCGGCCGCGGCGGCACGGCTCGGCACGGGCCTGCTCGCGGGCGGCGCGCTGACGGAGAGCTGGGGGCCGGTGGCGCAGTTCGCGGCCAGGCTCGGCCTGCCGGCCGGAGGCCCGCTGCTGCTGCCGGGCAGCTGGATGATCAATTGACCCTCCAGCTGATCCGGGGGGCTGCGGGCGGCCGTCCTCGCGGGCGGGCAGGGCGCGGGGGAGCGCGGCGCCGTTACAGCGGACGAGCACGATCCCGAACGGCTCACGCGCGGTGACACGGGGCGATGTCCGCGCCGCGCTCATGGGGTGGGCAAGCGGCGTCGCGGTCGTCACGGTCCGGGAGGGGCGCGACGACGTCGGCTCGACCGTGAGCGCGTTCTGCCCGGTATCTGATGAGCCGCCGCTTGTGGCCGTCAGCCTGATGTCCGGCTCGTACCTCGCAGAGGTGCTCGGCCGGCAGGACGCGTTCGCGGTGACCATTCTCGGCGAGCGGCAGCGCGCGCTCGCCGGACGGTTCGCCGCGGCTGGGCGCCCCAGTGCCAGGCGGCTGCTGGATGGAGTGGGGCATGTGCGCGGCAGCCGTTCTGGATCACTCATCCCCGCATCGGGCGTGGCGGCAATCGACTGCGAGGTACGGCAGCGGCTGGAGGCGGGCGACCATCTGCTTGTGATTGCCGAGGTCGCGAACGCTGTTTACGTCGACGACGGCGCGGCACCGCTCATCCGCGTCCGCGGCCGCTACCCGGTGCTTGCCCGGGGGGGCGACCCCCGCTACCCCCCGCAAGGCTGCGCTGACCCAGGCCGCGCGGCGCGCTGCCCAGGCCCCGCGCGGCGGCGCCACCCAGGCCCCGCGCGGCGCGCTCACCCAGGCCCCGCGCGGCGCGCTCACCCAGGCCCCGCGCGGCGCGCCGACCCGGGCCCCGGGACTTGCCCCACGCCGGCATTGGGCCCTCACCCGGAGCCGCTGATACCGCGGGGCACCGGCATCCGACTATCACCGCAGTGAACCCGGCCGCGCGTCGACAACAAGCTCGCCGTCCCGCCAGACGGCGGCGACCTGCGGGACGCCAGGCCGGTACGCCAGGTACACATGCGACGGGGCATCGAGCAGCAGGACATCGGCCCGGGCTCCAGGCGCCAGATGCCCCACATCGGTGCGGCGGAGCGCCCGCGCACCTCCGGTCGTGGCGGCCCAGACCGCCTCCTGCGTCGTCATGCCCATCTCTCGAACCGCGAGCGCGATGGCGAGCGCCATTGAGGACGTGAAGCAGGAGCCCGGATTGCAGTCGGTCGCGAGCGCGACGGCGACGCCCGCGCCGAGCATCCGCCGCGCATCCGGGTAGGGCTGGCGGGTGGAAAACTCCACCCCTGGCAGGAGCGTCGCGACGGTCCCCGAGGACGCGAGCGCGGCCACGTCCTTGTTGGAGAGGTAGGTGCAGTGGTCCGCCGACGCCGCAGAGGCCTCGACCGCGACCTGGACGCCAGGTCCTGGTCCGAGCTGGCAGGCGTGCACCCGGGGGATCAGGCCCGCGTTCCGGCCGGCGGCGAGCACCGCCGCCGCCTCGTCCGCGCCGAACGCGCCACGGTCGCAGAACACGTCCACCCATCTGGAGTACGGCGCGCACGCGGCGAGCATCGGGCCGCACACCAGATCGACATAGGCGTCCACATTGCCGCCGAACTCCGGTGGCACGACGTGCGCGCCGAGGAAGGTGACCTCGTCGGTCACTTCGGCCGCCAGCCGCACGCTGCGCTGCTCGTGCGCGACGTCGAGCCCGTAGCCGGACTTGCACTCGAACGTGGTCGTGCCCTGGCGCAGGATCTCGGCGGCCAGCCTGCGCACTCCGGCCCGCAGTTGCGCGTCTGAGGCCGCCCGGGTCGCCTGGACCGTTGCGGCGATGCCGCCAGCCTGGTAGGGACGGCCGGCCATCCGGGCGGCGAACTCGGCGCTGCGGTCACCCGCGAAGACCAGGTGCGCGTGTGAGTCGACGAACCCGGGCAGCACACAGCGGCCGCCCGCGTCGACCACCTCGTCCGCGGGAGGCGCCTTCGCCGCCGGCCCGCACCACGCCACGCGCGCGCCGTCGATGACGAGCGCGGCGCAGGTCAGCGCGCCGAACCCGGCGGCGCCTGCCGCACCATGGGCCGCGTGCTCGGGAGCGTTGGTGACCAGCTCCGCGATGTTCGTGATCAGCGTGCTCATCGCGCCTTCCCAGTGAGTGCCAGGCAAACCGGAGCGCCGGGGCGCGGGGAACATCTGTGGATCCCACGCGCGGACTGCGCCGCTCCGTCCTTCCTTTCGCTCTCCGCTTCCGCACCGGGTGACGTCGCCGCCCGGCCAGATATGATTTTTCACTCAACGGGGTGTGAAGCGGGTGTCGTTAAAGCAACAGCTACGCCACATCTTTAGTGCGGGGCGCGCCGCGGTGCGCAAGCACCCCGCGACACCCGCGCGGGGCTCGCCGATTTTTTGGTCGCGGTTTTGTTCGCGGAGGAAATGCATCGCATAGCAGATCCGCCGCGATCATGGTCTACCCCGCTGAGAATGGTCCAGCCCTGCCCGGCTGGAGCGAAGAGGCCTGGGCAGCAAATCACAATTAAACCGGTCATATCGCACTAGACGTGTGCTTATCGATGAGCGCACCAACCGTGGCGGAAAGGGCGGCAGGTACATCGGTCACAAGCAGGTGCCGTCCGTCGCGCACCACGTCGCGTCCGCTGATCACCACGTTGCGCACGTCGGCCGCTGACCCGGCGAAGATCACGGACTCCAGGGCCGTCTCGGCTGCCGTGCCCGCCAGCCGGGGTGAGCGGAAACCGACGGTGACCAGATCGGCCCACGCTCCAGCGGCGATCTCGCCAGCGTCTGGCCAGCCAAGGCAGGCGTGGCCGTCCAAGGTCGCCGTCCTGGCGAGTTCGTCGGCGCTGAAATGCCCGCGCTCGCGCGTCACAAGGCGCTCGGTCAGCTCGATGCCGCGCGCCTCCTCGAGCGGGTCGATGACGGCGTGGCTGTCGGTCCCGACGGTGAGCCTGCAGCCCGCGGACGCGAGCGCGCGGGCGGGGCCTGGCCCGTCCGCGAGATCGCGCTCGGTGGTCGGGCAGATGCAGGCGAAGGTTTGCGTACCGGCGAGCAGATCCATGTCGGCCCTGCTCACGTGGGTGGCGTGGACCACTGTGGTACGGGGGCCGAGCACCCCAGCGTTGAAGAGAACCTGTGCGGGCGTGAAGTGATAGGCGGCAAGGCAGGCCTCGTTCTCTGCCGGCTGCTCGGACAGGTGCACGTGCAACGGTGCGCCGTGGCGCTGGGCCCAGGCCACCACCGGGTGCATCTGGTCCCGCGGCACCGCGCGCACGGAATGGATCGCCGCTCCTGCCCTCGCGTGAGTGCCGAGCATGCCGCGAGAGTCAGGCGCCAGCGCGTCCATCCGGGCCGCCCAGCGCTTGGCGGTCCCGTCGCCGAACTGTAGCTGCGGCCCGGCCAGCGGCTCCGCCTGGCCGGCGCGCGACAGGCCGCCCGACAGGTAGCAGGCGTCGAGCAACGTCATGCGGATTCCCGCGTCGGCGGCGGCCTGGATGAGCGCGCGGCCCATCGCGTTCGGGTCGGGATACGGGCGGCCGCCCGGCTCGTGGTGCAGGTAGTGGAACTCGCCCACGCAGCTCACCCCGGCGAGCGCCATCTCCGCGTACACCGCGCGTGCGAGCGCGTGGTAGCTGTCAGGATCCAGCCGCGCCGCCACGTCGTACATGCGCTCCCGCCAGGTCCAGAACGTGCCTGGCAGGCCTGCGTGATACCGCGAAGCGCCCGGTGAAACGCGTGCGAGTGGGCGTTGGCGAAGCCGGGCAGCGTCAACCCAGGCAGCCAGACCGCCGCCTCCGATGACGCCTCGCCGCGGCGGATCCGCGGGGTGACTGAGCGAAACCGCTCACCGGCCGATTCGATCAGCACGTCCGGGCACACGCCCACGCCGGGCAACCAGGCAAGCTCGGCATGCCAGCGCCTGCGCTCGCCCCCGCTCGGTGCCCCATGGTCGGCTGCTCCGCCCGACGTGCCTGCCCGGAGGGCCGGCGCTCCAGAACTCCCCGCTCGCTGGGGCTCACGTTCGTCGCTCATTACCGCCTCGTTCGCTGCTACGCCCGCTCGCTGGCGCTCGCGTTCGTCGCTCATCGGCCCGCGAGTTCCTCGAGCACGGCGGCGAGCGCCGCCACCCCCGTCTCACAGTCGGCCAGGTCGGCGTGCTCCTGCGGAGCGTGCGACACGCCGGAAGGGTTTCGGACGAAAAGCATGGCTGTGGGTATCCGTGCGGCGAACACCCCTGCGTCGTGCCCGGCACCTGTCCGCAGCGCCTGCGCCTTGATCGCGCTCCCGGCCAGTGCATGGGATACCCGTGCCCGCAGGGCCGGGTCGAACTCGACCGGCGGTGAGAACGACTCGCGCGTCACGGCGACCGTGACGCCGTGATCGGCGGCCGCCCGGTGGGCGGCCGCCGTGATCTCGTCGACCAGGCCGCGCAGGCTGCCGTCATCGGGGGCGCGGGCATCAAGCCAGGCTCGCACCGCGGAGGGGATCGCGTTGACTCCCCCGGGTTCAACGCTCAGCTTGCCGAAGGTACTGAGCGCGCGGTTGCGGCCCGCCGCCTGTCTGGCCGCGAGGACGGTCGCGGCGAATGGCAGCATCGGGTCCCGGCGATCCGGCAGCGCTGTCGTGCCCGCATGGTCGGCGCGCCCGGCGAAGTCGAAACGCCATCTGCCGTGCGGCCAGATCCCGTCCCCGATGCCGATCACAGCATCGAGGTCGGCGAGTTGCCTGCCCTGCTCGATGTGCAGTTCGACAAAGGCGGCGACCCGGCCGGGCAAGTCATCGTCGGGCCCGAGCCTGCCCGGCTCGGCTCCGGCGGCGGCCATTGCCTCCGCCAGGCTCACCCCCCCGGTGTCGCGGAGGCCGCGTGCGGTCTCCGCGGAGATCGCGCCGGTCAGCAGGCGGCTGCCGAGGCAGGCTACTCCGAACCGGGCGCCCTCCTCCTCGGTGAACGCCGCCACCGCGAGCGGGCGGGCGGGTGTGAAGCCACGCTCGCGGAGCGCGTCGATCGCCGCGAAGGCGGACACCACGCCGAGCGGCCCGTCGAACGCGCCGCCGTCAGGCACCGAGTCCAGGTGGCTGCCAGTCACCACGGCGCCGTCACGTGACGCGACAGTGCTGGCCCGCCCGGGTACAGCCCCCTCCGGGGGCACCATGTGCCCCGGCGGCCCGGTAGTGCCGGCAGTGGCGGGAGTGCCCGGAGTGCCCGGAGTGCCCGGAGTGCCCGGAGTGCCCGGAGTGCCCGGAGCGGAGTGCCCGGAGTGCGGGGAGTGCCGGGAGTGCGGCTTACGGACGCGGTGTCCCACCAGGCCCACAGGTTGCCGTCGCGGTCCGTCTGCGCCGCCAGGCCCCGCGCCGCGGCCGCGGTCATGAACCAGTCGCGGCAGCTCAGGTCCTCGGCGGTCCAGGAGAACCTGCGGTACCCGCCGGTGCGTTGATCACGCCCTATGGGCAGCAGCGACTCCCACAGCCATGAGAAGCTCACGTCATCGCCTCGTCACTGGCTCGCCCGATCCATCGGGACCTGGACGCCGCGCTCGGCGGCCACCTCGGCCGCGCGCTCATACCCGGCATCAACGTGCCTGATCACGCCCGTTGCCGGGTCGTTGGTGAGCACGCGCTCCAGCTTGGCGGCGGCAAGCGGGGTGCCGTCGGCCACACAGACCTGCCCGGCGTGGATCGACCTGCCGATGCCGACCCCGCCGCCATGGTGCACGCTCACCCAGGTTGCCCCGGACGCCACGTTCACGAGGGCGTTCAGTATCGGCCAGTCGGCGATCGCATCCGATCCGTCCGCCATCGCCTCGGTCTCGCGGTAGGGAGACGCGACCGACCCGCAGTCGAGATGATCACGGCCGAGCACGATCGGCGCACTGATTTCGCCGCCTGCCACCATCTCGTTGAACCGGAGCCCGGCCTGGTGCCGCTCGCCGTAGCCGAGCCAGCAGATCCGGGCGGGCAGGCCCTGGAAATGAACCCTCTGGCCGGCCATCTCGATCCAGCGTGCCAGCGGCTCGTTGCGAGGGAAGAGATCGAGGACCGCGCGGTCGGTGGCCGCGATGTCGGCCGGGTCGCCGGACAGGGCCGCCCACCGGAACGGCCCCTTGCCCTCGCAGAACAGCGGGCGGATGTAGGCAGGCACGAAACCGGGGAAGTCGAAGGCCCGGTCATAGCCCGCAAGCTGCGCCTCACCCCTGATCGAGTTCCCGTAGTCAAACACCTCGGCGCCCCTGTCGGCGAAGCCGACCATCGCCTCGACATGGACCGCCATCGATTCGCGCGCGCGTCTTGTGAACCCGGCGGGATCCTCGGCCCGCAGCGCGGCCATGTCCTGGAACGCGACCCCAGCAGGCAGGTAGGTCAGTGGATCGTGGGCCGAGGTCTGGTCGGTGACGACATCGACGGGGGCGCCCATCGAAAGCAGCCGCGGCACGACATCCGCGGCATTGCCGAGCAGCCCGATCGACAGCGGCCGCACCGAGTCACGCGCGGCGACGGCGCGGCCCACCGCGTCGTCGAGATCGTGGGCCTGCTCATCCAGGTACCCCTGCTCCATGCGGCGCGCGATCCTCGATGGGTCACAGTCCACGCAGATCGTCACCCCGCCGTTCATGGTGACAGCGAGCGGCTGCGCGCCCCCCATCCCCCCGAGGCCCGCCGTGAGCGTGATGGTCCCGGCCAGCGAGCCGCCGAAACGTTTCGCCGCAACGGCTGCGAACGTCTCGTACGTGCCCTGCAGGATCCCCTGCGTGCCGATGTAGATCCAGGACCCCGCGGTCATCTGGCCGAACATGGTGAGCCCCAGCGCTTCGAGGCGGCGGAACTCCTCCCAGGTCGCCCACTGCGGCACGATCAGGGAGTTGGCGATGAGGACCCGCGGCGCCCACTCATGGGTGCGGACCACCCCAACCGGCTTTCCTGACTGAATGAGCAGCGTCTCGTCGCCTGCGAGATCCCGCAACGTCGCGACGATCGCATCGAACGCGGCCCAGCTGCGCGCGGCGCGGCCCGAGCCACCGTACACGACCAGTTCGTCAGGATGCTCGGCCACCTCGGGATCGAGGTTGTTCATGAGCATCCGCATCGCTGCTTCCTGCGGCCACCCCCGGCAGGTCAGCCCGCTGCCGCGGGGCGCACGCACCGGGCGCGGTCCGTGGGTGGTCCTCACATGTGTGCCGGTCATCGCAGGCTCCTCGTTGAGCGTGTCACACGGCCGGATTCGCCGCCCGCAGTCACCACCATTGTCAGGGAAGCTGCTCACGGTGCCGCTACCGGCACGGCCACAGCGCGTGCCGCACGAGCCGGCGGACGTCCCCTACCCGCGCTCCGGTGCGAATAATGGGCCGCCACAAGATCCATGGCCGGTGGGGCGCCTCACGCCGATGCCCGCCGAGCGGTCGCGGCTGGCCGCGACGGCGGCCGGCGGGGTGCTCGTGATGCGCTCCCCCGGCCCGGAAGAACTCGCCAGCTTGGCGGGCGGGTGCGTCTTTATGAAGGGCGTGATCTTGCTCTGATATCTGCCTGAACCTCTTGGTCCTGGGAGTGTCCGTACGTTTCTGGATGTCTCGGGCGTTACTGGAGGTGATCTGTGCTGTTCAGCGGGTGTGGGGGCGGGCTGGCGGGGGTGGTAGCCGGCCAAGACCGGCACCACCCGGGGCCGGTGGCCACCGGCGCTGACGATGACGCCGCCGGACCGGCGCACGATGCCGCTGCCACGGGCCTGCCGCAGATCGGAGCGGATCAGCCCGGCGCCGGCGCCCAGGCAGATCAGCCCACTGGCACGCATCCGCCGCGCCATGGTGGGCTGCGCGTCCGCCAGCGCCAGGTAGCCGGCGATCTCCGCGGCACTATAGGGGGCCTTGCACCGCTCCCGGGGCAGCAGCGCGTCGGCGGGAGCCAGCGCGGGAACGGCACGGCGGGCCAAAAACCGCAGGCTGGTGCGCAGCGTGCGGCGCGCCGGGCCGGACAGGCCGGGCGCGCTGACGGCGAACCGCCCGGTCACCGAGGGATGCAGCAGCACCGGCGGCACCGGTTCCAGGCCGATCGCGTAATCGGCGAGCTTGCCCGCCGCCCAGAGCAGCGCCCTGGCCCGGGCCGGGCTGCCCGGCGCTGCCCGTGTCACCACGTCCCGGGCAAAGCACGCCGCCCGCGGCGACACCGGCACCGGCCGCCCGGGCGATACAGGCAGCGATCTCCGCGCGGGTGCTCATTCCGCATATATACTTCAAGTCATGGCAGAAGTGGGGGACCCCGGGCCCCAAGATCAGAACGTGTCGCCCGCCCCGGGCCAGCGGGCCGCGGCCCGGCGTATCGCCGCGGAACTCGCCCGCGCGCTCGCCCGGACCGACTTCGTGCTCCCCGGCAGCGTCATCAAGCGGATGACCCGCTGCGGGCACCCGAACTGCCACTGCCACGCCGACCCGCCCCATCTGCACGGCCCCTACCATCAGTGGACCCGCAAAGTCGCCGGCAAGACCGTGACCCGCCTGCTCACCGACGCCCAGCTCGCCGACTACCGCCCCTGGCTCGACAACCAGCGCCGGCTGCGGTCCCTGGTGGCAGAACTCGAAACGCTCAGCCTGGCCATCTTCGAGGCCGACCCCCGCTGGAAGCGCTAAACCACACCAAAACGCTGTGGGCACAGCCCGCTTAACCTGTGGGTGAGCCTCAGATCAGCTCCTGTTCGGCCAGGTCAGGCCCAAACGTGAAGACCTCACTGACCGCACCATCGCGCGAACCGGTTCGGTTCCGGTGATGGTGGCGGTGCCGTCGCCGGCCGGGATCGGCATGCGGGTCCGGAGATTCGGAACACGGGGATGACTCCTTCGTCGGTGATGCGGATCTCGGCGATGAGGGCTTCGATCGCGGCTTTGCGTTCGTTGGCGGTGCCGTTGGTGATGGCGTCGGCAAGGTATGCCTGGAGCCGTTCGAGGGTGCCGGGCGGCGGTGGGGTGGGCTCCCCGGTCATCATGTCGTTGAGTTCGTCGGCGCGGGCGGTGAGTTGGGCGATCTCGCTGCGCAGCTTCTTGAGCCGGTCGCCGGCGGTTTCGTCGTCCATGGTGCCATTCTCGAACGCGGTGAAGTAGCGCTCGATCGCGGCCTCCTTCTGTTTGATCTGGGCCAAGATCGCGGCGTGCTCGGCGCGCCGGTTGGCGCACGCCTTCTGCCAGACTTCGCGGCTGATCAGCGGCTCGTGGGCGTGGCCGCAGCCGGGGCCGCGGTCGGTCCTGCACCGGCTGGTACGCCAAACCCGCCACGCCCAAGACGGGCAGCGCGTCACCGAACTGCACGCCGAACTGATCACGCGCACCTACCTGGAGGGGGAGAAGCTCAAAGACGTCGCTGCCAGCCTGAACAGAGCGAGTCGAACGCCTCCAAGCAGCGCACCCGGGCCGCTGTCCTGATCGCCCGCTACCTCGGCCGCCCCGGCCTCGCTGAACCTCAGCCTGGCCGGCCTGCGGGCACCGCGCCGTGAGCCGCTTTGCCCTTACGGTCAGGACGCATCGGCGGGCGGCTCGGGCGGCAGCCAGCCCACTGACTCGACACGCTCGTCCTTCAGCGCCACCGTCGCGGCGGCGCACATCTCGCCAACGGCCTGCCCTGCCTCTTGGCCATCGTCGTAAAGCTGCAAGCAGTGATCGGGGAGATCGTCAAGACACACCAGCACCAGGCCGGTAAACGGCAAGAACGGGAACACCAGGCTCCACCCATCCTCCGGCCGCCCATGAACGAACATCGCCAGGGCACGGCCGGTGACCGACCCGACTTCACCACCGCTGGCTATTGCCGCTGGTGCCTGCCGCAGCGCGGTCGCCACCTCCGCGGATGACGCCAGGTTGACCTGCACCGCCGTGGACGCCACATAATCGCTTCCGACCCCGTGCCTGCCGGCCCCGCCACGCGCAGCTCCACCGCCAGCCGCTCCGCCATCCTGCGCCGACATTGGGCAGCCTGATCCAGACCGTCCTGCCGGTGTGCGCGTTCCACAATCCAAGAGTCCCACTGCCGAGGGCGGCCCTCAAAGATAGTCCTGGGCCGTTGGCTGGTTTCACGAGCAGAGCAGCGGGGTCGGGCGTCCCAGTAGGAGTGAGACGCGCCGACGCAGCGGTTCGGTGAGGGCGGCGTTTCCACCACCGGCCGCCGTGTGCAGCAGTTCGGTGATCACTGCCAGCTCAGCGAACCGGCCGTCCGGGGTTTCGAGGATGTGCGCGAGTTCCCTGCGGACACGCGCGGCGATGGCGGGCACGAGCAGGCTGTAGCTGTGGAGCGTTGCGGCGTCGTCAGCCGGCTGGGGCCAGGCCCCAGCCCTCGAAGTCGAGCAAGCGCAGGGTGGGCGCGCAGAGGTTGGCGAAGTGGAAGTCGCCGTGTGCTGTCGTCCACGGGCACGGGGCCTTGCTGGTAATGGGCATGCCGAGGAACCGGGGCATGGCGTAGTCGAGGAATGCCTGGTGGATGGTGAGGCGCCGGGTAGGGATCGCGGCGATGTCGTCCAGCGTGGCCCGCACTGCCGCCCACCATCTCGGCGGCAGGTCGGGCGCCGCCGTCAGGACCGGGGCTGGCGCGGCGGGACGTTCGTCCACGCGGTCGTGCAGTTCCGCGCGGTACTGCCAGCGCTGGTCGCCCCAGTCGTGCCAGGTGCGCAGCCGGGGCCGTGGTATCGATCTCGGCATGGCCTTCTCGGCCTCGATGGAGCCCTCCCAGAAGGTGGCGGCAGCCTGGCCAATTGGAGCGGCGGCGACGCGCAGCCACCCCGGCCCATCGGGTGCGGTGACGGGCTTTCCGAGTGTCCTGCCCTGCCAGCCCCACGCTTCGTGGCCATCGTCGCCGGGCAGGGCGCCGAGAGCGGCGCAGGCGTGGGCGTGGGCGGCCCGCATCCGGGCGGCCACGCAGGGGTCGGCTGGCTCTGGCCACATCACTGGCCCTCGGCAGTGCGAACGCCGGGGAGCTTGTCCGGCTGGCCCATGATGGTGTCGCGCGCCGCCCGCGCGAGGACGGCCTGGGTCGTGTCGGTCAGCCCAAGACGGTTCCAGTGAAAGATCACGTGGTGGGCGAGAACGTCACGCACGCCGCGTTCCAGGGTTCCCGCGGTTGCCGCTTCTCCCAAGGCCCGGCCCGCGGCCTCCAACGCGGCGGCCCAGGGCGCGGCGAACGTGACCGGCCCGCGCGAGCCGAACAGCGCACCGTCAAGACGGATGTCGCAGGTCAGCAGCCGCCGAAGACTATCCGTCATCTGGCTGATCCGGCCGATGGGGACCGCTTCCGGAAGGGGCCGCAGCAGTGTTACCCGGTGCCAGACGTCGCCTTGCTCGTACCAGTCCAGTCTGGAGGCGCGCAGCAGCGCGCTGCACAGCAGGATCGACAATTCCCGGCGCCCGATGTGCAGCTCACCGGGCGCCTCGGGTGCTGGGCGGGAAACGTAGCAAAGGATGTTGTGGCTGTCGGCGTGGAACAGTTCGTGAGCGGCGTTCATACCGGTGGGGCCGCCGAACGCGGCCGACTCCGGCTCGTAGATGGTTTCCCGCCACCGCCGGATCAGGCCGACTGCCACGAGGTGATCCAAGACGGGGCAGAGAACCTCTTTGATGCTGGCCGCCGTGGTGGGGCTGTGCTGGAGCCGCAGCCGCCAGCAGGGGGCCTTGCGGATGAACCACCACGCCGCGACCACCTGCTGGTCGTGCATTCGCGTAAGGTGCGGGCCGAGGCTGGTCGCTGCGACGTGCTCGGCGGCGCCCCAGCCGGTGAACTGGATGCGGACCTGGTACCAGTCGCGGTCGGCAGCTTGCGCTTGCAGCGCCGCGTATCCGGCCGTTTGGTACACCTCAACCGCGTCGGCCAGATCGGCGGGCTGCATGTGACTGCGGGCGGCGGCTTGGCCGAGCGGGATGCCAGCCAGGACCGCCAAGACGCCGTCGGCCGTTTCCCACACCGTACTGTTGGCTCTCACCTCGTCTCCTCCCTCAGCCGGGCCGGGGGTCAGTTGAGCATCAGGCATGTGTCCCAGCCGGATACCGGCGGCGTGGCGCGCGCGGCGGTGTGCAGCACGAGCGCGGCTCCGGCTGTGCCTTCCAGCAGCCCGCTACCGTGGTCCTGCGCAGCGTGGGCGTGCTGGGTGAGCAGGCGGGCCAGGTGGGGCAGGTGTGAGCGGATCTGCGGGGTGAGTTCGTCGTCGGCGGCGCGGAAGGCGGTCTGGTAGACACCTGCCCAGCCGTGACACAGGCCAGGGCCGGTGATCTGGCGGAGCTGGGAGGGGTCGGACAGGCATGCGGCCAGGGCGTGCTCGGCGGCCTGCTGGCGGCGGGTGTCGCCGGTAGCGATGGCCGCGTGTTGCCGGGCGCGGGCGATCCCGGGGGTCCCGTAACACCAGCTTGGCCGCGCCGGGTCAGGCTGGCTGGGTCGGCCGGTGCGCAGATCGTGGCGGGTGATCCACTGCGGCCACCATGGCCCGGTGCCGGTGTCTTGCCGCCAGCAGTCCAAGAAGCCGCAGATCCGATCGATGGCCTCGGCCTGCCCGTCCACGACCGCTCCGTGGCGCTGGGCTTGGGCGAGCAGTGCGAGCGGCCCGGTGATGCCGTGCGCGATGCCGAGGTTGGCATGCCCGCCGGGAAAGCCCGGCGACGTCTTCACATTCGGGTCATGGAAGGTCCACCAGCCGGGCAGGGCCGGGCCAGCGGCGTGGAGTGGTTCGGTCAGGCGGACCAGGTAGGCCAGAATCCGGCCCAGGGCATCGCGGCCGGGGGCGTGGGCGAGCAGGTAAGCGCCGATCCCGGTCAGGCCATGGAACAGGTCGTATTCGGCGAAGGCCGGAAGCTGGCCACGGGTGATCCGCTCCAGCGCACAGCCGACCCGGCGGTGTGCCAGCGCGTTGACGTGGGCGTCCAGCCGGGCGAGGGCGGTGCGGTACCGGGCGTGTCCGTCAGCGCCTGCCGCACGCAGGATGTAGGCGATGGCAGGTGCGCCGATGTACAGCCCTGCCTGGTCGGCGGCGCTGATCCCCTGGCAGGTGGCCGCCCTCACCCAGCGGTGCGCGGTCGTCCAGCTCCCCGCGTCGGCGAGGGCGCGCTCGATGTGCAGCAGCGCGATCCCGGCGGTGCCCTCGGCCAGGGACTGAGCGTGCCACGGCTGTCCACCACGGGCGGCCGGGGATGCCAGCCCCTGAGCCAGCACCTCCGCTGCTGCGCCCGGGGTTGAGCTGGCCGGGAGGGTCACCGTGCCTCCTGGGCGCTGAGCGCGAGTTGCCGCAGCGCGGCGACGCGGGCCAGGCGGTTACTCACGCGCTCGCGCTCGGGGTCCATGCCGAGGGAGCGCACGTGGTGCAGGTGGAGCAGCGACCGCAGCACCGAGCACGGGTCTCGCTGCCCGGCGAGGCGGGCACGGTAAGCCGCCAGCGCGGCGCGCCGCCGGTCCCAGGATGCCGCCACGTTCTCCCCGCCGCGCAGGGCGCACAATGCCCGTCGGCCGCCTGCCGGTTCTGCCAGTTCCAGCGTCGCATCGCGCACGGATCGCTCCGGTCGCGCTGGCTCGTGCGGCAGCACATCGATCAGCCAGCGCAGGCCCTGTGTGGATGTGGGAGCGAAGGAGGACGCGAGGCCGGCCAAGCTGGCGGCCGCCAGCGCCTGCGCGGGGATGCCGGTGCGGGTCGCAGTGGTGAGCTGGGCGATGGCGGCTGCCGAGTCGGCGGCGAACACCTCCTCCGCTGCGGCCATCGCGTCGCCGTGGCCGAAGCGGGCGGCTTCGGGATGGTAGGTGGCCAGCCGCAACCCGGGCACCAAGCCGCGCTCGCGCAAGCAGGCGGCCCACCGGCCAACCCGTGCGGCGGCAGGCCCGTACTCAGCGGGCGTGACAAGGCGCAGGTAAAGGTTGAGGTGCTGTTCGTCGTGGGGGCGGGTCATATCGCGGTGGCGGGAGAACCACCACAGCGGCGGGCCGTCCCAGCTCTCGAACAGATGGGGCAAGTGGTCGGTCAGGATCTCGTCCTGGCGGCCTGGGTGTCCGGGGATCTCCGCGTGCAGCCACGCGGAGATTCCCGGCAGGTGGCCGACGTCCCGCGTGATGGGGCGCGGCGGCGCCGGTGGCTGCCGGTGCGGTTCGGGCCTGGGGCTGGCCAGCCGCAGCGGCAGCAGGAACTCGTGGGCGCGGCCGATCCAGGCCAGGTCGCCGGGGCTGGGAGCTTCACGCAGTTCAACCTGGTGGGCGCGGCCGAGGCGGGCGCGCAGCACGGCTCGGTGCAACCGGTGGTCCAGGTTGAGGGGAAGGCGCAGCTCGCCTTCGCACAGCACTACGGCGACGGGCACGCGCCGCCGCGCCCGCCAGGCGTGCAGCTCCTCCTCCCACTGGGGCCAGTCAGTGTCGCGGCCGGGCAGGTCGGTGGCGGTCAGCAGCCAGCGGGCCGGGCTCAGCACGGTCCGGCCAGACCGGACCCGCGGCAGGTAGGGCAAGCGTGCCGCCGCTCCCCAGTCGAAGCTGGTGTAGACGGCGCACCGGGCGGTGGTGACCTCGGCCAGGAAGCGCGCGTGCGGCGGGGTGATGGTTCCGGCCTCCAGTGCGTGCAGCACCCGCGGCTCGACGCGCCGGCCGGTGGAGAGCTGAACCAGGTGCAGTTCCCGGGCGTCGGCGCTGACCGCCAGGTCGTGCAGCCCGATCACACTCTCATGCGGGGCCCGGTGCTCGGACAAGGAGATCACCTGTGGCAGCAACTGGAGGGTGCGTGCCACGTTCTCGCTGTGCCGCCGCCGCGCGGGGAACGACAACTGCGCCGCCGCCACGTGTGCGTCCCCCGTGCTCACTGTGGCGTAGCTCTTGGCCAGCCGGGCGCATTCGCTGCCCGGCAGCAGGCCCGCGAACCGGCCGGCCATGCTGCTGCAGGGCCGGGGCGTGCCGGTGACCACCAGGCGGAACGTGCCGCGTGTCACAGCCTCACATGATGGAGCGTGGACCTGGAAGGCCAGCTCGGCGCGAGGCGGCAGGAGCACCTGGGTGGGATCGCCGACCGTGAGGGCCTGAATGAGTGTCTCGGTCAGCGCGATCTCCTCGCACCCGTCGACCACGGCCTGCTGAACCAAGGTCAGAAGCACGTCGTCGCGTGCGGTCAGCTCGCGCGGGGCCTGCGGGACTGGGGAATCGAGATAGCCGGCGGGCAGCCCCAGCCCGCTGTCGGCCTGCACCAGGTCGCGCACCGGCACGACGGCCCCGGTGCCGTAGCGGGCCTTGAACCGGACATGGAAGTCTTTCCAGTGCGGGTAGCCGAACGGGTACGGCGTCAGGCGCACCAGCGTGCGCGCGGCGGACTCGGCCTCGCGTATCACCGAGGCGGGCACGGTGATGTCGCAGTCCAGGCCGACCTCGATCACCAGCGGCTGCTCAGCCGCGTCACACACCGTCGTCATGCGGTCGGCAACCTTGGCCGTGGCCTGCCGGGCGGTACCGGGTGGTGCGGCTGTGCGGATGCGGACAAGCTCGCCGTGGATTGCCAGCAGTTCCGTGGCTGGTGCGGCCAGGTCCTTCAGCTCGCTGGCGCCGGCTGCCTGGAGCTGGCTGGTCAGGTGGCCCAGGGCGTCGGGCACGGTCATCGGTGCGCGAAGGGAAGTAAGCAGAGCGCGCTGAGCGACAAGCTCGGCCAGCACGGCGCGGATCTGGTCCGGCGGCACGGCCGGGTAGCTGGCCGACAGCCGCGTCACCAGCTCACCGAACCGGCGAGGGTCCCGCGCGGCCTCCAGAGCGGCACGCACCGGCCGGGTATGGCGCAGGGAAATCTCTAACGGGGCGAAGCCCCCAGAGCGATCGCCGGACGGCTGGCCCGGGATCACCAGCCGGTCGCCGCGCACGAACGCGGCGCTGTTGGCAACCACAGGAAGCCGCTCCAGCAGACCGGGGTGGCGTTCCAGGCGGTCAGCGAGGGCGCCCAGCCACACTGCGTCCGCCTGCACCATTACCTGGTTAGCCTGGCCCCAGCGCACCGCCGTCGCAGTGCCGATGTGGACGGCAGCTACCCCAGCGAACAGCCCGAACGGGGTCGCCCGGCCCTGCCAGCGCAGCAGGTACGACGCCAGCGAGACCACCGCGCGGCGCACCTGGCGGGCATCTGGCCTCCCGGCCAGGATCTGGCTGACCTGGCGGAACATGACGGGGCTGGCGGCCTGCACCACCTCGCGGACCTCATCCCGCCGCCACACCTGCGCCAGCCAGGCGCACCCGCGCCCCACCGCCGCCTCCCCGAACAGGTCCACGTCATCGGGAACGGCGAGCCCACCCACGCCGGTCGTGGCGCGTAACAGCACCACATCGGCGTGCCGGTAGGTGATCCGCTCATGCGCTGATGCCGGAATCGCAGCCTCTCTCCGTTCGCTTGTGCCCTGGGGCTGCTGCCGTGCCGGAGCCGGGGCCGCCGGCACGCCAGCAGCGACTTTTGAGGGCGCGTCAGGCCGGGTAGCTCACCGAGGAGTTGCACGCGCTGCCCGAGCATGTCGAGCCGCAGCCGTTGCTCGTGCTCAGCAGCATGCCGCCAGCCGGCTGGCCGGCCTCGGCCACGCGCACATCCAGCGTGAACTCCTCCTCGAACTCGGTGATGTCCTCAGCGAGGGCCGTGGCGCCCAAGACGCTGACCGTCATCTCGATCACTCTCCTAACTGGGGGGTGTGGTGTTGGGCTCCCTGGCCCACGGCGAGCAGGCCCGCCCTTGCCAGGAGACTGTGACGCGGACGTGCCGCTTGTCGATGACCAGGCCGCCCGGCAACCGGTCATCAGGCGTGCCCGCTGGGTAGGCGGCGATGACCGGGCCAGGGCCGCCACGGTAGGCGCGGTCCCACACCCGCACCTGTTCGGTCATCGCCTCGGCCAGCACGGAGGCATCGGGGCCGAACGCGCTGGCGCCGAACTCGACCGTGGCCCCATCCAGCCTGCGGGAAGCGAGGTAGGCGAAGCTGCCGCCCTCAGCCACGGCGGGGCTGGCGATGCGGTTGACCGGGGACAGCGGGTCACTGTCCAGGTCACGGTTCACCGTGAGCAGGCAGAATCCGTCCAGGGCGGTCGCCAGCCACAACTGGAGCGTGTCGAATGGCTCTTGCCGCCCGATCGTTACGCCGGACCAGGCATCCACCCGCGGCGTGTCCAGCACTCCGCCGAGCAGGCGCGGATAGGCCGGCCAGCCGTCATCGAACCTGAGCCCGATCTGATCGGCGCGCAGACACAGTACGCGCTCGCGATGTTCCCCGGCCCCGCGCATCGGCACGAAACCGCACACCTTGATGGAGCGGCTCGCCAGGTGGCCGTCCTCGCGCCCGAGCATGATGGAGCGGGTCAGGCCCCGCATCCGAAGCGGGACCGTGATCGTTCCTCGCTCGGTGAGCTGGTCCATCCAGGCGGGCGGAATGTCCCACGCTTCGGCTGTGACCACGATCCGGTCGAAGGGAGCCCCTTCGGCGCAGCCGTGCTCGCCGTCTGCTAGCACGACATTCACGCGGGAGTAACCAGCCTCATCAAGGCAGCGGCTGGCACGGTCGGTTACTTCCGTGTCGATGTCGATCGTGGTGACTTCGCCGTCCTGGCCGACCAGCTCGGCCATCAAGGCGGCGTTGTATCCGCCCGACCCGATCTCCAGTACCTTCATACCGGGGCCGAGCGCGGCCTGTTCCAGCATGAGCGCCTGGATCTGCGGCGCCGAAACCGAACTGATGGTGACGCCCTGCTCGTCCCGCTGCTTGGCGACCACGCCATCCGGGGCATAGGCATCCTCCAGCGTGGCCCCAGGAGCGAACAAGTGCCTGGGCACCGTGCGGAACGCGGCCTCGACCTCCTTCGACTCGATCAGGCCCTCAGCGACAAGCTCATCGGCCAGCCGGTCACGCAGTCGTATGGCACGGGCTGAGTCGGCGGCATCTGTCACGGGTTGCATTTCCCTCTCGTCTGCACTGCGGCAGGGTCTTGGCAGCTCGTTAGTCACTAATCACACCAAGTAACAGGCTGGTTGGAACGTGTCCAACTCGCCACTCCATCGTCAAGGTGGCGGCCTGGTGACATGACCCTCCCCTCGTCGGCTTTCTTGAGGTCGGCAGGGGGGCCGCCGGCATGGTGCGGCTGCGCGTGCGCCGCAATGGCCTCGATTCGGCGGGCGATCTCTTCGACGGCCAGCCGGTATTGCTCGGTCTGCTTGCGCCTCATGTTCGGGGCAGGGTGGCCGCCCGCCGTCGCAGGCCAGACAGTAGTCCGGCGGTCGCCGGTTGGCGATGGCGTCGCGGAAGGCGGTCAGGATGACGGGGGCGTGCGCGGTGAGCACGTCAGCGGTGCTGCGCAACGTGGCCCAGTGGCAATCATCCAGTGCTTCGCCGCACCCGGAGCAGCGGGTGTGCATGGAGCCGCATGGCTCGGGACGGGCAGCGCGATCGAACCAGTTGTTGCCGGGGTCGCCACCGCATCCCGGGCAGGCGGCCACCGCCCGGCCGGGGCGGGCAAGCAAACGGGTGATCTCGGCGGCGAGCAGGCGCACGAACAGCTCCTGCTCGGTGTTGCGGAGCCGGGTGATGGCCAGGTCGTAGGCGCACAAGCCGGTCAGCCCGCTCGCCTTGGCCTGCTCGAACAAGTCCCGGTAGGCCGGGGCGTCCAGCGCGGCGAGGCGCCGGCTGGCTTTCCGCCAGGCCGTGGCGCGGATCTCGGCCGGGGCGTCGGTGCCTGGCCCGACCCGTTCCTGGGCGTACAGCTCCAGGTAGCGGTCCAGGTGACGATACCGCAGCAGGGTCAGGGCACGGCCGCGCGCCTGATCATGGGTGCGGGCCTGCGGCCGGGTCTGTTCGTAGAGCACGCGGTAGGTGGGCCGGTCTTCGCGCGCCAGCCGCCGCAGCGCCCGCTTACGGGCGGCGGAACTGCGGTCCCCGCTGTAGGTCATGACGACCGGCCTTCCGCACAGGCTGAGCCGTCGCCTGGGGCCAGGTCAGCGCTGACCAAGATGGCAGGTCGGCCGAGCAGGACCGGCAGCAGCGCCTCGCGCGGCATGGTCACGGCGTCGGCGAACCGCAGCAGCTCGCGGATGTCGTACAGGGTGTCCCGGCGGCCCGTCTCCACCAGGCTGACAGCCGGCTGTGACCAGCCGGTCAGCTCGGCCAGCTCCTGCTGCGACAGCCCCGCCGCGACCCGGAACATCGCCACCGCCACGCCCAAGTCGCAGCGTGCCAGGGCTTGCCGCATCGGCGCCGACCCCCACAGCCAGGCCGACCACGGCGGCCCCGGGTCCGGTGGCTGGCGGGCCGCACGCACGCAGGCCGCGCAGACCTGCTGCGGGTTGCGCGACTGCCGGGCCGGCGGCAGACGACGCAAAGCCGTCCTGCCGGCTTCATGGCTTGGCCATCCCGCGGCCCCGAGCGTCTGCGGACAGGTCCCGCGGTGATTCCACCGCGATGACCGCCCGGACGATCTTCCCGCCGTGCCGTGGAGTGGCATAGGCGTCCCATTGAGCTGTCAGGGCGTCCACGAGCTGAAGGCCCCGGCCGCTCTCGGCCAGCTCATTCGCGTCGATCCGTACCGGCAGGCGCGGGCTGGTGTCCCACACCAGGACCACGATCCGTGACCTGTCGGAGAACAGCCACAATCGCACCGGGGGAACCCGTTCGGGAGACTGTGACGCCTCGATGGCGTTGGTCAGGAGTTCACTGATGACGAGTTCGACCTGGTCGGCCTGTTCCGCAAGTCCCCATTCGGCCAGTACCAGCCGTGCGTGCAGCCGCGCGCAGGGGACGGCGCCAGGCAGCGCACCGAACTCGAAGAAGTCCCGCAGCGGCGACTCGTTGGCCATCGTCGTTCCTCGGGCATGGGAGGGCGGAACCGGCACCGGAGCTTGGCTCTGTGCGTGACCGTGCGTGAATACCGGGGCCACGGCCGCGCCGACAGTGCCGGCTCCGCACTCAGCGGAACGAGCGGGAGCACAACGTGCCCGCTGTGGTGTCCTCGTACTCGTCCCGCCGCTCATAAGTGGGCTCCTTGGCCGTCCCGGATAAGTCACGCCGTCAGCCGGGCGCCTGCCCGCTGCACGCAAGGGCCGGCTCGCCGACCTGGGCGTAGCCGTCAGCGCTGTCCGCAGTCAGGACAGCGAGGATCGTGTCTGCGATGGCTGCTGGATCAACGGGGTGCCCCCTGGAAGCCGCACTCCCATGCCAGGCCCGGCTCGTCGCCGATACGCACTCGGCCGCGCTCGGGGTGGGCGGGGCTGGTCACCACGATGTCCGCTCCGACCTCGAACGACACGTGATCCGGGTAGACCTCCAGGTCCACCGTCAGGCCGTTGGCCTCCAGTTCACGGCCGGCGACGCTCTGAAGGCGGGTTCTGGCATTGCGAGTACCGGTGCCCTGACCGGGAGGGTAGGCGCGGCCTTCGGTGAGCAGGTGCATCACCAGAGCGGTGAGCCTGTCCGGGTCGGCGCCCTTGCTTGCTGCTCGCAAGTATTCCGAGGTGACGAAGCCGCTGTCCTCGACAGTGACCTCACACGTGGTACCGGGCAGGTTGGTGATCCGCAAGCGCCGCCCGTCTTCCCATTCCGGGCCACGCACATCGAAACCCTGCGCTGCCAGCTTGCCCGCCACTGCCCGCATGGCGGCGCCCGGTGCGCTGTCACCGGCAGCGGCGCCGTCCTGGCAGTTCATCGCCTCGGGCATCCGGGATGCCTCCTTCCTTAACCGTTCGGGCGGCCCTCTCCCAGGGGAGCCGAGCCTGGTAACTCTCGGTCTCTGGCTGTTCACGCTGGAATGCTTCCCACTTTGCGCCATTGCAACGAGCAAACGGTATGTACAGCAGCTCTACAATCTGGGAAGGTAGCGATGAACTGACACGGCTAGACGTTGCGCAGGTAGCGCAGTCATGGCACGCTGTCGCCAAGAACGGCTAGGGAGGGAACGTGACCGGAGCCCGGTCGGGCGGCAACCGGACCGTGCTGCGCATGATCTTGGGCAGGCAGCTCCAGGCGCTGCGGGAAAAGGCCGGGATGTCCTACGAGCAGGCCGCCGAGGCGATCTACTCCTCGCCGTGGACCATCCGCCGCATGGAACGCGCCGAGGGCGGCCTGAAACCGCTGACCGTCAAGAGCCTGCTGACCGCCTACGGCGTCACCGACGTCCGCGAGAGCGACGCCTTCCTCGCCCTCGCCAAGGACGCCAGCAAGCCCGGCTGGTGGCACACCTACACCGACGTGCTGCCCGGCTGGTTCCGCACCTTTGTCGGCCTGGAAGAAGCCGCCAGCCTCATCCGAGGTTACGAACCCCACGCCGTACCGGGCCTGTTGCAGACACCGGACTACGCCCGTGCCAGTGTCCAGGTAGGTTTCCCCGAAGCCACCAGCGACGAGGCCGGACGTCGCGTCGCGCTGCGCCTGGCCCGCCAGAAGATCCTCGACCGGCCCAACCCGCCGCGGCTGTGGGTGGTCATCGACGAGACTGCGCTCCGCCGCCCTGCCGCGACCACCGGCCCTGGGGTGATGCGCGCCCAGCTTGATCGGCTGATCGACGCCGCCGAGCGGCCCAACATCACCTTGCAGGTACTGCCGTTCACCGCCGGGCTGCACCCGGCCATGCACGGGCTGTTCTACCTGCTGCGGTTCCCCGACGAACAGATGCCTGACATCGTGTACGGCGAGCACATGACCAGCGCGTTCTACCTCGACAAGCCCCAGGAGGCAGCGGCCTACCTGGAAGTCCTGGACCGCATCTGCGCCCAGGCCGCATCTGCTGACGACACCGTGAAACTACTCCGCGACCTGCGGAAGGAGATCTGAGATGCACACCCGCAACGGCATGCGCGCCGCCGACCTCGGCCCCGAGGGCTGGCGCAAGCCCTGGAGTTCCACCAACGGAGGCGCCTGCCTGGAAGCCAGGAAGCTCCCCGGCGGCCGGGTCGCCCTGCGCCAGTCCACCGACCCGGACAGCCCCGCGCTCATCCTGGAACCACACGAGATCCGGGCCTTCATTCAGGGTGCCAAGGCCGGCCTGGCCGACGACCTGCTCACCTGACCGCCAGATCACGCGCGTTGCCGGCGTGGGGAACGGGGATCAACATTCACGGATGCCGGTGTCCGTGAATGTCCGTCCGGGAAAGAAGGCGTGATGTCCAAGGAACTCGGCGCGTGGCTGCGCCAGCAGCGCGAGGCGCGTGGCTTAACCCGGCCCGAGATGGCCCGCCAGCTCATCCAGGCCGGTCAGGCCAAAGACGACAACATGCCCGGCCTCGACAGCATGTGCCACAACCTCTACCGCTGGGAACGCGGTGCTGACGGCCTGTCCGAGCGCTACAAGCTGTGCTACTGCCAGATCTTCGGAATCCCGCCCGCCCGCTTCGGCCCTGGCCACCCGGACGACCAGCCAGCCGCGCAAACGCCAGCAACCGTCACCCTGGCACTCGCACCAGGCTTACCAACCGCCTCACTACTCACACCGACCCCCTACCTCGTACCTGGTCAGGCCGATCCAGCGCTACTACCGCCTGTCGCCGTCGCCTACCGTGGGATGCAAGAGCCCAATATGGGCGAATCCGCGATTAGGCACGAGGTGCTCATGGCCGCACACGAAGGCAGCGAATTCGCGGAGCAGGCTGAGCAGCGCGGCATCGGCGACACCACCCTGGAACAGTTCCGCGCCGACGTGACCCGGCTGTCGCGGGAGTACATGACAGGCGAGCCGTTGCCGCTATTCCTGGAGATGCGCCGGGTGCGCGCCCGGCTGCACGACGCGCTCGACCGGCGCATGTGGCCCGGTGATACCAGAGATGTCTATTTCTTGCTCGGCTGCATCAACGGGCTCATGGCGATCGCTGCCAAGACACTTGGCTATTTGCCGGCGGCCGAGGAACTGGCCCGCGCGGGATGGGTATACGCGACCGTGATCGACCATAAGCCCCTACTCGCACGCCTGTCCGTTACGACCTCAGACATTGCTTACCAAAATGGACGACCGTCGCAGGCGCGCGACTTGGCCGCACGCGGGCTGGAGCATTGGTCTCACGGCCCGAACGGCGCACTCCTGCAACTGGTATACGGAGCGGCAGCAGCACGCACCGGCGACGCCGACCTCGCCCGGCGCGCTATCACGCTAGCCACCGACGCCCGCGAGCGCGAGCCTGAGCACCAGGACGATCTCCTGGCCATCGGCGGCGAGTTCGGCTTCTCGCGTGCGGGCCAGCACTACTATGCCGGCCGCACCCTGCTCAGCGTCCCGCAGGGCGAGGCTGACGCCATCACCGAGCTTGAGGAAGCTACGCGACGGTACGCGGAAGGACCAGAGCCCGGCGAGGATCACAGCAACGAGTGTGAGACGCTCGCCCACGCTGATCTGGCCACGGCACGGCTGCGCACCGGCGCGCTCGACGCAGCGATCGACGCGCTGGGGCCGGTGATGGTCATCTCCACGGCCAGCCGGACCGGACTGCTGGTGCGAGAACTCGCGACCGTCCGCGCCGAACTCGCCGCGCCCCTCTTCCGGGGCTCGCCGCAAGCCCGCGACACGGCCGAGCGGATCGAGGAGTTCGGCCGCGAGAGCATCGCCGCCAGCCTGCACAGTCTTCCCGGTGGTTCTGGCTAACGGCGGCCGACGCCAGCGTAGATGCCGATCTTGGCGAGGTCTTTGGGGCGAGGTGGCTTGCCCTCTGGCCGCCACAGTGGTGCCTGAACCAGTCCAGGCTCGACCAGTTCAAAGCCGTCGAAGAACGCGGAGATTTGCGCGAAGCTGCGCAGCACGAGCGGGGCGGTGGCCTTCTCGTACATGACAGCGGCCTGCTCGGCAAGGCCGGGCGGGTGAAAGTCGGCTGTCCCGTGTGACAGGGCGAGGTAGCTGCCGGGCGGCAGCGCGTCCCGCAACGTGGACACAATACCCGGTGGGGTCACCCTGCTCCGCAATGAAGTGCAGGATCGCGACCAGCAGCAACAACGCAACCGGCTGAGTGAAATCGATCAGCTCGCGCACCTTCGGGTGCGCCAGGATGCCTTTGGGGTCGCGCAGGTCGGCCAGCACGATGCTGGTGGTGCCACTGCCGGTGAGCAGCGCGTTGGCATGCACGTGGACAATCGGGTCGTTGTCGACGTAGACGACGCGGGCTGCTGGTGCGCGGTGTGGTTGTCCAGGTGATGACGAGCCGGCGGGGGCTGTGCCTGCGCTGCGCATTCCCATCTGGCTACCGGCCCTATTTGGCGCCCTACCGCCATCGAGCGCCGCACCGCTGGCCGGCCCCGCCAAGATCGATGGCCTGTTGGTGAGGCTACCGCTCCACCAACAGGCCATCGCTGGGGTTCTTCCCCGCTGCTGGTCAGGCTGGCGAGCAGCCTGCTCAGCCGAGGCCGTGCTGGCTGAGCCAGTTCTTGGCGACGGTCGCGTAGTCCTCCTTGTCCACCCCTGTCAGCTTGTCCATCTGCAGCAGGCCCGCAGTGGTCAGCTTCGACGACACCGCGTTGAGCGCGGCGGCCATCGCGGGGGTGGTGGACTTCTTGCACACCAGGGGCGTCACGTTCTGTGCCGCGAAGAGGTTCTTCGGGTCCTGCAGCACGACGAACTTGTTGAGCAGGATCGACGGGTCGGTGGTGAACAAGTCCGCCGCCTGCACCTTGCCGTTTTTCAGCGCCGCGACCGTGATAGGTCCGGCCTCGTCGAGCGGCTGGAACTGCTTGAAGGTCAGGCCGTAGATCTTCTTCAGCCCGACGATGCCGTCCGCCCGGGTGAGGAACTCGGGCGGCCCACCGATCACGATGGTTTTCGCATACGGGCCAAGATCGGAGATCGACGTCAGGTGATCCTTGGCCGCGGTCGCGGAGGTGACCGTCACCGAGTCCTTGTCCTGTGCCGCCGACGAGTTGAGGATCTTGACCGACGAGGGCAGCTTGGCGGCTAGCGCCGCGTTAACGTCGGCCGTGGTGACCGCCGTGCTGTTCTTGTCCACAGACGTGCTCAGCAACGCGCCGTTGTACTCCGGCATCACCGTGATCGCACACGAGGTCACCTGCGGGTAGTAGACCTCGCGCGCGCCGATGTTGAACCGGCGCGTCACCTTAATGCCCTTGGCCTCGAGTGCCTGCGCGTAGATCTCGCCGATCAGCTGGGACTCGGGGAAGTTTCCCGAGCCCACCACGACCGTGCCGCTCGACGCGGCGGACGGCGCGAGCGGATTGGACGACGACTTGCTGCTGCTGCCGCACGCGGCGAGCGTGAGGCCGAGGGCGGCTGCCAGGCCGATGGCCGCGCCCCTGGTTATCCGCGACATAGGGAGAATTCCTTCCATCGTTAGGTAACAAGATCAGGAGGTTTTGGCCTGCTGGCGGATGCCAGCGGGTACGGCGAGGCGGCGGATGCCGACGAAAATGATCTGAACGGCCAGCGCGAGCGCGACGACCACGATCGCCCCGCCGCCGACCATGGCGTAGTCGTTGCGGGACAGGCCGTCGAAGATGTAGCGGCCAAGGCCGCCCATGCCGATAAAGGCGGCGATCGTAGCGGTCGCTACGACCTGGATCGCAGCCGTCCGGAGGCCGAGCAGGATCAGCGGCGTCGCAATAGGAATCTCCGCACGGAGCAGGACCTGCGGCGCGGTCATTCCCATTCCCTGCGCCGCGTCCCTGACGTCGCGATCGACACCCCGCACACCTTCGTAGGTGTCCACCAGGATCGGCGGGATCGCGAGGAGAACGAGCGCGACGAGTACCGCGGCCGACGAGCCGTTGCTGATGAGGAACGCGAGCACCACCAGGCCAAGCGTCGGCAGCGCCCGGCCGAAGTTCGCCAGGGTGACGGCGACGAAGCTGCCACGGCCCGTGTGCCCGATCAGCAGGCCGAGCGGCAGTGCGATCAGGGCGGCGACGAGGAGCGCGAGGCCGGTGTACTCGAGATGCTGGATAAGCCGGTCCGGGATGCCGTCAGGCCCTTGCCACTGCTGCGACTGTGTCAGCCAGGCCCACGCCGACTGGAGCGCGTTCATGCGGCCGCTCCCCGTGTGCGGGCCGACCGCGGGCCTGAACGTAGCCACGGCGTCAGCAGCCAGCGAAGCAGCACGAGCAGCGCGTCGGCGACGAGCGCGAGGATGACGATCAGCGCGATCCCGATCCAGATCTCGGTATAGAAGTCACGCGCCTCCCCGTCGGTGAACAGAACCCCGAGCCCTCCGTTTCCGATGAGCTGGCCGACGCTGACGAGGCTGATGCTCGCGACCGTGGCCACCCGCAACCCGGCGAAGACGACCGGGGTGGCGATCGGCAGTTCGACCCGGACCAGCCGCCGCATCGCCCCGAAACCCATGGCCGTCGCCGACTGGCGCACGGGCTCTGGCACGGATCGCAGGCCATCGACCACGTTCGGGAGCAGCGTGGCGAGGGTGTAAAGGGTAAGCGGGATGATCAGCGTGAGGTCGCGGGTCGAGCCGACGACCCCGGTGAACGGGATCAGGAAGACGAACAGCGCGAGCGACGGGATCGCGTAGATGACGCTCGTGGCACTGAGCGCGGGCGGGTAGACCCAGCCCCACCGCACGGACAGAACCCCGAGCGGCACCGAGATGAGCAGGCCAAGCGCGACGGGTATGAGGGCCAGGTACAGGTTCCTGCCTGCAAGCAGCAGGAGATAGTGCGCGTGCGGCGGTATCCAGCCCCAGTCCATCAGGCGGACCGGCTTTCGCCGCCAGGGCCGTCCTCGTCGCCCACCGTCAACGCATGGATCGTGAGCAGGAGCTGATCGTAGGACGTGACACCGGCGACGTGGCCCTCGTCGTCCACGCCCGCGGCCTGCCCGCTCGGCGAGAGGATGGTCGCGTCGAGAGCCGCGCGAAGGGAGTCCGTGCTCACCCGGAAGGTATGCCCGCCTCCCTCGACCGGCGCCTCCGCCAGCGTCGAGCCCACCGGAAGGTCATCGAGCTTCGAGACAGGGAGCCAACCCAGCGGCAGCCGTTCTGGATCAACAACGAGCAACCAGGACTGGCCGGACTCCTTGGCTTTGCCGCGGGCCTCGGCCACGGTGATCCGGCCAGGTACCAGCGGGTCGGTGTCCAGGTCCAGGGTGCTCGCGGGGAAGAACGACAGCCGGCGGATGCCGCGGTCGAAGCCGAGGAAGTCCGCGACGTAGTCGTCAGCGGGCTCGGCGAGCAGCCGGGCGGGCGGATCGAGCTGGGCGAGCGTGCCGCCAGGCCGGAACACCGCCACCTGGTCGCCGACCTTGATCGCTTCCTCCACATCATGGGTGACGAACACGACGGTCTTGCGCAGTTCCGCCTGAATCCGCAGCAACTCGTCCTGCAGGCTCGCGCGCACGATCGGGTCGACCGCGCTGAACGGCTCATCCATCAGCAGCACGGGCGGATCAGCGGCGAGCGCGCGGGCCACGCCGACGCGCTGCTGCTGGCCACCGGACAACTGGTGCGGATACCTGCGGGCCATGTTGGCGTCGAGGCCGACGAGTTCCATCAGTTCGCGTGCGCGACGGCGGGCCTTCTGTTTGCCCCAGCCGATCAGCAGCGGTACGGTCCCGATGTTGTCCTCGATGGTGCGGTGCGGGAACAGCCCGGCATGCTGGATGACGTAGCCGATGCCGCGCCGCAGCTTGGCCGGATCGGTCTGCTGGATGTCCCTGTCGTCGAGGAAGATATGGCCCTCGGTCGGCTCGACCATCCGGTTGATCATTCGGAGCGAGGTGGTCTTACCGCATCCGCTCGGCCCCACGAGAACCACGGTCTGGCCATCGGGGATCTCCAGGTTCAGCGCGTTCACGGCCGGGGCACCCGATCCTGGGTACCGCTTCGTCACATGATCGAACCTGATCAAGAGCCGGCCTCTTCCGTCCTCCGGGTTTGCGCTCTGGGGTTGACTGTCCGGGTTGTCCGTCCGGTCTGATCCTCCGGTGTCCGGTAGTCCCCACGGATGACCTTGCGGGTGCGCTCCGGTGCCTGACGGGCAGGCCACGACTCCACGACTTTACCCTGAGTCGCACCCGTACTCCGGAACTGGCCGTGTCCACGCGCCCGCGCCGCCGTGTATTCCGGCCACGGGTCTTTACCGAGTGAGTCGCTGGGCTTCAATCCTGACGATCGTGCCGGCCTGGTCGGGCTCCGGATGGCAGTTCCCAGAAGCGCCGCGGCCGGGTGTGTTGCGGTCGGGTGCGTTGCGGCCGGGTGTGCTGCGGTCCGCCCGGTTGGGGTCGTCGCGGTTGCGGTCGGCCCGGTTGCGGTCGTCGCGGTTGAGGTCGGCCCGGTTGCGGTCGTCGCGGCGGGCGTGCCACAGCAGCAGGCCGCCGAGCACGGCTCCGGTCACGATGGCGGTAACGTGGCCGACCGCTGTCACCTCGAGGTGAGTCAGCCCGCGGAAGATGTGGAACGCGAGCACGGCGAAACCCGCTCCAGCGGCCACTCGCTGCGTCCACGAGCCATACAAGGTCGAGGCCACCAGCGCGCACACGATGACGTAGGAAGGCCCGACGTCGACAATGGTGCGCGCGGACGATGACAGGATCGCGTGGTTGACCTGGTAGCCGACGATTCCCTCGCTCACCAGTGTCCCTGCTACGTGGCCGGCCACGAGGAGCACGGCCGTACGCACGTTCCCGAGCAGCTGGTTGACCGTGAACAACCCGAGCGCGCCGAGGACCACCCACGCGATCGCCGGATTCCCCGGAATGAAGGCGGATGTGACAAGCGATCCGACCGGGTTGAGGTGCAGGTTCACCAGGTTGGTGCTCGACCAGGCGATGATCTCAGCGTGGCCGCGCGCCGGCAGGCACGCGTAGATCACGGCGAAGAGGCTGTAGACGCCGAGGTACAGCCATGCCACTGCATAACGGCGCAAAAGGAGCCTCGTCGCGATCCTGGTCACCACCGCAGGCTACGCCGACCCTGCGCGGCCAGTGGTGACGTTGCGCCTACCTCTCAGGGAATGTGCAGATGGCCGGCACGAGCACTCAGGCCCTGCACCCGGAGAGCCCGATGCCACTCACAGACTAGAACGAATTCTAGTCTGTGTACGTCACGTGGTCCATGGCTGTGACCGTGATGCCGCCCTGCATGTTACGTAGCCCGTGCGAAGTATCGACCTCCTAAGAAGGTAACTGATCAGTAGTGAGATAACGTGTTCTCACGTGAGCAGGGGGGTCCGCATTGACCGCCGAACAGACGGGGCCGACGGGGCCTTCCGCGCCGACGGTGCCGGCCACGGCCACGGTGCCGGCCGCGGCCACGGTGCCGGCCGCGGCCACGGTGCCGGCCACGGCCACGGTGCCGCCCTCCACAGCGCGGTCCCGTAGCCAGCACCAGCGCAGGAAGCGGATCGTGCAGGCCGCGGCGGCACTGGCGTCCCGTGGCGGTGTCGAGGCGATGCAGATGCGCACAGTGGCAGAACGCGCGGGCGTCGCGCTCGGCACCCTTTACCGCTACTTCCCGTCCAAAATGGACCTGGTCGTGGCGGTCGTCGCCGAAGAGATCGGCCTGCTAGAAACGAGCATCCAGCGGCGTCCGCCGCACGCGGCCACACCCGCGCGCCGTGCGGTGGACGTCCTGATGCGGGCGACCCGCGGGCTGATGCGTGAACCCGAACTCGCCGACGCCCTGGTCCGTTCGCTGATCATGTCGAGTGTGCAGATGGACTTCGTTGACCGCATCACCGACCTGGTGCTGCGGGTATCCAGTCACGGTGACGGCGAGGAGGCGCGGCAGACCCTCGAGTGGTCGCTGTGCAACTCCCTCGCCAACGTCTGGGTCGCCGGACTACTCGAAATCCTCAAGGTACGGCGCACCGTGGAGCAGGTGCAGCAGTCGCTCGAACTCGCAGCCGACCGGTTGCTGCACGACTTCTGAGCCAGCGGCCGCGATCACGTGCGGGCGGCGCGGCCTTCTCACCAGCTTGCATCGCCTTGCTTGAGATGGCCACTCCGGTCAGATTGCAGCACGGTGGCGCCACTCCTCCCCGAAGTGACGCCACCGCGCTTCGAGCCCGGCCCGGGGCCCGAGCGCCACGAGCCGGGCCGACCCAGCTTCTGGATGCTGCGGCGCGCGTGGGCGCCGGCACTGGTATGACCTCCAGGAGGCACAGTCGGTTGACAGCCTCTGACAGGGTCTGCGGTGTTACGTCAGCCACGCGGGCCCTCCGGCGGGTAACTCTGCGCCCACCAGCATGCTGAAATCCCATGCGTCTCAGCCCGGCACCCCGCAGCCCGACCCGATGATCGGCTCTGGGCAAAATTGGAACACGTTACGAGAACATGCCCTTCACGGGCATACTCCGATGCTGCGAAGGCTCGCGGCGGCGAGACCGCTGCCCATCTGAAACAACTGGGTCGCGAGCGCCTGGGAACTGGGTCACCACGGCCCGGAGCCCCACGACGCGTCGGCCTGACCGCCAGAGGAAAGCAGTTCGATGTCGGACTCGACCATCATCGCGACCAGTTCGGCGAACTGGATCTTCGGCTCCCAGCCGAGCTGCCTGCGCGCCTTCGACGGGTCCGCGCAGAGCATATCGACCTCGGCAGGCCTGATGAGAGCGGGATCGCAGTCCACATGCTCACGCCAATCAAGCTCGGCGGCCCCGAAGGCGAGCTCCACCAGTTCCTCGACCGAATGCGTCGTGCCCGTGCCCACCACGTAATCCTCGGGCTCGCCCTGCCCGAGCATCACGTGCATCGCCTGGACGTAGTCTCCGGCGAAGCCCCAGTCCCGCCGCGCGGTGAGATTGCCCAGCCGCAATCTCCGCTCCATGCCAAGCTTTATTCTGGCTACGCCGAGGGACACCTTGCGGGTCACGAACTCCGCGCCACGGCGGGGTGACTCGTGGTTGAACAAGATGCCCGAGACGGCGTACATACCGTATGACTCGCGGTAGTTCTGCGTGAGGAAATGACCGTACGCCTTGGCCACCCCGTACGGGCTGCGCGGGTGGAAGGGTGTCACCTCGTGCTGCGGTGACTCGCGCACCTTGCCGAACATCTCCGACGACGACGCCTGGTAGAACCGGATCTGCCCATGCGGCGCGGGCCGTGACGCCGACACCCCGCTGTACACACGGATCGCCTCCAGCATCCGCAGCACACCCATGCCAGTGACCTCCGCGGTCAGCTCGGCCTGCTGCCATGACATCGGCACGTATGAGATCGCGCCCAGGTTGTAGACCTCGTCCGGCTGCACCTGTTCCACCGCGGAAATCAGGCTGCCCTGGTCGAGCAGGTCGCCGCTGACCAGCTGGACGTCGCGCAGAAGCTGGCGGACCCGCGGTACCCGGGGATTCGACTGCCCCCGGACAAGTCCCCAGACCTCGTAACCTGCCGCAAGCAGATACTCAGCGAGATACGAGCCGTCCTGCCCGGTGATCCCCGTAATTAGCGCGCGCCTGCTCACCGGTGCCTCCTCGATCTCGCCTCAGCGGGGGCGGGTGGCCTGGCCCGGCGGTGCGCCGCGAGGCCAGGGCCTGCGCCGATGCCGCAGGAGCGCGCGCCGTGCCCGGACGTGGCCCGCCGTGGCAAGACATCACTCCAAGTTCGCCCAAAGTACACCTTGTACAGCTGCCTGACTGGTGGCGCGGACCCGGCCGCGGCGGGCCGATTGATACACGTTCCCCTGGCTTGAGGCGAACGTAAGCACGAGGTCTTGACGTATCAGCAGCAGAAATAGAACACATTTCATTCTGCTCGCCGGTGCGCGCGGCTACCAGCAACACAGCCACATCAACTGCGCCGAGCGGAAAAATCGGCACATAACGTAACGTGAAGTACTGGGTGGTAAGGTTCGCTCGCTAGGACCGTGTTCATACCCCGTGCTCCGCCGCGCGGCGCTTGCTGCTGCCGCCCCACGGAGCCGCGCGGAACCAGCCAGGGCGCAGGAGGAGCGTGACGCGTGAGCACCATGGACCGCCCACTCCGCGTCGCGCTGCTTTCCTACCGGAGCAAACCGCACTGCGGCGGTCAGGGGATCTACCTTCGCCACCTCAGCCGCGAGCTTGCGGCGCTCGGCCACCAGGTTGAGGTTCTGTCCGGCCAGCCCTATCCGGAGCTCGAACCCGGACCCACGCTGCACCGCGTGCCCAGCCTCGACCTCTACCGCGACGAAGACCCCTTCCGCATGCCACACCTGCGCGAGTATCGCGACTGGATCGACGTGCTCGAGGTCATGTCAATGTGGACCGCCGCCTTTCCCGAGCCGCTGACGTTCAGCCTGCGGGCGCTGCGCGAGCTGCACAGGCGCCGCGACGCCTTCGACATCGTCCACGACAACCAGGTGCTCGGCTACGGGATGCTCGGCATCCACCGGCTAGGCCTTCCCCTGGTGACGAGCATTCATCATCCGATCAGCGTCGACAGGCGGATCGAGCTGCGCGCCGCGCATGGCCTTTCCAAGCTGTCCAAGTGGCGATGGTATGGCTTCGTGCGCATGCAGTCCCGCGTCGCCCGCAGGGTTGGCGACATCCTCACGGTGTCCGAATCCTCGCGCCGCGACATCTGCGCCGACTTCAAGGTGCCGCCCGCCCGTGTCCACGTCATCCCGCTCGGCGTGGACACCCGGTCGTTCCATCCGCGCACCGCGCCGAGGACGCCAGGCCAGATCGTCGCCGTGGCCAGCGCGGACTCCCCGATGAAGGGGATCGCCGTTTTGCTGCACGCCGTCGCCAAGCTCGCCACGGAACGAGATGTGCGGCTGACTGTGGTCAGCAGGCCGACGCCCGGCGGCCCGACGCAGCGGCTGGTCGGCGAGCTCGCGCTCAAGGACAGGGTGCGGTTCGTGCACGGGATCAGCGACAACCAGCTCGCGGAACTGCTCGCGAGTGCTGAGATCGCGGCGGTGCCGTCGCTTTACGAGGGCTTCTCGCTGCCGGCTGTTGAGCACATGGCCTCGGGCACGCCTCTTGTTGTGAGCCGCACAGGGGCGCTGCCCGAGGTGGTGGGCGACGCAGCCATTCAGGTGACGCCGGGCGATGCCGAGGCGCTCGCGGCCGCGCTGCGCGGGCTGCACGACTCACCCCGCCGGCGCGGGCAGCTCGGCGAGGCGGCGTGGCGCCGGGTACAGGAACGTTATGCATGGCCGGCGGTGGCCAAGGCCACGCAGGGCCGGTACGCGGCGGCCATCGCACGGCATGCCACCGTGAGCTCCCCGCACATCGCAGCCCCGACGAAGGGAGCCGAACCCTGCTGACCGTCGATTTCGGCCGGCTTCGCGTCGGTCCAGGTGACCGCGTGCTCGACCTCGGCTGTGGGGCAGGTCGGCATGCCTTCGAGGTATACAGGCGCGGCGCCGATGTCGTGGCGCTTGACATGAACGCCGACGAGCTTGGTGGGGTCAGCGCGATGTTCGCCGCGATGCGGACGGCCGGAGAGGCGCCATCGCGCGCCGATGCCCGCACCGCGGTCGGCGATGCCACCGCGATGCCGTTCGCGGACGGATCCTTCGACCGGGTGATCGCCGCCGAGGTGCTCGAGCACATCCTCGACGATCAGCGGGCCATGAACGAGCTGGCCCGGGTGCTGCGGCCCGGCGGCCAGGCAGCGGTGACCGTGCCAAGCTGGCTGCCCGAGCGGATCTGCTGGGCACTGTCGGAGAACTACCACAACACGCCCGGCGGGCACGTCCGCATTTACACGAGGGTCGAGCTCGAGGCCAAGCTGAAGCGTGCCGGGTTCGCAGTCGGCGCGCATCACCACGCCCACGGCCTGCACTCGCCTTACTGGTGGCTGAAGTGCGCCGTGGGAGTTCACAACGATGCCCACCCGCTTGCACGGGCGTATCACCGGCTGCTTGTCTGGGACATCATGAAGCGGCCCGCCCTGACCCGGGTGGCCGAGCGGGCTCTGAACCCCCTGCTGGGTAAGAGCCTGGTCGTGTACCTGCGAAAACCAGCGCAGGGCTCAATGGCGCAGATGGAGGACCTGCCGGAGCACGACCATGCGGCGGCATGATCTGCCCGCGGTCCCCGGGATCCTCAGCGCGAATGAGATCCTCGCCACGGGCCGCAGCATTGCCGCCATGCAGGAGAGGTCTGGCGCGGTCCCCTGGCCGGACGGCCACACCGACGCCTGGGATCACGTCGAGTGCGCGATGGCGCTCACAGTCTGCGGCCTCACCGGCCCGGCCAGGCGGGCGTACGAGTGGCTGCGCCGCACGCAACGGGCGGACGGGTCCTGGCCCAAGAAGGCGGTGCACGGGAAGGTGACGGACGCGGCCGCGGAGAGCAACCAGGTGGCCTACGTGGCGGTGGGCGTCTGGCACGAGCTCCAGGTCACCGGCGACGAGGCCTTCGCGCTCCGGATGTGGCCGACGGTGGTCAGGGCCATCAACTTTGTGTTGCGCCTGCAGACCGAGCGCGGCGAGATCCTGTGGGAGCGTGCGGCCGACGGCTCGCCCGCAAGCTACGCCCTCCTCACCGGGTGCTCGAGCACGTATCAGAGCCTGCGCTTCGCGGTGGCACTCGCCGAATTCATGGGTGAGCCGCAGCCGGACTGGGAACTCGCCGCGGACCAGCTCGGTCATGTGATCGCGGAGCACCCGGAGGCGTTCGCCGACAAGAGCCGGTTCTCGATGGACTGGTACTACCCCGTCCTTGGCGGCGCGGTGCGTGGCGACGCGGCACGTCGCAGGCTCGCCAGCCGCTGGGCCGAGTTCGTCGTGCCCGACCTCGGGATCCGCTGCGTGAGCGACGAGCCGTGGATCACCGGCGCGGAGACATGCGAGCTCGTGCTCACGCTCGACGTGATCGGGGACAGGAACCAGGCGCTCAGCCTCTACGGTTCGGTCCAGCATCTCAGGGACGACAGCGGCGCCTACTGGACCGGATGGCAGTTCGTGAACCAGGCGCATTTCCCTGCCGAGCGAAGCAGCTGGACGGCAGCGGCCGTCGTCCTCGCGGCTGACGCGCTGTCCAAGGCGAGCGGCGGGGCTGATCTTTTTCACATGACCGCCAGTGCTCCCGTCCGCGACCAGCCTGCCGCGGCGGAATGGGCGGCTGGCTGCGGCTGCGCCGAGGTGGCACGTTACCAGGGTCAGCGTTCAGCCGATGCCGTCACCGGTCCGCTGCAGCACCCGCAGTGAGCCCTCGTTGCGCACCTCGCAGAACGCGCCTGATGCCATGGCACGCAGGTAGACGCGGTAGGGCGGCTGCCCGCCTTCAGCGGGGTCGGGGAAAACGTCGTGGATGGCGAGCGCACCGCCCATCGTCACCCACGGCGCCCAGCCCACGTAGTCGGCCTGCGCGGCCTCGTCGGTATGGCCGCCATCGATGAACAGCATGCCGACCGGGGCGCGCCACAGCGCGGCCACCTCGGCGGACCGGCCCACCACGGCGATGACCTGCTCTTCCACCCCGGCGCCCGACAGCGTCGCGCGGAAGGCGGGAAGGGTATCCAACCGCCCGATCAGCGGGTCCACGAGGGAGGCGTCGTGGTACTCCCAGCCTGGCTGGTTCTCCTCGGAGCCATGATGGTGATCGACGGTGACGACCCGCTGCTGGCTGCCGAGCACCGCCGCGGCGAGGTAGATCGTTGACTTACCGCAGTACGTCCCGATCTCGACGATCGGGCCGAGGTGAGCATATTGACGAGCGACCTCGTACAACGCCCGGCCCTCTGCGGGCGGCATGAAGCCCTTGGCCGCCTCGGCGGCCTTTTCGAGCTTTGCAGGCATTTCCACGGCCGAACTGTACTGCCCCGGAGCGGGAACGAGCGCCGGCGCCCGCCGGCGCCCCGCCGGCGCCCCGCCGGGCATCGCCTTGCCCGGTCATGCTGGAACGTGTTCTACTTTCCGGGTGGGTGAAAGATCGCTGGTCCAGCCCGGCGGCGTGTGCCGCAATCGCCGGAGCGCGAGGTGACAAGGAGGCCGGCCCATGAGGGTCAAGGTCGACTCTGAGGTCTGCGAGGCCAACGCGGTCTGCGCCGGCCTCGTTCCAGAGGTCTTCGAGGTCGACGACGAGGATAACCTGCACATCCTGGTATCCGAGGTCCAATCCGAGCTTGCCGACCGGGTAGGGCATGCCGTCCATTCATGCCCCAAGGCCGCGCTCCGGATCGAGGAATGAGCGAAAATAAAGCTCACCGGCGGCCAGGGCTTCGACCACGCCTTCGAGGTGGCCGGCAAAGCTCGGCCATCCGCATGGCGTGGCAGGCCACATATCGAGCGCCTTGTCAGCCCGTGGATCAAGCCCGCGGGTTGCTCACCCTGCCGAGGAAGAGCGACGCGCCGGTCACCGTGTCGATGATCGCGAAAAGGAACGGCCTGTCGACAATCACGGTGACCGGCGGCCGGACCGGCGCCACAAGGGCCATGGCGCGCATCGTGACCGCCGTCGCCGCCGCGGCCTCGGTGCCGTACTCGTCCACGTCGACGTACGCCTTGTGCACGACCTCGTCGATGGCCAGCCGCTCCGCGGTGGTGATGCCGCTGAAGTCCGCATCGCCGCTGAACGCCGCCTTGACGCCGAGTTCGCGCAGCGCCCCGGCGAGCCGGAACCCGGTGGTGACGCGGAATTTCGGCATCGTCAGCGCCACCAGCGCGCGCTGCGTGCCGCCGATGAGGCCGCGCACGCCACGTCCTGCGAGGCGATCCTCCAGCGGGCCTGGTGACCCGTCCGGCAGAAGCACCGCCATGGCCAGCCGGGACCCGGCGTACGGCAGCAGCACCGCCTGGTAGCCATCACCGCGCAGGTAGCCGAACTGGGCGGTGACGCGCATCATGCGCGCCGTCGCCGTGCCGCCGGCGTGGAGGTGGAACGGCCCGTCACTGGTCGCTCCCGTTGCGAACGGATGCGCCCACCGCGCCTTGAGGTAAATGGCGTTCGCCAGAATCAGCCGGGTGCGCGGGCTGAGGAGGCCGGGTGCGATCAGGTTGGTGATTTTGCCTGCGGTCTGTTCCGCGATGAACTGGTTGATCTCCCGCGCGACATCCACGGACGCGCGCACAAAATCAGCATCCCTGACGGCTAGCGCGGCCAGGTCACGCAGCCGATCGATGAATTCAGGCACCAGAGGCAGCCCCGATTGCACCCACATCGTGTTCGGCATGCGGAAGGTAACGTCCTGGCTGCGGGCGCCCTCGCCGGCAAGCGAAGCTGTCAGCAGACGCAGCCCTTCAGCCGCCTTGTCGGCGCTGGCCAGGTGCAAGAAGCGGGCGAGCTCGGCGGCGGTCTCTGCGCGCGCCCCGAGCAGCGCCATCTGCAGGGCGACAGCGATGCTGACGGGTGAGAACGCGATATTGGCGCCGCTCGCGCCGAGCGCGCGGTACAGCGCCGCGCCGGTTGCGTCGATGGCCTGCGCCTGAACCGTAAGCTCAGCGGCGCCGGATCGAGTAGTAGCAGGGGAATCGTCCACCTGCGCCAGCCTACGCCGCCCCGCCGCGTGCACGTCGCGGCGATTCGCGCTCTCCAGCCAGCACTGACGAGGGAAAAATCCACGATCTCGGTGGGTCTTGCGCCATGTTGAAGATTCTGCCCGCGATCATGACAGTCGCGCGGCCTCCCAGCCGCGTAGGCTGACGGCATGCGCGTCGCGCTTTGCCAGATTCCGGTCTCCAGCGATCCTGCCGTCAACATGGCTCGCGTTAAGGAGGCTATGTCACAGGCCACGGCGGACGGTGCCGACCTCGCGGTCTTTCCTGAGGCCACCCAGGTCCGCTTCGGATCGGATCTGCGCAGCGCTGCCGAGCCGCTCGACGGGCCGTTCTGTACAGCCCTGGCGTCGGCCGCGCGCGATCACGGGACCGCACTCGTCGCGGGCGTGTTCGAGCCCGCACCTGGCGGGCTCGTGCACAACACCGCCGTCGGCTACGACAGGCACGGGAGTCGCTGCGCCGCCTACCGCAAGATCCACCTGTTCGACGCGCTGGGCCAGCGGGAGTCAGACCTCGTGGCGCCGGGCACGGAGGCGGTCATCGCCGAATTCGATGGTCTGCGGGTCGGGTTCATCACGTGCTACGACATCCGCTTTCCCGAACTCGCACGCGCGCTGACGGTCGGCGGAGCGCAGCTTCTGGTCGTGATCGCCGCGTGGGGAGCCGGCCTGTTCAAGGAGGAGCACTGGGTGACCCTGGTGCGCGCGCGGGCCATCGAGAACACGGTGTGGGTGGCCGCCGCGGGCCAGGTGCCTGACCCAGGCTCCCGGCCAGTCAGAGCTCCGACCGGTGTCGGCCGGAGCATGCTGGTCGACCCGATGGGCACCGTACGACTCGACCTCGGCTCGCGGCCTGGTATCGCGGTCGGGAACATCGACCAAGGGCTGACCGAACAGGTCAGGGCCGCGCTCCCCAGCCTGGAGCACCGCCGGCCCGACATCCTGGGCGAGGTCCGCGGGACCGCACAGCCGGGTACGCATAGTAACCAGTAGAGAAGCGACCGCGACTGCCCGCTGGAGATCGCTGAAAATCGCTCCCGGCGTCGGTGCATGACCAGCGCCGCGGATCGCACGTGCTATAGCCCACACGATCGGCGGCGCTGGAGATCACAGCGCTCACTCGCAGAGGCCCGCCTCGCCGACGTCGAACTCGCCGTCCTTGGCGCCAGCGGCAAATTGCATCATCGCTTCTACGATGAGGTGCGGATACGGTCGTGGCCGTCCGCAGAGTTGTGGGCAACCGGAAATCGGGTCCGCGGGCTCGAAGCACCAGTGAACAGCCCTCTAAGCAGCTCCCGGCGATCAGGCTGGTGGCCGGGGTCAGGCCCGCCAAGGATCAACGACGTCGGCGGACGGCCACACCCATCCTGCAACCACCCGTACCATGCCGCAGCCAGATCCGCCCGCCGACAGGCCTCCGGCCCGCACGTCACCGCCATCCGCGCCACGAGCGCGGCAGCGAGCCCAGCCCGCGACCACGGTCAGCCCCCCAGAACTTCACGCCGACCGGCGTCCCCAAAGACACCCCATCGGCAAAGGTCAGCGCCAGTGGCGGATGCCAACGCGCAAGCGCCGTGTCCAGCGCCGAGCCGAATCCGGATCATGCCGCGAAAGATCCTCCACGTCAGCGATTGCGCCCGCCGTGTGGCGATCTGCGTGCGATCGGAGTAAATAGGTAGTAGCTCGTTTGGGCTGAACAGCACGATCCCGGGGGAGACCCGGGTAAATGCACGCAAGCCCCATCGGACCGCGTCAATGGTCTGGTCGCGTCGGGCAAAGAAAGAGGGGAAGATCCGAATGACGATGGGGGAAGACCCATCGGCCGGTTCTGGCATGCCGGGAGTGTCGGCCGAGCGTGTATTCGCCCTGGTGAACGCCCTTGCCGAGTTGCCTTCCCTGCTCAGTGAGGCAGGCCGGACCGCACTCATTCGCCTGCTACGGCCAGGGATTGCCACCATGGCACGGCAAGATCAGCGGCCACGCCTGAGCCTGCTGAACCTGGTGCAAACCTGCATGGAACACGAGGGCGGGCTGGCGGAGCTGCTGACGGCGGTGCATCTCATCGAGGGTAACTCCGTGCCGATGCTGCGCGTGCTGGCTACAGCCCACGCACAGTTCGGCATAAGTTCCGAGCCGCTGCCGCAGCTAGGAAGGGGCGGCGGTGGCTGACCGAGGTGATCTGCCTCTCCTCTCGCCCAACCCGGACATTTCCCTTGCTGAAGCCACCTCTGGCCACAGAGGGCTGCTGATGGAGATTGCCTCGGTGCTGGCGGAGATCCGGGACCTGCAGGATGAGGCGGGCCGCACGACATTCGTCCACGCTATCGGGGCGGCACTCGGCGGCCATCCGCTGCGCGTGCACACCCAGGCGAGCCCACTGCTATTCCTTTTCAACCTCGTCGAGGCCTGCGACGAACGGCCCGGCGGGATGGACGCGCTGCTGCTGACCGTTGATTTCGTCGCCGCAGGCACTCCTGCGGCGAGCCGGATGCGACGACTGCTCAGCCCGGCGAAAGAAATCCTGCCGCCCACCGACGAAGAGCACATCCGCCGCTTACTTGTGGGCCGGACGGTTCGGTCGCTCGCCCGCCTGTACTACGTTGCGGCGGGCACCACCGTCGAGTCGCCACCACCTCGGTTCGTGGACGCGTGGCAGGCCTTCTCCCTGCTGCTCGACGCCAACGCCGGCCCGGACAGCCTGCCTCCGCACCTGGTCTTCGTCGAGTTGCTTGCCGCGGCACTCGGCGCCCAGCCGGCCGCCGCCACATCGCGCCTCGGTGAGGTGGATGTCGCCGGGCAACTGCGAGACTGGGTCACTGCCCAGGCTGAGTCCCTCCGGGACAAGGGCGGGGTCGAGACCACCGACCGGCTGTTTCGCATCCGCAGCCAGTCAGACCTGCCCTCGAGCCGCCTCGACCAGCCGATCTACCTGGTGATCCAGTTAGAGCCGGTCACTGATCTCGCGGACGGGACGCGGGATCTGCATCGCCTCTCGCACTGGAGACAGCTTGATCCCTTCCAGTGGCAGCCCGAACGTGGCGAAGATCGCTTGGTATCCCTGGCCGAAGCGCCCAGGCACGTCGCGGCCCTAGTGCAGGAGGCCGAGCGCGGCTGGGCCTATCCGCACGACGAGTCGCTGGTCCTCGAGTTCGTGCTTCCACCGCAGCTGATCAACATCGGCGTGGACCAATGGACCCGGGACCCCGGCGAGCCTGTCCCCGCTCCCATCGGAGCCGAGTATGAGGTAATCGTTCGAAGTCATGACCGGCTGCGCGAGCGTATGTGGCACCGCGCGTGGCGGCGGCGGTGGGGCGTTGTGACGGACGACGGGCGTGCGTGCGCGACGCATTGGGTGCCCGCTGGCGGACCCAGCGACCTGCGGAGGTTGCGGGCGGAGCTGACTGCGCGGGAGGAGGTGGTGTGCTGCGTCCTCAGCTGTCCGCCGGACCGTGACCCAGGGCAGGCCGAGCTGCGCGTGGCCCTGCAAGTCGGCCTTCCTGTCGTGGTGTGGCACCGCGGTGCCGGGTCGGGTGCCGCCTTCCGAGACGTGATCGGCGACCTGATCGAGCGCCCAGACATCCGCACCCTCCCCCAAGAGATCAAACGTTTCCGGATGGAGGCGAACCTTCAGGATGACTCAAACCCACAGGCGGGCTGGGAGGTGACGTTGCTCTGGGATGATCCAGATCACTTTCTGGACACAGCGGATCCACTTCGTCTGCCCGCGCGGTAAATGTGCGCTACAGGCCATCAGCGGCTGATCAAAGGTGAACTTCAGTGTGACAGCATCTGCGCCGCTTGTCGGCAATGACCAAACGAGAGGATGGTAGGGTCATGGACCCTGAACATTGTGCATTCCTAGCCGGAACGCGGTCTACCCGGCCGCAGTGGCGCTAGAGAGGATATCCGTCGATGGCCGATAGCAGGCTCGGCGGTGCACGCCACGACGCCGGGGGCCGTGAGGTGCCCGGCCCTGCCCCGGGCGTGTCGGCAGATCACCCACAGCCCGGCTGGTGGATCTATCGTGGAACGGGCCGCCCACTACATGACATCGATCTCCGTGACCTGTTACCAGATCCCCCGCCGTGGCGGTCCTTTGATGGCGGCCCCACGCAACCGGCCCCCAAAGAGGATCATGCGGAGCTGGTTCGACGGCTTGGCCCGGTGGAAAACTCGTGGCTGTCGCATCCCGACGCGAAGGAGGCTGACGCGGTCAACGCCGCCTTGTACCTGCGGCGGCCGTTAATGCTCACGGGCAACCCTGGGGTGGGCAAGTCGACCCTCGCCTACCGCATCAGCCGTGAGCTGCGACTCGGCCGCGTGCTCCGCTGGCCGGTCAGCAGCCGCAGCACGCTGCGCGGTGGGCTGTACGAATACGACGCGATTGGCCGGGCGCAAGATTCAGCCACCCGCCAGGGGCCACGCCCCGCGCGCAGCCGCGCGGGTAGTCCACCGGGGAGTTCCACGCCTGCAGGCTCCAGCGTGGGCGAATATTTACACCTCGGCGCGCTTGGCACCGCCTTGCTGCCTTATGAGCTGCCGCGCGTCCTGCTCATCGACGAGCTTGATAAAAGCGACATCGATCTGCCAAATGACCTGCTCGATGTCTTCGAAGAGGGCCAGTATACAATTCCCGAGCTCGTGCGGGTTCGTGGCAGGGAACCCGAGGTTGCCGTGCATATCGCGGATCCGGGCGAAAGGGCGATCGTCACGCAGGGCCAAGTGCGCTGCCGGGCGTTCCCCATGATCGTCATCACGAGCAACGGCGAGCGCGAGTTCCCGCCCGCGTTTCTGCGGCGCTGTATCCGGCTTGAAATGGCCGACCCGGATGAGGAGCGGCTCGCCGATATGGTAGCGGCCCACTTCGCAGAACGCGCCGGCGAGCACACAGCCGCCCTGATCCGCGATTTCCTCGCGTACCGCGGCGTCCATGGCAGCCTTGCGGCCGATCAATTACTCAACTCCGTATTCCTGGCGACATCCGGCTCTTATGCCGCGGATGCGACCTGGGACCGGCTGCTCGATCTCGTCTGGCAGCGCTTGAGTGTGGCGGGCGCTGAGTGAGTGCCGGGCCATCCGGTCGCGCGAGACCGAGCGGACAGGAGCGCTCAGCTCCCAGCGACCCGTCCGTTGCCACACAACCGGCCGACCCGCTGTGGTACGAGGTCGCAGACGCGGTCTGGTTAGCGGCACAGCGGGCCGCGGCGGCCCGTCACCCGGTTGCGCCTGACCAGGCCCCGCCGGCCGAGTTGCAGGCGGCGGTCGCGCCAGGGGACGCCGTGCCGCTAGCCAACGGGGAGACAGGCTTGCCCCAGTCCCCCGCCACCGCAGCTACCAGACGTCCGGACATCGGACGCCGGGACGCTGGCGTGCGGGCACTGACAGCCGCCCCGCTGCCCGCAGGTGCCGCCCCGCCGCCGATCCAGCCGCTGGCCGCCGAGCAGCTCAGCCCATGGTCGACCGGCGCACCAGGGACCTATCCTTTCGCCGAGCCGCCGCTGCCAGGCGGGCGGAGCATCGCGCGGGCGCTGCGTCCGTTCAAGCGGCAGGTCGAGTCCCGGCGAGGCCAGCTGGAGCTGGATGAAGAGGCGACCGCCCACCGGGCTGCTCAAGACGGCTTGTGGCTGCCCGAGTGCCGCCCGGCCCACGAGCGCTGGCTGGATCTGGTCGTAGTCATCGATGACAGCCGGTTCGCGGCCCTCCACCGGCCGCAGACCAGGCAGTTCGTCGACCTGGTGGTCTCGGTGGGGGCGTTCCGCACCGTGCGCGTGTACCTGCTTGACACCGAAGCGACCGGCTCGAGCGAGCTGACGCTTTAGGGCACCGATCCGAGGGGGCTACGGCTGTCACCCGACGCGGTGACCGAGGGCGGCCTGGCGGGCCGGCAGCTGATTCTTCTGCTCTCCGATGGTGTGGCGGATGCCTGGCACACCGGGGCGGCACAGCAGGTAATGGCCCGATGGGGGAAGTCCGGCCCGGTCGCTTTGCTGCACATGCTGCCGCAGCGGCAGTGGCGCCGTACCGGGGTACACACACATTCAGCGGAGCTGCGAACTCCTGGCCCGGCCGCCGCGAACCGACGCTACCTGACGCGTTTACCCGCGCCTGGAGATCGGCCGGAACCCGCGGGCGCGGGTGCGGTCGCCGTCCCGGTGTTCGAGCTGGATGCCGGTCAGCTCGCCCGTTGGGCACGGTTCGTCGTCGCCGTGCGTCCGGACTGGTACGGGGCCGTTGCCTTGTGCCCGGCCGAAAGCGGGGGGAGAAAGCCAGGCGGGCCCGCGCCAGCCGCAGCGTACACCGGAGCCCCGGACAGTTCGGATGTGCCCGGACCACCACTCACAGCGACCGACGTCGTACGGCAGTTCCGGGCCGGCGCCTCGCCTGCGGCTTTCAAGTTGGCCGTACATCTGGCTGCGGCGCCGTTGAATCCGTCGGTGATGCGGCTGGTTCAGCGGGTGATGCTGCCCGGCTCGCGGCCCGCTGACCTATCCGAGGTCGTCGGCAGCGGTTTGCTCCACCACGTAGGGACGGGCAGCCGACGGCTGGACGCCGCTACCACCGACCGGGTCACGTATGACTTCGCTGAGGGTGTGCGGGAGGAACTGCTCGCCGCGGGACGCCGGTCAGAGACGACACGTGTCATGATGACGGTCGCCGACCACCTGGGTGACCGGGTGAGCGCGCTGCGGGGGTTGCGGGATGTGCTGCTCGCACCTCACGACGCAGCGATGCCACCTATCAGCGCAGAGACCCTCCCGTTCTTGCGCCCATCGCTGTCCACGCTGCGCGCGCTGGCCGGTCCGTACCTCGTGCCCGCGCGCATGCTGGCCGATGAAGTTGAGCGTGTCGCTGCGCAGTCTCGTGGTGCGCCGCCTGATTCAATTGGTGCCTGTGATTCAATTGGTGTCCCTGAGGTGTCAGGTCCACCGGCCGGCCAACTCGGCCAGGACACCGCGGGGGAGCCGGAAGGCGCGGCGGGGCAGCAGAAAGGCGCGGTAGGCCAGCGGCCTGCCAGCGAAGCACAGCGGCATCCTCCCGAACCAACAACCATTTCTGGAGTCAGCGTGACCGTCCGTACCATGCCGCCCGCCCAGCTGCGGAATCCGGCGGAGCCTCCTGCGATCTGGGGCAACGTCCCCCCGCGCAACATCAGTTTCACCGGACGGGAACAGCTGCTGGCCGATCTGCACGAGAGGCTGTCCAGGGGAACGACCGCGGTATTGCCCGAGGCGCTCCACGGCATGGGCGGCGTCGGCAAATCGCAGATAGCAATCGAATACGTTTACAGGCACACCGCTGACTATGATCTCATCTGGTGGATCCACTCCGAGCAGCCAAGCCAGATTCAGCAGGCGCTCGCCGAACTCGCCGGGGAGCTCGGCCTGCAGGTAAGTAACGAAGTAAATGTCGCAATCCCTGCGGTCCGTGAGTCACTTCGGCTCGGCCGCCCGTTCCGTAACTGGCTCCTTGTATTTGACAACGCAGAGAGCGTAGACGAAGTCCGGAGTTTCTTCCCGACCAACGGACCGGGAAAGATCCTCGTGACGTCGCGGAACCCGGCGTGGTCAAACGTGGCCAGCTCGCTCGAAGTGGATGTCTTTACCCGGCAGGAGAGCGTCGCTTTACTGCGGCTACGTGGCCCTGAACTCGACCAGACAGACGCCGACCGGATGGCAGACGCGCTTGGCGACCTGCCGCTGGCGATCGAACAGGCCGCGGTCTGGCTGGCCGAGACCGGAATGCCGGTCGGGGAGTACCTGCGCCTGTTTCAGGAGAAGGCCACCGAACTCCTTCGCGACGCGTCACCAGGAACGTACGAGATTCCGGTGGCGGCGGCGTGGAACGTTTCACTGGACCGGCTGCGCGGGACCGACCCGGCGGCCTTGCTGCTGTTGCAGGTGTGCGCGTTCTTCGCCTCGGAGCCCATCTCACGGCGGCTGCTTTCCGGTGTGCGTAACGTCGAAGGGCCGCCCGAGCTGGCCGAGGCCCTCGCCGACCCGATCAAGCTGAGCCGGGCCATCCGCGCGATCAACCAGTACGCGCTGGCAAAGATCAGCCACCGGCATAACACGATCTTGTTGCACCGGCTGGTGCAGCGCGTCCTGATCGGCCAGATGGACCCACAGCAGGTCGCCGAGTTGCGGCACTGCGGTCACTTGGTGCTTGCTGCGGCTGACCCGAATGATCCACGGTCGTCCGTCCAGTGGCCTCAGTATGCCGACCTGCTGCCTCATGTGCTGGCATCCGACCTGGTCGAGTGTGACGACACGTGGGCCCGGCACCTGGTCGTGAATCTGATCGACTTCCTCTTCCGATGGGGTGACCACGAGCGGTTCCGCAACCTGGCGCAGCGGACGGTTGACACGTGGACCTCAACGCTCGGTGAAAGCCACGAGCAGACCCTGGCTGCGGAGTTGCGGCTCGGCCGGGCACTATCGGTCCTCGGCCAGTTCGCCGAGGCCTACGAACACCATGTGCATGTACGGAACTTGCGGTCGGAGAAACTTGGCGCCGAGCACGAGGGGACGCTGGAGGCGCAAGGAGCTGTCTGCGCGGACCTCCGCTTCCTTGGCGACTTCGCACACGCGCGTGAGCTCGACGAGCATACATACGAGACGCTGCGCCGCAGGTTCGGGCCGGACGACCCGGCGACCCTGGATCAAGCCCACTTCTACGGCATCGACCTGCGCCTGGTTGGTAAGCCTGTGCAGGCCCGCGAACTCGACCGTGACACGTACTGGCGCAAGGCCCAGGTGCTCGGCGAAGATCATTTGGCCACTCTCGGCACCCGGGCCGCCGTGGCCGTCGACGAGATGGAATGCGGCCGGTATCTCGATGCCCGAGACCTGCATCAGCAGATCACAAGACGCCTGCGTACGGTATACGGCGATATTCACCCGGACACCATGGAGGGAATCACCACACTGTCGGTGATGGAGCGCAAGGCCGGCGCGCACGGCGTGGCACTCGACCTGTCACGTGAGGCCATGGCGCTATTCAGGACACGCTACGGTGACGATCATCCCAGTACCGTCGCCGCCACCCTGAACCACGCCGTCAACCTGCGGCAGGCGGGCGAGCTATCCGACTCGCTGGCAGTTGGTACGGTTGCCAGTGAACGGTGTGTCACGCTGTACGGTCCAGAGCATCCGAACACCCCTTCCGCCCGTATCAACCTCGCGGTAACGCTTCGGTTGCTCGGCCGGGCCACCGAGGCGCGGCAACTGGACGAGGATGCCCTGACGGCGCTAAGCGACAAGCTCGGGCCGGATCACCCTCGCAGCCTCATCTGCGCCATCAACCTGGCCAGTGACCTGTTCACGCTGGGCGAGGTCGAGGCGGCAACGGAGCGAGACGGGGAAACGCTTGAACGCTCGCGGCGAATCCTCGGCGAGGATCACCCAACCACGCTGGCCTGTGCGCTGAACCTGACCCTCGATCTGCGCGCTGCTGGCGACGGGCCTGAGGCGGAAAGGCTGTTCGCCGACACGCTGGCCCGCTACCGAGGGGTGCTCGGCGACACCCACCCGGCAACGGTCTCCGCAGGCCAGAGCGTACGTGCCGACTGTGACATCTACCCGATCCCGGTCTAATCGCCATTCAGACGGGACGAATCCGATAGCCGATCTGGAGTCTTCAGGTCCCCCGCACGTAAGAGTTCGGTACTGACGTGGGACAGGTGCCGATCGTCGTTGCCCCACCTTGCATGCATTAGGTATGATCTGGTGCCTCTTTCGGTTGTCCATTAACGATCTTTTAACGAGGACCTTATTAGATCGCCTGGTCCGGCATCACGTTCCCACGCGGTCTGGACAGGTTTGTCTACAGATACGTATAGTAAAAGACCAAATTGCGCACGAGGCCATCGCCTTCCGGGGAAGGGGTGCCGAATCTTGCACGACTAGGCGCAGGCTCACTCATTGGCCGGCATCCAGTCATGCGGACAGCTTGATCTCTCTTCGCAGGGACCGGTCACGATGATCGTCTTTGTGATAGGAGATCGGAATGATCACCGCAGAGGAGCTCGATGGCGCCGCATGGCACAAGAGTAGTCAGAGCGGCTCAAACAGCGGCTGTGTCAGCGTTGCTACCATTCGAGATTACTGCGCGGTCCGCGACAGCAAGAACATCGACGGCCCAGCGATCATCGTCTCGCGCGCGGCCTGGGCGAAATTTATCAGCCTGATCAAGCGCGATGAGCTCGTTCCGCGATCACCGGACGCGTCTGCCTCAAGCCAGAGCCTGCGCGAAATGGACGACTCAAAAAACATTTTGCCGTGAGCCTGGGCGGGCCGCGGCGGATAACTCACTCACCCGCCGCGCCCTCTCGTTTCGCCCAGCTCAGAACTTGTCGTTCTTGACACCGACGATAAAGGTACGCCAGGAGTCAAAAGATACGTCGAGCTTGGGCCCTTCTGGATTCGTAGAGTCCCGCACAGCAACTCTGCGGCCGATGGCCGCCACCTCCACACACTTGGTGTCTGGTGGATGGCAGGGATAGCTGCTCTTACGCCATACTGCAGCCGCGGCGTCGTGCTCGTTAATCACGTGAGCTCCAGGTGAAGTCGCTGGTTGAGGTCGAAGGTTGAAGTCGCCCGATGGTTAAGCCAAAGCCGGCGACCTGCTTAAGCAACCGCGACGAATCTACAGGCAACCGCGCCCGCGATCGAGTGCGCCAAGTCGGACAGCGCGTCGGGACCTCAGCTACCTTCCCAAAGGGAATGCTGCGAAATTCGTCCATATCTGGCCGTGCTTACACCACTACCTTACCTCGGCCGACCTTATCAAGCGGACGGCGAAATGAGTCGGAGACGCGCAGGATCGAGGCCAGCCGAACAGCTCGCGGATCAGCCGGGCTCGCGGCTCAGCCGGACAGACCGGAGATCAGCCGGGCGACCACCCGCTCAAGATCGCACACGGCCAGGGAGTCACCCGCGAACAACCGCACGGCGTCCATCAGGTCCGCCAACCCGGCCGGGAAATCCAGGCACGTCCGGAGAATGCTCCACACGTCCATCCGGGCCTCTGGGAAGCGTGGAATGACCGCCGCGATCTCTTTGCGCAGCGCCAGTACGAGCTGCTCCCGGCCGCGCGTATCAGCGACCACAGGCACATCGAGGAAGCTCTCCACCATCTCGAAGATCATCGTCGGCGGCACCTGCCGGGCCATGATCCCTGGCATCCCTTGGGCCGAGGGGAGAGGCGTTCTCTGGCCGTCCGCGGTGCTGGCCATGACGGGTGCCGCGGGCTGCGCACGGGGCACGACCTCGGTGCCCGCGACGGGGTAGGTTGCCTTGGCCGACGTGCGGAGAACGCGAATCCAGCCCGTTGTCACGGTCTCCTTCACCCGGACCCCGGCCGGCTGGTAGTCGCCCCGATTGATCATTCCACGGCCATGCCTGATGACATCCTCGTGCACCCGCGCCGAGGCAATGAAGGCAAGGCAAGCAGCAGGTTCGGACAGGGCGGCCTTGAGCGCCGGGGCGTCGAGAAGCCGGAAGACGTGGTTCACCGCCGTACCCACGAGGCCGCGCCCGTCCCAGCTGACCTCGCCGGCGTGCAGGGCGACCCTGAGCCTGATCTGGGCGATCTCGCTGGAGAGCTGATTGTACTGGTCCAATCCATGGCGGAAATATTCCACCAGCGGCGATACAAGGACGGACGTATCGGCGTCGGGCGGGGCGATAATGATCACACCGTCACCACGATCCTCCCAATAGCACCGGCCGAACGGCACCCCGGCACCAGCGAGACTCTCCTTTATCAGGTCGTACAAAGAGTTCCTGAGCCGGTGCAGCACGTCATCTGTGCGTTCGGGGCTTCCCGATGATGCGATGTCCGTCGCGAGGAGGCTGCAGTGCCCCGATGGAAACCATCGCGGCCTCTCGCGTTCTTCCACGCGATTGAAGTCGTCCGACATCGACCGCGCTCTCCTTTGGGCATAGGGCTACCCGCACGTATCACCCTCCACTGTGACGTGCCGGGACAGCCCGGGCAAGCGGCAGCGCACCGCTGCGGGCCAGCCTCGCGATAAGCGGTCAGTTAGGGCCGGCGAAGGGCAATGGTTACCGTCAGCGATCTGGGGCCAGCCCGTTCAGCGAAGACGACGGCTGCTCCTCGGCGGCCAGTTACCGTACGTTCACGGCTCCGGGCCGGGGAGGCCTTGCCTTGGCCGGACGCGGTCGCGGCAGCGGTGCTTCTGGTGATCGCGGGGGTGGGCGGGGCAACCCACAATGTCGGATCCTCGGTCCTGGCAGTGGCCGTGAAGCCGGCACCGAGCAGTTTGCCCCCGGCGGTCGTGAGCGCACTGATCTCCTGCGCACCGGGGCCGGACAGCCCGGTGCCTGACGGGACGACCAGCTTCCATGCCGCCGCGTCCGCGGAGGTGAGGACGACCACGTCCGAGCGGCCCGGCGCGCCGGTGGTGCCGACCGCGACGAAGCCGCTGCCTGTTGCGGTCACCCCGGTCAGCCTGGCGGAGTTCCCAGGCACCGGGACGGTGATCTCCCGCCAGGTCAGCCCGCCGTTCAGGGAGACCGCCAGCAGCGGAATGCTGCCGTCAGAGCGGTGCATCGTCCCCGCGGCGACGACCGTATTGCCCGACGCGGTCACGTACCTGAGGTCTGCGCTCCCCCCACCGCTGACGGCGGGCAGGTCGATCAGCCGCCACGCGCGGCCGTCCGCTGACGTCCAGACGGCAGGCACGCCGCCGTGCTGGCCGATCGCGACAAAACCGGATGGACGGGCCGTGACGGCGAACATGCGCCGCGTCCCGCCCTTGCCGTCAAGCGCGTCCTTTCGAGCGTCGGCGGCACGGTTCCACTTGCCCAGCCCAGAGGACCACCATGCGGCCGCGACCGTGCGACCGCCCATGGTCCTCGCACCGACGACGACGTAACGCGAGCCACGCGACGCCGCCGCGCTCGCGATGGCGCCAGTCTGTGCGAACGCAGTCGCGCCGTCAGCGGCCCGCCAGGTCCGGCCGTCGGGCGAGAACACGACAATCGGATGCTGCGCGCCGCTGGCCGGCCCGCCGACCGCCAGCCAGCCGGTGCTGCCTCCTGTGACGCTGGTCAGCGCCGCCCGCGCCGGACGGCCGAACACTGCCCGGGACGCACCCACGGCACGCGACCAGGCACGGCCGGGTGGCGGTGCATCCCAGACCGCTGGCTGGCCGTCCGCGCTGCCGACCGCGACCTCCAGGCCCGGCGCCGAGGCGATCGCGGTGACCGCCCGCTGCGAAAATGAGTCCCCTGGAATCCTCGCCAGGTCCACCACGACCCGGGTGGCCGCGGCCACAGCAAGGAAGCCATGGCTGCCCGCGGGGACGGCGGTGGCGCCCGCTGCCACGACGCTGCCGCCTGGCAGGACCGTCAGTCCGGAAAGCGACATGGCGCTTGTGTCGCCAAGGACGGCCGCCTGCTGCCATGACTGGCCGTTCACACTTCGGTAGGCGAGGAGGTTCCCGCCGTTCACGGTCGCGGCGATTACCGCTCCCTGATCGCTGCCCCGGACCGTGAGCAGCCGCAGGCGCGCCTTCTTGCCTGCCGTGATACTTCCTGCGTAGCTCCAGTTCCTGCCGGTGGTGGAGGAGTAGATGACGGCACCTGGACCTGATGCCCGTGTGGTTCCCGGACGCACCACGACGAACCCGGCGCCCGATGACGCGAGCCCGCTGACGGCGTCCGCCGCTCCGTTGCTCACGGGGACAGGTACCGGGGTCCAGGTCCCCCCGCCGTCCGGGCTCTGCCACAAGCCGATCGCGGTGTGATGATCTATGCGCCTCTTCTTGCCCCCGCCGGTCCGCACCGTCGTGGTGACCTGGGCGGCGATCACGGTGCCGTCACCATGGGCCGCGGCGCCGACAACGGCTCCCACGACACCTGGAGCCCGTAGCCGCAGCCGTGTGCCGCCGGCCATCAGCCAGTTGCGGCCGTCTGGCGAGGTCCAGACGACCGGAGCGCTGGTCCCGTGCACGGTCGCGGACCCGGCGGCAAGGAAACCACGTCCCGTGGCTGTGACGGTGAGCACCTGGTCACCGGGATCCAGCGGTATTCCTGGCGCCGTGGAGAGCTGCCACGACCGGCCAGTCTTGCTTGTCCACGACACGCCCGATCCAATGGCGAGCCAGCCCGCCGGGCCTGCCGCGATCGTGGTTGGCGCTTGCGTGGTGGGCGGCTCACCGCCATCCGGTGCGCGCACGGGTGCGAGCTGCCATGTGCGGCCCGCATCGCTGGAGACGAAGAACTGGGTGCGGCCGATCTCGGTACCGGTCTCCGAGCCTGCGGCGACAACGGTCGGGCCATAGCTCGCGACCGCGCTCAGGGACTGAAAGACCCCTCGCGTCGCCAGCGATGGCGAGGCCGTGAAGTCTCCCCCGGCCAGAACCACGGGCGGGTAGGGCGAGACAGGCAGCCGGGGCCGTTGCGCGGCCGCCCTTTGTCCCTCACTGCCCGCGCCGCTGATCACGTATCCCGCCACGGCGAGCACGGCGACAACCACGACCACCGCGACGCCGACGACGATCGCGGCGCCGCTGATCCCGCGGCGCGCCGCGAGGCCCGTGCCCGCTCCACGGCCGCGCGGATCCAGGACGCCCGCCGCGCCGCCGCCCGCCGCAGTGCCGCCCGCCGCGCTGCCGCCCGCCGCAGTGCCGCCCGCCGCGCCGCCGACCGCCGCGCCGCCGCCCGCCGCGCCGCCGCCCGCCGCGCCGCCGCCCGCCGCGCTGCCGCCCGCCGCGCTGCCGCCCGCCGCAGTGCCGACCGCCGCGCTGCCGCCCGGCTGGGAGCCACCGCGGCCGGGGCGGCCCCGCCCGCGCCGCCCGCAAGGCGGTATCGACGCTGACTGGATGCGTTCCCATTCGGCCTCGGCTGGTTCCCAATCGGCAGCCGGACGCTGCCAGACGATCCCCGCCTCGCTCCAGATGCTCTGGGCCTGCTGCCACATCGAGCGGCTTGCCTGCCGTTTGTGGTGGGCCGCCGGTCCCGGATCGCCGATGACGAGCTCAACGCCAGGCCCGCCGGGCAGGCCGCGAAGCGCGGGAGTGGGGCGGACAACCGGCGGCAACGGCGGTGGGCCGACCGTGGAACCGCCTAAAGCCGACGCCGCGGCCTGCCTGCGATACGTCCCGGCGTCCCGCAGTGGCAGCGCCGACGTGCCATAGCCATAGCCGTAGCCGCTGTCTCCCGGATCGCCATATCCCGGACCGTAGCCGTATCCGGCGCCGTAGCTGTATTCGTCGCGTACGGCCTCGCCGGGCCCCCGGGTTCTTGCGCCGCCATCCTCGGGGGTTCCCCTAGTGTCCACCCTTGCCCTTGTCCTTCCGGCGTACGGTCAGCCAGTGCGGCAGCCGGACCTGACGGTCCGCCCAGAAATAGACATTTACCGCCGCTGATCGTACCGGGGCATAGGGGTCGCGCGGACGGCGAAGCTCGTGGACGGCAGAAAGCCTGCCCGGCCGCACTGAACCTCGAGCCTTCAGCAGGCCGCACGGGTGGACATGACGTCAAGCATGGCCTTACGCAGGCTCGCGAGGCCCTCGTCATCGACCGACTCGAGGAAACGGCGCATCGTCACAGACCGGTCACCACCCGAGTGGAACACCTCCACCATGAGCCTCGCGTCATGCTCCTCCCTGCTCTCGGCAGGCCAGTACCGCCACGCCCGGCCGAGTTTCTCCCGCATGAGAACGCCCTTGCCGGAGAGAATGCCCATCACCGTCATCACGGTCGTGTACGCGACGGGCCGGTCATACCGCATGCGCTCGCGCACCTCACGGACGACGTAGGGGCGGTCCGCCGCCCACATGACCTCCATGATCGCGCTCTCGAGTTCACCGAACTCACGCACGATGCGCCACCTCCGGAAAACATGCTAAACGCGAGGCGCGCATTGCAGCGAGGACCGGTCCAGTGACCCAGGGTAAGAAACCATTCCCGAGGCGGTATTTTTTCACCCGTACGGCTCGGCGGACGTGAACTGTCACGTCCGCGCGAGCCGTGCTGGCCCGCCCTGCAGGAGCGGGTCGTCGATTCCGTATGCCTGCCGGGTCTTCCGCAGACTTTCGTAAACACCTTCGGATGGTGGATGATCGTGTATCACCGTCGGATCCGGCGTCGGCCGGGAGGGGAGTGAGTATCCATGAGCACGGCTTCCGGGCACCAGCGAGTTGTCGTCGGCATTGATGGGTCACCCGGGGCGGCGGCCGCGCTGTCCTGGGCGATTGACGAGGCACGTCTTCGTGGCCTGGGGTTGCGCATCATTTTCGTGTTCCCGGCATTGGTCTCGTTCTATGGCACGACCGCACATGAGTATTTCCTGCAGGTAGAGAAGGAAGCGAGGAAGACTTTCGAGGAGACGCTTGCGGTCGCTCCGCCGATGGACGATCTGGACGTCGAGCGGCACATGGAGCCTGGCAACCCGGCCGAGGTGCTGGTCGGGGCCAGCCGCAACGCGTCGCTCCTGGTCCTCGGTTCGCACGGGCGCGGCGGCTTCCGCGAGATGTTGCTTGGTTCGGTCACGATGCACCTCGTGCACCACGCACACTGCCCTGTCGTCGTGATTCGCCGCGATCCCTGACCGCAGGCAGCCATTGGCGGGGGACACGACACGGCCCGGACACGGCCGTCTTGCGGCCACTGCAAGACGGGGCCCTACATCGGACGCAACGCCACAATACGCCGGGTTCCCGCGCTGTGAACGCGGGAACCCGGCGGTATGCGTTGCGGTCAGGCGACGGTCAGGGGTGTCTCCAGATCCACCGATGCCTCGGTCTCGACGTCCTCGACGGCGGCTCGTGGACCTTTTCTCGAGACATGCTGCTCGCCACGGCCCAGTAGAAGATCGCCAAGCTGAAGACGGCGATAATGCTGAGGTCCCACCAGGTCGGGATGTTTTGGTCGGATGAGGGTTATTCAAACACGGTGCTTGGCGTGCTGGTGTACTGTCCCTGCCACGAAATGATCGCGAGGCCGATCGAGCCAGGGAATTATCCATTGCGCTGCACGCCAGTCGATGATCGTTCGGCGTTCCTCCGGGATATGGCCTGGTAGATGGCGAAGATCACGAAGCCCACGGCGGGTGAACACGTAGAGCCAGAAGATCGTGCTCCACCCGGCGAAGTACACGATCATGTTCGCGCAGATGAACGCGAGCTGGGCAGAGCACCGTCGCGGCAGGCAGACGGTACGCCCGCGCCTATCGGGATCCTGCTTCGCAGCCCCGAAAGCGACACCGGCGCCATCGCGTACATGAGCACCGTGGCTGAAGTGACCAGCCCGACCAGACCCGCCCAGCTTGGGAAGGGCAGGAAGGTGAGCATACCGATGACAAACGCGATGCGGATCGAGACCAACGGCACGCCGCGGCTGCTGACCTTGGCGATCCCCTTCGGGAAATAGCCGTTGCGGCCCAGGCCGTACGACAGCCGGGACGACGTCCCGATGTACACCAGGCCGGTGCCGGCCGGGGACACGACCGCGTCGATGATCAGCACCGTGGACAGCCATCCGAGGCCTGCCGCCGTGGCCAGAGTCGCGTAGGGGCCGAACGCTTTGACTCCCCGCGATGGGGTTCGCCCAGCCGTGCACGAGGTTTCGCCGGGTTGAGCGCGCCGACGAATGCGACATCCAGCAGCAGGTAGATGCAGCGTTCCGATAATCATCGAGAGGATCACCGCACGGGGAATGTTGCGCTGCGGATTCTCCGCCTCACCGCCGACCTGTATGGCCTGTTCGAATCCCTCGAGCGCGAACACGATCCCGAGCGGCAGGGCAGCGAAGATGCCATGGAACCCGAAGGGTGCGAAGCCGCCGCCAGCAGTGAAATTGCGGTAGTGGAATACCGTAACAGCAGCGCGAAAATCGTGATGAGCGGGATGAGGACCTTCCAGATCACCGCGATGGTGTTGGTCTCGGCCAGCCAGCGCACACCCATCGTATTGATCGCACAGAACACGCAGCAGGAACCCCGCACCGATCGCGATGCCCTTGTTGTCGAGCGTGCCATTGGCCTTGACCAGGTTCAGGCCGCTGAACTTGGCGTTGAGGTAGCCGAGCGTCGCCTCGACCTCGATGGGCGCGATCGTCACGGCCTGGACCCACGCCATCCAGCCGCCGGTGAATCCGCCGAGCGAGCCGAAGACCATATAGGGGAACCGGGCGGTCCCGCCCGACACCGGATAGGTGGATCCGAGTTCGGCGTGGACCAGTGCGAGGAGCGCGATGACAAGGCCGCCGATAATCCAAGAGATGATCGATGCACCGCCGGCCGCCTTAGCGGCCGTGAGTGCACCGAGGAGCCAGCCCGACCCGATGATAGAACCCAGCGAGATCATCGTGAGCCCTGACAGCCTCACCTGGCGGCGCAGGTGGTATTCCTCGGTACCCGCCGGTGGCGCTGCGCCTGGGGTGCTTGTGGTCATGGCTTCCTCCTATCAGGTGAGCCGACACGATTACCGTGGAGACACCGTCTAACGAGGCATTTGTCGAGGTCGTCAGACGAGATCGTCATCTAGATCATCGTAGAGATCGACAGTTGTGGTGGAAAGTAGCGGCCGAGAGGCGTTTCGGTGAAGGAACCCGTCTCCAGCATTTCGCGCCCCGATCACGCGGAAGACGAGCCCACCGCACGGAAAAGCGAAGATCAAGTCACGTACGGGTCGCGGGTTGATTTCGTTCCCGATGCGGTTCGGTCAGGTGACTGTCGAGGTCGGCAAGCTCGCCGCTGTCCGGATCGAGCACGCCAAGCCGCGCTGTGATGACAATGTCCACCCGGCCGAACTCGGAAATCACGGCTCGCCCCGCACGGCAGCGATCATCTCCCTGCACGAGGCTGACCGGCCTCCGGCCGTGCGGATCGGCCGCCACCAGCGGTGATCGGGCCGGTCGGCGGCAGTTGCGGTCTGGCCAACCGGGAAGGTTTCGGCGGGTAGCCTTGTTCCGGTTAGCGATCGGCTCAGACTCCGGAAGAGGGCGATGTCCGCCGTGTCTTCTGATCCGCCGCGCCCATACGCGGATCTCCCCACGTCAGCAGACCGTGGCCGTGGGGGCGAATCAGAGACAAGCGACCCTGCGGACGGGCACCGATCTCACGCGCCGCAGCACGCGGAATTCGGGCAGAACGAATGGCTCGTGGACGAGCTCTACCAGCGGTACCTGAACGACCCGCAGACGGTTGACAAGGCCTGGTGGAACTTCTTCGCCGACTACAAGCCCGAAGTCCCTGTGTCATCCCTGTCCGGCCAGGGCGGGGCGCGGGTGACCGCGGCAACAGAGCCGCCCGCAACCGCTGTGCAGCCACCCGGTGCCCAGGCAACCGGTCAGCAGGTAACCGGTGCCCCGGCAACCGGCGGCCGGTCACCCGGTCAGGCACCCGTTCGCCAGGCACCCGATGCGCCCATGGACGGTCAGGCGCCACCGCAGGCCAGCCCCGCGGCGGCCGCGCCCCCCGCAGGTGCCGCGGCCGGCGCACCCACCAAGCCGGCAGCGCCTGTGCGGGTGCCCGCGGACGCGAAGGAGACCCGCCTCCGTGGCGCCGCGGCCCGCACCGCGCTGAACATGGCCGCGAGCCTGTCGGTGCCCACCGCGACCAGCGTGCGCACGGTGCCGGCCAAGTTGCTGATCGACAACCGGATCGTCATCAATAACCACCTCAGGCGCGGCCGCGGCGGCAAGGCTTCCTTCACCCATCTGATCGGCTTCGCCATGATCCGCGCGCTCGAGGCGATGCCCGAGATGAACGCATCCTTCGCCGAGGTGGCCGGCAAGCCGACGCTGATCCAGCCGGAGCACGTCAACCTGGGCGTCGCGATCGACGCGCGGAAGGCCGACGGCTCGCGGCAGCTGCTTGTGCCGAACATCAAGGCCACGGAGACCCTTGACTTCCGTCAGTTCTGGATGGCGTACGAAGACGTGGTTCGCAAGGCGCGGTCGGGCAAGCTCGAAGTGGCCGACTTCGCCGACACGACGATCAGCATCACCAACCCCGGGACGATCGGGACCGAACATTCGGTCCCGAGGCTGATGCCTGGCCAGGGCTGCATCATCGCCATTGGCTCGATGGAATACCCGGCCTCGTATCACGGCGCGTCGGCAGAGACGCTGACCAGGCTGGCCATCAGCAAGGCCCTGACCCTCACCTCGACCTATGACCACCGGGTCATCCAGGGCGCGCAGTCGGGTGAATTCCTGCGCCGCGTCCACGAGCTGCTGCTCGGCGCGGACGGCTTCTACGACGAGATCTTCAAAGCGCTGCGGATTCCTTACGAGCCCGTCCGCTGGGTGCAGGACATCCCTGCGGGCCACGAGGACGACATCGCCAAGTCCGCCCGCGTGCACGAGCTGATCCACGCCTACCGGGTGCGTGGCCATCTCATGGCGGATACCGATCCCCTGGAGTACCGGCAGCGCAAGCATCCCGACCTTGACATCAACGAGCACGGCCTGACCCTGTGGGATCTGGAGCGTGAGTTCGCCACGGGCGGCTTCGGCGGTAAGCCGCTTATGCAGCTCCGCAAGATCCTCGGCGTGCTGCGTGACTCGTACTGCCGCACGGTGGGCATCGAGTACATGCACATCCAGAACCCGGAGGAACGGGCCTGGCTGCAGGCACGCGTCGAGCGACCGCATGGCAGCCCGGGCCACGACGAGCAGCTGCGCATTCTCAGCAGGCTCAACGTGGCAGAGGCGTTCGAAATGTTCCTGCAGACGAAGTACGTCGGCCAGCGGAGGTTCTCGCTCGAGGGCGCCGAGTCCCTGATCCCGCTTCTCGACGCGGTACTTACGGAGGCAGCGCAGAACGACCTGGAAGAGGCCGTGATCGGCATGACCCATCGCGGCAGGCTGAACGTGCTCGCGAACATCGTCGGAAAATCGTACGCACAGATCTTCCAGGAGTTCGAGGGCAACATCGATCCCCGCACCGCGCACGGCTCGGGTGACGTCAAGTACCACCTCGGGGCGGACGGCGACTTCGTGACCGCGGACGGGACGAGGATCCGGGCCTCACTTGTCGCCAACCCCAGTCACCTCGAGGCGGTCGACCCGGTGCTCGAGGGAGTCGTCCGGGCCAAGCAGGACGTCATCGACAAGGGCGAGCCAGGGTTCACCGTCCTTCCGGTGCTGATCCACGGCGATGCGGCGTTCGCGGGCCAGGGCGTCGTGGCCGAGACGCTGAACCTGTCGCAACTGCGCGGCTACCGCACAGGCGGCACCGTGCACATCGTGGTCAACAACCAGGTGGGTTTCACCACCGCGCCGCAGCACTCACGATCCAGCGTGTACTGCACCGATGTGGCCAGGATGATCCAGGCGCCGATCTTCCACGTCAACGGTGACGACCCCGAGGCGGTCGTCCGGATCGGAAGGCTGGCCTTTGAGTACCGGGAGGCGTTCAGGAAGGACGTGGTCATCGACCTCGTCTGCTACCGCCGGCGGGGCCATAACGAGACGGACAACCCGTCGTTCACGCAGCCGCTGATGTACGACCTGATCGACGCCAGGCGGTCCACCCGCAAGCTCTACACGGAGGCGCTGATCGGCCGCGGCGACATCACTGTGGAAGAGGCGGAGCACGCGCTCAGGGATTACCAGACGCAACTCGAGCGGGCGTTCACCGAGACCCGTGAGGCGACTAAGCGCCCGATCGAGCCTGGCGCGGTGATCAGGCCGGAGCCGGAGGCGCAGGAGAGGATCGACCACCTCGCGACCGCCACGGCGATCACCGAGGAGACCCTCAAGCGGGTCATCGATACACAGCTCAACCTGCCCGACGGGTTCAGCGTGCACCCGCGCCTGCAGCCACTGCTGCAACGCCGCGCCGCCGCGGTCTCCGAGAACGCAGTCGACTGGGGGACCGGCGAGACCCTGGCCATCGGCTCGCTGCTTCTCGATGGGCACCCAGTACGCCTTGTCGGCCAGGACACACGGCGGGGTACGTTCGGCCAGCGTCACGCGGTGCTCATGGACCGGCATACCGGTACCGAGCATGTACCGCTCAAGCAGTTCGACCGTGGCACTACCAAGCTCTACGTGTATGACTCGCTGCTCTCGGAGTTCGCCGCGATGGGGTTCGAGTATGGCTACTCGGTCGCACGGCCCGAAGCCCTGGTGTGCTGGGAGGCCCAGTTCGGCGACTTCGCCAACGGCGCGCAGTCAATCCTGGACGAGTTCATCAGCTCTGGCGAGCAGAAGTGGGGCCAGCGTTCGAGCGTGGTACTGCTCCTGCCGCATGGCTACGAGGGGCAGGGCCCCGACCACTCCTCTGCCAAGATCGAGCGCTTCCTTGGGCTGTGTGCGCAGGACAACATGACCGTCGCGCAGCCGTCGAGCCCGGCCAATTACTTCCATCTGCTGCGCTGGCAGGCGCTTTCCGGCCGGCGCAAGCCGCTCGTGGTGTTCACGCCGAAGTCATTGCTCAGGCTCAAGGCGGCGGCCTCCGCCGTGTCCGATTTCACCTGCGGCAACTTCCGTCCGCTGATCGACGATCCCACGAGCCCGGACCCGGCGTCAGTCCGCCGGGTGCTGCTCTGCTCGGGCAAGGTCTTCTACGATCTGGCCGCGCACCGGACGTCGATAGGGAACGAGACGACGGCGATCATGCGGATTGAACGGCTCTACCCGCTGCCTGTCGAGGAACTGAAGGCTGGTCTCGCGGCCTACCCTGGCGCGGGGGAGCTTGTCTGGGTGCAGGACGAGCCGGCCAACATGGGAGCATGGCCGACGATCGGGCTGAAGCTCCCCGCTCATCTCGGCAGGGCCATCGCCCGGGTGTCACGTCGGGCGAGCTCGGCCCCCGCGGTCGGCTCCGGCGCCATGCACGCGGCGGAGCAGCGCGCTCTGCTCGAGGCGGCCTTCGCCCCAGGGGCGGGCGCAGCGGTCTGACATGTACTTCACGGACCGCGGTATCGAGGAACTCGCCCAGCGGCGCGGCGACGAACAGGTCAGCCTCTGGTGGCTGGCCGAACGGCTGCGCGAGTTCGTCGATCTCAATCCTGGGTTCGAGGATCCGGTGGAGCGGCTAGCCACGTGGCTCGCCCGCCTTGACGACGAGGAGTGACCATTTGCCTGCAGGGCGCAACGTCCTCATATCACCATAATCGCGATACATCTTGACTTCTGCCGAACGCGATATATCGTTTCCAGATGGCGCTCCCACAGGGGCGCGTAACCGCTTGAGGGGAGCCTGCGATGCCGCGGTGGACGATCGAGACGCCGACCAGCCTGACTTTCGACGGCGTGGTCGCTCTCAGGATCCGGCTGATATCAGGCTCTGTCGCCGTCCTTGCCGCCGAGGACACGCCCCGCCTCGACGTCGAGGCGGTTTCCGGTCAGCCACTGCTCGTCACCCATGAGGCCGGCATCCTGACGATCACGTACGAGGACTTGACCTGGGATGGCCTGCTCGGCTGGCTGCGCCCGCAGCGGCACTCCGCGACCATCGCGGTGACCGTGCCGAAGGACTGCCCCCTGCAGCTTGGCGTTGTGAACGCGACTGCCCTCATATCAGGGATGGCCGCGCGCGCCTCGATCAAGAGCGTCTCCGGCGGGATCACAATGGACGGCGTGATCGGCAGCCTGGACGCGAATACCGTCTCGGGCGACCTGGAAGCGCAGGATGTCAACGGCGAGGTCGTGTTCAGGACCGTCTCAGGTGATCTGACCCTCGCCGGTGGGTCGCTCGGACGGCTGGACGCCAGGACGGTCAATGGCAAGATCACCGCGGATGTCGAACTCGCCACGGCCGCCTCGGTGCGCGCCGCGACCGTAGCCGGTGACGTTGCCGTGCGGCTGCCCGCCGCCGCCAACGCCAGCGTCGACCTGCGCTCCGCCTCGGGCCGTGTGGAGTCGGCGTTCGATGGGCTCACCAGCAGCAGCAAACCAGGCTCCGCCGGCCTGGAGGGAACACTCGGAACCGGTGACGGCCGGCTGTCCGTCAGCACAGTGTCCGGAGCGGTGACACTGCTGCGGCGGAACCCGCCCGCGGGCCAGGAGCGGTCCCGCGTTGGCACGGAGGAGGCACGATGAGCCCGGTGTTCGGACATGGACGGCTGCGGCTTTACCTGCTCAAGCTGCTCGACGAGGCACCCAGGCATGGGTATGAGGTAATCCGGCTCCTCCAGGACCGGTTCATGGGCGTTTACGCTCCGTCGCCAGGCACGATCTACCCCCGCCTCGCCCGGCTCGAGGAGGAGGGCCTGCTGACCCACGACGAGGAGGAGGGCCGCAAGATCTACCGGATCACCGACAAGGGCCGCGAAGAGATCAACCGCCGGCTCGACGAACTTGACGACCTGGAGCGGGAGATCACCGAATCGGTGAGCGGCATCGCCCGTGAGGTCAAGGAGGACGTCAGGGAGACGGTACGCAGCCTGCGCGAAGAACTGACCTGGGCGACTCGTGAGGTGCACAAGGAAAGCAAACGGTCAGCACACGAACAGGCGCGCCAGACGCGCGACGAGGCGCGCGACCGGGCACGGCAGGTCCGGGAGGAGTTGCGGCAGGTCCGTGACGAGGCACACGGGCAAGCCCGCGGGCGAGCCCGGCACGAGGAGGAAGAGCGGGCCGGCCGCGACTGGGGCGGATGGCAGGACTGGGGCGACTGGACGAACTGGACGGACTGGCCTGGCCGGCGCCACCGCCCTGACGCCGGCAGCGGCCGCGACTTTGAGACCCTGGCCAGCGAATTCAGAAACGAGGTGCGCCGGGCCATACGGCAGGCTGGTGCCCTCGGCGAGGGCGCCATGGACGACTTGAGGCTCATCCTTGAGGAAGCGCTCCAGCGGATCCGCAGCGAGATCTTCGGCCCGGTCAAGCCGCAGCCCAGCGAGCCGGGTTCCGGAGCGCGCGGTGATGACGGCGGGCGCGACAGGGCTCGCCGCAACGATGCTTCCGGTGATGCTGCCCCTGACGCTGCTACACGTAACGCTGCTTCCGGTGACGCTGCCCCTGACGCTGCTACACGTAACGCTGCTTCCGGGGATGCTGCCCCCCACGACACTGCCCCCCGCGACACTGCCCCCGTCGACAGCGCACCCGGAGGTGCTTCCTGTGAATCGGGCGGCGAAAGCGACGACCCAGGCACGGTCGCTACAGGATGAAAACGATCTTCCCGAAAACGTCGCCCGCCAGCATCGCGGCGAACCCGTCACGTGCACGGGCCAGCGGCAACTGGGTGTCGATCAGCGGCCGCACACCCGTCTGCGCACAGAACCGCAGCAGCCGGCCGAGCTGATCGCGGGTGCCCATGGTCGATCCGACCACCGAGAGCTGCAGGAAGAACACGCGGGTCAGGTCCGCGGGCGGAACCGCGCCGCTGGTGGCACCGGAGATCACGATACGGCCGCCAGGCCGGAGTGATTTGAGCGAGTGCGCCCAGGTCGCCTCGCCAACAGTCTCCATGACCGCGTCGACGCGCTCGGGTAGCCGCGCGCCAGCCGTGAAGGCCTGTTCGGCCCCAAGGCCGAGTGCGCGTTCGCGTTTCGCAGCGGTGCGGCTCGTGGCCCAGATACGGAAGCCGGCGGCCTTGCCGAGCAGGATGAGGGCCGTGGCCACGCCGCCGCCGCCCCCCTGGACGAGCACGGTCGCACCAGGCTCAAGGCCGGCCTTGCCGAACAGCATCCGGTAGGCGGTCAGGTATGCGGTCGGCAGGCAGGCCGCCTCGGCAAAGGACAGGCAGGCAGGCTTGGGCAGCAGGTTGCGTCTCGGCACGGCGACGCGCCGTGCGAAGGTCCCGTCGTAGCGCTCGGAAAGCAGCGAGCGGCCAGGGTCAAGGGTCTCGTCTCCCCCGCCCGCGGCCGCATCACCGATGATCGCGTGCACGACGACGTCGTTGCCTTCCTCGTCCGTCCCCGCGGCATCACAGCCCAGCACGATCGGCAGCCGGCTCGCGGAGACGCCGACGCCACGCAGGGTCCACAGATCATGGTGGTTGAGCGAGGTGGCCCTGACGGTAACCGTGGTCCAGCCGGGCTCGGGAACAGGGTCTGGCCGCTCCCCCATATCAAGGCCATTCAGCGGCTTGTCTGGGTCGAACCTAGCGGCGGTAACAGCGAACATGCCCCGGACACTACCGGCGGGTCATGGGGGTCGGCGAATGGGTCAGCCGCCTTGCCCCGCGTGGCGCCTCGCCCGTTCAACGAGCGCACGATCCTGGCGGTGGCCACCCGCGGCGCGCGCCGATGACACGACCCACAGATGACAAGCCCTATCCCTAACGGCTCAGAGGTTTCGCCCGGGCCTGCGCCTGGCGGGGGTTCCGCGGGGCCGGCCCCGGGCTGGCACAGCCCTAATGGAATCCCGGCCGGTGATCCGAGCGCACTGTGCGCCGACCGTGAACTGGGGCGTGCAGGCTGGTTTATGCAACTTCCCCCCCGAAAACGTCGTCCCGGCAGGCGGAATGTCCGTTTCCTGTGACGTTTTCGGGGGGGAAGTTGTGTCCATGCGGAGCTGACCGGCCGCATCGTTCCCCCGCCAGGGAAAGGCGGCCGCAGGCTGGGCCGCCCGCCCGAGGGACCGGAGACGCATCAGGCACGAGCCTGCCCTGCGCGCCGGCCTGGCGGGCACATGTCCGCGAAGATCAGCCACAGCGCGGCGCGCTGATCTGACCACGGTCTCGACAAGCTCGCCCACCTCGGTGCAGGTGAGGCAGGGCGGAACGGCGTCCACGCCGGCGAACTGCCTGAAAAGCAGCGCCTTTCCCTCCATCACTGGTATGGAGGCGGCCGGCCAGATGTCGCCGAGACCGAGCACAGCGCGCCATGGGGGGCGGCAGCGGGACAGGGTAGGGTGGTGCCTGGCTGCGCGGCAGTGCGTCGCTCGCCGCGGGCGCCTCGCGCACCTGGGGCGCGTCGCACCTCGGTGTGGCTTACTGCGATAGGGCTGCGGGCCGGGGCCGTGCGGGCCGTATGCCACGCGGGCCGTATGCCACGGGCCGCCAGTTTGCGGGGCGCTGGTGCGGCGGGCCTGCGTTTCACCCCTTCTTTTCACCCGATGTGTAATACTCAATGACGAGGTACGGGTCTTACCCGACGCCCAATGAGACCCCCGTAGCTAAGGACCGGGAGTGGATCTCAGCTCTTACGCCGAACTGGCCGCGCGACTGGTGAACACCTACGATCCCGCTTACCCTGATCGCGACGACCTGCGCGACCTGGATGCTCTGCACGTCCTCGTGGCCGACCGGCCGCACCTGGATGTGCGGGCCACCCGCAACGACCTCGACGCGCTGCGGCTGCTCCGGGCGGAGCTCAGGAAGATTTTCTCCGCAGCGGCAGAGGGTGACGGGTCCGAGGCGGTGGAAATGCTCAATGCCCTGCTGATCCAGCACCCGATCCATCCACAGATCTCCGGGCACGACGGCCAGCCCTGGCATCTGCACCTCACCGAGAGCGGCTCGGTCGCGGACAAATACGCCGCCGGCGCGGTGATGGGCCTCGCGGTGCTCGTCACCGAGATCGGCATTCAGCGGCTCGGGCTCTGCCAGGCCGCGGCCTGCAACGCCGCGTTCCTCGATACGACCACCAACCGGTCCAGGCGCTACTGCTCCGACAGATGCGCGAGCCGCTCCAACGTCGCGGCCTATCGGGCGAGACAGCGGGGCGACGAGGGCGGGACAGCCGCTGTCGTTCCCGGCTCAGCGGACCCCATCGAGAGACCGTAAATGTGACATTGTGGACCGTAATGTCACATTCGCGATCGCAAACGGCTGGGCGTCACTCAGCTTCACGGGCGACGCCGCCCTTCGCCGGCCTCGCGGCGCATGCGTCACGACCGGAGCAGCGGCCAGTAGCGGATCAGCACCCGGCCCTCGATCAGGCGGGAAGGGACCGCACCGAAGGCGCGGCTATCCACCACACCGCCGTTCGGGCTGATCGATTCCAGCCACCAGCCGTCGGGGGTGCGCCGGGCCGCCCGCTTGACCAGGAGCGTGCCCGAGCGCCCCGGATGGCCCACCACGACGATCTGCCCGGGACGCACGCGCCTTGTCCTGAGCACGAGCAGCCAGTCACCAGGCAGCAGCACCGGCTCCATGGACCGTTCTGCCACGGCGACCCGCCAGAGCGGCCAGCGCATGCCTCGCCTCCAGGTTTCCGTTCCCGGCCACGGCGTTCGCCGGGGTGCTTTGCCGTGCCACTACAGGAGAATATTCACGCGCCGCAGCGCCGGGGGTGCGGCGCCGGTGCCCGCGGACTTAGCATTCCTGGCGTGGCCTCAGTCGTCGGCGTGGGCAAGCGCATGCTGGTCGCAGGCCCATGCGCAGTGGCCAACTTGGCCACACGCTATTGCCGACGAGGATCGCGCTGCCTGTGTTCGCGAGCGACGCGCTGTCCTCGGTCGCGTACGCATGCGGCGCTCCGAACACCATCCGACCGACCAGGCCTGAACCGACCAGGCCTGAACCGACCTGCCCGAACCGACCAGGCCTGAACCGACCAGGCCTGAGGGACGGCGGTTGGAGCCCTGCCGCTCGGCCGCGTTACAGCCCATGCCTTCTCCGATTCACTCAACCGTGACCGGGTAGTGTCAGGGTCCGGAACCGATGATTCCGACACAAGGAAGGGAATCGATGAGGCTGCTCAGACGTCTCCTCGAGCCGAAGGCCACCGCCTACGCGCACTGCGACCTGCCGTGCGGCGTTTATGAGCCGGCGCAGGCCCGGATCGAGGCCGAGTCCGTCAAGGCGATCTGCGAGAAGTACCAGCAGAACAGTGACCCGGAGTTCCGCACCCGCGCATTGGTGATCAAGGAGCAGCGCTCCGAGCTCGTCAAGCATCACCTCTGGGTGCTGTGGACCGACTACTTCAAGCCACCGCACTTCGAGAAGTACCCGGGGCTGCACCAGTTGTTCAACGAGGCGACCAAGCTGGCCGGGGCATCCGGCACCAAGGGCAGCGCTGACGTAGACACGGCCGACGAGCTGCTCGCGAAGATCAACGAGATTTCCAAGATTTTCTGGGAGACCAAGGGCTGACGCGCCGGGCGCGCGGCCATCGTGCCGGGCGCGCGGCCATCGTGCCGGGCGCGCGGCACGATGTCTTCCCATCGCGCCCGGCACGATCTTTCTCCCCGGCCGGCCCTTAGCCGGCGCAGCAGACTCCTGCCGTGACAGACGCCATTCGCCCAATCGATCCCCGACCCGTCCCATCAACTTCCATTTGCACAGGTGAACGCGTGCCTGCCGCACACCACTAGGATGGGTTCGCGCGCGGTAACCGCGCGCGTCGTGTCTGTGCAGCCCTGCTGCGGCGGTAAGTTGCAAGCAGAACGGGGCGACTTCAACGACGTCTAGAGGAGGGCCGTGACCGAGAAAACCGCCCACCGGCCTGCCGCGGCAGCAGCCACGGTAGCGCCTGTGGCTGCAACCAATAATCACGCGCCGAAAGACGTCGTGACTGTCCGCATGCCAGCCGAGGGCGCGTATCTGTCGGTGCTGCGCACCGCCACCGCCGGCCTGGCGGCGCGGCTGGATTTCACCCTCGACGAGATCGAGGACCTGCGCATCGCCGTCGACGAGGCATGCGCCATGCTGCTGCCCCAAGCGCTACCTGGCGCCGGCCTCGAATGCGAATTTGAGCTTGACACATACTCCATGAAGGTCGCGGTCTCCGTGCTGGCGGAAAAGGGACGGCCGCCGTCGCGCGACACCTTCGCCTGGACGGTGCTCACCGCGCTTGCGGGGAAGGTCGATGCCCACGTGGGACCCGACGATAAGGTCACCATCGTCTTGCAGAAAAGCCGCGATACCTCGCGGGACGGGTAAAGGCACGAGAGCCACGCCGTGACTGCGAAAACCGAGCACGCGGTTCCCGACCGGGTGCGGGCCCGGGAGCTGTTTGAGCAACTCGCCGTGCTGCCACCCGGCGATCCCTCGCGCCAGCAGGTGCGCGGCAAACTGGTGGAACTCCACCTGCCGCTCGTCGAGTACCTCGCCCGCAGGTTCCGTAACAGGGGCGAATGGCTGGATGACCTCACGCAGGTCGCGACGATCGGCCTCATCAAGTCCATCGACCGGTTCGACCTCGCGCGCGGCGTCGAGTTCTCGACCTACGCCACGCCGACGATCGTCGGCGAGATCAAGCGGCACTTCCGCGACAAGGGATGGGCGGTCCGCGTTCCCCGCCGTCTGCAGGAGCTCAAACTCGCGCTCACCAAGGCCATCGGCGACCTGGCACAGCGCGAAGGGCGCGCGCCGACGGTGAGCGAACTCGCTTCCCACCTGCAGATGAGCGAAGAGGACGTGCTCGAAGGACTTGAGTCGGCCAACGCGTACTCAACGGTGTCGCTCGATGCACCGGACTCGGGCGACGAGGACGCCCCCGCCGTCGCCGACTCGCTGGGAATCATGGATGACGCGCTCGAAGGCGTCGAATACCGCGAGTCACTCAAGCCGTTGCTCGAACGCCTGCCGCCGCGGGAGAAAAAGATCCTGCTGCTCCGGTTTTTTGGCAACATGACCCAATCTCAGATCGCGGCCGAGCTCGGCATCTCCCAGATGCACGTGTCCCGGCTGCTCGCCCGCACGCTGGCGCAGCTACGCGAGGGCCTCACCACGGACGACTGAGCCCCGGGTCGGCGCCGCAGTCCAGGCACACGGCTGCCGCGGCGCGAACCACCAACAGGTCTGCAGGGGACTCTGCTGGCACGGGGGGACGACCCCCCGCACCTCCCGATGGGGCCGGCACAGCCTTAACGGCAGCCGGGCGCGAACCACCAACGGTCTGCAGGGGACTCTGCTGGCACGGGGGGACGACCCCCCGCACCTCCCGATGGGGCCGGCACAGCCTTAACGGCTCATATGAACCAGTGACACCGGACTGTAGCGGCGCGCCACGCGGCAGCCGTTCTGGATCTATCTTGACGCGCGTTGGCCGTGTGCCTAACGGCGTGGGCTGCCGCGCTCGCCGGCGAGTGCATGGAGTGTCGCAGGGGCAAGCAGCAAGGCAAATCCGATCAGGGCGAGCAGGATCAGCGGCACTCCCCAGCCGTAGCGGTGCCCCTGGATCAAGTAGATGGCCACAATTCCGCTGAACAACTGGGTCAGTAGTGCCGGGGTCCTGCTCCATCTGCGCGCCCGTCCCAAGCCGACTGCGATCGCGGCGAGCGCGGCTGTGGTGCCGAACCCGATGAGGGTCAACGCCACGCCGCTGCTGACTTGGTACGACCGGCCGGAAATCGTGTCGGCACAGGCGATCACAGAGGCAGCGAGCACGGCAAGTGCCTCGACGGCCTGCACGGCCGCCGCACCGATCAAGGTCACTGGACGTTCCCGCATGTTCTGGAATCCTTCCGGCATAGCTACCCTAGGCGCGTGCGAGCGTTCCTGATCGTTAATCCCCGCGCCACGTCCACGACGGCGCCCCGCCGGGACGTCATCGTGCGGGCCCTGGCGTCCTTCATCACGCTGGAGGTGGTGCACACACGCTACCGGGGCCACGCCGCCGAGCTAGCTCGGGAGGCAGCCGCGGACGGCCACGAAATGCTGTTCACGCTCGGCGGCGACGGAACGATCAACGAGGCCGTGAACGGCCTTTTCTATGCGCACGGCGGCGAGGGTGAGCCCAGGGGCGCCGTTGGCCACGGCGGCACCGGGCCTGCCGCGAGGTTCCACGCCAGCCGCCAGCCGGATGCCGGGCAATTGCCGGCTCTGGCGCCCATTCCGGGTGGCAGCGCGAACGTGTTCGTCCGCACCCTGGGAATTCCCACCGACCCGATCGACGCAACGGGAGCGATGCTCGAGGCGATGCGGGCGGGACGCCAGCGCCGCGTCGGCCTCGGCCTGGCCGGGAACAGGTACTTCACCTTCAGCGGCGGGCTTGGCATGGATGCCGAGGTCGTCCGCGCCGTGGAGGGGCATCGCGCTGATGGCCGCCCGGCATCGCCTGCGCTCTACCTATGGACGGCACTACGGCAGTTCTACTCGGTGACCGACCGCCGCAGGCCAGCCCTCACCCTGGAACGGGCGGGCCGACCGCCGATCGGCCCCCTGTTCATCGCCATCGTATCCAACACGTCACCATGGACGTACCTGGGCAACCGCCCGGTGAACCCGAATCCACGCGCCGGGTTCGACACGGGTCTCGACGTATTCGCGCTGCGGCAGCTGCGGACTCCCGGGACCCTGAACGCATTGCGGCAGATGACCGCAGGCCGCGGCCGGCCACCAGCCGGGCGGCACATCGTGAGCCTTCATGATCAGGCGGAGATCACACTGCGTTCCAGACGGCCCATCGCCTGCCAGGTGGACGGCGAATACATGGGCGAAAGCGAGTGCATGACATTCCGATCCGTGCCTGACGCATTGCGGGTCGTGGTGTAGCCCAGGCCAACGCCCGGCCTGCCGCGTGTCCCGGACCGCCGCCTGCCGCGTGTCCCGGACCGCCGCCTGCCGCGTGTCCCGGACCGCCGCCTGCCGCGTGTCCCGGACCGCCGCCTGCCGCGTGTCCCGGACCGCCGCCTGCCGCCCGACACGCTCGTTCACCCGTTTGATACGATCAATTTCCCTATTCGACGCCTTACTGTGACTTGCGAGTGCCCGGCGGAGTGACACCGGTCGCGCTGTGATCCATCCGACATCGAAATCCGCCTGAACCTTTCCTCAAACCTCTTGCGCTTGATCACTAGCGTTTGAGAAGCTCATTACCGATGCAAGGCACGGGGTGTCACGGCCGCGCCGTTAAGCGTGATCGCTGAGCGGTCGCCGCGGACACGGGCCGGGTGGTCGCTCATGCGACCGCTTACGGCTGCGCGCCTTTGCTCAACGCATGGGCTTTCTGCGGGCTGGCGAGGGCAAGGAGGACTGTGCCCTGCTTCGTGAAACGATTCACAAGCACGGACGAAGAACCCATAGAGCCATTGGCGGCTCAACTGCCACATTGAGGAGTAGACCGCATGGACTGGCGCCACCACGCCGCCTGCCGTGACGTGGATCCTGAGTTGTTCTTTCCGATCGGCAATACGGGCCCTGCCCTGCTCCAGATCGAAGAAGCCAAGCATGTATGCCGTCGATGCCCGGTAAGTGAATCTTGCCTGCGATGGGCTCTCGAGAGCGGCCAGGATGCCGGCGTCTGGGGCGGCACCAGCGAAGACGAGCGGCGGGCGCTCAAGCGCCGCACCGCCTACGCGCGGGCGCATGTCTGAATTCGCCTGCTCGGTACACCCCGTTGATGTGCCATCGGGTACATAATGACGTACCCGATGGCACAGGCATGACGCCGGGTACCTTATAACCGCCGAGGCGGCGTGGAGCGGCCCTCGCCATGAGCGCCTCGCCATGAGCGCGGGGTCAGCCCGTCCGGCCGGAGGTACGGGCCTTTGCCTGGGCGATGCCAGGCCAGGTGGAACTGCCCTCTGGCGGTGCCGACGTCATCTCCATGGGCAGGTCGACAAGGACCTCCGTACCCCCTCCAGGCCGGGGCAGGAATTCGAGCCTGCCGCCCAGTTCCGCGACCACGAGGGTGCGCACGATCTGCAAACCGAGGCTGGTCGACGCGTTGAGGTCGAACCCGTCAGGCAGCCCGGCACCGTCATCCGCGACGACAACCGTGAGCCGCTGCGGCCCGCGCCGCGCAGTCACCTCAATCGTCCCGGCGCGCTGCCCAAGCCCGTGCTGCAACGCGTTCTGCAGGAGCTCAGTCAAGATCATCGCGAGCGGTGTCGCCACCGAGGCGGGCAACGTGCCGAACCGGCCGGCCAGCCGGGGTTTAGCCCGCGCCTCAGGCGCCGCCACTTCGGCGGCCATCATGGCGACGCGCCCGGCGATGTCGTCGAAATCAATGACATCCTCCGGCGTGTGAGACAGCGTCTCGTGCACAATCGCGATCGAACCAACCCGGCGCACCGCCTCCTCGAGCGCCGCGCGTCCCTCTGGCACCCGGATGCGGCGCGCCTGAAGCCTTAGCAACGCGGCGACCGTCTGCAGGTTGTTCTTGACACGGTGATGAATCTCACGGATGGTGGCGTCCTTGCTCAGCAGCTCGCGTTCCCTCCGGCGCAGTTCTGTGACGTCCCGGACCAGTACAAGCGCTCCGGTACGGCTGGCGACCACCAGCGGGATGGCGCGCAACTGGACAATCGAGCCGTTCCCCTCCACCTCGGTCTCGCGCGGCGCTCGCCCGCTCGCCACCACGACAAGCGAGTCGTCGACCGGCTTGCCCGGATCGCACATGGCGGCGGTCACGGGCCCAAGTTCCGCGCCGACAAGATCCGCGGCAAGGCCGAGCCGTCGATAGGCGGAAAGAGCGTTCGGGCTCGCGTACGTCACCCGGCCGAAGCCGTCGAGACGGAGCAGGCCGTCGCCGACCCTCGGCGATCGCACCAGGGTGGGTTCCTCGCCTGGAAAAGGAAACCTGCCGGCTGCCACCATCTGGGCCAGGTCGTCCGCACTCTGCAGGTAGGTCAGCTCCAGTCGGCTCGGGGTACGTGCGGAATTGAGATTCGTGCTCCGCTCGATGACCGCGATGATCCGCCCGTTTCTCCGCACCGGGATGGATTCACCCCGCACCGGCACGCCGCCGGTCCAGTCCGGGTCACCCTCGCGGCAGATCCGGCCCTCACGGCGGGCCGTGTCGAGCAGCGGCCGCTGACCGGACGGCACGATGGTGCCCACGATGTCGTCGTGGAAGGCGGTCGGGCCGGTAGTCGGGCGCATTTGTGCCACCGCGACCCAGCCGCTGCCGTTGCGCAGCCCCGCCCACAGGACGAGATCGGCGAACGACAGGTCGGCGAGCAATTGCCAGTCCGACACCAGGGAATGCAGCCATTCCATGTCGGCGTCGGCCAGCGAGGTATTGCCTAGGATGAGGTCGCTCAATGTGGGCACGGTAGGAGGCTACTTGGCGGCCGGTACCCTGAATAGCAGACATGGCCGCACCCGCCAGCGCGCCGTAGGCTCCCAGGCTGGAAAGATGCGCACATGCCCGAGGATGGCGCTGCGGGAAGCAGCGGTAGCGCGTACCTGCCGAGCGTGCCGCCAGGCCCGTCCGGGGCGTCCGGGCAGGGCGGGGCGTCCGGGCAGGGCGGGCCGTTCGGCGCGCCCGGCCCGACTGGGCAGGGCGGGCCGCTTGCGCGGCTGCGTGATGCCGCGGCCGCGCGCGATGCCGTCGGCCTGCGACGGACTCTGCATGCCAGGAGCCCGGACCATGACGGCCTGCTCGATCTTGCGTCCAATGACTATCTCGGCCTCAGCCGCAGCCCCTCGCTCGTCGAGGGCGCAGTCCGGGCGACCCGCGTATGGGGGACTGGTGCCACTGGGTCGCGGCTGGTCACCGGCACCACGAGGCTGCACGCCGAGCTGGAGACCGCACTCGCGCGTTTCGCCGGTGCGCCGGCGGCCCTTGTGTTCTCATCCGGCTACCTTGCGAATCTGTCGGTTGTCACGGCGCTCACCGCGGCTCTTGGGAGCGGTCAGCCCGGCGCGGCACGCGATGACGGGCCGCAGGGCCCCCGCAGCCCTGGCCCATCCGTGCTCGTGGTATCGGACGTCGCGAATCATGCCTCGCTGATCGACGCCTGCCGCCTGTCCCGCGTCCGCATCGCAGTCACCCCGCATGGCGACGTCGGAGCCGCAGAAACGGCCCTCGCCACGAGGGGTGAGGAAGCCGCGATCATGGTCACCGACGCGGTCTTCTCTGTCACCGGGGACCTGGCACCACTGGCCGGGTTGCACCGCGCGGCGCGGGCGCACGGTGCACTGCTCGTCGTGGACGAGGCGCATGCCTTCGGCGTGGTCGGCGCCGGCGGTCGCGGCGGCGTGCACGCCGCGCGCCTCGCCGCAGAGCCCGACGTGGTGCGCACGGTGACGCTGTCCAAGTCGCTCGCCGCGCAAGGCGGTGCCGTGCTTGGCGCCGCCGAGGTGATCGAGACTTTGATCGACACCGGCAGGTCCTTCATCTTCGACACCGGGCTCGCGCCCGCGTGCGCGGGCGCCGCGCTCGCCGCGCTTGACGTGCTCATGGCATCTCCCTGGCTGGCGCACCGGACCAGGGAGCGTGCGCGTCAGCTCGCGGACATCGCCGCCGGCCTGGGATTCGAGACAACCCGGCCAGACGCGGCCGTGGTCTCGGTGACGCTCGGCCCGCCCGCGGTTGCGGTGGCCGCGCGACAACTGTGCGCCGATCACGGCCTGCAGGTGGCCTGCTTCCGGCCACCATCCGTACCCGAGGGACGCTCATGCTTGCGGCTAGCGGCGCGGCCGGACCTGACCGATGCTGACCTGGAGACGGTTGGCCGGGCACTGGCCGCGGTCCGTGCCCATGCCCCGCGGGCCGCGGCGCCCCGAGAGGGAGGAGACCGACCGTGAGCGCGCTACCTGCGCGGCCGGGGTCCGACCGCGAGCCGCAAGGCGAGGCGGCGGAAGGGACGGCGCCGCCTAATGCCCCGGCGGACCCGCCTGGCCAAGCCGGCGTGGAGGGCCCGCGGATCCCCAAGTACTACACTGTGAAACGGCAGCTACTTGAGCTGACGGTCACGATGGCGCCCGGCAGCCCTGTTCCCCCGGAACGTGAACTCGCCCAGCGGTACGCAACATCAAGGACCACCGTCCGGCAGGCACTGGCCGAATTGGTTGTCGAGGGCCGGTTGCTGCGCATCCAGGGCAAGGGAACATTCGTGGCAAAGCCGAAGGTGGCGCAGGTTCTCGAACTGGCCAGCTACACCGAGGGCATGCGTGCGCACGGCTTGCACCCCAAAACCCGGATACTCGAGATTGGATACGTCACGGCCGACGACAAACTGGCCGGCCTCCTTGGCATCAGGCCCGGCGGCCGGGCACTGCGTATTCACAGGCTCCGGCTGGCAGATGGCGAGCCGATGTCTATCGACATGAGGCACCTGTCCGCACGCAGGTTCCCCGGTCTGCGCAAGCAACTGGAGCGGCACTCTTCGCTCTATGAGGCGCTCGCTCGGGCGTACGGAGTCGAGCCGGCCGAGGGAGAGGAGACCATAGAGACCGTACTGGCGGGGCCGCATGACGCACGCCTGCTCGGCGTTGATGTCGGGCTGCCGTTGCTGTTGCTCTCCAGGCACGCATTCGACATAGACGGCAATCCGCTCGAATGGGCGCAGTCGTGGTACCGCGGTGACCGGTATAAGTTCGTCACGCGGCTGCGGCGTGCGCCGCTAAGCTCCAGTGAGCGCGGCGCGGGGTCTGCGCCATGAGGACGCTCGTGGTGAGCGGCACAGGCACGGGGGTCGGCAAGACGGTCGTCACAGCCGCCATGGCCGCTCTGGCCGTGGACAGCGGCCTGGACGTCGCCGTCATCAAACCGGCCCAGACCGGGGCGCTGCCTGGTGAACCGGGTGATCTCGACGTAGTCGCCCGCCTGGCGCGTGTAACGGACTGCCGCGAGTTCGCCCGATTCCCCGCTGCGCTCTCACCAGAGGCCGCGGCCAGGGTGAGCGGCCTGCCGCCCGTGGACCTGCCTGCGGTCGCCTGCCAGGTGGCCAAGCTCGCAGCCGGCGGCAAGCTCGTGCTGATCGAGGGCGCGGGTGGGCTGGCCGTGCGCTACGACGCCGGCGGCACGACCATCGCCGACCTGGCGGGCACGCTCGGCGCGCCGGTCCTCGTCGTCACCGCTGCAGGGCTCGGCACGCTCAACCACACGGCGCTCACCTTGGCGGCTCTGTCTGCCCGTGGTCTGGAATGCGCTGGCGTCGTGGTCGGCGAGTGGCCGGACGGGCCGGATCTCGCGATGCGCTGTAACCTGGCCGACCTGCGGGCGGTTGCTGGGCGGCCGCTCAGCGGTGCACTGCGGGAAGGCGCGGGAACGCTCCCACCTGATCGCTTCCTCGGCGCGGCCCGCGCCGACGTCGCCCCGGCACTTGGCGGCGAGTTCGATCCAGCGGCATTCGAGCGGCTGAACGGCTGGCAGGAAACGCTTGAAGGAGTCTCGTGAACAACACGCTCACCATGGCACGGCAGCAGGTGCTCGGCGAGGGCCGCGGCCTCGACCAGCAGCAGGTCCTCGCGTGCCTGAACCTGCCCGACGACGCGACCCGTGACCTGCTCGGGCTCGCCCACGAGGTACGGATGCGCTGGTGCGGCCCGGAGGTAGAGGTCGAGGGCATTGTCTCGGTGAAGACCGGGGGTTGCCCGGAGGACTGCCACTTCTGCTCACAGTCGGGCCGCTTTTCCTCACCGGTGCGTGCGGTGTGGCTGGACATTGATGAGCTGGTCGCCTCCGCGCGCGCGACCGCGGCAAGCGGCGCCTCGGAATTCTGCATCGTGGCCGCGGTCCGCGGCCCCGACGAACGGCTGATGTCCCAGGTCCGGGCGGGCATCGCCGCAATCAGGGCAGAGGTCAGCATCAATATCGCCTGCTCGCTCGGCATGCTCACCCCCGATCAGGCTGCCGAGCTTGCGGCCATGGGCGTGCATCGCTACAACCACAATCTCGAGACCGCACGCTCGCACTTCGACAGCGTGGTGACCACGCATACGTGGGAGGAGCGCTTCGCGACGTGCGAACTGGTCCGCTCGCACCAGATGGAGCTGTGCTGCGGCGCGATCATCGGCATGGGAGAGACGCTCGAGCAGCGGGCCGAGCTTGCCTCCCAGCTCGCGGCCCTGGACCCTGACGAGGTTCCACTGAATTTCCTCAATCCGAGGCCCGGCACCCCGTTCTCCGAATATCCCCTCGTGGAAGGCAAGGAAGCGCTCAAGACGATCGCCGCGTTCCGGCTCGCGCTGCCGCGCACCGTACTGCGATATGCGGGCGGACGGGAGCTCACGCTCGGGGATCTGGGCACCCGGGAGGGCATCCTGGGTGGCATCAACGCGATCATCGTCGGCAACTATCTGACGACACTCGGCCGCCCGGCTCACAGCGACATCGACATGCTCGCCGAGCTGAAAATGCCGATCAAGGCGCTGTCCCAGACCCTTTGACCCCTTTGACCCGCGCCCTGGCGAAGGCGCGCCCGATGCGGGCGACCGTCTCGTCCGGCTGCTGGGTGATCTGCCGCCAGGTAATCCTGACGATCTCGTAGCCAAGATCGGCAAGTCTCTCCTGGCGGAGCTTCTCCGCGCGCAGCACGTCCGGGCCGGTGTATTTCAGCAGGCCGTCTGCCTCGGCGATTGTCCGGTACCTCTCCCAGTAAAAGTCGACGCGGGCAACGATCCTCGCCGCATGGATGATTGGAACTTGCGTCTGCGGCGGAGGCAGATCGTGATCTGCGAACACGACACGGGCCACGGACTCGAAGGCGCTCTCCGCCCACGGATCAGCGAACTCCACCACCCGGGCCGCCTGCCGGATGCCAGGCCACTGGCGGCACGCGGAAAGGATGTTCCGTAGCTCAGGCTGGCTGGTAAGCCTGCCGCGCAGGGCCGCGTCCGTGGCCACGACCGCCTCCACGAAGGGCAGCGTCCTGGCCAGATCCACGACCGTGCGGGCTGGAGTGGTAACCCAGACGCCATGCCTGACGGATACGTGCCTGGCGGGCAGAGCCGCCTGCCGGAGGAGGACACCGCGCAACTGTGACCTGTTGCTCCCCGACACGTCAGACGGCCGGATCACCGTGATAACCGATGGCTGGTCCAATAGGTCCAATCCCAATACCCGGGCGGCTGAGTGGTGACCCCCTGCCGCGCCGCACACGTTCCGTATGCGCGGCTCGGGTGTCGGGTGGCTGGTCCCGGACAACGCGAGCAGGGCTGCGGCGACGGAGATCGCGTGCCGGCGTTCGTCGCCGTCTCCGCACGCCTCAAGTAAGCGGCTATCAGCGTAGACGCCGTGCCGGACAGCAACCCATTGTCCGGTGCGCACGAAATGCCTGGCCTGCCCCTCGGAATAGCCGGCTACCGCCCGGGCCTGCAGCGCCGTAAACGCCCCGCCCGGCGACGCTGCGAGTGCGGCGAGGCTGGGATGCGGTGCGGCAGGCGATGACGTCACAACTCGAGCATGCACGCCCCAAACGTGATCATTTAGGTTATCCACAGCCCGTTTCGGGCGGTGGCCAAAAGGTAACCCACCTCTTCCCCTCCGAAACCGTCGCGCTAAAGGGACATTCCGGGCATCAGAACGCCATTTCGGGGGGGAAGTTGGACGGCAACGCAACGCCGGCCGGCCCGGGCAACGGTACCCGGGGGGCGCCTGAGGCAGGCCCGGGCAACGGTACCCGGGGCGGCCACCAGCGGGCGGGCCGCCGCGATCAGGGCTGCCGCGGGCATGTAACTCGCTGGTAGCGTCGGCCGCATGAGCGAGGCACAGCGGCTGTCAGGGCACGGCGGCGCGCACGCGGTCGCCGCCGCGCGCCGTCACGGCGTTACCACGATGTTCACGCTGTCTGGCGGGCACGTCTTCCCCGTCTATGACGGGGCAGTGAAGGCCGACCCCCCGGTGCGCCTGCTCGATGTCAGGCACGAGCAGACCGCGGTGTTCGCCGCGGAAGCGACGGCGAAGCTCACCCGCACACCCGGGCTGGCGGTGCTCACGGCCGGTCCGGGCGTGACGAACGGTGTCAGTGCGATCGCGACCGCGCATTTCAACGGGTCGCCGCTCGTCGTGCTCGGCGGCCGCGCCCCCGACTACCGTTGGGGGGCCGGCAGCCTGCAGGAACTCGACCACCCACCGCTGCTCACCCCGATCACGAAGCGCGCCTGGACCGAGCACGCGACAGCGGGCATCGCCGCCGCTGTGGACGCGGCGTTTTGGCTTGCGAGGACGCCCCACCGCGGGCCGGTGTTCCTCGACATCCCGATGGACGCGCTGTTCAGCGAGGCCGCGGCGAAGCTCCCTGCGTGGGAGACACCGCACCCGGCAAGCTACGATGCGGGCGCCATCGCGCAGATCGCCGGTCTCCTTGGCGAGGCGGAGCGGCCTGTGCTTGTGCTCGGTTCCGATGTCTGGCTGGGCGGGGCGGAGGACGCGGCGCGGCAGGCGGCCGAGACCCTGCTGCTCCCCGTGATCACCAATGGGCAGGGACGCGGCGTGCTCCCTGCCGGGCACGAGTTGCTCGTCAGCCGTGCCCGATCGCTCGCGTTCGGTGAGGCCGACCTGGTGATCGTCGCCGGTACGCCGCTCGACTTCCGGCTCGGCTACGGTGAGTTCGGCGCGAAACGCGGCGGGCCGCGAGCGCGTGTCGTGCACATCGTGGACGCGCAGGATCAGGTCGCGTCGCACATTCCGCTCGCCGGGTCCGCCGTCGGCGACCTTACCGCGGTGCTGCGTGACCTCGCCGCTGCCGCGGTGTCGCGCAAACCAGGCGACCCGTGGCTGGAACGGCTGAAGGACGAGGTCGCCGCCGCGATGGCCATGGATGGCTCGCTGCTTGCGAGCGATGCGAGCCCGGTGCACCCCATGCGGATCTACGGTGAGCTCACCCGGATCCTCGACGACGACGCCGTGGTCATCGGCGACGGCGGCGACTTCGTCTCCTATGCGGGCAAGTACATCGAACCGGGACGCCCAGGCGGCTGGCTCGATCCGGGCCCGTACGGCTGCCTCGGCACCGGGCTTGGCTATGCCATCGCCGCTCGGCTTGCCCGCCCGGGCGCACAGGTCGCGCTGCTGCTTGGTGACGGCGCGGCGGGATTCTCCCTGATGGACGCGGACACGCTCGTCCGTCATGGCCTGCCGGTCGTGATGATCTGCGGCAACAACGGCATCTGGGGCCTGGAGAAACACCCGATGCAGATGATCTACGGCTACGACGTCGCCGCCGACCTCCAGCCGCAGTGCCGCTACGACGCGGTGGTCACGGCGCTCGGTGGCGCAGGCGAGCTTGTCACCGAGCCAGGCGAGATCGGCCCGGCGCTCAGGCGCGCGTTCGACGCGGGTGTCCCCTACCTGGTCAATGTCGCCACCGATCCGGACATCGCCTACCCGCGCTCGACGACCGGGATCTGATCCTTACCGGGTCACCTAAATACCTGTCCATAACGGCTGCCGCGGCGCGACACGCCCCTGCCAGGTGTCACGCCAACGGGGTGTCATGGCTGCCCCGTGTCACTTTGACCCGATGTCATTCGTGCACCGAGTCAACGTGCCTGGCGCGGCCGACGAACCGGTCCCTGTCCACGAGCACGCGCTCGACGGTGCCCGCGCCGACAACCGCGTCCTCGTCACGGCTTGATCCATCAGGCCGCTTCTGCCACGCGATGAAGCTGAACACCAGCCGACGACCGTCCACCTCGGTCAGTTCTGCCTCGACCACGACTTCCACCCCAACCGGGCTTGCCCGCTTATGCTCCATGGCGACAGACGTGCCGACCGAGGTCACGCCGGATTCAAGGCTCGGGGCGACGGCTGCCATCGACGCCGCCTCGGCGAGCGCGAGCAGTCGCGGTGTCGCGAGTACGGGCACGTCGCCACTGCCCATGGCGGTGGCCGTGTCCGTGTCGGTCACGACGATCCGCACGGAGGCAAGCAGACCTGGTGCAAGCGCCATGCTCGTACCCTAGTGGCCGGAGGGGTGCCAGGTCTGCGTGCGCGCCAGTTTCATGATTGCGGTGGATATTACGCCGCATGAGCCTGTCGCCTGCCTCGTAACCGGGGCATGTCACGGTCCTCCCGGCCGCGCCTGAAGTGATCTTGGTTCGTCAGGCCAAGGAAGATGACCAGCGCCGCAAGCAGTGCGCGGTCCCTGGCCAGCAGATGACGGGGTTCAGCACCGCCAAGCGCGCGTGAAAGCTCTGTGAGACGTACACCCGGGACGCGCCAGGGGCGCGCCAGCGGCCACCGGGCGGCGCGACAAGTCGGCGGCAGACAGGCCGGCTGTGGTGTTGGCCGGGGTGGGGTGACCCGGGGGTGACCTGGGGCAGGCATGGGCAGGCATAGCCCTCCTCTTCGCGCCCCGGCCGCCTGACTAACGCCAAACGCGCAGACAGAAAAGCGTTGGGTCACCCGCTTTCCAATGGCTGGCCTGGATCGCGGCACCCACACGCGGCGGGGTACCGAGGTGGTGTTGGATAGCACGCCTGTTCGGCCGCAGTATTCAACCTATGGTCACCTGGTACCGTCTGCGTTCGAGTGGACCCGCACAATCCTCGACGAGGCTCACAATCGCGAGTAAGGTAATTACAGGTTACGCGCGCAAGCGCTAACCCTCTCGGCTAGTGAGGTTCGGCTCTTAGGCGCAGCATGAAAGCCTCCAAGGCCCATAGCTGCTAGGGCCGTCGTTCACGTAGCCCGGCGTGACCGGGGAAGGCGAACCAGCCGACCCGACCGGTGACCCTTTCCGGTCGAGATCCTCAAATCGACTAACTTAACAAACGGGGGAACATCATGATCAAACGGGCGATGTACGGCCTCGCTGGCCTGGCTATGGCTGGCGGGGCGATCGCGGGAACGGCTGGCGCTGCCAGCGCCAGCGTCGCCGAGCCGGCGCAAACCTGCGACCAGAGCTGTAGCTATCCCACGCCGGCGCAAACCTGCGACCAGAGCTGTAGCTATCCCACGCCAGCGCAAACCTGCGACCAGAGCTGTAGCTATCCCACGTCGACGGTCACCTGGAACAGTGTGCGCACGCCAGAGGTGACCTGGAAGACCCAGAGCGTACGCGTGCCCACGGTCACCTGGAAGACTGAGCGCGTACCCTCAGTAACCTGGTCCGTGCCCGCAGAATCGTACGTGCCTCCGCTCGTCGAGTTGCCTCCGCTCGTAACGGGATGCGGCTGTTAGCGTCGCGTCCCTGGAGTCCCCCCCGGAGTCGAGGTAATCATGGGCATCGTAGGCTTCCGCGAAGCGGCCAGTCGGCGGGGCAGTGTTCGGCTTGATCGTCCCGCTAGCGCTGATGTGCTGCAATTGAGAACCTCGATGTTCAGATCAAACCTGACGAGATCTAAAGATAGGGCCATCCGAAAGGCATACACGGGTGGCCCTACTCTCGTTTTAACAAGGGAGAGCGTCCGAATAAGAACGCGTGACCACCGCCATCTCCGCGCCAGGTGGCTAGGTTGCTGCTGACGTCATCAGGATGACGGCCGGATCCCGCCCGTCATCAGGATGACGGGCGGATCCCGCCTGAGATCCTCGAAATGGTCGAGATGACCTCGCTTGCCTACTGCGGGCTTGGGCTTGGCGGGCTTGGGCTTGACTCAGTCGCGCGAAGAGATGCATCACATGTTGCGAGGATAATTGCTTCGACCCATTCGGCAGAGAGACAGATAAGTACTGGCCGGCATACGCAAGCCGTCGCATGTCCCAGCCATGCTCGCTCGGCCCCCAGGTTCATGACGATCCGGCACTTGAAAGGACTGAGGACGCGGTCGCTGCTGCCGCCCCGCTGCAGGCATATGTGCCAGCGCTACGGCAGCGGTCATGGACGGAACAGGTCGTGGTCGTGGTCTGTACCTGCATGCTCGCGGCGGCTGATGTTCAGGTCGGTGAATATCGAGCCCGCACAGCTGGCAGCGGCGGATCCCTTCTCCCGGGGTTCCCGGACCTGTTGCATGACGTGACGCAGACGCGAGCACGAGGGTCATGGGCGTCTGCAGGTGTGCACGGCCGGGTACCGTGGCACGGGAGTCTTGCCGTGGTGCGTCCACCGCGATCATGCAGTCATGGCAAGGGGCGAATGGCAAGGGGCGGTGAGCATGCGGTTCTGCGATCGCTGCGGCGGCCGCCTGGATGACGGGGGCGCCAGTAGCGCCGCTGACGGTGCCAGCACGGGTACCGGCGCCCCTGGTGGCACCAGCGACTCCGGTACCGCCGCTCACGCGGCCGGCGCCGCTACCGCTGCTCACGCGGCCGGCGCCGCTACCGCCGGCAGCCCCACCCATGATCAGTGCCAGATGGCAAGACGGCTCGAGCCACCGCGGTACTGCGCGCGCTGCGGGCGCCGGATGGTCGTTCAGGTTAGCCCGGACGGCTGGACAGCCCGCTGCGCCGAGCACGGGATGACGAGCCAGCCCGGCTGACCGTGCCACGCGACGGCAGCCGTTAGGGCACAGATGCCGCGCGGATACGGCGGGCGGGGCTCGCATCGCGCCCCAGGCGCCAGGCAAGCCGAGTGCCGCGCCCCGGCCGGCGGCCGTTCTCGACGACTCGCCTTCCGGGCACGCATTCCGCTGTGGCCTTGCCATCCGCTCCCGCGGGACGAGGCCGGGCGGCCCCGCCCGCGGGCGCGGATGGCCCGCTAATCCCTATCCCACGCCGCTCGCCGCGCGGCCCAAGGATCTCCCCTACTCTATGACGGCGATCAGGTCGCCCTCCTGAATGACATCGCCCTCGGCCACATGCAGTCTGACGAGGGCACCCGCGTCCTCGGCGATGACGGGGATCTCCATCTTCATCGACTCGAGGATGACCAGGGTGTCACCCTCCGCCACCTGGTCGCCCTCGGTGACGACCACCCTCCACACGTTCGCGACCATCTCCGCGCGGACCTCCGCCACCACGGCTCCTTTCCTAGTCGGGATACGCTCCCGACGCCGGCATTCGCCGGCCCGTCACCATTGTGCTTGGTAGACGCGTGTTTTCGCGCCTCGCAACGGCCGCGCCGCTCACGCGCGCATCCCAACACCACGGACTTAAGCCGTGCTGGTGCCGCGGCGGGCAATGTTCGCCCTTGCCCGCTAGGTTGATCCCGTGCGAGTCGAGCACCTTGAGAGCCTGATCTTGTTCGTCTCCGACCTTGCTGCGGCGAGGGCGTTCTACGTCGGCGCGCTCGGAATGCCGGTGGTGTTCGAGGATGAGATCATCGTGGTGGCCGGGGCCCAGTCCGGGCGCGTCGTGCTGCACCGTGACGACCGTGGCCATGACGGACGGGGGATCTTCCCCGCGGGCCCGGGGATAGGCGGCATGGCGGTTCGCTTCACCGTTGATGACCCTGATGCCTGTGAGCGGGATGCCCGGGTGAACGGGCTCTCGGTGGTCTGGCCGGTCCAGGAAGCCACGTGGGGCCGGTTCCTGGTCCTGGCCGATCCTGATGGCCGCTCGGTTGTGCTCGCGAAGATGAGGTCCATCGCGTCGGCATCATCGGCCGGGCAAGCGTAGCCTGACGCAGCACTAGCCTCGCGGGGGGCTGTGACCTCGGGTTTTCGCTGGGCCTCGGGAGAGGGTTCCGGGTCGTTTTGGCTGCGGGAGGGGCTCCTGGTAGGCGTTTGGGTGTCGAGTCCATGCCTATCGCAGGAGCCCTTGTGCTTTCTTATCTGCCTGACGTTGCTGGTGCAAGCCGGACATCGTGGTCCCCGGGCGCGGGGACGCCGGCTGGGACGGTCGTGCTGTTGGCCTCTAGCCTGCGGTTTCACGGCGGGATGGTCACTGCGGGGAGCGCGGTGCCGGAGGCTGGCGAGCTGGCGGTGTTCTGCCGTCCGGTGGTGACCGCGCCGGCGGTAGCGCGCCGGGACGGCAGCATGCTGGCGGGCGGGTGGCTGCCGGACTTCGTGCGGCTGGGCGAGCTGGAGCGCCACCTCGGCGGCGGCGTGATCGAGGCGGCCGTGGACGCGGCGATCGCGCAAGGGCGGCTGGAAAGACGGCAGCGGCGGCGGATCATGTCGTATCCGCTGGTCATCCGCCTGATGCTCGCGATGGCGCTGATGCCGGACGCCTCGTATTGCGAGGCGCTGGCCCGCCTGGCCGGGGTGCTCGCGGACATCCCGTTCGCCCTGCAATGGCATGTCCCGACGGAGAAGGTGGTCACGCAGTGGCGGCGGCCCGTGCCGCCGGGCCTGATGGAAGCCCTGTTCTGGGAGGCGGCCGGCCCGCTCATCGGTGATGACGAGCCGTCGGCGGTGCTGCTGGCCGGGATGATGGTGTGCGCGGCCGACGGGATGCTGGTGAACCTGCCGGACACCCCGGCGAACCGGGCGATGTTCGGGTCTACCGGGACCGCGGATGATTCGGCCCCGTTCCCGCAGCTGAGGATCGTCGCGATCACTGCCCGCGCCGGCCGTGCCATGCTCGGGGCGATCCCGGGCAGCGGCAGGGCCGGGGAGCAGACCCTGCTGAAACGGCTGGTGCGGCGCCGTCCGGACCTGGTCGCCGGGCGCGTCATCTGCTTCGACCGCAACTTCCCGGGCTATGACCTGATCACCGCGATCCTGCACGCGGGCGGGCACGTCATCGCCCGCGTGAAAGAGGGCATCAGCCTCCCCCTCGACGGCCCGGGACGCGGATGGCTGCCCGACGGTTCCCGCCTGACCTGGCTGAACGCCCCGTCCGGGACGAAAGCCGACCGTCTGGCAGTCCGCGCCGCCGAGCACAACGTGATCCTGCCCCGCAGCGACGGAACGGGAGAGAGCTCCGAGACCTGTACCGTGATCACCACCCTCCTCGATCACCAGGCCGCGCCCGCTGACCAGGTCCGGGACACCTACCTGACCAGGTGGAGCGCGTCGGAGACCACCTTCGGCGAGGACAAGGCCACGATCACCGGCACCGGGAACCGCACCTCCGGCCCGGTGCTGCGGTCCGGGTCCCCGCGGCTGGTCATCCAGGAGGCATGGGCCTGGCTGACCGCCACCCAGCTGGTCCGCGCGTCCGCAGCGGCAGCGCTGCGCAGCCAGGCGGCCGCCGCCCGCGCGCTGCACCGCCGGAACCGCTCCAGGATCACCGCGGACGAGGAATCGTTCACCGCCGTCTGGCGCCACGCGATCCGGTCCATGACATCCTCCCAGGTCACGGCATCATCGTCGCTGGAAGCGCTCGCCGCCGCAGCAGACGCCGCCGCCCGTGCCGCGCTGGGCACCCTGAACGTCCCGGGACGGCAGCGGCACTCCGAACGCGCGCAGAAAGCACGGCCGAAATTCCGGCACACCACCGCGACCAAGCGAACAGTCACCGGGAAACCCCAGGTCACCGTGTTCGCACCAGGATTCTCATAGCCGCGTCACCCGCCCGGACCCGGCAGGAAGGAGGAACCCCCCGCGCAAGCGGGACCGCGGACCGTGGAACCGCGCGCCACCCGCTGCGAAACGCGGCGAAAGCCATGCCATCACGCAAACCGGAAACCGGCACCAGGACACATACGGAACACCGGAATCATTAAGAACCCAAGAAGACCGAAACACCTAAAGTCCGTGGTGTTGCGCGCGCATCCGGTCCACCACCGTCGTGTCATAGGCGCCGCTGACGAACTCACCATTCGCCAGCAGTTCCGCGTGGAAGGGCAGGTTCGTCTTCGGCCCTGTGATGCGGAATGCGGCGATCGCGTCCCGTGCCCTGGAGAGCGCCCCGTCGCGGCTCGCGCCGTGTACGCAAAGCTTGGCAAGCAGTGGGTCGTAGAACGGCGTGACGGTGTTCCCCGCGGCGTACCCCGCGTCCACCCGGACGCCTGGGCCCGAAGGCTCCTCCCACTCGGTGATCTCACCGGGGCTCGGCAGGAACCGCCGCGGGTCCTCCGCGTAGATCCGGAGCTCAAGTGCGTGTCCGGTGGGCGGGTGGCCTGTCAGGCCAGCCCAGCGCCGCTCATCCGCGGGCCCCTCGCCCGCGGGCCCCTCGCCCGCGGGCCCCTCGCCCGCGGCGATCAGGAACTGCTGCTCCACCAGATCGATTCCGGTGACAAGCTCGGTCACCGGATGCTCGACCTGTAGACGCGTGTTCATCTCCAGGAAGGAGAACTCGCCGGTGTCGCTGTCGACCAGGCATTCAACGGTGCCCGCACCCCGGTACCCGACTGCGTCGCCGGCCCGGACTGCCGCTTCGAGCAAGCGCTCGCGCAGTTGCGGCGTGACGCCAGGGGACGGGGTCTCCTCGGCGACCTTCTGGTGACGGCGTTGCACCGAACAGTCACGTTCGCCCAGCGCGAGGACCGTCCCGTCGGTGAGCCCGAGTATCTGCACCTCGACGTGCCGTGCCCGGGGCGTGTAACGCTCGATAAGGATCGCCGGATTGCCGAAGAAGCGCTCCGCGCGGCTGCGTGCGGTGCCGAACGCGGCACGCAACTGCCGCTCGTCGCGCGCGGCGCTCATCCCGATGCCACCGCCTCCCCCGGCCGCCTTGACCATGACCGGGTAGCCGATCCGCGCCGCCTCGGCAACCGCGGCGGCGGAGTCCGCGACCGGCTCGCGGCTGCCGGCCGACACGGGGACGCCGGCCTTCTCCATCAGGTTCCTGGCGTTGATCTTGTCGCCCATCTGCTCGATCGCCGATGGCGGCGGGCCGACCCAGATCAGGCCCTCATCGATGACGCGCTGGGCGAACCCGGCGTTCTCCGCGAGGAATCCGTATCCCGGGTGCACGGCCGCGGCTCCGCCGCGCCTGGCCGCCCCGATGACCGCGGCTACGTCCAGGTAGCTGCGCGGCGGTGGCGGCGGCCCGATGAGCAGCGCCTCGTCCGCCTCGCGCACATACGGCAGCGCCTGATCCGCGTCCGAGTACACCGCGATGGTCCTGATCCCCATGCGCCGGGCGGTGGCGATGATCCGCCGCGCGATCTCGCCCCGGTTGGCGACAAGAACAGACTCGAACACGCCGGCCTCCTCAGGGATCGCGCGGACACAGACGGCAGTGGCAGTGACGGCACGGCTCGCGCGGGCTTCTTTCGCAGGTTGACCCTAACGCCTGAGGTCACGGCCGGGCGAGCGACCGGAACGCCTGCGGTCACGGCCGGGCGAGCGACCGGAACGCCTGCGGTCACAGCCGGGCGAGCGACCGGAACGCCTGCGGTCACAGCCGGGCGAGCGCCCGGAACGCCTGAGGTCACAGCCGGGCGAGTGACCGGCGGCCGGCCACCCTGCTCAGTGCCTCAACGACCCCAGGATCGTATTCTGACGCCGTGTCAAGGCGGAGGCGCTCGAGCGCCGCCATGGCCCGTTCCCTATCGGCGGAGCTGCCCACCAGGTCGTCGAACCCATTGGCGGCACGGATGATGCGGCTGCTGATCGGTGGGCCAGGGCCAGGGCCACGCCACGGCCAGCTCTGCCTCCGCACGATCTCGGCCACCCGGTCGAGCACACCCGCCTTCCTGATCACCTCCGCGCCCAGCTCGGCGATCTGCGCCTGGTCCGCGGGCGACACGAGCACGGTGGCGCCGCCGGGAATGGGGTCGGGGAGGGAAAGCTGGCCGATGTCGTGCATGAGCGCCGCGTATTCGAGTTCGAGCAGGTCGGGCTCGCTCATCCCGAGTTCGCGGCCGACAGCGACGGAAAGCCTGCTCACCCGGTGCGAGTGCCCGCTTTCCACGTACCCGCCGACCTCGGTCATCCGCGACAGTGCGCGCACCGTCTGCAGGTACGTGAGACGGATCCCTGCGTACCTGCGGAATGCGACCTGGGTGACGAGCAGCGGCGCGATGAAGACGGCAAGCGCCGCGAGGCCCATCACCTCGGCCGCGAACGCGATCAGCATGGCCGTTGCCCCGACAGCCGCGCCGAGGGGCGCCTGCACCCGCAGCTCGTCCCTGAGCGCGACGCCGAACCTGGCGCGCAGCGCCTCGGCTCGGATCAGTGCCGCGATGACCGCGTCGGCCAGCCAGGCGACCGCGACAACCACCGTCATCACCGCGAGGGCGAGCGACCAGTGCCCGCGGATCTGAGCGTTGTTCGCGAGCGGACGGAACAAGAAGGCCACGACCGCCACCGCGAGCAGCCGCCGCGCCATGGCATCGATGGACGTCGGCCTGCCGGCCGCCAGGTGGGGCAGCGCACCCACCACCATGCCGACCGCCGTAACGGCGATGACCTGCATCGCCGAGTGCGGAGCCGTGCGGTTGCCAACCAGCAGCAGGGTGTACGCGAGCGCGCCCGCCGTCGCGATCGGGGCAGATTCCCTGTTGCCAGGCAACATGATGCGGAAAAGCTCACCCAGCGCGACCAGGGCACCGAAGGCGACCGCGTCGCGCTCGCCGGTCATCCCGAACGCGGCGGTCTGCGCGATCGCAGCGACCACCAGCATCCCGGCCGCGCAGATCAGCAGCAGCTGGCCTGAGTCCATCGCCTGCCACGACGACCGGCGTGTCTCCGCATGAAGCGCGTTCATCGGCTGCTTACTGCGGGCTCGGCTATTCATCGGCTGGCTCACTGGCTGGTCCTGTCAGCGACGTGGGATGACGCGCAGCGGTGCGGTCGGGTCGTCGTGATCCTGGATCGTGGCGGGCGCGTGCTTCCCCTCAGGCGCTCTGACCGGCTCCGGTGGCTGCCATCGGTCGCGCCTGAGCGCTGCGACAAAGGCGTCCACCACGTTGGGATCGAACTGGGCGCCTGACCACCTGCGCAGCTCGGCAACCGCTTCCTCGACCGGCCGTGCGCCACGGTAGGACCGAGTGGAGGTCATCGAGTCGAAGGCGTCGGCGACCCCTATCACCCGGGCGAACTCGGGGATCTCGTCCCCGGCGAGCCCGAGCGGGTATCCCTTTCCGTCCACGCGCTCATGATGATGCATGATCCCGGCCAGTGCCTCGTCAAGGAAGCCGATCTCCCTGACGATCTCGAGGCCGCGCATGGGATGCAACTGAATCGCGGCGTAATCCTCCTCGGTGAGCGCTCCGGACTTCTGCAGCACCACGGTCGGCACCCCCAGCTTGCCGATGTCATGCAGCATGCCCGCGTGCCTGATGGCCTCGATCCGCCCGGCCCGGAAACCGATTTCCCGCGCGATCATGACGGAGGCCTTGGACACACGCTCGCTGTGACCCCTGGTGTAGAAGTCCTTGGTCTCCACCGCCTGGCACAGCGCCGCCATTGTCGCCTCGTGAGCCTCCTGCTGCGCCACGTACTGCGCGACCGCCCAGCGGGCGACGAACAGCGGTAGCAGCACCAGAACCGCGGAGAACGGCCCGACAACGCGCCAGAGGGCGGCGACAAGCAGGCCAAACATGCCGTAACCGAGATCGGGGACCACCAGGGTCATGACCCGCTGGCCGAGCCTGGTGCGCGAGGAGGACCCGGGCGGATGTGTGAGCCCCAGTACCCCGTTGACCAGGATGTCGTTGACCACAGCGTAGGTGAGCGCGGCCACGACGAACGGCCTGATGATCGCGGGAAACGAGCTCGGTTCCGGCACGCCTGGCACCCCGCCGAACGCGAGATACGCCTTCCCGGCCGCATAGGCCGTGAGAGCGCACATGCCGCTGTTGAACGCCCGCTGCACGATGAAAAGGCTCCGCCGGAGGCTGAACGCCGCCATCGAACCGACGATCGCGGCGCCCACGGGCCCGACCAGCACGACGGCGGCCAGGATGGCCGCCGAGTTCGTGGACCAGGCGTGGCGCCTGGGGCTGATCAGCGTGGGGGTTGAGTCACATATCAGGAACAGCAGGACCAATACGCCCAGAGTCGGCCACGCGATAGTGTTGTAGGGCCCCAGGAAAATGACGAGGCCACCGGCAGCCACCACCGCACCGACATAGACGCGCGCCGCCCATGGCAGTCTCCGCAAGGCCACCCCCCTCGCACGTTGACGTCAGCAGCGGTAAGCGCGGCCGGTTTGTCACCCCCAGCTTTGGCCCATCGGTACCAGCGCGATGGCCACCAGCGCCACCAGTGCAAACACCGCGAGCGGGAATTGACCAAGCCTGTGCATCTGTGTCGCCCTCCTTGATCTGCCTCAGCAGACGGCAGGCAGTTGCCGTCTCGGCACTCAGGGTAACGCGATCTTCACGCTCCGCGCAGCCCCCACGTGCAACGTGAGCAAATCGTGAGAGGACCTGCACACTCTGCAGTCAGCATCGATGGCTCCCGCATCGCAACCAATTCACCGTAGCCTTAACTCCTTCGCGCAGGCTAGTGCCCGCAGCCCAGCCGAGACCTTCCCGCGCCGCAGCCGGGTCCACGGCCATGGCGGGAAGGTCCCCGGGCCGGGGCGGTGCCGACATAGGCTGGTCGGGTGCGCCCGTGGCCTCAGCTACCAGCGAGTGCAGTTCGGCATCGCTGGTGAAGATCCCGGTGCCGATGTCGAACCTGCGCGCGCTGCCCCGCTCGCCGCAGGCACGGGCGAAGGCGTCCACCACGTCACCGACGTAGACGTAGTCACGGGTCTGCGTGCCGTCGCCGAATACCCTGGTCGGATCACCCCTCAGTAGCGCATCGGCGAAGATGGCCACCACCCCCGCCTCGCCGTCCGCCCGCTGCCTTGGCCCGTACACGTTGGCGAGCGTGAGCGTGGTGAAGTCCAGGCCGTGCAGCGCGCGGTAGGTGCCCAGATATGTCTCGCCGCACGCCTTGGAGGCCGCGTAAGGGGACCGTGGGTCGATTCTGGCGCCGGATCGGACCGGCAGCGCGGCCGGTACGCCGTACACCGCGACCGACGAGGTGAACACGACCTTGCGCGCGCCGCACGTGCGCGCGGCCTCGAGCACATTGACGGTGCCGAGCACGTTGACCCGGGCGTCCCTGATCGGATCGGCGACACTCGCCCTGACACTGATCTGCGCGGCAAGATGGCACACCACCTCGGGCCGCCACGCGGCGGCCAGCCCGGCGAACTGCGGTGCCGTTACGTCCAGCCGGTGGAAGGCCGCGTCAGAGCCGCTGATATTGCTCTCATCCCCGGAGGACAGGTCATCCACCACGGCGACCTCATGGCCGTCGCGAGTCAGCCTGTTTACGAGGTGGGAACCGATGAATCCGGCCCCCCCTGTGACCAGTATGCGCACCCCATCATGCTGGCATTACCCGCCCCGAAGATCAAAACGCCGAGTCTCAGCCCAGCCGATGTCCGCGTGCTCAAACGCCGCCTGGGCCCGAACGCCAACTCGTGAGCACGTGTTGCGCCTGCCCTTCATACGTGGGCATCGCCGTTCGGGGAGGGCTCAGGTCAGTCGGCGCGGAACTCGGTGACTTCGAGGTCGAACCTGACCTGCTGGATGCGGGTCATCACCTTCGCCCGCAGGTCCCGCGGCACCGGGTCATGGCCGCAGTGCCTTTGAACCAGTCGCTTCACGGCCTCTTCGAGACCGAACTCCCGCAGGCACGGGCCGCACTCGTCGAGGTGCTTACGTACCTCGATGCAGCCCGCATCGCCGAGCTCGCCGTCGAGGTAGCTGTACACGCGCGCGAGAACCTCGCCACACGGCATGTCATGAGGATGGCCGCAACTCATTCCGCGTCCTTCCCGGGCTGGTTCCCCGATGATGACGCCGCAGAGGACATCCCGGGCTCCGTCTTGACCATACCGCGCTCAACGGCATAATCCTGGAGAAGTTCGCGCAGCTGGCGACGGCCACGGTGAAGCCGTGACATAACGGTCCCGATCGGCGTCCCCATGATGTCCGCGATCTCCTTGTAGGCGAACCCCTCCACATCGGCGAGGTAGACCGCGATACGGAAATCCTCAGGCAGGTCCTGCAGCGCACGCTTGATGTCGGAGTCCGGCAGCCGCTCCAGGGCCTCGGTCTCCGCCGACTTCAGTCCGGACGAGGTGTGCGACTCGGCCCGGGCGAGCTGCCAGTCCTCGATGTCGTCACTTGCGGCTCGCTGCGGCTCACGCTGCCGTTTGCGGTAGGTATTGATGAAGGTGTTGGTGAGGATGCGATACAGCCAGGCCTTCAGATTGGTACCAGGCTCGAACTGATGAAATGACGCATACGCCTTGGCGAACGTCTCTTGCACCAGGTCCTCTGCATCCGCCGGGTTGCGCGTCATGCGCAGCGCCGCGGAATACATCTGATCGAGGTGTGGCAGCACATCGCGCTCAAACCGCGCGTCACGCTGCTCCAGCGTCTCCGCGACCGCATCCACCCCCTTGGTGACTGCGACAGCATTCCCGCCGGCGAGCGGCTTGTCCGCCCGCCTGTAACGGGTACCGTCTGACCGGGAGGATACCGTCCCCGGTCTCACGGCGATGAAGGGCACCGCCCGGGATGAGCCTGGCGGTCGGTCGGTGGCCGCGAGCATGCAATCGCACCTTCCGCGCTACATGGGTCTGCTGATCCAGCTAAGACGCCTGCGACAACACGGCTGCCTGCGCATTTCATTCCCACATTAAGATCCGCTCACCGCCCCGCGCGGCGCGATCTACCAAAGATCACGGCGGGTAACCATGACGCCGGCGGGTAATAAAGACGGCAAGGCTACGCCGGCCACTCATGAAACCTGGCGCAGGGACGGGGGGCGGGTGAACCGGCCAGCCTCTGTAGACGACCCTCCTACGTTGGTCACGGGAGCAGTGGTGGCGCCAGAAGTGGCCAGGCACCTGCCCGCGAGCGGAATCGGCTCGCTGATGGCCTACTGGCGGTTCTACCGTGCGGTGGCCGCCGCGCAGCGGGCCGGATGGCTTGCGGCATCCGTCCGCCGCGGTGGCGAACTGCTCGTGGACATGTCAGGACCGCACCTGTCATGCGCCGCCCAGGCCGCAGCCACAGGACGCACCGTGGTTCGCGTCGTGCCTGCCGATCCCCCGGAACCCGCGTGGTCGGCAGGGCGCATACCTGCCGTGGCGCGCCCGCTCTTAACAGCGGCGGACGGCGCGGTGGCCGACTGGCCGCATGGCCGCCCGCCGCGCACTGGCTCGGTCGCCACCGTGCGTGCCGACCCTACGGCGCTCCCGTTCCTCGACGACCACTCGGTCGACGGCGTCATAGCCGACGACCGCACGCTCTCCAGACACCTGTTCACAGAACAGGCGATCGCGGAGGCCGCCCGCGTGCTCAGGCCCGGCGGCCGGTTCCTGGCCTGTTTCGATTCCCTCGTGCTCGGCATGGCGATCCTGGCCGAGCAGCGTCACTGGGCGGAGCTGACCGACCTGCCGAGCGCGGAAGTGGTGCTCGTGCCGTGGCCTGACGGCAGCATCACCCGCTGTTTCGGCATGGAGCAGCTACGCGACCTCTTCGCCGACGCGGGGCTCGACATCATCTGGATCCGGCCGCGCACCGTGCTGTCTCCCACCACCGTCGAGCATGTTCTTGGCCGCGACACGACCGCGCTCACGCACCTCGTGCAGGCCGAACTCGCCGCCGATCCGGACGAGTCGGTCGGCATCCATCTGGTAGTCAATGCCCGCAAAAGGCGGCCGCACACGCGGGGCACAGCGCGGCACGCCGGGTAACCGGTCAGCGGCGCTGCCGGTCGGCCTTGGACTGGCACGCGACACAGCGTGCCGCCTCCGGGCGCGCCTCGAGCCGTCCCTCTGGAACTGGCCGACCGCATTCGGTACACATACCGTACTTTCCATCGGCGACCCGGTCGATCGCGTCGAGCACCCGCGAACGCTGATGTTGTGCCGCTTCAAGGACCGCCAGCGTGCGGTCCGCCTCGGAGAGGTTCGCTCCCGCGTCCGCCGGATCGGCCGGATAGCCGGACGTCACGTCATCCGCCGGATGTTCGCCCTTCAATACTGCGATGGACCTGTCCAGGTCATCGCGCATCTCTTCCAAGCGCTTACGAGTGGTGGCGGTATCCACGGGATTCATACCTCCTGTCCGCGGGCGGCCGGCCAGCGGAAATCTGGTGTCGCCGCGTAGCTAGGGGTCGCGGTGATCTAGAAGAGCGAGGCCGGCGCCTCGGCGGGATCCTCGCCCGGCGGCGCCGGCTGGATAAGCCCTGGTCCGTTGTTGCGTACGTTGTTCACGGCGGGCGAGACCGGCCTTATGTCCAGCCCGGCCGACGCCGCGGGCAACATCAGGGCGCTCAGGTCATCGGGGCCGGTACACGCCGGATCGAGCCACTCAGCCCAGTCACCGCGCTCGACGACCATGGGCATCCGGTCATGTATGTGGCCGAACTCGTCGGTTGCCCGGGTGGTGATGATCGTCGCTGTCCACAGCCAGGCGTCCGGATGATCGGCGGGCAGGCGGGGCGCCCGCCACAACTCGTAGAGCCCGGCCATCGCGAGGATGTTCCCCCCGTGCGGACACATGAAGAACGGCTGTTTGCGCACGCGCCCGCCGATCCCTGACCTCGCCTGCCACTCGTAGTAACCATCGGCAGGCAGCAGGCAGCGCCGCCGGGCGAAGGCCCGCCGGAAGGCGGGCTTGACAGCGACCGTTTCCGCGCGGGCATTGATCAGCTTGCTGCCAAGCGAAGGATCGCTGGCCCACGAAGGCACCAAGCCCCAGCGCAGCACACGCAACTGCCTGGTCACTGGCCGTTCAGCGCCGTTACCGGGATCACCGGGATCACGGGCATCACCGGGATCACCGGGATCACCGGGATCACCGGGATCACCGGAGCCGCCGCGGGATGCCGCGGCGGATGGGCTGACGTGATCCGCTGCCTCGCTGTCTGGAGCAGCACCGCGCTCACGGCGGGTAAGCACGCCGTACACCTGTTTGGTGGGTGCGACGTTGTAATCGGGTTCGAGTGGCTCTGCGACATGGTCGGCCTGCACCTGGAACTCCTCAAGGAGTTCCAGGTGCTTACGAGCGGATGCGTACCGACCACACATGTCCTACCCTGACAGGCGCGCAGCTTCTCAACCATGGGTACAGAATGTGCCTGTCCATAGCCAAGATCGTGCGTCGCCAAACCTCACCTGGCACCGTTTCAAAGCAGTCTCCCCCGGATTCTGATTTTTCACCCCTTATTTGTGCTTCCGTCGCTTGGGCGACGGCGACGTGGGAAGAGGATGCGCGGCCAGCGCATTGGGGTCACCAGCCAGGGATGTGGCCGCTGCGGCCAGCCCTGCCTACGTGATACCGCAGTCCCGCGCCGCGTTTCCGCGGCCTGAGGGCCGGTCACGTGGCCATTTTCTACGGCACCCATGTCAGGCGGTTTCTGCGCCACCCGTGCCACGTGGCCCCCGCGCCACCGGCGCGAATCGGCCATGGATGCAACCTGGCTGTGCTGACAGGAACGGCTATGTCACATCCATGGCCGGGGCCACGGGGCGGACGTGTGGATCGCGTCACTATGCACCATCAGATGATCGGGTCGACGTGCACGTTACGGGTAGGCTCGCTGCATGCCCGATGCGCAGCGTCGCGCCGGAGGCGCGCACGAGCAACCAGGCGCCGCAGGCGCGCACGAGCAACCAGGCGCCGCAGGCGCGCACGAGCAACCAGGCGCTGCGCACGACGAGCGGCACGCCAGCGCGGAACCCTGCGCCACCGTCGCGCCCGGGCACGACTGGCCCGCGCCCGCGGCTGCCGGGCCGGTTCACGCAATCGTCACGCTGCCGGGCTCCAAGTCGATCACTAACCGTGCGCTGGTGCTCGCGGCGCTTGCGGACGGTCCCGGCCTCATCCGGCGGCCGCTTGTGGCGAGAGACACCCTGCTGATGGTGGCGGCGCTGCGAGCGCTCGGCGCCGGCATCGACGAGCAGCACGTGAGCGTGGACGACGCGCCAGCGCCGTCCTGGCGAGTGACGCCGTTGTGGCAAGGCGGTCCGCCGCCACGGCAGTCTTCAGACGCGGCCCAAGCGCCGCAGCCCTCGGGCGCGCCCCAGGCACGACACTCCCCCGAGCCGCCCCCGGCGCGGCACCCCTCGGGCACGCCTGCCGAGCGACAGCCGCCCGGCGCGCCTCCCGAGCGACGCATCGCTGGCCACGGCGCCGGCGAGGAGGGCCATCGCGGGGTCGACGTCGGAAACGCGGGGACAGTGCTGCGTTTCGTACCGCCCGTGGCGACACTCGCCGCCGGCCAGGTCGCCTTCGACGGCGATCCGCGGGCCCGCGACCGCCCTGTTGGGCCACTCATCGCCGCCCTGCGCGAGCTCGGCGCAGTGATCGATGACGGCGGTCGCGGCGCGCTACCTTTCACCGTGCACGGCCGGGGTTTCCTGCCAGGCGGCGCGGTCACCCTGGACGCGTCCGGATCGTCACAGCTGGTCTCTGCGCTGCTGCTTGCGGGCGCGCGGTTCGCCAAGGGCGTAGAGGTACACCATCAGGGCCCGCCCGTCCCGTCCTCACCGCACGTGGCGATGACCATCGGGATGCTCCGCGACGCGGGGGTGCGGGTCGAGACCACTGGCCGCGACTCCTGGCGGGTGCATCCGGGGCCGCCGCGCGCTCGCTGCGTGGACGTGGAGCCGGACCTGTCCAACGCGGCCCCTTTCCTTGCCGCCGCGCTCGTCACAGGCGGCGCGGTCACCATCGCCGGCTGGCCGGCCCGCACGACCCAGCCCGGTGACGCGCTCCGTGACCTGCTGACAAGGATGGGCGGTCGCTGCGACCTCGCAGCCGGCGGGCTGACGGTCCACGGCAGCGGAACGATCCATGGCATCACCGCCGACCTGCTCGATGTCACCGAGCTTGTCCCCGTTCTCACCGCGCTCGCCGCCCTCGCCTCCTCGCCGTCGCGCTTCACCGGCATCGCGCACATGCGCGCCCACGAGACCGACCGCCTGGCCGCCCTCGCGCGAGAGATCAACGCGCTCGGTGGCCAGGTGACCGAGCTGCCTGACGGGTTGGCGATCATCCCACGCCCGCTGCGCGCGGCCGGGCCAGCCGGGGCAGCCGCCGCGGCCGGGCCAGCCGGGGCGGCCGGCGCAGGCAGTACAAGCCCTGCCCGAGCCGACCATGTCTTCGCAACCTATGATGACCATCGCCTGGTCATGGCGGCGGCCGTGCTCGGCCTCGCCGTTCCCGGTCTACGTGTGGCGAATGCCGCGACCGTGGCCAAGACCCTGCCCGGGTTCACGCAACTGTGGACGGAGATGCTGGAGAGCACCCACTGAACCGGCGGCAGAACTACCGTGAGCTGGACGAGGACGATGTGCGCGTGCGCCCGGGGCGAGGGAGCAGAGCCCGCACAAGGCGCAGGCCCGCCCACTCCGACGCGGTGGGCGGATTCGTCACCGCTGTCGACCGGGGCAGGTACACGTGCCTGGTCGACGGAAACGTGGTCGCGGCCATGACAGCCCGCGAACTCGGCCGCAAGCGCGTGGTGGTCGGTGACCGGGTGGCCCTGATCGGCGATACGTCCGGCGCCCCCGACACGCTCGCAAGGATCGTCAGGGTCGAGCCTCGTACGTCGGTCCTCCGCAGGTCGGCGGACGACACCGACCCGGTGGAGCGAGTCATCGTCGCCAACGCGGAGCAACTGGTGATCGTCTCGGCGCTCGCCGACCCGCCGCCCAGGCCGCGGTTCATCGACCGCTGCCTGGTGGCAGCCTACGACGCCGACCTGAGGCCGCTGCTCTGCCTCACCAAGGCCGATCTGGCCGACCCGCATGAACTGCTCCGCGCCTATGAGCCACTTGGCCTGGCCTGCGTCGTCACGCGTAAGCCGTTCGGGAAAGGGGATCTTGGCACGTTGCAAAGCCTGCTAGCCAACCAGATAAGCGTTTTCATCGGGCAGTCAGGGGTCGGCAAGTCGACCCTCGTCAACGACCTCGTGCCAGACGCCGAGCGGGCCGTCGCACAGGTCAACCCGGTCACCGGCCGTGGCAGGCATACCTCCTCATCGGCCATCGCCCTCCCGCTGGGCGAGGGTGGCTGGATCATCGACACGCCGGGCGTGCGCAACTTCGGCCTCGGCCACGTCACGGCCGACCGCGTCGTCCGCGGGTTCCCCGACCTCGAGCAGGGCACCGCCGAGTGCCCGCCCCACTGCACCCACCTGCAGGCCGATTGCGCACTCGACGCCTGGGTGGGCAGGCAGCCCAGCGCACGTGACAGGGAGAGGCTGGGCGCACGGCTCGACTCACTGCGGCGGCTGCTGCGCAGCCGCGAAGGCACCGAGGACGCCTGACCTGGCCGGGGCCGCGGGCTCCGCTCCGCCGGGCCCGCTAGATCCGCCGGGCCCCTCAACAGGGGCTCCCCTAACCGCCCCCCTAACCGCCCCCTCCAGCCGCCCCCCTAACCTAACCGCGGTGCGTCGTTACGAATCGAGCGCGCAGGCGATAGCGTTGCCCGCCATGGCGGGTTACGAAGAAGACCTGCGTCTTGCGCACGTTCTGGCCGACGCGGCGGATGACATCACCACGCGCCGGTTCCGGGCGCTCGACCTGCGCGTGGAGACCAAACCGGACCTTACGCCCGTGACGGACGCCGACCGTGCGACCGAGGACTCGCTCCGTAACGTGCTGCGCAGGGCGCGCCCGCGCGACGCGGTCGTCGGCGAGGAATCCGGCCAGACCGGGCTCGGTCCGCGCTGCTGGGTGGTGGATCCCATCGACGGGACCAAGAACTACGTCCGGGGGGTACCGGTGTGGGCGACGCTGATCGCGCTCATGATCGGTAACGAGGTCGTCGTGGGCGTCGCCTCGGCACCCGGGCTCGGCCGGCGGTGGTGGGCCGCGAGGGGAGGCGGCTCCTGGTCCGGCCGGAGCCTTACCAAGGCCACGAGGTGCCGGGTTTCCTCGGTGACCAAGCTCGAAGACGCCTCATTCTCCTACTCCAGCCTGAGCGGCTGGGAGGAGCAGGGCAGGCTGGACAGCTTCCTCGGGCTGACCCGCTCGGTATGGCGGACCCGCGCCTTCGGCGATTTCTGGTCACACGTCCTCGTTGCTGAGGGCGCGGTGGACATCGCCGCCGAGCCGCAGGTCAGCCTCTGGGATCTCGCCGCCCTGCAGGTGATCGTCGAGGAGGCCGGCGGTGGCTTCACCGATCTGAATGGTGAGCCGCGGCCGGACGGCGGCAGCGTCTTGTGCACCAACGGGCATCTGCACGACGAGGCCCTCGCCATGCTCGCAGCGCATTACTGATTGGCTTCGTCGGTGGGCTTGCCGAACCGGGCACTATAACGGATGCTAGACGGAACGAATCACAATTTCACAATCCAGGCACCGCCGCCTCACAGAACCCCCGGAGAGTGATCGATCATGCGAGTTCGGGACGGCATGAGCCCACTTGTCCTTACCGTGGGCCCGGCGCACACGCTCCGGGAGGCGGCACGCCTGATGTCGTCGCGCCGGGTGGGTGCGGCCATCGTGATCGATTCCGAGCACGCAGGCATCGGCATCCTCACCGAACGAGACATCCTCTACTCCCTGGGCGCCGGTCAGGATCCGGACACCGAACTGGTCGCCCACCACCGCAGCAGCCACCTGGTCTTCGCGTCGCCTGACTGGACTCTCGAGCAGGCCGCGGCCGCGATGGTCCGCGGCGGCTTCCGCCACCTGGTCGTCGTCGAGGGGCAGGACGTGAGCGGCCTGCTCTCCATGCGGGACATCGTGCGCTGCTGGTCGCCTGCGCCGACGGCCGCGAGGTCCGCCGCGGCCGCGGGCACCGTCGGCTAGCTTCAGCTTCCGGCTAGCTTCCGGGGCTAGCCTCCGGGCTAGCCTGCCATGGGTCGCCGGGCGGCGGCCGGTTGCGCCCCACAACGCGGGTACGCGAGAGTGTGGCGCCATGCAGCTTTCTGGCGCCGTCGTCCTGATCACTGGGGGATCTTCTGGAATCGGCGCGGCCACCGCCCGCGCGATGTCCGCGGCGGGCGCGCGGCCACTCGTCGCCGGGCGTGACCGGGAGCGCCTTGCCGCCGTCGCCGCACAGAGCGGCGGCGCCGCGCTGATCGCCGACCTCGCCGTACCTGGCGGCGCTGAGGATCTCGCGGAGGCCGCACTCCGCGCCGCTCCTGATGGCATCGACGTGCTCGTCAATAATGCCGGCATCGGCTGGGAGGGCCCGTTCTGCGACATTCCAGCCGCGGTCGAGGAACGGGTGATCGCGGTCAACCTGGCCGCGCCGCTGAGACTCACCCGCCTCCTCACGCCCGCCATGGCCCGGCGCGGGCGCGGGCACGTTGCCTTCGTGTCCTCCATCGCGGGCGCCACGGGCGTACGCCGCGAGGCCGTGTACGCCGCGACCAAAGCGGGCATCCACTTCTTCGCAGAAAGCATCCGCTACGAGCTTCACGGCAGCGGCACCCATATCTCCGTCGTAGTTCCCGGGGTGATCGACACCCCGTTCTTCGACCGGCGGGGCACGCCGTATCGGCGGAGACGGCCAGCCCCCATTTCTCCTGAACGGGTGGCCCGCGCAATCCTCACCGCTGTCGAGCGGAACCGCCGCGAAGTGTTCGTCCCCGCCTGGCTGCGATACCCGGCATGGATACATGGCGCCGCGCCCGGGCTGTTCAGGTCGCTGGCGGGGCGGTTCGGTTAGGTGGCGACGCCATGACCCCGGAGGCAGCGCAGTTTCCGCGCGGGCCATGGCGCGACCGCCCGCGCGACGCTTAACCCTGCGGCACGCCCACCCCGCGCGGGACAGGAACGCGCTGGGATCGGGACAGGAACGCGCTGGGATCGGGACAGGAACGCGCTGGGATCGGGACAGGAACGCGCTGGGATCGGGACAGGAACGCGCTGGGATGACGCGTGCCGGGACATGCCGCGGATGACTTCCGCGGCCGGGAACGGGGAAGCGGAAGTCGGCAGGCGCGCGCGGGGCAAGGGGACCAATGGCCTTGCGTGCGGGACGTTCGGCTTCTGCACCCCGCTGTGATACCGCCGTTGCGTGGATGTTGGAACCACTTGTCATCGGCCAGAAAGCCGTCTGCAAGGAGGTGGTCGCGATGGCCGCTGGCGCGTACCCGGTGCACGTGGACGCGCTGCCCGACCCGCCGTCGCGCTGGCTGTGGATCTTCAAATGGCGGCCCGCCATTCCCCGCGACATCGTGCTTGCGTTCGGCTGGATCGCGTCATCGTGCCGAGCGTCGGCGCGTGTGAACATCAGTGCGTCGGTGCCGTCACTGCCACGGATCGCCACCTGCTCGCCGATCGGCGGAGTGATCTTCCTGGCCGCAGGCGTCGTCCTGATCGCGGTGCCGGTGCGGCGCGCGTCTCGTTGAGACCACCGGGGCCGCCGCGCCGCGCACCGCTCAGCACCCATCGAGGATCAGGAGGCAGCCTATGACCGGCGCACCGACCCGGGCCGCAGCGAGCGTCCTCGACGGCATCATCCCCGCACCACGGCTGCGCGAGACGAAGTCCGTCGATCTTGCTGTGACGCCGGAGCAGGCCTGGCCCGCGATCCGGCATGGCAACCTGGCCGACTGGCCCGCCATCAACGCGCTCTTCGCGATCCGCGGGCTGCGTGGGCGGCTCGTCCGCCGCGAGAACGAGACAGGGCATGCGGGAATTCGCGTCGACGACCTCGTCTCCACGCCGGGCCAGCCGGGATTCCAGCTCCTCGCGGAGAGCCCGCCTGACGAGTTCGCGGTCGGTGCGATCGGCAAGGTGTGGCGGCTTGATATTCCGTTTGCCCACGTCGCAGGCGCCGAAGCGTTCGCCGCCTTCGACAAGCCCGGCTTCATCAAGGTGGCGTGGTCAATCCGGCTGGCACCGCTCGGCGACCACCAAACCCGGGTCACCTTCGAGCTACGGGTGAGCACCACCGACGGCATGCCGGGCGGGCCTTCACGCGGCGCTTCCGCGTCACCGGCCCCGCGTGCCCGGTCCGGGCGCGGCCGCGGGAACCTCAGCCGATGAGGGGCAGCCGCGGATCGGGATGCGGCACCGCCAGCCGCCTGCCCGCGGCGGCGCGGATCCACTCCATGTCGTCGGCCAGGTCCGCCGGCCTGCCCGGCACCATCCGGCGGGCGAGCAGCTCATCCAGGATCGAGGCGCATATCGCGATGGCCTCGGGCGTGGCGATCGGCTCGCGGCCGAGCGGGTCCGTCAGGTCCAGGCCATGGACGACCGCTTCGACCACACGGCTCGGCACGAACTCACCGAGTTCCATCGGCGCGTAGAACCCCGGCCCGACCAGCGTCGGCGGATTCGCCTTGGCCTCCTCAATCGTCTTGCCGAACGTCTCCGCGAGCACCCCGGGCATATCCGCAGGCGTCTTGCCCCGCACCATCGCGTAGGCGTAGTCGTACACGACCGGGGCCACCTCGGACCGCGGGAAGATGAAGAAGCTGACCCGGTCCCTGCCGACCTGGGCATCCTGCGGATCCGCGATCAGCATCCGGGTGAGCCCGATCGAGATGTCGAAGTGCCCGGCGAGCTCGAAAAGCGACCAGTGCGGCAGGCTCGGGCCGAGCGGGTCGAGGTTCGTCCGAAGCGCCCATTCGGCGTCGCTGAGACCGCCGAATACCCCCAGGATTGCCTGCAGTTCCCGCTCGAGCACGTCCACCGAATGTTCGTACGATCGCATCGCGTTTGTCCTTCGGTCCAAGGCCGTGGGCCGACTGTGATCACGTTGCCACACGAGTGTCAAGGCAGCGCCCACGACAGCCGGGCCGTTTGTCACCCGCCAGACGTCGCGTGCACCAGGTCCGGCTCCCGGTCAGGATCCTGCCGCGCCGGAAATCACGGAGTCGACCTCGGCCTTGCGGGCTGACTCCTCCGCGGCGAAACGCTCACGATCAAGCTTTTCGGCGATGTCCTCGTCCTGGCCCATGAGCACCTCGAGGTCCTGACGGGCCATGTCGAGCACCCCGAGGTCGTCATAGGCCTGCTGGAGCCGCTCGCTCCACAGCCCGATATCGCGCACGCACGGCACGATCCGGCTGAACAGGAGGCTGCGGAATGCCCGTGTGTAGGGTGACGCGTCGAGGATTGGCTTGATCTCCCTCTTCGGGATGCCAAAGTTCTCCCAGACCTCATAGGCGCGGATGCGCTCGCGCATCAGATAGCAGCCCTCGATGACGAAGTCCTCGCGCTCCCGACGTTCCGCCTCGCTGATCTGCTTGTAATAATCGCGCAGTGCGAGCCGCCCGAAGGCCACGTGCCTGGCCTCGTCCTGCATCACATAGGCGAGAATCTGTCTGGGCAGCGGCATGGTCGTCGTGTCGCGCATGTGCCCGAACGCGGCCAGGGCGAGCCCTTCGATCAGCACCTGCATCCCCAGGTAGGGCATATCCCACCGCGAGTCGCTGAGCGTTTCCGCGAGCAGTTTCTGCAGCTGGTCATTGATCGGGTAGACCATGCCGATCTTCTCCTGCAGGAACCTGGCGTACAGCTCCACGTGCCGCGCCTCGTCCATCACCTGGGTCGCGCCGTAGAACTTGGCGTCGAGGTCGGGCACCGACTCGACGATCCGCGACGCGCATACGAGGGCGCCCTGCTCGCCATGCAGGAACTGTGAGAACTGCCATGACGCCGCGTGCCTTCGCACGTCCTTGCGCTGCTGCCTGCTCAGCATGTCCCAGTACTTTGTGCCGTAGATGGGCACCGACTTGTCGGGGAGGCCGAGCACGTTGAAGGGATCGACCTCGATGTCCCAGTCGATTCGCTTGGCTGCGTCCCACTGCTTGTCCTTGCCCTTCTGGTACAGGGCGAGCAGCCGGTCGCGGCCATCGTCGTATTCCCAGCTGAAGCGGGCCGCGCCGACGCCGGGAAGGCTCCAGTCCGCGCTGGCGATCGGCCTGGTGTAAAGATCACGGGTTGGCAAGGTCGCTCCTTCCGCCGCAACCGCGGCGCAATGTCACCGCGGGCACGCATGCGATGAACGCACAGTCGCACGTACATCGTACGTGTGTCAACGGCCGGGCACTCCGCCCTCGGATGGCGTGGCCGCACGCGGCAGCGCTGTGACCGCGGTGATGAGAAGGTCGAGGCCGAACTCGAAATCGGCCTCGTGATCGTGCTCCATCAGCGTGCCCGCCAGGGCGAGCGCATTGGGGAACTCGGCAGAGTCGAGCCGTGCCACATACCCGTCAGGACCCGGGGCGGCCTTTGCGCGCATCTGGTTCAGCCGGGCATCGTTCACCACGGTCCCTAGGGCATACGCGACAAAAGCGCGCATCACGCGAACCGCGGTTACGCCCTCGAATCCGGCCGCCCGCGCGGTCGCGAGCGCAAGCTCGAGCGGGCGAAGGCCCGCGGGCGAGTTGAGCTGACGCGTGATCACAACATTGACGCTGCGCGGGTATCTACGTGAGATCTCGCGGAACGTCCGGACGAGAGCCCGCGCCTGGTCGCGCCAGTCTGCTCGCGGATCGGCGGCGAACTGCAGGTCCGCCATGACGTACTCGGCGATCGCGTCGAGCAGTGCCGCCTTGTTCGGCACGTGGTTGTAGAGGGACATGACTCCGTAGCCGAGTTCGGCGGCTATACGGCGCATGGAAAGCGCGTCCTCGCCCTCCCGCTCGAGGAGTTCCACCGCCGTGCAGACGATGCGCTCACGGCTGAGCTGTGCCCGCTGCTGGGTGTCTTCAGGTGGCGCGCTGCTTGCAGGCGGCGCGGCGCTTTCAGGCGGCGCGGCGCTGTCAGGCGGCGCGGCGCTGTCAGACGGCGCGGCGCTTTCAAGCGGCGCGGCGCTTACAGACGGCGCGGCGCTTACAGACGGCGCGGTGCTTTCAGATGGCGCGGCGCTTACAGACGGCGCGGCGCTTTCAGATGGCGCGGCGCTTACAGACGGCGCGGCGTTTCCCCGCACCTGCGTGCCTTCCGGCAGCGGCATACGTTCCGGCTGCGTGGTGACCTCGCCTCCCCCAGGCACGTCCCATCCTCCCTGCGATCGGTGACGTCAGGCTATGTGGCGCACTGTATACGGCGGTGATCCCGCCGGCGCCGGTCCGGTATCAGCGCCCGCATGCACATCGCGGCCTGCGAACCGGGCAGCGCTGACGGACGGGTCCGGCCGTGGCCGGGCTGCGGGCGGGAAGCGGGCGGGCCGCGTTGCCACCCGCCCGCGGGCAGAATGGTGTTTGATGCCCTTGTGGCCGGATTCACGAAAGACGACGTGTGCGCGCTCGCCGGGGAAAAATCTTTTGACCGGGGCATCGAGTACATCCGGGCCGTCGCAGATCTTGAGACGGACGGCGAAGCCGTTTATGCCACGGTCCGGGGAAATAACCTCTATGAGGTTGAGCTTGACGTGGGCCCCAGGGGCCTGAGTGGAACTTGTGACTGCCCGTGGGGCCAGGAGGGCAACTTCTGCAAGCACTGTGTCGCCGTGGCACTGGTCTACGAGTATGACCGCGACAATGACCGCAATTTGTCACGCCGCTTTGACCTGCGCTCTCACCTGGAGTTACTCGACCACGCGGAGCTTGTCGACCTGCTGATGGAGGCTGCGGACAGCGACCGCGAATTTCGGCGCCGTCTGCGCGATCAGATGACGGCTTGACCATCGAAGTCGGCGGCCTTTCAGAGACCACCGGACGGGGTGCGCCGCCGGCCCAGGAGCGGGCAACCTGAGCATGGTCCGCCTGGCAGGCCCGGCGTGCGCCGCGTGAGCCGTTCGGGCTCATTCATCCAGAACGGCGGTGCGTGGTGACGCTGGCCCGGCTGGGTAGCGAACCCAGCGGGCACGGGGCTGAGCTCAGGAGCTGAGCTGAGTTTGTGAACCGTGCGCGCGCAGCCGTTCTGGAGGTAGTTCTTGTCAGTCGGGCAGCTCGTGTTCGGTGATGCCGCCCACGGGGCCGGCTGGGTGACGCGAGTGCCACCTGGCTCGTGGCCGCTGATCTGCCGCCGGGTCAGGCGCGGTACCGATCGATCAGCTGCCGGACGATGATATTTCGCTGGATGTCGTTGGTCCCCTCGCCGACCACCATCAACGGGGCGTCGCGGTAGTAGCGCTCGACGTCGAACTCGCCGGAGAAGCCGTAGCCGCCGTGCACCTTGATCGCATCGGCGGTGACCTGCATGCACGCCTCAGACGCGAACAACTTCGCCATCCCCGCCTCCAGATCGCTGCGCCGGCCGGCGTCGAGCGTGGCGGCGGCGCGCAGCGTCAGCAGGCGTGCGGCGTCCACCTGCGTGGCCATGTCGGCGAGGCGGTGTCCAACCGCTTGATGCCGCCAGATCGGCTGCCCGAAGGTCTCTCGCTCCTGCGCGTAACGCAGCGAGTCCTCCAGCGCGGCCCTGGCCACTCCGACGGCCCGCGCGGCGACCTGGATGCGGCCGAGCTCGAGCCCGCCCATCATCTGGCGGAAACCCTGGCCCTCCTCGGCGCCGAGCAGCGCCTCGGCTGCGCACTCGTAGCCATCGAAGACGATCTCGCAGCTTTCCACGCCCTTGTAGCCCAGCTTGGGCAGGTCGCGGGAGACGGTGAAGCCGGGCCCCTTCTCGGCCAGCAGGATGCTGATGCCGTCACTAACGGGGACCGCGGCCGGATCGGTCTTGCACAAAACGGCCGTGACCTGAGCCGCACGCGCGTTAGTGATCCACGTCTTCACGCCGTCGAGCCGGTAGCCTCCGCCGGCCGCCGTCGCCCTGGTGCGGATGGCCTGCAGGTCCGAGCCACCTGCGGGCTCTGTGAGCGCCATGGTCGCGCGTACCTGGCCGGTGGCGAGCTGTGGCAACCACCTGACTTTCTGCGCTTCTGTGCCGAACGTCGCGATGAGGCGTGCCACGACGCTGTGACCGCCCATGGCGCCGGCCAGGCTCATCCAGCCCCGGGCCAGCTCCTCGGTTACGAGCGCGAAGCAGGGTGTGGAGACGCCGGAGCCGCCGTAGGCCCCGGGAATGACCAGCCCGTAGACGCCGAGCTGCTTCATCGTCTCGATGAACGCCGCGGGATAGGTGTTGGCGTGTTCAAGATCGCGCGCTACGGGGCGCACGCTGTCCTCGATCCAGTCGTGGACGACCGAGACGATGTCGCGCTCGTCGGGGTCGAGGTCTGCGATCTCAGGTACTGCCATGGCGGGGCCTCCTCGCCAGGACGCAACGCGCGGCGGCACCGCGTGCGGACAGGGCATGGACAACGTATTCGCCGGCAGGCCTACCTGGCCATCCCGCGCGCGCCCGCCTGACCACCGCCGAGCTGATCCCGGCCGAGTACCAGCCCTCTGGATCCTTGACCGGAACCCGGCCGGTGATCCGGGCGGGCTTGGATCCTTGACCGGAACCCGGCCGGTGATCCGGGCGTGCTTGGCGCTGACCGTGAACTGGTGGCGTGCGGGCAGGTTCCCGCGTCTTCTAGTCGAGACCGTCGCGGTCTGCCCACTCAAGCAGGGTGTCCAGCGTGTACACGGTACTGTCGATGCCCTTGTGCAGGTCACCGAGCTTGGCGAAGCGTGCGGGCACAGTGGCGATGGTGAATTGGCGTGGGTCGACGTCGTCAATCTCGCCCCACGTGATCGGGGTGGACACGGTCGCTTCAGGCACGCCGCGCACCGAGTAGGCGCTGGCGATCGTGTGGTCCCTGGCGTTCTGGTTGTAGTCGACGAACAGCTTGGTGGGGTCGCGGTCCTTGCGCCACCAGGTGGTGGTCACCTCGCCCGGCGCGCGGCGTTCGACCTCGCGGGCGAAGGCGTGCGCGGCCCGCCGGACGTCGGCGAAGCCCCACCGTGGCTCAATCCGGACGTAAATGTGCAGGCCGTTGCCGCCGGAGGTCTTGGGCCACCCGGCCGCGCCGAGTTCGCCGAGTATCTCGTGCACGATGTGGGCGGCCCTGCGCACCGTGTCGAAGCCGCAGCGCGGCATGGGATCCAGGTCGATGCGCCACTCGTCCGGCCGTTCGGTGTCGGCCCTGCGGGAGTTCCACGGATGGAACTCCACGGTGGACATCTGGACGGCCCACACGACGCTGGCCAGCTCGGTAACGCACAGCTCGTCGGCGTGCCGGCCGTAGCGCGGGAAGTCCACCCGCACCGTCTCCAGCCACCCAGGCGCACCGGATGGAACCCGCTTCTGGTGGACCTTCTCGCCGGCCGACTCCGGACGGGAAGCGATGCATCATGCACGGCCGCTCACGCAGGGCACGCACGATGCCATCGCCGACAGACAGGTAGTAGCGGACGAGGTCAAGCTTGGTCTCGCCGCGGGCCGGGAAGTACACCCGGTCCGGGTTGGAGATACGCACCGTCCGGTTCCCAACCTCGAGCTCCACTTCTGCGGCCATAGGGAGAAGCTAACCGCAACCGCGAGGCGGAGCCCGATCAAGGTGCAGCTGACGAATCAGCCACCGCGGATGTCGCCGGAGCCTGCTCACTGTGGCCCGGATTGTGGAGAAACTCCTTGAGCGCCCGGTAGTACGGTGCGATCGTTGTGGTATCGACGTACTCGTCCGCGCCGTGCTGGCCGTCGCCACCGACGCCGAAAGCGACGGCGTCGATGCCCCGTTGGCGGTAGAAGCGTCCGTCGCCGGCGCCGTGCTTGCGCAGGAAATCGGCGGGGTAACCCTGATTCCGCGCGGCCTGCTGGAGTCCGCGTATCTCGGGGCGGTCTGGATCGGCGCGTTGCGGCGGGTCAGCCTGATGGACTACGGGCGTGACGCCGGGCTCACAGAAGGATGCCAGGTATGTGGTTATCTGATCGGCGGTCTTGCCGTTCAGGTCCGCGTCCTCGGGTGGGAAGCGGATATCGAGCCACGCTTCCGCCAGAGCCGGGATCTGGTTGCGAGCCTGGTTGGGGGTCTGGATCCGCGCGAGGTTAACGGTGGTCCGCCAGACCTCTTCCGTGGCGACGGGGTACTTGGCCAGCACGTTGTCCAGGCTGCGCTGCAACTTGACCAGCGCGTTGTCGCCGAGCCATGGGTATGCGCCGTGGGCGCCATGGCCGACGGCCCGCAGGGTCGCGGCGACCATTCCCTTGGACTCGGTCACGATACGCAATCCGCTGTGTTCGCCGATTATGACAAACTCGCCGCTGACACCCTGCTCGAGCTGATATAGCGTGCCGTCGTGCCCACCGACCTCCTCGTCGGTGACAAGCTGCAACGCGATCGGGTAAGGCAAACTGCCGGCTAGCTCGCGGAAGACCTGGGCCTGCACCAGGGCCGACACCTTCATGTCCTGAGCACCGCGCCCGTAGAGCCGAACACCCTCGCGGCGTGGCCGGAACTGGTGCGGCGGTGCCGGTACGACGTCGAGGTGAGCGTTGAGGATGACCTGGAAACGAGTCCGGTGCGCGCCGCGATAGACCAGCGCGCTCGGTTTGCCGCCCGATTCGAACCGCTCCACCGTGAAACCAGGTCCGACGAAGCCGAGCACAATGCCCAGTGCCCGGCGCAGGTCATCCGGCCGGTCAGCCGTCGACGGCACAGCAATCAATTCGCAGGCCGCGGATAGAAACGACTCAGTATCCATCGCATCATCCTGCCTTCCCAGCCCCGCTACGCTGCCAGGGTTGCCGGCGGTCCCCGCGATGGTCAAGCGCCGACCAGCGCGCCGTAGGGCCTGCACGTCGCCTGCGGGCCTGCGTGCGTTGAGAGGGCCCGCAGGCAACGGATTGCCGCGTTCGGTTCAGCCGGCCGCGATCCCTTCGCCGCCGATGGCGCCAGGAACTGTGACCGATCCGATCGGGGTGAGTGAGCCGCTGGCGTTCACGCGGAAGCCGTCCACGATGCCTTTTGCGCCTGTTTGGGCGTAGAGGTAGTGGCCGTCGGAGGATGCTGCCGCGTCGACCGTGCCCGGATCGGTCGCGGTGTTGCCGAGTGCGGCCAGGGTGCCGCTGCCGTTGTCCTGGTAGCCGGACAGGCTGCCGCTACCGGCGTTGGACACGTACAGATTGGTGCCGGTGCTGGCGATCCAGCAGGTCGCGGCCTGACCCGTCGCCGCCCGTCCGATGAGGCTGAGCGTTCCGTCGCGGTTGACGGCGAAGGTGGCCACGGAGTTGGTGCCTGCCTCGGCGACCGCGAGGTGGCCACCCGTGTCGAACGTGACGCCGAACGGCACCGCGCCCGGGTCGGGGGTCACGACTGGCGTGGCCGGCAGGCCACCGAGGCGGTCAACGGCGAACACGTCGATGTCATTGCCGTTGGCCTTGGTGGTCACGACGATCTTCGAGCCGCCCGGGGTGAAGGCGATCTGGCCGGGCGTGTGGGTGAACTCGGGGGTCAGGGCCGGATCCAGGCCGAGGCTGCGGTGCCAGGTACCGATCTTCAGCAGGGTGCTGCCGACGCGCAGATAACCCTGCACCGATCCGCCGTCGCGGGCGTTGAGGACGTAGACGAGGTTGCCGAACGCGGCGATGCTGACCGGGAAGGTCCCGCCGGACGAGATCACCTGACGGCGGGTGAGCTTGTCGCCATGCACGCCGAACACGGTGATGGTGTCGCTGGCCGCGTTGACGGCGTAGAGCAGGCCGTGGTCGCGGTCGTAGGCCAGCGAGCCTTGTGAGGCGAGGTGGTCGGCGACCGATCCGTCCAGCACGCCGCCGTTGCCGCCCGTCAGGTAGGCGCCGGCCTGGTGCAGGCTGCCGCCGGCTGACTGGTCGTAGGCGACGACGGAGTTGCCCGTCGGGTCGTCGGTCTGGACGAAAACGGACGCACTACGGTGGTCAGCTGACCCACGGGCGGGTGACGCGGATGCCGCGGTGGCGACCAAAACGGTGGCCGCCAGCGCGAGCCCGCCGACGCTGGCGAGACGAGCAGTCGTGTACATGATTCTCCCCAAGGGAACGCGGTTTGGTTGACGAACACTTGGCGTCAGCGCGGCAATGGTTCCTTACCTGGCGGGCACCGCTCCACGCAGTCGTTTCGTATTCCGTAAGAATTTGCGTGCGGGCGGGCTGGGAACCCTGATGCGACCGGAACGGGAAAGGGAAATCCAGGCTCGCCAGGGCAGCGGGCCGTCGCAGCGGGTCAGCGCCACCGACGCTGCCCGCCGCCTATCCAAGGAATGGCCGGGTTGTTGATCGCGGCGTGTCCACGCCCGGCTTCGCCGCCCGGCCGCCGGGGGTGTTTTTCACTCGAAGAAGTGCGTGCTGGGCCTGGGGAGCAGGTCGCCGTCGACGATCACGTCCACCTTCTCGTTGTAGAAGGCGATCAACCCTGCGATCGGCAGCAGTTGGCGGGTAGGGAAGTCGTAGGCCCAGGCCAGATCCGGGAGGATCCCGCCGCCGGCGCGGACGGACCAGTAGCCGCTGGTCTTTCCCTTGTAGGGGCAGGCGGTGATCGTGCCAGTGGGCACCAGATGCTCGAAGTTCACGTCGGTGCGGTTGAGGTAGTAGCGCGTCGGCAGGCCGGTCTCGAACACCATCACCGGCGAGGATGACTCGGCCAGTACCACACCGCCGAGCTCGATCCGGACGGTGCGGGTGGAGCGCAGCGCGTCGACGCGCGTGTAGGGGTTGCGGGGATGGACGAAGATCTCCTCGTCTTCCTCGAACCACGCGTCGAGGGCGTCCCAATCGAACCGGACCATGCCGCCCAGCCCGCCGTCGGAGTCGTCGGTGTAGACCCTCGCGGCCCCTGGCCGGGAGATCTCCCCCACCCGCAGGCCGTGCCGTCGGGCAGTGCCGCGGCGCAGATGCTGGCTGTGCTGCTCGTCGACGAGCATGTCCCGGTCCACGTCCGCGAGCGGGATGTAGTACTGCGGGTAGTTCGGCCACTCCCACACGTACACGGCGCTCGTGGTATCCAGCACCACGTCACCGCCGAGCATGGCGCGGACCCGCCGCGGCGCGGGTTCGACGTGGCCGGCCGGGACGATCATCTGCGGGTAGTCACGCACGGTATCTCCTGTATTTCCGGTCGCCTGCGCCGAGACGCGGCCGCTACTGGTCAGCTCGCTAAGCCACGCGCCGCGGCCAGCAGACCTTCGAAGTCCTCACCGCACGGGCCGCATGCGCGCAGGTGAGCCTCGACGCCTGGGTACCGCGGCTCGGCGCCCGCCAGCACCAGGTCGACGTAGACGTGGAGAAGTTCCAGCGCCTCAGTGCATCCCACGTCGCGCGGATCGGTGCGCAGGAAGCCGTCCAGCGCTTGCCAGCCATTCACGAGCGCCTCGAAGTGTCATGGTCCAGATACCCATTAGCGGTTAGAGCGGCCCGTAACTTACGTCTGGCGTCGAACAGCGTCTTATAGATCGCGTTGCGGTTCGAGCCGAGCTCGGCAACCAGAGCGTCCAGCGGAACACCGTTGAGCACGAGCGCGACGAAGACACCCCGCTGCCGCTCAGTCAGCTCCTCGTCGATCGCCCGCCGAAGCGCGGCGAGAAGATCGCGCCACTCCGACTCGCGTGCCGGTTCGAACCCGAACCGGTCCGGCAGCCGATCCCAATCCTCGGTATCGAGCGCCACGCCCGGGTTCCGCCAGAAGTGACGGCCGATCTTGGCCGAGACCTCGAGGATGACGAACTTGTAGGCCCACGTTGTGAACCGGCTCTCCCCGCGGAACTGCCCGATCTTGCCTGTGATGGCCAGCAGTGCGTCGTCCGCGGCCTGGCAGGCGAGGTCATCGAGCTCGGGACCGCTGATCTGCAGCCGCCCGCTGCGCCGGCGCGCCTCACTGCGGGCGATCCGCGTCAGGAGTCCGAGCAGGCGCCCCACCGCCGCGTCGTGGACGCTGCCGGAACTGCTCAGCACCCGCATCCACTCGGCGGACTCGGGGTCAAGCGCCTGGCCCGCGCTGGAACCTCCCGCCATGCCCACACCGGCCGCCATGACAGCGATCCTACGGAAGACCCGAGACAATCCATGCCGCCCACCCACCACCAGCGTCGTCGACGGCACCTTCGGCATCGGCGAGCGCCAGCACGACGAAATCACGGATCTGCCGGGGAACGCCGTACTGGGTGGTCAGAGAGGGTGCGGCCGCGGGTCTTGCTGTGGGGAGGGGGCCGGTTGAATATTTGGGTGCTGGCCGGATAGCGTGCGGTCATGTCCTCGGGCTGGCGGGCGCTTTCGTACGGGCAGTGGCGCGCGACCTGCGACACGCTGCATGCGCATACCCAGGTGCTCGGCAAGCTCGCGGTGACGCTTGCCCCGCCTGAGCCGCAGTTGCAGCACGCGGCGCTGCGGCTGACGGCGCGGGGGTGGGAGACGGCCCCGCTGCCAGCGCCCGATGGTTCGGGCTCGCTGGTCGTGGTGCTCGATTTGCGGGTCCACGAGGCGGTGGTGGAGCATAGCGGCGGGCGGGTGGAACGTGTCGCGCTTACCCCTGATCGGGCGGTCGGGGAGGTGACACGGGAGGTGCTGGCGGCGGTGCGCGGCGTGGGCGGCGCGGTGCAGATCGACCCGGCGCCGCAGGAGGTTCCGTGGAGCGTGCCACTGGATGAGGACGACGTGCACGCGCATTACGACCGCGGCCAGGTCGGCGCCTATTTCGCCGCGGCGACCAAGGCCGCGCTGGTTCTTGCGGCGTTCCGGGCCCCGTACCGTGGGCGCTCGACGCCGGTCAACGCGTGGTGGGGTTCGTTCGACCTCGCGGTGAACCTGTTTTCCGGGTTGCCGGCCGATCCTCCCTCGGATGACTTCATCATGCGCAACGCGATGGACGCGCAAGAGGTCGCCGTCGGCTGGTGGCCCGGTGATGCGCGCTACGGCAACGCGGCGTTTTACGCCTACGCGCACCCGGCGCCGGAAGGCTTCGCGGGCATGGCCCTCTCCGCTCCAGGTGCCCGCTGGGACGCGGTGCTGGGTGAGTACATCCTGGATTGGGACGATGCCTGCCCGGGCCCGGATCCGCGCGGGGCCGCTTTGGAGTTCGCCCGCTCGGCGTTTCGTCATGCCTGCGCGGTCTGCGGGTGGGATCCCGGGCTCGCCGCCAGCGCCGACGGGACACCGCCGCCTGTCGTATGAAAGGCCCGGCGGCATGATCTGATGACCGCGGTGCCCGGGTGGAGTGGCTATGGAGTGGCTACGTGCGATTGTGCGGATACGCTGCTCCATTACGGGGTCTCGGGAGGGCAACGAAGTTCGGCGGCATTGGCGGCGTAGCTTGACGATATGGACTATCGCACTCTGGGACGTAGCGGCTGCGCGGTTGCCGCTGATTCTGTCCGGCGCCGTATCGGCGCGTCGATATTCGAGCGAGTCGCCGGGTCCGAGGGGGCGGCGAATCGCCGGGTGATCCACGAGGCCGCGGGTGAGCGGTGGTTCGCCGAGGACCGCCCGATCCGGCGAGTTCACGGGGACTCGTCGATGTTCGTAGGCGGTATCCGCGCTCTGCTGCTGCAGTCGCTGCACCCGCTCGCGATGGCCGGCGTGGCGGGGCATTCGGGCTACCGGGGTGACCCGTGGGGGCGGTTGCAGCGGACCAGCTACTTCCTCGCGGTCACCACTTTCGGCCGGGCAGGGGATGCGCGAGCGGCCACGGACCGGGTCAGGGCGATCCACGAGCGCGTTACCGGGACGGCGCCGGACGGGCGATCCTACGCGGCGTCGGATCCGCATCTGCTGACCTGGGTTCACATCGCCGAGGCCGACAGCTTCCTGCGTGCGCACACCCGGTTCGGAGCCCGGCCGCTGGATCAGGCGGGACGCGACGGGTACGTCGCCGATCTGGCTAAGGTCGCCGTCGCGCTCGGGGTGCCTGACCCGCCGCAGACCGAAGCCGAACTCACCGACCGGATCAGCCGATACCGAACGGAGCTGCGGGGCACGGCCGAAGCCCGCTCAGCCGCCCGGTTCCTGCTGCTCAGGCCACCGCTGCCGATAGTCGCCCGGGCGCCCTACGGTGTGCTCGCCGCGGCCGCGACGTCACTTCTGCCGGGATGGGCCCGCCGCCCCCTTTACCTGCCCCACCTGCCGCTGACCGAGGCGGCTGTCGTCCGGCCCGCTGCCCACGCAATCGTCGGCGCGATCCGCTGGGCCATCACCCCGCCCCCCTCAACCCTGGCCAGTTGACCGTTCGGGTTGGCGGACGGCCTGGAGACGAGCGCCGCCTCGAGCCACTGCGTTCGGCGCCGTGCCAGGCGGGGGTCAGGGGCGCGCGGTCCTGCCACTGGCTGCGTCCTCCCGCAGGGGGGCCTTTACGATCTTGCCGATCGAGTTCTTCGGCAGCGTGTCCCACACATACAGCTCCCGCGGCATCTTGAAACGGGCCAGCGCGCCGCGGCAATGCTCGATCAGCTCGTCCGCGCCCGCATGCGCGCCCGGCCGAAGTGACACGTAGGCGACCGGCTCCTCGCCGTACACCGGGTCGGGCCTGCCCACGACTGCGGCCTCTTGCACCGCTGGATGCCGGAGCAGCACGTCTTCGATCTCCTTCGGGTAGATGTTCTCGCCGCCCCGGATGATCATGTCCTTCTTTCGGTCGACGAGCACGACGTAGCCGTCCTGGTCGAGGTAACCGACGTCGCCGGTGTGCAGCCAGCCGCCCAGCAGCGTCTGGGCGGTCTCCTCGGCGCGACCGAGGTAGCCGCGCATCACGTTCGGCCCCCGGACAACAAGCTCGCCCACGTCGCCGCGGGCCAGGAGTCGCCCGTCGTCGCCGACGACGGAGATCTCCTGACCCGGGAGGGGCAATCCGACCGTGCCGGGCTTGCGTACGCCATGCAGGGGGTTGATCGCCGAGGCGACCGTCCCCTCCGACAGGCCGTAGCCCTCGACGACCGGGACGCCGTACCGCTCCTCGAACTCCCGGATGGCCTGCGCCGGCATCGGGGCGGCGCCGCACACCGCGAAGCGCAGCGACGAAAGATCGGGCTTCACGTCCGGCGGGAGGCAATTGAGCACGAGGTAGATCGTCGGCACGGCCGAGAAGTATGTGGGGTGATACCGCTCGACCGCGTCCCAGAACGTCTTCGGGTCGAAGCGGGGCAGAATCACGGTGGAGCCGCCGGCCGCGAGCGGCGAGACGACGCTCACCATGATCCCATTCACGTGGAACAGCGGGAGGACCAGCAGCGCCCGCACGTCCGGTCCGACGTCCAGCGCCGCGATGATCTGGCCGGTCATGGCCGACAGGTTGGCGTGGTCGAGCATCACGCCCTTTGGCCGTCCGGTCGTTCCGCTCGTGTAGACCAGGAGGGCAAGGTCGCCTTGCTCCGCCCTGGGCGGGGGCGGCGGCCCGCCGAGCGCGGCGATGTCGCCGAGGGGGACGAGCCTGGTGTGGCCGCCGGCCAGCTTCTGCTCAGACGCAGTGTCGGCCACGACCACCTTGGCCGCGGAGTCGGCCAGCTGGTATTGGGCTTCCTCCGGCGTGAGGACGGGGTTCACCGGAGTGACCGCGGCGCCGAGCCGCCAGCAGGCGAACAGGATGAGTACCATCTCGGCGCAGTTCGGCAGCATGGTGGCGACGACATCAGCTGGGCCGATGCCGAGCGACGCAAAGCCGCCCGCCAGCCGGTCGACGTGGGCCGCGAACCCCGCCGAGGTCAGCGTGGTGCGGGAATCCTCAAGACACGGCGCGTCGGGATCCTGCTCAGCGCGACGTACGGGGATGGTCGCAACATGTACCATCTCGTTCTCCTCTCCCGCGCAGTGGCGTCCTTGCGGGCCACACCCCGGAGCCGTTCGGTAGCTGCCGGCGGATGGCATCTGATACCGAACGGCTGCCGCAGCCTGTCGCCGGACCGCCAGGCGAACCGGGCCCGCGGCGCAGCTGCCGGGGCCGGGTCGGGAGCGTCGATAGTCTGGGCTAAAGCGATGATCTGACCGTACATCAGGCGCCTGCCGAGCGCCCGGGGCGTTATCCCCAGAAGATCGCGGTTAGATCGCGGTGGGGTCTCGCGCGATCTCTTCTATATCGCCGTAAAGGCGCGTGAGCACGGCGAGGACGGGTGAGCCTGGCTGGGCCGGTCGCACCCGTCCACTCACGATAGGGGTGTGCTTCTGCTGTGCCGTCTCTACCGCCGCAGCAGGTCGCTGATCGCGGGAACGACTTTGGTCATGATGCTGAGGTGGCCGAGGTCGTCGAAGACGACAAGTTCGGCGGTCGGGACGATCGCGGCCGTGTGGTGGGCATGGATGACGTCGACCACGAGGTCGCTTCCCCCGTGGAGGACGGTGACCGGGCATCGGATCGACGCGGCGTCGAAGGTGACCCAGCCCGGCCCGTCGGCGAGGCGGTCGTCGGTGTAGCCCTCAAGGCCATGGGTGAACATGGCCGGAAACGCAGCCAGCATCTCCCTGATCCACTTGGGGTTCTGGAGAAGGGCGAGGTCGGACGGACAAAGCGCAGCGTTCGTCGCGCCTTGGAGCATCTTGCTGCCGTGCTCACCGAACGCGTCGACGGCGGCGGCCAGGGCCGCGGCCCGGCCGGGAGCGTCCCACACAGCGTGCGCATGCGACTCGCTCATCGTGGACCTGCCCTCCGGCCACCGCATGTCGGTCATCGAGCAGCAGGCGACGACGCCAAGCGCACGCTCCGGGGCCAGCGCCCCCAGCGCCAGCGCGAATGCGCCACCAGTCGAGACGCCCACGGTGACGAACTGGTCGATGCCGAGGTAGTCGGCGACGGCTAGGGCTTCTGGCACCCAGCCGGCGATGGTGCGGTCCGGCCTCGGTGTCGACAGGCCATAGCCCGGCCGGTCGATGCCGATGATGCGAAACCCCGCCTCGACGGCCTCGGGTCCCAGGTTCGCCGGCTCCAGCCGGCTGCCGGGACCGCCATGGCACCAGAGCACGGCGGTCGCGTCCGGCATGCCGTAGTCGGCGAATCCCACTTCACGGCCGTCAGCGAGCCGAATCGTGTGGTCCTCCATGAGCTAGTTCTTAACAGTCGCATCGGGCAAATACCAAACATGCTGGGCGGCCGCCCAATCGCAGGCGTTCGACCCGGCGCCGCGCACTGCCCAGCCAGGTCGGCCCAGTCGAATCCAGCGACCGGCAGCACCTCGGTGTCCGACGCGATCTGGATGCCCGCGTTGATGGCAAGGAAGTCGACGCGCCCGTACTCCGTGAGCACGCGGGCGAAGGCAGCGGGACCGGAACGCAGCGGGACCGGAACGCAGCGGGACCGGAACGCAGCGGGACCGGCCGATGAGGTTCGCGGCGCAGCCCGCGCCCTACCCAGCCGCCCATGGCCGCGGTTAACGTGACGAGACAGCCGCGCCTCGGCGCGGTGAACTGGACGAGCCGAGGTGGCGTGATGACCCTCCCCCAGCAGTTCGCCGAGACCCGCGACTGGCTTCACGCCCTCGCTGAGGCCGCCGTCGGCTTTTCCCCGGCGGGCGCAAGCACGCGCTGGCCGGCGCGTGGCCGTAACACATCCGGCCCCGCCGAGACCTTACAGGCAGGCGTGAGATGACGAGAGCCGGACAGGGAGGGGCACCCCCCGTGGCCAATGAACACGACGTGATAGTGATCGGCGCCCGCCCGGCCGGCGAGCACGCCGCCGGGCGCCTGGCCGACGGGGGGCTCGCCGTCGCCCTGGTCGAGCGGCGGCTCGCCGTCGCCCTGGTCGAGCGACGGCTGGTCGGCGGTGAGTGCTCCTACTTTGGCTGCATCCCCTCCAAGACCCTCATCAGGCCGAAGCAGCCCACCGGCCCGGCGCCTACAGGCCAGCAACACAACTTCCCCCCCGAAAACGTCACGGAAAACGGACATTCCGCCCGCAGGGACGACGTTTTCGGGGGGGAAGACGCAGGAACCTGCCCGCACGCCACCAGTTCACGGTCCGCACCAAGCACGCCCGGATCACGGGCCGGGTTTCCGGTCAGCGATCCAGCATCGAAGAAGGGAATCGCGATGAGCACCTTGCCGATTGGCGACTACGCCCTGCTGTCGGACTGCCGGTCGGCCGCGCTGGTCAGCCGGGCCGGCTCGGTGGACTGGCTGTGCTTCCCGCGTTTCGACGCGCCGGCGGTGTTCGCCCGCATGCTCGACGAGGACGGCGGCCACTTCTCGATCCGGCCGGCCGGCGACTTCGAGGCCAGTCGCGCCTACGCCGATCAGACCATGGTGCTTGAGACCAACTTCCGGACGGCAACCGGGCAGGCCGTGCTGACCGACGCCATGGCGGTCGGCCGCAACGACCGCGGCCACGACCTCGGCGCAGGCTCTCCAGGGGTGCTCCTGCGCCGCCTGGCCTGCACTGACGGTGCGGTCGAATTCGAGGTCGGCTACGCGCCGCGGCCCGAATACGGCCTGATCCACCCCATCCTGGAGCCGGTCCCCGGCGGCGTGGCCGCCCGGGGCGGAGCCGACCGGCTGCTGCTTTCCGCGCCCGTCGACTTCCGGGTGGACCGTGCCACCGCCACCGCCCACCTGCGCCTTACGGCCGGGCAGGTGGGCTGCTTCGCGCTGCACCACGGGCGGATGTGGGAGCCACCGATGACCGTATGGGACCAGGACAAGATCACCGCGCGCCTGGAGGACACCGTGGAGGGCTGGCGCTCATGGTCGGCCATCCACCAGACCTACGAGGGACCCTGGCGGCACCTGGTCCACCACTCCGGCCGGGTGCTGCAAGCGCTTACGTTCCAGCCGACCGGCGCCATCGTCGCCGCGCCGACCACCTCGCTGCCGGAGACCGTCGGCGGCGAGCGCAACTGGGATTACCGCTACACGTGGGTGCGCGACGCCAGCCTGACGATGGAGGCGCTGTGGGTCGCCGCGTGCCCCGACGAAGCCAACAAGTTCTTCGCGTTCCTTGCGGATGCGGCCGCGTCGGAGCTCCAGTGCGGGATGGAGCTGCAGATTATGTTCGGCATCGGCGGCGAGCGTGACCTGTCCGAGCGGGAGTTGCCGCACCTCGCCGGCTGGCGGGCCAGCAGACCGGTCAGGGTCGGCAACGGCGCCTGGACGCAGCGCCAGCTTGACGTGTACGGCGAGCTGCTCGGAGCCGCGCAGCGGCTGGTCGAACAGCTCGGCGAGCTGGACCCGATCACCCGCCGGTTCCTTGTCGCGGCGGCGGACACCGCCGCCAGCCGCTGGAAAGAGAAGGATCAGGGCATCTGGGAGATCCGTGGCGAGCCACGCGACTTCCTGTACTCCAAGCTGATGTGCTGGGTGGCAGTCGACCGCGCGATCGCACTGGCCGCCCAGCTCCACGCCCGGGACAGGCTGCCGGGATGGCAGGCCGCACGTGACGAGATCCGTGCGGCCATCCTCGACCATGGCTGGAGCGAGCGGGCCGGCGCGTTCACTCAGGCGTTCGGCGGCGACGACCTGGACGCGTCCAACCTGATGCTGGCGATCACTGGCTTCCTGCCCGGCGATGACCCGCGGATGAAGGCGACCATCGACGCGACGGCCACGCGGCTGACCGATGAGCATGGCCTGGTATACCGGTACCTCGCCCACGACGGCCTGGAGGGTGAGGAAGGCACCTTCCTGCTGTGCACGTTCTGGCTGGCGCAGGCGCAAGCGCTCGCCGGCGAGGTTGACAGCGCCAAGGCGACCTTCGAGCGGGCGATCGCGGCGATCAATGATGTCGGGCTACTGGCCGAGGAGGTCGACGCGGGCCTCGGCGAGATGATCGGCAACTTCCCGCAGGCCTTCAGTCACATCGGCCTGATCAACGCAGCCTGGGCCATCAGCCAGGCCGAGGAGCGCGGGACCAGGGCGCACGCCGGTCAGCCGGGAGCGCATGCAGCCGGCCGGCGATCGAACTAATCAGGTGCCCGTCTGAATGACCTCCACGCTCATGAAGGACTGTGAGGTGGTGCAGGCGAGGACCGGCCAGAATGCGTGACCTGCTACGGTCCCTCCCGGCGGGTAGACCTTCAGCTCGAAGGCCGTGGCCTTTTTCGCAGGCGGGCAGTTGCTGGTCACCACGTCGCTGTACGCCAGTACAGTGTGAGCGGTTGCACCTGGGGCGAGCGTTACGGTCTTGGGCGCGACGCCGCTGTTCCAGCCCGCTGCGGGGCCGAGTTGCTTGCCGCTGCTGTTGACGGCTGATACTCCCGGGTACCCGTATAACGTGCACGTCTTCCCGCTCACGTTGGTGAAGCTAAGCGGGTAGAAGATGGTTCCCGCTGCTCCTTCTCCGCGGTCGGCATCAACCCACATAGCTAGGTTGCCCCCGCCGATGTTGCCTGCGGTGCACTTCGGGGGTGCTGCCGGGGAGGCAGATGCGCCAGAGGCGGTGATTGTGCCTCCTGCGAGTGCGATGCCGGCCACTGCCGTAGCGGCTGTGGAGTAAAGCTTGATCTTCTTCATCGTTCGATGCCTGCCTACCTAGTTGGTCGTCTTCCGTTCCCGCAGTCTGATTACATACTGCCACGCAACTGAAATAACGGGCTGGATGCCAGAATAGATCCCGGGGTAGTCGCCGAGGCTCTCCTGGCGTTTCCGTAAAGGGTTATTCTTGCTTGCAGTAAAGCGGTAACGGTCATTCGTTCGTGCGGTAGCGATCCACTGCGTGGCGCTCACCGAGCCGATCGACAGCGCCCGCCTGCGCTGCCCCTTGCCGACCACCCACACGAGCCGCTGGTCGAGCCCGATGTGCGGACCCGCCCGGTGCCGTCTCCTCCTCGATCAGCCCGGCCATCTCCGCGCGGAGGACACCCGTCTCGCAGAACAGCCGGATGATCGCGGTGTCGCGCAGCGCGGTGAAGTATCGCCCTGCCGCGTCCTTCAGCAGCGCCCTGATGCGCTCGACTGAAATGACGGGCACGGCTCGACTGAAATGACGGGCACGGGCCCCTCGGGCACCGTCGGTGGCTTCAGGACTCCCATCAGACGTTGTCCGGGCGGAAGCGCTGGCTGCAGAAGCGCGACAACTAATGGCCGCCGCCTTCGCGATCCACCTCCTTCTCCCGCGCGAAGAGGTCACTGAGCTATGGCGTGCGACTAGCCGAAAAAGACGCACGATTGGCGGCGGCCGCGGTCTCGGTCAGATTCCGCGCAAGCTGGACTGCCACATGCAGCCAGTTGCGTTTCGCTCGCTACAAAGCGGAACTTGGCGGAGAATTGAGCACAACAATGGCAGCTGGCCAGGCCGAACCGGGTGACGGTGGCATCCGCGGTGACGATCAGCCTCGGCTTTGGCGCCCCGTCGGCGCCCCCGGTGTCGTCAGCGACGGCCGTGTACTCGATCCACTCGCCGGTCGCGGGGTTGAAGAAGGGCCGGAAGCCGATCATATGAGGCCCTGCTGCCGGTCAGCCTGACCAGGAGTCGTGCTTCTTGCTGACGAGGTTCTCGGCGATCGAGCTCTTCTGGCCTTCGTCGGGGATGATGGCCCACGCCGCCAAGTAGGCGAGGACGCCCGCGCCTCCCGTGATGACGGCGACGACGGCCCAGATCACCCGGACGATGGTCACATCGAGGCCGAAGTAGCCGGCGACTCCCGCGCACACCCCGGCCAGCATCCGGCCGTCCCGGCTGCGCGTCAGGACCTTGCTTCCGTTGCCGTCGCTCATCGGAAACCATCTCCTGCGGGTGACCACCCGGGGGTAGCTGGCCGCTGTCGGCGGCTGATCCCCACTGACTGGCATCAGGCTACGTCTGAACTATGAAACTAGCAATACTTTTCAGGAACAGGTGATATATTACTAGGTTGGCGAGCTGGGGTTTCCTGACCAGCCACGCCCGGGTGCTGCTGTGCATGAGCCTGGCTGCGCGGGGCCATGGCCGTTGCGCAGCGGGTCGCCGCACTTCAACATCTCGCGGGCGGTCCTGCGCGCGTTTCCGCTACGGCTACGCACGCCGGCAGTCACTGCTCGTCGTCATCCTTGTCCTCGTCCTGGGCGTCGGGGTCGCGCAACTGCTACTGGCCCCCGGGCAGCTCAGGCAGCAAGAACGAGTAGTGGCCGTGAAGGCTTATCTGGACATTCCTGGCGCAGGATCTTCTTGGATGCCTCCCCATTGGGGCATCCTTCGCCTTATACGTTAACTACCCGTGCTGTTGCTGGGCACGAGGCGAGCAGGCCGGGTGCGGGTCGTCAAAGAGCGGGATGGCGCTGGTCGACGACGAGGGTGAACCGGTGGGTCTCTGGGTCCCGGTGCGCCGGGGCGTGAACCCACACCAGTTAGAGCGGTTCGGCGGTAAACTAGTGGTCGTGGCCGATCCGATCCAGACCGTACCGTTCAGGCAGGGGGCCGGTCGGCTTTGCCTCGACTTCATCCGCACCCTGCGTTACCGGGGGACCGCTGAGGCCACCGAAGAGCTGGCGGGTCCAGCCGCGCTGGATGCCTGGATCCGCCGATTCGGGCCGCCGGTGGCTGGCCAGCGGAGCCTGCCCAGCGCGACGCAGGTCAGCGAGGCACGCAGGCTGCGCGAGGCGATTTACGAGCTGATCGTCGTCGGCCGATCCGCGGCTGGTGCCGGGGCCTGCCGCGCGGCGGCAAGAAACCGGGTCAACCGGTTCGCTGCGCTTCCCGTTCCTGCACCAAGGCTTGACTCCGCTGGCCGGATGACCTGGCACGCGGACGACCCCGTGTCGGCGATCCTGGCCCTGGTGTCGCGCGACGCACTCGATCTCGCCGCCTCCCCTGCCATCCTCCGTGTTCGGCGATGCGCCAATCAGGCTTGCAGAGTCCTGTTCTTCGACAGTTCGCGTCCGGGTACGCGGCGATGGTGCTCCATGGGAACCTGTGGTAACCAGGCCAAGAAGGCTACGCTTCGTAGCAAGGCCGATACCGGCAGCCCCGGTGGGAACACGACGGCGACCGCTAACTGAGATCCCCGCTTCCCCGGAGGGTTTGTTACCTGGCTCCGGTTGCCCCGGGTGAGCTGGCGGCAAGGTCGCGTTGATCTTGCTGGCTGGCGCGCCCGGCGGTCTCGTATTCGTCAGGGGTCAAGATGCGGGTGAGATCGGCGGCCCACAGCTGGTTGGCGCATCGGCTGTCCGCTTGACCAGGTCCGGGGCCGGGAGGTGGCGTGGGTGGTGCCAGGTGGAGCCGTCTTGCAGCATGATCGGCCCGGCCCGCTTGCTGGAGCAGCGTATGGCCCCGCGGCGCAGCTCCAGGCACACCCGCGGTGACCCGCAGGCGCCGGACAAACTCGCTGCAGGCACGGATCTTTTTGATCTCCTCCAGCAAGGCGGGCGTCATCGCCCCTGGCGCTGGGACAGCCGCTCACGAGAAAGCGGGGGTACCTCAGGTCAAGCAAGATGCCAGGCTGCCTGCGGCAGCCTGGCATCTTGCCGACCAAGTGACGGTACGGGGCGAGGAGCGTGGCTTCGCGAAAAGGCTAACGGACAACTGCAGAGGGAACCTCAGCAGGCGCCGCGGGTCGCGGCTGCGGTGACGGGCGGCGAAGCAGGTGCCGCGACAGGGCAACGGCGGCAAGGACGGCCACGAGGGCGCACACGCCCGGCCACCCCAAGTAGGTGTAGGCGCGCACGCCGAGCCAGGATCCAGCGCCGCCCCCGAGAAATGCGCAGGTCATATAGGCGGTGTTGAGTCGGCTGCGGGCTTCGGGGCGCAGGGCGAAGATACGTGCCTGGTTGGCCACCTGGCCGCACTGCATCGCAACGTCGAGCAGAAGCATTCCCACCGTCAAGGCGACCAGCCCGGCAGCGCCGCCGATGGCACCGGCAACCAGGACGGCGGCCGCCGCGATGGTCCCGAGCATGCAGATCAGGTTGACCTGGTCGGAGCCGTGACGGTCGATCCTGCGCCCGGCGATGGGGGTGCAGAACATGCTCCCCGCACCGACTAGGGCGATCAGCCCGACGGCAGACGCCCCAAGGCCGTACTTCGGCCCGGTGACGAAAAGAGCAATGCTGGTCCAGGCAGCGCTGAAGCCAGCGAACATTGTCGCCTGATAGAAGCAGGAGCGGCGCAGGTCCGGCTCGGTGCGCAGCAGGTGCAGGGATGCGGCGAGTAATGCGGGGTATCGCTGCTGCGATGACGGGGTGGTGGTGGGCACCGCCACGGCCAGGACCGCGGCGAGCACCAAGACCACCGCCGCGGCCGCCAGGTAGGGGGCGCGCCATCCCAGCCACTGGCCGAGGGTTCCGCTGAAGGTGCGGGCCAACAGAATGCCGCCGATCAGTCCGCTCAGCAGCGTGCCGGTTACAGCTCCGCGGCGCTCTGGCGGCACGAGACCGGCCGTCATGGGAATGATGATCTGGGGAACCACCGTGGCGGCGCCGATGAGTGCGCTCGCGCCGACCAGGACGGGCAGTGTGGGCGCGCTGCCGGCGACGAGAAGACCCGCGCCGGCGAGCGAGAGCAGTACTGGGAGCAGTCGCCGGTGCCCTAGCCGGTCGCCCAGCGGTACTAGCAGGAAGATCCCGATGGCGTAGCCGAACTGCGCTGCCGTCACCACCTCCGCTGCCGAGCCCGCTGAGGGCCTGAAGATCCTCGCCGACGTACGGGCGGCGACGCTGCGGGTGATGACATCGGTGAAGCTGGCCGAGGAGCTGCGCGAGACCCAAGCCTACGGCCAGAGCAAGCTCGCCGAGCAGGGTCTGACTCTCGATGACATCCCTGCGATCACCAAGAGGGCACTTAAAGGCGGCGCGGGCGCGCGGTGAGCGCTGTGGCGGTCGTCTTCGACATCAACGTCCTGGTCGGTGCCGTCGCCGGCGGCAACAGCCCTTTCCGCTCGTGGCCATCTCCGCCGCCAACATCGGGCAACCCGTACGCCGACTGCGTGGGCATCATTGTCGACGCCGCCGAATTCGCCCTCTGGCTCTCGCCGCACATCCTGGGCAGCACCACCCGAGTCCTCCAGGAAGAACTCAAATGGGAACCAACAGCCGCCGACGCGTATCTAGGCCTGCTCGCCCGCGTTGCCGCCAACAGCGGCGGTGGCATCATCGACCCACCCCACACCGTCGGCGACTGCGCCGACTTCGAGGACAACGCGATCCTCGACCTGGCCGCGGAGGCCGGCGCCCTCCTGATCGTGTCCGATGACACCGACCTCACCAGCATGTCGCCGTGGCGCGGCACGCCTCTCCTGCGCCCGAAAGAATTCGCCGCCAAGGTCGACGGCATGCGCCGCCACCGCCGCCGTCCAAGTCGCTACGCCTAATGGCGGAGATAGCCAATACCCGCACGTGATGGGTGATGGGCTTGGGCCCGCGGACTGGCCCTTGCCGCCTGCGGAGTGGTGCCGCTGCGAACCTCCGGCGCGCCGGGTAACTGGCGCGAGAAGCATCGAACTCCTCGTTAACCCGCTGCTCCTCCAGCGCCAGGCGCAACTGCCGGTACTCCTCGATCGGCACGACGACCGCAACTACCTGACCACCACGGTGGATCACATCATGGGTGTCCTCCGCAGGCAGTTCACTCATGGGGGCAATGGTAATGAGACCGTGTGACAGCCCGACGGTGAAACCGGGGATGGCCGACGGAGCTAGGGATATGCCCTCCAACACCCGGGCCTGTCATCATTCTCGACCGCATCTGTACAGCCACTCCAGACCGCACGCCATGCGGCAAGGGAGGATGTCGCGGTCAGTGGGCGCGCGGCGTTCATTCCAGGTAGAACGGCCGGGAGTGGGTGAAGGTACCACGTAGCGAAGGTGTGTATGTGGTCAGCGTGCGGATCTGGAAGTGCGGTCGCCACGAGGGCACGGCAGAGACAATGCCATACTCGTCCGCGGGCCGGAAGCCGAACCGCGCGTAGTAGCGCGGGTCCCCGAGCACGGCCACCAGCGGTTCGCCGAGCGCGTCAGCGGCACCGAGCACGGCGTGCATGAGTGCGGAGCCGGCGCCGCGGCGCTGCTGGTCAGGGCACACTGCCAGCGGCCCGAGCGCCAGTGCAGTGGCCGAGCCGACCCGGCCCCGGGTACACAGCACGTGCCCGATGACGGCGTCAGCTGGGCTGATCGCGACAAGCGACAGCGTGGGCAGCCACGCGTCACTCACCCGCAGTCTGCCGACCAGGGTCACTTCGGGCGGGACTTCGTCCGGCACCTGGCCGCGGGCGAAGGCGGCGGCGATGACCGCGCGGATGGCGTCGGCATCAGCGGGCAACTCACGTCGGACCAACACCGCCTTACCGTGTACTGCCGCTGCGGTGACGGGCAACTGGATTCCGCGCCGTATCTCGTGCGCCTCAGCCGCAGCCATCTGCGCAATCGCGCTGTCGGCGGCATGAGCGGACGCCGTGAGGGTCTGCTTGCCAGGTTGCGGAGCAGGTCAGCCTGCCGCTGCCATTCCCGCCACCTGGCACGCAGGTCGTGTCCGGAATTGGGCGCTGGCGCTGCCGGGCGCTGACCTGCCAGGTCACTGCCCGGGGTCAGCCGGTGCCGCGGCGACGCGTGCCCTTGGGCACGTAGTCAAAGGACCGGTACGTGACGCCACCAGCGGTCCACTGGCTCGCAGGCGGGTCCGTCGCTGCACACGGCGCAGGGCCGGCAGCAGCCGCTTCAGCGTGACGCGGGATCAACGCAATGATCCAAGCGCGTATGTATCGACGAGGCGGGGCACCGTGACGGTCGGGGCGGCCAGAATGGCAGTCCCGGACGCCCGGGCCCGCACGCTGGCCTCATGGCGGGTCGGCCGCAACCTCACGAGCATGGGCCGCTGTATGCCCGCACGTTGCGGAACCTCGGCCTCGGGGACGCGGTCGATCGGTGCTCGAAGCGAATCAGTCCCGAGGCAGCGTCGAGGTGCCCGCCGCGGCCAGATCCTGATCGACGAACTCACGATCCGGGGAGACGCGGCCGCCGCTCGCGTCGGACTTGACCTCTGGTACGCCGCCGGTGCGCAGATACGGCACCGGGAGGTGGTGCGGGAACGTCAGCTCGCCAACTGGGCGTGGAAGATCACGTGAAAGTGGACAACCATCCTCGTGGCAAGCCCGTTGCGTACCTGCGACGGTGTCACTTATGGCGGCCAGCGTGCCGGATGCGACAGCCGATCCTTCAGGGCTCAGGGGCAACTACGCTTGTGGGATCTCCTAACTTTGGGTTCCACGCGAGGCCCGTGGTGTCGAGGGGGGTATGGCTCGGTGGGTTTTGCGCCGTGGGATCGGTTGGCATCGAGCTTGCGCGTGCCGTCCCGCGTGGAACCCTTGGACGATGAGCGACTGCGGGACAAGGGTGTCAGTGTGTTTGGCTCAAGCGAGACGATCTGATCCACCCCGAAATACCGGGTAACAAGTGGCGGAAGCTCAAGTACAACCTTGTCGAAGCGGCGCGGAGCGATCAACGTACGCTGCTCACCTTTGGTGGGGCGTACTCGAATCATATTCGTGCCACCGCGGCCGCGGGTTATTATCGCGGTTTCTCGACAATCGGAATCATCCGCGGGGAGGAGCATTTGCCGCTCAACCCTTCGCTCGCTTACGCGGTGAAACGGGAGATGCGGCTTAGCTATTTGGACCGAGCGACATACCGGCGTAAGTCTGACCCAGACGTCATCGCAGGCTTGGGCCGTGAGTTTGGCCCGTTTTACTTGTTGCCGGAAGGTGGAAGTAACGAATTGGCCGTGCGTGGCTGCGCGGAAATTCCAGCCGAGATTGACATCGACTTCGACGTCATTTGCTGTGCGTGTGGGACCGGTACCACGCTGGCCGGGATTGCGGCTGGGCTCGAAGCTGGACAGCAGGCGGTTGGCTTCTCGTCGCTCAAGGGTGGCGAGTTCTTGACGCGTGACGTGGTGGAACTACAAAAGCGTACCTTCGGAGCGTGTTCCGATAACTGGCGGATCGAGTACGGCTTTCACTTCGGTGGCTTCGCTGGGAGAACTGCTGAGCTTGAAGCATTCATCGCTGACTTCAGCGTCAGGCACAACCTGACCCTTGAATGGGTGTACGTCGCCAAAATGATGTATGGAGTCTATGCGCTGATCGAGAACGGATCCTTCAAGCCGGGCACCCGTGTTGTCGCCGTCATCACGGGGGCACCTGGACCCGAATGACGCGAGCGGGAGATGACACCTTGTCGTGATACTGGCGCATGACCCGCCGAGATGTAGAGCCGCCCACCCAGGTTAGGTTCCCATTCTCCTGTATTGATCTTGAAGTTCTTGCCGAAACCCAGTCATCGCCCACTCATGGCGCGGCCCATCGGATTGATGATCAACTGCATGGTTCCGTGGTAAGCGGCGCCCTTATGGTAACCCTGTGGCGACGTTTGCTCTATTCATGTACTGGTTGCTATCGAACCCTCGACGAACAGATTCACCTTCATCCGGGAATTTTTGGAATGAGGCAAGCTCTGTCCGGCAAGCCGGTTAGCCTGCTGCCGCAAGACTACGTAATGTTCTCCATAAAGTTCTTTATCCTGTCCCGAGCTATGGTAGGCGTACCTGCTGTGCCAGATACCTGCCAGGTCGCTTTCGGGCGTCGTAATTGGCATCACGACAAAGCAAGTAGCCATCGTCCCACCTTCCCGACCGCAGTCAACCCAATATCGATTCCTGGTGTTGCCAGGCTAGCGAGAGGCAGGCGGCGCCGCTTGGGGCCATGGACTCCGTGTTCAGCAGGCGGTCGATTGTTGCGCTGTCGAAGTTGAACTGCTCGCCGTTCTGGCCCTTGCTCGTGACAGTCCCCTCCTCGTTCGACTCGACCAGGCCGTCGAAGATGTCGTCAAAGACGTCGGCATCGAAGACTGCGACCGTTAGGACGTCGTTAACAAAGTTCAGCGCGTCCATGCCGACGCCAAGGCACAGAACACGGATCTTGCCTGCGTCGCGTGCCGCGTCAAGTGAGCGGAACGGCTCATGACGGGTGTAGTCGATCGGGTCGCCGTCGCCGTCGTGCTCGGGGTTGCCTAGGAACTCTTCGCTGTATTCACGCATCATATTGTGCCACATGTCGAAATCTGGTGAGTCGTGTGTGGGCATAATCGACGCTGGCTGGAAGACGCCCGTAGGCATCACGCTAAGCATTCCGCCCGCGATTGCGACCTGACCGGTTCCCCTTCTCAATAGCACGAAGGTCGCGCCTGCACGACTACGGCGGATTGTCAGCGTACTAATCGAGAGTAGCAGCGGATACGTTCGCAGATCGAACGGATCGGGAATCAGCTTGCGGAACGGTAGCTTATCCCAAAGAAAACCGTTCTCCCTGACCCCGTCTTTTTCATCGATCGCCGCAAGGGCTAGTTCATGGGCCAGTGCCTCGCCCACGTCGATCATGTCGAAATATCGCATGTATCCCAGGGCCAGCCGCCCTCGATTCTCGGAGCATTGCGCATCAAGAAGCCGGTAGCAGATTCGGTTCTCAAACAGACGTGGCCTGTCGAGGTCACGCATAGCACGGTGGTAGATATCGTAATGCTTCCCCGGAGAGATGAGCGGCCGCAGCGGAAGTGTCTCGGCATGGTGGCCTGTCACGATAGGCATTGGCGGATGGACCAGTTCGATATCGACCGAGCTGAGGTCGAGCGGACTGTCCAGCCTCCAATTGCTCTGCATGAGGAAACCCGTGCGGCCAATGCGTACCGAATGTGGATAAAGGTCTAGCGCAATCTGGGTCAGCTTCGCGCGGTTCCGATTGAGTAGCTGACGTGTGCGTATCCAGTCACGTTGGCGACTCACAGACTTGTGATCCTCCGGGAGAGCGGTGATATCGCCTGACTCCTCCCATGGGCGGCGACTGATCCCCAGCATATCACCCGGAATATGAAGACCATCGCTGACCCGTTCGAATACGTCAATGCTCTGTTAGCCAGTAGCCTGGCAGGTCGGCCCACTTGTGGGACTTGCGAACACGCTCGTATCTGTCCAGTGCTCGTGCGGTCTGGTGGCCGAACGGCACGATGCACGCGCGCCTGCCCTTGCCCATGACATATGCCTCGCGTAGCTCGATGTCGACGTGCTCGGTCTCAAGGCCGGCCAGCTCGGCACGGCGCATCCCGGTATCGAGAAACAGGCTTACGATGGCCAGATCACGGCGTGCCATGAAGTCGCGGCCCTCGCACGTCTTACGCAGCGCCTTGATTTCTTCTGGACGGAGCACCCGTGTTTCCGGCTCAGGAACAACCGGCGGGCGCATCTTCGCCATCGGGTTGGGCGTGATCTCTTCCTCTACCTCATCCGCCCACTTGAAGAACTGTCGCAGGGCACGCCAATCGACGCTCACGCCCCCGGGCGTGCGCGTCTGCGCGATCTGGGCGAAGTAGTCCCGCAGGTCGTCACGGGTGATCTCGGCCGCATTCTTGCGGCAACGCTCGGGTAGCGCCTTCTCCAGCCGCCACGCGGCGTTGCCGTAGGTGGTGACCGTCGGCGGACAGGTTCCGGCCACGAAGATCGATTAACCAGGATCTGATCAAGTCATTGAGGGGCACTGCGGGCACGGGAACCTCAAGGGCTGCGGTCTACAGGGCCCGAACGACACCTACAGGCACTCGTTCTGGCAACGCAGTGCAGACCCTAGAAATCACATATCCGCAGATAGCGAGGACTTCACGTTTGGGGCTGATCTGGTCGTTTGCGGGCTGATCGGCTGATCACCCACAGGTTAAGCGCGGGGAGCCCACACCGGTGCCGGCCGGTTCAGCGCTGCCATCGGGGGTCGGCGTTGGCTATTTGCTGGCTGAGGGTTTCCAGCTCGGCGACCAGGGCGCGCAGCCTGCGCTGGTTGTCGAACCAGGGCTGGTAGTCGGCGAGCTGGTCGTCGGTCAGGATGCGGGTGACGGTCTTGCCGGCGATCTTGCGAGTCCACTGGTGGTAGGGGCCGTGCAGCTGGGGCGGGTCGGCGTGGCAGCGGCAGCCGGCGTGGCCGCAGCGGGTCATGCGCTCGGTGACTGTGCCGGGGAGCGCGAAGCCGACGGCGGCAAGGTCGGCCGCGATGCGGGCCGCCTGTGCCTGCTGGGCCGGGGTGGGCGACACGCCGTCATTGTCGCAGCCGGGTCCCCCATCTCACGCCCTTCGTTCAGTATAAGTATTGCATGGCCGCCGCTGATGTGGCCGGGTACGTGGCGGGCTGGCAGCCGGTGTCGGTGCCGCCGCGGGCGGCGTGCTTTGCCCGGCAGGTGGCGGGCGCGGCGGCGCCGCCCACCCGGGCGCGGGCGAACGCGCTGCTGTGGGCGGCGGCCCGGCTGGCGGCCTACGCGGTCCCGCTCGGGCTGGACCCCGTCCCGGAGGTGCTGCTGCACCCGTCGGTGATCGAGCGGTTCGCCGGGTCCGCGCCGGGCCTGTCCGGCCCGGCGCGCCGGACGCTGCGGACCAACCTGCGGTTCATCGCCCGCCGCGTGGTCCCGGCGCTGGCGCCCGTGGATACGCCGCTGCCCCGGGAGCGGGCCAAGGCCCCCTACAGCCCGGCGGAGATCGCCGGGTACCTGGCGCTGGCCGATGCCCAGCCGACGGCCTCGCGGCGGATGCGCGCGGCCGGGCTGGTCTGCCTGGGCGCCGGCGCCGGGCTGGCCGGGGCGGACCTGCGCTCCGTCCGCGGCAGCGACGTGATCTGCCGGTCGGGCGGGCTGATCGTCGAGGTCCGCGGCCGCAGGCCGCGGACGGTGCCGGTGCTGGCCCGGTATCACGAGCGACTGCTGGCGGTGGCGGCGTTCGCCGGGTCCGGGCTGGTCACCGGCGGGACCGACCCGGCGCGCAAGAACATCACCACGCCGCTGACCCGGTCGCTGTCCGGCGGGACCGGGCTGCCCCGGCTGGAGGTCCCCCGGCTGCGGATGACCTGGCTGCATGACTGCGCGCAGCTGCTCGGCCTGGCCACGTTCATGCACGCCGCCGGGATCTGCTGCTCCCAGCGGCTCGGCGACCTGCTCGCCGCCCTCGACCCGGCCGATGAGGCCACCGCGGTCCGGCTGCTCGGAGCGGCGCGGTGAGCGCCCCCGCGGCACTGGCGCGGCTGGAGGTAATCATCGACAACTCCGGCGTCGCGCCGCGGATCGAGGCCATGCTGCCGGTCGGGGTGCGCCACCGCCAGCTGCGCGTCCGCACCCTGCTCGCCGGGATGCTGCTGGTGCTGGCCGGTCAGCGGCCCGCGCACCTGACCCGGGTCCGCGACGCGCTTATCGCCCTGCCCGAGCCGGACCAGGTGCGGCTCGGCGTGACCGAAAACTGGACGGCCTGCCCGCACCTGCTCACCTACCGGCAGACCGAGCGCACCTTCGGCCTGGCCGCCAGTGCCCTGGCCAAAGACGCCCCCGACGGGACCCCCTCGAAGATCCTCGCGGCGATCTGCGACGACCTGCTGGAGGCCAGCATCCCCGGCGAATACAAGCAGGCCAGCAGCGCGCTGGCGGTGGACTGGACCGACGTGGAAACCTTCTCCCGGCCGCCGCCACATGGGACCAGCGACTGCGCTGACCCGGAAGCCTCCTGGGGGCACCGCAGCGGCGGCGGCCCCGGCCAAGACAGCGAGCTGTTCTTCGGCTACTACCTGTCGGCCGCGACCATGATGCGCGAGGAGCACCGCCCGGCCGTCCCCGAGCTGGCCCGCCGGATGACCGTTTCCTCCTGCCATGCCGACCCGGCCCGCGCCCTGGTCCCGGTGCTGACCCGGATGCCCGAAGACGGCATCCCGCTCGGCGACATCCTGGCCGATTCCGGCTACGCCCACCGCGACGCCGAGGGCTGGGCCACCCCGCTCCGCCAGGCCGGGGCACAGCTGGTCCAGGACCTGCACCCATCCGACCGCGGACCCCGCGGCACCCACGAGGGCGCCATCATCGCCAACGGCAACCTGTACTGCCCGGCCACCCCCCGGCTGCTGCTGGAACTGGGCCCGCTGGCCCGCGACGCCACCCCGGCCGAAACCGCCGCGCACGACACCCAGGCCGCCGAGCTCGCCCGGTACAAGCTCGGGAAGATCACCGCCGACGACGCCGACAGCTACCACCGGGTCATGTGCCCCGCCGTCATGGGCAAGATCCGCTGCCCGCTGCGCCCGGCATCCATGACCCTGGACCGGCAGCGGCCGGAGATCCTCACCCCGCCGGAGCACCCGCCGGACTGCTGCGCCCAGCAGACCCTCACCGTTCCCCCGGACGTGGCCGCCAAGACCCGCCAGAAGCACGACTACCCCTCGGCGACTCACCGGCGCTCGTATGCCCGGCGCACCGGCGCCGAACGGACCTTCGCCACCGCCAAGGACCCCGCCAGCAACAACATCGCCCGCGGCTGGTGCCGGCTCATGGGCCTGGCACCGCTCATGCTCTGGCTCGCCTGCCTGATGGCCGTCCGCAACCAGCGCATCCTCACCGCCTGGGACGCCCGCCAGGACGACAACGCCCGCCGCGCCGCCGCCGGCCTGCCACCCCGGACCCGCCGCCGGCGCCGCAAGACCATCACCGACCTGGCCACCGCGGGCACGCCACCATGACCTTGCCGGCGAACCCCGCACGCTGACCAGCCCGACCCCCGACCCCAGGCACCCCAAACCAGCCAGCCCTGCCCAGAACGCGCCCGCCAGGCACGCCGCGACCCGGAAACCGCCCACAGCGGCTGCCCACGCGGAACATGAGATCCAAACGTGAACATGGTCCCCACTAAAACGTGAAGACCACATAGCGCCCCGAGCAGGATTCGAACCTGCGGCCTAGTGCTTAGGAGGCACTCGCTCTATCCACTGAGCTATCGGGGCCGGCCGGTGGACAGCCTACCCGGCGGGGCCGGACGTGGCACTCTCGCTGCACTGCAGTACGCCGGCACAGGCCGCTGCCGGCCACGGCGAGTTCCCAGGCGGATTTCCGGCCGCGCCGGTGGTTTTGGCCACGGCGAACATTTGGCCACGGCGAACACGGGTTTGGGCCAGTGCGTCCGCTCGAGTGCGCTGGGCAGCCGTCGAGTGCGCTAGGGCAGCCGTCGAACGCGCTGGGGCAACCGTCGAGCGCGCTGGGGCAATGGCAGTTCCGTAGGCCGTGCCTGGGCAGGAACGCCGCCTCCGGCCAGCGATCTCACCGATGACCACGGAATCGCTCGGCGCCCCGGACGGCGTCTGAGGCCGCACCTCCTCAGCGCCGTGGAGAAGCTCATGCTGCCCAGAGCCGCCGATGACGCCGACTTCTTGCCCGGAGTTCACTGCGTCTGATTAGCGCCAGACTGCAGCGACGGGAGCTTGGACTGACAGGCGCTCAGCGCGGCGGCCACCTTCGGGTTGGTCGGGTCGAGCCCGTTCAGGAAGCGGTCCGCGCCCGACGGCGCGGACGTGGGCGGCGCGGACGTCGGCGGCGCGGTAGGCCGGGTGGTGGGGATGGTCACCCCATGGGAGGACATGCAACTGCGGAACGCCTCGATTGCTGACGCGAAAGCGCCACCGCCGAAACCACCGCCGAAACCGCCACCGCCGAAACCGCCGCTTGGACGCAGTGACGCGCACGCCTGCCGCGCCTGCCCGAAGGCGCTGTTGCCGCCACCGCCGAAACCGCCTCCGCCGAAACCGCCAGATCCCGGTGTGGGCCGGGCGGTGGGCAGGTTCACGCCGTGCTGGCGCAGACAGTTCAGGTAGGCGGTGCGCCCTGAACTCGCCGAGCTCGCGCTCGGCGCGGAGGCATTGGACGAGCCGATCAGGCCGCAACCCGCCGTGAGTGTCGCGATACCGCATCCCAGGGCCACGGGAGCCACGAGGGAAACGAAGCGGCCGGGATGGCCTGCGCGAGTGCGCGAGCGGTGCAGGTACCTGAACATGCTTACTCCTGTCTCCAGAGCGCCGCTTCGCACGCAATGGCATCGGGCCAGCGCGACGCTACGGGCTCGACCCGTTACGGCAACTTGGAAGATGCTGGCGTCGCAGCATTAGAGGAAGCTCGGGAGATCCTGCGTCGTTGCCGAGTAAGCCTCGAATAAGCTCCGAACAAGCTTCGGGTAAGCTCCTTGTCGTTGCCTGGTGAGTGCGTTACCGCCGCGTCCTACTCCACACGGGCCTTCGCGACCGCGAGATCCTGCGCCATCGAGGCCGCGGTCACCGACGTCCTACGCCACCTTGGTGGACGATGACCTGCCACCGGACGAGGAACCGCCGGACCCGGACGAGGAACCGCCGGACGAGGAACCGCCGGACGAGCCGCTCCCCGACGTTGAGCCACTTCCAGACGAGGCGCCGCTCCCAGAACCCGAGCCACTACCCGGAGAAGAACCGTTACCTGACGCGCCGCCCTTGGCTCCCGCCGCCTGCGTTTCACCGGACTTCGAGTCACCAGAGGTCTTCGTGGCAGCCTCTGAGCCGTTCGCCTTCTGGCCGGCGCCCGCCTCCGCGGGCTCCTTCGCCGCCGCGCGGCTGTCCGTGCGATAGAAGCCCGCACCCTTGAACACGATGCCGACGGGTGAGAAGACCTTGCGCAGCCGTCCGCCGCACAGCCCGCATACGGTCAGCGGGTCGTCGCTGAACTTCTGCACGACCTCGGACTGATCGCCGCACTCGGTGCACGCGTACTCGTATGTCGGCACGAGCCCTCCCTCCGGTGGCGCTGGCACTCGCGCCTCCCGACTGCTAAATATACCCTCAGGGGGAAGGCACTCGGTGCGAGCTCGCCGGTAGCAGCGGGAGCCTGGTGAACCCGGCCGACGGGCGCGCCACCAGCCGGACCGCCCGGTCGTGCGACGCCGACGGCACCTCGTCGACCAGTTCGCCGTCGTACACGAGCGCCACCGTGGGGACCGCGGGGCTCACCCGGGCGAGCGCGCGGTCATAACTGCCGCTGCCCCGGCCGAGCCGCATTCCCCGTCTGTCCACGGCCAGGGCCGGCACGATCACCAGCGCCGCGCGAGCGATCGCGTCCACCCCGCGCGGCGGCTCGGCAGGCTCGGCGAGACCTTGCCGTCCGTCCGGGCGTGGCCGCACGGAGTCCGGTCCCTCGTAGGATGCCCAGTCCAGATCCCCGTCGTCGCGCAGCAGCGGAAGCAGCACGTACGTCCCGCGCTTCCACAGCGCGTACACAAGGCTTCTCGTGTCAGGCTCGGCGCCCACGGAGAAGTAGGCGCAGACCGTGCCCGCCATTTCCGCCTCCGGCAGCGAGAGCACAGCGTCCCGCAGCCCGCGCCCGGCCGAGGACCGCTCGCCCGGCGCCATCGCCGCCCGGGCGGCGCGCAATCGCGTCCGCAGTGCGGCCTTTTGCGCCGCTACATCCCGCGGGGCGCCGCAGCTGACGGCGTCCTGGCTCATGTTCAGGGCACTCCAATCTGGCCTACTCCGTGGCCTACTTCGTGGCGCACTTCGTGCAATACATCGAAGAGACCAGTGCCAGGCCAGTACCGGGAGTCGCACAACCCTGCCCGCGTGACCCCTTAAGGTTCGAGCATGGCTCAATTCGCCGCTGTAACCAAGGCAGTCGTCCCCGCAGCGGGTCTGGGTACCAGATTCCTGCCCGCGACAAAGGCGACGCCCAAGGAAATGCTGCCCATAGTCGACAAGCCGGCCATCCAGTATGTCGTCGAGGAGGCGGTAGCGTCCGGCCTGACCGACGTGCTGCTCATCACCGGTCGCAGCAAGCGATCGATCGAGGACCACTTCGACAGGAACTACGAACTGGAGGAGGCGCTCGCCGCCAAGGACGACAACGACCGCCTCGCGCTCGTCCGCGAATCAAGCGAGCTTGCCACCATGCACTACGTGCGGCAGGGCGACCCGAGGGGTCTGGGCCACGCTGTGGCATGCGCGGCACAGCACGTCGGGTCCGAGCCGTTCGCTGTGCTGCTCGGTGATGACTTGATCGACCCGCGCGACCCGCTGCTCACCCGCATGATCGAGGTGCGCAACCGTTACGGCGGCAGCGTCGTCGCGCTCATGGAGGTGGACCCCGAGCAGGTCAGCCAGTACGGCTGCGCCGCGATCAGCCCCACGGCGGAGGAGGACGTCGTCACCGTCACCGACCTGGTGGAAAAGCCGGTACCAGGCGAGGCACCGAGCCGCTGGATCATCATCGGCAGGTACGTCTGCGATCCGGCCGTCTTCGAGGTGCTGAGGCACACACCGCCCGGCAGGGGCGGCGAGATCCAGCTCACCGACGCGCTCAGGGAACTGGCCCGCGACGACGGCGCGCCCGGGGTGCACGGAGTGCTGTTTCGTGGACGCCGCTACGACACGGGGAACAAGCTTGACTACCTGCGCACGCTCGTTCAGTTCGCCTGCGAGCGCCCCGATCTCGCGGACGAGTTCGTGCCCTGGCTCCGCAAGTACCTGGCGGATCTGCCATGAGATCGGTTGACGAGCACCTGGCCAGGATCCTCGCCGCGATCCGCCCGATCGCACCGATCGAACTCGGCCTGCTCGAAGCCGAGGGCGGCGTCCTGACCGAGGACATCGCCGCGACCCTGCCCCTGCCGTCGTTCGACAACTCGGCGATGGACGGTTACGCGGTCCTGTCCGCCGACGTCGCAGACGCCACCTCCGGGCATCCCGTCACCCTGCCCGTCGTCGGCGAGGTCGTGGCCGGTGACACCGGAGCCTATGCGGTGACACCTGGCGCAGCCGTTCGGATAATGACAGGTGCGCAGCTTCCAGCGAATGCCGACACGGTGGTGCCTGTCGAGTGGACAGACGGCGGGACGACGAAGGTCGAGGTGCGCCAGGCGGCCGCGCCCGGGCACGCGATCAGGCACACCGGCGAGGATATGCAGGCCGGCGGCCAGGTGCTTGCCGCGGGAACCCAGGTCGGGCCCGTGCAGCTCGGGCTGCTCGCCGCCGCGGGCCGCTCTGCCGTGCCTGTCCGCCCGCGGCCCCGGGTGGCCGTGCTTTCCACGGGCAACGAGCTCGCGGAGCCTGGCACGCCTGTGACGCCCGGGCGGATCTGGGAGTCCAACAGCTTCATGCTCGCGGCTGCCGCCCGCCAGGCTGGGAGCGTGGCCTTCAGGCACGGCGCCGTCCGCGACGACCCGCGCGCGCTGATGGCGGCCATCGAGGACCAGCTCATGCGCGCCGACGTGCTCGTCACGAGCGGGGGCGTCAGCATGGGCGGCGAGCACGATGTCGTCAAGGACGCGCTCAGCCGTCTCGGCAGCGTGGAGTTCGCCAAGGTCGCGATGCAGCCGGGGATGCCGCAGGGATTCGGCGCGGTGGGAGACGAGCAGACGCCGATCTTCACACTGCCGGGTAACCCGGTCAGTGCCTACGTGTCGTTCCAGCTGTTTGTGCGCCCGGCTCTGCGCGCGCTGCAGGGAATTGATCCCGAACGGCTGCGCACGGTGCAGGCGATGCTGACCGGACCGCTGCGCTCCCCCGACGGCAAGCGGTCGTTCGCCCTGGCGCACCTGGATCGTGCGGTGGTCGCCCCGCTGGCCGGGCAGGGTTCACACCGGCTCGCCTCGCTGGCCGCCGCCAACGCGCTCATCATCGTCCCAGAACCGGTCACGGAGATGGCGATGGGCGACGAAGCGGAGGTCATGTGGCTCCCCTGAACACACCGGCGGTGGCACGCCTGCCATGAACACCGGCGGTAACGCAGCCGGGCCGGACGGCGGCGGCCTGACCCACGTGGACGAGACAGGCGCGGCGCGCATGGTCGACGTGTCGGCCAAGGACGTGACCGTGCGGACCGCCCGTGCCACCGGACGGGTGTGGCTGTCCGGCCCGGCCGTTGTGGCCCTGCGGGGCGGCGGGGTGCCCAAGGGGGACGCGCTCGCGGTTGCCAGGATCGCGGGGATCGCGGGATCGAAGCGGACTCCTGACCTCATCCCGCTGTGCCACCCGATCGCGCTGCATGGCGTCACGGTTGATCTTGCGATCGAGGATTGGGGCGTGTCGATCGTTGCCACCGCGCGGACCGCGGACAGGACCGGGGTCGAGATGGAGGCGCTTACCGCGGTCAGCGTCGCGGGACTAGCGCTCGTTGACATGGTGAAGGCGATCGACCCGGCGGCGGTGATCTCCGAAATCCAGGTGGAGGAGAAGACCGGCGGCACGACAGGGCCGTGGCGGCGGCCTGGTGAACGATCGTGAGGCGCGGTCGCGCCCGGGTCCCGCGGTGCCGCGGGCGGGTCCCGCAGTGGCGCGGGCGGCTCCCGCAGTGCCGCGGGCGGGTCCCGCGGTGCCGCGGGCGGGTCCCGCAGTGCCGCGGGCGGGTCCCGCGGTGCCGCCGGCGGGTCCCGCGCGTTCGCGGGCGGGTCCCGCGCAGCCGTGGGCGGAGCTCATGAACGGTCATGAGGGAACCCGGCGCAGCGGCATCAGGGCGCTCGCCATAACGGTGTCGAACCGCGCCGCGGCCGGAGTATACGAGGATCGCAGCGGGCCCGTGCTGGTGTCACTGCTGCGTTCGGCCGGCTGCGCGGCGGTGGACGGGCCCGTCCTGGTGCCTGACGGCGAGCCCGTCGAGGCGGCCTTGCAAGAGGCCGTCGCCGAGGGCTACGACGTCGTCGTAACGACAGGTGGGACCGGGCTGACGCCAACCGACCGCACCCCCGAGATGACCAGCCGCGTCCTCGACACCGAGATCCCGGGGATCGCCGAGGCGATCCGCGCGGCGGGCGCCGACGCCGTACCTGCGGCGATCTTGTCCCGCGGCGTGGCAGGGCTGGCCGGCCGGACCCTGCTGGTGAATCTGCCCGGCTCCGCTGGTGGGGTTCGGGATGGAATGGCGGTGCTCACCCCAGTGCTCGCGCACGCGGTGGACCAGATCCGCGGCGGCGACCATCCGCGGCGGGCGTGATCGCCCCGTTAGGCCCGGCCCGCCGGAACGAGCGCCCGCACAGCCCGGGGTGACCCCCGGAACCCCCGCCAGGCGGCGCCGGCCCAGGCGAGACCCCGCAGAGCCGTTACGGCTGTGCCAGCCCGGGGGGCGACCCCCCGGAACCCCCGCCGGGCGGCGCCGGCCCGGGCGAGACCCCGCGGAGCCGTTACGGCTGTGCCAGCCCAGGGGGCGACCCCCCGGAACCCCCCCCGCCAGGCGGCGCCAGGCCCAGCCGAGACCCCGCGGAGCCGTTACGGCTGTGCCAGCCCGGGGGGCGACCCCCCGGAACCCCCGCCAGGCGGCGCCGGCCCGGGCGAGACCCCGCGGAGCCGTTACGGATAGATGTTCTGGCACGTTGCCTGACGGGACGCGCCGCCCGGCCGGCACAGCGGGCGCCCATCCAAGATGTGGACGGTCTCACGGACAGGTTGTGGCGCCCAGGCTGGCTGCAGGGGAATGATTGTCCCGTGGAACGCATGCGTGGGTGGCCGGTCACGCTCGTCGAGCCAACACTGCTCGACAAGCCGGTCGAGCTGCGCCCGGTCCGTGTGCGTGACGCCCCAGCCTGGCGCGAGACACGGCTGCGCAACGCAGCCTGGCTCCGGCCCTGGGAGCCGACGAATCCGGAGACGCCGCTTTACAGGTCCGGCCTCGGGCCATACGTGGCGATGGCCAGGTCCATGCGGCGCGAGGCGCGGCTGGGCATCGCCATGCCGTGGGTCATAACATACGGCGGGCAGTTCGCCGGGCAGCTCACCATCGGCAGCATCCAGTGGGGATCGGCGCGGTCCGCCCAGGTTGGTTATTGGATCGATGAAGCGTGCGCTGGCCGCGGTGTGACGCCTACCGCGCTCGCCATGGCCGTAGACCACTGTTTCTTTGTGGTCAGCCTGCACAGGATCGAGGCCAACATCCGGCCGGAGAATCAGGCGAGCCGGCGTGTGGTCGAGAAGCTCGGCTTCCGCGAGGAGGGCCTGCGACGGCGTCACCTGCACATTGACGGCGCCTGGCGGGATCATCTCTGCTACGCGCTGACAGCCGAGGACGCGCCGGGAGGACTGCTTCCGCGCTGGCGCAGCGCCCGCTCCGTGCCACGCGCCTGACCTGCCGCGGGATCCCTGCAGCGATCCGCCTATGGCCGCTCGGAGAAGTCGACCTCCACCGATCTCACGACACACCGGGCCGAATGCTCGTCAAGGCTGGCTGAGCCGTTTACCTTGCGTGACGTGGGCATGCTCCAAATTCCGGAACGCGCCCGGCCCGGACATGCTTGCGAGGAGGACCGTTGAGCAGCACGATCCTCTACCTGGCGATCGTCGCCATCTGGGCCGGGGTGCTCGTGCCGAGGTGGCTGCGGCGTGAACCTCATCACGAGACGTCATCGGGCTCGCGGCGGGGGGCCACGGTATCGGGTCCAGAAATTGCCGATGCTGGCGTCGCCGGGGACCTCGCGTTCTGCGAGGCAGGCGCCTCCGGCGTGCCCGCCAATGCTCCCCAGGAGGACCATCTGCGGCCACGGCGGCGAATCGATGCCGGATGGCAGCCCAGGAGCCCTGCCCGCGCTCGCGCCATGGCGGCTCGCCGGAGCCTGTTCTGCCTACTGGTGGCGCTCGCCGTCGCTGCCGCGACAATCGGGGCCGCCGGGCTGGCCAGCTGGTGGGTGATCGTGCCTCCGGCTGCCATACTCGCCGGGTACATCATGCTGTTGCGGGAGGCTGTCCACGCCGACGCCGAAATGAGGGACGCGCGCGGCGCAGCGGCAGACCTGAGGGCGCGCGGCGCAGCCGCAGAACGGAGGGGCACGCGCGGCGCAAGCGCAGAAATGAGCCCCGCGCGCGGCGCAGCCGCAACCTCTGACAGCGCTGGTCATCGGCGGGTCAGCGCTCGGCCGGTCAGTGATGCAGTGAGTCCGGTCAGTGGCGCGGCGGGCAGCCCTGTAGGTGTCGCTGACGAGACCGCAACTGCCGAGGTGGTCGACATTACGCCGCGGGTCGATGAGGTGCTCTACGACCAGTACGCCGACGCGAAGCGACGTGCCGTAGGCGACTGAGCCGAGCTTGCCCGGAAAGCGACCAGGCAGTCCAACGGGGAGTCCAATGCGGAACTCAATGGGGGGCTCAACCGTCCGGTGGCGGTCCCAGCAGAGCGCCGAGCCGCGCTGCCGCGTCGGCGGGGGCAGGGTTGAGTTCGACGAGTTTGTCCCGGCTACGCTGACCTGAAACGATCCCGACGTCGCTTGGCCGCACGCCGAAGGCCTGGGCCACGGCACGCCGCACAGCCTCGTTCGCCTTGCCCTCGACGGCGGGCGCCGCGACCGCCACAAGCAATGCTGCTCTTGCGGCACCGTTCCACCTACCGCCGACCGCGTCGCGGCGGGCCCCCGGTTTGATCCGGACAGCGAACCGGAAGGTTTGCTCGCTCACGGTTCCCACGATCCCCTATGTGAACGTGAACGGCGTCTGGGTGTTGGGACGCCGCCACGATCTGCCCGGCTGCGCAGTTTGACCGCGCCCCCGGCGACAGCGGCGACGCGTGGCCGACGCGTGGCCGACGCGTGGCCGACGCGTGGCCGACGCGAGGACCATCGCGGGTTTGCTACGCTGGCTGGCGTTCTTGGGGCTGTAGCGCAGTCCGGTAGCGCACCTCGTTCGCATCGAGGGGGTCGGGGTTCAAATCCCCTCAGCTCCACCGCGAGGAACCTGGTATCAGGCCAGGTCACGACCTTATCTGACAATCGTCACCCTACTCGCCGAGGGTGACGATTCGTCATTTTGGGAGGAATTTGGGAGATCATCTTTTCTCCCACTCCCGGTTCTTGCTCGCCCGGTTCCCGCTCTTGCCCGGCCGTCTCGCCCGCGTTTCGGCGGCGGCGCTGGCGCGAGCGTGAGCCGCGGTGCGGCTGGTTGTGTGGTTTCGCCGCCGTAGGGCGCCAGGAGCGCGTCCAGCAGCGGGACAGGCGAGTGCGGGTCAATCGCTGCGCGGGCCCGCAGCGAGTCCTCCCAGCGCTGCTGGAGCGCTGCCACCAGCTCGTTGCGCATCCGGTCCGAAGCGTGGGTGTACAGGCCGCGCATCCCGGGCACCTCGTGCCCGAGCCGCTGTTCGGCAAGGATTTCGGGGATGCCGTCCTCGGCCATCCAGGTTTTTTGGCTGTGGCGAAGGCCGTGCCGGGTGAGCCCGGTCTTCACCGGTAGCCAGCAGACCAGTGGGGCGTCCTCGGCGGGTTGCTGCCCGCTGCCAGGGCAACGCGCATCGGCGGCCACGTGCGAGATGAGGCGGCCGTCGCGGCGCAGGACGAGTGCGTGCCCGCAGTTTGGGCAGCGTCCTTTGCCTTCCGTGCTGATCAGCACGGGGACTCCCGCGCCCGTCGGGGCGGCGAAGGGCTGGTTCGGCTGCGCCGGGGGCCAGGATGCGACTGGGCGGCCGGGCCAGGTGGTGGCGTCGGCGATGACGAGTTTGCCTGGCCGTGCCCTCACCGGTTCGTACCGGCCGTCGCAGGCGGGGCGGAAGATCCGGCGGGCGTGGTTGCTGCGCCGGTAGTGGCCGCCGTCGGGGCCGGTGAAGATGTACTGGCCGCTGCCGCCGTGCTGGCTGGTGCAGGCGCACCGGTGTTGTGCGTGCTTGGCGGCCTGGCCGTCGAGCAGGGTGGTGAGGAAGGGCGGCAGGTCGACCGGCAGGCGGGGTTCCCAGTTGGTGCTGCGGTAGGAGTCGTCCTTGGGTGGCAGCCGGTAGAAGGTGCCGTTGACCTCGCGCAGCTGCCACTCCACGTTCACGTGGGAACGCTTGAGGTACTCGCGTTCGAGGCCGATCGCCTCGCCCCACCGCATGCCCCGTGTAGCCGATCGTGACCACCAGTGTGAAGTCGTCGTCCCGGCCGGACAGCAGCGCAGCCCGTTCGGCGATGAGCAGCGTTTCCAGCGGGGTGGCCCAGGTCCGCTGCGGGCTGCGCAGGAGCCGGCGGCCGGTCTTCCTGCCCCGGTTGCGGGGCCGGACGGCCGGGTTGTAGGGGATCAGCGGTGGCTTGGCCGCTGCGGCGTCGCCCAGGATGGTGCACAGCAGGCTGCGGGCGTCCCGTGCCGTCCGCCGCGAGAGCCCACCGGCGCACAGGTCGTTCTCCCATTCGCCGATTTCCGCGGTGGTCAGCGACGCCAGGGGGCGGTCACCCCAGGCGGGCTGGATGAACCGCCGGATGAGGTACTCGCGGTTGGCCTCGGTACTGATGCCGACATCCTGTAATCGCAGCCACTGGCCGGTCCATTCATCGACCGTGATCTCCCCTGCTTTCCGGTCGGTCCACCTGCCTTCGCGGATCTTCGATTCCTGGTCGCGGCCCCAAACGAGCGCGGCGGCTTTGGTCTCGAAACCGGATTGGCTGTCCTCCTGCCCGTTGGGCAGCTTGTATTTCACACGCCACGGGCGCGCTCCTTTCCCACGTCTCTCGGCGTAAGCCATAAGATCGATCTCCTTTCGTTGCTACATTGCGGAATGCCATCGTCTCGTTGCGACGGGTTTCGGTGCTGACGATGATCAGCTTGTGCGCCGGGCCTGCCGGGCGGGCCGGTGGTCGCGCGAGGTGACCGGCTGGCGCGCCCCGGCCTTCATGATCTCTTCGATGTCATCGTCGCTGAACCGCAGGTGCTTGCCCACGAACGTGCAGGGGATCAAGCGCGCTGCGGCCTTCGTCCGCAGCCATGACTCGCGGACCTTTAAGATGCCCGCAGCATCGGCGGCGGTGTGAAGCTGGCCATCCACTGACATCCCAGTGACCTTTCCTGGAAATAGCCCGGTGCCGGTGGCGCGCCGCGCCACTCGGCGTTATGGGATGTCTCAAGTTACGCCAATCACCAGCATACATGTCAAACGAGCCAGAGGATAACCGAAGTGCCGTATTGGCTGGAATATGCCAGGTTGGTTCGCCGTGGTTCGGCACAGTTCGGTCTGTCGTTGTAATTCTTGGCGAAGATTCTTGGTGTCCGGGTCGGCAGGGATCTCGGGGTCGTGGCGGCATGGGGGTCAGGTGCCGTTACCCCAGTTGCTTGATCAGTACGTCGAACAAGGGTGAGCCTGGGAGAGGGTTACGTTTTTGCGCCACCTTCCGCCAGCCCCACTTCCGGTATGCGGTTTGCGCGGGCGTAGCTGCTGGCAGGACGGTCAGGGTCGCTCGTTCTTCGGCCCGGTCCCCGAGCAGCAGGTCGTGCATGGCCTGGGCGATGCCTTGCCGTCTCCATGGCGCCCGGACGAGGAGTTCGACCAGGGCGAACGTGCGGCCAGGCCACTCGGCGGTGATCTCGGCCGGTAGTGGCGTCGTGAGGTTGTGCCACCACGGTGTTGACGGCAGCAGTGTCACGCCGAAGGCGAAGCCGGCCAGGTCTGGGCCGTCGCGGGCCACGGCCAGGGTGAATCCCGCCTGGCGGCGCTGCACCTCGAAGCGTTCAGCGAACAGGGTGGCATGGTCGGCTCCCCATTCGTAGGGTGGCTCGGCGTAGACCTCGGCGTATAGTGCCCGCAGTTCGTCGAGGCAGGTGGCGGCTTGTTCGCCGTCGATCATCTGGAACTCGATGTGCCCGGCGGGCATTTAGAGTGCCCCGAGCCGGGCCGGTGCGGCTTTGCGGAGGTAGTCGCGGAGTTCTTCCTGGAAGCCGGCCACGTCGGGTACGTCGGGATACCGGTCGGCGAGCTCGCGGCTGAAGCATGTCAGCCAGTTCACCACCAGGGATGAGCGGGTGCCGCTGGCGATCTGGACGGCACGTATGCCGACGGCAGCGGACTCGACGGGCTCGCGCTGGGCGAGCCGGACCTTGGCGAGCCGGATCTCGTCGAAGACGCGGCTGCGGACGTAGCGTTCGCCTCTGGTCTGGCGTGCGCGGAGGCAATGGACTTCGGCTTTGGTGGCGTAGTGCTCCCACTGGAGGCGGGTACAGGCGCGCAGCGCTACTTCGATGTAGGCGTTGGCGGCCAGACAGTCGACCTCGGCCTGGTTCATGTAGTGGATCCAGTCCGGGACCGGTTCGGCGGGGCGCTCATCGTAGACCGCGACGCAAGTCTGCGCGGAGCGGTCGGCATCGGCGGTTTGGGTCGCGCCAAGCTGGGCGTAGGCGCGGGCTTCCAGTCCGAGCAGTTCCGCACGCACGAGGCTGCTGGCCTGGCGCGGCAGGCTGTAGAGCGCGGTACGGACGAGGGTCAAGCTGTCGTCGTACTGACCGAGCGCGGTGGACAGCTGCGTCATGTCACCGATGATCTTGGCGCCGAGGTCAGGGCAGGCACCCTCACGGCAGGCATGCAAGGCCAGCAGGTAATAACGCTGGGCCACGCCGAACAACCCTTGGTCGTAGGCCATCCAGCCGGTCAGCTGGGCGAGTTCGGCGGTGATCTGGAAGAGGCGCCTGGCGATCCCGGGCGGGTGGTATTCCCCAAGGCTTTCTGCCACGGCGTTGAACTGGCCGACGACGGCCTTGCGGCGCAGGCCACCGGCGCCGGATGCGTCCCAGCGACGGAACAGGGTGACGGCCTGCGCCAGTTCGCCGATCTCATCAGTGCCGATATGTGGCGGGTAGCCGGTGACCAGCGCAAGCGACGCGGCCCACTGGCGCACTGGCCGCAGCAGTGTGGCCCCGGTGATGATCGCCAGATTGGCCAATGCCTCCCGCCGGCTGGCGATGTCGTGTGCCGAGAAGCCTTCCATGACGCGCACCGTATAGACAGCCGAGAGGGAGAAGTCGAGCGGCACCGACGTGACCAAGGTGAAGCCGTCTCGTTCGCCGGGCACGTCCGCGACGTCGGCGAGCAACTCGTTCAGTTCGTCAGCCGTGAGCTGCAGGACCTTGGCGAGCTTAGGGCGCAGCAACGGCTGGGGCTCTGTTTCGGCCCGTTCCCAGCGGATGACCGTGGTGCGTTCGCAACCCAGTTGCCCGGCCAGTCCTTCCTGCGTGTAGCCGAGCGCCTTCCGGCGCTGGATCAACCGCAGCCTCTTGAGCGCCACGCACTGCCCTCCTCTTCTTATAGCAAGATAACCGGTTTGCGTGGCTCTGGGCAGGCCAATGGCCGGTATGCAACATCTCTGCCACATGCCTTCCACACGCGTGCGCTGTTATCTGCGGCTGGTTCAGGGTTTGGTTGAGTGCGCTGGTTCCGACACGCAGCAGAGAACTTAGGAACACCATGAGCAATGGCGGGCCGCAAGTCGCGGTTCACAAAGAGCAGGATGAGGTCGTGCGCGATAGCAACGACATACCGTGCGGAGAAGATTTCAGCATCCCGAACGTCGCCCGGATCTACGACTATTATCTGGGTGGCAAGGATAATTATGCAGCCGATCACGAGGCGGCGCGGCGCGTGCTCGGCGCGGTGCCAGACGTGCCGCTTGCGGCACTGGAAGACCGCGAGTTCCTCAAGCGGGTGATTCGGTTCCTCGTCCGAGAACAGGGCATCAGCCAGTTCCTTGACATCGGCCCAGGCCTGCCGACTCAGGGGAATGCTCACCAACTGGCCGTGCAGCACGATGCTGGTGCGCGCGTCATGTATGTCGACAATGACGCCGTGGTGCTCGGGCACGCTAAATCTCTTCTGCGCGGCGTGAGCGGAGTCAACATCGTGAGCGGCGACCTGCGGGAGCCGGAGCACGTCCTGTCCCAGCCAGACCTGCGAGAGTTCATCGACTCCTCCCAGCCTGTGGCCCTGTTCATGACCTTGGTGCTGCACTTCATACGTAAGTCTTCGGAAGTCCTGTGAGAGGGCATGCTGACTGCCGGCGTGACCGTTGACGACGGCTACGCCGGTGGAGGCGGTTATCCCGGGGATTTATCGGGCCGGCGGAGGCCGTGCCCAGGTGCGGAGGTGTTCGGGGCTGGCGTTCCAGGGCAGGAACGGTTCGAGTGCCGGGCCGGTGAGCGGCTTGCCGCCGTTGCGTCCGCATTCGTCGAGGTAGGCGGTGAGATAGGTCACGATGTTGAGGCCGGCCATCTGGGCGGTGGCGGTGACGGTCCAGATCACGGCGGCGTTCCGCGCAGTGTCGCCGTTATGGGAGCCGCGGGCGTTCTTCCTGGTCACGACCGGGCCTCTGATCATCCGCTCCGCGGCGTTATTGTCCAGCGATACCATCGGGTAGTCGCGGTGCGCGGCCAGGCCGTCCCATTCGCGGTCTAGGGTGGCGAGCGCTTTCTTCGCGGGTTCCTGCAGGCCCGGGGCCTGCATCTGCTTCTTCCGCGCCTGGTCGATGACCGTGATTGCGTCATCCCAGGCGGCGTATGCCTTCTCCAGCCGGCCCGCGGCCGGCTCTTCTCCTGTGGCGCTGGCGCGGCGGTACCGGCCCAGGCGGCCATGAGCTCATCGTGGGCGGCGTAAAGATCCCGGATCCGGCCCAGCCACGTGCCCGTCCAGTGCCCGAGCTGGACCGGGTTCGCGTCGCCGGCCCGGACTATATGCCGTCTCAGGTGAGCCCAGCAGTAGAGGTTGACCAGGCCGTCCGCCTTCTTGCCCGCGGACTCGTACACCTTGTAGAAGTCGGTGGACAGCACCAGCCGCCGCGGCCCGTCCTCGCCGTCGGTGAGCTGCCCGGTCTTCCCGTCGAGCCCGGCATGGCGGGCCAGGACCGCGCCGGACCTCGTCGGGTCCATCACGAAGCAGACGGTGTCCGGGCCGAGGAACACCCACAGCCACCATTTCGCCGGCCCGTCCCCGTCACGGGGGGCGAAGACCCGCCACGTGGTCTCGTCGGCGTGCAGGTGCCACGAGCCCCGCGACCGCTCCGTGATCGCCTCTGCCAGCGGGACGAGCAGCGCCCCGGCCTGCGCGCAGGTGCCCGCCAAGGTGGCGGGCGAGATCTGTGCGCCCTGCCTGCCCAGCCCGGTCACCAGCGAGTTCATGCTCCGCCCCGCGGCGAACCGCTCGGTCAGCAGCATCGCGATGAACCCGTTGGTGAACAGGCCCTTGCCGATCGCCTTCGGCGGGCCGGGCGCCATCACCGTGGCGGGCACCCGGCAATCGCAGGCCCGCCGGTAGCGGCGGCGGCAGTCCGCCCGCACCCGCACGATCACCAGCCAGTCCAGCTGCTCCCCGGACAGATGATCCCCCAGCGGCGTGAACGGCTCCCCGCACTCCGGGCAGCAGTACCCGCCCCCGGGAAAGTCCCAGACCACCTTGAACCGCGGCAGGCGCGAGTAATCCCGCCGCCCCGCCCGGGCCCCCGGGCCGCGCCTGCCGCCCTTGCCACCGGCCCGGCCCCGCTCCCCGTCACCGCCGGCCTCATCCTCACCGCCAGCAGGCCCCGGCCGCGCCCGCTCCGACGACCTCCCGAATACCATCCGCTGCAAAACCGCCAGGTCAGCGCGCAGCCGCTCCAGCTCAGCCGCCTGCTCCGCGTTCTCCTCCCGAAACCGGGCGTTCTCCTCGCGCAGCTCACCCGCCAGCCGCGCCAGCTCCTGGTTCGCCTCCAGCGCCGCAGCCAGCACATCCTCGGGCGACGCCTCAGCATCCGCCAGATCCAGGACAACACCTGCCGCAACAGCCACGCAGCAAGGAAACACCCTCACCAAGCGCAAATCACGCACCACGCGCCAGCGTGTCAAAGCCCGCCGGTCCGTGGGACGCCGACGACTCCGTCACAGGATTTCCGAGTACTTACCTTCATACCTCCAGATGATGATCCGCAGGGCATAGTAAGAAGATTGAGGGATCCGCTATTCCCCGGCAGTTTCCTCGTGCTGTCACATGTGACCTGCGACGGTCGCGCAACGGGCACCCTCGCGGAGATCGGCGACACTTACGCTCATGCAAACGCACCTTTGATCATGCGCTCACATGCGGAACTCGCTAGATTCTTCGAGGGGTTCGATCGGGTGGATCCCGGTGTGGTGTTTCTTTCTCAATGGCGGCCGACCACAGAATATTACGCAGAAGGCGGCACGCGCTGGGGATATGGCGGCGTGGGGAAGAAACCTTGATGCGCGAATCGAGTACGGGCCGCGTACTGGCCAGCCCTAGCCCCGGCGCGGCATGGCCGCCACTGGACCGGGACACTCGTGGACCTGCGTCCTGGCGCCTCCCGTCACCGGCGCGTCGCGGCGGGTATGAGGAGCCGTGAATGCGATGACCGAATCGCCCGAGCTTGCCACTCGTTACCATCTCGATGCCGATCCAGCCCAGGTCAGCCGCGCCCGCGAGCAGACACGCAAGGCGCTCCCGCAGTGGGGCCTGGGCGAACACACCGACGTCGCCGAATTGATCGTTTCGGAACTCGTGGCCAACGCCATCCTCCATGGCGCAGGCCAAATCGAGGTCCTGCTCTCGCGTGGCGCCCGCGACCTGCGTGCCGAGGTCCATGACGACGGCGCCGGCAGGCCGACCCGCCAGCGCCCACGCAGCGATGACGAATGGGGCCGCGGTCTTCAACTGATCGACGGCCTGATCGAACTGTACGGCGGCACGCGCGGGGTCATCGAAGACACCGCCGGAGCTGGCAAGACCGTCTACGTCGCCATATCGCTCGGCTGTGACATTGACGACGTACTGGAGGCTGGGCATGACCATCCGTTGTGACCAGCCCGATGGGCGGCGCGGGCGGTCATGTCGCTGGGCCGGGGGGCGATTTTGGTGTGCTCAGAGCGGCTGTGGGCTGGCCCGGCCTGCAGATCCCTGTTGCCGGTGTAGCGGCACGGCAGGATTGCCTGAGCAGGGCGGGACTGTGGGCGACACCGAGATGACCTGCGGCAGCATGCAAGGTGGAGTGATCGAGGTGGCCGCCGCCATGCTCCACATGGTTTTAGCACACCGCCCGCCCTACCTGTGCCTGCAGTCCGGGCGCGACAGCGGCCAGGCGTGGCTTCGTTTCACCTACCCCACGTCGGCTACGTGGGCAACTGACGGCGCGGGCACACTCGCCGCTGACCTGGTGCTAATCGACTCGCTGGCCACCCACTGGCGCCATAGCGGCGACAGCCAGTGGCACATCCTGTGGGCAACCGTGCCCGACGAGGGTGGCCGCAACCGCGACGACCAAACGGCGGCCTGTGGCGGCCGGGTGGATGACCTTGGCGGCTGGATGGCGAGGTCATGAAGCCCGCGGGACGGGTTTGCGCCGCGTGCCGCCAGACCCGGCTGTCGCGCTACAACCGGCAGCAGGTATGCGCAGCATGTGAGCGGGCTGCCAGCCAGGCACCGGAGCCCGGGCCGGTGGCGCCGCAGTGGCCGACGTGGGTCAGCGCCGATCTAGCCCCTGATGATGGCAAGGCAGATGCAGAGGCCGTCATGACCGGCTGCGTGACCCATGACGGTCACGCGCGGCGTGGCGGCGACCCGATCAGGGCTGATTGCCTGGTCGCGTGTCTGCGGGCTGTCTTGCCGGCCAAGACATTGAATCCACTCCGCCGCGCCTATATCCCCCCGTATGGGACGCCACGCACAGTGGGCGATGTGGTTGAGCTATATCAAAAGGAATTGCTACCCGACGTCGAGCGATGAACACGATTGTGACAGCAACTGAGCGGGTGGCCGAGGCCGTCCGCTGCGCCGTTGGAGTTGAGCTGCCTCCGGTTGACGACATGCTGTTCTTGGAGCCACACCGGCTGCGCACCACTGTGGAGACCGCCGTGGCGGGATCGGCTGGCCGGGTGCGGGTTGCCGGAACGCTTGACCGCCGCCTGGTTTTTGTTGAGTGCCCGGGTGGGCGGTGGGTCGTGGCGGATCTTTCTGGGCAGCCGCACCGGACCCGGGCCTGGCCTGCCTGGACGTCCGGCAGGATTGAGCTGGAGACTCCCGGCTCGTGGCTGTCGCTGGCCGATCTGGACGAGGAAGCCATCTACCGGCTCACCCGGCCGGGCCTGCTGCTGGTGGCGCTGTATCACCCGGAGTATTTCCCGCTGCCGCGTTTCCCGCTGGGCATCAGTGACGTGGCTCGCGCGGCCCGCGCCACCCTGCTCGGCTCCGTGCGGCTGGCCGACATGCAGCTCGGCGTGACGCTGGAGAACCTGATCGGCCAGGTTCGCGCGGAGCATCCTGACATTCTCGGTGTGTCGGCCACGTTCGGGCAGCACGACCTGATGGTCGGGTTGCTGGATGCCGCCTACCGGCTGCCACGGCCCCCGCTGGTCATCGTCGGCGGGAGCCTCACCGCCCGCAACGAGGGCCTGCTGCTGGAGCGCTTCCCGCGGTTGCTGGTCGCCCGCGCCGGCGGGGAAGCCACCATTGGCGGGCTGCTGGCCCATTGGCACGGGGACGTTGCCCTCAGCCAGGTGCCGGGGCTCGGTTTCACCGGGACGGCGCGAGGAGGCGGTCTTGGGGTCACGCGGCGGCGGACGGCAAAGCCGCTGACCCGTGACGCCACGACGGATATTTTCCCGGAACTGGATCTGCTGCCGGGAACGTTCGATCATCACGGTGTGGCCCAGCTGGAGACCAGCCGGGGCTGCACCAACTTTTGCAGCTTCTGCCCGCGCGGCCACAAAGGACTGTGGTCGGGTGCCGCGCCGGAACGGCTGCCGTGGATGCTGGCCGAGATGCGCCGCGTTTTCGACCGCTACCCGCAGGTCTCGCGCACGGTGTACCTGGTGGATGAGGAGTTCATCGGCCGCGATACCGGCGCGGCGGGCCGGGCGCTGGAGGTCGCCCGGGTGGTGCACGAGGCCGGGTTCGGCTGGGAGTCGAGCTGCCGGGTTGACCAGGTGGTCCGATTAGATCAGGGGCCTGCCTGGCACGCCGGGCGGGCGCGGATGTGGCAAACGCTGGTGCGGCGCGGCCTGCGGCGGATGCTGTTCGGTGTCGAATCGGGCGTGGACCCGATCCTGGAGCGGTTCAGCAAGGAGACCACCGGCCAGCAGAACGCGCTGGCGATCCGGACCCTGTCGGCGCTGGGCGTCCCCACCAGGTTCACCTACATCACGTTCGATCACCTGATGACGCTGGAAGAGCTGAAGGCCACCTACGCGTTTCAGGGCCGCACTGATCTGCTGCTCCGCCCGTCGCCGCAACTGTCCGCCGAACAGATCGTGCGGGGTGTGCGCGATGAGGCATTCGCCGCTGAGGTGGCCCAGGGGCGTCCGTTGCATATGGGGATCTCCTACCTGCTGGTGTCGATGGAGTGCCTGATCGGTGCTGCCTACACGCGTAAGGTGCAGGCGGCCGGGCTGGCGGGGGCGGTGCGCCCGTCGATGGGGCGGGTGGATGCCCGGTTCGCGGACTGGCGGATCGGGGTCGCCTCGCACTGGGCGCAGTTATGGGTCGACCGTAACTTCGCGCTGGACTACACGCTCAAGTCGCTGGAGAAGGTGCTCGACGGCCAGCCCTGCCACGCCGTCCGGCAGGCCCGGGTGGTGCTCAAGGACGCCGCCTACGCAGTGCTCGGGCAGATGATCGCAGCGATTGAGGCCCAGCCGCCAGAAGACCCCGGTCGGGGTGAGGAACGGCTGTCGGGGCGGATCGGCGCCCTGCTGGACGCGCAGATCGAGCAACTGCGCGCCCGTATGGCCGGCACCGTGCGGCAGGTTGCCGCCAGCCTGCCCGCCGGCTATGCGCGGACGCTGCGCAGGGAGTACCAGCGCTGGGACACCGCGACCGGGTGGCGGCTGATCAACGTGGCGGACCCCTGTGGCACCTGACAGGCCGCCCGGCCAGGCTCACCGCATCGTGTGCGGCGGGCCCGGGCGGGTCAGGCTGGGGCCTTCTCCGGGATCGGCACCCAGTTGAACTCCGGGCAGAACCGCCGGTAGGTGACCAGCTTCCAGGCCGCGTAGTCCTCCAGCCGCCCGTGGGCGCGCAGCAGGTGCTTGACCCAGGTGTGGCAGACGCGTTCCTCGGACGTCATCGTCTGGTCGATCTGGTCGAGCATCCGGCAGGCGACCACGAAGTCGTCCTCGGTCAGGGCGCTCAGGTCGATTTCGACGCCGTCCACGGCGAAACAGAACACCAGCCGCGTGGTTGAAAACCGGGTATACCGCTCACCCAGGAAATCCGTATGGGCAGCGAGCGTGGCCATCAGGCCAGCGCGGTCGTCCACCGGGTACCCGATGCCCAGGTCCAAGTCGGAGGTTTCCAGGTTCAGCCGGGTGCCGAAGGACCCGACATCGCGTGGCACCCTGCCGGTCCACCGCTCGACGCATCCGGATGCCTGTTCCCGCACCCGGTAAAGACGGCCGTCCTGCGCTCGCATCGCCTGATAGAACTCGAGCGCACGGCCGTATTCGGTACCGGTGAAATCGCCGCGCTCGGCCCAGCCTTTCGCCAGCAGCGGGGCCAGGTCCAGGCCGGTGGCCGGTGGATTCGTCATGGCCGGACACCATACCCGGGCCACGGCGGCTATGTTCGTGAAAACAGCGACGGGACAACACCATGAGCCAGACTTTTGCGCGGCGGACCCTGGCGTGCGGGCTGAGCGTGTATCCGGTCGGTATCGGATGCTGGGCCATCGGCGGCCCAGACTCCAACCTCGGCTTGCCGATGGGCTGGTCCACCGCCGACGACAGCGCCTCGATGCGTGGTCTGGAGGCCGCCTACCAGCTCGGCGCGAATCTGTTCGACACCGCCGACGTCTACGGGCACGGCCGCTCCGAACGGCTCCTCGGGCACCTGGTGCGCCACGTCGCCCGCGACGGCGTCGTCCTGTCCTCCAAGGTCGGCTACTTCGCGGGCACCGCCGCCCACCCCTACCTGCCATCGGCGATGCGCCGCCAGCTGGAAACCACGCTGGAAAACCTCCAGACCGACTATCTGGATATTTACTTCCTGCACAACGCTAATTTCGGCGACGGTGACCAATACCTGGATGGCGCGATCGGGCAGATGCGCGCTTTCCAGGATCAAGGGCTGATCAAAGCGGTGGGGATGCGTGGCCCGCACCGTTTCGCCACCGACCGCCTAACGGTCCGCAAGCAGGACAGGGAAGACAAATACGCCCGGTTCCGCCACCTGTTCGGCCGTATCCACCCCGGCTACCTCGCCGTCCGGTTCAACGCCCTGACCCCGCCCCCACCGCCCGGCCGCGACGACATCTTCACCTTCGCCGCCGGCCATGGCGCGAGCGTGCTGATCAACAAGCCGCTTGCCCAGGGCCTGCTGACCGGCAAATATGGCCCCGGTCAGCCGCCCCGTTTCGGGCCTGGCGACCACCGGTTGCGCAAAGCCTGGTTCACCCCGCAGGCACTTCGCATCATTCACGACGGCCTCCAGCCTGTCCGCGACAGGTTCGGCGCCAGCCCAGCCCAGCTGGCGCCGGTCATGCTCAGCTACTGCCTGCACCGCGCCAGCAACGCCGCCGTCCTCGTAGGGTTCACCACCCCAGAACAAGTCACGCAGAACCTCGCCCCGCCCGGTCATCGGCTCACCGGCGATGACCTGGCCTTCATCCGCGACACCGTTAGCCGTATACAACAGCGGCTGGACGCGGCCGGGGAGGTCTTCGTCGATGAACTGGAAACGGCCCAGCGGTGACGGCCAGCCGCCAGCTTCCGCTCATCGCCCCACCGGAGCCTGCGCACCAGGCCGCCACCGGGACCATACGGCTGCTGGTCTTCAACACCCAGCACGCCTCCCCCAGCCGGGCCCGCCGCCAGGCCGCGTGGATCGCCAGCCAAGAGATCGCCGACCTGGTGATCCTCACCGAGGTCGGCCCCGGCCCCGGCGGGCAAGCCCTCATCGAGGCACTGGGCGAGCACGGATACCCGTCGGTGCTCGCGCCCGAACCCGTCACGCCTGACTACCGCTGTGTCCTGGCCTCGCGGGGCCCGGACCTGACCCCGGTACCCAGCGGGATTGACGTGCTCGCCCATCGCGGCCCCGCCGCAGCGGCCAGCCTCGCGGGCCAGCGCATCGGGCTGCTCGGCCTGTATGTGCCCTCACGCGGGCCCAAGCAGCGGCGTAACGAGAGCAAACGCGCGTTCCAGCGCGCCGTGACCAAGACTCTGCCCGGCTTCGTTGCCCGGTTCGGCGGGCCGGTGATCGTCGCCGGGGATCTGAACGTCGTCGAGCCAGGCCACGTCCCCCACCTGCCCGTCTTCGGCGACTGGGAGTACAGCTTCTACCGTTCGTTCCTGGACGCTGGGCTATCCGACGCCTACCGGACAATCCACCCAGACGGCAGCGATCACAGCTGGTTCGGGCGCAGCGGCAACGGCTACCGCATCGACCACGTGTTCATCACCACACAGCACCAGGCACAGGTGAGCGGCTGCGGCTACCTCCACGCCCCCAGGCAGCAGGGCCTCACCGACCACGCCGCCATGACGCTGACACTCACCCTGACCACCAGCGGCAGGGTGAGAGCTGCCGGATACGCACACCTGGCCCGCGGCGCAGCAGGCCGGGCTGCGGGCGGGGGGCTTCACGGGAGTGGTGGAACGCCGTTACCGGGTCGGGCCGCGTGGCCGGGGTTGAGGGGAACGGTGTGACGGCCGGACCCTGGTCTGGTTCGGCGTGTCTTGTCCTGGTGCGGGCAGTTTGGGTGGGCCAAGCCCGGGTGACAGCGGGAAGCCGAGCTGCGCGAGCTGGACCGCGGAAGGCTGCCGGGTTGGGGCGGGTCCACGACGTGGTGATGCCGTGGCAGGGCTCGCGGCTGCGCGGAGCCGTTCGGCTGCGGTTCGTGCGGCGGCGGCCTGGGCGGCGCGCTGCTGGGTGTGGCGGAGATCGGCGACCGCCTCCACGAGCGAGGCCAGCCGGATCAGCAGGGTGATCGCGGTCAGCGACTCGTCGTGGGTGATGGGCCGAGCGCCGACAGCAGCCGGGCGGTGTGGCGCAGGCCGCTACCCGCCCGGGTGGGCGGCGGGATGCGGCCATAGGGTGGGCGGGCGGCGCGGTCGTAGGCGTCGGCGGCCCGGCTGAGCGTGCGGCTGCCCAGCACCGCCGCCGCAGCGTGCAGCGTGTCGGCCGCGGCCCACGCGGCGTCGGCGGCGGCGTCGGGGTGAGCGGCGGCCAGATGGCGGATCTGCTCGGCGGCGGTCGCGGCGGTGTGGGTGGCGTGATTCCAGATCCAGTCGCGTTCGGCCCAGGTGAGTCGGCTTCCCGGCCCGGTGCTGGCGGTGGGATTGTGCCAGCGGTGGCGGAGCTTGGGCAGGGTGAGGTCGGGGGCAAGCTTGCCGCCGCTGTACCAGACCGGGCCGCCCGCGGGGGTGGCGCCGGTGGGCAGGGCGACCGCGTAGCCGGTGATCTGGCCGGGGGTGCGGGCGCTGAGCCGGGTACGCACGAGCACCCCGGCGTGCTGAAGGCGGCCGAAGAAGTCCCGCTCGTCTGAGGCTGCGGCGGCGGCGGTGCTGACGTGGCGGCGGAGGGTGAGGCGGGCGGGCTCGGGCCGGCGTTTGCGGGCCGCCTTCTCGTTCTCGGCGCGGCTGGGGCGGGGGGCCGCGGTGCGGTCGGCGGGCGCGGTGCGCCACAGACATGAATGTGCAGATCGAAGGGCACCTGCCCGAGTCGGTCGAGGTGGGCGCCTACTACGTGGTCTCGGAGATGCTCAACAACGCCGCGAAGCACGCCCGCGCCTCGGCGGTCACGGTCGACGTGGAAACTTCCGGCGGCACCCTCCGGCTATGCGTACGTGACGACGGAATCGGCGGCGCCGACCCGCTCCGGGGCTCAGGACTGACCGGGCTGACGGACCGTATCGAAGCGCTGGGCGGCATCTTCTCCCTGCACAGCCCGCAGGGCGGCGGCACGGCCGTGTCCTGCGAGCTTCCGGTTCCAGCTGACGGCGGGCGGCCGGGTGCGGGCCATGGCCGGTAGCCCCGGGGCCGGACGGCCGCTTCCCGCAACGCCGGTGCGGTGCCGGTCTCGCGGGACCGGGTCGCGCCTGCCAGAGCCTATCTCGAGGCGGCGGGGACCTTTTCCGCCGCCTCCCAGGTGATGAGCGACTACCGGCCCGAGGCCGCTGCCGCCCTCGGCGACGACCGGTGGCTGGCGCTGTCCGACGCGCACGCCCGGCTCTACCGGGACGGCGACTGGACCCGCGGCCGGGCGATCCGCCAGGCCGATGAGCGCAACTACATCAACGACACCGACCTGGCCCGGATGCTCAGCCACATCGAGCTGCTCGGGCTGCCCCGCGGGCAGGTCAAGACCCTCACCCGCGACGGCCAGCAGGTCGAGCTCAATGGTTCCGGCCACCCCGCGGTGATGCGGGCGTGGCTGATCCAGGCACTCACCGGCCGGCGCGCCCCGCCGGGCGACCATCCGGCCGGCCAGCGGGGCTCATGCGGCCATCGCCGCGGCCATCGGGAGCAGGAACAACCCGGCGGCCAGCGGCCGGTAACCCCGGACCTCCTGCAGGTACAGAGTGTTGAGGAACAGGAACCCGCCGAGCGCGCCCATCGCGCTCACCGCGGTCATGGTCGCGCCGGAAAACGGCAGGCTGCGGAAGAACCTGAGGTCGACCAGCGGCTCCCGGCGGCGGGGCTCATAGCCGAGGAAGACGGCCAGCGCGGTCACCGCGACGGCGAGGAAGGACACGATCCTCGCCGATCCCCAGCCGTAGGCCGGGCCTTCGATGACCGCGTAGGTCAGCGACCCCAGGCCGGGCCCGTCGTGATGAGGGCGAGAACGATCACGGCGGCCCCGCAGGCGGCGATGATCCACCAGCCGGGACGAGTCGCGGCGGCGAACCCCGACGGCAACGGGCGGCGCAGGTTCGCGGTCAGCACCGACCCCATGACCGCCACGCCGAGCACCTAGCCGACCTGGCGGCTGGCCGACGCGATCCCCGCCGCCACTCCGGCTTGCTCCCGGGGCATCCCGGACACCGCGGAGTTCGTGATCGGCGCGTTCACCATGCCCATGCCGATGCCGAACACCAGATAGCTCACGATGAGGTAACCCGCCGATGTCGTCGTGGCCGGTAGCCGTAATGGCCGTCTGCCGTGAAGAGGGAGCTGCGCCGATGCGTGATTGTAGACGGTAGGCAGAGCGCGGCGAGTCGTTCGCCGGGCTCTGAGCTGAGGTGGCCGCATGCCGAGGCATAAGCCGCGCCGGTCGTTAGTTGTCACATCAGCCATCCCGCGCTGGCCGCCGATCCCGGCCAGGAGCTGCGGGCAGTGGCTCTGGACTTGCGGAGCTTCCTGCATGGCTGGGCCAGGACCCGGGCTGGCCGGGCGGGCCGCGGCGGGCCGCTGGAGGCGCGAACCATCGCCCGCAGCCTGCAGGCGATTGGCCGGTTTTCCTGATGATGGACTTCGACCCGCTCAGCGAGGTTCCCGGCCTAGACCCGGCCAGCGTCCCCGACGGCGGGACGGCCGCCCGGCTGCGCTACCAGCAGACCAAGATCAACGGCGCCCCGGACACCATCCTCGTCGGCCCCGACGTCGTGCAGATCGTCCGCGAGCAGCAGGCCTGGGTCCGCCAGCAGTGGAATCTCGGGCCGGATGCCGCGCCCCGCTGCCTGTTCCCCAAGACCACCGGCAACCGTCACGCCAGCCGCCCCCGGGAAACCAAGGACTACAACAGGATGCTCAGGCAGTTCAGCCTCGCCCTCGGGCTGCGTGATGCGGACGGGCAGTTGCTGCTGTATTCCCGCAGCCACCGGCTGCGTCACACCAAGGCCACCACCTTGCTGAACGCCGGGGCCCGGGTCCACGTGGTGCAGCGTTACCTGGGACATCTCTCGCCCGAGATGACCATGCGGTATGCCGCGACCCTGGCCACCACCGCCGAGCGGGAGTTCCTGGCGATGGTCAAGAGCGGCCGAGACGGGCGGGAGATCGGCATGGACCGCCGCGACATGCTCGACCTGGTGCAGCTGGACCGGCGCACCGACCGGGTGCTGCCCAACGAGTACTGCCTGCTGCCGCCGGTGTGGTCCTGCGACAAGGGCAACGCCTGCCACGGCTGCGACCACTTGGTGTGCCGCGACGTTATGTCGGAGGTGATCGTTGTGTCCGGGCTGAGCCGGCGGCGCCGGTACCTGGTGCTGGCCATCTGCTGCCTGAGCCTGTTCATCGTCGGCCTGGACGCGACGATCGTGAACGTGGCCGCCCCGGATGCCGCGTTCGGCGGGTGGCTGATGCCGGTGGTCCCGCCCATGGTCAGCGCGGCCACCGGTGCGCTGCTCGTCCCCCATCTGCCGGCCGGGCAGGTCCGGCTGACCATACTGCTGGCGTGTTACGGGATGTTCGGCCTCAGCCTGATCGCCAGCCTGGTGGTGATCACGCAGTTGTGGCAGCGGCTGGTCCGGTACCCGGCCGGCCCGGCGGCGCTGGTACCTACGCTGTGGATCGTGCTCGGCCCGCTCGGGCAGTCCATCACCGCCGCGAACCTGCTCGGCGGGGTGGCCCACCTGGCACTTCCGCCGCCCTCCAGCACCGCGTTCGCCGCGTTCGGCGTCGTCTACGGCGTCCCGGTATGGGGATTCGCCGCGCTGTGGGCGGCCCTGGCGGCCGGGCTGACCGTCCGCGCGGTCCGCCAGCGGCTCCCGTTCACCCTCACCTGGTGGTCGTTCACCTTCCCCGTCGGCACCTGCGTCACCGCCGCCTCCGGCCTCGCGTTGCACACCGGGGCCGACGCCTTCCGCTGGGCCGCGGTGGCCCTGTATATCGCCCTCGTCGGAGCCTGGACCGTAGTGAGTGTGCGCACCACCGCGACGCCTGGCGAGGCCACCTCTTCCTGCCCCCGCCCCAAGAGTCTCGATCGCTTTCCTAGTCAGCCTGGCGGTTCATCCCGGCGTCCGGCCGGCTCGCCCTGTTCGCGGAGGCGCTGGCGTTGGGCCCGACGCGGCTTGGACTCGCCAGGGCCAGGCGGGCGGCGCTGATGTCCTGGCGGCCGTATCCGGCGGCCACGGCGGCATGCCATTGGCCAGACAGCGCGGCCAGCAGCGGCGGCGCCTCACCAGGCGCGGCGTCGATCACCAGGTCGACGTCCTTCAGCGCCCACTCCAGCGGGAACTCCGCGGCGAAGTCGCCGCGGTCCATCTTGTGAAACTTGGCGTCGGCGAGCGACGCGTCGAGCGGGCCGCCCTCGATGACGTCGGCGAGCTGCTGGTGACCGATACCGAGGCGATCGGCAAGCTCCATGGTCTCCGCCACGCCCTCGACGAGGATGGACAGGTAGGCGTTGACGACCAGCTTGACCTGGCTGCCTCGGCCGGCCTCTCCCAGCCACACGGTCTTGCGTCCGATGACGTCGAAGACCGGGCGCACCACGTCGGCCGTCGCGGCGGGCCCCGACGCCAGGATCAGCAGCTGGCCCTGTTCGGCCGGCCCCTTGCTGCCCGACACCGGGGCGTCCACAAACATGACGTCCGGCCGCTGCGCGGCCAGCCGGTCCCTGATGCGCAGGGTCGCGTCGACGCCGATCGTGCCCATCTGCGCCCATACGCATCCGCCGGCAAACGCGTCAGCCACGTCGCCATCGAAGATGACCGACTCTACGGCATCGGCGGTGGGCAGCATGGTGATCACCACGGCCGCGTCCCGCACCGCCTCCCGCGCCAACGGCGAAACGACCGCGCCCGCGTCGGCCAGCGGGCCCGTCGCCGACGCCGACCGGTCCCACACCCGCGTGCTCAGTCCCGCGGCAACCAGGTTGCGGGCCATCGCCGACCCCATGATGCCGGCGCCGAGCACCGCTACCGCCGCGCGGGCATCGCTGCCGTTCGTCCCTGGCATGGTGGCTCCCTTCCTTCTGCGGGCCGCCCCGCTGGCGGGGATTCAGGCCATCCGCTCCAGCATGGCGGCCCGGATTGCGCAGCGCATTGGCGCTAGCGGGGATCCGGCAGGTACCGGTAGCCAGGAACGCATGACGGCCGCTGGCCGTGATGCCGCATCACCCTGGGCCGTGGCCGGCCTCAACCGGTGAGCCGCCGGTCGGCCACCTCGGTCTGCTGGGGTCGTCGAGGGGCAGGGCGATTTGCATGATGGTGCCTGCCCCCGCCGCGCTCTGCAGCGAGATCCAGCCGCCGAGCGCCTCCACCCGGTCTTTCAGCCCGAGCAGGCCAGACCCGCGGCCGAAGTCCGCGCCGCCGCGCCCATCGTCGCGGACATCGACCCGCAGCACGCCGTCACCGACAGCGACCTCTACCTCCGCGGCGGAGGCGTGCGCGTACTTGGCCACATTGGTCAGCGCCTCGGAGACCGCGTAGTAGGCGGCGATCTCGACCGGCTCGGGCAGCCGCCCCGCCACCTGCACGTCAAGGCTGACGGGGACAGCGGAGCGCCGGGCCAGCGCCCTGAGCGCCGGGCGCAGCCCACCCTCGGTGAGGACCGCCGGGTGGATGCCGCGGGCGATCTCGCGCAGCTCCTCCAGCACGCCGTTCACCTCGGCGACCGCGCCCTCCAGTCGCTGGGCCAGCTCACTGGCGGCGGGGAGCGCGGCCTGCGCCTCTCGCAGCTGCAGCGCCAGGGAGACCAGCCGCTGCTGGGCGCCATCATGCAGATCGCGCTCGATCCGCCGGCGCGTCTGGTCGGTGGTGGCCACGATCCGTGCCCGGGAGGCGGTCAGCGCGGCCTGAGTTTCGGCGTTGGCGATAGCGGTGGCGACCAGCTCGGTGAACCCGGCCAGCCGCGCCTCGGTGTCCGGCGGCAGCTCGTGCCCGGACGCTATGCCGATGACGCCCCACAGCCTGCTCTCGACGCTGACCGGCACGCCGACCGCCGAGCGGATGCCCGCCTTCCGGGCGATGTCGGCGGCCTCGTCTGAGGCTTCGCCGTAGTCGTCTATCCGGGCCGGCCGACCGCTCTGGAACACCAGCGTGTGCAGGTCCCGCCCGCCGAGGCTCAACCGGGTGCCGAGAGGCGCCGGCACGGCGCCGGTGCTGGTCCACGCGCCGACGATCGTAGCCGCGTCGTCCGGGTCGTACCGGCTCATGAGCGTGGCATCGGCGGAAAGCAGCCGCCCGGCCTCCGCGGCGACCGCGGCGAACACCTCCTCCCACGGTGCCGCCCGCGCCACCAGCGTCGCCACCCGCCGCAGCGCCGCCTGCTCCTCGGCGAACCCGCGCAGCTCCACGTGCGCCTGCGCGTTGGCGATCGCGGTCGCGGTCAGCTCGGTGAACCCGGTCAGCCGCTTCTCGGTATCCGCCGGCAGGGGCTGCTCACTCGTGGACGCCAGGCTCATCACGCCCCACGGCCGGCCCTCGACGCTGATCGGCGCGGCGACGGCCGTGCGGATGCCAAACTCGCGGGCGACCTCGGCGGCCGCGCCCGAGACGCCGGCGTAGTCGTCGAGGCGCGCCGCACGGCCCGTCTCGGCCACCAGCGTGTGCACGTTGCGCCCTCCCAGGCTCATCCGGGTGCCGCCTGGGATGGCAGCGCCGGTGCTGCTCCACGCGGCGACCACCCTTACCGCGCCGTCGGGGTCGTACCGGCTCATCGCCGCGTGGCCGGCGCCCAGCAGCCGCCCGGCCTCCTCGGTAACCGCCGTGAACACCTCACCCGGCGACGCCGCCCGCGCCACCAGCACCGCCACCCGGCGCAGCGCGGCCTGCTCCTCGGCGATCCAGTGCTCCCGGGACCGACCCGGCGAGCCAGCCGTCACAAGGAGTGCACCCCCTCCGCCGTCGCGGCCCCCGGGCGCCCTGGCGTTGGCCGGCGGATGGGCCGGACGATCGCACCCCACTGGCGAAGACAGATGGCACGCTCAGCCACCGGGCCGCCAGAGCCCGCACCCGGCGGCAGCCATGCCGCTGCGCCGGGGCGCCGGCGCCGTAGCGCGCTCACGGGAAAAGCCTAACTATGAACGTCCCCGTGGACATCCCCGGCGAATAGCCGATGGCCGGCGGACGGCGTGCGCCGCGGGTCATGCTCCGGCGGGCGATGTGCTGCTGACCGGAGTGCTGCGATTCCTGCTGGCCGGTAGCCGGGTTGGGCGCTGGCCGCGAAGACACCGGCGGGCCTGGCCGCGAAGCTGGACACATGCGGCGCACACGCTAGTAAGCCGCAAAGGTGGAAGGAAGCGAGGCAGGAACGATGGCGGAGATTCTGGGTACGAAGCGATCGCTTCCCGGACGGGAGATGCCGGGCACGTTCGAGCCGGTCCGGGCCGAGGCGCTGTTCGTGTCGGCCCTGCAGCCCTCCGGGTCGCCCTCCCCCGACCAGATCTGTCGCGCCGTCGCGGCGACGCTGCAGCGGCTGGGTGTCCGTGGCTGTGCCGCACGGGTGGCCGGCGAGTTCGGTGACCACCCGGACACTGCGGTAGCCAGGATGAGGTGGGCGCTGGCGACGATCAACACGGTCTACCCGGCGCCGTCGACGACCCCGGCTCCCGGACTGCGGTCGCTTGCCTTCGCGAGCTGATCGTGAGGTCACCGGCCGGGCTCCGGCCACGGCCCGAACGCGAAAATCCTGAGACTGGGCGGTCACCGCGATGACGATCGTGAACGTCGGCGTGTCCCACCGGTTCGCTCCCGCCGACATACTCGAGAGGCTTGCCGTCCCTTCGGCTGAGCTGGGCGACGTGCTAACCCGGCTGCACACAGTGCCGTCCATCGGCGAGGTCGCCGTCTTGTCCACCTGCAACCGGGTGGAGGTCTACGCGGCCGCGTCAGGCCCGGCCGAACAAGTGAGCCGGGCTGTCGTGAGCCTGATGGCCGGCCGGGCGCAACTTCTGGCCGGTGAGGTCCTGCGGATGGCCCGCATCCGGGTCGGCGGCGCGGCCGCCGAGCATTTGTTCTCCGTCGCCTGCGGGCTGGATTCGATGGCCATCGGTGAGGAGCAGATCGTCGCCCAGATCAAGGCCGCGGCTCGCGCGGCCGCCGCGGCGGGAACCACCGGCCCTGCCATCATCGGGCTGATCGACGCGGCGCTGCGGGCCAGCAAGCGGGCCCGCACGCAGACCGCGATCGGCACCGAGGGCATCTCGCTGGCCCGGGCCGGCCTGGACATGGCCGCCGCGCACCTGGGCGGCCTCGCCGGCCGCCATGCGGTGGTCCTGGGGACTGGCAGCACGGGCAGGCTCACGGCGCGGCTCCTGCGCAAGGCCGGTGTCGCGCGGCTGTCGGTAGCCGGCCGTAACGCGGCGAAGACCGCGGAGGTGGCCGCGGCGCTGCGCGCCAGGCACCTGCCGGCCAGCGACGTGCCTGCCCTGCTCACCGCCGCCGACCTGCTGATCACGGCCACCGGGGCCGCCGGACCCGTCGTGGGCGCGGGGCCGGTGCGGGCGGCCCGGGCTCAGGCTGGCAGCAGGCCGCTGTTCGTGCTCGACCTGGGCATGCCGCCCGATGTGGACGCTGCCGTGGGGCGGCTGGCCGGGGTCAAGCTCGTCGACCTCACCGCACTTGGCCGGCACCTGGCCGACCGAGCGGTACCGGACCAGATCCCCCAGGTCCGCGCCATTGTCGCCGCCGAAGCCGCCGGGTATATGGACCGGCGGGACCAAGCGGCAGCGGCGCCCGTCATCGCCGCGATGCACGCACAGATCCGGCAGTTCGCGGACGCCGAGCTAGCCCGGCTGCACCATCGGCTGCCGGAGCTCAGCGAGGAGCAACGGGCCGAGACGGCGGCCACCGTTCACCGCATCCTCCGCAAGGTCCTGCACCGGCCGACCGTCCGGGCCAAGGAGTTCTCCACCGGCCCGGAAGGGCCGGTGTACCTCGACGCGCTCACTCAGCTTTTCGAGCTCACAACGGATGAGGCCACGACATGACCTCCCCGCACCACCGTCCATTGCGGCTGGGCACCCGCGGCAGTCCGCTAGCGCTGGCCCAGGCTGGCTGGGTCGCCCGGCAGCTGCGTGAGCGGTGCGGTCGGCCAGCCGTCCTGGTCACGGTGGCCACGCCGGGGGATGAGTCGGCCGCGCCGATCGAGCGGCTCGGCACGACCGGCGTGTTCACCACCACCCTGCGCGCGGCGCTGCTGCGCGGCGCGGTCGACGTCGTCGTCCACTCCGGCAAGGACCTGCCGACAGCGCCGGTACCGGGGCTACAGGTGGCGGCGTTCCCGGCCCGCGAGGACCCGCGTGACGCGCTGATCTGGCCGGGCGGGACGAGCCTCGACGCACTGCCTCCCGGAGCGCGGATCGGCACCGGGTCACCCCGGCGGGCTGCCCTGCTGCGCGCCACCGGCCGCCCACTGCACATCGTGCCGATGCGCGGCAACGTCGGCACCCGGCTGCGCAAGCTCGCCGACGGCGAGGTAGACGCCCTCGTACTGGCCATGGCGGGACTATCGCGGCTCGGCCGGCTCGACGCCGTCGCCACGCCCCTCGACCCATCGCTGCTCATGCCCGCCCCAGCGCAGGGCGTGCTGGCCGTCGAGTGCCGCACCGACGACTCGGTTACCGCGGCCCAGCTCAGGACCCTCGACCACGCACCGACCCGGGCAGCGGCCATCACCGAACGCGGCTTCCTGGCCGCGCTCGACGCCGGCTGCAGCACACCGGTCGGCGCCCTGGCCGAACTGGCCGCCCAAGCCGGAGCCGAACCGGCGGTACGCCTGTCCGGCCTCATCGCCGCCCCGGACGGCTCCTCGGTGATCCGGGCGCAGGCCACCGGTGCGGTCAGCGACGGCGACGCGCTCGGCCGGCGGCTAGCTCACGTCCTGCTCGAACACGGCGGCGCTGGGCTGCTCGACCGCACATGCGGGGTCACCGATTGGCAGTCGCAAGCAGGGTGACCCGGGCGCCCGCACGGCAGATACGGGTGACCCGCGCGCCCGCACGGCAGATACGGTTGCCAGCTGGACTGGACACCAGAAAGCGCGCGTCCGTCAGCGGCTCTCGAAGAGCGCGGCCAGGTCGTCCTGGCCGAACATCCGGGCGGTCGAGAGGGCCGACGGGGTCCCCGCAGTGGGGTCGGCGCCACCGTCGAGGAGCGCATCGATCACGGCCCGTTCCCCCTTGAAGGTGGCGCCCGCGAGTGGGGTCTGGCCGCGGTCGTTGGGGCGGTCGGGGTCGGCGCCTCGCTTTAGCAGCGCCGTGACCGTCTGCGGGTGGCCGTGGTAGGCGGCGAGAATGACGAGGGTGTCGCCCTTGTCGTTGGAAAGGTTGGCCGGAACGCCAGCGTCCACATAGGCGGCCAGGGTGTCGGTGCCGCCCTCGCGGGCGAGGTTGAAGATCTTCGCCGCGAACTGGAGAAGCTCGGGGTCGTATGCGGGCTCCTGCTCGTCGTGCGCGGCGCGCTCGGGCCGGCGGGTGGGATCGGTCATGCGGCGTCGGCTCCTGCCTCGGTCTCCGGGTCCTTTCGGCTGCCTGCCTTTTCACCCTACGTCTGAGACGCGCCGGGCGACCTGCAGCCAGCGCCCAGATCCTCCCCCCGCTGACCGGTAGCCGAGTCAGCCGCCTGCCGGGGCCGGGGTCATGAAGCTTGACGGTCGTGGGCGTGGCCTCGACCATCGCGGAGGGGGGAAGCCCGAGCGCCGGAGGTGCGGCGCATTACTGCTAGCCGGTACTTGAGGACTGGGGATAGCAGCCAGACCACGATGGCGGTTGACCGTGATGCGCCATGCGCACAGTGAACGTCAGGCTAGAGGCACGTCCAGCCACGTTGGCCCAGTGACTGGACGGAACATGCACGTACAGCGAAGCCCTACGTGAAAGGCGCAGCACATGACCGAGACGATCGCCGGGGTCGACATCCCGGACACCGAGCTGGCCCGCGAGGCCACCGAGTTGGTCCGCAAAAACAGCACCCCGCTGTTGTTCGACCATTCCCGCCGGGTGTTCCTCTTCGCGACCCTGAAGGGCCGCTACCGCGGGATCGAGGCCGACCCCGAACTGCTCTACGTCGGCGCGATGTTCCACGACCTCGGCCTGACCGAGCGCTACCGGAGCACCGACCAGCGTTTCGAGATCGACGGCGCCGACCTGGCGCGAGAGTTTCTGCTCGACCACGGCCGCAGCGCCGCGAAGGCCCGCGCCGTGTGGCTGGGCATCGCGCTACACACCACCCCGGGCGTCCCCAGCCACCTGGAGCCGGAGACGGCACTCGTCAGCCTCGGCGTCGAGGCCGACGTGCTGGGGTTCGACCTCGACCAGATCACGGCTAAGGAGGTCGCGGCCGTTGTGGCGGCGCACCCACGACCGGACTTCAAGAACGAGATCCTGCAGGCCTTCTACGACGGGATGAAGGATCGCCCCGACACCACCTTCGGAACGATGAACGACGACGTACTCGCGCACTTCATGCCCGGCTTCACGCGTGCGGACTTCGTGGACATCATCAGGAGCTCGGCATGGCCCGAGTGACCGCTCCGACGCCACCGCCGTCCCCGGCTTCATCGCCTCGCCCGCGCTCGCAGCGAGCCTTCAGGCCGTACTCGTCGACCTGATCGAGCCGCATTTGCAGCGCTAACGGGGCCGGGACGCACATCGCAGTGGATCTTCCACTCGAGTACGAGATGGCTCAGAATGCCGGCTGACGCAAACTGCGATCATGCTGCAATCGTTGATCCGGCCAAGTCGCAGGTCACAGTAGCTGCGGCGAGTTCTGAAGCAGTCCAGGCACCGTAGCAGCGCAAGCCCCGGTCCCGGCTTCTTGGTCCGCATGATGCCGTGCGTGATCGACCGAAGATGTATATCCCCCGATAACCGGGCGTTCGCGGGTAAGCGAACGTCGGGAATCGTGACGCCGCCTTTCGCGGCGGTGATCGGAAGCTCCACGCGCAGACTGGTTCCCTTTCCCCGCGGGCTGTCGAGAAAGATCCGGCCCCCGATCGCCTCCACGCGGTCCTTGAGGCCGACCAGGCGAGTGCCGCCGGTGAAGTCGGCGCCGCCACAGCCGTCGTCGCGGACAGCGACGCGCAGGACCTCACCGACGACCTTGACCTGGACGCTGACGGATGAGGCGCGGGCGTGCTTGGCCACGTTGGTCAGTGCCTCGGCGGCAATGTAGTAGGCGCTGACCTCGACCGGTTCCGGGAGCCGCCCGTTGGCATGTATCCGCAGGTCGACGGGGATGGGGGAGCGGCGGGCGAGTGTCTTGAGGGCGGGGCGGAGACCGCCCTGGGCCAGGATCGCCGGGTGGATACCGCGGGCGGTCTCGCGCAGGTCCTCTAGCGCGCCGGCGGCCTCGGCGACGGCGCGGGCGAGCTGCGTGCCCAGCTCGCCGGGTTCGGGCCGGGCAGCCGCCTGTGCCGCGCGCAGGTGCAGGGCGAGGGAGACCGGTCGCTGCTGGGCGCCGTCGCGCAGGTCCCGTTCGATCCTCCGCCTCGTTTGGTCGGCGGTGGCCACGATCCGCGCCCGGGAGGCGGCCAGCGTGGCCTGGCCCTCTGCGTTGGCGATCGCGGCCGCGACCAGCTCGGTGAACCCGCCCAAACGCGCCTCGGTGCCGGGTGGCAGCGGCTCGGAGCGGGATCCCACGCTCACGACACCCCACAGCCGGCCCTCGACCCGGATCGGCACGCCCACCGACGCGTGGTACTCCCAGTCGCGGGCGACGTCGGCGAACGCCCCCGAAGCGGCGTCGTAGTCGTCGATCCGAGCCGCGCGGCCCGTTCCGGATACCAGCGTGTGTATGTTCCGCCCCTCGGCTTTCAGCCGAAGGCCAGTGAGCGGCGAGCGCCCGGGATCATTGCTGGTCCACGCGCCGATGACCGTCACCAGGCCGTCGGCGTCATACCGGCTCAGGACCGTGTAGTCGACCCTCAGCAGCAGCCCGGCCTCCTCGGTGACCGCGGCGAACACTTTCTCCGGCGGGGCCCCCGCGCCACGGCCGTCGCCACCCGGCGCAGCGCCGCCTGCTCCTCGGCGAAGCTTCCCAGCTCCACGCGGGCGTCTGTGTTGGCGATCGGGGTCGCGATCAGCTCGGTGAAGCCGGCTAGCTGCGCCTCGGTATCGGCCGGCAGCTGCTGGTCTCGGGTGTAGGCCACGAGGATGAGGCCCCACGGCCGCCCCTCGACGCTGATCGGCACGCCCACCGACGAGCGGAAACCCCAGTCGTGAGCGCCAGTGTTCCCGATGCTGCCCGTGACGTCGACGTAGGCGTCCAGCCGGGCGGGCCGACCCGTCCCCAGCGTCAGCGTGCTCACGTTCCGGCCGCCGAGCTCGAACCGGCTGCCGACCGGGCTCGGCGGGGCGACGCCGGTGGCAGTCCACGCGCCGACGACCGTGATCATGTCCTCCGGATCGGACCGGATCAGGATTGTGTAGTCGACCTCCAGCAGCCCGCCAACCTCCTCGGCGACCGCGGCGAACACCTGCTCCGGCGGAGTCGCCCGGGCCACCAGCATCGCCACCCGCCGCAGCGCGGCCTGCTCCTCGGCGATCAGGCGAAACCCGGCGTACAGCTGGGCGTTGTCCAGGGAGACGGCGAGCTGGCCAGCAATGAGCTTGACCGCATCCAGCCGTCCGGTGGTGAACGCGCCGCGGATGAGCTGGTTTTCCAGCAGCAGGACCGCCCGCAGCACTCCCCGGCTCAGGACGGGCAGCGCCAGCAGCGAGCAGCAGCCAACGCCGGCGAAGTACGGATTGCGTGCGAATCGGTCGTCGCGGGTGACGTCGCCTGCCACCAGCGGTTCCCGTGTCCGCTGTATGTAACGCAGCACCGACATCGGTCCCGCGCGTTGGTGGCGGTGCCGCTGACCGGGCCGACGCCGACCGTGACGGTGCCACTGCCTGAGGCCGACAGCAGCCAGTCCTGCCGGTCTTCGTCCCACAGCAGCAGCTGTACGTCGGTGGCGCCGGTCATCGCCCTGAGCACTTCGGCAACGCGGGCGTGCAGCCGGTCGATGCTCGTCTCCGAGCTCAGCGCCTGCGACGCGGACAGGATGCCGAGCAGGTCGATTGTTCCGGTCGTAACCGTGGCGCGACGCCCGGGAAGACCGGCGGGCGGGCCGGGGCCGCCGGCCATCGCATCGGCTGGTGGCCGCAGGGCAGGGTAGGCCCAGTCCGGCTGGGCGACTTTCGCGGTCGCGCCCCAGGCGGCGTATTCGTGGCGGGCCTGGGTGAGAAGGTCCGAGCCGGTGTGTCGACGCCCTGGGCGAGGTAGAAGCGGCCCGCACGTTCGGCGATCAGGGCCCGGTGCCAGGGCCGTTGTCATCCGGCTACCTGGCGAAGCGCGGCGTCGAAGGCGAGGACAGCGGCACGGAAGTCGCCGGCCGCCCAGGCCCGTTCGGCCTCGAGCAACCGCAGCAGGTGCAGGAAGTTGTCCGGCGCGTCCGTGGCGCGGGCGGCCAGCCACCGCGTCACGTCATCGAGCTCGGACAGCAGGCGGACGTGCTCGTCACCGTTGGTCATGCGAGCCTGCCCGGCGAGGGCCAGTCCGTGCAGCAGACGGCCCACCGCGGTCGGGTAGAGGCCCAGGGCCGCCGGCAGCAACGGG